>JBAYTY010000018.1:0-126194 GCA_041675385.1 Candidatus Obscuribacterales bacterium
ATTTTGCTCGGCGCTTCCTTCAGACCCAGCCTCGCGACTACGCCCTTGCGCTCTGCTACAGTTCACCGCTATCCGGTTCTGTGAGGACCTTCACCTCCAGTTATCAAACATGCGTGGCACACAAGAAACAAAAGGCCCGCAATAAATGCAGGCCTTTCTTAGTTGACTAATTTAACGCTTGATCGCTCTAAAGAGCATTACTAACGTTTTCTTATCATGCCAATCTTTTCCGAGGAAAAGTTGGGATATTGTTGGGATGGGTTTTTCCAAAGTCCCGAAAGTCTTGGGCGATGAGAGACTCGAACTCCCAACCCCCTCGGTGTAAACGAGGTGCTCCACCATTGAGCTAATCGCCCGACAAGACAATCAGTCTAACATGCCAGGCAAGCGACTAAGAAGAGCAAAGCCGTAATCAGCTTAGCTTTGCTTCAAATTTGCAACACCCTCAATGTCAAGTACGCGCCAGTGCCGCTTAAAGCACCGCCAGGCGGCCATACGCTAGATACAAGACTACAGACACAAGCCCGTCGAGAAACCATTTCCGGAGGGTATATAAATAGTAGCGACCAACGGCCTACTTAAAACGAACGAAAGTACCTAAAGGCTCATTCCGTGGGACAGGCAGACACGAGCGACGGCAAACACAAACAACCAGAAGCGCCCAAAGATGGCGCTGGTGCAGACGCGAGCGAGAAGCCACAGCCCCTTGCCAACCAAGCTCAAGACCTGAGGCGCAATGCCGCAGAATGGAATGGCGCATTAGCCCAGGGCAACGATTCTGGCGCGGTTAAGGCCATGGGCTTTCCCGACGCCAAACTAGAAGAACGACCAGAAAAGGCCACAGGTGCCAAAAACTTTGAGCAAGATGGCCCGGTATTCATAAAAATTGCCGGAATCAAGACCGAAGAGGCCGCTGTTGGCGAATTTATCAAAATCAACGTCAAGCCAGGCGAGGTCAAGACAACCGCTGAGCAATCGGTGATGAGCATTGCTGCCCAGCATTTGGGCTCAGCTGCCACCCCTGAACAAATAAAACAACACGCAAAAGAAATCTACGAACTCAATTTCATAAAGTTAGCGAAAAGCGATTCACCGCAAACAGCTACTTTCAAAGCTGGTGAAACAGTGCGCATGCAGGGTCACACCGCCGATGGTGCTGTTGTGCTCACAGATACAGGGAAGTCACTTTACACAATAACTGAAGACGGCAAAGTAAAAGTAACACGACCCGATGGCAGTGGCTTCGAACGCAGCTTCACTGGTAAGAGCGACGACAGCTACAAAGAAGAACACTTTGGCCCTAAGGCAACAGATAAGTTTACGGTTGTACGCAGTGCCGATGGCCGCTTAATTAGCAGTGACAGACCAGAGCCACCGGCGCCTAAAAGTTTGGCAGAAGAAAAAGCAGGCTTAGAGCGCTTAATCAAAGAAAAAGTGGTATTGCCGGCAGAAAGCGAAAAACTTAAGCGAGACATGCAGACTTTTGAAGCACGAGCAAAACAAGACGGCATCAGTAGCGAAGAAGTCGCCCGCACTTACCGCGACTTGGCTCAGATTTTAGAACTAAAGGGCAATGTGCCACTATCACAAAGAGAAAGAGTAAGGCTCGTCAATGGCGCCATGGCCAATGCCGCTGAGCCTACATCTAACGACCAAGGCAAATACAGCACCTGCCAAATTACAACCATTGAAAATAGACTCTACGCCAAAGAACCATCTACGGTGACAGATATACTTTCGCAAGTTGCTCGCGAAGGTAGATTTACAACTAAAGACGGCACTAGTGTGACCATGGAAGAGACCAATCTCAGAGCCCACGGAGACGCCGCGCTCAATGCCAAGAACGGCTCATGGATACGTTCTTACACCAGCCAAGTATTTCAAACCGCTGCCATCACCGGTTTTTATAGCCAAGAAAATTTGCGCAAGATGCCACCAGGCGATGTTCACTATTATCAGAAGCAGGCCACAGGCCCCTATGATAGTGGTGAATCGCTAGTCGACTACTCACATGGCCGACCACAAGAGCTAGACAAAGGGCCAGGAATGGCTGGCTACATGAACAATATGATTAGAATCAACGAACAGTTGACCAAGAAGTGGCAGCCAGAGTTGTTTATCATCCACCATTCTATGCAAGAACGAGACAGTGAGCACAACCTGGCCACTGGTGTGACATCGGTAGAAGATTTCGCTGATAGACTTAAACACCTACGCGAAACCGAAAAAGGCCCACTGTTTGCCACGCTCTTTGTTCGTGTCAATAGCGAACCCCTGGTGAGCACTATGAGACACAACCCACTCACCGGGCCACTTTTGTCTGAAAAGATTCTAGCCGATCACCATGTCGTGAATATCGTAGATTATGATCCAAAAACCAGGTTAGTAAAAATCGATGGTCAGTGGGGCAATTCTCGCGACTTCATCAATAAGCCAATGACAATCGAACAAGCCTATGCTGCCACTATGCCGCCCACTGGAGAAACCTGGATGGCGCGAGCTGAGGCCCTGAAGAAAACAGCAACACCAAAAGAATTTGATGCCCAAATGGGCAATTTAGCAAATGCCCTGGCATCAAGCTGGGTCGGCGACTTACAACTTGGTACAAAAGTCGATAGTGCCGACGTCCGAAAAACCATTGCAGCATACGAGCGCCTGAGAGCTGGCCGCCCAGGGCAAGCCTACAAAGAAGCTGATGCTAGTATGCGTGAGCTGAGACATGAGCTGTCGCTTGCTGAGAAGAGCAAGTAGCTTTCTAGCTTAGAGTCGCTGGTGTACCAATTTTAAGTTTCAACAGTAAAGTGAAATTGGCTGCCTTTGCCTTCTTCAGTGGTTACCCAAATTTTGCCACCATGCAAACTAACTATTTCTTTGCAGATGGCCAGGCCCAGACCCGATCCGCCCTTGCCCTTATGAGCAGAGCCGGTACCCTGCTGAAACCGCTCAAAAATTGACGATACCATTTCTGGTGGCATGCCAGGACCCTGATCTGAAACAGTGATTTCAACGAATTTGTCCTTAGCACTGGCAGACAGTTCTATGTGGCCGCCCGGTGGTGAAAATTTGATAGCGTTCGAGAGCAAGTTAAAGATCACCCTGCTAATTTTCTCTCTATCGCCAGACACACTTAAATTCGTCGCTTGGCAGTCAATGATGATGCCGTTCACGGCAGTCCAGTCAGAGACATTAGCCTTAACTTCATCGAATAGTTCAGTCAGACTGACTTTCTCTTTTTCCAGAGTCATGGTGCCTGATTTAATTTTTTCAATATCAAGCAAGTCATTGATAAGACTAAGCATGCGCGAGCTATTGCGCTCAGCGGCATTAGTCAGGCGTACTCCTCTTTCGTTCAGCTGACCAAGCATGCCCGATTGAGCCATTTCAATCATGCCTTGGATGGTTGTGAGCGGTGAGCGCAAATCATGTGTAAGCATGGCCACAAGCTCTTGCTTGGCGCGCTCTAGCTCTTTGCGATCGGTCATATCGTGAACAACCACAAAGAGAGAAAGTTCTTCTTCTGACCAATGACCAGACCAAAGTGTGTCTACAACGCTACCGTTTCGGCGGCGCACGCGAAATTCCTTTTCCCGCTCAGACTGACTGGCAACACGATCTTTCTGCTCACGCAAATCAGTTAGCCAAGAAAGTATTCTCGCCTTATCCTCTTCGGCGATAGAATCAACCAAACGAGTACCAACTAGGTCATCTGGTTCTAAGCCAAAAAGCTTAAAGCTAGCCGGATTAGCTGTGCTGAAGCGACCGTCTTTATCAATTGCGCAAATCGTATCAAGAGCATTTTCAACTACGGCGCGTTCTTTATGGTTCGACTCAGTTAGAGCACGTGCCATTCTGCGAAACACTCTGTCAACTTCAGCTATTTCATCGCTACCTTGTAAGGGGGCACGAAGTTGCTTACCTGTTGCCAATCTTGAGGCGTTGTCTTGCAAAAGGCGCAAGCGACCAACAACATCTTTCAGTAAGAATACGGCTACAGCGATGCTCAACAAAACATTGACGATGGCGGCAAAAGTTGCCACGGTCAATATTCTCTGCCTTAGTTCAATCTGGCGATTGCTATCTTTCTCACTATTTTTCTTTCTAAAGACGGCCTCTAACTCATGATTCTGCTCTACCAGAGCATGAAAAGTCGATTGTATCTTCTTAATCGCCAGAACTTCATCAGTCAAAAACTGACTGCCGTCATGGTCGTTGAGGCGCGTCATCATTGAATCAAGCACTGCCTCAGCATTAAGGAGCGTAGAACGAGAAATTCTCACACGCTTATTAATTTCAGGGTCATCAGGCGTCAGTTCGACAAGTTCGTTGTAGCCAGCCAGGAGCTTCGCCACACCAGGTTTGTAACTCTGGTCAAAGCGGCCAGTGGAACGCCATTGAGTTCTGGTCGTATTATAAATAGTCTGCCACAATGCAAAGAGATCGTGTGTCTGAGCAGCTATTCCCTGTGCCACTTTCTTAGAGCGCAAGGCTATGGCAGACTCAGCCTCAGCTTGCCTTTGCAAATCGACCAGAACCACAACAAAAGCAAGCTCGAAGCAAAGAGGAATTGCTACGAGTATTAAACCTTTAGCTGCCAGAGATAGCCGCATTGCGAACCGCGCGCCTTATTCGGGTAAGTAACCTGACAAGTTTACTTGAAACGATTGAGACCGTCGTATATTCTTAGACAGCGAATTTGATATATACCTTAAGTTGTCGGAGCGAAATGGCTAAGATCCTCTTTGTGGAAGATGATAAAGACTTGACCGAAATGGTCAATGACTGGCTTTCGGCTGATGGCTACTCCGTAGAAATTGTTCACGACGGCACTGAGGGTTGGGAAGTTCTGCGCAAAGGCAAGTTCGATTTAATTATTCTAGATTGGCACTTACCTGGTGGCCTTTCTGGGCCTGAGATTTGTCGCAAATACAGAGACACTGACGGCAAAGCACCAGTAATTATGCTCACTGGTCGAACTGAAATTACAGAGAAAGAGCAAGGTTTTGATGCTGGGGTCGATGATTATTTGACCAAGCCTTTCAATCTCAAAGAACTATCAGCACGCTTGCGCGCTTTGCTAAGACGGCCGCCAAACAAACTTTCAAACATAATAGCTAATGGCGATATTGAAATTAACCTAGTCAAACGCGTCGTCACCAAAAGTGGTGCCAAAGTTCAAATGCAAGCAAGAGAGTTTGACTTGCTTGAATATTTCATGCTGCGCCCGGATGAAGATCTCAGTACAGACGTGCTGATAAAGCGCATTTCAAAACCAGGGTTTGAAGCAACGGCAGAATCACTGTTAGAAACAATCACCGCTTTACGCAAGAAGCTCGACGACAGCCAAGATCAATCGCTGTCAATCATCACAACCATTCCTAAAGTAGGTTATAGCCTGCGCAAAGTTAGCGTTAGCTGACTTATCAATACTAAGATAAACTGGGCAATAAGTTGATCTAAGACGTTTCTGCTATCCTTTAATAATGGCAGAGCATAAACACGGTTTAACTATCAACCCTCAAAAACTGACCAAGGGTGCCCGCAAAGTTCTTGAGTATCTTGAGCGCGCTCACGATATGACCAGCGCCCAAGATATACACGGCCTAATGCGTACAGAAGACCCCAAGGCCCCTGGGCTAACTACGGTTTATCGTTCGCTGGAATCTCTGGTTGGCCAAGGTCTTGTACAGGCTGTACAACTTGGCGATGGCGAGAGGCGCTACGAGCTTGTTCGGCCTGGTGAGCATCATCATCATTTGGTTTGCGAGTCTTGCCACAAGAGCCTGCATCTTGATGAATGCTTGATTGAGCAATTTGAAGACAGTATTCGCTCAAACTATGGTTTTCAGGTAAAAGGTCACGTACTCGAAATCTTTGGCCTTTGCAATGATTGCAGCGGCGGACGGAAACACTTATGACAGAGCTAGACTCTATAAAATCAGAGGAAGCAGCAGAGAAAGCCATTCTCTCGCTAGATAACCTCGGTATTTTCGCCTCAGTGCTTTGTCTTATTCATTGCTTGGCCATGCCTTTTGTCGTTGCTGCTATTCCTTTTATAGGTATGAAGTGGCAATGGCTACAAAGTGAAACCACCGAAAACGTTCTCATAGCCTTTATCGTGGGCTTCGCTGTCTTTGCTATCATCCCTGGCTATAGAGAGCACAAAAAACCAATTGCTCTGGCCGGCCTAGTTATAGGTCTAGCGCTTGTGGCCGCAGTAGCCGTTTTGCGAGGACAGTTTCCAGCCAATTTTGAACTTCCTTTAATATCGGCAGGCAATTTGCTGCTAGTGGGAACGCACTTGTTGAATCGCAAGCTTACCCATGGCAGTTTTCTCGCTCATTCCCATTGCTCTTCAAACAGTGCAGCTGAAACCAAAGACGAACACAAAGGGCACAGCCATGGCCCCAGCTGCAAGCACTAAGTGAAAAGTAAGCACTAAGAGAAAAACAAGCTCCAGCAAAAGAGTAATCTCTAGAAAATAAGCTCTAGAAAGTGAGCTCTAGAAAACAAACTCCAGTGTAGAGCCATACATTAGACAGACTTAGGGTTACAGGAGCTGCAGCAAGGCAATCTCTTAACCTTACCTTTAACCACTTGAAAAGATACTGGCAGGGCAATAAGGAATGCTATGGCTTTAGCTTCCAATGTGCTGATTCAAATAATTTTGAACGGAGACCCAATGGCTGTAGTGTTTTTCTATCTAGTAGTGCTTACTCTGGGGGCGGTCTTCCTCCTTACTGTGGCTCACGATGAAATGATCGGCCTCGCACACGGTGTGCTTGATTTGGCAACCAAAGCCTTGCACTCGTTTGATCGACTCGGCGATTCCAACCAAAACTAGTAACGCTAAAACTACTGGTAGCGCTAAAACTAGTTGAACAAATAGCAGTTGAACAAAATCTAGTTTCCTAGGAAACTAAGCGTATGAAATTTGATTCTTACGTCGCCGGCTCAATATTGATATTTAGTGTCTCACTGCTCTCTGTGCTTGGCCTCTTGGTTGTGCGCAAGTACTTTGACTTAGATAAGCTAAGAAGCTGCCACGAAGTCGGAGGCTACCTGCTCTCTGTTGTAGGCACGATGTATGCAGTTTTGCTGGGTTTGATTGTGGTCGATGCCATGACCAAATTTCAGGCAGCCCGTGAAATTGTCGAGCAAGAAGCAAATTCGCTGGCTGATGTTTTTCTATTAGCAGATAGTTTGCCGCCAGAAAAGTGCCGAAAAATACGAGTGGTATGCAACGACTACGTCAAAGAAATTCTCACTGAAGAGTGGCCGGCAATGGCTGATGGCAAGATTAGTAAGACAGCCAGAAAGGCTATCGTCGAACTAATGAAAGAAGTTATGAGCTTTGAGCCTGTTACTGAAAATCAAAAGGCAATTTATCCAATTGCTGTTCAAGAAGCATGTCAGGTATGGGATTATCGCCGCGCTCGAACAAATATGGCACAACACGGCATACCGGCTGTTGAGTGGATTGTCTTGATAATCGGTGCAGTTGTGACAATCGTCTTCACTTACTTCTTCGGACTGACCGATGCCAAAGCGCAGATGGCCATGACCGGCATGGTATCGCTATTGATATCACTGAATATGTATTTGGTGATTTTATTTGGCTCGCCTTTTTCTGGCGACCTACAAGTAAGCCCTGATTCCTTCAGGGTTGATAAGCTCATCTTCGACAATCAACTTGGCTTCAAACCGGATGCAGACGCACCGAGGCTCTAAGGCCAATGTTAGTGATTGAAGTTAACTTAGTGATTGAACTAGCTTAGGGATTCAATCTAAATCTAGGGATTCAATCTAATTTAGGGATTGTTCCAGCCAGATGGTGCGCACTTTTGGAAGAAGGCACCGATGGTGTGATCAAAGTCTTTGAAAAATTCTTTCCAGATTAGCCATTTCTCTTTCTGGCGCAACCTGTTCACCATTCTCATGCGTGAACATCCTTCTTCACGCTCTTCGTTTCTAAAAACACGAGAGGCGTTGCGACCAGCCAGGCTATCATTTAGCATCAATGAGCGGTAGCCAGCAGAAGTTGAAACTCTCTCGGGCATTTCAACAGTTGTACGAGTCTGACTTGTCAGCTTGATCGAAATCAGTGAACTCTTACCGGAGTTTGTCCCGACAACTGGGTCGGATGCTCGCAAGATAGTTGGAGATGCCATTGCTATACCTCATGCATAGATATAAGTTATGCAGGTCAGAGATGCCCTTTCAAAGCCACTTTTCGACTCGATGGTATTATCCCTGACAAGTAGTGATTGCACAATACGCTTGGCCATAATGGCAGTATTCAAGATGAAGGACGATTACTACATGAACTCTTGGACGCCCGGACAGCGACAATGTTTCCACAACAGTTGCCAACAAGTAAGTGACGTCAAGAATTAATTTTGAGAGCCTTAATACATATACGAACTAGCCACCAACCACAACACCACTTGGCAAGCTCGTTGCTAATGGTGTCATTTTTCCTGCACCGCAAAAGAAGAATTTCTAGGAGGCAACTATAAATAGAGATCTAGCATTATCCTTAGCTTTAGCAGAGGAATGGGTAAGATCTAAATATGGTATCCGGCGACGATAGCAAGAGAAAAGACGGGGAAGATGACCTTCTCTCGCATTTGCCTGGATATACTCCATTTAGCGCGCAGCAGCAGGCGCCCACACCACCTGCTACGCCAGTTCAGCAGCAGCCACACCCAGCTCATCCCAGCCAGCCATCAGCCCCATTTCACCAGTCACCTCCTTCGCAGCAGCAACCGGCAGGACCGCCGCCAACAAATAACCCCTGGTTTCCCCATCAAGAGGCAACCAGCCAACCGCCTTCTGCCTATCCCGTCAGTGCTGGTTATGTTGGCCCAGCCGAGCCCATTGGCCCAACTGGTATCGAATTGCCCAAGCTGCGGCCACAAGACGACCCAAATTCGGCCGAATACATACCTAAGACTCCTGTACTCAACGCCCCAGCTCCTGACCCTTCCAGCCCATGGATTCCAGTACCAGAGCCAAAATGGGACTTGTTTGCCGAGGAACAACCAAGACAGCGACCACCTCAGCCTCAGCAGCTTGAGAGAAAGACTCTACCAGCGGGTGGCAGTCAGGCAAACGCCTTACCTTTCAACTCTTTGCCCATCGTCACGGGCCCAAGTTACGCCCCCGAAGTTTCCGGCGAACCCGCTTGGCCAGGACAGCAACAAGCAGGCATGCCTGGCCAGCAAACACCACAAGCTTATGCACAACCAGGGTATCCGCAGCCTGGTGCACAAGGAGGGGCATATCAGAATGCACAGCCTGGTGCACAGCAGGGCGCTCAGTTTCAACAGAATCAGCAGAATCAACAAATAGACCCGCTGACAGAGCAGAATCAACAGCCTGCCTGGCCCAACGCCAACCCAAATAGCAGAAATCAAAATCAACAAAATCAACAATATGATCAGTATGATCAGCAACAGCAGCCACAAAGAATGCGCAGCAAGCTATTTGGTCCGGCGACTGACCAACTCAAAGAAGTGCCGCCGCCTAGTATTGGTCTAAGTTTCAGCAAGAATGACATTATTGGTATCGCCACATACAACCTCAATGTTACCAAAGACATTCTCTCAAATCCAAAAGCTTATTTTCAGAACTTGCCACTAACTGGTGGCTACGGAGAACCGCTTCTCTACTTAGTTTTCACTTTGATTTTGAGTTCGCTTATGTTCGCCGTGTCGAAATTGAACCCACTTCTATTTTTCTGGGGAATGATAATCGGCTTCCTGTCAGTGAGCGTGGGAGCGGTAATTACTGATTTAGCCTTCAAACGCCTTGGTGGCAAAGGCGATCTTGAAGGAACATTCCGCGTTCTGGCCTTCAGCAAAGCAACCTTTGTCTTTGCCTGGATTGCCCTCGGGCAGATATCGTTAGGCGCGATGTTAGCGACAATGGGAACCGGCTACATGTGCTACCTAGGCCTGATGCGCGTGCAAGGTCTGTCTCCCAAAAGTACTCTAATTATCGTGGCCGTCCTAAGTGCGTTAAGCATGCTGTTCCGCATAACCTGCCCCGGAATTTGACACACAGTTCTGATACTGACAATAGCGAAATTTACTAGCGAAACTGACTAGCGAAATTGAGCCGCACCCTGGCTCTGGCGGACGATTAACTAGCTTCTTGTTTTCGATATTTATAGTAGGCAGCACAAGTGCCGTCAGAAGACACCATGGTGGCACCAAGAGGGCTATCAGGCTTACAGCCACGGCCAAACGATGGACAGTCTGTCGGTTTTCGCAAGCCGCGCCAAATATCTTGTGAGATACAGCCAGCAAATTCTTGCACCACTTCTGCCTCAGGCGAAAAGGCGCTGAAGGCATCGTAAGTGACAAACTCAGGCTTAAGACGCAGACCACTAAGCGCAATAGCACCAAGCCCACGCCAATCACGCTCAGCTGACTCAAATACTTCGTAAATTAGGGCGCGAGCTTCTGGGTTGCCCGCTTTGTTTGCAGCACGGCGATACTGGTTCTCCACGCCATACTTGCCCGCCTCAAGCATAGTGAGGCATTTCAAAATTCCTTCGAGTACATCGACTGGCTCAAAGCCTGTCACCACTACTGGTATCTGGAACTGTTTGCTCAATGCTTCATACGGCTCAAAACCAGTCAGGCTGCAAACTTGACCAGGCCCCAATAAACCATGCACGACATTGTCAGCACGACTAAATATGCTATTGCAAACCGGCGGTATCTGAGCATGATATGAGAGCAACAGAAAATTGGTGATACCAAGCCTACGAGCCTGCCAGACAGCAAGAGCGTCCATCTGAGCAGCAGTTTCTAGGCCGACGTTGAAAAATACTACCTTCTTGTCGGCATTGGCCCGAGCTAGAGCAATGCAATCCATTGAAGAATAAACCACACGCACATCAAAGCCGCTGGCCTTTACTTCAAGCAAATCACAAGTTGAGCCTGGTATGCGCAACAGTTCAGCAGGAGCGCATAGTATTACATCGGGCTCTTGAGCAATGGCTATGGCGCGGTCAAAAATTCGCACCGGCACAGAAGCCACAGGGCACCCTGGACCGTGAACAATGTTCAATTCGCTGGGCAAAAGCTCAGTCAAATTATTCTCAAGCAAAACCTGGGTTTGGTCACCACAAACTTCCATAATGGTCCATGGACGCGTCATTGTGGCAGCTATCTTGCGCAGAAGGCGCTCAAGCGTTTTTTCATCACGATAGTCATCTTGCGAGGGCGGAATGACACCGAACATTAAGTATCGCCATGGAAGACATCGACCTAGGGTAGATTACCCATAAATGATTACTGCTAGTGGACATTTATACGGTTGTAACGAGTAGTTGCAAGAGCGCAACATACTGACATCTATTCCCGCGGTAGCGACAATTTGTGAGAAACCGGTGCCAGCCTGTTTAAGCCATCACGATCGGTCATTATCAGCAGTTTGTCACCCACTGATAGCGTTGTGGCTGGCGCGGGGTTCCAATCGGCAACACCCTCTTTCGACTCGTGACAAAGCACCGTTACTTCATAGTTATTGCGCAAATCATCGAGTGTCTGGCCAACGATGATGGTATTTGATTCAACAATGAGCTGCACAGCATTGATGATGGTGCCACCAAATTCAAATGAGTCAATAATGTTGCCTGAAATAGCTGCTTGAGCAAAAAGGCGCGCTGACCGGGCTGACGAGCTGTAAGCACCTTCAATACCCATAAATTTTTCAACTTTTTTGGCCAGCTTTTGATCAAACATACGAATCACCACCCGGATGGTCGGATTGATCTCGCGAGCAGTCATAGCCGCTTCAAGATTGGCCAAATCATTATCAGTAACTGCAATGATCGCCTTCGCTTTGGCTACTGAAGCTTGCTCTAAAATTTTGGTGTCGCGAACATCGCCAAACAAAACTGGTACTTCATAGCCAGCAACCTCGCCAACAAAGCGGGCATCAGGGTTTGACTCTATTGCTACAACATCTTCAGAAAAACGCTTGAGATGTTGCACTACTCTTACGCCAACGTTGCCGAGCCCGCAAACGACGACATGACCTTCCATTGTCTCGGCGATCATTTTCTGCCACTCCTTAGAATAACGCTTGTGCTGAAAAAGAAGATTGCCGAGGTGCACAACCCCTTCAGCGATTGTCACCAGGCCCAAAATAGGTAACAAGAAAAATAATGGCGAAAGTCGAATATCTTCCACGTACTGCAATGGGCTTTCGAAAAAGATCATCAGCAGGGTGTAATAGGCGGCTTGAAAAAATGTCATAGCAGCGCCACTGGGCAACAAACTATGTGGATAATAAAAGTAGAAAAGCGCCACCGATAGGGTAAAAGCAGTGGAAAGACAGATGAGAAAGCCACGAAACTCTGTCAGCAAAACGCGGACAAGCAGATAAATCTTGCGCCCTCGCTTGCCAGCCCTAGTCGAATTTAACTTATTTTCCACCAGAAGAGTATAACCGTATCGGCAGCGTCCGAGCCGTGAAGCCAAGAAAGCAATGGCAATAATTGACCACGATACCTTGATTGTAAAGAAGGCACCATGTTAATATCAGCGAAAGTGGAAAATTTCAGGTTATTTAGAAATGGTAGGCAGCCAAGCTGACACCACATTTGATACCAAATTTCAGAGCACCAAAAGCGGTGTGATATCTGCTAGTGGTGTAATAGCTGGTCGATGCCATCTTTTAGCCCTTAGCTTGATTGTCTTCGCTCTAAACTCAATACTCTACTTACCAACGGCCACAGCCGCTGAAGCGTCGAGCAGCTTAAGCTGTGAAGTACAGCAAAACGTCTTTGAGTCTGAGCAAGAGAGAAACCAATTCCTACTAGACTTGGCTTTGACAGCTCCCGACAAAGGCGTAAACCATATTTTGGTGCACGAAAATGTCAGCCACAAAAACGGTGACAGCAAAGAGCACTTACTAGCAGCATCAATTGCAGCACCTAGCATCTCTAATTTCGATATTGTCAGCGAAGGCTTATGGCGCGGCGCAGCGCCCTCCAATCAAGCACTGCAGAAGCTGCAAGAAAGCGGTGTCAAAACTATCGTTGACCTACGTATGGCTGGGCCAGGTGCAGCGGAAGAAGCGAACAATGCAAAGAAACTTGGCATTAAATACATCCACATTCCGCTTGGCTTCATGGGGCCGTCGCTCTTTAAGGTCGCTCAATTCTTGAATATTGTTAATGATCCGGCCAATCAACCAGTGTTTGTTCACTGCCGTTATGGCGCTGACCGCACGGGTGCACTGGTTGCAGTGTTTCGCGTAATCCACGACCACTGGAGCTTCAATCAGGCCTATAGCGAAATGCGTAGTCATCACTTCAAGCCCTGGCTTGCTAGTTTGAAGCGAGTAGTTGCGCGAGTTGGCGGCAACACCGAAGTGCAGCAAGAACTGAAGAGCTTGGCAAACAAGAACCTAGCTTCTACTAATCTTTAAAAGACTTACTCTTTAGCCTTGATATCGTTCCATAGCGCTTGCTCATCGTAACTATCATCAGGATCGTTTGCGATAGTAAACTCTTTGATTGTGGCGTTGCGACGGTTGCGGTCGAGATTTTTCATGCCCGGATCTAAATCGTAAAGACGATAAAGCGGGTCAAGAGACGATTTCATAATAGAAAGTATGCTGCTCACTTCTGAGCCGATCAGATTGAAGGCAGCCTTGGCTTGAGGAGTTGAAGCATGGGTATCGATGTCATCAGCTAGACGAACCAGCCTATCGGTCTCTTTCACCAGCTTGGTGAGCAACTGCAAAACAGAGATATCTCGCGTGTTGTTAGTTGAATCAGTAGACATAGAATCCTCTGGATTTAGATGTCTATTTAAGCATTCTGTAGCGATATTAGTCAGACTGATCGAGCAGATAGTCTAAAATCACAACAGTTTCTACAACTTTCTTTCTGTCAGCGGTGCCATGGCCCTTCTTGAAATCCAAAATTTAGCTACTGCCTTCCCTACAGAGGCTGGCATGGCCCGTGCCGTTGACGATGTCACGCTTTCTGTTGACAAAGGCAAAGTGCTTGGCATCGTCGGTGAATCGGGATGTGGCAAATCGATTACTTCTTTGTCGATTTTGCGTCTGATTCCACCGCCAGGAAAAATTGTCGGCGGTCAGATTCGCCTAGACGGCAAAAACCTACTTGAATTTACAGAAGCGCAAATGCGCGGAGTGAGAGGCAATCGCATAGCTCTTATTCCGCAAGATCCTATGACTTCGCTGAATCCTGTTTATACAGTTGGCGCCCAAATCATGGAAGCCGTTGAACTACACCAGAAAGTATCTAAGGCCGAAGCTCGAAAGAAAGCCATTGATGTTTTAGATCGGGTGCGAATTCCTGAAGCACGCAATAGAGTCGATGATTATCCCCACCAGTTTTCGGGCGGAATGCGCCAGCGGGTGATGATCGCCATGGCTCTTGCTTGCGAACCAGAATTATTAATTGCTGACGAGCCCACCACAGCTCTCGACGTCACAGTGCAAGCGCAAATTTTAGATTTACTACGAGAGATTCAAAAAGACCAAGGCACGGCAATTGTGTTAATCACTCACGATCTTGGTGTGGTGGCTGAAATGTGCGACACCGTAGCGGTTATGTATGCTGGCTCTGTCGTCGAATATGCCACAGTAGAAGAGCTGTTCAAAAATCCCAAACATCCTTATACGATTGGCTTGATGAATTCACTACCAAAACCCGGTTCGCAGCGTTTGATACCAATTGAAGGGCAGCCACCAAGCCTGGTTAACTTGCCCAGCGGATGCCGCTTTGCTAACCGCTGCTCGTTGCGCGTTGACAGCTGCGAGTCATCAATTCCGCCCCTCGAAGAAAAATCAGCGGGCCATGATGCTCGCTGTTTCTTAGTCGAAAAAGAAGTCTAGCAATAACAGTAAAATTCAAAGAAGAAAGAAATGCTGAGCAATTTAAGAGTTCCTACAACAAAACAAATTAGAAATCTGGAAGCGGCTTGGATAGAGTCGATTGCTGAGATCTCAGGCGGCCTAAATTGGGGCCAAACCTTAATGGAAGTTGCTGGTCGAGGAGCCGCTCTAGCAGCCCTTTCACTTTGGGATGAAAACCCAGGGCACATAGCAATTTTTTGTGGCAGCGGCAACAATGGTGGCGATGGCCTAGTGGTGGCACGCTACCTCAATCTATGGGGTGTTCCGGCAAGCTGTTTTGTGGTTGCTCCGAGCGAAAAAGCGAATGCAAGAGAGCAAGTAAAAACTAATCCGAGACCAAGTGATAAACAAGACAAAGAAGATAATCTAGCAGAACTAGAAGTGAAGATGGCTTCACCAGAAGCTGAAGCCAATCGCAAAATATTAGCTTCGCTGGGTGTTGATTTAATTGTCTTAGAAGATACTGATGAACTAATAGAAGTACTCGGTGCCATTACTTCAAATTCGACCGTATTGGTTGACGCCCTATTTGGCACTGGCCTAACGAGAGCAGTCGACGGCGTGGCCAAGCATGTGATCGAAGCCATTAACTCAAGCACGAAACCAGTACTGGCAATTGACTTACCTTCAGGTATCAATTCTGATACTGGGCAAATCATGGGTGCGGCAGTTCGTGCCGATAAGACCGTAACCTTTGGCTTTTTGAAACCCGGTCACCTCACCCACCCTGGTGCCGAATACGCTGGTGACATGCATTTAGTTGACATCGGCCTTCCAGATTTTAGCAACCTGCCTGCAAGCCTGAGCCACGTCGAAAGCACTCCGAAAATATTTGTCACTACATGTGGTGCGGTGCAATCGGTCCTACCCTCGCGCCCTACTAATTCTAACAAAGGCACTTTTGGCCGCGTCCTCACCATCGGCGGCAGCCTAGGAATGGGCGGAGCTGGAGCTCTAGCCAGCAGTAGTGCGCTTCGAGTTGGGGCTGGCTTATCGTACTTAGCCACACCGCGCTCGCTGGCCAGTCACGTGCCGGTGGAAGAGATTGTAGTAAAGCCACTGCCAGAAACCACAGAACAATCAATCAGCAAAGAAGCATTGAAAGAAGTAATCGAAATGCTTGATCAAATTTCAAGCGTGGTGATTGGCCCCGGTCTATCGCAAAATCAAGACACAGTGAGTTTTGTTCTCGACTTACTCGATTTAATCAACAAGCCTTGTGTTATAGATGCAGACGGCCTCAATGCACTTTCGGCCAATATCAAATCGCTGCCGAAATCAGCTCGCAATTTTGTCATCACTCCGCACCCCAAAGAGCTCAGCCGCCTCACTGGAAAAACCGTCGAGGAACTTTTGTCAGACCGCGTTGGTTCAGCCCTGGCGGCGGCCAAACAATTTGACTGCATAGTAGTTTTCAAAGGAGCTTACACGTTAGTAGCTCACCCAGAAGGTGAAGTCTATATCAACCCCACTGGCAACTCTGGGATGTCTACGGCTGGAGCTGGTGACGTGCTTTCTGGAATTATTGGTGGTTTGATGGCACAAGGTTTAAACCCATTCGATGCCGCTTGCGCTGGCGTCTACATTCACGGCCGAGCGGGCGACCTAGTAGCAGCTAACTTTGGTCAGGCTGGTATCGTTGCTGGCGACATTAGATCGGCTATTCCACTGGCATTAATTAACATTGCCGCTGGTGAAACAAGTAACCTAGAAGAGCAACTGACCCAATCAGTATTATCATCTTAGATCTTTAAGTAAATCGCTAAATGGCAACCCAAAACTACATTCGCAGCTTAGCTCTCGCCCTAATTATACTCAGCAGTGCTGCGGGTCTTACTTCGTGCAATCAAGCGGAGCAGCCGACGGAAAGCAAAGAGAGAAAGGACAAGCCAAAAGAACCGCGAAAAATTTCTGCAGTTAGCTTTGTTTCATATATGGCTCGCCTACACCGTCGAATAAAGGCGCACTGGTTGCCGAAAACAGACACTGGCGAAAGTGGAACGGTGTCATTTACGGCCAATAAAGACGGTAGCATTGCTGATCTAAAAATACTTACCAGTGCTGGCAATAAGCCTTTCGACGAAGCTATGCTGGCCACTATCAACGCCGCGCTGCCCTTCCCCCCTCTGCCATCAGGCGCACCACCTACGATACCGATAGAATTTACGTTTGATCATCAGGTCTTCAATCATCTGTCGAAAGACGAACCGGAAGAGGTGAAGAAAACCATTGACAAACTGACCGCCGATATTGAGTTTAAGCCAACAGCCGATCTCTATTTTGAGCGGGCTAAACACTGGCTACAGTTAGACGAAAAGCTCAAGGCCGACGATGACTTAACAGCAGCAATTGCTGCGGGACGCAATGATGTGGCAACGCTCACGCTCAAGGCCCAAACAGCGAGTTCAATCGGAAATTACAAAGAATGCTTAGAGAGCTGCGATGCCATCCTTAAAATAGATGACAAAAATCTGGAAGCCTACGTACTTGCTTCAGACGCTCACCTCAACAGCGGCCACTTAGATGAAGCGTTCGAAGCCGCCAACAAGGGCATTAAGGCAGCTCCGAAACACCCTGATGGCTATACAGCTCGGGCCTATGCCTATAACCTTTCTTTTAAATACAAGAAAGCTATTGCCGACTGCGACTCAGCCATCGCCT
The DNA here is from genome assembly GCA_041675385.1 of Candidatus Obscuribacterales bacterium. Taxonomy (GTDB): domain Bacteria; phylum Cyanobacteriota; class Vampirovibrionia; order Obscuribacterales; family Obscuribacteraceae. The sequence continues at coordinate 17,572 of JBAYTY010000018.1, forward strand.
TAGACCCCCAGTGCCAAGCGGCCTATGCCTATAGGGGCGACGCCGAAGAAGAGCTCAAACTCTACGATCAAGCGATGAAAGACTACAATAAAAATATTGAATTGAGCCCGCTAGATGCTAGCGCCTTACTTCGCAGAGCCGAACTTTACAACCAAATTGCTCAATTTCATCGAGCAATCATTGACTGCACCGACGCCATTAAACTTGATCCAGACAATGGCGAAGCCTATTTCTACCGCTCTTATGCCAACGACCAACTCTCGCTCTCAGCCCAAGCAAAAAAAGACAAAGATAGAGCTGAAGCTCTGGGCTTTGTCGGACAGTAATATTTAGGCATAGACTTTAGGTGACAAAGTGAACCAGCTCGATTCTCCAGACAATGCCAGCAGGCTCTGCCTCTTTTGCAATCGCAGATTCGGCAGCGACCAGCTCAATTGCCCAGAAGACGGCTCACAACTGGTGTCTATAAAAACTAGTCCAACCAAAATAGATAAAGTGGCTGGATATCAAATTCAGGGAGAAGTTGGCGCCGGCATCAGCGGGAAGGTATATAAGGCCATAGAAGACAACAGCAGCCTGGTTGTTGCAATAAAAATCTTGCATGAATCACTAATCGACAATCTTGAAATGGTCAATCGCTTTAAGAAAGAAGCTGACCTAAGCAGTAGGTTAACCTCACCAAATACAGTGGCAGTCAAATACTTCGGCATATTAAATGATGGCCGACCTTTTATGGTGATGGATTATATTGAAGGAATTTGTGCCGGCGAGATAATTGAAAAAAATGGTGCCATAGGCCTAGAGAGGGCCTTGCCAATATTTATTCAAGTGGCTGCAGGTCTTGCCCACGCCCATGATTTAGGCATCATGCACCGAGACATCCAGCCGCAGAACATTATGTTAATTGAACAGGACAGCCAGAGTGATTTTGTCAAAATCATAGATTTCGGCATCGCCAAACATGTGCAGAGCGACGCATCAATGGCTCTCACTATTACAGGCGAAGCAGTCGGCACTCCTGTCTATATGAGCCCAGAGCAATGTCTGGCCGGCGACGTAGACCATCGCACTGATATTTATTCACTCGGATGTGTCATGTACGAAATGCTCACAGGAAGAATGGTCTTTTCTGCTAGCAATCCAGTTGCCTTGATGACAAAGCATGTGCAGGAAGCACCGCCAGCTATGGGTCTAGCTCCCTCCCCGCAAGCTGCTGAGATAGAAAGAATCATCCTCAAATCACTGGCGAAGAAGGCTAGTGATCGCTACAGCGATGCCTATGAACTGAAAGCCGATTTGTTTGCTTTATATAGAACGGCTCAGTAATAATTCGCAAAGATAGTCTTACTGGCTCATGGTTGCCTGAATCGCCTCTAGTTCTTTCTTCATTGCTCCTGCACTGGCAAATCTTTTGCTTACATCGATTGCCGTGGCACGAGCAACTATGGCATCTAACTCGACGCTCATGTCAGGCCTTTCCTTAATAGGTTGCGACAGCGAGATTGGCTCAGGGTCTTTTCCAGTCAATAGCCAATAAAGGGTGCAGCCACAGGCATAAATATCGCTCTGAGTAGTAGCCTTGCCGCGAAATTGCTCAGGAGAAACATAACAATGCTTACCAACCATGGTCTTGGTCTCTTTTGATTCAAGCTGTTCGGCGACATTGAAGTCAATTAGCGCTAACTCTCCAGTAGAGCGCAAAAGTAGATTTTCAGGAGTGAAATCGCGGTGAATGATGACCGGCTCTAACGTATGGAGATACTCAAGCACGTTGCACATCTCGATACCAAGTCGAACTGCCTCTGCTTCACTGACAGTGCCGTCATCATAAACAAGGTTACGTAGCGACTTACCATCAATATACTCAAGAACTAAATAGGCTTTTTGATTATCGACAAAACAATCAATAAGCTTGACGATGCGTTCATTATTCAATTTCTGTAGAAGTTTCGCTTCGTGCTCAACATTTTCGAGAGCCCGTTTCCGTATTTCAATTCCACCACGTACCGGCAATACAAACTCTTTGAGAACAACTTGACCAGATTCTTCATTGACTTTGTGAGCCAACGCCAAATAGGTAATCGCTTGGCCCCCGGCCGCTAACCGTCGCACAATCTCAAACTGGCCACCTTGGAGAACTTCGCCTGGCTCTAGTGCGCCTTGTGGCAGGCTCAAATGACTATTGCTGCGATCTCCGCCGTCCAAACTATCTAACCAGAGCTTCGTAAAGGAACTTCCTCCATTGTCCCCAAGCTCAAGCAATCCGACACCAAGTTTTTCTGCCGGAAGCAAATTTTTAAAAGTTCGCAGTAGCACTTGCACATCGGCATCATGGCTAATTGCCGCAATATCAAAACGCAACTTTAGTGTCGGCTTAAAGCCTAAGCTCACACACCATAACGACGGAGCAATTAGACGCAGTACCCGTCTTATGTTCAAGGGCACATTGTCTTTGTTAATGTGAATATCAACAGCACGAGACTTGTAGAAACCCCGCCGAAAAGAAGATACGTTGACAAAATCTATATAGTCAAGCTTAATCCAGGGGCTGGATAGCAGGCCGAGAAAAGACAACCAGTGAATTCTTATGCCTTCTTTACCGATCTGAATATTAGTCGGTGAAGTTAACAGTGGATAGGAAGTGACCAGTAAGACACCATAGATAACAAGGTTAAGAAAAATGCCAGAGGGAATTCCAAAGATGAAGGTTGGCAGCCAACGAATCACCGCAAGCAGAACGGCATAGCTGGCAAATACGATAACAGCAATCTGAGAGATCCTTCTAACAGTATATTTCTCTTGCAGAAGTGCGTGACGAAATCGCCCCTGGGCGCGCCAAGCGCTGTAAGGTATGTACACTTCGTCAAGACCTGGCGGAAGTGCTGGCAGCGCTTTTATCTGCGAAGGTTTAGCCATTACTTCTTCCCTGATTTGGCGCTACTACTATCAGTATCAAGCCTATCTAATAGATTCAAGACTTCGGCAGCCGAAGAGGGTCTCTCGCTTGCGTCAAAAGCTGTCAAATTTGAAACTAAGTCGCTGCAACCCTGGCTAATTTGCGAATGCTTCTCCTTCGGCCTTGAAACGCTTAAAGGTTCTGGATCGTCGCCCGTCAAAAGATAGTTCAAAGTTCCACCAAGAGCATAAAGATCGCTTGCTTGACTAGCTTTACCTCTCAACTGCTCCGGGGCAATATAGCATTGCTTACCAATCATCGTTCCTGTTGCCTGGCCAACAAACTCGTTGGCAGCGCCAAAGTCAATTAGAAATACAGAGCCATCGGTCTTAAGAATAATGTTGTCGGGAGTCAAGTCTCGATGCAAAAGCGGTGGATCTTGTCCATGTAAATATGCGAGTATTTCAGTTAGTTGACGACACCATTTAAGAACGTCCTTTTCTTTCTGTCGTCCTTTGGCTTTGACAAGTTGCCCCAGTGTTAGCCCGGGTACATACTCAATCACTAAATAATCTCTAGTAGCTTCCACAAAGCGATCTAATACTTTTGCTACCTGTGGATGGCTAAGTTTGAGCAAGAGCTTTGCCTCGCGCTCGAAAAGTTCTCGCGCTTTTTCCTGCTGCTTTTCACTTATATCTGATGGCAAAACTGACTCTTTTAGAATCACTTTGACTCCATCTCCCTTGGCCAGATAGACAGCCGACATGCCACCAGCAGCTAGTTCCATTAATACTGTATAGCGCCCATTCTGTAACTCATGGTTAGTCAACAGAGGCACATAGGTAGTAGCACAATACCTTGGACTGAGACTCTCTGACCATAATTGAGTAAATGATTTCGAGTCAAGCCGCTCTAAGACAATTGCCCTTTGCATTTTGACAAAGTCACTAGAAAATCTCGATGGCTCACCAAATTTCTCAATTGCGCCCAAAAGCTCCTCTGCCTGAGGCTTGGTCAGGTAAGGCAGTTCGACGCTAGCGGAACCGCCGGACTTAAAATCGAAAGTAACATTGGGGCCATAATTATTAGTACTAAATGATTGCCAAAAACTCAGTGGTTGCCCTTTGAAATGAGGAAAGCAGTTTTTACCCATGTTTTGTGGATAGGTAATTTGAATAGAATGAACATCAGACCAGTCGCGCTTGCTTCTCTTTAGTAATGTTAGAGGGCTAATACCTAAGAATTCTAATCCTTCAGCACTTAAGCGCACCGTCCCTTCTTTGCGCCGACCGATAAACCATTGAATGCAAAACAATAACAAAATTGGCATAAACGCCAAAGCAAGTGTATACACCGAAAATTGCGTTGGGTGACGAAAAATGATTGATCCATAGGTGAGCAGTACCAGTAAGGTCATAATACAATTCATTGTCAAAATGGCTCTATTGGTGCTATCACTGACCAATGAAAATGTGATCGAGACGGCACCATTGCTCTTTGAATCGGACTTTGAATCAGTCTTTGAATCGCTGCCTGTAAGCGGATATTCCACAGTGCTAATCCTTCTCTAGAGCCGACTCCAAATAAGTAAGATGCCCTTTTTCAGTATCAAATGAAACCTGCAGACCAAGCGGCACTATGGCATTTTCACAAGCTTGGCCAAAGGGCAAGTTAAAGCAAGTTGCTAGTTTCATTTCAGTGACTCGATCTGCTACTAGCTCTTCAAAGCTGAGCATGTTGAACGAGCCTCTAGTGCTGCAATCTTCAAACTGACCAAGGCCTAGAGCAGCCACAGTAGATAGTTTGTTAGAGATATAGAGAGTGGTAAACCAGCGGTCTAAAATGTCATTGCGCTCAGCTCTATCTTCTAATAGCAAAATAGAACCGCTCAAATCTGGCTCAAATTCGGTGCCAAACAATGAGACCAGAGCAGTTAAATTACCCGCTACCATGCGCCCCTTACCAACAGCGCGAACCGGCGCGTAGCAGAAGTCAGAGAGAAAGCGATCTTTTACCTGCATGGCAGGGAAATGGTCATGGCTAGTTAGTAATTTCTTAAAGCGATCAAAACTTTCTCTGCTATCAATGCGATCAAGATTGCTGCCGTGAAAAGTAACTACCTTAGATTTTTGGTTCAAGGCAAAGAGCAAGTGGCAGTTATCGTCGCAGCCAAGCACTATTTTAGGCTTCTTAGCAAAAGTCTGGTACGGAATATCTTTGAGCAAGCGCAGCGAACCATAGCCACCATTGAGGCACCAAATGGCAGCAATTGAGTCGTCTTCTAAGGCGCTAACAAGATCGAATAGCCGGGCGCGATCGCCTCCGGCCATAGCTCCATGAGTGTCTAGAGCATGGGCACCAACCACCGGCGTGAAGCCCATCTCGGCAATAATTTTCTCAGCCCGTTTCAAGGCTGAAGGTTTGGCTGGGCGACTAGCTGGAGCAATAAGCGCTATTCTATCGTTACTTCTTAACGCTGTGGGCTTTATCAACGCAAGCGGCCTCCTCAATCTTAAATCTCACACTAGAATTAGAATTAGAACTAGAACTAGACGTGACATCAAGGCTAGCCATAACGCCCAAGGGCAAGGTCACTTTATCAGGGGTGTGGCCAAGTTTTAGACCATAAATTACAGGAATTCCCAGATGGCTAAAATGTTCGCGCAAGATCGCTTCAAGGGAAGAATTGAGCGGCAAAATATTGCGTTTGCTTCCACCGGGCTTACAACCGCTACAGTCACCGATGATGATACCGCGGGCCCGATCAAACTTTCCGGCTAGAATCATCTGGGTCAAAATACGATCAATATTGTGCGGCTCTTCATCAACATCTTCGAGAAAGACAATGCGATCAGCGCAATCAATTTCATAGGGTGTGCCCATAAGACCACGGATCAAAGTAAGGCAACCACCGGTCAAACGCCCTTTACCTTTGCCTTCAGCTATAACCATACGCGTGGGTGGATATTCTGAACCCCAAACTTCACTAGGTGGGTCAGTGACTAGACCAATGGCAGAAGTGCCCATAATTGCTTTCTGATAATAGCTATGAGTGTAGGCCGTCTCAAACATCAACCCTACAGTAGGGCCGTGAAATGTCACCAAATTAGACTTCTGATTAATGGCAATTAGTAGAGCAGTGATATCACTAAAACCCACCAAGATTTTTGGCTTCTGCTCAAACAATGAAAAATCGAGCTCAGGCAAAATGCGAGAAGCACCAGCACCACCGCGCATCGGAAGCACAGCGGTGATGTCGTCATCGCTCCACAGTGTGTGCAAATCTTCTGCCCGAGCACTATCACTTCCAGCATAACTGCTGTAAGACTTAGTGCTATTGGCACCAATTTTGAAATAAAGGCCCATTTTAGTAAGCCAATCGGTAGCAAATTTGAGATTTCCTGGTTCAAACTGCGGCGAAGAAGGCGCGATGATACCAACCGTATCGCCCTTTTTAAGAACTCGCGGTTTTTGAATTTGTGCCAGTTCTTGCGCTTTAACCATACAAATAGAAATTTCTGGTTCCGAAACTACTTTCGCGCTCTAGAAGCGATCGTTGCCAAGACCGAAGTGCCAATCTTTTGACAAAACGCCGACTGCGCGAGATTAATTGTATACCATCTTATGTTCTACCTTATGTTCTGGCTTGTCTTCCAGGGGCATCTTCCCAGCCAGGGCAGGCAGACAGAAGGTACGTTGCCGAAGAGCACTCCGCAACTGGCATTAGTTAGAGCTTCTGGCCGGAAAAGGGATCATTACTTGCTATATTTGTACTTGCTATATTTGTATATGTATTTCTAGGTAGATGATTGATATGGTCCAAACACAGATATCACCAAGCTCCACTAGCGCACTAGAGGGCAAGTTCAGCAAAGAACAATTGGCTTGGCTCGACAAGGCCAAAGCTTTTGCAAAATCAGTTAGCTTGCAAGAAGTTATTGCCTCAGACAAAGAAAATGTCTTTAGGCGTGATCTTTTCGAAAAGGCCTGCCAACCAGAATGGGGTTTAGGCGGCTTGCCTTTCCCTAACACTTACGGTGGCTCTGCTGGTGACTATGTTAGCTTCAGTCTAGTCAATGAAGAATTCGGCCGACGCTGCGTGCCAATCATGAGCTCTCTGGGAGTGCACGTGCTCAGCCAAGAACCAATTTATCGCTTCGGCAACGATGAACAGAAGAAAAAATATTTAGTGCCTTCTTCGTCAGGCAAGATGCTGGCAGCCTTTGGCTTAACCGAGCCTAATGCTGGCTCTGACACTGCCGCCATTGAAACTACTGCGAAAATCGATAGCAATGGCGACTATCTCTTGAACGGCACCAAAACATTCATCACATCTGGTGCCTCGGCCGACTACTACATAGTGATGGCCCGTCTACTCGAAAGTGCTGAACAAAGTGGATCCCCATCCACTGAAAAGCCACCTGCCAGAGAGAAACCGCAAGAAGGTGGCAAAGCCAAACGACCAGGACATATCACTGCCTTCATTGTTGAACGCAATTTTGAAGGTTTCGCCATTGGTCAAAAATTTGACATGCTCGGCATGCGTGGCTATTCAACATGTGAAATTGTTTTCAACGATTGCAAAGTGCCCAAGGCTAATTTACTAGGGCAACACGGCGAAGGCCGCAAGGTTGCTCTTTCTAGCTTAGCCAAAGGAAGAGTGACTATCGCCGCTCAATCGATCGGTTGGGCCCAAGGGGCCTTAGATGCTTGCCTTGAGACTTTACAAAAACACTATCGTGACGGGGCCATTACTGCCGATGCCAACGGCATGGCCGGCAAGCTTGGCGACCTAGCGGTACAAATTGAGGCAGCCCGAGTGCTTACCTTCCAAGCAGCCCGCTTAATTGATGCTAACGAGCAAAGTGTCACTGTTGCCGCCATGGCTAAAACCATGGCAAGCGACGTAGCCATGCGCGTTTCAACCGAAGTACTGAGCATTCTAGGAATGGATGGCATGAAGCCCGAGCTTTTGATTGAACGCATTTTTAGAGACGCCAAAGCCGGTCAAATCTACGAAGGCACCAATCAAATTCAACGCATGCTCATTGCCCGCGACCTCCTCAAGTAGTGAAAAATGACAGATAACGACGATTTAGAAACATCAGCAAATTCGGTCAATGAACCGATTGAGATTCAAAACATACGCATTGAGCCGACCACGCCTGAGAGTCGAACTGAGAGTCGGACGGAATCTCAATTAGCGAATTCTCAGCTGCAAGCAGTTTCAATTAGTGCCGAGCTGGCCGAAGCCATCGAGAAAGTGCGCTTCGTTACGCTACTCGTTGGCTACTTCTATATTGGTCTAGTGGCACTGCTCTCGGTGGTGGCAGTAATTCTGCTAGCACCAGTGGCAATTGCCTTCCTCGATCAACATTCGCCTATATTAATGATGGCCGCCCGCATTATGATTTCGCTTTTGGCTTTTGCTCTAGGTGTCGGGGCCTGGATCATTCTCTTAAACCACTGGCGCATCAACGATGGCATGGAGACTGCAGAAATTTTGATTGATAGCATTCGTGATCAAACTCTCATACAAATGCAGGCCGCTCGTTTCAATTTGGAAGATTTGACTGAACGACTGAGATTCCCAAAAGAAGCTCAGGCCGCTGGACCGCTTGAATATATCGAGATGGCTAAGCAAATTGGACCACTGCTCTCACTCTTGATGGCTAAAGAGAGAAGCATTCTTACTCTCGGTGTTGAGGGTTTGAAATTTTTCCAGCTCGTCAAAAAAGTTCTCAATAAATAAACCTAGATACTAATGCAAGTGCAAACCAAATCAGACTTCGACTTTGAAAGCTACCTAGTAGCAAGGCGTAAGCTTGTAGAAGATCGGCTTGCCATCTATTTAGTAGATCAAGAACCGGTTCGCCTCTGGCAGTCAATGAGATATTCAGTGCTTTCTGGTGGCAAGCGGCTGCGAGCAATGCTTACTCTCGCTGCTGCTGAAGCCATAGCCGCTAGCAAAAAGCAGACTAACAATAATGCAAAGACAATTTTAAACCCGATTGAAACAGCTCTGCCTTGCGCCTGTGCCATCGAAATGGTGCACGCCATGAGCTTAGTGCACGATGATTTGCCCTGCTTAGACAATGACGACCTTCGCCGGGGCAAGCCAACCAATCACAAAGTCTATGGAGAAGCTCTAGCTCTATTAGCAGGTGATGGCCTTCTCATGTTGGCCAACGAAGTTTTGATTGAACACACCAGTAAAGACGTCAACCCCACTGACTTACTAGCAGTTGCTCATCATCTCTGCCAAGCCACAGGCCCGTCAGGCATGGTGGGCGGACAAGTGAAAGATATGGAATTCACTGGTGCCGATGACACCAAATTTGATATCGCCACAGTAGAGTCAATTCACGCAGGAAAAACCGGTGCTCTAATTCGCTTCTCCCTCTGGTCTGGTGGCAAACTCATGGGAGCCAACGAAAATCAGCTAGCCAGTCTGTATCGTTTAGGCGAAATTTTAGGCTTGGCTTTTCAGATCACTGACGATCTATTAGATGTAACAGGCGACGCTCACACCCTAGGCAAGACCCCAGGAAAAGACGAAGCCAGCAAGAAAGCCACATGGGTGCGTGCTATAGGTGTTGACGGTGCGCGCCAAAAACTGAGAGAAATGGAGAGCGAAGGTGTGACTTTAATTGAGGAAAGCTCACTTGACATCACTGATGCCCCGGTGCTGAAAGCTCTATTAAAGTATGCTATCCACAGACAGAAATAGAGCAGTTATAAATGGAATTCTCTTTACTAGACCCAAATCTTCTAACTTTCGCCCAGACAACAGCCGCACTAAATGTTCAAGACGCTGTTCAGAACATGCAGGGACGCGGCTGGCAGGTGATTGCTGTGACAGTTTTCTCCAGCTCTTTTGCCCAGGCGCTGAAAGTCATCACTAAGTTAGTCACCACCCGCAAACTTGATTTACGCATGATTGCCACCACCGGAGGCATGCCCTCATCACATTCTTGCTGCACCATGGGCATGGCAGTATCAGTTGGCTTGATTGAAGGGTTTAACTCCGTCTCATTTGCCATTGCTCTTTGTCTTGCTTTTATCGTTATGTATGACGCTGCTGGCGTCAGAAGAACTGTTGGACTGCAAGCCAAAGTGCTCAATCAGATGATGGTTGAACTCTTTTCTGAACACCCAAAGCTATCGACTGAGCGCATAAAAGAGTTCCTCGGCCACACTCCTGTAGAAGTTTTTGTTGGAGCTGCACTTGGCTGTGTCATCGCTATAGTATTCAACAACTTGGCTATCCATCAACATTGGCATATACCTTAAACGGTTGTCATGAGCTTCCAGAGCCACTTGTTATGAAAAGATAGTAATACATGACTACTGCATCTTTCTCGTAACTTTGCTCTATAATCAAGGTCTTGGAAAGGGTTGCCAGGACAAATCGAAAAACCACCCAGTGACATTTTTTGAAGAGTCCAAGTGCGAGGGCACGGCAAGAGCTTTCTAATCGACTTAACCGTCGGTAGCTTAAAGGCATGGGCCAGAAAGCAAAACAAAAGACGAAACAAAGCGTTGGCATCCAGATGGCATTGGCCATCAAATTCAAAAAAGACTCAGTCTTATATTCGTACCAGAAGGTTAGTTCTTTCAGAAAAGGAGGAAAGGTAGAGATTCACTAAAGGCCATAAGGTTGATAGAAAAATCACTGCCATAAGCTAGATGAACACAACGGTCCAGATAACACCAGCACCTGCCAAGACCACTTCGCCCAGGCGCTCGCGCTTTCCTGGCAAAGAGTCCGGTTCGGTTTCGTTCAACCTGACAGCCTTAGGTCGTCAGTTACTTAAAGAACAAGCCGCTTCCGCCAGCGTTTCGAATGGCGATTACGTAGAAATGCTTATTCGTGAACGCGCTGGCTTGGCCCCCTTGAGATTACCCCCTCAAGCTAAACAAACCGGCCCTAAAGGTGGTGCCAAATCGTTCTTCTTTGGTAAGAACCGTGGAACCACAACTGCCGTTTGTGTAACCCCTATGGCCCACCGTTTGCTCGACGAACAAGTCGCAGCTTCACGTATGAGCCGTGGTGATTACATAGAGTACTTACTGCGCGAAAAAGCCGGTCTCATCGAAGAGACCTTCAGAGCTTATGCCGCTCAACAACAAGCCGCTGCTGCAGCTGCCGCTGCCGCCCCTGCTGTTGCTCAAGCAGTACAAGCACCTGCAACTCAAGTAAACTTCGCTCCCCCTGCTATACAGCAAATACAGCAAATTCAACCTGTACAACCTGTACAACAACCAGTAGTTGAAGTAACTTACGCTCAACCAGTCATCACCCCAGTGACCGATTGGAACTCAGGCAGCTAATCTAGCACTAGCTATTAGTCCTCCTTTCGATGGAATCTCTCCCCCGGGAGAGGTTCCATTTTTGGTTGTTAGCGTTGGTTTTTAGCTTAGGTTTCACGACTTTTTCATGGTGCCTTGGGTAGATTAGAAATATGTCAGACTCACCCCCCAAAGACCAGCCAAAAATTGCCGACGCCAATCAAGGCGCCGCCACCGCTGGCGACACAGGGCTGAAGTTTGAAGGCTACAAAGTTCCCCTGACCAGCGACCAGAAAATAGCTTCAGTTGAAACGAGAGAGTTGGGTCTGTCTAAATTTTCTAATATGGACGACCATCTCAAAAACTTGAAAACGGCCCAGCTTTCGGCCCCAGAAGCAAAACCTGATGCAAAACCCGAGGGCAAAGTCGCTGGCGACAAACAAAGCACTAGCGATAGAACTGCCATCGGGGACAAACCTATAGTTGGGGATAGAGCCGGCGCCAAGCCTATTCTTGAAGTACAAAACCGAGGCACAAGTGCGGCCTTTGCCCAAGAAGTAGCGAGCGGTGTCGCCACTTTGCCAGAAAAAGTAGCCCAAGAATTGAAAGACAAAGGTGTTCAGGTCAACGTTTTCAAAAATATCTACGAATACGACAAGGCCATGGGAACCAACAAGGCAAACATGGTGGTGAATGGCCAGAAAGTTTCGCTTGACGCTCCTTCTTTGTTTGACGGTAAAGGCAAACCACCAAATATTGCCGTTTTCGAGCAATTAGGCGACGGCACTCCGGTCAAGTCTCTCAAAAATACCGATGTAGCCGGTCTCGCCCGGCATGAAGCAGGCCACGCCTATAGCGCTGCCCACGGATTCCTTTCAATGCAAGACAAGAAGTTCCAAGCCGCTATGGTGAACGACGTCAACAATATTTCGCCCGCCCAAATGCAGCAGCTTATGAAAGAAGTGCAACCAGGTGGACCAATGAACTATTACCTGGGCTCCCCAGCCAAAGAAGAATTCTTTGCCGAGGCCTTCGCCACGGCCACCGGTCAAGGCAGCGACAAATATGCCGATAGGCGAATGCAAGAGCTTTTCCCCAACGTCATGAAATACATGAGAGATTCAACTAAGTCTAAGTAATTTAAGTAGTCTAGCTAATCTAAATTAGTCGAGCTGGCAAATTGATCATCAGAACCGCTTCCAAACTGACTAGCCACTTTATGCATATTGCCTTTCAAAGAAAATATTGGAGCTGTCTGACGATTTTCGCCATGCTATTCCAGACCGCGTCCGTAGCAAAGACTCCAGAAAGCTCCAAACCCTTACCGCCTACTAGTGTGATCTGGGCCAAAGATGGGCCAAAAACCTACGAACAAGCGACAAACAAACAAACAAAAGCAAACAGTAATCAGGTAGCAGTAGACAAACTTTCGCTCTTAAGTCGCAAATACACTGGCGAAGACCTTTTCGGCCTTACCAAGAAAGATCTTCTGAAGCGCTTTCCCGCACCAGGGTACAAACACACTGCCGATTTCTCGCAAGTCACCTGGCACGGTACAGATACTTCGTCAGTTCTCGACCTGCAATTTAAGGACAATAAAGTTGCTGCAGTGCGCCTCTCAACTCACTATGGCTATCCCCGCCCCGGCACCACCAGCGATGTGGAAGTGGGACAGTGGATGAAGAATAAACAAGTAATTAGGTAAGGAAGTAAGAGTTCTAAAGCTGTCAGATTTTTGGCGAAAAAATCTGACAGCTTTGGAAACGCATTGACTCATCAACATAGCAATCCAAATTCGCTCAATACCGGATGGGTGGCCGCGAGGGCAAATTACCCAGGATTAGCGGCCTGAGTAGCTATGGCACTCGCACCAGCACTGGTTGTTCTTGCATGCTGAGCGGCGTAAGAGAGAATCGCTTCCACCTGACTTAAATAGTTGGCAATATACTGAGCGCGGAAGCCGCGTTGAATGAAAGCCTCTAACCTAAGCCACTCGCGTACCGTCGCATGCAGCGAAGATACGTCTTTAAGCACGGCATCTATCTCTTCAGCTTTAGGGTTACTAGACAAACTATGCAGTGATTTCTGCACCGAATCAAGTTGATTGACTACATCATTGGTACTGGCAGTGTCAGACATGATGCGCTTTTTAGGATCTTGCAAATAACGATTGACCATAGTGGAGAAATCGTCAAACAAGAGGCGGCTGGCTTTTATTGGATCAGACTGTGGTGTCATTATTGTCGGCCGTCTGTATGGGCCAACTTTGAGCATGTTGACCTTCTTATCATCGAGGTGGGCAACAGCAAACATGGTCGTTCCTAAAGTACCAATCACACGAGCAGTATCAAGTTGCTCAACCAAACCAGCTGTATCAAGCTGTCTAATCGACAAACCGGGATAAGAAAGAGCCTTATCAGCTGTCGATTCACGAACAAACCCGGCAGCATCGTTTAGTTCTTTGGCCGTGCCCACATAAGTCATTGGATTGATCGTATCAATCCACCCGTTAGCTACCCATACTTCCCACTCTTGCTGCACGGCATTCATGCGCATACGTTTGGGCATGCCATAAACAGCTGCAGAAATACGAATACCAGGTTTAGCAGCACGTAAAGACTCAGACATTTCTTTAACGAAACTGCTGATGATATTGGCTTTCCAATGAATCCACATTGTTCTTGTATCTTCATCAAGGCGATCAAGAGATAGACCAGTCTCACGTTCAAACTTCTGCCGTCCTAACCAATTGAAGCCCATCTCAGAGCCTTTGTTGTTGAAGGGATAGCGAATGTAATCTAGCTGAATACCATCAACCGGATAGCGATTAACCACCTCAAATATCAAACTTTTGACATAAGCACGGCACTCAGGATTAGACGGGTCAAGCCAATACTCAAATTGTCTTGGTGGCAAGAATGCACCAGTTTGAGAAGCCAATGCCCAAGAAAAATCATGAGCAGGAAGTACAGGGCCAGGATAGTCTGACTCTTTACCAACAATCGGATTGTGCTTGGCATTGCCGACCGTGAATGTCCAGAACCAAGCGTGAAATTCCATGTTGCGCTTTTTCGCTTCTGAAATGGCACAACCGAGCGGATCCCACCCAAGGGTCTCAGGATTCTGCGTACCAACCTTTGAAGGGAACATGGTGAAACCAGCGTTATTGGTTTCAAAATAAACAACGTTGATGTTGGCAGTCTTCAACTTATCGAAAAGCTGAGCCATGCCTTTGGCACCACGGGTGGAGACAATTGTTCCTCTGTCAAGCCAAACGGAACGAGCCTCAACTGGGCGAACAGGCATCGACTGGGCAAAGGCCATGGCAAAGTCTTGACGCGCTTTCTGCACATGCTCATCGGCTTCTAAGAAGCGTCTATCGCTGTAGGCTTGCTGAAAAGATTTGACGTGCGCAACAGCTGAATCGTAGGCAGCTTGTATGGTCTTCAGGGGCACAGAAAACTCAGCCTGTTTGGCGGTCTTCATGGCCTCATCTGTGCGCTTAGCTAAATAATCAAGTTCCTGAGAAATAGTCTGATAGTCAGCAAAACTAATTTGCACAGCGGCTGCTTGAGTGATACCAGGTGACAGTTCATCTAAAGCCTGCGACAGCATCAAGGCATTGCTCGATACTTCACCCTGCACACCGGGTGCCCATCCCATAAATATCACGTTCCCAGAGCGAGCAATACCAATTCCTTGCTCCTGACCACTGGCATCTTGCCAGGTAGCCATACTGCTACCAGTGCCACTCAAAGCTAATTGAGAGATAACACTAGCGATAGAGAATTCGGCTGTTGGTGGGTTTATTGCGCCAGCCTTGCTCCAGACTAATTTGTTTACTTCCTTAATAGTTGCTTGCTTGGCTGATGCCACACCAGCCAGTGCTTCTAAAGCTTGAGCACCAGCACCAGGAACACCTGCACCATCAGTGATAAGAAGCTTACCGCCACCGCGAGCGAAATCAGAAAGAGCCGAAACTTCAGCCGCCGGTAAATCAACTAAAAGGGGCACCACAATTACTTTGTATCCCGATAGCCTAGCCACTCCAGCATCGACATCGGTATCGCTGAGCTCATCGTAGCGAACATTGGCACCATCAAGAGCCTTACGGAAAACCTTGTAGTCATCTTCAAAAGTTCCGATATGCTGTTCTTGATAGGTAGAACCGTTGCGTCCACTTTTCAGAATGGCAACTGGAGAAGCGGCCCAGACAGGAGCAAGGAGAGCTAACTGAACTAAACCTTGAAGTAGCCCCGACATTAAGAGCAAACTTAAGACCGAGCTTTTAACTTTTGCCATTGACCCTCTCTGAAATTCTGCGTTGGCTGAATCTGTTTTATCTGTTGCCTGAAAATGCTTTTTCTTTTACTTACTAATGACTGTTATTGCGAGACTTAGTTAAACGATCAAGGTCGCGCTTAGTCTCTTTCTTGGCAATATTCTCGCGCTTGTCATACAGTTTTCGACCTTTGGCCAAAGCCAAATCGACTTTAACCAAATGACCCTTGAAGTACATTTTAAGCGGAATTAGCGCCAGACCTTTCTCCTGCATGTTCGATTTCAACTTAAGAATTTGCTTCTTATGAACGAGCAAACGGCGCTTGCGCAGGGGCTCGTGATTGAATCTATTACCAAAGTCATACGGAGATATATGACAGCTATATAGCCAAAGCTCTCCATCTTCTACCTTAACGAAAGCGTCGGCTAAATTAGCCTTGCCAGCGCGAATAGATTTAACTTCGGTACCAAACAAGGCAATACCAGCCTCTAAGGTATCGAGAATTTCGTAATCGTGACGAGCGCGACGATTGTCGGCCACTGTTTTAAAGAATGGCTTATCATCTTTTGCTGTCTTCTTAACTGGTTGCTTAGTAGGCTGAGTCATCTAAATAATACGGTCGGCATCTCAGTATAGCCGGGTAGCTATCACTTAGCCAATTAGGCGTGCAGCACGCGGGCCCGCTTGGCAAGCGTGGTATCATCTTAATTATGATCAAAATTGAGCCTCTATTTGCCACAGAATCTACCCAGGTACGCGCCTTGCTGCGCTACCAAGGCGAGCCTGTGCCTTACGAGAGTTTCTGTGCCGAAGACCGCTACATGATTACTGGTCTTACTTTCTGGCAGCATTGGTTGCCGTGCCATTGGCATATTTCGCCATCAGTATATGTAGCCAAAGAAGACGGCCTTGTAATTGGCATGATTTCACTGCATCCAATCGGCAAATCAAAAAACTGCTGGCAAGTAGATCATCTTGTGGTGCATCCTAATCACCGCGGGCGCGGCATCGCCCAAGAATTATTGCGCTTCGCCTTTGCCCTCTTTGGCAGTCAAGGTATTAGTCACTTTGTCGCCGAAGCCTCAGATCAAAACCAAGGCGCCCTGGCCGTTCTTGCCAGCTGTGGCTTCCGCCGCTCAGCCCGCATAACTCACTATCAAGTGCCAGCCGATCTTAAATTAGCGCCAAAGTCAGACCCTAAATCAGAAGATAATTTTCGCTTGGCTATTCCCGAAGACCAAGCCAGCCTTTATCAACTGCATCAAGAAGTGCTACCAGCTGATCTCAGGCTGACATTTCAATACTTAGACGAAGACTTCTATGTCTTCCCCTTAAAAGTAGAGAGCCTCGACAAACTTGCTCGCCGTCTAATTAGGCGCAAGAGTTGGTTCTGGGTGGCGTGCGACTCAGAGCGCAAGGTAATTACCTCAGCCTGCCGCGTCACCGCCCACAGAGAGGGCGATTATCATCTTGAATTTGCTGTGCATCCAGGCTGGGCCCACACAGCTCGCGACCTTGTCAATTTCGTTCTCACGATAATGCGACGGGCTGGTATGAAAGGCATGGTCATCGCTAAAGCCTATGACTATCAAAATTCAGTGATCGAGGCCCTTGAAGAAGCAGGCCTAGAGCGGGCGGGTCATTTCTCACTTTTGACCAGAGACCACTGGCTCAGGGCTAAGTCGCCACCCAAGAAGCTTTCACTAGAGCGCTCAGTTAGCCTCAACCCCTTGGGTAAGCCAGCCATCAATATTCCAAGAACCACAATCAATTTAAATGGCAATATCAGCTAACGCTTCCCCTTGAAAGCCGGCCACGCTTAACGCAGTTTGTGATAGCCGCTTAAGAATTGGCCGTTTTAGAGGGGTTTCGCCTAAGAATTCGATCATTTGGCTTTTGCTTTGTAAAGGATTTTGGAAAGTCCGCTATATCACCTAGGCTCATCTGATAATCTGAAAACTTGCCGATACCCATATTGGTTAAAGGAGGTTGTCTTTGCAGCTGTCCAATCTTTTATGGGTTATTCGCTAGTTTTTGTTCTGTTATTTTCAGTAGTCGTAGTTCTTAGGAGTGCAGTGGTGCCTACCATCAATCAGTTGATCAGACGCGAAAGAAGCAAGGTGACTTACAAGACCAAGTCTCCAGCGCTCAAGTCTTGCCCTCAGAGAAGGGGCGTTTGCACCCAGGTGAAGACAACAACCCCTAAGAAGCCAAACTCAGCACTTCGCAAGATTGCCAGAGTACGTCTCACAAACGGCATCGAAATCACAGCCTACATTCCTGGTGTTGGCCACAACTTGCAAGAGCACTCAGTCGTACTCGTAAGAGGCGGTCGGGTTAAGGATCTTCCAGGCGTTCGCTACCACATCGTCAGAGGCGCCCTCGACACTGCCGGCGTTAAAGACCGCAAACAAAGCCGCTCGAAGTACGGTGCTAAGCGTCCTAAGCCAGGCGCTCCAGCAGCAGCAGCCGGCAAGAAGAAATAAGCCTCAATTTCCAACCTGAACTAATAAATAGGAATAGTAAGAATGTCTCGCAGAAAGCAAGCAGATAAAAGAATTACCGTAGCTGACCCTGTATTCAACAGCCAACAGGTCTCACGCTTCGTCAACCGTATGATGCAGCGCGGTAAGCGCAGCACAGCCCAGAGCCTCTTCTATGATGCTCTTCAAATTCTCAAAGATCGCACCAAGCAAGAGCCTCTAGATGTTTTCAACAAAGCTTTGAAAAACGTCACTCCTCTAGTAGAAGTAAAGGCCCGCCGCGTTGGTGGTTCGACCTACCAAGTTCCTGTTGAAGTTAAGTCTTCACGTGGATTTGCTCTTGCTTCACAATGGCTGATCACCAATAGCCGCAAGAGACCAGGTCGTACTTTCGCCGAGCGTCTTTCAGCTGAACTAGCCGACGCCAGCAACGGCACCGGAGCATCAGTTAAGAAGCGCGACGAAACACACAAAATGGCTGAAGCCAACAAAGCCTTCGCTCACTACCGCTACTAATCAAAATTAGATCGAAGGTGCAAGGTGTTATTTAAAACGCTTCGGCCATTGGTCGAAGCGTTTTTGTGAAAAGTGTTGTACAAAGGGTTGTACGAAGGCCTATAGAAAATTTCTTGTAGGCAACTAATTTCAGAACAGCAGTTATATCTGATTGTAAAGAATGCTCAGTCAATTCTGAATATCTTTATGAAGGATATAAAGATGGTGCGATATCAGGTGGTAACCTAAGTTCGGTCTTTCCAAGAAGGGCGCTTCTCAAGGCGCTCCAGGAGAAAGGTCGTCAACACCAGTGGTTGAGCAGAGCAAGATAGTACCCAGCTAGTTATATTTGGAAGGTTCAAATGGATAGCGTTAAAGAGAGGAAAACAGGGACAGTGGCAGGAAGACAAATTCAGCTTCAAGACGTCCGTAACATGGGTATTGCCGCTCACATCGATGCTGGCAAAACTACCACAACAGAACGGATTCTCTTTTATTCCGGCTTGATCCACAGAATGGGTGAAGTGCACGAAGGCACATCGTTCACCGACTGGATGGAGCAAGAGAAAGAACGCGGCATCACCATTACAGCAGCTGCTATCACCTCCCAGTGGAGAGGCAAGCGCATCAACTTAATCGACACCCCCGGACACGTTGACTTCACAGTAGAAGTAGAACGCTCCATGCGCGTGCTCGACGGCGTTGTTATTGTGCTTTGTGCAGTTGGTGGCGTACAACCGCAAACCAACACAGTATGGAAGCAAGCCAACCGTTACGAAGTGCCCAGAATGATTCTGGTCAACAAAATGGACCGCACTGGCGCTGACTTCTACAAAGTAGTCAAACAAATCAAAGAACAGCTTCCTGGTATGTCCACCACTTGGGCCAATGCTCACCCTATTCAATTGCCAATCGGCGCTGAAGGCGAGTTCAAAGGTCTAGTAGACCTAGTTGAAATGAAAGCTCACATCTACGACGAAAAAGATCCTATGGGTCAGAAATTCAACATCGTCGACATTCCTGCCGACATGCTTGAAGACGCTCAAAAATATCGCAAAGAACTTGAAGAGTCAGTTGTTGAAACAGACGACGCTCTGATGGAAATCTACATGGAAACTGAAACTGTTGAAAACGAAGCTTTCAAAGTAGCTTTGAGAAAAGCAGTTTGCACCAACAAAGTTATTCCAATTCTCTGTGGTTCAGCTTTCAAAAACAAAGGTGTTCAACAGCTTCTCGACGCTGTTGTCGACTTGCTGCCTTCTCCAGCTGACGTTTCTGCTATCAAAGGCACCTTGCCAGATGGTACTGAAACAGAAAGAGCTCCTGACGACAACGCACCGTTCTCAGCACTTGCCTTCAAAGTTATGAACGATCCTTTCGTCGGTAAACTGACCTTCTTGCGCATCTACTCAGGTAAATTGGCAGCTGGTTCTTACGTTCTCAACTCCACAAAAGGAAAAAGAGAGCGCATCAGCCGTCTAGTTCAATTGCAAGCAGATAACCGCACAGACGTTGATGAAGCCTTCGCCGGTGACATTATTGCTGCTGTTGGCTTGAAAGACACCACAACCGGTGACACTCTTTCAGCTGAAAATTCACCAGTAATTTTGGAATCAATGAACTTCCCAGATCCAGTTATCTCGGTTGCCATCGAACCAAAAACCAAAGGCGACTCCGACAAACTGGGCGTCTCACTGGGCCGCTTGGCAGAAGAAGATCCAACCTTCAAAGTGCGTGTTGACCACGAAACTGGCCAAACAATCATCGCTGGTATGGGCGAACTTCACCTAGAAATCATTGTTGACCGTCTGCTTCGTGAATTCAAAGTAGAAGCCAACGTTGGTAAGCCACAAGTTGCCTACCGCGAAACCATCAAGAAGAACGTCAAGTGCGAAGGCAAATTCATCCGTCAGTCTGGTGGTCGTGGTCAATATGGTCACGTAGTCTTCGAACTAGAGCCTCTAGCTGCTGGAACTGGATTCGAATTCGTCAATAAAATCGTTGGTGGTGTGGTTCCAAAAGAATACATCCCAGCTATTGAAGCTGGCGTAAGAGACACACTAGTTGGCGGCGTACTGGCCGGTTACCCTGTAATCGACGTCAAGTGCATATTGGTCTTCGGTTCGTACCACGAAGTTGACTCGAACGAAATGGCCTTCAAGACTGCGGCTTCAATTGGCTTCAAGGAAGGCTTCATGAAAGCCAATCCTATTCTTCAAGAGCCAATCATGCGCGTAGAAGTTGAAGTTCCAGAAGAATTCATGGGTGACGTTATTGGTGACATTTCATCGAGACGTGGCCGCATCGAAGGTATGGATACAGTTGACTCACTATCAAAAGTGAAATCATCAGTGCCATTGTCTGAAATGTTTGGTTATGCCACCGACATCCGCAACAAGACCCGCGGACAAGGTACATTCACCATGGAATTCGCTCACTACGAAGAAGTACCGAACGCTATTGCTGAGTCAGTAATTTCTACCAAGAAAGATACTCGCCACTAAGCTGTAGATTCTCAAGAGATAAAGAGCCCTCGCTTAACTAGATTGTTTAGCGAGGGCTTTTCTTTGGGCGCAATTTCTATACTTGATTTCTTTTCTTGGGCTGACAATTGTTTTCTTGGGCTGACAATAGGGCCGCGCTCAATAAAAGCGGTAAAATTCTAGGTAGCAGTCGTAAGGAGACCGATTCTATGAAGTATCTGCACAGCGGGTACATTCTTTTCTGCCAAGGGGCCGACCACGAAGAAGACGGTCGAGTGGATGCCCGTGGACTTTTTGATCTGTTTGTTCTCAAAGAACTCCCGACAAAAATGAACTGCACTTGCGTCATTGGCTTCGGCACACCTTACGAGCGCCGCCAATACAAAGGCATCGTTACCATTGAAGATCCAGATGGCGCAGTGGTCTTTACCAAAGACTTCAATGCCAATGACCCCGGTGACATTTTCAAAGGTCATTACATCTTCCAACCAGACGTCAACATAACCAAAGAAGGAGCCTGGTCAGCCAAGGTCTCTCTACTTAACTGGAAAGATGACAACATGTGGGACTGTGAACGCAAATTCTTTGTCATGCTTGAAGGCGACGCTCCGCCAGACCCATAGAAATATCTAGCAGAAATCGAGATTTTCGAAGTTCTTGCCCAATACTTCGCGACTGTCAGCACCTAGCCAGCGGTCGAGAATAGTGGCGTATACGGTGCGGAAATCAACATTGAATTTAAGGTCGCCGTGATCTAATTCAGTCAACGATGGATATTGACCATAGAGCCCGCCTTTGACACCACCACCAAGAACAAGGCTGGGCCCAGCTGTGCCGTGGTCTGTTCCGCCACCACCGTTCTCTGCTACCCGCCGACCAAATTCAGAGAAAATCAGCACCATGACTTTATCGTCACAGCCGTGTTGTTTGAGATCCTCCTGGAAGGCATTGAGCGATTTACCCAAACCGGCAAGCAAATTGGTCTGTGTGCGCAACTCGCCAGCATGGGTATCAAAACCGTCATAGCCAAGGGTATAGACTTTAGCACCGATGCCACCACTGACCATTTGAGCAATGAATTTCAGACTGGAGCCGAGCTTACCATCAGGATACTTAACTGTAGTCTTGTGCCCTTTAACAAGGTCGAGCAGACGCTCAGAAGCCCGATTGGCCTCAATGCCACTTGTGCGCAGCTTCTTCACCACAGAGCGACTATCTTCGAAATTGTTATAGATATCGTTAAAGGCTTCTAGCTGCAGAGCACGATCTGCTTGGTAGAGCGGATCGACTTTAAACCGAAATGCTTGCACGTCAGAGACAGATGGCACAGCCACTTTACGCGCCAATAATGACTTAGGCAAAAGCGGATCGACATTGACTGCCAACATGGCAATTTTTTCTTTGCCGGGCTCAATGCTCGCTTTCACAACTCTATTTGAAGATTGAGAAATGCTCAAGTGATCAAGGTAGCGCCCCAACCAACCGGTATCACCGATAATATCAGGCTGAGCTGTTTGCCAAATTTCAATAGAGCGAAAATGTGAACGATTGGGCTCGGGATAACCAACCCCTTGAATCACAGCTAACTTGCCTTGTTTGTAAAACTCTTGAAATGCCGTCAAGCTAGGGTGGAAGCCAACTTTATCGTCGATATGAAGCACGTCAGCCTGCTTGATTGCAATTTTGGGACGAGCATCATAATAGGCACCATTACCATAGGGAATGATTGTATTGATACCATCATTACCACCATTAAGCTGAATCACCAAAATCGACCGCTCCGATCCTGAGACCGGATCTACCTGAGCAGCAAAAGCTTCTAATTGCTGCTGCCCAAGAATACCTAAAGCCGCTAACCCTGCCAGAAAATCACGCCGACTAATAGACCTATTAAGAGAACTATTGATAGAACTGGGATTAGTCATTTCATTCGTACCTGTTTTAAGTCGATTATTAAATCGGTTATTACGTCAATTGATAAGTAGGCAAAGTCATAATCAAATGTACCAGACCACGAAGCCGGGCATCAAGAACTTTATCTTCTGGTAGCTTAGCCATGGGCTTGCCACTCATATCGCTGGAAACATACTTAATTAGCCGCTCTCGCACACTAGGAGGGGCATCGTTCTCAATAAGTAGGCTAAGAAAATAGTCAACGGTCTCGGCTGCACTAGTAAGCCCCTGCTCAGCGGCGATTTTGGCAGGCGAAGAATATTTCTCAAGATAGTCAAACTTTTGCGAAATCATGCGGGTAGCGAAGTTGAATCGTGCCATCATCACATCTGATGCAATCCAATTTTCGCCGCCATCCCAACCTTTTACCGATGGTGGATTGAAGAGATTCTGCCCCATGGACGCCATTAAGCGCGGCACTTCCGCATCAACTTGACTGACCTGAAAAGTCTTGAGCATGCCAACAACATACTCACAGGGGCTCTTTATCAGCGAATGGAAACAGGCGCTAGATGAGAAATTATGAGAAGAAAAAATGGCACTAACCATGGCACCAATATTGTGGTCGCTTTTTTTATAAACGCTAGCAATCTCATCGACAAATGAGCTGGACGGATTATAAAGTGCAAAATAGCGAATTAACTTGCGCGCTAAATACTGACCGGTAGCCTTCTGATTAGCCAGAATAGAAACTATATCTTCGCCATTGAAATTGCCAGTTCGCCCAAGAAAAGTTTTACTGCCATTGTCGTGCTGTCCGCTATTGAAGTAAAAACCATCAGGTTTAGCCTGCCAGCCGGTAAAAGCACGAGCACCCTCTTTGACGTCTTGCTCTGAATAGTTACCGATGCCCATGGTGAAGAGTTCCATTACTTCACGGGCATAATTTTCATTGGGCTTTTTCTTGCGGTTCTGCTGATTATCAAGCCAATTAATCATGGCTGGATCTTTTGACATAGCCAGGAGCAGATCATCAAACTTGCCAAAGGCATGTTTGCGCATGGTGCAATTTTGCACATACATGGCATAGGGGCTGCGCACTTTGTTATCTGAAGTGGCAAAGTGTCCATGCCAGAAAAGCGTCATTTTCTCTTCAAGCGGCCGCCGGGTAAACATCATTCTAAACAGCCACCAACGCTTAATATCATCGGGGTTAGTGAAATCGAACGACTGCTCAGCAAGCATGGTATCAAGGGCACTGTTATCAGTTGATGATGGACTTGTGAGCTGTTCAAGAGCACTGCTGTAGCCCATCTCAAGATAGGGGGCTAGTTCTTCAGGCGTAAAACCAAAACCAGCACGATTAAGTAAGTGCCTAATTTGCAGCTCACTCTTATAGTTATTCTTACTCTTATTCCTATTGGGCATATGCAGGCACCTTGCCACGCTTAAGCTGCTCTAGCTCTAGCATCTGTGCTGGACTGACAATTTTGCTCAGTGCTTGAGTGAACTCAATTTGTCGCACTTTGATTTTGTCGACGATTGCAGCTATAGCTGAGTCTTCCTCTTCTTTGGCAGGTACAAACCTGGCTGGCTCTGTTAGATACTTGGCTGGCTTCGCTAGCAGCGGCTCTGACTTTGTTTGAACTAGTTTTTCGCCATCTTGTCTTTCCTTTTCAAATTTGTCTTTGTCTGATTTTAAACGCGCTTTAAATTCTTCGCGCAATGGCCGCAATTGCTCGTTGAGTAGCTTCAAATCACTGCGATAGACATTGAACAAATCATTGATCTGTTTGCGTTGAGGACCGTCTAAAGAAGGAATCAAACGCACTTGCTCTAATGTCGGATTATGATCGGCAAGGGCTTGGCCAATAGCATCTTTCGGCCCCGCTCGCTTCTCGACACTGGGCTTCACAGCGGCTGCTGCACTAGCGCTAAAGAAATTGCCTACGGCAAATGGGCTAGGCGTATTAGCTTTCTGACTAATCACGTTGACTGCCTGGCGACTCTTTGCTGATGCTTCGACCTGACTAAAGGTCGAAACACAAAGAATCAGAACCAATAATGCCGCTTGCTTACCCATAGAAACATCCTGCCCAGAAACCGCTGTTATTTAAGACGGCAATTGGAAAGATTTAGTTCAATCTAAGAAACATGGGAACGTCACGGTCAATAAAAAGGACCAGCTCAAAAGCTAGTCCTAGCAATCAATAAAAAGATTTGGGCAGTACAGGATTCGAACCTGTGACCTCTTCCATGTCAAGGAAACGCGCTACCAACTGCGCCAACTGCCCACAAGACAAGTACTTATTGTAACTTGAATGGTCCTTAGATGATAAGTTACTGAAACGAAGTTGTAAATTCGCAACATTAATAAACGGCAGAAAACCAGTCTATTAAGTCGTCAGTAATCAGTAAAAAGATAGGCGGCACCCAGATTCGAACTGGGGGATAGAGGTTTTGCAGACCTCTGCCTTACCACTTGGCTATGCCGCCGCATAACTTAAAAGCTGAGTTACATGCTATTTGGCAGGGGCTGATTTGTCAATTCGAACAAGACGGCAAGAGCCTTTTCGCTGCAATAGAAAGCAAGAAGTGACAGCCATTGCGGTTATTATTAGCTTAACGTTTTGTCTCAGCACCAGGTAAGCCGAAAAATGATTATAAGGAGAGTACTGGCAGCCATTCCCATGCTCTTCCTCGTTTCTCTTGTCAGCTTTGCTTTAATGCGCGCCCTTCCTGGCGACCCCGTTGACGTCATGCTTGGTTCCTCCCAAAAAGAGCTGCCTGCTGAAGACCTCAAACTCTTGCGCCAAGAATTCGGTCTCAATCAGAACCCAGCAAAGCAATATTTACTCTGGCTCTCAGGCTGGGTCAAAAACGATAGCGTTGCTTCTAGTAATGCTTTGGGGCGCTCTTACCGCGACGGCCGCCCCGTCAAAGAAGTGATAACCGAGCGCATCCCAGCCACCCTCACCCTAGTTGGAATGGCACTAGCGCTCTCTTTCAGCATGGGCCTCCTGCTTGGCGTGCTAGCAGTTGTGTTCAATTTAAAGAACAAAAAGGCTGAATCAGCCTTTACCGCCGCCTTACTGGCCTGGTACTCCGCCCCCAATTTCTGGCTGGCCTTTATTGCCCTGGCATTTCTAGCCAGCCCTTACAGTAGCGCCTTAGTCAATCTCCCCATTCTCGGCTTGCATCCACCGGGGGCCGAGCCGTCGCCAGCCTATGCTGCCGAGTATTTATTGTTTCCTGCCATCATTCTCTCTTCCCGCCGCATGGTCAAAGTTGCGCTCTATGTGCGAGCCCTCGCCATAGAAGAGTTAGGTAAAGAATATGTGGTGACCGCTCTAGCAAAGGGTTTATCACTAAAGAACGTGATCACCAGCCACGTTCTCAAGAACTGCCTGATACCAGTAGTCAACCTAGCTGGCCTTTCTCTGCCTGCCATGATTGGCGGCTCAGTCTTAATCGAAACCATATTCTGCGTACCGGGCATGGGTCGGTTAATGGTCGATTCGACCTTTGGCCGCAACTATCCTGTTTTGATGGGGCTGGTGATGCTCTACGGCACAATCGTAGTTTTGGCAAACCTGCTGGCCGATGTGCTCAACAACGTCATAGACCCGAGGTTGCAGCAGTAGAAAGCAGTAGACAACAGTAAGCGCCAGCAGAAATTGAAAAATATGAGAAAACTAAGCCCCAAACTCAATACTAAACTCATTACCGGTGCCATCGGCCTGGGTCTGTTGCTGGCAATGGCGTTAACGCCCTTAGTTCTAAGCTTGCTGCAGCCATTATTTGGTCTAACAATTGAGCCCCCTATATCGAACTTAAACTCTGTCAATTTGGCGCCATCTCTCACTTTTCCTCATATACTTGGCACCGATGCCGTCGGTCACGACCTCTTAAAAATGATTGCCTACGGCGCCCTCGGCTCACTCTCGGTGGGCCTTTGCTCAGCCCTAGTCGCTGTCACCCTCGGCAACTGCTGGGGAGCCATTGCCGCCTTGGCAGGTGGAGCAATCGACAGCTTGATGATGCGGGCTGTCGACGCCCTGCTGGCCGTGCCCTCGATTATTCTTTTACTCACCCTGAGTTCGATTTTATCTGCCCCAGAGCTAGTGGAGCACTTTCCCCCCTTCCTGCTCACGGCATTAGGGGTGACCAGCTACACAGACGGCCTCTTGCCCTACTTCATTGTCATACTGGCAATCACAGCCACCACCTGGCTTGAATCGGCAAGAGTGGCCAGAGCGCGGGTTTTATCGATAAAAGAGGAAGATTTCTTTTTGGCCGCCCAAGCCCTGGGCAGCTCCTTTACTCAGCTCTTAAGCAAACACCTGCTGCCGGCTCTAGCCACAACAGCGGTGGTGGAAGGCACGCTGCTAGTAAGCGACGCCATCATTATGGAGTCGGGCTTGAGCTTTCTAGGGCTCGGCCTCGGTCCAAGCACCCCAAGCTGGGGCAGCATGCTCAAAGACGCCCAGTCTTGCCTCACGGCAGGCAATTGGTGGGCAGCAGTCATACCCGGACTGCTCATTTGCTTCACAGTTTTAAGCGTGCACATGCTGGGCGAAGGCTTTTTCGCCTCAAAGAGAGCCAGGGGGAAAATTCCTGGTTAGAGAATCGGCTAGAATATTGGTGTAATTGTTCTGTCAGTGAAAATTCAGAGTCAAAACTAATTCAGAGTCAATTCAGCCCATTAGTATCAAATGGTGTCTATGCAATTTCTTTCATCAACCTCTTCAAAATCTTTCGCTAAATCGAAAGCTAAAACTAGCAGCCTTCATAGTCTGCTTCTGGCACTAAGTATGACCAGCAGCTTGAGCATAGTTCTCCTCAGTGGTTGTGGCGACGGCAAAGAAGTAAGCTTCAACTCTGGCGGCATGAGACAGACATCAAGGGCTGGCAAAGGTTCCGTGCCAGATGACTTAAAGAAACTTGTCTATCCTGGTGCCATCGCCAGTGGTTCGCAGTCAGCTAGTGAAACCGACAAAGATGCCAACGATCATTCTCGCTATCTAAATCTATCAAGTAGCGACTCAATCGAGAAAGTAGCTGCCTGGTATGAAACAGCTCTCAAGGGTGAGGGCTGGAACATTGAAAAGAACGAAGCCATGGGCAATCTAGTCACCATCAGCGGCACACTAAAAGACGCTGAAGTAGCTGTAAACATTGCCGATGATTCTGGCAAGACTTCAATTATCGTCAATCAAAGCACCTCCATTGGTGCCATTCCTGATGATGAAGCAGTAGAGAATTTCAAGCCGAATAAAGAGGTTCCACCCACTGACTAAGAAGAGCGATAGCAAAGCTGCGGTTGTGCCTCAGAGCCCCCTAGCAGAGGTGCTTACTTCTTCTATCACTGGTCTTGTGGCTGAGACAATTAAAAATAGCTCTGGCAGCGGTGGCAGCAGTAGTGGTGGTGCTAGCAACAAAGTTCTCAAGCCGCGCTTTGGTAGTTTTGTCAGAGTTGATTCACCAGAGAACGACATTTCAATTTTTGCCATTGTTTTCAATGTCATAACTAATCCACCAGACAGTGTGCACAAACCCAGTGCCCTAGGGTTAACGAGAGATCAATTGCGGGTGGAACAGCCCCATATTTTCGCCCTGCTCAAAACAGAAGTACACGCGCAAATTGTTGGATATTTAGATTGGAGCGACAAAGCAATCTATCAGCATTTGCCACCACAACCGCCTGAAGTCCACGACTTTGTCTACAGTGCCAGCCAAGAAGAAGTGTTGAAGTTATCGAGCGAATTTGAATTTTTGCGCTTGCTCAATGGTGTCACGAGTGTTCCAGCCGACGAACTGATGGCAGCTTGCGTGAGAGAGGCGGCTCGGGCAAGAGCTGGGGAGCCAACAGTTCACAGCACCGGACAGGGCAGCGAATACGACAAAGAGCAAGCATCAACGGCCTATCTAATCGAAGCCGGTCGCGCCATCTCTCAGCTATTCCGCTCAGACTACGAACGCATGTTGAGCATCGTCCGCAAAATCAAACCAGGTAATGTGGGATAGGCTAGACGAGATTTTCAAAAGATTTTGGAATCATGATAAATAAACAAAATGCTCTAGTGGTGGCATTGCTGGCAGCGGCACTTTCTATCAACTGCCTAATGGCAGGAGCGAAAACGTCTTCAAAAAGATACAGAGAGCCACCAGCCTATATGCCTACGGGTCTCGATGACCCCAGGCTGGCGGAAAATACATTCTATGCAAAGGGAACAGAAAAGTATCAAGAAGGCATAAAAGGCAGATACTCCGATGAACTTTATCGCTACGCGAAGAAACTGTACAAAGAACGAAAATACGCCAAAGCACTCCAAGTAGTTGATCTTTCACTAAAAAGTCAGTCTGGACCAAGTCTTGATATGGCAGAAGACCTACGCATAAGGATCCTACTTACTTATGCAGGCAGTTTAGACAAGCCCAAGGCGAAAACTTATTATGAAGAAATCGTCGTTGCTTGCGACAACGGCCTAAAGGGCTGGCATGCCCTTGATTATTACTTACCAAAAGTAGACGCACTGATTGGCCTGGGCCGCACAGAAGATGCAATTAGATGCTGTGAAATTGGCTATAACGCTGCCCAAGGCGAAAGCAGAGATGTCTCTGTGTATGCAGCAACCTTGACCAAACTAAACGGCCATAGCAAGCCAGCTAACAATTTGATCGCAGCCACCCCGGCAAGTAACAAAGCCAATTTACCAGACACAACTTCAACTGCTAACAACCTGACGAAAGACAATATCTTGCGAATACAAAAAGAAGTTGCAGAGATGGTCAAACACGAAACTTGCCCCACTCAAAAGGAGATTGAAACCATTGCAGGAGACAAGTTTGAAGTGCAGTTTCCTGATCAGCCGAACCTAATTAGACGAGGCATACCCAAAGGCAACGTACTCTATAAGCATGTCGATCTGAACATACCCCACAAGCTTGATGGCCCAAGCAGTCTGATTCTTACGCTGCGCCCGGAAGCAGCCGCTATTACTCAAGAAATGGTACGCAGTTGGTTTGGAAAACTTGAACCAATTCGCGAACAATATCCACTAGTATCCTCGCTCACATACGAGTATCCATGGGGCGAGGTTGACTTCGCCTTTTCTCCTTTCAACTCAAAATCGGCGGATCAGATTACCTATCGCTGGGCTAAAAGTTCAGAGTGCGACGGACTAGTCGATCCATTCGAGGGGCCACAGCCGAGCCTTGAAGACAAGCTCAAAGACATAGATGACTGGTACAGCAAAGGTGAAAAGAAATGGGCATTCAAAATGCTCTACTGGAAGATAGCAAACCTTGTGCCGGGTGTGAGCACTACTGAGGCGAGACAAAGAAGAGAAGCTGTGCGAGAACGCCTGATTAAATGGAAAGAAAACGAGCTGAAGCCCGAGATTGTTGCTTATCTAAGAATTGCTCCAAATAAGGAGCTGGCAGAATCAATGAGGCAGATTATTTTCTGCACTAGAGCTGATTTTTTCACTCTCAAAGAGTACAAAAAGTTTCCATATCAACTAGTCGGAGAAATTGACGAATCCCTCAATGGTCACTGTTGGGTTGAAGGCCTCAAAGACTGCCGAATTATTGCAATCGAAGAGAAAACAGACGCAGCAAGACGATTCTTCAACCTATACAAAGTAAAGCTGCCATTCAAAGTCTATGTCGATAATCCCATATACATATCTCCACTTAACGGCCCCCTAATCGATCAAATTGAAGAAGAGCAAGAAGCTCTCGTTGAACAACGCGTTAAGGAGCGAACGGAGATAGAGAAAGCTAAGTATATTGAAGACAGTAAAAATCCAGAAATCGTCAAGCAACGAGTAATTGACGCCAGACGAGCGGCCTTAGACCCTCGCGGTGCAGCTCTTCGACAAGCTTTCAGAGAGCTCTACAAGCGACAAAAATAGCTATAGCTAAGCAATCTCACTAGTATCGGCATACTTCCTGCAGACCCAGACGACCGTATCTAGCAATGCCAATCAGCACTTCTTGCTTCCAGTTGCGAATAATTCATCTAATTGCATTTATTTCGATTATCTGGCAGGATAGCCATTAGGAAGCAGGAGGATCAGTTATGGCCATGAGGCTCGAAAAACCAGTAGTACCAGAGGAAGCGGATATCCGGCAAGCCACCAAGGCCTTCTCTCTATTGAAGAATGAACCTAGGGCTGAGCATTACGTCCTCGCTAGCTCAACAGGAAACAAGGTCGAGTTATCACCAGCTGCCTTCGATCTCCTCTTAAACGTTCTCCAGGAGATGTCTCACGGCAATGCTGTGCTCGTGGTGCCTATTCATGCAGAATTAACGACGCAGGAAGCGGCCACTATGATGAATGTGTCTCGACCTTATTTAATCAAGCTGCTTGAAGAAGGAAAAATCAGATTCCAGCTGAAAGGAAAACATCGCCGAATTCTCTTCAAGGATCTCATCGAATACAAACAGAAGACCGCAAAGGACAGCTACGATGCGCTAAGCAAGCTAGCTGCCGAAAGCGAAGAGTTGGGATTGGGGATGTAAGTGAACGCGCCGACAGGCTACACCGCCTTATTTGACTCTTGCGTGCTTTACGCAGAAATGATCCGGAATCTGCTTTTGAACCTGGCTTACAAGCCACATTTGCAGAAGTCGACACGCCGGAATTTAGGGCTGTCATTGCGGCGCTTCTGCGAAGCGGAGACTGGAAGCCCCTTGCCTAACTTGTCCATTACCCGATCAAGGGCGACAAACAGCACTCGCTCCTATAGTCAGGCAATCTCGCTAGTATCGGCATACTTCATGTAGACCCAGACGGCGCCAGAGACAATAATAATTAGCACGGTTGAAACAGCCGAGCCAAAGGCCCAGTCACGCACAACGAGAAACTGATTCTGAATCAAGTTGCCCATATACATGTACTTGCCACCACCGAGCAGGTCAGGTGTAACATAATCTCCGAGCGATGGAATGAAGACCATGAGCGAACCAGCGATGATACCACCACTGGTGAGCGGTATTAAGACCTTAAACAAAGTGCGCAGGGGGCTAGCCCCTAGATCTAGAGAAGCTTCGAGAAGCTTGATATCGACCTTCTCGATGGCTGTGTACAACGGCAAAATCATGTAGGGCAAATAGTTGTAGACCATTCCTAGCCAAACAGCAAAGGGCGTATAAAGCAGCGGTGGCATCTGCCAGCCACCAGCCGCAAACATATGGGCCAAGATTCCAGTCGGACGCAATATTGTTATCCAAGCATAAATGCGCAGAAGAGAAGACGTCCAAAGTGGCAAAACAATAAGCAAAAGCAAGATATTGCGAAAAGTAGGCTTGCTAAATAACGCTAGCCAAAGGGCAAAGACATAGCCAACCACCAAAGTTGATACCGTTGTCACCGTAGACAATGCAATTGAGCGCAATAGAGCAGAAAGGTAAGGCCCATTAACAAAGCGCAAATAATTGTCAAAGCTGAAACCAAACGTAACGCGACCAAGGTCATCGCGCCCGCCAAAGCTATAAACCAACAAGATTACAAGAGGTACCAGAACAAACATACTGAGCCAGAGGCAGGCAGGCGCCAAAAGCCAGACCCTGGCATCTAGGCCGAATGAGACTCTTTTTGAAGTGTTAGACGAGTTCACTTTTGCTTCTCTCGGCGGCGAGATACACTATACAGTCTGTTCACCACTGATTTTAAACTATATGCTCAAAGTCATTTATCTCGGTACTCCTCAATTCGCCGTGCCTACACTTGCTAGCTTGATTGAAAATCAAGAAAAGCTCGGTCTTAAGGTCGTCGCCGCTGTCTGCCAGCCTGACCGACCAAAGGGTCGTGGCGGCAAAGTGGAGATGCCACCAGTCAAGGTCTTGGCAGAAGCTCACGGCATACCCGTGTTTCAACCACAGGCTCTAGCCCGCTCACCTGAGACTGTCGAAGCAATGAAAGCTCTGCAGCCGGATTTGCTAGTAATGGTGGCCTTTGGTCAGATTCTCAAAAAGAATGTTTTAGAGATGGCGCCTTTAGGTGTGATCAACGTGCACGGTTCACTCTTACCTACATTGCGCGGGGCGGCTCCAATTAACTGGTCGGTGATAAATGGCGATACTGTCACTGGTGTCACCACAATGTACACCGAAGCCGGTGTCGATACCGGCCCGATGTTGCTCAAAGCCGAAATAGCTATTGGCCCAGACATGACCGCCCCAGAGCTAGCTACAGAAATGTCACATGTCGGTGCCGCCCTATTGATCAAAACCGTTGAAGCACTGATCAACAAAACCCTGGTTCCCGAAAGACAAGACGATAGCAAGACAACCCTGGCACCAATGCTATCAAGGGCTATTTCCAAAATCGACTTTAGCAAGCCAGCCCAAGAGATTCACAACCTTGTGCGTGGCCTAACGCCATGGCCAGCTACCATGGCTAACTTTAGAGATGCTGAACTCAAAATTGTCAAAACAAAAATGCTAGACGATACGAGCGCTCTCTATCAATCTGCTGCCACAAGTGGCAAGCCTGGTGAAATTATCAAAGCTGAGGGCAAAGTATTTGTTCTCTGTGGTGACAAAAAATTATTAGAGTTGCTCGAAGTGCAACCGGCAAACCGGGCCAAACTGGCCGCGGCAGCCTGGGTAAATGGCGTTAGATTGGAAACAGGTGAGTGTCTTACATGAGTGCAGAGAATAGCGAGCCAAAGCCTGCGCTAAAGAAAAATGATTCGCACCTACGCAAACGCGGAGTGTCATCACGCAAAATTGCTGTAGAAGTTTTGATAAAGGTGCAAGAAAAAGGTGCCTACACAAACATTGCTCTAGCCAATGCCCTTGATGGCAGCAAATGGGATTTATCCGAAAGAGACCGGGCCTTTATCACCGCCCTAGTACAAGGTGTGCTACGCAACAAAAATACTCTAGACAAAGCCATCGGCGCTGTTGCTAGCAAACCTATCGATAAGATTCAGCCGCCTTTGCTCAATCTACTTCGCATTGCTTTCTTCCAAATCGAATCAATGCCCGACATTCCCCAGAGTGCTGTTGTTGATACCGCTGTTGAACTAGCACGGGTGATTGGTCACGTTGGCCTCTCTAAATTTGTTAACGGCATTCTGCGTACTCATATTCGCAATATTGAAAAAGGCAGACTTACTGCCGAACCTGTTGACATGAGCAAACTAGAAGGTGCCGAGCTAGCAGCAGCTCTAGCTGACCGCCACTCAATGCCACTGTGGTTAGTATCGCGCTGGCTGAAGCGCTTTGGCGCTGAAGAAACAGAGAAGCTGCTCAAGGCCTCCGATGTTCCAGCAAAACTTACTGTGCGAGTCAACGACATCGCCATGGAAACCGATGGCTACCAGCGCCTGTTGCTCGATAAAGGTGTGGTCGCCGAGCGCTCTATGCTTGTGCCCACATGCTTAGTTATCACCGAAAGAAAGAGCCTCAAGGGCCCCATCGAGAAACTACCTGGTTACGATGATGGCATATTCTCCGTACAAGATGAAGCCGCGGCTTTTGTCGGTCAAGTAATGGCACCGCAAACAAGCGATGTTGTCATTGACCTCTGTGCTGCCCCTGGCGGCAAAACTGTCAACATTGGCGAATTGATGAACAATAAAGGTCGCATCATTGCCATAGACAAGCATGAAAAGCGACTGAACATGGTCAAAGAAAATCGCTTGCGTCTTGGTCTGACCAACATCGAAACTTATACCGCCGACGGCACCACCTATGAACATCCACCGGTGGACAAAGTCTTAGTTGATGCACCCTGCTCCGGCACCGGCGTCATCAACAAGCGATCAGATATCAGACTGAAGCTGAAAGAAGAAGATATTGCCGAAGTCAATGTCATTCAAAAAGCGCTGCTCACTAACGCTGCAAAACTAGTCAAACCAGGTGGTGCACTAATCTATTCAACTTGCTCAATTGAGCAAGAAGAGAACGAAGACATGATTGAGTGGTTTCTCAATGAAGACTGCGGTGCCGACTTTGACCGCGATGACATCAGCTGCTACTTCATCAATGATTCTCTCAGCCAGCTTGGTTTAGAGAAAGAAGCCGCTCAAGGCTATGCACTATTCTTGCCATCACGTCATGATTTTTCTGGATTCTTCGTGGCTAGACTGAAGCGGAAGCAAGCTGTGGTTCAGGAAGATCAAGATGGCGCAGTATCCGTTTGATCAGAAATTTAGAGACACTATAAAAAGCCTTTGTGAGGCTGAATGTGAGGAATATCCGTGGATCGGTTGGGATAACCTACTCACCAGTCCAAATACCAACGGAGAGGAATTTGAAGCTCTCATCAAGGCCGGATACTCCAGCGAAACCATTAATGCGGCTATCACTGCCGTAAAACAATTACCAATTCCAGACCTATTTGAACTAGCTCTTCGAGATGATTTCGACGACTCTCCAGCTCTACTGGTACTTCAAGCTAGCAAAGAAAGGGTAGTTCTTGAAACCGCACTAAAACTAACCGTAAGCGACTTTGCCTTAGAAAGAGAACTTGCGGTATTGATCTTGATGCGCACGCCTGGCGTCACGTTCAAAGACGAAGCTGTCGCTGCAGTTGAGGCAATGATAGCAACCGAAAAAGACGACTCTGCTTTAGGAGCAATGGCGTATGCCGTTTCTCACCTAGAGATAGCCGATTGCTCTGATTTCCTAGCTCACGTGGCTCAGAGTACCAATGTAAGTACTCGATATGCAGCAGCCTATGCTCTTGGTGGTCGCCTTGACGACGATATCGCCATCAAAGCATTAATCATGCTATCGCAAGATCTTGATGAGGACATTCGAAACTGGGCAACCTTTGGCCTACACAACGGCCTCGATCAAGAACCATCTATTCGAGACGACATAAGGGAAGCTCTATTCGCCAATATCGATGACTCACATGAAGAGACGCGGTACGAAGCCATAGAAGGTCTTGCCATGTGCAAAGATCCAAGAGTATTAGAGCCATTAATTGCTGCGCTAGAACTAGATGAAGTTTGGCATCTCGCCTTAGAGGCCGCAATAGTACTTGCCAATCCAGCGTTGTACCCTTCGCTAGTCAAACTCAACGAGCGCATTCCAGGTGACGAATTAATTGAAGAAGCACTTCTAGCTTGCACTCCGAAATCAGCAGAGCAGTAGTACATACTCGCTTTTCCATGTCTCGGAAACTAGCAAAGAAAGTACCACGGCAATAGTGGAATAGACTTCTAACAGCTCAATTCACTACTACATACGTACGTAAACATCACTATACAATCTTGTTTCAACATTTGTTAAAATGGGTATAATTACTGATGTCTACTACTGGCACAAATAGCATGACACACTCCACCCACAGTTCAAAACTTAAGCTAGACGCCGAAGAAGCCCTTAAAAAGCTTCTTTCGGAGATTCCGTTTGTTGAAGAAGTTCGGATAAATACAAAGAATAAGGAATATGGTTTCGATTTACACGGCCTGGTTTCAATAGGCAGCAAGAAATACAATTTGATCATTGATGTATCTAGCAGCGGCCAACCGCTAACTACAAGAAACACAATCGCCATCTGGGAAAACTGGAAGAGACTCAAAGCACTCAAAGACTGCTTCTTCGTCATCATCTCTCCCTACATGAGCGAAACCAGCCGCAATCTATGCAAAGAATCAGATGTAGGCTTTCTTGACCTAACAGGCAATTGCCATCTGTGCTTTGGACACATCTACATCGAACGATTCGGCTTCAAACATGAGACAGAGAAGCGCGAGCTAGTCTCAATATTTCAAGAAAAGGCTAGTCGTACAATTCGGCGCCTGCTGACTGAACCGAAACGAAATTGGTTTGTACATGAGCTGGCAAATGAGGCTCGCGTGAGTAACGGTTTGGCCTCTCAGGTGAAGAAAAAAATTCTTCAATCTGAAATTGGTGAGGAGCTTGATGGAACGTTCTTTCTAACAAAACCTGAGCTTCTGCTTAAGCAGTGGGGAGAAGCATATCGATTCAACAAGAACAAACACCTGCAACTATATTCAGAAAAGCCGCTTTCTGAAGTTGAAAGGCAACTAGCAAATTACTGCCATGAAAACGCTATCGAATATGCCTTTACGTTAAATTCTGCAGCCAGATTGATTGGCGCCCAATACGTGAGCGTCATAAACAGAAGTCACTGCTACGTATCGGGCAGTGCAGATGCAATCGCCAAAGCGTTAGACTTGAAGACAGTAAACTCTGGCGGCAATTTTGTTCTGCTCACCGCATTTGACGACGACCTACTTTTCAACAAAAGATTGGTAAATGAAACTACTGTAGTCAGTGATATTCAATTGTATCTAGACTTCGCTGCACAAACTGGACGCACCCAGGAGACTGCGGAAATCATTCTGGACTCACGAATCAAAAAGGCCTGGAGAGAGTAGGTACAAATGAAAGCTAGTGATTACAACCCAGAGCAGCTCATGGCATGCGAATCAGTGCTTCTTGAGCTACATAGAATTCTTGGAACGATCTGGCAGCATGTCGTCATAGTCGGCGGCTGGGTACCAACATTGCTTGCCAACAACGCAGATACCCCGCATCAAGGAACAACAGACATAGATCTAGCTCTGAATCATCTGCTCATCCCAGAAGACTCCTATCAAAAAATCCACGAGCTTCTGACAAAACACGGCTACGAGCAGAACGATGATAAAGCCAAGCAATTTCAATACTTCAGATACATTGAGCTAGCGAATCGCAAATTCACAGTTATTGTCGACCTGCTGACTGGAGAGTATGAGGTCGAATCAGGAAAAAACAGAAGGCATGAACCAATTCAGGACGCCAACGTTCTCAAGGCGCGTGGCGTTGATCTTGTGTTCGACCGATTCGAAATTGTTACTATTTCAGGCGAACTGCCAAATGGTGGTGGCACCGACAAGGCAGAGTGCAAAGTTGCCAGCGTATGTCCGATTATCGTCATGAAGAGCGCCGCAATGGCTGGACGCTTAAAAGACAAAGATTCATACGACTTGTACTACTTTGTGAAAAACTACCCAGGTGGCCTAGCATCGGTTCTCAAGGCAATCACGCCTGATATAGACAACGGGCTATTCAAAGAAGCAATCGAGCGAATCAAGCAGTACTACGAAAGCACCGATTCATCAGGACCTGCCTGGGTAGCTCGTTTCCTTGGGTTAACTGACAACGAAGAGATTGCCGTTCAAAAGATGGACGTATATCAGACAATGCAAGCACTACTTGAAGGGATAGATTCCATACGGCGAAACCATTAGACACCTAAACTCAATGATTTGGCCAGACAATCATCAACACCCACGTCAAGGCAGATGACGTTATGCTCGCTGCCAACATAGAACCTGAGACAATTGATATATTGAAGACACTTGGAACCATGAAAGTTATATCGGCTCTATTTTCTTACTTGGTCGGAAAAAATTAAGATGGCGCAGTATCCGTTTGATCAGAAGTTTAGGGACATCGTAGAAAAGCTCCCTGGCGCTGGAGACCCAATCGGACCATGGGATATCCTGATTACCTATGAGACTCCTGGGGTTCAATTGTCTAGGGCGCTAGTTGCAGCTGGTTATTCAATCGAACCAGTCTCTACTCAAATCAAAGACTTAAAAGCACTGCCCCTCTGCGAGCTAGTCGAATTGGCCTTAGCCGACAAGCTAGAGCACTCCCCGGCACTTATCGTCCTTCAGCAAAGCAAATCACGAGAAGTTTTCGAAGCAATGGTCAAGCTAACGGTGAGTCACCAAGCCAGCGAAAGAAAACTGGCAGCACTGGTACTAATGAGAGAGCCAGGGCGAACCTACGAAGAAGGTGCTAGCGCTGCAATCGCGGCTATGATGATAATTGAAAGAGATGAAGAAGTACTAGGGGCCCTTGCTTATGCTGTCAAACATCTAGACATCCACGATTGCGCAGAGTTTCTCGCCAAAGTCGCCCATAGTCAAAACCAAGACACTAGGTATGCTGCAGCCTTCGCTCTTGGTGGTCGCACTGATGATGACCTTTCCATCAGTACATTAATCGCCTTATCAAAAGACTCAGACGATGACGTTCGAGACTGGGCCACCTTTGGCCTATACCTTGGCGCGAGCAGCGAACAACCGATGCGTCAAGATATAAAAGATGCATTGTTTGCCAGAGTAGACGATGCACATGACGAAACACGCCATGAGGCAATCGCAGGCCTGGCTGCAGGCAAAGACTTACGAGTAATTGAGCCACTGATCGCAGCACTAGAAACAGATAGCGTTTGGCACCTCGCCTTGGAAGCAGCAAAAGAACTGGGTCATCCAGCGCTGTATCCTTCACTCGTCAAAATTCACGAAGAGTTTCCAAAGGACAATTTAGTTGAAGAAGCTCTTCTAGCTTGCACTCCAAAGGCATCAGAGTAGCAGGCATATTCGCCAGACTAAAATCTACAAAGCTTCCCTTTACTCAACATATTTCTGTTGCCCATAGAGATGTAGTAGCTAAGGAACTGCTATAGGTGTTCGAATGAAAGGTGTTTCAACCATAGCGTTGCTATTGGCCTTAATTTCGGCCAGCAATTCTCTGTACTGCCTGCGATTGTTGGCGAGTTCAGCCTCATTGCCGCTCACGTAGCGTTCTCTTATCTTCAATGCTTCGCGGCACGAACTTTCTGCCTCTTTCCAGCGGTGGCGACGGCGGTTCAATTCTGTATATTTGTCGAGCCTGTGCGCAAATGGAATTCCCGATAGGAACATACCGTGTGATAGTCGAATAGCCCTCGTATACTGCGCTTCGGCTAGATCAAATTTCGCTTGCTCTAAATAGGTATCGCCGAGATTATCGAGACAATGTTCCAATTCATATGACGTGACTCCATACTTCTTTTCAAAAAGCGCAAGTGTGTGTTTGTTCAGGTCTTCCGCCAAAGCAAAGTCTTTGCGCTCAAGGTACAAACGAGCGAGCTGATTTCGACTAATTGTCACTCGGTCGTCTAGCTGATCGCCATGCGCGTCAGCTAAAGCAACGGCTAAATCACGATTAAACATCTCTTCCAGCGCTGCCCAATGGCCTTGAGCCTTCTTGACGGCAACAAGATCAGAGACAATTTCTTTATTCTCAAAACAATCTTTGCCAAGGGCAACTTTAACAATTTTAGCGGCCCGTAACAGTAACAGCTCAGCAGCAGAATAGTTCTTTTCAAGACGATTGAGATTGGCCAGTTTTCGCAGGTCGCGAGAAATGTCTGCAGCAGTAATTTGCTCGTGATATTTTGCCAGCCGCACATCCACTTTTTGTCTGACGATTTGCTCATCAATTGATAAGGCTCGTTTGTAGTGGGCTTCTGCGGCCCTAAAATCTTTGACCTGCACATAAAAATCGG
This sequence comes from Candidatus Obscuribacterales bacterium, assembly GCA_041675385.1. Taxonomy (GTDB): domain Bacteria; phylum Cyanobacteriota; class Vampirovibrionia; order Obscuribacterales; family Obscuribacteraceae. Next base: position 57,717 of record JBAYTY010000018.1, read on the forward strand.
CTATCTGATTTTCGTAAACAGCTAACGCCGGTTCTATTGTCAAAAACTCCTGCTCCAACTTCAGCGCCTGCTCAAGATAGTGCACCGCTTCAGAATACTCTCCAGACTGCGCGCTTAGACTAGCTCTTCTATGCAAGTCTCGCGCAGCAGCGTATACCGTCGGTGCGACGAACGTATTTGACGTTCCCCAGACCCGGTTATCTGGAAGGTAATAGTGCAAGCCCCCTGACGGCTCTTTGCCCGCTCTTTCTTCCAGAGCAACGGCCAGATTAACCGCTTGCTTTGCGCTGCCCCCTAGACCACAACTCAAATCCTCCTCTGCTAGCTGCAACAAGCCTCGGCAATGCTCACCACCACTCAAAAAACGGTCAGCCAAAATACCCTCCTGACGCCAAAAGAGTGCCCTATCGTTGGCGCCGTGTAGTTTGTATGCTTGAGCCAAACTGCCAGCAATAAAAAAGGGATAACGTACATCATGTAAACTAAGATCGTTTCGAGCCCGCATCTTCGCTAAGGAGGCAACGAGCATGTCATCTAACGGGCGGCAGAGGGCGACAAACTGGTCGCTCGTCAATTTATTGCTTGAGTCAATTTTAAGCACGGTGCGATAATCGTCCCCAATTTCCTCGAAAGAGACCGACTGAGAGGCAAACTCCCTTCTTACCATTTCATTCAGCTTCTCGAAAGCACTTTGCGGCCGACTCATCTCAACAAGCTTCATCACTAGCAGTCGGCCAGTAAATCCTCCATCCCAAGAGTTTTTGTTTCTGTCGTACTTCATTGACAGATTGAGCAGTCGAAATGAGTCAAGCATACTGGCCGGAGCATTGAGAATCTGCTGACCGAAAGGCATCAGGGCAATTACCAGAAGCGCCGCTAACATTATTTTCTTACGGGAAGAGGAATTCAGCTGGAAGTATGGCTCAAGGTCCATTCTGCCCTTACTGGCAGCGGAGAAGCAATAAGCTACAAACGGCGCAACAGCTTCGAAAGAAGATAGAAGATTGCATGGAATTCCGCCACGCGAAGGCCAGTGCGTGACCAGCGTCCAAGCTTGAAATAGGACGTATAGCCAAGGGTTTAGCGCCACGATAAAGCAGTTAAGCATCAGACTGAAAATCTGATTTAGTCCAACATCTTCTCTCGCAAAGCTATGAGGGCCACTGCCATAGCTCAACAGGAAAGAGACATATGGCAACGATAGGATTAAACCAGCGATAACGGCAAATTTAACACAAACGATTAAACGAGCAAAAGCTGTTGAAGGCGATAGGGTATCGTGCAATCGCATCGAATCACCGGAGAGGTTAAGACCTACTTTGATTGTTTCACAATGATTGAGATCTGTGTAGCTAAGCCCTCATTAGTGCCATAGGCGACAAGCGCTGATGCTAATACGAGAACACCACAACCCATCACATCGTCTGACTTTCTTTCGGCTCGCGCACTCTAAAAGTTTTGATCATCTGCTCAACATCTGGATACAGGCTTGCTTCCTTATCTTTGAACAATGTGCTAATTACAAAAACCAATTGATTACCAACGACAAAGTGCCACTGACGCCAGCGAACTTTCTCCTCGCCATTTGGTGGCAGAGCAGCTTCAAATAAATAGGCATCATACGGTCCAATCTTAGCTGGCTTCAAATCATTGGCAGTAGCATCGGGTTTGACCCGCTTGTATTCATCAAGTGCAGCGTCACGGGGCGCGGTTTTAAGCAGCTCCTTCAACTTCTCTGGCGTATCAGCAGACAGCTTGCCACCGACGTGAAAATCCATACCCATTGGTGCTGTCGGCGGCACAAACATAGTCCACGAACTATGTTCTATCTTCTTCCAACCTTTTGCCGCAGTCATTTCAAATTTTGGTTTTACATCTGCAGCGACGAAAGAAAAGATAGCGATTCCATCTGCAGTCTTTTTGTCAGGGCTGTCCGCACCCATTACCTGGCTCTCTTCACGATAAACCCATTTAGTGTTTGTCTGCATGGCAATGACATCGAGCAATTCTCTTAAAGTGCATTTATATGAGTGCGGAAAAGCTGGCATCAATTCGCGCTCACTTATGCCATCGACATCGGAGCTTAGACCGATGCAGGTGTCAGTGTCCAATTTGCTCCTGACAAAGAACATGTTGCTAAACGCTCCGAACGTTTGGCCAAGACTGCTATTTATACGGGTATTGAGCAGTTTCTCGCGAGCGGCAGCGTCTAATATCTTGAGTTTGATTTCATACGATTTCTTTGGCTTTGCCGCTGAATTATTAACCGAGCTAGGTGATGCAGCATTTCGCTGCGGCTTCTGGGCGCTAGCAGCGTTCGGCCAGAAATTAAGCACGAGTGAAACCACTAAAAGTGAAAGAAATCCCTTGTCGCTCAATTCCATTTATATCAATCTCCGGATTGGCAAAGCTTTGGAATTATAGACGCTTGAAAAAATTAAGGGACAGAGGACACGCAACTTAGCGGCCAAGAACTGCCATTTATCACTTCGCAGTTAGTAGGGAATGCCAAAGAATTCATAGAAAACTGACTTGACGGATAGAGCAATTAGATCTAGTCTAAAGGTATTATGATTCCAAACAATCAATCAGTCGAATCAGTCCTCGTCTCCCATGGTGTTAAACCAACGCCACAGCGCATGGTTATTGCTGAGTATCTATTAAATACCCTCGACCATCCAACGGCCGAGGAAGTTTTGGCAGCTGTGTCTGGCAAGCTTCCGGTGGCACTATCTAGGGCTACTGTCTACAACACCCTCAACTCACTCAAAGATGCCGGGGTTGTGCGCGAAGTCTTGGCCGAGCCCGGTAAAGTACGCTACGACGCCAATCTTTTCAATCACCATCATTTTATTGATGTTAAAACCGGTCAAATTGTCGATGTACCAGTTGAAAAAGTTGAGCAGCTGGGAAAACTCCTTGACAAGAAATTCAAAGTTCACGGTGTACAAGTCACCTTCTTTGGTGACCTTCAACAAGAAGAGTCGGAACAAACCTGAAAAAAGGCTGTCTGACTCACAACAAACTAGCAATAGCCAATAGGTCATTAGCCTATTAGCAATTGCTTTGGTATCACACGATCCTACGATAGGGGCAGAAAAAATGAAAACCAGGAATCTTGTTTATTCGCTTTTGCTGGCTAGTCAAATTGTCAGTAGTGCCTCGGCGAAAGAGCTAGATAAGGCACTAAATACTGATGGTACTACCCCTGGTGCCAAGAAAACTGTGCCAGCAGGCAAATGCCCGATGATGAGCGGCAGCGATGCAGCGAAGGGTGCCGAAAGGATGCCTACGGCGGCCGGTGCGTACTCAAACAGAGACTGGTGGCCGGACCAACTGAACCTAAAAATTCTTGACCAAAATTCAGTGCAGAGCAACCCAATGGGTGCAAACTTTAGATATTCAGATGAGTTTAAAAAACTCGACCTGGTGGTCTTAAAAAAAGACATCACAGAACTGATAAACACCTCGCAAGAGTGGTGGCCATCAGACTTCGGCAGCTACGGTCCGCTCTTCATTCGCATGGCTTGGCATAGCGCAGGCACATATAGAGTCGCCGACGGCCGCGGTGGCGCCGGTTATGGCACGCAGCGCTTTGCACCACTGAATAGCTGGCCCGACAACGTCAACCTCGACAAGGCACGTCGACTACTGTGGCCAATCAAGCAGAAGTACGGCGACAAAATCTCATGGGCCGACCTTATGGTCTTTACTGGCAATTGCTCCCTTGAGTCTATGGGCTTTAAAACTTTCGGATTCGCTGGCGGTCGCGAAGACGTCTGGCAACCACAAGAAGATATTTACTGGGGACCAGAAAGCAAATGGCTGGGAGACAAGCGCTACACCGGTGATAGACAACTCGAAAATCCACTGGCTGCCGTGCAAATGGGACTCATTTATGTCAATCCAGAAGGTCCAAACGGTAAGCCAGATCCACTTGCGGCCGCCAAAGACATTAGAGAAACCTTTGACCGTATGGCAATGAACGACGAAGAAACCGTTGCTCTCATTGCTGGCGGACATACATTTGGCAAAACTCACGGGGCAGCAGATCCAAACAAATATGTTGGCCCTGCCCCAGAAGCAGCCAGCATCGAGCAGCAAGGTCTTGGCTGGAAAAATACTTTTGGCACCGGCAATGGTGACGACACAATTGGTAGCGGCCTCGAGGGCGCTTGGACTTCGACTCCAACCAAGTGGTCAAATGGCTACTTCGATCATCTCTTAGGCCTAGAGTGGGAATTGACCAAGAGCCCAGCAGGCGGTCATCAGTGGACTCCGAAAGGAGACTTTTCGAAAGAGCTAGTGCCAGATGCACAGGACCCGAAAAAGAAACACCCACCGATGATGTTCACCACAGACATCGCTCTCAAGGTTGACCCAATCTACGCGCCGATTTCAAAACGATTCCATGAAAATCCTGAGGAATTGAGAATTGCTTTCTCCAAAGCCTGGTACAAGCTCACCCACCGCGACATGGGGCCAGTCAGCCGTTGCCTAGGGCCATTGGTCGCACCACCCCAGCTATTCCAAGACCCAGTGCCTGTTGCCGACTACAAATCAATAGATGATCAAGACGTAGCCACTCTCAAGGGCAAGCTGCTCTCATCAGGTCTTTCCATACCACAATTGGTATCAACAGCCTGGGCATCTGCCTCAACCTTCCGCGGCTCGGACAAACGTGGTGGCGCCAACGGTGCTCGCATCCGACTCTTGCCCCAGAAAAACTGGGAAGTAAATAATCCGACCGAACTAGCAAAAGTCTTGCAAACACTAGAAAAAATTCAAAGTGATTTCAACAGCTCACAGACTGGTGGCAAAAAAGTATCTCTCGCAGATCTAATCGTGCTCGGCGGATGCGCCGGTGTTGAAGCCGCTGCTAAAAACGGTGGACACGACATAAAGGTGCCATTCTCACCAGGAAGAACTGACACTACTCAAGAGTTGACCGATGCCAAATCATTTGAAGTGCTCGAACCAACTACTGACGGATTCCGCAACTTCCGCGGTCACAAACTAGACAGGTCTGTAACTGAAAAGCTGATAGATCGCGCACAGCTGCTCAAACTAACTGCGCCAGAAATGACTGTTCTATTGGGCGGCATGCGAGTCTTGAATACAAATGCCGACCACTCACAACTAGGAGTATTCACTAAGCGACCTGTTTCATTGACCAATGATTTCTTCGTCAACCTGCTCGACATGAACACTGTATGGAAAAAGTCGGCCACTGACGAGAATGTATACGAAGGAACGGACCGCAAAACAGCTACTGTCAAATGGACTGGCACTGCTGTAGACCTCGTGTTTGGTTCGAACTCACAACTTCGAGCAATATCCGAAGTTTATGCCAGTGATGACGCCAAAGAGAAGTTCGTCAAAGATTTCGTGGCAGTATGGAATAAAGTCATGAACGCTGATCGCTTTGACCTAAATCCAGCAGTGCAGAACGGTTCTCAGAACTAGACTAGACTATACGCAAACTTCTGTAATTCGAGAGGTCTAATGACAACAGAAAACGAGAAAACGCCGGAACACAAAATCGCTTGGAACGCAAAATCTTCTCAATAGATCGAGCTTGGGCTACCTAACACTTGCCAGAATCGTGCTGCCTGATGCGATAGCCAATCTTCGGTACCGTTTCAATGATAGAGAGACTCTCGTCGTCACCCATGTCTATGCGCTGGCGCAATCTTTTGATACAGGCGCGCACAGCTTCTTTTGAAGAATCAGAATCGGTGTGCCAAAGCTTCTGCAAAAGTGCTTCACCGCTAAAAACTTGATTCTTGTTACGCAAGAGAAACTCAAGTACAGCAAATTCGCGAGGCATTAGCTCGATTTCTTCACCGCCCCTGGTGACACGATGGCTTTCAGAATCAAGCGTAATATCATTTACCTGCAAAATGTTTGAGGCAACACCACCAGAGCGACGGACAATGGCTCTAAGCCGAGCACTTAGTTCTTTCAAACTAAATGGCTTAGCCAGATAGTCGTCCACACCCACATCAAGACCTGTGACTTTATGCTCCACACTGTCTTTTCCAGTAAGCATCAAAATCGGCACTCGGTTGTGGCTGGCGCGCACCCGGCGGCATACTTCCACCCCGCTGAGGCCTGGCAATTCCCAATCGAGAATAATTGCTTCGTAACTGCTAAAGGTGATCAGCTCAAGGGCTGCGTTACCATCACTGACATGTTCAACCACTTGCTGTTGATTCTTGAGCCAGAGCTTAATTGACTCGGCCACCACCATATCATCTTCAACAAGTAAAATTTTCGCCATATATAAAGAACTCCGTTGAGATAGATCTTCTGTCGGCAAAGTTTAGGGGCACTGAATATATTGTGCCAGAAATGCGTGACAAAATACGGACAGTATCGAGGATGTTAGAATGCTGGCTTATTGCCCCTACGGCGTTGAGAATTGAACAAATTTAGACTAGGAATTGTAGCCAAAGGTCTCATTCTAGTATCTATTCCGCTTGTTTTTGAGTGCGGCTTCGTTGCCGTTATGGCTAGTTTGCAAGCTCAGGCCGAGGCGGCCGCGGTTCGCGCCGAGCGCGCCCAAGAAATTTCCAATTTAATCAATGAGCTCATCCAAGAGCTATATACAGGGCTGCAATCACTGCGACTGAACGTGGCCGAATTTGCGCCAGGCTCTGCTCACAAAGCGCGAATCAGCACTGCTAAAGAAAAAATCAGCCGTCTGCTTACTCTAATCGGCAATGACCGTAGTCAAGATCAGGCGACATTGCAGGCAGTCAGTCGTGCGGTAGATGAGGGCAATGCTCTTGTAATGAGGGCCGAGCGGGCATTCTTACATGGCGATGAAGCTGAAGAAATGCGCATCCGAATAGAATCTAAGCACTTTGCTGAGAAGATCATTACTCCTGAGCTAATTGCGCTTAGCGAAAAGCAAAATGCCATTTCCGCTTCAGATCCGGCTGCGCAGGCCGAACTTCGTCAATCAATGCACATTCAGCTATGGCTCGCTCTCATTCTCAACATTCTTGGAACTGTCGGCCTGGCATTTCTTACCACCCGCCTAGTAACCAAACGATTAGCATACCTGGCCGACAATGGTCGGCGCATAGCCCAGGGTCAAAAGCTCAGGGAACTCGCCACTGGAACGGATGAGATTGCAGAGTTAGACTTCAATCTGCACAAAATGGCCAAGGGTATAGATGATCTATTGCAGCGAGAGCGGATTATCATCCAAAATGCCAGGGATATTATTTGTGTTACCGATAACAACTTAAATATCTTGCGCATCAGCCCCTATGTGGAATCAGCTCTGGGCATCCCGACGCAAAGACTGGTGGGAGCGAGCTGTCTTACTCTTTTAGAAAGAAACATCAATCAAGACGCAATCGTAAAAATTTCGGCTGCCGCCAAAGGCTCTTCTGGAAGTAGCAGCGAAAATTTCGCCAGCAGCTTCGAAGGATTCCTTAAAACTACAGCGGGTAAGGCCTTAAACGTATTGATCTCTTTAAGCAGAGTGCCTAAAGATGGAAACCTGATCTTGATCTTTCATGACATTACCAACCTTAAGGAAGCAGAACGCCTAAAACAAGATGTGGTTAACATGGTCAGTGAGGATCTGCGATCGCCACTAACAATGGTCTCTAGTATTTTCGAAAAGTTTGAGCAAGGATCGTTTGGTGAAATTAATCAAGATGGCAAAAACATGCTGTCTATGGCCAAACAATCGACACAACAGATGTCGGTGCTAATCACAGATCTGCTCGATCTGGATAAAATTGAAAGCGGTGCCTTGAGACTCTCGACTACCAGTATCTCGAGTCAGAAGCTTCTAGAAAGAGCACAGCTACTTACTCGTGACCAGGCTACTCACGCAAAATGCAGGGTGACTATAGATTGTGCCCACGGCCTAGTATCCTGCGACCCAGACCGAGTCAATCAGATTCTTACTAACCTTATTGGTAATGCCCTAAAGTTCTCTCAGCCTGGAGCTGAGATCACCATCAAGGCCGAGTCGAAGTCGCAGCTGGTACATTTCTCGATTAAGGATCAAGGTCCTGGTATTCCCGCGCAGCTGCGTGACCGTATATTCGAACGTTTCGAGCAAGTAAGAGAAAGCGACAAAAATATCGGCACTGGCCTAGGGCTGACCATTTGCAAAGCGCTTGTTGAATTGCATGGTGGCACTATCTGGGTGGAAAGTAACACTGAGCCGAGTCGGCCAGGTAGCACATTCATTTTTACAATACCAGAAGTGAGACGCCAATTAGGTCCGGCTGTAACGAGGACATAAGAACGATCTTTGAGAATTCTTTGTTTTTGCTCGTAAAGTGTTCGGCATTGGTCACGCTTGGCATGATATGTTCAAAATCCGAATCTCAATGTGAGCAAAAACCACAAACGGCAAAGTCTCCAGTTTTGCCGTCCTCGGTGAACCTTAGCGCAATTCCAAATCCACTGGAGTATTACTAACTCTCTACAACCATTAACACCTGGGTACGCACCTCAGTGTGTATGAGTACGTGTGTGTGTGTGTGTATTCGTCAAGCTTCTGTACGTCTGTAAAGACGTGCGCACATTTATGTATTTACCAAACTCAAACTAGCAGATTTACCAATTATGAAAACACCAGAAAATTTCAACCCTGAGCCGCTATCGGCACGGCACCAAGATTCTTTCGTACCAGCAATTATCTCATTTGCAGATGATGACTATAGTAGAGTTAGAAAGTTGACAGTTGAGCAGGCAAAAACCTCAGCTGTACACAATCCTAGTGTGGCACATATGCTAAACGGTTTCTCCATAGGTCAAAGCCAGGAAGTTAAACATATCCACGTACCAAATCTCACTAGAGAGTCGCACCCAAGCACAAAACAGGAAACAAACCATCTCTCAGCAGAAATCGGGTATGGAAGCACTGAAACCAATAACATATTAGGGCCAACATCAATGCAGGCAGCACTGGAAGCAAAACCTGTCTCGCAAGCGGTATCACATCCAGTGCCAGAAGCAAAACAAGTCACTGAGGCAGTCAGCCCTAAAAATTTCGAAGCAAATAATAATAAAGCAAAAGAATGCGAAGTAGCTTATGCCACTCTCTACAAGCCGACCGGCAATAAAACGGCAGATGGCTCCACTTACAATCATTCGGCCAACACAGGCCACCTCGTAGGGGCGGCTGTTGACTTACGCGAGCCCATTCTCGGCGCGAAGCTAGGCCAAAAGCTGGAAATTACTAACATAGAAACAGGACAGTCTGCCATCATAACTGTTCGTGACAAAGGTGGTTTCGGACGCCTATCCACTCCCGATGAACTATATCAAGGGAGAAAACTTCATCGAGGAGTAGACCTTACAACTTACGCAGCTGATCTCATTGGTTCGGGAGGCATGACTAAAGTTGAAGTTTGTCGCCCGGCCCATCGCGTAGCAAAGAACGAAACATAATATCAAATGGTTTATGAAGCTACCTCAAATTAAGCGGCCATGCCTTTCGATTTTTTTTCAAGCCAGAACGAATTACTTTGCAAGTATCGACATCTTGCAAGAAAGCTCTGATTTCACGACTACTTACCGCTGCGGTCTGTTGCCACAGCGGTTTACTTTCATTGTCGAGCCATACTTTGTTTGATTCAATCTTGGGAAGCCTCTGGCTTACTAGTCCGAGAATTTTTCCTTCCTCAGAAACAACAGGACTGCCAGAAGTTCCGGGAGCGTCTGGAGTTGTAAAAACTACAATATTCGTATCGTCGGCCATGGTCACCACCGGATACTGCTTCCTGATGGCTTCTCCGCCGACAGCACCATAAGAGCTGCTAGCAGACACTTCAAAGAAGCCCAGTGACCTAGTTGTATCGTCTGTAAGTACAGCCAACGCCTTCTTCCCAGGCTTAGCCTCTCCTAGATCCTGATAGTTTATTCCATCGGCACGAGGCTTCTCGGAAAGAGAGACTCGAAGCAGCGCTAGATCTTTTGTTCTATCAAGAGCAACTAGTTTGGCCTGGTCCATATCGCCCATTTCGCCATCAGAGTCGTAAGTACCAACAAGAATTGATTTTTTCTTGTCTACTAGATGAGCAGCAGTAAGAACAAGGCTCTCGCCGTTGGAAATGGCCAAATGGGGCAGCATAGCTCTATTGAGAACTACACCACCACCGGCTTCCATCTGTCCGCTGACAGCGACGATATTACTCTTTTCTTTTTTCCAGGCACTAGATAATTCTTCATTCCAGACGGTGGTTAAATTGCTGGGACAGTCGCTGCTTTCTAAGGCAGCTTCCGCTGTATATTGACCAATCTTTTTGCAATCAGGCATGATCGAGCCAATATTTTCCATAGCCTTTATTTTCCATAGCCATTAACATCTTCCTGTGACCTCTCAGCGGCTCTGTCAATTATGATGTTGCCGTCCAGAGGCTTACCTGCCATTATTTCCAGAAGGCCACGATTGGGATGCTCGGCTTTTTCCTGCTGCGCCCGCGCCTCGGCTTCACCGACGCGATCATACACATCAATTGTGCTCTTGTATGAAGGAATCAGGTTGAAAGGCAAAACTGCGGTGTTAACCTTCATGTCTTTAATCACGCCAAATTGATTTTCCTCTATTGCCACGCGCTCACCTTTTACTGTAGTAAAGTCAATGAAACGGGAGCGCTCAAAATCAGTAGCTAGGCCTTCAGTGTTTTCAGTTCCCACTTTTCCACCAGCCCCATTCGAAAGCTGGAGTAGATCTTGCTTTACCACGGCAAGAATCTCCCGAGCGGAATTTGGCGAACTATTCAGTTGCGCTGAAACATCACTACCATTTAGCAAGTCTTCTAGAACTTTACTAGCGATCTTCCTTTCTTCAGCGGTAGTTGCTTTGCACAAAGCTACCGTACTTCTGTCATCAATACCTACCATCGCATCGCGCTGATTACTAGCCGAAGATTCACGCCGTGCCTGGTATAGCTGTTCTGGTGTGTCATAGAGATCTTTGCCAGAAGTTTTATTCACTATGTCGGTAACAACTTTCTCTCCCCTATCAGTGTCGAAACTAATTTCCAGGTTGCCAAATTGCTTCGTAAACTCGCCGCATCGCTGATCCTTCACATTAGAGCTGCCCTGCACGAGTTGGCGAGCAAAGCCCAACTGTTCGTCCCGTGACATACCTTGATTGACAGCATCAGACACGACCAAATTTTGTTTAATGCTATCAAGAGCCCATTCGATCTTGTCGCTCATATTTAACCATCCTCCGATTCATAAAGAATCAATCAGCCCGCCTCTTTCGAGAATAGCCAAAGGAGATGACAAAATCTGGACAATTTGGTATTTGCAGGTAAAACATAAGTTTGGCTCAGATATAGGTAGCCCATTTTTCAATGGGTATAAATTTAGTTTCTCTGATCTAATTATCTATCTACGTGCTTTTTAATCTCGTTGTCCCGATCTCTTAATTTATTCGCGTCGTCTCCAGCAATACCGCTGCCCACCAGCTTCGCGGGATCTATATCACTGACAAAATTAACTACGGTATCTTTGAGACCACTCACAGCTTCTTTGAACCGATCAGACATGCTCGGTTGGTCATCTCTCATACCGAGCTTAACACCGTCATCAGTCATGGTCATTTTGTGTTCGCCACCGAAGTGAATGCTACCATCGCCTTCGTTCATGTCGATTGTGCAAGAAGGAAGGCCATCATTAGCAGTACACTTTTTCGCAATCATACCCTTGAATAGTTCCTGATCACCTCGATCTCCAATAGTTGCGAGAACACCATCAGCTGCCTTAGCGTCGCCTGAGTTAATTGATTTTTCCACTTGATCCAATTTGCCGAAACCGTCTGCCATAGTAAAATCCTCCCGAAGCGACTTTTGCAAAGGCAAAGCGCTAGTAATGTGTTCGAATTGGTCTGTAGTAAATGTTAGGACGAAGGCATCATAGTTAGCCGACTGTGACAAAATACGGACAGTACAAAAGACAGCGAATTAGGCCCCGAGAAGGGGGCTTGCATTGAAGATAAGAGCAAGTATACTGAAACCGTCTACCATTTGAACTATCAAATATTTCTGCCGGTAAAGCACATGAATAGTGACTTCTTAAGTGTAAAAAAAACGCTGCCCCACCTTGGAGTTGGCATCGGTTTGCGTCGTGAATTGGCAGAAGAAATTTTCTCAGCAACTGACAAAATTGATTTCCTTGAAATTATTCCAGAGCAATATATGCGCAAAGGCGGGGAGAGCAAAGATCTCTTACAACGTGCCTGTTCTATTTATACTGCAGTTAGCCATGGTGTAAATCTTTCTCTCGGTAGCACCGATTCATTAGACGAAGAATACCTGCGCGGGCTCAAGCAGTTCGTGACTGAAATTCGCGCACCATGGTTTAGCGACCATATTTGCTTCGCCAGCCTGGGCGAAGTTTATTTGCATGAACTACTTCCTGTTCCTTTCTGCAAAGAAACACTGGCGCATATGGTGGCACGAATAAAGCGTGTCAAAGAGTATGTTGAAATTCCCTTTCTTGTGGAGAACACTACTTACTACATGAAAGTGCCAGGTAGCACTATGAGCGAGTCTCAATTCATAAGTGAGCTGATTGAACAAGCCGACTGTGGGCTATTGCTGGATGTGAACAATGTATATGTCAACTCGATCAATCATGGTTTAGACCCCTACGAGTTTCTTGCTCAGATCCCCATAGAGCGCACAGTACAAGTGCACATGGCTGGCCATAAGGAGCGCAGTGACATTGTCCTCGATACACACGGCGCCCCAATAGCTCAAGCAGTCTACGATTTATTGCAATATGCTTTGACCAAGACAATCGTGCACGGTGTAACCATCGAAAGAGATCAGAATATGCCAAGCTTTGACGAGCTAGCCAACGAAATTACCGCCATCAGAACTATCTGTTCCAACGCACCGCTAGGCACATGAATGAGCGACTCTAAGCTAACTGAAATAGAAGAATTGTTGGTCCGCCTCTGGACCGACCCCACGTTTTTTGCCGACGCCGCAGCCACAGGGCTGCTGTCTGATTTTCCAGATGAGAAGCTAGATCTCCGCGGCGCGTCTGTTTATGCAGCGGTGCTCAAGGCTAACAGGCTAGAAACCATGAAAGCAATTTGTCCGCGCACATGCAAGATTGCCGGAGAGCAGTGGGAGAGGCTGGTTCTTTCATATTGCAAGAAAATGCCTGAACTTTCGCTAAATAGACCGAGTAACTGCAATCACTTTCTTTTGAATAACATGGCAGCTCATTTTCATCAATACTTTCTGTCTGAAGAGAGTACGCTAGCCTCGAACCATCCCTACATGGCAGATCTAATTCACTTTGAAGTGACAGAGGCTGCACTATGCGAGCTTGACGTTGAGATTCACTTCGATAAGCAACCAGAACTAAAAGACGCTAGGCAGTTCTCCTCCCTAGCGCCCGTGATCAATCCATGTTCGAAAATGCTGCGCTATCAGTTTGATATTCCAGACATTCTCAGCGCTATCGACTCGCTTGCTGACAACAAAGGGCCTCTAGCTTTTATTGGCAAAGATGTGGTGTTATTAGCGGTGCGAAATCCTAGTTCACACAAGATCAGAGTGATTGAAATCAATGAGCTGACTGCCCTCATTGTCGAGACAGCTGCTGGAGGAACGAGATCATATCAAGACCTTGTGGCTCTAGCCGCCGATCATTGTCTCCTGCCGAGTGAAGCGCTGGCGAACCATTGTTTTGAACTCTTTACTGAGCTGAAAGAGCAATTTGTAATCGTAGGAAATCATACAATCTAGCACTTTCAGCTCCTGGCAATCTCGAACTCTTTTGTCCTAATCATTCTTCCTCTGATTGCTTTTCCGCTTTGTCTTCCGTCACTGGGCTTCCAGAACTGTCTGCATTGATGTTGACCCTAAGATGTTATTGGTTTCAGTGCTTCCATACCCGATTTCTGCTGAGAGATGGTTTGTTTCCTGTTTTGTGCTTGGGTGCGACTCTCTAGTGACATTTGGTACCTGGATATGTTTAACTTCCTGGCTCTGACCTATGGAGAAACCACTTAGCGCTTGTTGTTCCGCTCTTTCCCCTTGTAGCTCCTCTGACTTCACTTGTAGTTCCTCTGACTTCCCTTGCAGTTCCTCATTCTCCGCTTGCCGCTCCTCTGCCTTCGATTGCCGTTCCTCGTTTTTGACAGCAGCAATAGTCTCAGCACAATAGTCGGTGGCTGTTACTACTGCATCAGAACGCTTCATCAGCTCCTTTGCATTGGGGGCATTTTGCACATCGAGCGAGATAAGCTCGGCGATGGCGCATGACTGAGCCACCGTCTGAGCTAAGCGACAATCATCGTTTTGCTTGTCGTAAATAGTCATCCCTCCTGAAAATCCCAAGGCGTGAGCGTCGACAGAGACCGAGGTCTCACTGCAAGAAGTACTCGGCGGAGCATAGAGACTGCGACCGTTCAAACCTTTAGCCAGGGTGCCATAATTTAGCTCACTACCAGGCAGAGCGACAAGTGAATTGTTGTCTGCTATACGGTGCTCATTTACTTGTGGCTGGACCCCTGCCTTGTCTTTGTGCTTCTCGCTTGCAGCTAGCTCTTTGAGCTGGTTCTCCAATTCATAGCCAGAGAGCCTCTCAATCTTTGGTGCGCCCAAGGGTAGTATGTAGCCGTCATCTGTTTGGTAAGAATTGGAAGCCGCATCATATTTCATACTTCTCGACTCAGCATCGGCTTTGGTTAGGCTCTGTTCAAATTGAATTGCTGAGTCTTTTCCGGCCACCTTTGGCTTGTGTACAGCACTAACAGCGTCGCTCTCTGAGAAATCGATGAACTCACCAGAAGAAACCTTATGATGTGTTTCTCTAATTCTAGTATGGCTGCTTCGATTAGACTGCTCCATGGCGATTACGTCACTGAATGTCAGTTCCTGAGGCAGTGCCACTTTCTCATTTTGTCTTCCTATAATTCGATCACCCATGATACTTAAACCTCTATGTAAAATAATGCAGCTGCCCAGCGAATCGATAGGCCTGAGCCATATCGATTCGCTTTATCTCTTTATCACTGGCTACTTCTGCATAAGGCGTTTATAGGCAGCATCAAGTTTAGAGTTTGTGCGCTGTTCTAAGGCGTGTATTTCCTCTTTTGTCGCATAATTACCCTTTCCGGCTTCTTTACGTTCCTCTTGGCGTGCAGGCACTGGTGGAGCCACTTGTTTCTCACCCTGAACACACTCGGCAGATTTCGCCACAACATTATCTGAAATGTGTTTGGCGCTCTTGATACCGTGATCGACGATCTCGGCCTGTTGGTTTTTATCAGCAAACTGCAACCAGCTTTGCTCAGCTTTAGAGTTATTGATATTGGCCCTGCTCATCGTGTCTGTAGCATCACAGTTGACTTTCACGGCCTTGGCTTCAATACACTTATTGTCTGAGTTTGAAAGTCCAACTGCGCCTCCGGTACCCAGGAAATGTCCATCGAGTCTGACTGCAAATGTTTGACAGTCATTTCCTGGTAGAGCTTCACCTCTGGCATTGGAATATGATTTATAAGTATTCCCGCCAACATTGATGTTATTGGCATTTCTATTAGCACTGCTGGCATCGACAGTGGCGCCGCCAGCTGTATTAGTCACCTTATTATCTAAAGCGTTGGCATTAGCGTTGGTATTTTTACTATCTAAAGAATTGCCAACTGTGTTTTCTACCGTTCCGTTTACATTGCCGGTGTTAGAAAGCTTGTTTTCGTTCTGGAGTTTCGCAATAGCATTGGCTTCGGCCTCGGCCTGCTGGGCTTGTTTCTGGCCTTGTGCCTGATCCATGGCTTGGTTTTGTGATTGGTCTTGCCCTTGGTCTTGGCCTTGTTGCTGCGAAAATACTGGTTTTATCTCTATTTGTGTTGGTGCGGGCTGCTCTACTGGTGGTGGTGTATGCGGTTCTACTGGTGGTGGCACATCTCTTGTGCTACAGCCTGAGCCAGAGTCACTTGTGCTGCAGCCTGAATTAGAATCATTGGAGGCTAGTATTATCGGTTTTGCTTCCTGTCTTAGCGCCACTTTGAAAGGGGGCATGCTGTCTGCAAATAGGGCACTACTTGCATTTTCGCTAATGTTCGGCTCGACGCTTCTGGTAAGCTCGGTATTCTCAAAATGGCTCATAACTGCGATCTCCTTGTTTACATTTAACTGTTTACTGACACAAATTTCTCGGTCTTTGCTCCGGCCTAGCCGGTGATTTCCGATGCCTTAACAGTAATTCATCGAAATGACTAAACCCGGACAATTGCCCCGCGCGAACAGACAAATTCTTCGTAGAAATACGCAGCCCATGCGCCTTTTCGCCGCACGATAGTTTGGCTGCTATGTGCTGTATTTAAAGCTTTGCTATACTTCGCCCGTGCGACGTAAGCAATAGAAGTGTATATCTATATCTGAAACAGAGTTCTTAAGCACGCTATAGGCAATTGAGATTTGAACAAAGTAAAAGTTGGAATTGTCGCCAAGGGCCTGATTATTGTGGCGATTCCGCTCGTCTTTTCTTGCTACTTCGTAGCCACCATGACTAGCCTACAATCTCAATTAGAAAGTGCAGCAGCGCGAGCAGAGCATGCCCGAGCAATTTCAACTTTGCTAAATGGCCTGATCCATGACCTATATATGGGCATGGGATCAATCACGCTCAAGGTAGACAAATTCTCGCCTGGCCTCGATCGCAAAGAGCGTATTGAAGCAGCAAAAACAAAGATTCAGCAACTCACGGCTCTCATTGGTTCCGAGAATACTGAGAATAAGGAAGACCTTAGCACCCTGCAAGCGGTCGAACAAATTATTGATCAAGGCAATATTCTAATAAAACAGGCAGAACAGGCCTATCTGGATGGCAATAAAGTAGAAGTGCAGCGCGTGCGGATGCAAGCTCAAAACCTTGCCGGGCGGTTGATCAGCCCTAAGCTAATAGCCTTGGGTGAAAGGCAAAAAGCGATTTCAGCAATTGATCCTTCTATTCAGGCAGAATTGCGGCAACAGATGCACTTGCAACTGTCGGCATCTTTGATTGTCAGTATATTAGCGACCATTTCACTGGCATTTTTAACGACCAGATCGGTAACAAGAAGGTTAGCTCATCTGACCGAACACAGTCGGCGCATTGCCCAGGGTGAGGCGCTAGTTACACCAATTTTAGGCAACGATGAAATTTCTGAGCTGGACCAAGTTTTACACAATATGGCCGCTGAAATTGAGGCCCTGTTACAAAGAGAGCGAATCATAATTGAAAATGCCGGTGACATCATTTGCGTTATTGACAGCAGCTTGAAAATTACAAAAATTAGCCCCTCCGTAGAAGCCCTGCTTGGCAAAAGTGCACAGAAACTTCTGGGTTCAAGCTATCTGGCGATTCTAGATCGCGAAAACAGTGAAGTGGCTGTTAGCACTATTGCGCGCGCTGCCAGTGGTGGCACTACTGACTGCCGTTTCGAAGCTACACTAAAGACAAGTGCAGGTAAGGCCATCAATTGTCTAGTATCTTTGAGCTTTGTTCCGCAAGAGAAAATTCTCATCCTGATTTTTCACGATATCAGTAAACTCAAGGAAGCAGAGCGCTTTAAGCAACATGTCGTCAGCATGGTCAGCCATGACCTGCGCTCACCCCTGACGGCAGTGAGCCACATCCTTGAGATGTTTGATGAAGGTATGTTCGGCGAGTTAAATCAAGAAGGCAAAATTATGCTCAGCCGGGCTGACCAATCGACCAAGCAGATGTCGCTGCTGATTGCCAACTTACTTGACCTAGACAAGATTGAAAGTGGCAAACTCAACCTTTCAATGGGTAATTTTTCCAGCAACGAACTGCTCGAGCGAGCGCAAATGCTATCAGCAGATCTGGCTCAACAGGCAAAGTGCCATGTTCGTATAGAACAAAGTGAAGGGCTTGTTTCTTGCGACATTGACCGGGTTAGCCAGGTGCTCACCAATCTCATTGGCAATGCCTTGAAAATATCGCCACCTGGAGAAGAGATAGTTCTCAAGGCAGAAATAAAATCATCCCTAATTCAGTTTTCAGTGAGCGATCGCGGACCAGGTATTTCACCAGAACTGCATGACCTAAATTTCGAACACTTCAAGCAAGTCACAGTGGATGAACCGAAAACTGGTGCAGACCTTGGCCTGGCAATTTGCAAAGCCCTCGTGGAACTACATGGAGGCACCATTAAGATAGAAAGTGATGGCCTTTGCGGTAGCTGCTTCATATTTACTCTGCCTCAAGCCAGTAGCTAGCATCTCATTTTTTTGACCGGACTTAGTCACGACTTTTTACTATCGTCTAAGTATCTTTTGAATTTTGAACAGTTTCTTTTCTAGGCATCACTAGCAATTGCAACAATCTGCTCGGCAACTATGCCACAGAGCTAGAGCAATAACATTCAGCTTGAGGTGATTAGGATATGGAAGCTGATCTAACATCGATTGAAAATTGCCTTGACCTAATGTTCGATGCAACATCTGCTCAACAGTTTGAAGACGCCACGGCTCGCTTTCAGCAGGCCCTGAAACGAGCGAAGGTAGTCGCTGGTGAAAACGGCCCGCTGCTTATTTCACTATTGTGGTTAGCGCGTACATACGAATCACAAAAGCGAAGTGCCCATGCCGAATATTTTCATAGAAGAGCAAAACATTTACTGATCGATTCATTCTTTTTAGACTCTGGCTGCCACTTTGAGGCTAGCGAAAATAATAGTTGAGCACTATCTGTGAATATTTGGCTATTGAGCGGTGGCGTCAAGAGTATGCAAAATCTTCTCAATAGATTTAGCTTGGGCCATGGCCGATTGTGAGCCATAGCCACCGGCAAGGGCCATGGCGATTGGAATTTTGTACTGGAGTGCTGTCTGAACAACAAAATTGTCTCGCTCAATTAAATCTTCAGGACTTAAAAGCAAAGTTGCCAATGGATCTGTTGCAAGTACATCCGAGCCCGCATTGTAATAGATGAAATCAGGTCGATATTTCTCGATAGCTTGTGGCACGACCTCTCTTAATTTCTTCAAATAAGTTGCCCCGTCAGTTCTAGCTCGAAGTGCTACCGGCCAACTTTCCTCAACTTTGGGCCGCGGATAAACCGACTCATCATAGAAATCGAGCACGTATACGTTTTTGAGACTACAAGCCACTTCTGCAAACCCGTTACCTTGATGAGCATCAGTATCGACTATCAAAGCCGACTTAATTTTGCCTGTGGTTTGCAAAGCCTTAATTGCAATTGGTGCATCGCTATAGACGCAAAAACCGCCACCCTGATCTGACGCTGCGTGATGATAGCCGCCACCAATATTTATTGCCACACGAGTTTTCAGAGCAGCATCGCATGCAGCACTGGTGCCTTCTGATGCTAAACGCATAGGGCGCAAGATGCGCCAATCAAGCATAAAACTGGGAAGTCGACCCAAGATAGGAATTTCAAGTATGTGAGCCAGGGTCTTGCTCTCTTGCAAACTTGCTAAGTAACGCGGAGTATGAACCGTCAACAATTGCTTGTCAGTTATTTCTTGAGGCCTGATGAAGTCAGAGGCAACTCTCAATTTCTGAGCTATCAGATAGTCGTGAATACGCTTATACTTATTGCCGTCAAAAGGGTGCAATTTCTCAATGCCAAAGGCATTGAAGTTGTAGTGCTTTGCATAAAATAGCGGTACAGTGGAGCCGTCAATTTTTGCACTAGCAATCGGCGTGCCATCTAAGTCGACCTCATCGAATGCAATAAAGGCGCAAACAATTGCTGTGATAGCAGTAAACGTCAACAATATTCTGCGGCGGCTAACGTTCAACTGCTCGACCCTCGAAATTACATTGCACCTATAAAAGAACCAAAGCATGGCTAGTGATAGCGAGTAGTTTGCAAGGTCTCATGAAGGATAGTATTGCATCAATACGCTAGATAAATCGCGAAAGTATCATCGTAACAAGGCCGAAGTTCGATTAGGGGGCTTCCATTCGGTGCGAATCGCGATACTATTGGATTCAGCAAATAGGAAGATTTCAATGCCGGTTCGTTTCAAAGCAGAATTGTCAGCCGTGCTGGTATTGCAAATGGCACTATCTGGGTGTGGTGCGGCTAAAGAGTTAAATCTTCCTCAAGCCAAGCAAGAACAGAATCAGAAGACTGAAAAAGTTGATCTAAAACAACTAATAGCAGAGGCCGATTTATACTACAAAGAAGCTAACTACCTGGCAGCAGAACCGCTCTACAAAGAAGTTTTGCTTCGTCCGATGGCATACAATTCGATACTCGATATTACAGACCTAGTGGCTATAGCAAATAAACTTGCCAAAATATATGAAATGCGTGAGCAATATGACGCCACAGAATTTTGTCACAGATTTGCCTTAGAAGCATTGAAGAAATCTCCTAAAGCTAGTGAGCGAGACAAAGCCATTGCTATGTACAAATTAGGTTGTTCGCGCCAACAACATGGTGACTACCAAGGAGTAGAACTTTTATTTAGGGAGAGCTATCAAATTCTGAAGAAGGAAGTCGCTAAAAATCCGAAAGATGCTGAGGTCCTAAATCTGATGGCCTCTCTAGTTTTCCAGAGCGATAACGACAGTGGCGCACACGATCTGTCGAGTCGAGCCCTCAAGGCAGCACTAGCAGACAACGGAAAGATAAAGTTGCAGGCTGTGGAGGCTCTAAATTGGTTGACGGGGACGAGTCCTCAAGGAAGCACAGCCTCAGATCTTAAGCAAACAGAGAACTTGCATAAGCAAGCAGTCCAAATCGTTGAAAGCGTTTTAGGAAAGAACGATCCTGAAGTTGCCAATCAGCTCGATGGCTTAGGTCGATTCTATGAAGACGAGTGCAAAGACTTTGAAAAAGGCTGGCAATGCTATGCCAGTTCACTGAAAATACGAGAAAAGGCACTTTATGAATTTGCACCTGAAATTGGCAGGAGCCTAGATGGGCTGGCAAGTTGCAAATTTCGACAAGGTAAAATCGACGAAGCAATTGCTTTAGAACGGCGTTCCAATGCCATTAAAACCAAATTCCAAATTCCCGGAGATAGATGGTTTTCAACTAGCGACAGCAGCCTAGCATTCTATTTAGAGCAATCCGGCAAACATAACGAAGCTCGATTTCTCAGAGACAGAGCTAGTTTGGTCCCAACCCACGCCTATGCATGGGGTCCTAAATACAAACTAGAATGAGAGGGTCTAGCAAAATCCGATATATTACCTAGTCATCCCTCTCACGAAAGGGCGAGAAGCCAGATAGCACCATCATGGCTACATGCTCTTCACACTTTCCATTTGTGATTGTCATTTCGCAATAAACGGTAGGGGCCATAGGATAAATCAATTTCTGCTGATCACCAAAAGTTTCTATTCTCTGTGGTTTCCCATACAATTCCACAATTTCAGCAATGGTCTTGCCCTGCGGCCCATCGGGTAGAGCGCAGTGAGCGAGATTGCCTGGCCTAAACAAATTCTTAGAGCCAGCAAACTGACAGATTCTCCACGTCAACAGGTCCCGCTCTTGCGCCTGAGTAAGAATGCAGGCATCAAAGCAAGTATCACCCCTGAATGCCAAGCGCATAGGAACAAATGGTCTGGAATAATAAAACCAGTTTGCTGTTATATCTTTTCTATAATCCCAAATATCATTAAACCCGAGTTGCAATAGCGGTTCACCATGAAGAGCCAGAATCTCGGCCTTGCTTTTTCCAATTAGCGAATCGCGCAGACTAACTGATTTTTTAGCTCTATCTCTAAGAACTTGCTCGACGCTGTTCTGATCCGCAGGTTTGAACTTACCGGGACCAAACATTCGCCAACGAATTTCTGCTTTTATGATTTTACCGTTGAGATACGAAATGCGCACAGGTATCTGATTATAGCCAAATGCAACGTCGCGCCTGCGAGCGAAATTGTCGCACTCTGTTGGTGGCGTGTATTCGGATAGCCTGCATGTCAATATCAGGTCGCAGAATGTTTGAGCCGCACTAGCTTCAGCCTTGAAATGCTCGAAGTAATTTGGATCAGATGCTATATCAGCCAACGCACGACAATCGTCAATGGACGGCGTTTTGACAAGAGTGGCACCAGCTCTGCTGCCTAGAATCGGATGGACTGAATAATCGCGTTTGAACAATCGGCCATTGCACTCGGCAACAGGAATGTCTACAGCTGAAATAGGCTGGGCAAGCCCCGGCGACGCCTCCAAGGCCTCTGCTGGTAAAGCATACGTAGGAAAGGGGAAAAGACCACAAACGCAGAACATCACACTAAGAGCATTTATCGATGGCTTTATAATAACGTTGCCCTCACTCGAAAATTACTCTTGGTAAATATCCATGGAACCAATAATTGATCATATCCAAATCACAGTCAAAGACATGAGCATTGCCGTGCCATTCTACGACAAACTTCTTCCGCTATTGGGCTTCGATCCGACAAAGCGTTCAGAAGGTGTGATCGACGACCACGAGTTTCATGTGGTGGAATGGCAGCATCCACGCTTGTGCTTTGCCATTACTTCACCAAGAAAAGCTTTCACCAACGAAACCATCAATCGCAGAAAACCTGGGGCGCTGCATCATCTTGCCTTCCAGGCGTCGTCTCGCTCAGAAGTCGACAGGCTTCATCTGGAGATAAAGCAAATAGGAGCAACTATTGTGAGCCCGCCCAAGGACTATCCAGAATACGTTCCGCCGGGCTACTACGCCCTTTTCTTCAAAGATCTTGAAGGCATTAAATACGAGATCGTCTGCCACGGAATGACCGGCTAGCAGTGAAATTGACTAGCCACTCTACCCAGCGGGTATCTATCTAATGGTATCCCGTATTAGCTTCTGATAAATACTGGAGATGAGATGGAAATTGGCATTGGCTTCATGTTTTTGTTGATGGGCTACTTGCTCATATCGCTTCGGGTCATCAAAGAATATGAGCGCTTCATAGTCTTCACCCTTGGTCGAGCGGATGGCGTTCGTGGGCCTGGTTTACAGCTAGTCTTCCCAATCTTCCAAACATCAAAAAAAGTCGACCTGCGCATCATCACCATGTCGATTCCGATGCAAGAAATCATCACTAAAGATAACGTATCGGCTAAGACAGCAGCGGTTTGCTTCTTTCAAGTAGTCGACCCATTTAAGGCAGTGACCAAAATCGAAGACCCTTTCAATGCCACATCACAAGTTGCCCAGACGACCCTGCGTAGCGTTCTAGGTCAACATGAGCTCGATGAGCTTCTCACTGAACGCGATGTCATTAACGCCAAGCTCTCAGCCATTATTGACAGACAAACAGAAGGTTGGGGAGTCAAGGTCATTTCAGTTGAAGTAAAAGACGTGGAAATTCCCGAAAGCATGAAACGGGCCATGGCCAAGCAGGCTGAAGCTGAGAGAGAAAGAAGAGCAAAGATCGTGGCAGCAGAAGGCGAACATCAAGCCGCTGAGAAGCTGGCTCAGGCCGCTCGCGTTATCGGCACAGTGCCTGGTGCCATGCAGCTGAGACAGTTGCAGACAATGGTGGAAGTATCGGCTGAGAAAAACTCTACTCTGATTTTCCCCGTGCCTATTGAACTGATGCAATTTGCTCAAGCTGCAGTACAGCATATGCGCAATGAGAATGACGAAGATGCTGGCAGCAAAATTAAAATTGACGAGAAAGTTGCTGAAGCAGTTCCGATCAAAAAACTTTAACGAGCATAGTCTACCCATAGAAGAGAGAGCCTAAGACTATTTCTTTTGCTTGAGAAACTGTGGCAAGGTCAAATCTTTTGGCTTAGCTACTATCCAAGAAAGCCCTTCAGCCACGGCATGCAATAAATTGTGTTCTGGGTCACCTGAGACTTCATCTTCAAAAATTAGGCGATAAGGAGCCAGGTTTTCTCCATACCAGAGAAAGACACGCGCACCACCAGTAGCATCAATTTCTGATGTTGAATTTTCCACAAGACCTTTAGCAGTAGATGGCACCACACCAAAATTGATCATCAAATGATCTAGATCTTGCGGTGCCGAAACATCGAACTGCCGAGCATAGTCGCTAATGGAATCAAGACCACCAGAAAAATCAAGCCCTGCTCTAACCTTGCCAAACATGCCGCTTTCTTTAAAAGCACGACCACGAATGATGATTAGTTCGCTAGCGCCTCTCTTGTAGGTGAGCCATCCCCGCCAATCACTTGGTACCACATCAGTCAGATGGAGACCAATTTCGTGTTCTACAGCTTGTTTAAGTAAATCGCACTCTGCTGGCAAAACAGCCAAAGATTTTGCTCTGGCAGTCTCTTCTTTGGCAATTATTTCTGATTCTAATTCGAGTAGCTTGATATGCAGCATTGCGAAGATCACATAAACAGTGGTTATAGTTCTTTATAGACCATGAAAGCAGCCATTGCTAACATGATGGCACCAAAAGCGCGCTTGAGCAGAGAATCTTTAAGGCGCAAGGCCAATTTGCTACCGATCATAGAACCGGGCACAGCGCCAAGCACCATCACAAGTACAAGTAAAAATTGTACATGATGGTTAATGCTATGGGCGATTGTTCCTGGCAGAGAAAGGCAGGCTACCACAAGCAGCGATGTTCCAAAGGCAGACTTGGCGCTCATGCCATAAACGGCAAGCAAAATCGGTATAAGAATAAATCCACCACCGACGCCAAAAAAGCCAGCTAGCAAGCCCGTCAACAAGCCCACAGGAAAGACATTGAACCATCCTAGTTTTTTAGGAACGACCTCAGCTGGGTCGAGTACCGCGTGGAGAACTTTAGTTTGATCTAGCTCGACTTTAGCAGCGGCTTTTTGCTTCAATTTATTGCTAAATCCGGATAGCAAGTCAATTGCAGCCAAAGTAATTAGTGCAGCAAAGAGCAACATCAAGGTGCGGCCCTGCACCTGCATTGTCAATTCCGCACCAATCAAGGTGCCGATGATGGCAGGCAAAACCAGCAGTTTGACCATGTTTAAGTCAACTAGTTTTTCTTTGACATAGTTAATTGCCCCAGCCACCGAAGTCGGCACAATCAGAGCCAAGGTGGTACCAATGGCCATATGGGCATCTAAATGCATAATCAGACGCAGCATTGGCGTGCAGACGATGCCACCTCCAACTCCAAAGGTGCCAGACAAGAGACCAGTGAGAAGGCCAATTGACAGGGCCTGAAAGACTTCTAGTAGTGAGAATGAGAAATTCAAAACTTACATGTAATGGGAAAGCAGCTTGCCAAGATCCGGATTCTCAACAACCATCTGGTTAAAGTTGGCGTTCTTGGTTAAGCGGCGAGCAATTGTGCGGTCATGCTTAATTGCCCTGTAAATTCCTTCAGGGTCAAGGGTTACTACCCGCAATGCTTGGGGATTCTTAGTCAAAACCGCAGCGGCAGAGCCCCACTTAGTGATGCGCCGACAAGTATAGTGGTCAGCTTCAGCAATTTTATCTAAATGGGGATGGGCAGCCAGTACCCGGGCAGAAGCGGCATGACTACAAATGGCAGCAACAAGACCGGGGTCGGCAGTCACCATTTTATCGAGCCAGCGCATCCGCGCCATTTTCACGGCAGTGGCGGTATCGGTGCGAATGGCTTTAGCGCTAGCTGGGGTTTTCAGCGCTGGTCTCAATTCGGGACCTAAGCTTGACCCTGAAGCAAGCGTAGTCGTTTGAGCCTGCAAACCGGTTAGCGGAGAAATTGCCAGAATTAGACAAACTGGCAAAATAGCAGAAAAAATATTTTTGTTGACCTGCTTGTTGGCCGCTTTCTTTACCAATATCTTAGTCTGTTTATTAGCCTGAATAAATGGCATCTGCTAGTCTCAATTGTGTGGCAGGTTTAACCCGTCTATTAAAACAGGAATTCTAACACTGATAGACTAGCTTAGACTTGAAGCAGAGGAATAAATGTCCAACAGCGGTCAATATCCAGACGATAGCCCCAGTGACAAGAGTACTGAGCGACCCAGAGATGATGCTTCACGGGCCAAAGATCGCCTTGAACTAGAAGCCAGTCAGTCGTTTGCAGCTGATACACAGACCAATATGGTCAAAGAGACGGCTCGCCGCAATTATCTGCTCAAAGGGCAAGAGCAAGAGCCCAAAATGACCCGCCATATTGAGCCTGCGGGCAAAAACGAGCAGAAAACCAGAGAGTTTACTGTCATGAGCCCGACCGAAAAGACTGTAATCGGCGGCCTTCCGATTTTCTTACGGCCTGAACTCTTTGGGCGCAAATCTGGATTCACCGCAGAAAACAACGAAGATAAAACCTTTGAAAGGTTTAAGCCTAGAATTGAAGAATTACTGACCTTAACCGCTCCAAGTAGCGAACAAAACTATGGCACAAGCCTGTCCCGGGCTGAGTCTAAGGGTCTGACCGAAACCAGAGAACGACTTCTCAATTGTGACAATCTTGGTGATGCTCTCTCAAATACACTTCATCTAGCGCGTCTCTATCAACATTTACGATATATTGATGAGGCTAAAAGAGCGACTTTGTTTGCTCTGGGTATTGATCCCGACAACCCCACCGGCAAGCAGCTTTTTAAGGAACTAGAACGCGTGCAAATTTCTGAACTGGGTCTAACGACATCGTTTGTTCCTTCCCCATTTTCTAAATCAGCCCTGCGCAATCGCATTATCAACCTAAGCGGCGGCAAAGTTGTTGTTGTCGGCGACTTGCTCATAGACGAATTAGTCGAAGGCCGGCCCGAGAGAATTTCGCGCGAAGCACCGGTGCTTGTACTTGAGCACGTAGACACTGAGCTGATACCTGGTGGTGCCGCCAACACTGCCCATAACATTACCGCTCTTGGTGGCAAATGCCATGCCATTGGTGTATGCGGAAAAGATGACTACGCGCCAAAGCTAGCCTCGGTACTAGAGCGCTACGGCATTACCTATGATTTGATTGAAGACGACAGTCGGCCAACCACAGTCAAAAGCAGAGTAATTTCAAAATCACACTCACTCTTACAGCAGCTATTGCGTATCGATCGCATATCCCACGCCAAAATTAATAGCCAAATTGAATCGCGCTTGATTGAAAAAATCAACACTGCCAATCAATCTTTCAACGCCATCATAGTCTCTGACTACAAAGCCGGTGTCATCACTGATGGTGTCATTGCCGCAGTCAGAGCCCTGGCTGAAAATCGTGACACAATGGTAATCGTCGACGCCCAAAATAGCTTTGAGCGCTTTGGCAATTGCACCCTAATGACACCAAACCAACCTGACGCCGAGGCGGCTTCAGGTATTAAAATTACTTCGCGCGAATCGCTCAAACAACTAGGCGAAATTTTGTTGAATAAGTCAGGAGTGAAAGCACTCTTGGTCACCCGTGGCGGAGACGGCATGGTGCTCTTTGAGCGCGGCAAGCCAATGGTTGAACTACCAGCCTTCAACCGCTCAGAAGTCTTTGACGTCACCGGAGCTGGTGACACAGTTGTAGCGACGATGGCACTAGCTCTCACCTCAGGGGCAAGCATGCCAGAAGCCATGGCTCTCGGCAATCTAGCAGCCTCAATAGTGGTGCGCAAACCAGGCACTGAAGTCACCAATCAAAAAGAGATGCTAAAGCATCTTGAACAACTTAATTTGCCTGAATAGCATTTTTTCAACTACCATTCGCGCTGCTCTATCGACAGTAACACTACAAGCTATATCATGATCTAGTTGCGAGCGTTGTCTAGTTGCGAGCAACATCGTTATCTATCAACAGGATGCGCCACGACTGCGAATTCAAAGCAAATTGCAAATCTGCTGAGCTGGCAGTTGGTAGGTTAGGAAATCCTGGCCGCCCCCTGAGAATGCCACCACCAGAAATTTGCACTTCTAGTTCATTGGGACCCTTAACCTTTTTCAGAGTAACTCTGGTTGTGCCGAGAACTTCTTGCTTCTTTGGCATCGGCCCATCATCTTCAGACGCCTTAACCACTGGGCAGAAGAATGTGCTGCCAACTAGTGAATTCATCATAGCCGGATCACTATTGCCATTGATTTGAAGCGGAGTGCTACCCACATCTAGACTGGGATTGCCCATGCCGCTCCAATCCGATATCCAACTGGCATTTTGCTTGGGCTTATTGGGATCGAGCTGTAAAATTCCATTGGACGCCTTAGAAGAAATGCCGATTGGCAAAATTTGATTGGGAGAAATTGTACGCAACCCGCTGTAGGCACCACCTACAGCCATGGCACTAACAGGAATACTGGGAAAGCCCACGAACCGGGCAAAGATAGTAGGCATCTGTCGAGTGATTGTCACCTCACAAGTATGGGGATATTTCATCGGCCTTGAATTGATGTCTACATCAACAGCTACGCTCTCCCCATCAGCAATCAATGGTTGATTGTCAGAGGCATTGCGTCCCACCATTTCAACAGCCCAGCTCATAGCTTTCTTCTGCTGAAACTGAGTAGGAGCTGGGGCCGTTAGCATGTAGGCACCAGCTAAAGCTCCTGAATCAGCAGCTACCTGTAGTTGCTTTCTAATATGAAAACCATGAACGAAATCAACTGCTATTGAACCAAGAATCAACAGGCCAAATATCAAAGCCAGCAAGAATACAGAACTGAGCGCGCCTTTCTGGCTGCGCACTACCATTGCATTTCGAAAATGTCTGCGGTGGGCCTTGGTCTGAGTGCTCATTGTTCTTGCCTTCTGAATTGCAGTTTGTCACGCGTTTTACCAAGGACTCCATTACTATCATGCATATTTAATTGGGCCTTTTAATGGCGATCACAGGTGGCATGCGCCTATTTTTACTCTAAGCGACAAGTCGATTCGGCCACAATCTCAAAACCTTTACCCAGACCAAGAATATCGGGCTCAGGAAAATGTCTACAACCGTACTGGTCTGAGACAAAGTGCACCTTCACGGTGACTGTTGGCGGGTTGGATGTTTCATTGAAGCCTTGGCCACCAAGCTCAAACTGCTTGTAGCTGTTAACCACCCCCGGATAATCAATTGAAGAAACAATCTCACACCAACGGGCCACTGTATTTTTGGGATCCATCCCATATGACATAGCTAGCTTTCGTGCAGCGGTGCTAGCAGCTTGCTTGAGTGTGCAATGAATGACATAGGCTTCGCTGGCTTCAATCATTACATATATAGCGATTATGATTAGCGGCACAATCATAATCAAAGAAGCCGTAAATTCAGGCATCATCTGAGCAAGTTGCGAACGATTTTTGCGGCGTGATCTCAAAACTTCTACCTATATATAAGTATGCTCAATAAATGAAAGCAGTAGCTGAAGAACTAATTTTTACCTTCTCCCGCAAATTGAGGGGGTCAGGATTAGGAAACTTTGGCAGCGGCGGCTCTCCTTCACCTGGAATATAAGAGCAAATCACAGTGACTGACTCAGGGGAGGTAAGGAAGGCTTTCTTGATCTGCCAGCCACCATCAGGAATAGTGAACTGGGCGTTGCTCGCAACCATATTATCAATGCGAATGCGCGAAAGTATAAGGTTTTGCTTGCCCAAATCGCGCGCCACTGATGGGTCACGCAAATATTCAGCAGCAAGAGCACGAGAGGCAAGATTGGCAGCCTCGGTCATGTTCATACCAATAATGTAAGCGTATGAAATCTCAAGCCAAGCCCAGATTGTCAAAATTATGATCGGCAACAAGATACAAGTAGAGACGACAGCTTCTACAAGTACCGCTGCAGAAGATCGTCTTAATCTCGCTTGGTTGGCTCTTCTGACACGGCATCTGACACGACAAGTGTTGCTCAAAAAGCCATCCCCCACAAGTAAAAGATGCCTTCAAGACCAAGCTGAATGCGTCACTAATTTGAAAGCTAGCCGCACTAATCAGAACAAGCTTTTTCAGATATGACTCACCTCAACTATGCCCACATTGTCAAAATTTCAATCAAAAAAGACACTAGAATAGCTATCTATGACTCATCAAAATAACATCAAGCCCCATTTGATTCTCCCTGCTGGCACGCAAGTAGTCACTGTGGTTGAGTGTCGCGGCCTCGGTGGCGAAGCACTACGCCGCAAAGGCACCGTGGGGAAAATAATTAAGAGCCCCACTGATAGCAGCCATGCCTACTTAATTCAATTTCCCGATGGCGGTCAAGTCAGTCTGCACCGCCAAGAAATAGCCATTCGCAAACAAGTACAGAGCCTCAACTTTGATCGCCCCCAAGCTTTTGGAGACGACTCAGACCTGAACCA
Source organism: Candidatus Obscuribacterales bacterium (assembly GCA_041675385.1). GTDB lineage: Bacteria > Cyanobacteriota > Vampirovibrionia > Obscuribacterales > Obscuribacteraceae. Next base: position 87,872 of record JBAYTY010000018.1, read on the forward strand.
ATACATTATTTACCGCTGTGTTGTTGGCTCCCGTGCCTATGGTCTTGATGTAGAAGGTTCGGATACCGATAGGCGGGGTATTTATTTACCCCCCGCCGATTTGCACTGGTCGCTTTACGGGCTGCCCGAACAAATCGAGAATGAAGAGAACCAAGAATGTTTCTGGGAATTGCAGAAATTCTTGGTCTTAGCCCTCAAGGCTAATCCTAATGTACTTGAATGTCTTTACACGCCACTGGTAGAAAAAGCTTCAGCCATAGCCCAAGAGCTGCTGCATGAGCGCTCGCGCTTACTCTCAAAGCTCGTCTATCAAACCTACAACGGCTACATACTTTCGCAATTCAAAAAATTAGAAGGCGATCTAAGAAGCAATGGTGAACTTAAATGGAAGCACGTAATGCACTTAGTGCGGCTACTTTCATCTGGCATCACCATATTGAAGGAAGGCTTTGTACCAGTAAAAATCGATGACAATCGCGAGCGCTTACTTGCCATTCGCAATGGTCAAACATCATGGGATGAGGTAAATAATTGGCGACTAGAGCTACATGGTCAATTTGCTGCGGCTTTTGATCAGACAAAATTGCCAGAGCGTCCAGATTATGAGTGGACCAACAACTTTTTGATCCGAGCCCGCCGCGAGATGACGAAATGACAGATGCCGAATTGACAACTACCCCAATGAAATATCCAAATGAATTATTGGCAGCTGTGCAAAACCACCCATACAATCTCTTGTTTGCCACGGTCAGCGGCGCGCATTTATATGGCTTCTCCTCACCTGACTCTGATTTTGATCTGAGAGGAGCGCACATACTACCAATCGCTAAATTGCTTGGATTTGAGGTGAGCGATGAAACTATCGAAGTCTCGAAGGTCGACAAAACAATTGAGCTAGACTTGGTATCCCATGACATAAAGAAGTTTTTCTCGCTCATGCTAAAGCCTAATGGTTATGTGCTTGAGCAGCTCTATTCACCGCTAATTGTGCATACAAGCAGTGAACACGACGAACTCAAAGAGCTTGGAAAGGGCTGTATAACAGTGCATCACAGCCATCATTATTTAGGATTCTCAGCAAACCAATGGAAACTCTTCGACAGCCTTGAAAATAAGAAGGTCAAACCATTGCTCTATGTATTCCGAGTGCTTCTGACTGGCATTCACTTAATGCGCACCGGCGAAATAGAGGCTAATTTGAGCATCCTCAACCAAGAATTCAATTTGCCATATATTAACGAACTAATTGACTACAAAGCTAATTCGCGAGAAAAAGCGACCTTACCGACCAACGATATTAAATTCTACGAGGGTGAATACCTGCGAATGCGCAAGATTCTAGAAGAAGAAACTGCCATTTCTAAATTGCCAACCAGCCACGCTGTTAAACCAGCACTAGAAGATCTATTAAAACGCCTGAGAATGCTTCCATCTAACTAACCAACTGCCTGACCCAAGCCCTTAAGCGTTCTGTGATTTCTCATAGTTTGCTCTGACTCTGTTGTAGACAAGATCGGTAGGCTCATTGAACTTAGAAATTGAGTTCATGAATTCCCGTTGAACATGATATGGCAGTCTTTCAATACTTTCGCAAGCTTTGTCAGCGACCTGAAAAGCATGATTCTTAATTTGCTCAATCATCAGCTCATTGGCTGCCAACATTTCACGAATGCGCATTGCCTCTGGATTATTCTTGTCAGTTGCTGATTCTGCCCTAGGATCTAGCATGGTTTCGGCCTGCAATTCTTGGTGAAACTTGTGGTTGTGGGTGGACTCGACTTTGCTTACTTCAATTTCGTTGTTTTCAATCGCCATGATTAGTAATTCCTCTAAAAATTTGGGGTGTCGCCCTCGCGTGAATAGGTCTATCGACATTAGCGAATTCTTCGACAAGACATTTCGTAGAAACCCCATGCTTTTCAAAAAAATCTTTTTTTACTCCCATCCAGACTTCCAATTAGAGCAATCCTAATTAGTACAATTGTTTGAATGACAGCTTTCTCCCCTGACATGTCAACAATGCAACTGCTCAAGATTGCCAACGACAACCATGTCGGGGCCATCCAGCTTTCTGAGCAAGATCGCGCTTTACTAATTGGCTTGCTCAAAGAGAAAGCTCAAGACGAACTTGAATACGGCGAAGAAGTAGAATTTGAGAAAGTTCGCCTAGTGCGGCGTGTAACTGGGGCAGTGTCAATTTTCTTCGAGAAAGACGAACCCGTGAAGCCAGCCAAGAAGAAGGCAGCCGCTGAGGGCTAGGGTTTAGGCTCTGAGCCGTTGATTCTAGTATTATGGTCAACGACTAGTCAGAGGGCCCACAAGACAATGCACACGCCTGATTCAAAGATATCGAGTAAGCGCAGGTTGAATATACTCGACTGCGGTTTAATCGTAGTGACCTTACTTTCAGCCGTGGGCTTTGGCCTGGCAAAAGCCGGACACGCCGGAGTTAATCAAGTAATAAAGGGAACCCACAAAGTAAATATTGAAGTCTTCATCACTGGTCTGAAAACCAAAGACATCAATCTATTTAAGGTAGGCGACAAGAGTTCGATTACCATTCGCAACCAACCAGTGCAACCGCCAATGACCATCGTTAAAGTTGATCATCAGCAAAAACAAGTAGCTTTTATCAGCCCCGACGGCAAGAAGGCCGTAGCATTTCCCGATCCTGCCAACAGCATTGCCCACGATTTTTTCGTCACAGTGCAAGATGAAGCTGACGCTACCGATGACGGCTATGTTATTCGCGGTAATAAAATTAAGCTTGGCAATCAAATTGAACTTGAGGCCTTCAAATATAGAGTGCAAGGAGTGGTGGTAGACATCAATCAGGCACTCTAAGAATGCTTACTCAACTAGCTTCCTTTTTCAGTTTCTCGGCTCTCGACAAGACTTGGGGCCAGGCTCTAACTAGCTCAGCATTAATTGGCTGGCTGGTCAATTTGTTCAATGCCATCAGGGCGAACTTTGCGAAAAGCATCTTTAGTACGGCTGGCACCGCTCTACAGCAACTGGCCTTTGCCTTAAGTTGTCTGCTCTTTCTTGTACTGGCCCTGCCTCAATTTGCCAATGACAAAGGTGCTTTGGCTCTACTTTCAACCGCTGCCATGGTGCTTTGGATTGGCGGCAGACTGGCCGGAGGCAAAGAAGAAAGACAATTCTCAGCAGTTGACGCAATTGTTCTTGCCTACTTAGCTGCCAACATTATTGCCACCTTTTCATCGCACTATCTGGTGCAAAGCATAAAAGGATTGAGCAAAGTCGCAGTCTATATCATCAACTATTTTTTGCTTACAAGTGTCTTGAGTACGCCAAAGAGGCTGAACAAGCTGATTCTGGCAGCAGTACTGGCTGGCTTTGTTGTTAGCCTCTATGGTCTCTACCAGTACAAAATTGGGGTGGCACCACTGGCGACCTGGGAAGACCCGACAGTAGAGTCGAAGGGCACACGCATTTATTCAACCTTGGGTAATCCTAACTTGTTGGCTGGCTATCTGATTCCGCTCTTCCCACTAGCACTAGCTCTTACGATCAATTGCTTGAATGAGAGACTCGGTTGGCTAAAGAATACATATATAAGATTGCTGGCGGCATTGTTTTGCTTGGGTATGGCTCTGACAATTGCCTTGGCGACAGTTCTCACTGGTAGCCGTGGAGCTTTTCTCGCCTTAGGTGCAATGGCTGCAGTGATTGTCTTGGCACTATTTTTCTATGTTGTAGCAAAACACAAAAAACTGATAGCGCCTATTCTTCTGGCGCTGCTTGCCTCCGCAGTGGCCGGCGCACTGCTAGTGCATTTTAAGTTTCCTGCTTTCGAAAGCCGACTGCTTTCTATTTTTGCCGGCTCAGAACATAGCTCTAATGCTTATCGCATTTATGTTTGGCGGGCCTCAGCCAAAATGTTCATGGACAACTGGTGGTTTGGAGTCGGACCGGGCAATTCAACTTTCCCTTTGGCCTACGGTCTATATATGAAGAGCGGGTTCGACGCTCTTGGTACCTATTGCGTCCCCCTTGAAATAGGCGTGGAATGCGGACTGCTCGGTTTAATCTCATCATTCTTGTTAACAGTAAGCCTATACGCCCGGGCTCATTTAACCTTCTGGCTAAATCCCAATCTGCGCTGGATGGCCCTTGGCCTAACTGCAGCTCTAAGCGGTCTAATTATGCAGGGCCTTGTGGATACAGTCTTTTACCGGCCCCAGGTGCAGTTTTTGTTCTGGCTGGTAGTGGCTGGCTTAACTTCTCTTTCTTTAGCCCCAGAATCATTAACTCCTACACATAAAACCACTTGATTTCATTGGTGGGAGTTAATACTTCTCAGGCCAAACCGCAAGAAAAACACCCAAAAGCCAGACGCCCCAAAAGATAGATGGCTTTTGGGGCATTTATTAAGTCGTGCTAATTTAATCTATAATTTCCAGATTAATTGGGAATATAGATAGAAGCCAAAGCTTGGAGATGCTCCAATTGTCAGGCGCCTTGGATAAATACTCGAATATTAGCCTCATCTTGACGACCGCCCAACATTAGACGACAATAATATAGAGAGCATTACTAATCCATTTCAGTTCATTCCAGTCCAGGGACCCTCAACTAAATCAGCGCCAAAGACAAAACGTCTCCGGGCATTACTCAACAAAGCCGAAGACTCGGCTCCAGGAGGACAGCAAATTATGAAACTTCGACGACAACGAGGGGCCACGCTAGGACTAGTAGCGGCGTGCGTATTCCTCGTAATTATAGTGGGGGTCGGATTCTTCTTCCTCTCCAAAATTATTGGTGGCGGTAGAGAAGTCGCCAATGCCACTGACGCTGGTGTCTTGAATGTGGCTAAGTTAGCCGTCAGACGAGGCGCGATTCCACTAACCGGCGGCCTCGTCACTGAGTTCGGCGAGTTGACCGAGCCTCCAAACAGCAACGTAGACCTAGTTACCTATAACCGTCTTGTCGCCCAAGCTTTGATCGTCGGTAAGAACGCAGAGAGCTTAGGTGGTACAGCCGTATCTCACGCCAACACCTTGAGAGCCGACGTCAGAACAATTGGCTTAGCCCTTAAGAACAAACTTCAAGCAGGAGCTGGACAAGACACCAACATAGCAACAGACTTTTCGAGCCTTGCTAGCCAGAACAACACTAGAATGTGGGACGGCCCAGCTGTCAGTCTAGTAGGCGCTGTCGATGCTGGCTACATGAAGACTGGAAGTTCAACCAACGTCTACTTCGCCCCTGCAACTCTAGCTGCTCTGGGTGGATGGGCTCCACCACTGTCAACACAGTCAGCCAAAGCTGACCCTTCAGCCAAGTACCTAGCTGGTTACACACCATTCAACGTCAACGGCAATCCATCTTTCTTGTACGGTGTACCTGTACTGCCACAGACCAAGCCCCACTTGGTAGACCATGGCCAGTTCACCACCGCTGCAGTAGATGCTGACACTCCTCCAAACTCTTTCCGCACTAACTCAAGAGCCCTTGAAGCCAAATCTGGCGCCATGGGTACCTCGGTTGCTTGCGCCATCGTCGGCGTCATCAACAAAGAGTTCCCTGCTGTTATTCCAAGAGGATTCGTCAGAGTTCTTAACGGTGATGACGCTGAGACAACCAACGGTGTGCTTGCAACTCCTGTAAGCAACGGCGCTAACGACATCTTCAACAATGAACTGTTCACACCCCCAGGCAACGGCGTATTCGCCGCCAATGCTGGTGCCACTGGTACTGGTGCCAACGGTGGTGCTGCTTGTTTCTCAACCGACGCAGCAGAGTTAAGTGCAGCACAAGCTGCATGGGCCGCTTATGTGCCTACAATGGGTTCACATGCTAAAGGCAGCCCCATGCTTGATGGTTCGGGTAACCCAGTGCTAGACGGCTTGGGCAACCCTCGCGTCAACAACATCACAGATGAAGGTTCTCCGAACTATGGTGCTGGCGATCCTTACATCTGGGAAAACAGCAACCTCAGTTCATACTTGAAGCCCGGCAGCCTCTGGGGTTCTGCTACTCACAACATCAGATCAACCGATGGTACAAATCCTCATGGTCAATATGCTAGCTTCACTGACCTCGTAGCTCTCGGTAAGAGCTCTGGACAGAAACAGTGCACACACACCATGTACGATGACACTATGCCAGTAACTGACCCATGTGTAGGCAACATTGCCAACTGGATGGATAACTACGGCCGCGTGCCAACATACTCTGGTGGCACACAACCTGGTGGCTTCACCAACGTTGAATACATGAAGGCTGATTTGCTCGGCAAAATCGCCGGCCGCAAAGGTGGCAAGTTCTGCGCTAGCGTTGGTTTCGGCCTTCCTCCATCTGGTCTGAAAGCTTGGCCAGTAAATGGTTCTGGAACTGTGTTGAAGTCTGGTACTGCTGGTTCCGCTATCCCTTACACCGGTGGCGCCTCCAAGGTCAACTACCTCAAAGTTGACACTACACTGACCTACCTCAACCAACTGAACGCAGGCCCTGGTATCACCTCAGGTGGTGGATGCACAACAAACGCAATCATCAGCGAAATAACCAAGAGAATGCAACAAGTTAACCCTCTAGTGACAACAGCAGACGTTACTGCCGCCTTAGGCGACACTAGCTACCCACTGACACTGGCAGGAGCACCAACCGGAACCGGTGGCAGCAAGTTGTACCTCTATGTCCAACCAGGCACCAACAAACCTAGAATGAACACTTCACTACCTTGGACAGACTCAGCAATCGCTGCTGATGGACCTGCCCCAGCCACTGGAACCGCCAATCAATGCGATAGCAAATACCCACTGAACGGATGGGCCGTTAACACCAACAAGGGTAATGGAGCTGGCATTGGAGATGGTAACTACCACGAAGTACCGTTCACCTCAGCAAGTGGTTCACCAGATGGCACCGATACCGCCGCATGGCATCCAGCTTCTGGTTACAACAACCTTCTTGGTGAGTTGAAATTCCAACAGACTGTCGAAGGAGCGACTTTCTGCAAACCTAACTAACATCTGCTAAGCAGAGCAAAAAACAATGCACGAAGAAACGGCCACCTCTATAATAAAAGAGGTGGCCGTTTCATATCTTGAGAAGCATGGCATTAAAGATGTAAGTTTCATTTCAAAGGGGGGAATTCCAGTGTTTCACAGCTCTTTAGCCAAAGGGCGTTCCTACGCACCAGCAATTGCAATTTGCACAGGGGCATTGCTTTTTCTCTCATTTAATAGTGCAGCTAAGGCTCAAGCACCTCAGCAAGGGCAGCAAAATCCTAATGCCACTGAACTTGTAGCAGCAGCTCCAGAAACACTAAAAGAGAAAGTTACGCTACCAAACGTACCCGAATATACCGGCAAGGCGAAATACCTCCATGGCCTGGTCTACAATCACATAAATAATACGAAGCAAGGCCCAGCCTATGTTTTGTGTTTCAACGCCAAAGAAACAATACCGCAAGTTCGCGACTGGTGGCTAAATAGCATGCGTCAGTATCGCTGGAACATTACCTACACTTCCAAAGACGTGGTACAGGGTAACGATAAAGACGGCAGCAACTGTATTATTCAGATTGGACCACCGGTGTCAGGTGTTTCCAAAGATGATAAATCCAGTTTTGAAATTAGATTTCAAGCTGCAAAATAGTTCTTTAGTCTTTGAAAAAGAGTTATCAGCACTTTGAGTTGCCGATAACTCTTTTGTCTGGCCTAGAGCGGGCTCGCCAAGAGATAAATACCAGTAAAAACCCTGTAGTTTGTTCCCAGTCAATCCGGCTAAGCTGTCTATTAACTCGCCGCCGTATCTCGCGAATACCGAGAAAGATTAACCACTTGCACGGCGGCAACCTTTACGAAAGACAGCTGACAGCCGTAGCTAATCTTCCACAAAAGCAACAACTCGAGCAGGTGCCGCGCTGGCACCAACGATTTTCAGCGGAAAGAATGCCACTTTAAAACCGAACGGTGGCAAGGCTTGTAAGTTGGCCAGTTGCTGCACCACATAAAAGCGATAATTGCGCATAGCGTAGTGAGCATCCCAAATGCGCGACTTATCACCACTTTGCTGATAATCGGCAATCATCAAATGAAATGGTCGGTCAAAACCCATGGCATCAGTACCGCCAACCAGCACACCACTTTCTGCCAGAAAAGTAGCAGAATCTGCGTTAAGACCAGGATAGTTGTAACGTATTGGCGAGGTCAGGGGCATCAAGTCGTGATCAGTGCGCAATAACACAGCATCGCCCTCTTTTAGTTTGTAGTCGATGCGTGAGAGTGCCTCTTTGAGATGGTCTCTGGTGATTGCCACGCCAGTTCCTTTTAGGGCCGTTAAATCGAGCACAACACCATCTAAATAAAGCTCTTCAAGGGGAATTTGATCAACTGTCAAAGCCTTCTCATTCTTAGTGGTACTGCCGTAATGCCAAGGCGCATCGACATGCGTACCAAGATGGGTGTTGATATTGATGTTTTCTTCCGCCCAGCCCTCGCCTTCGGGCAAATCATCAGGACAGCAACCAAAAAGCTGCGACATAATTTGTGCGCCATGGGCATGGCCAACATATTCAATTTGCGGACAGATAATGCGATAAAGCGGTTTGAGCACATCAGGAAATTCGCTGATATCAATTTGCTCAAGGGCACGAGTGAGGTCGATAAGTTTCATGGGGCCTCTAAGAGAAAAAGAGAAAGAAAGGGCGGCGAAGATTAAGAGAAGCTTATCCAATTAGAACGGTCTATTTGAAACTGCTTGAATAGAGATTGTAGTGCCCTTAACAACTATATCTAGATATCAGCTCTCACAGTGGTGGCCAATGCCCAGCCCCGCTTTCTGAAACAAGGTGATGACATGCAATCTCTATCTAAACCTAAATATTCTAAAACTGGTCAGACTTTTGATCAATTTCAAATTCTTGATAGCACTGTCGAAATTAACGGCGACTCGCTAGAAAAATCTGAATTCATCAATGTTAACCCTGAAAATAATTTCGATGAAGCACTATCGGCCTATCTCAAAGATATGGGCCGCTATGCCCTGCTCAACAAAGAAGAAGAGCAGCTCTTGGGTAAGCAAGCCCAACAAGGAAGTGAATTAGCAAAGCGGCGCCTAGCCCAAGCCAATTTGCGCCTAGTTGTGAGCATAGCTAAACGTTTTATGGGTCGCGGCCTGTCTCTTGGCGATTTGATCCAAGAAGGCAATCTCGGCTTGCTCAAAGCAGTAGAAAAGTTCGACCCAGAGCGTGGTTTTAGATTCTCGACTTATGCTACTTGGTGGATTAGACAAGGCTGCTCTAGGGCTGTGCAAGACAAAGGTCACACCATTCGCATTCCAGTGCACATGACTGAGACAGTGCAGAAAATACACCAAGCCGCCCATCAATTTTTCATTAGAGAAGGTCGCCGAGCAGGCTCTAGTGAACTGGCAAAAGAACTAGGTTTAACTGAAGGCAAAATCAAATCAAGCTTGCAGTCAACTCAAGAGCCAATTTCACTAGATGCCACCACTTCCGAAGATGGAGATGCGCTGATAGATCAGCTTGCTGATTTAGATCACCTCGACACTGAAGAAGAAGCAACAATAAAGCTCTGCAAACAAGATGTTGAAAGTCTTGTGGCTAAACTAAGCGCCAACGAGGCTAACGTCATTCGGCTGCGCTACGGACTTGACACTGGCGTGCCACTAACTGCCGTAAAAGTAGCCACAGTAATGGGTATGAGCGATGACCGCGTCAGACAATTAGAGAACCGAGCTTTGCTGAAGTTGCGAAATATGGATAGCACAGGCAGCCTGCGAGATTATCTAAAATGACAATTTGACAATTCTGAAAAAGTAAAAAAGCCTCGCTATCTTTATTGCGATAACGAGGCTTTTAAATTTTCTCAAGTTCGGCTAGTTAGAACTCAGCCACCAAGCCAAAAGAGGCAATTAGTAGAATAAATACAAAGTAGAGAATGAAGAACCAAGCCCATCTGTAAATGATGTCGACTTCGGTCAATTTTTTTGCTTTCTCGGCCATGTCAGTAATCTCCTACAAGATTCAATATTTATTCTTTCTATTACTACTTAGCGGCTGGCTTAGCAGCAGCAGGTGGAGGTGTTGGCAGTTGACGAACAAAGGCGACAAACTCTTTAGCCTCACTCAAGAAGCGATCTTTCTGCGGACGAGATAACCACAGAGCCAAAACTCTTTGACGGTCTACAGTTTTCTTCAATCCAGGAGGACGCTGACCAAGCAGACGCTCGCGAATCATACGATTGCCTTCGCGGTAGTAGCAGTCGCCTATCTGACAGCCGGTGACGATTACACCAGCAGCACCAGCTTTCATGGCAGCTTCAATCATTAGTGGTTGAATCATGCCGCTGCAAGGAAGTTTGACCACGTGCAGGCCATCGACTTCTTTGACTTCGCCTTTGTCATTGCACACTGAATCGAGATCGCAGGCGCGTTCACAGATCAGAGTAATTACCTTTTGTTCGGACATTTTCTTAGACTACCCTTTTTGAAATTAGGTTATTAGTTAGGTTTCGCTTCAGCCATCGCTCTGATCTGAGCGGTAACGTCAGTATCAAGTAAGTTCGGCAGGTCAATTGCATCAAAGGCACATGCTCCGACGCAAACTCCACAACCTGAACAACGATAAGGCTTTACCGTAGCAAGTAATTTGAAGCGCGAACCAGCAGGTGCTGGCACCATCTCAATTGCTTGATATGGACAGTCTTTAGAACAGAGTGAGCAACCAGTACATTTACTCAAAACCACTTCAGCCGCTTCAATCGGATTAGCTGCTTTGTAGAGGCTTGGTAGTGGTACCAAACACAAACCAACAGTGGCGCCTACCATCAAGACCCAATAAGTAGTGAGATCAACCTTGGCCATCAACCAATAAGGGAAGAGGAAGAACCAGTCGATATCAAAACTAGTTGGTGCGCTGTTGATATCAGCCATCTTGCCGCTAGTGATCGGATAAGCGAAAACAACCACGAGAAGGATAGCCATCAACATATAGTTGATAGCAGGAGGCGGAGTAATCACCGGTCTGGTCATGCGCACGTAGTGCACCCACAAACCGAACAAGAGGGTGAAGGATAGACCAATGTGAATAAAGAGGAAGTTTGAAAGAGTGAGGTTAGTGATAGCAGTGCCGTTCAAGAACCAAGTCTTAAGGCCAGGACCGATGAAAGGTACGGCATCAAAAGCACTGACTGTCATACGAGTGAGAACTAGAGAGCGTTCATCCCAAACCAAGTAATAACCAGTTTGACCGACGAAAAGCACCATCAAAAGTAAGACAATACCTGATACCCACTGAATCCAACGGTATTGACGATAGCGGTCGGTCACCCAAACTCGCAAGGCGTGCAAAACGATAGTGATTACCATGGCATCACCGGCATAGCGGTGAATACCGCGAATAACGGCACCCATGGGCAGCTTATCGGTAATGTAATCAACTGATGTCCAAGCGTTCACCAGGTTAGCTGAAAAATAGGCATTATCGATAGTTGGAATGTAGTAGGCGAAAAGCAAAAGCCCTGAGAGGAAGAGCACCCACAGGTAGAACTGAGGCAACGCACCGTGATAATAAAAGGGATTGTACCGATTGCTGATTACAGCATTAGTACCCTTTTCAATTGCGAGCGTTAGGTCAGTTAGGCCTTTCGGTATCGACGTGTACATGATTCAGAACTCCCAGTACTTATTTCTTGACGGGCAAAACAGTCTTTTCTTCAGCTTCTTCGCGGCCAATAGCGGCGATACCAATTGCTGCAGCGATCATTGCCAGGCCCATAACTAATGAGTAAGCATAGTCTCCGAAGCGCGACTCAGCTCCAGCTTTTTTCAAATATTCAGACCAACCAGTCGAGAGACTAGCAACTTGGTCATAATTGGGCAGAGGCAGGCCAAGATTTTCATTAACCCAACGCAGCCAATCAGGCCAAGCATCAGGAGCACCAGTCATACCAAGCTCCGCCCATGGCATCAAACCAGTTAGAGCTAAGCAGGCGACTGCCCCTACAACTACCAAAACAATGTCAATTGTTTTACCCACGACTAGTTATCTCCATTCTTTTCATCAGTATCAACTGAGTCTCTAACTGGTCTACTCAAACGTTCATAGATCGGGTCGAAGAGTGGAATCTTGCGAGTGCGACTGTCTTTAGATTTCTCTTCAGCGTAGATAAAGAAGGCTTGCACCCCAATCAAAGCCACAGTAAGCAAACTTCCGACCAAGATATAAACTATGGCCGAAAGCGATAGACCCGCTTGTATTTGTCTAGTTCCTTCAAAGAACCAAGAAAGTGCTACTACTGAAAATACAAAAGCGAAGAACTTGTAGACAAACTTGATCTTCAGCCTTCTATTCACAATCGAAGAAGAAGAAGCGCCGCTAGTGCCTTTTTCAGGCAGAGCTTTGAGGTTATTCAAATTGCTATTTAAACTAGCGGCGTTCACTTTTTTGTTCTTCTTAATCACTTAACTAAGCTGCAGATGCAACAGGTTCGGCAGGTTTTGGTGCGGCTAATTTGGCTTGGGCCTGTTTAGCTTGAATTCCAGCAATCAAGGCTAGAGCACCTGCCAGAGGACCACCAATCATCCACCACCAGTCATTGGCTGGCACTTTCAGAGGATAACCACCCTTCACCAAACCTGGTACCAGGCGATCTTGCAATGTGCAGTAATCCCATGCCCAGCGGTTATTGATCATGAAATCAGTCATGCTCTCATACTCTGGGTGTGGACCTTTGACTGGATCACTGAACTTGATGGCATCATAGGCACCATTAGGTCCAGACGGTGTTTCGAAGGTTGGAATAAACTTCGAAATTAGGTCTAGAGGGGTTTTATTTTTGGCCAGTTCAGCCAATTTCTGCAGGTCTTCTTTAGCAGCTGGTTCACCGATTTTAGCGATATAGCCTGGATCTAAAGTGACATGGTAGTTCCAGTACTCGTTATTGAGCGGAACGCTTGAGTTGTTAGTGCTATGCAGTTTTCGTACAACCGCTTCTACTTCAGTGGCATTACTCATCACTGGGCGAGCCAGTGAATAGAGAGCAGCGTGGCCTAACGGGTCAATGAACATTTCGGTCAAAGCCATATAGTTGTAGGTATACGCACCGAATGTCTGAATTAGACAATAGACAAGCATAACCATGGCACCGACGAAACTTTTGGCTTTCTCCTGCAAGTTCTTATTGCGAATCATAAGAATGGCCTGCCAAGCAACACCAATATCGATAGTGCCGTAGAGGAAGGAGCGCCAATAGGGAGGGTCAGAGTGAATATCGGCAATGTTGACGATAATCAAGTACGAGAACACAATCCAGCATGCCGCACCCATGAAAGTCAGCATCAAGATGAACGGTCTCTTCATGATGTCTTTCTCGGAGCCTGTAATCCAGGTATCGAGGAAGGGCAAAAGCATTACTGAAACTGGAATGACCATGGTGATGTAAGTTGCCACCACCGGCTCAAGATACTTGTACATCTGATACAAGCCCAAGAAATACCAGTCGGAGAGAATCGGCAACGGGGTGACATCTGGATCTGACCGTGAGCCTTGAGCGGCTGGAAGGGCAATAGCGACAAATGCAATCATCAAAATCAAAATTGAGCGTTTTGTCCAGTTCAAGGGCACACGCACGTAGGCGTTCTTGAAGAAATAGATTTCAACGAAAATCAAAGGAATTAGTGAGAAAGCCAAGTGCAACGAGAAGAATCTCGTCATTGTGTTTTGAGTGATGGCAGCACCACCGCCTAGCAATACTTCAGCTGTGTTCCAACCCAAGTGCAGTGACTTGTAGAGAGGCTGGTAGAAGTCTCCCATGACCGCGAACTGGTCCATGTAGGTCGGGAATGTAGCAAACACCTTGGTCGCCCAAAATGCTCGCTGGTTCCAAATCAGCAAGTAACCAGATAGGCCGGAATACATTGAAAGAAGAAGAGTGACCAGGGCAATGGCGATGTTGAACTCTTTGGACGGCTTATAGTCAGCGTTAATGAACATGCGATAGAGACGCATGGTGGCAGCAATGATCATGGCATCGGCACCATATTTGTGCATGCCTCGCATCAAGCCGCCAATTGGAATGCCGTTTTGAATATTGAGAATAGAGTCGAATGCAGCTGACTTAGTTGGTACGTACCACATGATCAAAATCAGACCAGTAGCCATAACAATGAACCAAACCAAATAGAAGATTGGCCCTAGTGCATAGAAGGGATTGGTCTTCGCTTCGAGTTGGTGGTGCTCATCAAAAATGTCGATATTGTTGATGCGCGTCTTAACCCAATCACCAGCTGCGGTGAGGGTGCTCGCAATGCTTTTATCCTGTACTAAACTAGGCAATTGAACCAGCCTCCAACGCAACCACCTGATACGATCCAGCAACCCGCTTAACTTCAAATTTCCGCGGCGGACGAGGAGCAGGACCACTCACTACTTTTCCAGCCTGAGCAATGTCATACACACTCAAGTGGCAAGGGCAAGCAAATACTGGACCGGCGGGTTTGAAGTTGTAACCCTTAGCGCATTCATCTGGGTCTTTGACGAAGTTGAAGATGCAACCAAGGTGTGGACAAATGCGGCTGTAGGCAACCACATCTCCCGTGGGCAATTTAACGATGAAACCAGGGATCTTGCGAATTTCAGCTCCCTCAGGGTTGTACTCAAGGTACTTCTGATTGAACATGAAGGGAAGGCAAGTCCATGGATCGGGAAAATCTTTGTCAGTGAACGTAGGAATTGGCGGCTCAGCCAACGGTTGGTCTGATTGACCAAGAATGTCGAGCGGCTTCAATGTTGGTCGCAAATATCTGAGAAAAGGAGATATCAAAAGCCCAAATGTAGCGGCAAGCGGTAGAGCTGCTACCGTTTTTAAAATGACTCTTCTTCTGACTCCGTCTGTCATGGTCGATATCCTTAGGTCTTAGGTACTCTTACTTATGTTCTTTTTCTTCTCTGCTTTCTTTGTCATGAAGGGCTTTAGTATCCACTTCAGTCAAATTGCTTTCATGGAAGTGGCGAACGAAGCCTACAAGTTTCCAGATATATGCTTCATCGAAGGTAGTTACCTTAGTTTTATCTGACTTCTTATCTACTTTGCCTAGGAAGTTAGGCATCCCTTCCCACTTTATCCCGTTTGCGATGTGATCCCACAGTAATTCATCTGTGCGGTCATAAAAGCGAGGGAAACTTTGGAAATTAGCTGGAGCTGGCTCAAGCACGTTACCTTTCATAAGCGGGCCGTTACCATAACCTTTGGCACCGTGGCAGACAACGCAGTTAGCACCGAAGACCGGCGATATTTCAGCGATTTCGCCGTCAGTCAATGGTGGAGTGGATAGGCTTCTGACATAGAAGACTAAGTTCCAAATCTCTGGTGGGCGAAGCTTAGAGCGCACCGAAGGGTGCTCCGAGCCTTCTTTGCCAAACGTAATAAAATCGTATTGCTCGACAGGTTTTTGCTTTCTGCCCCAGTCTTTGCTAGAGAGGTCAACCGTTGCCTTACCAGCAACCGGCTTGCCGTCTAGGCCATGGCAGGCAGCGCAATTCTGAGCAGCATAAACGCCTTTACCATCAGGAATTGATGGGTCGTCGTTGGGCCAGATTGGCTCTTTGTCGCCGAGAGTAACCTTGGTGCTAACCAGGCCATCATCAGCCGATGGCAGGGTGACTTTGCTGTCGTTGCAAGCAGTTAAGCCAACAATCACAGGAATCATCGCCAAAAGCAGCGAGGCCTTAAGGTCAACTCTAAGAGATGACGCGGGGGAGAGACTTTTTTGGTTACTGAAAACCAATTTCAACTTACTAAGTGACATCTTCCTCTAATAACCAAAGAAGGGAATCCAAGACACCGCTGCATATACAAAGATCAGAATGAAACAAATCACCAGAAAAGGAGGCGGGGCGCCTTCACCGATGCGGTATTCAGAAACGACTTCGTAGTGCTCATCGTCTTCGACTACCGGCGTGCTAACTGTTTTTTTGACTTCTTCAGCCATTTTTCTCCATTCCTTCTTTAACGAACTTGTGGCTTTAAGACCTTGTGGCCTTACACGCCTTCGCCTTGAGTACGCAATTTTTCAACAGCAGCTTTGGCCTTACCACCAAGCACAAGCTCTTCACTGTCATCAAGCATTTCAAATTTGACAGCTTCGAGATCTTCGAATTCACCGTTTTTGAAAGCCCAGAGAACTCCAACCACAGCAATCAAGAAGAAAAAGCCACAAATACCAAACGCGACCCAGACACCACCACCGACACTAGCTCCGTTAAGAACACAATTTGGACACATAGCGCTCTTCTCCTTTTACTCTTTACCGTGGTGCGGTTCGTAAACTTGCTTTGTAAGCACTGGGAGGCGAGTAGGCTCAGCCACGTTTAGCTGGTCAAGATTGTTGACTGTCTCTTCGTGCTCTTTGGGCAAGGTCTTCAAGTAAGCGACCAGGTACCAGCGTTGCTCTTCTGTCAAAACAGATTGGAAACGTGGCATTCTTGTACCAGTGACACCTTCTGAAATTCGGTAGAACCAGTGTTCATCAGGGTACTGCTTATAGTAGTCACGGGTGAGGTTTGGTGGCTTCTTCTCTAATGTGATGGCATTAGGTCCGTTGCCCAAACCTTCTAGACCGTGGCAAGCAGCGCAATTCTGAGTGTAGATACCACGACCAGCATTGGCGGCAGCATCAGATGCGGTGTCAACAGTTTTACGAGCAGCCAAACCACGACCCTGAGGTGTAGTGGGCAAGTACTCATCCGGAGGAGTGACGAAGGCTGTCACTGTCCGCTTGTTACCAAGAGTTTGAATGTATTGCACCAAATCGTTCATGTCTTGCTCAGAAAGATAACTGAAGCTCGGCATGATTGAACCAGGCTTAACTGCACGAGGTGAAATCAAGTGTGCTTTCTGCCACTGAGATGGGAAGCGGCCACCTTCATTGGTCAAGTCTGGACCAGTTCTGGCAGTGCCTAATTGGTGAGGGGTCTCATAGACATAGTCGCCTTCTTTGACCAATGGGCCGTAGCCCCGATCTTGAATACGAGTGAACTGTGTATGGCAATAGAAGCAACCTTCTCTGACATATATTTGACGACCGCGAGCGGCGTCACCAACTGAAAGGGGAATTACTTTGTAGTCATTTCCACGACCAGATGCTTTCGGATTAAAGAGCACCATTGGCATTAATACAGTAGAGAAAATGATGATGAAGAAAGTGGTGACAATACCAATTGCACCAAGCCGGTAACCGTACATTAGACTTTGACCTCCCGAGCTTTAACCGGTGAGTCGGCAGAAGCTCTAGGTGTGAAGAGCGTTTTATATGTGTTGTAAGCGAACAAGCATTGACCGGTGACGATCATGAAGCCGCTTATCGCCCTCAGGAGCCAGTACGGAACAAGCGCCAAGCCCCACTGGTCAACAGGATAACCAAGGGCCCAACCTGCTGCTTGTACAAGACCAGCAGTGGTTAGTGACGTCATCATTAGAGTGAAACCTAAGAACTTGAGCCAATAGTGGGCTCTGATCAAGCCCTGACTATGCCACTCTCTGCCGGTCAGACGGGGCATGCAGTAATAGAACGAAGAAGTAAGAATGAACGAGAAAGTACCGAGCAACGCTAAGTGAGCGTGACCGACTACCCACTGAGTGAAGTGGATGTACCAGTTGATCCATCTTGTCGCTTGGAAAGGTCCTTGAGTACAAGTAACCAAATAGAACATACAAGAGGTAACGGCAAAGCGCAGAGGTAAGTCAGTGACAACCATGCCCCACTTGCCGCGCATCGTCATAAAGAAGTTAGTCAGTACGGTCAGTACTGGAACTAGCAAGAAGATAGAAGAGATGATGGCGATTGCCTTCAACCATTCAGGTACTGGTGACTGCGTAATGTGGTGCGTACCAGTTGGTGCGTAGAAAAGAGCAATACCCCAGAAGCCCAACATCGAAAGACCGTGACTATATAGAGGGGCTTTGGTAAAACGCGGAATGAGGAAGTACATCATGCCAACACCGACAGTGGTGAACCACATGCCGAGAATGTTGTGGCCGTAGAACCAGCCGATGATGGCGTCGTTCAAACCTGGCAGAGCCACGAATGTACGTTGACCAATTACATATACAAGAGGGAACCAGAACAGCGAACCGAGGAAATACCAGAGCGAAACGTAGAGCTTTTTCACTTTGCGATTGACGATCGTCATATATAGGTTGAAAGCTACAGCAACCAGACCTATAACAACAATAACGTCGAGAATGGCGCCTAATTCGGCATATTCTCGACCTTCAGTGTTGCCATTTAATAGTGTGCAGAACGCCCCAATCATGAGGATATTCCAGGCCCACATCGTAAAGTTGCCGAGCCGCTCACTGTACAAATCGCACTTACAGAGCGTCGGAATCATGTGGAACATAGATGCCACATAGCCCATCGACAGCCAACCGATGGCGACGGCATTAACGTGCCACATTCTAAGGTGCGGCATTGCCAACTGCGGAATGCCACGAATCAGGTCGGGCAGTGAGAATTCGGTGCCAGCCAACATGCCAGCTCCCATTCCCCATAGCGACCACCAAAGTGCTGATAGAAAGAAATTGCGGCTGGCGCTGCCCTTCTTGGCGCTTAAAAATCTATCCAGCAAACTTGTTTGTGCCAAACTGTTCACTTAACGGTACCCCTTCAAAGGCTCCTTGCCTTGACTCATGAGTGATTCTAGGCTACTGACATCGCCCTAATCACCTCTCGAAAGCATGATTTTTCATTCAAGAATTATTTCAGTGTTGTTATAGACTCCCGCCATAATCATCTTCTTTAGATACAAAGCGTAACGCCCACTGCGGCGGAAGTTATCGATAGTAGCGCCTGGCGGTATCGAAGAGATCGTTAACAGAGATCTATAGCATATGCTTGTTTAGCAGAAATTCATTTTGGCTCGCCAGCTTTCGACTCAACGATGCAGAGGTCAAGAGCGTTAAATCTGTTCGCTGATTTGTCAATATCGGTCTTTAGCCAATGCTTAATTCCTTCACATCCATGCAGCAGAATTTCGTCAATTACTTTTTGCTGCTCAGGAGGAAAATTACTGAGTACATAATCTCCCCGAGTTGCCCCACCCGGATCTGGTCCTACACCTAGCTTGAGACGATCAAACTGCTTATTACCAGAAAGACATTCGATGATTGATTCGACACCATGCTGCCCACCGGCGCCTCCGGCCTTTTGAAAACGCAGACGACCTAAATTGAGCGAGACGTCATCGTGAGCCACAATCAAATCACCCGGATTGGTCTTTATATCAAGCTTGTACCAGTGCAGAACTTTCTGCACCGACTGCCCCGACAAGTTCATATATGTAAGTGGCTTGACAAGCACAACATCAATATTGCCAACTTTAGCTTTAGCCCAATCACATTGCATTGAGCCACTATTGCGAAAGTCAGCCCCCAATTGTGCGGCCAACTTTTCCACCAACCTAAATCCGACATTGTGCCTGGTCATCTCATAGCGTGCGCCCGGATTTCCAAGACCAACAACAATTTTCACCGACTACCCACTTGCGCTCTCGTACTCTTTGTACTCAGTTTTCGAAGTATTTTTTATCATCGCTTTTGACTAAATGGCTACACTTATAGATGTGGCATCATACTCAACTAGTATAAAGAAAGAGAAAATGACGATCAACAACAACATCGACGATAAAGAACTGCATTTCCCCTACTTGCCAAACACAGAGGCCGAGCGAGCAGCAATGCTCAAAGAAATCGGAGTGAAGACATTTGAGGAATTGATAAGCCACATTCCCGCATCAGTGCGCGCTAAGCCGCTAGATATTCAAGAAGGTCTCTCAGAGCTTGAACTCTCCGCTTATATGCAAAAACTTGCGGCGAAGAACAAACCAGCTAGCCAACAAGCATCTTTTCTCGGCGGTGGATCGTATAGAAGATTTGTACCAGCAGTGGTGCCAGCCATAATTTCTCGCTCAGAATTTGCCACAGCTTATACACCCTATCAGCCAGAAGTATCCCAAGGCAGCCTCCAGGCGATTTATGAGTTCCAAACAGCAGTCTGCCTCATAACTGGTATGGACGTTGCCAATGCTTCTATGTATGACGGTCCGACAGCCACTGCTGAAGCAGCGATGATGGCAGTGCGACTGGCCAGCACCCCTCGCAAAAAAGTAGTTTTGTCCGCTGGTGTTAATCCTGAACACCGCATGGTGACTGAAACCTATGCCAAAGCATTTGGTATCGAAACTGTCATCGCTGATAACGACAAGGGCACCCCAAATCTAGAAAAAGTTCTAGACAGCGATGTGGCCTGCTTTGTCGTGCAATACCCTAACTACTTTGGCTGCATTGAAGAGCTTGAAACTATCGCCGCAGCTGTGCACAACCATGGCGCCTTGTTGGTGGTAATCAGCGATCCAATCAGCCTCGGCCTATTAAAGGCACCGGGAGATCTGGGCGCTGATATCGTCGTTGGTGACGCTCAAAGTTGCGGCAATTTCCTCAGCTTTGGTGGGCCATCGGCCGGCTATATGGCTTGCCGCAAAGAATTTATTCGACAATTACCGGGCCGATTAGCTGGTATGACCGTCGACAATCGCGGCCAAAGAGCATTTACTCTGACATTGCAGACACGCGAACAACATATCAGAAGAGCCAAGGCTACTTCTAATATTTGCACCAATCAAGCCTTGAATGCCCTAGCCATGCTAGTTTATCTTACTTGCATGGGCCCACAAGGACTGCGTGAGTTGGCTGATATCAGCCTGCAGAGAGCTCATTACCTAGCCGAAAAATTGACAGCCATCGACGGCGTCAAGCTCACCTTCGACCAGCCCTTCTTCAATGAATTTGCTTTGACCCTGCCAGCAGGCGTTAAAGCACAAGAAGTTCTTGAACAACTAAAAGATAGAGGGATACTAGGCGGAATCGACCTATCATCCCTGTATCCAGAGCTTGGTCAGTCGCTCTTGGTCGCCGTTACCGAAATGAATCCAGTGGCTGAGCTTGATCAATTTGCCGAAGTGCTAACGGAGACCTTAGCGGCCAAGGCCGTCAAAAAAAAGGTTTTGACTGTATAATCACTTCTTTATTTAGGACTAGTTAATTTGCCTGTGACCACTTCAGCACCCCAACAAACTGAGAATTCATCTCCAGACAATTCTCCCAAAAGCTTTTTTCAAGGCTTCCTCAAAGAAGCAGTTGAACTAATTGTCGTTACTTTGATCTTACTGATCGGTATACGTTGGGGCATTGCCGAAGCGCGCTACATTCCATCGAGCTCGATGGAGCCAACTCTGCAAATCAACGACCGCTTAATTGTTGAAAAAATTTCCGGTCACTTAGGTAAGCCAATTCAGCGCGGTGACATTCTCGTCTTTTACCCACCCGCTATTGAAATGGGTGGTGAAGAGTTATCCAATGACCCACTGCATTGGCTCGGACGTTTGACAGGCCTGCCCTTTTTCCCCAACGACCCAGCCTTCATTAAACGTGTCATTGGCCTGCCTGGCGACATTATTAGAGTGCAAGACGGCCAGGGGGTTTACGTCAACGGCCAACTTCTTGACGAATCTGCCTACATTAAAGAAGTGCCTGCCTACAATCTCAACGTGCTCTCTGACATCAGAGGGCGCAATGCCAAAGGAAACTATATCCAGCCCACTGGTAATAAAGCTAAAGCCAACGAGCCAATTATTGTGCCAGCTGGTCGCTTATTTATGATGGGTGACAACCGCAATAACTCTGAAGATAGCCATGTTTGGGGCTTCCTTGATCAAAAGAGAGTAATTGGTCGCGCCTGGCTATTAATCTGGCGCCGCTTAGAGGCTCCGGCCTACCCACCCAGCCTGCAAGCTCAAGAGTAATCTGTAGTCGAGAGTAAAAGGGTATATAGCAGTTAGTAAAGCAAGAGGCTAACCGTATGGCAAAGGGATCTCAAAGAGTAGGGCACGAGCATGATCTTGATCAGAGTCAGTCTCAGCCCAACCAAGAGAAGACACCGCCCGAAACCAAAGCCAAGCCCGCTCTCAGTGCAGTTGATTTGCGCGATCTAGAATCTGAGCTACACCAACGAGAGATAGCATTAATCGAGCGTGAAATTAAGTCTCTCAGGCTACAAGAAGAGTTGGAGCGCCTGCGCCCTCTTTCTGGTCTTTATCGTGTAGTCAAATCAATGGCCACCGAGCGCAAGCTCGACGCACTGCTTGAGACCATTACACGCGAAACCCAAAATATGCTCAAATGCGATCGCTGTAGTGTCTTTGTGCTCGACCAAGAGAAGAGCGAACTCTGGACTCAGGTTGCTCAAGGCCTCGTCGGCGCTCGCACAATTCGCATTCCTATGTCAGGAACAGCCATTGTCAGCCACTGTGCTCGCAGCGGCAAAATTATCAATATTCCTGATGCCTACCAAGATGAGCGCTTCGACCCAGCCGTCGACAAACACACAGGCTATAAGACCAGAAGTGTCTTATGCGTGCCCATGCGCAACCGCGAAGGTAGCATTATCGGCGTCTTCCAAGTATTGAACAAACTAGCTGGGCCATTTACATCAGAAGATGAAGACTGGCTTGAAGCTTTGACAGCTGTCGCTTCTGGCTTGATTGAACAGGCCCAGGCTTACGCTGAAATTGAGAGCTTCGTAGATAAAACTCTAGAAGTTCTAGCCCAAACAATTGATAAGCGTGACCCACTAACGGCTGGTCACTCGGTGCGGGTGACAAATTACAGCTTGTTAATTGGTACTGGCCTTGATGTCATTGCCGAAGATTTAGACGTACTGCGCTATTCGGCCATGATGCATGACTACGGCAAAATTGGCGTGCCTGAAGCAATATTATGGAAGAACGGCCGCCTGACACCAGAAGAGTATGCCACGGTACAGAAGCATGCCAGCATTACATTTGACTTGCTCAACAATTTGCCTTTCACCAAACGCCTCGGGGCGGTACCTTTTGTCGCTTCATGCCACCACGAAAAGCTTGACGGCACTGGTTACTATCGCAATTTAAAAGGCGAAGAAATACCATTTCTCTCGCGCATAATTGCAGTAGCTGACGTCTTTGATGCTCTTACATCAGTTAGACACTACCGCAATCGCATGCCCATCGAAAAAGTAGCTGAGATTCTCGATGCCGGTCGGGACAATCATTTTGATATTCGCTGCGTTGATGCCTTCGACAAACTGCCTTCAGACCGTGTCTTGAAAGTAATGGAAAGCGAACGGGATCGCAATACCTCCGAAGATATTGGCCCCTTCCAGCAAGTAACCTGGAAGAGACTTGTAGAAATTATTTCTGGCTCCCGCCCTAAGCGCGGTGAAGACGGCCTGAAAGAAGCCTTTGAACGCATGTACAACTTTGGTCTACCCAAAGACTACAAACCACTCGACTAGGAGCCCTATGGTATTGAGTGACTTAAGAAAGTCCGGTTTCCCCTCACTAAAGACTGCTCTATATATTGCCCTAGTTTTTGCAATAACGGCCTCTAATCAAGCTGCTGCTGCCCAGAATCAAAGTCAAAATCAGAGTCAGGGCAGCAACACTACAGTTGAGGCTCTGCCACCAGACGGCACCACCCCCCAAGCCAAAGCCTGGGTGAAGCTTCGCATTAGCGTGCCGCAAATGAAAGATCGTGTTGATAAATTTACGTTTTATCCCTATTCAACTAAACCACCGAAAGTAAAAATTCCCTTGCAACCACTGCCTGAAGAAGATAAGCAAATAAAGCAAATGCTTATTAGCTCTGGATATCTCAGCAGACAATCACTGACCAAGCCTTATCCAGACATAGGCTGGCGCTGGCACTACGCTTATCGCAACGCCCAAAAAAGGGCCGGTGGAGATGAACCGCGCTTTGTCGGTGGCCTCTACCGCTGGGCCGACAATATGATCAAGTACGTCAAGCCTGAAGTCGAGCGCATAAACAAAATTGAAGAAGCCAGAAATGCGCGCTACATGAAGGCTGTAGAAGAATTTGAAGACAGTCACAAAGATGAAGAAATGGAAGCCTTAAGGCTCGGGCTAGATCCTACGCCAGTAGCCCTACAATCGGCAAACAAAGGCACGGCCATGGAAGGTCTAGTTTCTGTCAAACCAGGCGAATGGTATGTCACTGGCCAGCACAAGACGCCAGGACTGACCTATTATTGGCAAGAGAAACTAAAGCTCAATGCCGGCGATAAAGTTACGCTTGTACTCAATGATGCCAACGCTATGCTTGTCACCGGCGGCTGGTAACTCGGTAGTAATCGGCATCTAATTTAATCGCTTAGACTTGGTGCACCAGTACTTGCACCGTCGGTTTTGCCGAAAGCCTTGAACGAAGTGCTTTTACTACAGCTTCGCGCACAGATGAGCGCAGCTGAATAGTTACGTCGTCGTTCTTCGCATCTTTCTTAGTACGAGAGACCGCCTCTCTAACAATACCGTCAAGCTCTAGCCTCATAGCTGCCCACTCGCTCGATCTAAGAAATCCAGAAGCACCGACTTCAACAGTCGGACCGGTAACAATTTCACCACCGGCGGTGACAGTCAGACCAATGGTTACCACCCCTTCTAAGCTTAGAGCGCGCCTTTCGTTGACCGATGCCGTAGTAACTCTCTCCCCTTGTTCACGGTTAAAGAGAACCGGCTGAAAGGCTACTGAGCCAGCTATTGAAGCAACTCCATTGCGCACTTCGAGCAAATCACCGTTGCTCAGAGTAAAAATCGCACTTTCATCCAGACCAAAAGCTGTAGCCATTTCACCATGCTGAGTGATATGCCGGCCCTCGCCAATCGCCGGAGCAAAATAACGGGGATTAGTAATCGACAGCATCAGCTTCAATTCTTCTTTAGAAGCATGCTTAGAGACATGCACACCCTTGCGCTGACCCCAAACGACGCTGACATTTTTAAGCAATAGTTGATCAAGAATATGGGCCATATGACGAGCACGCCCGGGCAAAACATCGCTTGAAAAAACGATGGTATCGCCTTCTTTCAAGGTGACAGTAGGATGTTTATCGTATGCCATCTCATCTAATACATTGATCGGATCTGCCTCAGTGGAACTGGCTATTACCATGACTTCACGCTCTTTCATACTAGATAGAGCATTAATAGAGCCTTCGATTGCTCTATCGAAATTGAGATTGCCTGTGATTGCCGCACTGACTGCAATTTTGTGAAGAGTGTCACCTAGTAGAATGACTTTGCGATTGGTTTTAGCTGCTGCATCAAAAAGAATTTGCAAGCGGTGGGTGTTAGTACCAGGCAAGACGACAATCATTCGCCCTGGGGCATTCTTCGCCAATTTTTCCATAGCACTGGCCACCACTTTCTCTGAAAGGGTATAGCCACCGGCCTCTACATTGGCAGAGTCAGAAATAAGTAAAGTTACGCCCTCATCGCCGATGGTGGCGAGTCGGCCAATATCAAGCAAAGTGCCATCTACTGGTGTCTGGTCAAATTTAAAGCTCGATGTATAAATAACCGTGCCGGCAGCGCAACTAATGCGCAGGGCGCAAGCATCAGCTATGGCGTTGTTACTGACAATCCACTCAACTTCAAATGGACCTACTTGATATTTAGTTTTGACATCAACCACTTCCATGGCCGGCAAACTGGCACTCTCTGTCGCTTCACTAGTGCCATATAGATCGTAGACATTTTGATTAATAAGCTCAGCCACGAAGCGCGGAGCCAAGACTCGTGGCAACCTGACATGATGAGCTAGATACATAATTGCGCCCGCATGCTCTTCATGGCCATTTGTAAGCAAGAGGGCAGTAATTTTGTCTTGATTGGCCTCTAAAAAGGAGGTGTTGGGCAATAACAGGTCAACCCCAGGCAGCTCGCGGGCCGGGTAGCTTGCCCCGGCATCTACCACAATCATTTCGCCTTGGTAGATGAACAACCACATCACCTGGCCCAGCTCGCCCTGGCCACCCACAGGCACTGCATATAGCGATTGGTAATCAAGCTCGGGCCAAGTGGTTAAGAAGTCACTCACGAAAGATTCCTATTTTTAAGTACCAAACAAATTTTAAGTACCAAACAATTCTATAGCTGTCGGGCAGAAGAATGGAAAGAAGATCAAATTTGTAAGAATAGAAAGTACAATCGGAACGAACTCATTAGAGGTATATATGCAGGCCACTTCTAACCTCCCAGCTCAACTAGATCGCATCTTAAGACCAGGTTCAGCTCCGAGCGGCCATGCCAATGGCGGCAAACCGGCGCTAATACAGATGTTGCCGGGTGGCAAGGCAAGCGAAATCGACCACAAAGCCCTCGAACACTTGATTGGCCAAGCCGAAAGCCTGCTCAAAAGCTTCGGGGTTCAAGCTGGCGACAAAGTAATAATGACCTCACCCAACTGTCCTGAACTGGTCGCCCTTATACTGGCAACCTGGCGCCTTGGAGCATTAGCAGTACCGGTTGATTTCCGCCTAACAGAAGGTGAATTAGCCAATGTCGCCAAATCACCTGCTATTTCAGCAAAAATAGTTTTGGTTGCGTCAGCGCTAATCAAAGACTATGCCGCCCTAGAGACTAATCTGAACAGTGGCGACAAGAAAATCGCCCTCTGCGATATTGCTCAATTGCACAATTTCGAAGAGACCGTGCGCAACTCTAATCAAATTTGCGACTTCGCCAGCTTAAGCGATCCTGCGCTATTGATTCTCACTTCTGGTACAACTGGCACCCCCAAAGGTGCACTGCACGACCTCGCTAGTTTAGTTAATAACTTAAACGAACTAGGCCAAATGGCCGATTTTCACAAAGATCTAAATGTCCTTCTGCCAGTACCCGTATCACACGTGCTTGGCCTTGAAGTGATGTTGATTGCTCTGCTGGACGGCAGCACCGTAATCTTTTCTGAAATGAGTATTGAGGGTATTATTGCAGCCACCAACAAATTCAAGCCAGAATTCATGGTTGGTGTTCCCACCATATATGGTGCCTTTGTCGCCCTACCAAAAGGAGCCATCGATTTAAGCAATGCCAAAGTACTGTTGTGCGGTGGTGCACCCATGCCCCTTTCGCTAGCAGAAGATTTTCACAAAGTCTTTGGTAGACGGCTGAACAATGGCTACGGCTCTACTGAATCGAAAATTATAGCAGTCAACTTAACCGGCCCCGACCAATCAGTCGGAAAACTAGTACCTTCAGTCAAAGTACGAATTTTAAATGCTGATGGCACAGAACAAGAAGAAGGTCAGTCAGGAGAAATCGTCATTTGTGGTAGCACTCTCATGCTTGGTTATATTGGCCAAGACGAAGCCACCAATGCAGTAATTCACGACGGTGGATATTTTACTGGTGATATTGGCTACATCAAAGATCAATATCTCTATATTTCAGGCCGGGCCAAAGAGCTAATTATTGTGGCTGGCAACAAAGTATTTCCTGCTGAAGTTGAAGACGTACTGCGTGCCAGTGATTTGATCAAAGAAGTAGCTGTAATTGGCGTGCCCCACAGTAAGCTTGGACAAATCGTCAAGGCTCATACTGTGCTGGAACCAGGTCAATGGTCAGACTATATGCACTGTGAAGGCGAGGAAAAGAAAGAGCACCGCCAGAAGCTGATTCAACTAATGCGCGAATATTGTGGCCAACACTTGAAGCGTGAATTGCGGCCGATGGAGTGGGAATTTTATAGCTGCGATCATCCACTGCCGCGCACTTCGGCTGGCAAAATCGACAAGAAGCAATTGAGCTAGCATAGAGCTAGCCCAGCTTCACTTGGCCACCGGCAAACAAGGCGCGATTGCCGTTCAACTGCTGAAGTTGCTCGACTTTGGCTGCAATTTCTGCATTAGAAGCACTGCTAACAAGATCTTGCTTGGCAATTTTCCAATAACTATCACCAGCTTTAGCAACAATCGAGTAACTAGCACCAGAGTCGATAGTAGTGGACTGTTCAGCTGCCCTAGCCTGTACAGCCGGTTGTTCAGCGGCCTTGGCAGGTGCAATTGTTTGATCAGGTTTGGCTTTAGCTTCGGGCTCAAGACCGCCGAAGAGCACACCAGCTAGGTGATCCAATCCGAAAGCTGGAGCTAAAAGTTTCGCTGTCTCAGGTCTGCTTTGATGATAGGCAATGTCTCTATTTGACATTTCTTTGCTAGCAGAAACGATAAAGCCAAGCGATGCTCCGAAGGCATCGCCAAAACCTCTGGCCGCTTGCTTGATCTCAGGATTTTCCTTGTTGAGGACTTCAACTTCGTTGGCCGCTGACTTCACTGTATTTACGACAGCCCCAGCAACTCCTGTGGCAACACTCTCACCAACCTTTGCACTGAAGTCTAGTGCAACAACTACAGACTCCTTTTCTGCCAGTACAACTCCAGCCCCCAGCTTTGCCAAGCCCGTTGAAAATTTTGTCAAGCCACTAAATGCACCACCAAAATCTTTGTATGCGTCAGCGAACAAAGCGGTGGAGCCATCATAGTGATGATCGCCAGGAGTTTTTTTCTCAATTTGTTTGTCAGTCATAGTAAATTCCTCAACAATATAGCGTTTTGATTTCGTTCAATAGTGATTCCCTGTAGTTACTCGCGGTTCGTTTCATGGATGATCACACCCTCTAGGTATGCTTTTTTCCGTTGATGTAGGTGGGGGATTTCCCACTTAAGTTACGGCACAAGAGTGACAGACTTATGACAAGCTAGTGACAAAACTGTGACGAAGCAGCGAGGGGCAAGTATTTCAACTACTACCTGTGGTGCTTCGCTGTAAAATCGTCAATTCGAAATACGATAGGGTTTACCAGCAGCAGACACTCGATACAAGTTCGGCGTAAGCTATACTTAGAGGTGGCAAGAGCAGTTATCGAGAGTTGCCGTGCAGAAAATTTTACTCGTCGAAGATGACCTCGGTATGGCCCAAATCTTAGTTAGTGCTTTGGAAGACGAAGACTATTCTGTTGACCATGCGGAAAATGGCAGTATGGCCAATGCTTACTTAAAAGACGATCTTTACGACCTTGTCTTACTTGATTGGTCTTTGCCAGACATCACCGGAATCGAGTTACTGCGCTCATACCGCGCACGGGGCGGCAGCAAACCTGTTCTCATGTTGACAGCGCAAGCGCGAACTGAAAACAAAGTGATGGGTTTTGACTCCGGTGCTGACGACTATTTGACCAAACCCTATGAATTGAAAGAACTAACTGCCCGCATTCGCGCTCTTTTGCGTCGCCCAATCGTTC
Organism: Candidatus Obscuribacterales bacterium; assembly: GCA_041675385.1. GTDB lineage: Bacteria > Cyanobacteriota > Vampirovibrionia > Obscuribacterales > Obscuribacteraceae. The sequence continues at coordinate 117,056 of JBAYTY010000018.1, forward strand.
TAACGGAAACAACATTAAAATCTGGAGACTTGGAACTCCAGCCAAAGGGTCACTATCTTAGTGTGCGCGGTCATGAGAGGAAATTGCCGCCACGAGACTTTGCCTTACTTGAACATTTTATGCGTCATCCTGGTGAGTTGTTTACCTCCGAGGCACTTCTCGCAAGAATCTGGGGATATTCTGACGAAGCCACAGCAGACGCGCTTCGCGCCTCAATTAAGCGCATTCGCAGCATTATCGATGACCCAGACACGAGCGAATCTACTATCGAAAACGTGGCCAAAGTTGGCTACAGGCTCAGAACTTGAGGCACCGCTCATTGATGCTGAGACCCAAGCTTGGCGCAAAATTAGCTCTGACAATCTTCTTACCATTGCTTTGGCAAGTCGCAGTAACCATTTGGTTACAAGAGCAATTGAACCAGGCCGAATGCCAGGAAGAGAAGTTGGAAAACGCGCTAAAAATGAGCCAGGCAACCGCCGATCTCACTAGAGACATTTTTTTCTCTTGGAGCAATCTGGCCGCCAGCACCGTCGTTAATAGCGTCAAGAAAGCTCAGTATTATGATGCCTATGCCAATTCTTCAGCTCTACTAGAAAGGGACTTAACCACTTTACGCCGGATGATCAGCCTCAATGGTGACTCGCCAAAGCGTGTGCAGCAGTTTGAAGAAATCCAAGCCACATACCTTGGAGTGCGAAATAGATTGCTTGACCTGCGAAACAAAATGCTTGCTAGCAATAACAGTACCATTCCCTTTGAAAGACAGGCATCGGCCTTGGGCTTGCGTGACAGTTATCGAAAGTTAGCCGACCTTACAGCAATCCTAACCGCTCAAATAAACTCTGTGGACCTGGTGGACAGTCGAGCAGCGGCACGTGCTGCCCGCAAACAGGTGAAGCAAATAAGTGCTTTGTCGGTTTGCCTAAATGTAGTTTTCGCCATCCTCCTTTTCTGCTATATCACTCGCAGCATCTCGCAACGCATTTCACGATTGCAACAGAATGTCGACAATCTGCTGATCGGTCGAGCACTAACCGCCTCTATTTCTGGTGAGGACGAGATTTCACAATTAGACAGAAAGTTTCGAAAAATGGCCAATGAGATCAATCGTGCGGTGCAAGCAGAGCAAGCAATTGTCTCCACGGCGCCAGATCCGATTATGACTCTTAGTAGTGCCTATCGCGTCGAAAAGGCTAATCTGGCAGCCATTACTTTATGGAATACGACGGAAGACGCCATTATTGGCACACGCTTCAGCGAATTAGTGAGCGAAGAATGCTTCAGCACCCTGAACTCATGCTTGGAGCAAGCCAGGTGCGAAAGCCAAGGCATCTCGATCGACACCACTATGAACGCCAATAGTGAGCAAAAGTGGATCAATTTTTCCGTAAGCTGGTCACCGGAGTTTAGCCTGTATACGTGCATTATTCGCGACTTAAGCGAGCGCAAGAAGGCCGAAGAGTTGAGGGATCAAGTTGTTGCAATGATTTCCCACGATTTGCGCTCTCCACTCAATACCATTGGATTTCTCTGCGAACTGCTGAAGGATGAAAAAGGTGGCCCTCTTAACGCCCGAGGCCAGGGGGCATTGAAGCAGGCAGAACTTAGCTTTAGGCAGATGCTGGGGCTAGTTAACGATTTGCTTGATTTGGAGAAAGCGGCAGCAGGAATGATGGAACTACAATCTGAAAACTTGGCTTTTGGGGAATTGCTTTCACTGGCCTTAGCCGCCACCGAAGGTGGTGCGAAACAAGCCAATCTCACTATCACAGTCAGCAACGAAGAGCAAATGCTCTGGTGCGATCGAGCAAAGATGGAGCGGGTGCTTACCAACCTCATTGGCAATGCTATAAGCCATTCGCCAGCAGGTGCACAGATTTCAATAACAGCTGTCGCCACAGGCGATGTTGTCAAAATTTCAATAAATGATCAAGGCGAAGGAGTGCCTGAGAAAGACAAGGAGAATATTTTCAAACCTTATTTTCAAAGCGTCCAAACCAACTCGAAACGAACAAAACTGTTATCTAGTGGCCTAGGGCTAGCTATCTGTAAGGCTTTCATAGAGCTGCATGGAGGTAAAATTACAGTCGATACCGCCGCAGAGGGTGGTAGCATTTTTTCCTTCACCATTGCCATGCAACTTCAAGCGGTCAATCATTCTTTATCTTAGCTAGTCGCTCAAAGTAGTCGACAAACATGCGCATGCCGCCGCTGGCTTGCTGCCAGTCAAAGTTTTCGTTGATGGCATGGTAACCGTGCTCAGGTAGCGAAAGCCCTAAAAATACCAGCGGTACTTTCAATATTTCTTGCATGCTCACAACTGCACCAATCGAGCCACCTTCACGCGTAAAGGCCGCTTCTTTGCCAAAGCCAGTCTTCATCGCCGCCTTGGCAGCCTGAGCAAAGGGCCCAGTAAATTCACCAAGAAAAGGCTTGAGCGAACCTTCGGCCACAACCTCAACATCTTTATCATGCTCGGCTACAAATTTTTTCAGCGCGGCTAATACTTTAGCGGGGTCTTGATTGGGCACCAGACGCATACTAATTTTAGCCTCTGCCTGATGCGGTACAATAGTTTTCACACCGGGGCCAGAGTAACCGCCGGTAATACCATGCACTTCAAAAGTAGGTGTAGCCCAAATGCGCGCACTGGCTTCAGAGGCATCATCGGTGCGAGTAGAGTGCAGTTCGTGTGCTTTCTTGAAATTTTCAACATTGAAGCCAGAGGCGACAAAATTTTCTAGCTCTGAACTATCAATGGGCAGAACATCATCAAGGAAACCAGGTATTTTAATTTCACCGGTCTTAGCGTCAAAGCATTTCGAAATTAGAAACGCCAACTCAGCAATCGGATTGCGAGCCAGACCACCGGTGGTGCCTGAGTGCACATCTTTAACGCCGGTCTTGAGTTTGAGCAAACAGCATTGCAATCCTCGCAAGCCATAGGGTATTGCAGGCCTATCGCGAGAAACCCAAATGGTATCTGAGATCACAACAGAATCGGTCTTCAAGTCAGAAAGATTGTCGCGCAAAAACTGTTCAAACGATGGACTACCAATTTCTTCTTCCAATTCCCAAATGAATTTTATATTGATAGGCACACCCTGTTTGTGCACATAAGAAGCAGCATACAAAACCGCCAGAGCTGGCCCCTTATCATCAGTAGTGCCGCGCCCGCGGTAAACGCCATCATCTATTTGCATGTCAAAAGGTGATGTCAACCACTCAGAGGGGTCAGCTGGCTGCACATCAATATGATTGTAGACAGTCACAGTAGGGCAATTAGAACCACTATGAAACTCACCGATGACAATTGGCTGGCCCGCCGTTTTAACTAGCCGAGCTTTGGCTCCTTGCGACTGCAACAAGTCAATTGCCATGGCAGCGGTAGCCAGCATTGCTTCGGCCCGCTCAGGCTCCATGCTGACACTGGGTAAATCAACGAACTTCTTCAGATTACTTTCGTACTCGCTACGCAGCGCATTTATATATATCGCCACTTGCTCTGAATCACATTTGACTTCCATTGCCACTCCCAAAATTGACAGTGACAATTATAGTTAAGCGTCGCCTCTATTTCCATTGGCAGAGCTAAAAGCTAAGCGCATATGATTGATAAATTTAGTGCTGTCCATGAATCCAGCAATTTTAGATACTGGGCTAATTACTCCACCTTCCACCGAAAGCACTGAAACAGTAGGATAGCCCTCAACTTTACACAAATTGGCCAACTGTTTGGCTTCAGAGTTGCTTGAAGGAGTAACCTGCAAATAGACTGCATCTTTAGCGATTGCACCGACTTCAGGTTTTTGCAGCTCATCAGCGAACAATTTGCACCAACCGCAGCGATCTTCTTTAAAAACTACTACTAACGGCTTATGCTCTCTTTGAGCTCGGGTCAAAGCACTAGTAACGTTGCTCTCCCATTCAATTTTCTTGACCGGTACGTCGGTGCTGGCAGTCTTCTCCAAACCGCGTCCAGGCATAAAATCGAAGCTAACGCCAAGGAGATTAATGCCTTTGCCTTCAGTTCTGCCTTCGGATGTGCCTTCAGTTCTACCTGAAAGGCGGCTTGCCATCCGGTCGTTTACAGTCTCAGTCGAGTTGAATGCTGCCATTTACTGGTTCCTTGCAGATTTTGCCCTTGCGCCGTCTCTTGCGTGAACATATCTACACAGCTGCCACGGTTTTTGGACAAATGATTGACAGCTCCCAAAATTAAATTGGCGAAGGGAACTTAACGGAAAAGTGCCAGTCTTCTGTATTTCAGCGGGAATATATCTAGGTTAAATGGACAAAGTTAATAAAGTAGTGATGATTGCAGACTCAGACCAGCACGTCTGCAATCTACTCAGTCGCTTTCTGGCAGACGCCGGCTATACAGTCACCTATGCGGCCGATGGCTATATCGCCCTAGACAGTGCCCGACTAGCGCCGCCTATGGCAATTCTCACTGAAGTACTGCTGCCAAGATTAGATGGGCTTGCTCTCTGCCGCCTGATTAAGAGTGATGCAGCCACCTCAGACATAACTAGTGTCATCGTCTTAAGTGTACTTGCCGCCGAAGAGCGGGCCCTTAGTTCGGGAGCCGATGCTTTCATGCAGAAGCCTCTAGAAAAGCACCGCCTACTGAAGATTCTCAATGAAGCCAATAGCAAACGAGGTTTGAAGGCATGAAGCACAGTGACTACAAGTGCATCAGCACCGGCAATCCTCAAATGGACGAGATTTTGAACGGGGGCTTTCCCAGTAATTCGATAAATATCATCATGGGCCAGCCAGGTACGGGCAAAACCATCTTTGCCGAGCAAATGGTGTTTCATCATGCTAGAGATAATGACAAAGATGAGCGCCCCATTCTTTACGTCACCACTCTTTCAGAACCAGCGGCCAAAGTTCTCATGTATCTGCAAAGGTTTAGCTTTTTCGACGAAAGCAAGGTCGGATCTGTCGTTCACTACCAAGAAATCGGCACTCAATTAACCAAAAACGGCATCGGTGCCATGGTGCCATTTATAGAAGATGCCATCCATTCTCTTTCACCCAAGATTATTGTGATCGATTCTTTTAAGGCTTTACACGACCTAGCAGAGTCGACCCAGCAAATGCGCCGTATGCTCTACGAGCTAACGGGCTTGCTTACTGCTTTTGAGACAACGGTGTTTCTGCTAGGCGAGTATACCGATGAGCATGCTCAAACTTTGCCAGAATTCGCTATCGCTGACGGCATTTTGCAATTTCTTCGCAGCTCACTGAGCACAAGAGACGAACGCTTCTTGCGTGTTCTCAAGCTACGCGGCAGCAGCTACTTAGAGGGCCTGCACGGATGCAAAATTACTTCTGCCGGCCTCGACATTTTTCCCCGTCTTGTTACTCCGTCAGTAGCTGAAAGCTACTACGCTGAAATTGAGCGAGTTTCGTCAGGCGTCGCAGGCTTTGACGAAGTTGTCGGTGGCGGCTTTTTACGAGGAAGTACTACTGTGGTGGCTGGGCCTGCCGGAGCTGGCAAGACTACATTTGGTCTGCAATTTGCCTTGGCCGGAAGCAGGCAGAACGAACGCAGTTTGTACGTAAACTTTCAAGAGAACCCCTCGCAACTGGCGCGACTGATTAAGTTCTTGGGGGCCGATCTGGATAAAATCAAGCTTGAGGGTTTTGAACTACTCTACGCTTCACCAGTCGAGCTGCAAATCGATAGTATCATCGTCAAACTATTTGGCCTGATTCAAGAAAAGAACATAAAACGCGTAGTAATTGATTCAATTAGCGATTTCTCCAGAGCCTCCAGCGATGCAGATAGGCTCCACGACTATCTTTACTCACTGCTGCAGCACTTATCGCTGAAAGGGGTGACCACTCTGCTCACTTATGAAACCGTTGGCACAATGCTAGATGACGGTAAAGATGCCGCCACTATTAGCCGCTTTAGCAATATGTCCGACAATATTGTACTGCTTGGCCTAGGACACGAACCAGAGTACGAAAGAGACATCCGCTGCATCAAAGCTCGCGCCACCAAGCACGATCGCAAAGCACACAGATTCGAGATTACAGACAAAGGTATTTGCGTTTACTAGCGTTTACGGCTAAGTTTACGAATTCGTTCAAGCAAGCAAGCACAGCTACTTAATATGAATTACTTGGAGAAATCACATCTGGCGGCTACAGAAGCAACGTCAATCCATTCTGAGTTCTTCTTAACTGGATTCTTAGTCAAACTGCAAATTCGAGCGTCTTTCCTCACTTCCCAGCAGAGTTGTTCATCTTCTTTGACCAATATTAGACGCTTGCCTAAGCGCTCTGCTTCAGCAAAGTAGGAATTCTTAAGCTTGAAACTTCTCACAGGCGCGTAGACATCAACAGTGTATTGACCGCTCTCTGGCCGCCCTTGTACACACAGAAGGGGATAGCCAGTAGTCTGCGCCAGCTCGTTATAGCGCGCTCCATCTATAACACCTCCAATCCAGGGCTTTACTTCAACAAACACTTTTAGTTTGGGCAGCCAGAAGTCCGGTAGATACCAGCCAGAAAGAAGGCCATAGGGTTGCTTCTCATAGACATAGTCAAGGTCTAGAGCCTTAAAGAAAAGTGCCCAGCGCACCTCTAACTGACTGCGAAAGCAATCGCCAGCAAAAAAAGTTCGTTTCCCTTGATTCATAAGTTCACCATTTAGTAGTGAATTGAGCTTATGTAAAAAAGAGCTACGAACCAATGTGCTTTCGCACAGTGTGAAAGGTAAGAGAGCCTTAGAAAGGAGGAATACCACCGGCCACATCCAAAGCAAGATCGTAAACACTATGATAGTCGTATCTTTGGCCCAATTTCGGGGTCCAGTAACGCCCATGAGCTAGCCAATGGCGAAACTTGAAAGCACCTTTCAAATCAGAGATAACAGCCTTTGGTAAAAATCCGCAGTCACTCCAGGCCGTAAATATGTCATCTTCTAAAGACATATATTTACCCTTTTGCTTGTATACCTTCCGAACGCGGTCCGAAAGAGCATCCTTTAGCTTTTTGCGCACTCTCAATTCAGTGTCAACTCTGAACCAGGCTTCAATAGCAGAAAGCAAAGAAAATACGTTCAACAGATCTTCCTCAGCCAACCTCAGCTCAAGCTCATCAGACATCTCACGAAACGAATAGCCAGCAAATCGCATAGGATCAGCTGTCGATGGCGAATAATACAGCCGGATAGCCGACTCGACGTCTTTGTAGTGATCGGCGATTTGCGCTAGAGTTAGTTGTTTACCAGACAAACTAACCTTTTTAACCATCTGCTACTTCCATCAGAGCATCAAAAAAAGTCTCTTCATTGAATGGCAGAAACTCAACATTTGGCGGACTCGTAGCTATTTTCCACGCTAGCCTTTCTCTATTTTTCTGCCCTGCTCTGCCCGCGCGCACAGCAGGCATTTCAGTGCCTGGTGCAACCAGTTCTTCTGGAACTAAAATGAAACGCACCACCGCATTCGGGCCGCTCATGTCAATTCGGCCCTTGGCGCCTATGATGTTAGCGCCAATCGGTAACAACCGGATCAAACTAGCACCGACTCGAATAGTTGCAACCTGTACTACATACTCGCCCAGCAGGTCTTCGACAATGCTTTTATCAGAAAAGGTTATTTCAATTTTTCCAGCAGTAACATAAGACTGCAAAAATTTGACCACACGGTCGAAGAAGCTCTGACGAGCCACCGACCATTGCTTCAGCCTCTCTTGAGAGCCGACACTATTCGTGATGGCTCTAGAGTGCTGGCTCTCGACAAACTTATCAAATTCCTTGTGAGACATTAGTTCTCCCATTCCGAATCTTGACCGCTAACTTTAGCCCTTTCAGATTATGAGTTATACACTTCGATCATATCAAGAACTCTAAACCACATTGCAATAGGTTGAAAAGTCAGCATATCCAGTTGATCAGCGCATCCTACTTAATATGGGCAGGAGCGCGCTCGGTCATTTGTAGACGAATGCCACGACCGTCCATTTCGGCCAAGAAAAGCTTAGTGGGCACGGTGGTTTCTTGGCGCAGAACACCACGTTCGGTGATATCACCACGAGCAATCATTTGCGCCACTATAGAAGCAGGAAAAGCAGTCATACGCATCATGGCGGTCAGCCCTGCCGCTTGGTCAGCATAGTCAATACAATCCCAGATGATTTGCACTGGCTTCTTATCTTTCAAGCCTGAGACCATAACTCGAACTAACACCACATCTGGTTCATCTTTAGGTAGTTTGTCTGAAAGCAACTTGAATAGCAAATCGCGAGGCACCACTGGCCCCGAAACAGTTTCAACTGCCTCTTTAGACATCAAGCCTAACTCTTTCAGCATATGAATGGCATCGCAGTGGCCAGGATAGCGAATAGTTTTATAGTCGAGGTGCTGCACGCGGCCAAGATAACTCTGGGGCAAAGTAGAAATTCCACCAGAAGTATTGAAAGCTTCCATGGTGCCAAAGGGCCTAGGAAACTCAATTGATTCATTGTCAGAAAGCGAGGGCACGGAGAAAATTTTGCCATCTCTCAAAACTGTGCAATCTTCATTGTATTCGTTGATTAGACCATCAATAGAAAAGACCTGACAGTAATCCATGAAACATTCGTCAGGATTGGCAGGCAGTCCGCCAACACGCAAGCGGATATCGTAAATTTCATCAAAACTCTCGGCCGCACTAACGGCTAGCAGCGACACCAAACCCGGTGCCAAACCAAGGTCAGGAATTATCGTTACGCCTTGTTCTTTAGCCAATTCATCAAGCATGAACTCTTTGGCTACGATTTCTTCGTTACCACCAAGATCAACAAAGTGTGTTTTAGTAGCAAGAGCAATCTTAGCTAGTTCATAATTGTGTTTGTAAGTAATGCAGCTAACAGCCACATCGATTTCAGCCATCAGCTGAGCTAGTTCTTCTTCATTGGTGACGTCTAATTCGACTGGAATGATCTTCTCATCAGGCAAGCGCTTGACTAGCTCTTTGAGGTTATCGGTGTTGCTGTCAGCAACCACTACTTTTTCTACTTTAGCGCCGCGAATCAAGTCATAAGCTACGGCATAGCCCATTTTTCCGGCACCGAGAACGAGAAATTTCACAATATACCTCTATCACTTTCTAGACTTAGAATCACGAACTAC
>JBAYTY010000019.1:0-123247 GCA_041675385.1 Candidatus Obscuribacterales bacterium
TGCAACAGCTGCTTCCTCAGAACTGGTCACCGCCGTAGCAGCGCACCATCGCCGCATCGGCCACTCTCATAGGAAATCATGTTGACTTTCCTTCCGCTACCACGTGGTTCAGCGGACGGACACCTTCGTTAGTGGTTAGGTTTTGGTTCAGAGAATTGTGAAGGGCCAATATGCGACAGAACTCAAATTTAGTGACTATTTCTATTGGCTTGTTCATTAGCTTTTGCATTGCTGCACCATTTTGCAGTGCCGATGATTTTGAAAAGCTAAATTACTCACAAGAAAATACCACAAGCAAAGCACATGGTTATGGCTTGACCTCCACCCCTACAGCTACTAAACAGACTGATATGGCTGCTGAAAACAAAAAAGAGACTGTTACGACGAAAGGTAAGAATCTGTCAGCCACACCAACCCAACTCAATCAAGAGATTTTAGACTCACAGGAACGACGGCGGACGGGAAAGTTGATTTTCCCTATCAATTGTATTTCAGACAAAGAGTCAGAAGAAATGGCACGCATGGGCCAAATTGGCACAATGAAAGAACGGCTCTTGCAAGCCGGATTTTCAACAGAACGCTATGACAAATTTGTGGAATGTGTTCGTGGCAAAGGTTCAGCAGAAACGCTCAATTCCTCTCGCGCTTTAGATCCTCATCAGGTCCAACGCGCCTCGGAAGCGCGGATTACTTATCCGACTTGTATTCCAAAAGAATATGTAGAGGAGGTGAGAAAGGGCTATCGCCCACCTGCACTCAATACTGACTAGACCAAGAGAATCTTGCGGTGTTCAACTTGGGTAATGGAGATAACGGAATTAAAATGGCTAAAATCTACAAAGTTGCAATGTTTAGCATCACTTGCACAATCACCTCCCTGGCGTGCTTACTGGTTAGCATTCCTGCTTATGCAGAAAGTGAGGCTATGTTGCTTGGCGGTTGCAAGAACAGTAATGAGAGATGGCAACTGTTTACTAGTTCCGTAAAGGATCTAATTGGAATGGGTGAAGGGCAAATTACGACACTTTTCGGTAAGACAGCAATTGAATCAGCTAGCGAAGTAAGAGACGAACACACCTTGGTGTGGATTCTAGAAGATGCTCCTAAGAAGAAGTCAGCTTGTGATCGAATAGATCTAAAGGTGGACGTTTCTCGTGGTTCAGTCGTAAGGGTCTCTATTGTGAGACTCACCGAATGGCATTGAAGTCCGTCAGCACAAATTAGAGCTTTGCAAATAGCAGTGGGTCAAGTATCAGCCACAGAATGTGAGTTTGACCTTACCGTAATTGTTTTTGCAGCCATTGAGAGACACCACTGTGGCTCAAACCAAGTCCGCAAGAAGAGGATTGACGGAACTTAAAGGTAAGTAAGTTAGATAGTGTTTAAAGCGATCGGAGAAATTGGACTCTAGCGAATAGATAGATTTCGCAGTGTTCAGAGGCGGCGGAGCTGCCGGTTAAGAGAGATTATTCATCCGTCGAAACCTCAAAGAGGTTACGACATTACCACCCCGGAAAAGAGCTGGTGGAGTGGCGAAGAGGGTGGGGAAGTGGTGATGGCAGATAAAGCGATTCAGAGAAAACCGGTATACCGGCAGCTAGTAAGCGTTGAAAGTAATACCGAAACACTTTTGTGGTATGAAAATCAGAGATTTGCTGAATATACGGCCGTTGAACATAATACCGCATGTGAAACTATCGAGTTTAGGCACGAAAAGTAATGCGATAGTTAGACATTCTGCAGCGTGTTGCAGGGCGAACCGATGCCACCCCGTTCACACCAGCAAAGCTGTGCGCTCTCGGGGCGGTTGTTTTTTGAACATGTATTGAAACTTTCTAAGTGACGTTGCCTTTGACCACGCCCCATTTGTCGAGCATTAGTAATTCGATAAAGGCGCTATTTCAGCATCGGTGCGAGGGGCATTACCCTCAAGACCGGTCCAGCAATCTCCACCAGAAATCAAAATTTCTTTGCTATTAAGACAAGTTGCATAAGGTGAACCTTCGTAATCTGAATAAGAACTCGGAGAGCTCGTGTAGTGGCGAGGTTCCTTTAATTTTCCGACCACCTGACACTTATTCTTCGACACATCAATACATTCGATATCGAAGACCGGCTTCAAATCGAAGTATCCGCCCATTACTAGACACCTGCCTTGGCTGTCGACGCAAAAAGTCCCTCCATCCCTGCGCTTTGGAATACATGACAAAGCGGAACTGCTCCTTGAGCGAGTATCTACGATTTCTGCACATTGACTATCGTCCACAGTCCCCGGCTTTTCACCGAACAACAAAACTCGGCCATCTGGAAGTCTGGCGGACTGATGGTTAATCCAGTCCTGCTGAAGTTGAAAGGTACTCTTTATCGAATTCGTTTTGGTGTCAAATATTCTTGCCAGCTTGCATGTTTTGGCCGTGTTTGGATCGTCTCCCAATGCACCTCCGGAAATCAGAAACGTGCCATCTTGAAGTCTGGTGATGGCAACGCCATAAACGCCATCGGAGAATTCGCTTTTATGAATAGGACCTTTGTACATCGCAGGACTCTTGCAGAATTTGATCACTGCTTGCCAATCTTCAGATAATGTCAGTTTGTCCATTTCGGTTTCGCTAACCACGTACTTGCCGAATTGTAGGGAATTTCCGTACCGTTTCACTTGAAGGTTAGCACGAGTAAGGCTCTTGGTCTTTGCATCTAGTATTAGAAAGTTTGATTGAATTTGAGTGCCGTCCCAAGCAGAAATCAAATCTTTCAATGTTTTTGGAGCAAAGAAGAGCACTGTACCGTCGACCATTTGAACAAAATTGGAACGATTCTGAGCGAGGGCTGGCCGTTCAAGTCCATATAGTTGCCAGAGTGAAAAACAACCATTTACTTTTTGGCTCAAAACGGCCTTGCTTAGGACAAATAGACACATTGCTGCAAGAGACATTGACACTAAAACTTTATAGTTCTTCATTGAGGTCCTATGGCTAATTAGCGCTAACTAGTTTAAAAATGCCCTATCTACGAGCAATTTAACAGTGTGCATCCCCCTGTATTAATGAGTGAGTGCATTGTCCTTTCTTTAAAACAGCTAAGCGGTGTGTTCGTAGAGGAACTCTTGCAATAGAGGCGCTGCCAGCATTACAGGGAGCGTGTAGACGATTTGTAGACGTCGACGCCAGCAACCTCGTGGCATGAGCAAATAAGACTGCCACAGCGAGGTTTTCTATAGGTGCATTTCTCGATAATTTGTAGGCATCATTTTGCGTCTACAAAATCAGTTGATGGTTATCCGAGAATTAGAAAGCACCATATTAGGTGCATCTCCGTTCTGCGAGACTTGGGCGTTGTAAGGAAGCTCTGATCAATTGTGAAAAATGCCTGCTCTGATCATCGAATGCTCCTTGTTACAGTGACGCTCGAAAAGCTATGTTCGACCGCCGTTGGCTGATGTTAGAAATGTGCTTACTGGCTATCTAAGGCAGGCAGAGTGATTGACGTCAAATTGAGGGGACACGTGAGATACTACCCCCTGGTTCTCGTCATAGGGTGTAGTCATAAAATACCTGCTTACACTTTTAGGCGCTGCCCAGTTGGTCTGTGCCATGCCTACAGCGCAGGCGCAGGATAACCCTGCCGCAGATACGGCCGCCAAGCCCGCTGTACACCAGGGCGAGGCGCCAGCCAAAACCCGAAGGGTGGAAACTGTCGACTTCTGGTGGGCTATGGGTGATGGGTTACAGGGCATTAAAGAGGTCTGTCTGGAGCTCCACCGCCAACAGGACCCTAGGCTGAAGACACCTTCAGAAGCAAGCTTGAGAACCACAATCGAGTCTCACTGCAAAGCCGCCGGCCTTAAGATCGTTCAGTCTAAATCCGACTCGCCCACCCTGACTGTCCATTTACACATGGACAATGATGGCGGGCAGGTCTGTTCCATCTGGATCGACCTTGCCGTGCCCATAGAGCCGGACAAGAACAACATTCCAGTGGTCTGCAACAAGTGGAACAGCCGTGAAATGGAATGCAACCTTGAATTTGAACAGGACGTGACCAGTTCCCTAGTACAAGTAATTGATGATTTCGTCAAGTCCTGGAAGGCACGCAACCCCCGCTAGCACGGCCCACAGTCGCCAGGTCGCCGTAAGGCAAGCACAATGAGCCAAGAATCGGGTCGAGCTGATTTTGACGAATACATTTCGCATGTCCTCCACGCCTTCAACGTGGGAGTTTCGAAATTTACAGGCAATTGCCAGAGCGTTAAGCAAAGCAATGTTATGAGTAACGCCCAGGCCATAAGAGCCAAGTCGGTAGCTAAATTTCAGGTGCTCACGTGACATGTCTGTGCTTTGACCTTATACTCCAGGCATAGGAACAGGAAGGTGCTCTGTCATTCGTCAGAAAATTTTATTCTCTATAGCTATTGCATCGATTGTAAGTAACTTCGGTCTTGTTCCAGTACGTGCAGATTCGCCAGCTCCGGCATCGAATCTGGCAGGTAACGACCGAGGAACCTTGTTATTTCATCCCATTCTTTTGACGGCTCCAGAGCAGGGACTGAATGGCAAGAAACTTGAGCCGAGTACATTCAGACAATTGAGCAATCAAAAGGTTTTAACTCTCCGCTTGTATGACGCAGAGCGGTACTACCGAAAGGCCGAAAGTGAGGCCGCTTGGCAGTTTTGTGAGCTCGTTAGGTTTAGATCAAAGCAATTTATTGAAAGCATCGCTGGTCGCCCCAGGTACCGTGGTGGCAGATTAGTATGTTGGTCAAACTCCGCACCAGGTGAGGACATTTGGCTTTATACCTTTGGCCAAAGTCAGATTCCTATAAAACTAGTTTTCAAAAAGGACTTATGCCAGCAGGCGACTGAATACAGCTATACAGACGACCTCGCATATCAGGACTGGCGAGCCGAGCAAATTTGTCGCTTTGCTGAAGGCAAGACGGTTAAACAGATTCTTGCTCATGAGGGTAAACCAGAATCATTTCATCATGATCCTAAGATTTCAGTGCCACCTATAGACAGCAAATCGCACTCGATTAGTTACGAAACTGGCCTGAACACTGTTGCTATTTTAACGATTGAGAATCAAAGGTGCACCAAGGCCAAAGTTTGGCAAATTATGCACTAGTCGATCTGCTTAGTTTTCATATTCTTTATTTCCGGTGGATTCATTCGCATGGGATTACCAAAGTAGTAATCTCTTAGGTCGGTGATGGCGTCTTCCATGGTTGGGTGATTATTGCGGAAGTCTCCTGGTCCTGGTCCGGGCACATACACGCTGACTAGGATGCGCCTGAGATCGTGAATTCGAAGGTCTGTTGTTGCCGAGTTGAAGACCCAGACATCATTTCTCTTCACGTCGCTGTAGCGTCGCTTTAGTATTTCCATTGCGCTTGGGGTAAGAGGCACTGAATGCGAGTCACCATTTTTAGTCTTTGGTATTGTCCAGGTTTCAAGCTCAAAGTTTATTTGGTCCCAGGCCATAGCTGGAACATTCGATCTTCTTGCCGCAACAAATAGTGAGAGCCAAAAGAAATCTCTCCATGTTTCGTTTGGTTCATCGGCTAGCGCCTGAGCGAAGCGCGCAAATTCGTCACCCGGTTGTATAAAGCGCTCTCTTGATTTGGTCGGTATCTTATCTACGCCGATACAGGGGTTATCGCAGTAAACTAGGTCTTTGCGTTTACCGAAGTTGATTACAGCTTTAAGTTGATCGAATGAGCGGTTTGCAGTGTGCTTTTTCTTGCGGCCTTCACCAGCCAGGTCATAGACCCAGGCTTGAATATCACTTCTCTTTATTTTAGTGATTGGTTTGTTGGCCCAGCGTGCAAAATAACGTCTGTGATTTTCGACAGCTTCTTCCCAGGTCGAAGTTTCATGCTTGGCATACTGCTCTATGTAGGTTCGGAAGAGCCGATCATAAGTAAGTTCGCCAAGTTCTATCGCTATCGGGTTTTTGCCTTGGCCAATAATGCGATTGAGTTCGTCGGCTTTATGACGTGCCTGCTCGATTAAGAGATCACCGAATCGACCAAGAACAATTTCTACTAGAGTTCCTGGGTTTTCATTGTTGGCAGGTAAGCGCCTTTGGAAAATGAAGGCCTTAGGACCAGATTTCATAAGCCGAAGCTTCAGGCCGTGGGTCTTAGGGTCTGGAATCAGTAGCCATTTCTTGCCTACTGGGCACTCTGCCTTGCTTAGAGAGTCAATTATGAACTTGATTTTTGTCTTCATCGTTCACCTCTAAATCGATTATATCGATTCTATCCCAACAATGCAGGTGAAATTTTCTACTTTTTTCAAGATATTGCCGGGTTTTAGTGCCATTTTCATCCCAACAATATCCCAACTTTGGAGGGGAATTTAGAGGAATGATTAGGAACGAAAATATACCCAAAATGCACTGTAGGCAAGTATTTTGGGAAAAGTTGGTGAAAAATGGCAAAAGTCCCGAAAGGCCCATAAAACCATTAACCCACTCATTTGCACCGAGGGGGTTGGGAGTTCGAGTCTCTCATCGCCCAATAATTATAGAGAGCGGTTTTCGAAAGAAAACCGCTTTTGCTTTTGGGGTAGGAAAATAGGACCAACTTCTATATATCTTCTATTCCAGAGAGAAAGGAAGAAGAATTGACAGACCTGCTTCTAGTATCTAACTCTGACTACTGGCGAAGAGCAGATTACTTCCATTTGCAGAGTAGGCACCATATTAGGTGCAGGTTCGTTTGTTCGTCAGCTACTCACTCCTCAACACCGTAAGCTGACCATATTTTGGTTGCCAAACTACAACCATCGTGCAAATTTAGCCCGAATTGCTCAAAGAAAAATTTTGGCAGCTTGGTTTTGAACTCACCGAGACTTTTAGTCTCCTTTAGCACGTTCATTAAGTATGGAACCTCAATATCATATTCACAGAGTGACGCGCCCGCCTCGATGAGAGACAATGGATCTTCTTGACGCAAGATGTCTTCTATAAGCCTGGTGATCACTATTTGTCGATCTGGAATTGACATTGTTCTTACTACCGTCCTTTAGAGAAATTGCCCAGTGCCGAAATAGTTTCAATGTTTGGAACTCGGTACGCAATGCTTTTGACTGACAATTCCAATTGAGCCGATAGATGTTTGGGAATTTCGCTAAAAGGCACTAGAACCCTTATGTCGCAACAACTCCTTGGTGTTTGTTCGTTTGAGCTGAAGGTGAGCCGATTTGTTGCCTAGCAGCAACGGAAAAGCCTAAAAACCCTTGTTCTGCCTGCGCTTTTGGGAAAAGCGGCTGTGAGCCGATAGTGAGCCGATAGCTGTTTCCAAAAGTCACTTTGATTTTTACTTTCCATAATCTTTAGCCTGGTCAGCAAAATGGTAGAAAGTGCTAACTCCCTTTCCCTCCTTTGCAAGAATTCCTTTAGACACCAGATCTGACAGATCTCTGGTTGCTGTAGCTTTGCTAGCCCCGAACAGCATTTGATACTCGCTGCTGTTGATAGTGTTGATCGACGTGTATAGCTTCTGAATTGCCTTAATTTGGCGTTCGTTTAGATTTGCATGGCGAAGTTTGTTGGCGCTGGGACCACTGGCGAACATAGTCAACTTGAAGTTGTTTGCTAAACTCACATCGAAAAGTGGTGGCGGTAAATCTTGCTCATCCAATGCTTGTGCTATTCGTTGGGTTCCAGAGCCCCAGCGTTCAATTAGGCCTGTGTTGTACAGCGCCTCTGCAATGAGTCGGTTTGGAGCATGTGAACTATGGTCTTGCAGAAGGTCATCTGCCTTCAATCCTGGGGGGAGCGTTCCAGGGTTCCAAATTTCTAAGCGACCATCGTACAGACGGAGATTGGTGGCCGCTAAAGATTGGTAGTCCCTGTGGCATATGGCGTTTACTACGCCTTCTCTAATGGCTGCGAATGGATACTGCCACTCCTCCTCACGCTCGGCTAAGTTTCCTTGCTTGGAACCACCATTCTTTCCAAAAATATATTTTACTTCCAGTTTTTCGCTAAACCAAGAAATAGCTTTGTCGATTTGCTGAAACAGCGTGCCACTAAATTCTTTATCGTCGACAATCTTAGTTGGTGACTTGAATCTTCCTGCTTTGACAAAGGCTGATGCATAGAAACGTCCCGGCTCGTTTCCGAGCAAAAGAATCGCTGCTTTGGTCGGTTTTTTGTCACGTAAAAGACCCATCTTTTCGAGGGCTAAATATGGGTCCTCCCCTATCGGCACCGGCCGGCGGCCGCTTGCATTGAGGCTTCCTATAAACTGATCAACGGCGTGCTCATCGAGATCAGAAAGTGTGGCGTTTGGCTCGATGCCTTTATCCCAGCTTGTGTTTCCTGCGATCAAAAGTCGCTGCTTTGTCTCTTCCGGACTCATTATCTGGTTGGTGCGGCCGACGCGTTTGAAGTAACGCCCATCGACACAGAGCAAAGAATCTGACTGCAACACAATTATTGAGACTACAGTTTTCCCTTCAAATTCTTGCTTGATAACCGACGGCAAGAATCGAGGTTGAATTTTAGACGGCATCCTCTGTGCCCATTCTTCAAGCGAGTTGTGACCTAAAGTGATTCCTCGCACATTGCCATCATCACTGACTCCGACGAGAATTGTGCCGCCTCCCGCGTTGGCAAAAGCGCCGATGGTTTCAAGCGCTTTTGAGTCGAATGACTCTTTCAATTCAAGAGTTTCTGATTCGGAGTGCTTATTTAGTTGTCTGAAGTCAATCGTCATGGGCGCGCTTCAATCGTCAGTGGGGCTTTTATCGCGCTGGTTTCATCAACGCTACTGGCCAAAGTATAGCGCCTTGTCGTCAATCGTTTAAAGCCGGTATGAAAATAGTCCAAACTCCAGCTGTGCAAAAATTCAAGTTGATACTGCCGTACCTGGTTGCTCTGTCGAATCTGTAAACCTACAATGACCTGACCTTGCCCCGTTTGTTGTGCCAGTCATTAAGAGACAGCTGCCACATTTAAGGGAGTTTATTGAAAAACGATCATCGTGTTGTATTTGATGCTCAATCTGGCCGCCTCATAAAAACTCAACCAGACAATTTTTTCGATCATAAAGGGGTCATCTTCACCGACATCATTGAGAGCCGCCGCCCCCTCGTCGGATAGCTCACCATTAACGAGGTCGATGCCTAGGGCTTTTGCCGCCAGCTGCATCTCTTCCATCACCCGGTAACTGGAGCCGATAATGCCACCACCGGTCATCTTCTCATCTCCAAAAATCACTTCTTCAAAATCTTTTGGAACGAAGTAACCTTCGGCGTCTGAATGACAAATAAAGTGACCCGAAATATTGATCGTTGCATCAATGACAGCTTCATCGCTGGTTGGATCTTCACCCGCGGCCACAGGTGTGGCTTTCCAGCCCGGCTCAGCCATAGAGTGCGCCACTATTCTTCTCAAATAATGAGTCCATGAATAGGGAAAGCCGCCTATCTGATCGCGCGATTCTAAATCCGGAAGCGTGCGTGGCTCATCGTGTCTGTCGACGCCATTCTCCGCTAAACATTCGTTGATGGCTTTTAATTCTGATTCAATCCACTCAGCGCCTTCTGGATCATTCTCAACAAGATCAGCTAGAGCGCCAACACAAACTGCTAAACCCATTTTTGCTGCTCCAACGAAATTTTTGCACCGCGCACCGAAAATCTTCACTACTATACTAAAAACCATCCTCAACATGTAATCAGATATCTGAAACAGGCTATGGAAATCTCTTGATAATCGTTCCAAAGTTACCAGGATCGCAACGTCTTCGCGGTACACTTGATCGTCACCAAGGCAGACAGGGTATAACCGTTGAAATTCAGCAGACAACTTATTTCTTTCGTGACTATTCCACTCATTTCTTCGTTGCTGCAATCTTGCAACGTGCTGGCTACGGCTGGAGAGCAGCAGCCACCGCTCAAGCCGTTGTTCGTGATCAAAATTGATCGGAGTAAAACACTTGAACCGTCAGCCGCAGGCAATCAGAGCTTGGATAAGTTTTTTGCAGACGAAATTGAGCAGCCCGGTCTCAGTCGCGACCGTTTTGACAAGTTGCTGGCCGACGCCATAGTCAATTCCGAACCTGGTCAATCGCTTATTGGTATCAAAAATCATGCCATTTCTGTCAAATTTGCTGATGGTATCACGGCTGATACTTTTACTGACAATGCCTGGGCCTTTTGCAAAGACATTCCAGGAGAGCGCAAAAGCTCTTTGCGCAGTTTTCTTTTTGCCACCAAAGATGTGCGTAGTGGTCTTGGCAAAAACAAAGGCACCATAAGTGATATTGTGCCGCTCGTCCGCAGCGATAAGCTGATCGAAGAGACAAGAACTCTCAAGCTTAATGCCGCAGGCCCTGAAGCCAAATCTCTTGACCTTGCGTGGTACCCAATTGCACCTGGCATTGTGTGCGTGTATGCTTCAGACTCACCAAACAGTCTTGCTATGTTACCAGCGGCTAAAGCAGCCGAACTCGGCCTCACCGCAAACGATATGAAGAAGGGGCCTTTGCGTACCCTTCGCTCGCATCTGCCTGTAGATGTCAGCGTTTACAGCGCCAATGGCATATTTATGCTAACCTGCGGTGGAGATTTTGAGTCTAGTCTAATTTTGGATGATGAAATTATGGCGACGATCAAACAGCGGGTAAAAGGCCGGTTGGTGTTCGGGGTGAGCAACAAAGATGTGCTGATCCTGACCGGTGATGCTGATAAGACTGTTGTGGAGAACGTGCGTCAAATAGTTGAGCGACGTGCGCGAGAGGGAAGTCGGCCCGTAAGTGACAAACTCTATTACTGGGATAATGGGAAAATTTCTCTTTGTCCCTAACCCGATGGTCTCCACTGCACCACCGGTCGAGGCCGCACAAATCTTTTATTGAGCCTAGTCACTAATTGGCGTCGTGGCAGCAAGACCCCAGGAGGCAAGAATTTCTAATTCTTCTGCCGTTGATTTTGCTTTTTTGAATTTAGTGTTGCTCTGTCCCTTAACCTGTTTTTCGCAGGCTGTCCAGGTCAAATGGCGCTTCACAACGCCGTTTTGGTAACTTAAGTAAGAAATTTGTGCTGGCGCAGTTCCACGTCCAGACGACGAGGACGACGAACCGGCTTTTTTTGCTTCAGGTAAAGGTTCATCATCTGGCAAATCGGTCAAGTCGACAAAGTAACCATCGAGCGGTCCGGAATATAGAGGTTCGTGCTTGCCTTTGGATTGCGCTACAGCAATAGTGTCGCATCTTTCGTTACCGGCATAACCGGAATGTCCGCGCACATACTTCCAGCTGATTGTCGCTGGTTTTATTAACGTGACCTGGCGTAAAAGTTCTTCCCAATGCTCACGGTTAGCTACATCTTTGCCTTCTGCACTTTTCCAGCCGCGAGCTTTCCAACCAAAAATCCACTGGGTGATACCACGGATGACGTAAACAGAATCTGTATAAACAATTACATTGCAAGTCAGTGGCGGCTTTAGCAATTGCAATGCGTGAATGGTAGCCGCAAGTTCCATACGATTGTTTGTGGTGTCGCGGTTATTGCCGCCAATTTCCTTGACTGTGCCATCTGGAAAAGCGACAATGCTGCCCCAGCCGCCTGGACCTGGATTTCCCGAGCAGGCTCCGTCGGTAAAAATGACAATAGATTGCTCTGAATCTTTCATACCTGTAGGCAAATTTACTCCTGGCAACGCCAAAATTAGATACTTTCGCTTAAGCAAATCGAATTATATCATTTTTCTTGGTGTACTTTGAGTGCGGTGCGGTGCCACCATATTTGGTGGCCAGAATTGCTTCGCGAATGCTCAGTATCATGCTTTGGGACGTAATCAAGTAGATAGGCAGAGCAGGCTGAGGTTTCTCTTTGTCCCTAACCCGATGATATGTTTTTTTTGAATAACCATGATATAAGAATGCTATTGCTATTTCTGCACCATCAGCCATGGCGGTACAAATGTTTCCTCAGAGATATGACGCACGCTATATTCTGACTACTGGTGAATTACCTGTAGAGATTCGCACTTCTTCTGATGGTAAAGGCACGCTGCGAAGCCTCCAATGGTGGCACCAATAGAAGTATCACGCTAACTGATTACATCGGCAGAGTTGTTTATCGAATTTCCACTTCTCCTAGTATGGTTTTCAAAACTCCCCTTAAGGAGCCCTACGAAGGTGACTTTGACGATGCTGTGGCCAAACGCAAGAAAGCCACAAGCCTCGGCCGAAAGTCTATTAAGGGCCGGATGTGCCTTGGCTGGACTTTTAAGCAAGATGGTGGACGCTAATACTGACGAACAGCCAGAAGCGTTATTTGAAGTTCCTTCTAGTCGCTGAGGTGCCCGGCTTATAGCCAAACCTACTATTTTCGCTCTGACAATACTTTGATTCGGTTGACAATCCAGGCCCGACAGCGGGGAAAGCAACGACTGCAAAGCTCGCTGGGTTCTCCATTGCTGCCCATTATGTTTGCGCCGAGCGCAGCAAAAGTATCATTGACACCTTCCACGGGGGCAACATAAGCATGAATGCTCATAAAATCGAGAGGATTTAGATTGGCGTAGTCTAATTTATAGAGTGCTAAAAACTGTGGATCTTTTGACGGCATCTCTAGACAGCCATTGAGAAGGTGAGAGAGCAAAGTGTAGAAGAATTCTTTTATGGTCTCGTCGCTTGATATTGGCCCTAGATCTGTACCTTTGCCGTATCCAGTTCGTTCACAGAGGTACATGTCGTAATCATAGGTTCGACCATGCTCTTGAATAAAATATATGCCGAGGTGATCGTTTTTTACACCAACAGTCTCTGGAAATTTGTCAATCAAATTGGGAGTGAGGTAAATGTTCACCTTTCCACGATCAAGTATTTTGTACATAGTTTTTGGCAGCCCAGCTAATAGAGAGCGCACAAGGCGAATTGTGGCAGGGCTAACCGGCTCGTGGCCAAAGCGAGGTGGAATTATGTATATGCGTTCCATCAGGCTTTTGCGGGGCGGGGCCGCAGGGCTTGCTGCAACCTTTGGAGCAGTTGCTAACTTTGGCGTTGCTTCTAACTTTGGCGATAATGCTACTTTGGCTGGTGCTGAAGGTTTTGGCTTTGCAATACGTTCAGTTGCTTTCGCGCTTTCTGGTGTGCCAGGAAAATTCTTCAAAATTGCTTGATAGGTTAGAGTGGCAGCACTCTTTTCATTTGTGCGTTCGTAACTCTCTGCTAGGCTCAGCCAGATTGCAGCTGAGTTTGCCCCTTTGAAAATAGCCGTGCGAAAACTCGCAGCAGCTTCCTTGTACTTAGCCTGAGAATATTGCTTCCGGCCCAACTTTTCATAATCTACGGTTGTAGATTGGGCTTTTGCTCCTGGAGCGCCGAGGCAGCAAATTAGGGCAAAACTAAGTGCAAATTTTGCAAATAGTCCGACTTGACTTGGCAACGCTAATTCCTATCCTTGCGGGAAGAGGCTGTCATTTTAGTGTTCAAAACACTAAAATATTGAATGTCGTTATAATATCATGAGGTTTGGTTTGGAGTGTTTCTATGAAAGTAGCCATCGTGACTAAGTTTCCTAGAACTGTTGGTTCTCATATTAGTCTTGTAGTTATTTTCGTTGCGACATCGTTCGTTGCGACATTGTTCGATCCTGCTTTTGGGCAGACATATTCTGATCGTCGAATGCTCGAAATGTCTTATGACTCCAAATATTACAAGGTGACTGCTCGTTTGGCTGGAGACATACTTAAACGCCGCCCTGACGATGAATATGCTCTTTATTACCGCGGGCGTTCGCTCGCACGCTTAGGTAGAAACGGTGAGGCACGACTTGCGTTAGTTAAATGTCAGCGCTTAAGCCGTGGTACTGAGCTGGGTTTGTTGGCTGATCAAGCTGTGACTGAGCTTCTGCCGTATGACGTCGAGCTTGATAAAGCGAAGGTCGAACCTAATCTTTCGTCAGTAAATACACAAGAACGGCAGCGCCTTTTGGCGGAGCAGGAGAAAGAGTTAGACGCTGCTCAGAAGAGATTTGACAGGAAGATAGAACAATATCAGAAGGATTTTTCCCCTCCACAATTGAATCGTCTTACCCAAGCAGAATTCGACCAATTGAGTCGGGAGCATGCTGCAATCGTAGAGCGCTATCAGAAGCGTGCGGATGCCTTATTGAGAAGAAACACAATTCCTGCTGTACCTGAGCTTCCTTCATTGCCTAATGCATCGAAGACAGTGCACAAATATGTTCGTTCGTATGATCCTTCACGGGCTGCTACCATTCCGAACGAGAATCCACTGCACGCAAAGGCGCTTAAGTTGGGAAGCATTTCAAAGAAAGGCGCAGCGGTCAAAGCTGCTAGCAAGAAAAAACCGGATGGTAAGTAAATGACACCGTTTAACTCGCTTCGAAAGATTGATTTCCCATTTTCATTCGCTTGTAGTAGCTTCTTGCGCCAGTTAATTGGCTGCATCCTCTTGACTCAAGTCATCTCAACTTCTTCGGCTGTGGCGCAATCCCCCACTTCGGGATCGCGTTCTGTTGCACCGTCTACTGTCAAATTGAGCGGAACGATTAACGCCTTTGGCATGGCTTGTGTTTCAACAGGATTCATTCCGCTTAGTACTCAGCTGCCAACTCGGGTTGAGGAAGTAAAAAAGGGCTCACAGGCTTTCTACTCTGGCCTTCTGGTGGGTGATCGCATTCTAGAAGCAACTATCGAGAAAGACATGTTGAAGTTAAAGATCGAGAGAAAGGGTCATGTTTATCAAACTGCCATGAAGGCTAAGCTTGATATGAGTAGACCTTTTTCGCTAGCGGCCACCAAGAATTTGGCTACGGTATTGCGGACCTATCAGATTCGTTTGATTGTGGACCATTCTGGATCAATGTATCGGCATTTGGGAAACAGCGATAAACTGCGCTGGACTTGGGTGAAAGAAGAACTCGATAAGTTTTGTACTAAGGTGCAGAGTCAGTCCATTTCTAAATTCGATCTTTATCTCTTTAATGATGAAGTCGAAACCTCGCTCAAGCTATCAGCTAAACAAGTTCATGACAAGCTTGCTGATGCTGTCACCACAGGTAATACCAATCTGCCGGAGGCTCTTAGGTTAGCTACGGCCGGCTCTTCTAAACCTATATTAATATTGTTAGTGACCGACGGCCAAGCTGTTTCAAGTAAAGAAAATGGAGAGATACTGGCAGCCAATTTGGCTAAATCAGCGGTTCTTCGGCGAAGCAAAATTGTTTTCCTACAGGCTGGTTATTCACCTGAAGGGGCTACTTTTGTTGCATCTTTGAACGATGCTTTGGCAGCGCGAGGTATGGGCAAACAGGCTCACACTGTTCTCTTTGAAGAAACTTCGCAAAAAGGCATTCTCGGCACCATTGAGCCGATTTTAGTTAAGTAAGTAGGCTTGCGGCGGGCCTAACCTTGCTTCAATTAGCGCTCAGTTTGCGCCATTCTTGCAACTGTTCGATAGTCAAATGAGAGTATTTGAGAAACTGTGCCAGAACCTCCACATCTACAGCGCTGATAACTGTATCTGGACCAGGTGCGTCGTCGGCTAAATTGCAAATAGTTTCAAAATATTTTTCTAAGACTTTGAACATGAGCAGCGCTTCGGCGGAGAAATTGAATGGCATGGCCTCGGCATGCTTGATTTCGCGAAGTGAGACACCATCGCCATTGATATCAATCTTGCCGAAATTTTCGATGAGTAGGTCAGCCAACCGCTCGCCACTCATAACCGTAGGCGTCTGGTCTGTTCCCTCGCTATTGCGAAAATCGCCGAAGAGATCTTTGTATGCGCTTGCCGCCATGCGTCTTCTTTTTTCTGGAATGTCAGTCATAACGGCCCCATTCTGCCCGGTCACAATAGACTCTAATGATAGTGCATTGCTGCCAATTCTTGCTATTGCAAAACAAGCAATCGGCAAAGTTGATCGGCTAATGGGCTTGACTCTCAGCACCCACTGAAGTTGGAATAAGCTTATAATGACCTGGCCTAGCGGCATCAGGCTTGAGTTCAAGTTTGATGTCGTGGCCAACCTCGTCTACGATGCAACCGCTTCGAGTTTTACCGGTGACTTCAAAAATCGTCAGTCCTTCTGAATTTTGCGAGCGTACTCGAAATTGTCCTGAATAAAGTGTGTCGCCAGAGTGGTCAAAAATGTACGATGACGGCAGGCGCAAACGACTTTCATCAAAGCAGAACGGTCCAAGAAAAGGACTTACATGAAAGGCTGGCAATTTCACCAGTTCTCTGCCGCTGGAGTCAATTAAAGAACAGTAGTCGTAGTCTCCGCTAACGTCAATCGGCAACATTCCACTCGAAATTTTTGCAGTTGCTACTCCCCCACTAAACGGATTTGCCTCAATAAAGGTCGGCTCAATTACCCACTTGCCTGCCTTGTTGACGTAACCATATCGACAAGTCAGCCTGTCTCTTGCTAGTGCCTTATCATCGATAAATTCAGACATTTGCTCTACGTCAGGAACGTCAATTTTGAAGCCCGATACTTTCGGCGGAGCCGTTCTAACGCCACTTGTTTTGTACGCTTGCCACTGAGGATAAAATTCATGATATGCCTTTGCGTCTTTGTTCTTGACTATGGCCAGAAATGTTCCAAAATCATCGTTGCCGCCAACTCCAAAACTAATCGAATAACGAGTTGGCTGTTTCAGCAAGCTGTAAATCACGCGCATCAATTCAGAAGCTTTTGCAATTTGTCCTTTTTCGGCTAAGAAACAAGCATAACTATTCAATGTGGTTATGCTCACAACATGATTTGAGACAGCTCTGTCTTCAAGCGAACGAAGATCTTCTTCAGTTGCATCGCTAGCTTCTTTGTAGAGCCTTTCGGCCTCAGTCAAGTTGCCCAGTTGATACTGTGAGTCTGCAATTTTGACCAAGGCTGCGTATTGCGTGACAAGTGGTTGGGTGGTCTTGAAATTTTCGTAGCATTCGAGCCAATTTCTGAGCATTCGTTTGTGCTTTGCTAAATCTGTTTCAGCAGCAGATGACGCGCGGCCCACCTTACTCTCGTTTACACGAGCTTCCGCAGGAGGAGAACTAGAGCCACCATCGGTGAAGGCAAAAGCTCCATTTAAATTGTAAATGCTTAGCACGAGAATTAACGAAAGAAAACGCAAGTTAAGCATGGGCCTCGTTGCTCGGGCAGAGCAAAGTGCTGGGATAAAACGCATATATGTGGCACCACAGGTTCCTTTAGATAATTCTTTAGCATAGTAAAATATTGCTAGTCCCACCAGAATGCCCAGCAATTCGAATCGATCAGATCGATAGCTGCACCAGAAAGAGTAAAGTCACCCATGCCTTGCATGATGTTGGCCCTACAGTAGGCTAAGTGCTCCGCAGCTAAAGCTAAGGCTTCCTCTCTTGTTCGCACTGGTTTTTGCACGTCCATATACATCGTATCAATGCCAATGCTAACAATTTGAGCACCATACTTATCAAACCATCGTTTTTGCATAGCCACATGAGCAGCTGGACTCGGGTGAGCATTCCAGCCGCCTAGGCGCAACATGGCCGGAACCTGCCAGCTAAATTTCACAGGCAATAGTAATAATTTGCCGCTAATGGGTGGTGATATATGACCGAAACGCGATTTCGAAAAATTTCCAATCTTACAGCCATTTGCTTTGCTTGCAACCCAGCTGTCCAGATCATAAGACTGAAAATCAGTGAGAGTTTCGAAAGACGGGATTCGCCCCTTCGCAATCAAATCACTGACCATTTCAGGCGTCACAGACCCGCCGCCGCCAGTGGATATGGTTGGCATAAAGGCATCGATATCATCTTTGACTGGAAACACTGGGTAGTAGCCAGTTTGCTCAGCCACCAGTGCTAGCTTCTGCCACATGCTTCGAGCGCCAGCTGTGAGCATTTCCAATTCAAAACAGCCCGGCGCAAGAGCACAGTCAACCGCCTTGTAGGGTTGCGGTTCGATCCCTGCAGTGCTCAACACTTTATTTATATCTACCATGGCCAATTCCTATCTCAGATCGATTATGCCAAGTGCAGTAAATGCCCAGCATTGTCAGTAGTGTACCAGTGTGCTACAGATTCAGACGCCAAGTTCAATCATTGTCATTGTGGCTCAATCGGGTATAAGGTGGAATACCTAATTTACCAGACTGAGCTTATGGCTATGCAGGATCAATCCGAACGCACCGCACCTCTCATACTTTCGTATTCCTGCTCCCAGAAGTGGGAATTGATGGCAGGAGATGAGTCTGTTCGGAACTGCGCACAATGTGCCTGTAAGGTCCAGGATATAAGCGACTACACCCCAGAGCAGCTTGAGCAGTTGCTCAAAGAAGTTGATGCTGGTGAAGAAATTTGTGTTGCTTTTCGAGCCCCTGTTGGAGCATCGGCAAGTAAGTCAAGCGCTTTGGCAACTAAGTCGTCTGCCGACTTCTACCGATCAACGCCCCTAAGCCTGGAGAGCGCAGCGAAAATTCAGGCACTGAATACAACTTTTCCTATTAAAAAGTTTTCGGTTGCTGTGGCCGCATCTGTCAGCCTGAGCTGCTTACCACCAGGCGAAAGTCTTTCGGCTCTCGCAAAAAACGCCGAAGACAGAAGTTGCCAGGCCGAGCTATTGAGTAAACCCTCCGAGATTAACAAGACCTTGGCGCCCAAGAACAGCAAGACTGACATCGTTAAAATTGCACCTGAAGACCACGGATTTTGGCTCGGTCGCCCCGCTCCGAGTGCGATTAGAAATCTAGTTAACAAAATCGAACCATGGACAGGGAAATTGGACACGGCACAGGTTAAGCCGCAGATGGATATCTTTCAGAGAGATTTGAATAACGGCCAAATCTCACAGCAGGCAGTTGAAGACCTTGCAGCTGCATATTCCAAACATGGTCCAACCGGTAAGGCCCGAATGTGCTACACCTTGCTCATTAAGTTGGCTGAGAGACATCCTGTTCCGCCAGAGCAAATAAAGCTGTGGCAGGAGAAAGTGCGCTTGCTCGGGGTCAGGGAATTCAGCGAGGAACTTAGCCAGTCGGAGAAAGAGAGCAAACAGAAACATTGGTCGGCTGCAATCAAACACTTGTCGAATGCGGATAACGTTCGCAGTTTGGATGCTGCCCTAGCACAGCAGTTTCGCTGGTCGTTAATTGCAAACCGGATGGATAAACTTCAACCCAGAATTCCATATGAACAACAGTTCTATTTTCTTAGTACTGCCGTTACTATGGCAAATACAGAGGAGATTACACCTGAGCAAAGGCAGTGGCTTAAAGGCAAGCGCAACAGCGCCCTTACGACATTAGCACAAGTCGTGGCAGTGGCAGATCGAGAAATTTCTCGTGGCCGATATCGGAGCGCTCTGGATGAAATGCACCGCGCTCTTCAGATTGGCACAATAGATCCAGTAGTCTCCGATCAATGCGACTGGTCTTCAGCAGTGAAGCGACTTGAGATTATAGAAAGACTTGTAGAACCTACATGTAAGCCTGATTGCAAGGACCTGATGGCGCGAATGAAGGGAATGAGCAAGTAAGCAACCGAAATGCCCACAGCGCTAAGGGAAATGAAATAGGCAGATGCTTCAAATCTCGCCAACCCGCTCAACAACTAGGAAACTGTTGCTCGACCGCCAATCGGTATTGATGCCACTGCTAAGCTGGCAGCATGGAAAGAGAATTCGCAGTCGTTGCCACCTCCGCTTGTGGCAATATGAATTTCCACTACCCTCTCATTGGTGCATGGTGAACTGGGCTAGAATAGTGAGATTATTTAACTGAGGCTGTCGTGATAAATAACTTGAATGAAGCTATTTCGGAAGTTGAGTCATTAAGAGATTCAAATAGGCTTGAAGAGTCAATCGACTTATTGCAGCAGGTGCTTGAACAGCAGCCGGATTGGGAGCATGGTGACGGTTGGTATGATTTGAGTTGCATGCTTTCACAAGTGGGGAAAAATCAAGAAGCAATTGAATGCATCGAGCGCGCCCTAACTCATCAGTCGGGGCACCCAGTTTTTAAAATTCATCTTGTTGATTTGTTGTCAAAATACGGCGATGCAGATATTGCTTTTCAAACTTTTCTCGAAGAAGTACGGTTAAATTCGACCATATATTCTGACCCTAGTTACTATGGACCTAGAAATGAGGCACTTCGGCTAATGAGTCAGATTTTGGCTCGCAAGCTAATATCAGCTTCTGAAGCAAAGTCTCGGTTGGTTGAAGTCTGTCCAGCAGCCGCAGATCTTTGGAGTGAATTAGCTTGATTTGAGGCGTGTTATTGAATGATGTCGGGAAAGTAACTAGCGCTCCTTTTCTATTTGCCCAAGTTGTTTTGCAGTTATACTTGACTTTGCACGATTACAGTTGAGGAGCCAAATAAGATATTTAGTTGCGTTCGTTTGTAGGCCAAAAGCGCTCCCTCATTTCGTCGAGCATTTCCTTTCCTCTATCGATATTGCGGCAATAGCCAGTGGCTTCGTATTTCAACAAGTAAGCTCTGAAGTCCTGGACGCGGTCGCCACAATTGAGAGAATAATCTTCAAGTACGTTGATAAGATTTGCCTGTTTTCCTATTGTCTCAAGATTCTCGAGTTCTATCAGAGAAATAACAATGGGGGAGAAGATTTTACGCCCTGCATATATCGCGAAACCACTTGAAGGCAAGTCGATTTCAAAATGCCTCCAGAATTCCTTAGCTATAAAATGACCAAACCACGGCAGAACGAGGTGTCTATCGTGCACCAGTAATACAGGGAAAATCTTCTTTGCTAACGAAAGCACCGCCGATGGTTCCTTTAATAATCCATCGATCACGCCTCTAATCGTGTATGAAAGTTGTCCAACACCTTTTCGCTTCCCAGATACTTTTCCGTCATCACAGTATTTCTT
This sequence comes from Candidatus Obscuribacterales bacterium, assembly GCA_041675385.1. GTDB lineage: Bacteria > Cyanobacteriota > Vampirovibrionia > Obscuribacterales > Obscuribacteraceae. Next base: position 20,856 of record JBAYTY010000019.1, read on the forward strand.
GCAAACTTCTTCCCAGAATTCAGTCGCCGACTCAGCAATCTTGTCGTCATTCAACCAAGCTCCTTTTATTTCAACCAGAACACATGCATCGTCTTTAGATAGAATGAGGTCCTGTGGAATTGGTTCATTAATTTCGGAAATGACCAGATGTCTTGAAATTGGTTCGCGAGTCAGGCCCCATGAGGAGTAGTTGCGTTGAAACAGGTCGAGAACGTAGCGCTCGAAGGCATTTCCGAAATCGATAAATCTGTCTTTTTCTTGAATGTAAAATAGTGGTCCGTAGGTCGCTCTCTCTGTCAAGAGTTGCAGATCTAATAGGATATATCTGTCGTCCGTCATCTTCAATATTGGTTTTCCTCGCAATGGACGCAGAGTTAGATGATCCATGGTTGTCTGACCTGCGTACTGATTGCTAAGGTTCTCAGTTGTGATCGATTCCAATGCTAGGTAACTCTCAAATGGTCCTCTCATGCGTGCGATTCCCTCAGTAAGCGAACTTATAGTGAAATCGTAGACGCCCCAAATAGTCGATAAGGTCGTTGGATCTGTATGACCTGTAGCTGCAAGTATTGCAGTCGCGCAGTGTCTGTAGTCTTCTAAGCTCATTCCCGAGCTGCGCTCGAAAACATCCTTGTATTTTGGGTAAAGATTGAAGAAGTACTTGTCCATCAATAAATCCGCACGGCCAAGCGTTGTTAGAGGGTTTCCGACAGGCGACATTAAGCTTTGAAGTCTGAAAGTTCTTAAAAAAGGAAACATGAGTTCCGGTGTTTCTCGGCTTAAATCTGGAAACGGTGTTCTTTCCAGAAACAGATCGTGAGACATTAAAATTGAACGAATTAATTGAGTTCGATTGGGCGAAAGGTCTGTTGCAAAAACTCCAGCATGTGAATGCTCCTGCGACCACAATGAAATGGCGCGATACATTTCGAATGCATGGGTCCGATGGAAAAACACAAGCGCTTCGTAGAATTTCAATTGTTGTTTGTCAGAGAGAAGCGCATTCAAACGATCACAGTATTGATGCGCAATTAGCCCATCTTGGTTGAGAAGGCGCAGGGCATTTAATTGCAGAATTGATGCGCGCTCGTTCGCACCTAGAAGATCCGTCGTTGCAATGTTAAGCGACGCAATCAATTCCAACGCCCTTTCCTTATTTAGTTGCTGAATGTCTGATTTAAAATACTGGTTGGATATTCCCAGGTTTTGGCTCAAGCATTTTGCCGACAATGCACCTAATTCTTTTACCAATGAATGCATCCTTTGTTGCGAAGTTAGTTCTGAAACGTCGGCAAGTTTGAACCCATATTATTTTGTTGTGCTGACCTTACTTCATTTGTTGTGCCTGTCAGTTGGAGAGAGCTGTCAGATTTAAGTTTGGAGGTCCTTAACCTGGTGATTGGAGGCCTCAACGCATCAAAGTCACTGGTAAACTCACGTAGCAAAATTTTGTTTCAATACTTGGCTTAGTCACAAGGCAGATTACTGAAAAACAATCATTGTGTTGTGTTTGATGCTCAATCTGGCCGCCTCATAAAAACTCAACCAGACGATTTTTTCGATCATAAATGGGTCATCTTCACCCACATCATTGATAGTCGCCGCCCCCTCGTCGGATAGCTCACCATTAACGAGTTCGATGCCCAGGGCTTTTGCTGCCAGCTGCATCTCTTCCATAACCCTGTAACTGGAGCCAATAATGCCACCACCGGTCATCTTCTCATCTCCAAAAATCACTTCCTGAAAATCTTTTGGAACGTAGTAACCTTCAGCGTCCGAATGACAAATGAAGTGACCAGAAATATTGATCGTTGCATCAATGACAGCTTCATCGCCGGTTGGATCTTCTCCCTCGGCAACGGGCGTGGCTTTCCAGCCAGGGTCAGCCATAGCGTGCGCCACTATTCTACTCAAATAATGAGTCCACGAATAGGGAAAGCCGCCTGTCTGATCGCGCGATTCTAAATCCGGAAGTGTGCGTGGTTCAACGTGTTCGTCGATGCCATTTTTTGCCAAACATTTGTTGATGGCTTTTATATCTGACTCAATCCACTCGGCGCCTTCCGGATCATTCTCAAGAAGATCAGCCAGGGCGCCAACACAAACTGCTAAACCCATATTTGCTCTTTTGCTCCCAAGAATTTTTTGCAATGCGCACCGAACACACTCATTACTATACTAGAAAGGATTCTCAACGGCTCTATGACTTTTGCATACTAGAGACCCAACAAGTTGCTCAGGGCCCATTTGAGTTGATGCCGCAGCATGATTGGTCGGGTCCTCCGCACTAGAAGCTCTTCATTGACGGTAATTTCGACCAGGGGAGGAATTAGGTGAATGTGAACAAGCTTTCCAACTTTGCTGCTAAAGCCGGTTCACATACATAGTTCAAGCCAACACCATCAGCGAGGAATCTGATCGCATTGAATTGTTCGAAATAATTCAAAAATTCTTTTGGTACTTCCTTTGAAAAATTACAGCAGTCCGTAGTGAAATATTCGTTTAGTTCAAAAGGTTGCAATTGCTGTCCTGGCTTGAGCATGTATAGTTCGGCAAAGCCGAAGAAGAAATCTGCCGGGAATTTCGGAATTGATTCTTCTTCTACAATCATTGCTTGACAAAACAATCTACATTTGATGCCAGCATCAAGCAACGAGGTAATTGGGTAGTCTTCTTTGAATGGTGCTTCTTGTAGAGTGATCAGTAAATCTGCGTCAAAAAATATTTCTGGTATTTTTTCAAAAAGGCAATTTATGTCGCTGTCTGTGTTGCCAAAAGCTAATTCACCAATTATTTGAAATGGCATTATTAAAACCAATAATAGTATTGAATCTCTATTGTACTAGGAGACGGTCAAAAGGTAATCACACAGCTGATGAAGGGGCGAGAGAACCAGCACGTTTTGCCCTCTTGGATAAATCTGGACTGACCTGTGAGTATCGCAATTCGGAGGGAGCTATACCTGGTAGATACAAAGTTACTTTCTTGGTACTACTATCGGGTAACCGCCGTTGGATAGGACGACGGGCTGTCCGTTGTGAGTGAAGGTCAAGCTAGCTGCTAAATGGATTGGTATAACGGCGTTGTGACTGCTACACTTAGCGCGAATATTACGTCACTTTTACGTCACTTTTCGGCTTTGAGTTGCTAACAATGAAACGATACAGTAGCTTCATATCTGCTTTCGTCCCCTGGATTGCTATCGGAATTGCCTACTTGATTTCGCCCAGCTATATGGCTCCATTCATGAGTGACCCAATCGGTATTGCCTGTTTGCTGCTGATGCTGGTGTGGACAATTGCTGGTATCGCACTCAGTGTCATTCCGGGAATCCCCGGGCTGCTAAAAGGCTTATGGTGGATATGGCTTCCCGTATTTTTACTAGTGCCGATGCTTGGTCCTGCTGTGGTCACAATTCTGCACGCTATCGGTCCGCTCACCGGTGGCGTCTGACAATCCGGTCTGACTTTGATGCTCATCGTAACTAGAAACCACAGAAGAGTAGCCTGACATGCCAACAAATGAACCTGAGCAAAGCCAACTAGCGATTGAAGAGTGTGACTCAAGCCAAGATCAAGATGCGATTGTAGGTATCTTGCGGAGATACAATACGCAGCAAGCAGGTCAAGCTAATTACAAAAGGCTAGACCTTATGATGCGTGATGGCGAAGGCAAGATTATTGCTGGCTTGTGCGGCGAGACGCGCTGGGGCTGGCTTGAGGTAGAGACATTGGCCGTCGAAGAGGGCTATCGTCACCAGCAAATTGGTTCTCGACTTTTAGACGCAGCGGAGGCCGAGGCTAGAAAACGGCATTGCCATGGTGTGTTTTTAGACACCTATACTTTCCAGGCTCGCGATTTTTATGAACGCAAGGGCTATGCGGTTTATGGCAAGCTAGAAAACTTTCCTAATGGATACACCAAATTCTATTTGTGGAAAGAGCTGGCCCCGTTTTAGTCTTCCATCTTTTTGTAGATTATCAACGCTCGATTATTCGAATCGAGCATTGGATTGCCTGAAAGAGCCGCGCCCCAAATTGCAAATGTCTTTATACCGTCGCTGAGTATGATCACTGAATTGCCAGGCATGCCGTTGAAGCGTTCTGGAGGGTTCTTCCGCCACATCTCTGGGTCTATATTTGCCACAGTTGGATCTAGAGTAATGCGGTATTCACCGAGCACCCGATACGCTCCACTTGTTGTCGGCTGGGTGCGTGAACCGGAGAGCTCGTCCGAATACAGACCTTGCAGAACGATATCGAAATCAGTCTGAGATGAGGGCATATTTCCATGTTCTTTGTAAAAAGCTTTCATAGAAGTAGATGCCGCCTTCATATTGTCGAGGACCTGCCCCTGTCCAAATCCCTGAGGCGTCTGTGCCAGCGCCTCATTGCTAGTGATAGTGGTAATAGCAGTAGTACAAGTCAGGGCGAGCGCCATTGCGCCTAATAACATTTTCGCGTTGGTGAACATTGTCAAACCTATTCATTTAGCTACGAGGATATTTTACCCCGCGGACATCATTCCCAGTTATCGCAGCAGGCCATGTCACTCTTAATCAGCAAAGGAGTGTTGTCTGAAAGTGATAAATAGAACTTCTGTTTTTTTTCGACTGAAGCTATCGGGGATGTTAACTACGGGGGCTTGAGAGCCCCCTCTTTTCTTTAAATTTTCCCGCGAGCGACTGTTTGGTAGAGTAGTTCATTTCCATGTTCCCGGCTTTCCCGCCAGCCATTCATCAAGATCGCGACTAACGGTCAGGCCATCCTGTTTGTACCTAACAAAGACCTTTCCGTTTTGCTCTTTTCCTACAAATGGATAGGTATCGATGCCTTCTTCTATACAACGATAGAAGAATGGACCCCATTCTTTCTTGGCTATTATTGAGTGCGCAGATGATCCCAGTGCACCGTTTTCCACGTAGTTTTCTTCAATTTGCCTATCTCTGCTGAAATTATGGGTGGTCGAGGGGAATAGGTAGCCAATGCAAAATGCCATTAGGGGAACGCAAGGCACTGAAATGATCAGTAGCAGCTCGCAGAATCTTTGCAGACAGCCTTTTCCTAGGTGGAGAATGGTACTGGTTAATAGCAAGGCCGGAATCGAAAGTCCGAACCACAATCTCATTTGTTGCAATTGTGGGCTTTTGAATTCTAGGTGGTTCGTAAGCATTAGGACGTTGCATGCAATGAATACAATAACGGACACTAGAATGAACACGGCCCATTCGTTTCTTCTATTTTGGTTATCAATCGGAGTGCCGCTTCTGTTGCGAGCTGAGGTTTGTTCCAAGTAAACACCATTGTGCTGTAGCAAAAGTAGTTTAGCTCATCTACCTGCGGTCTCGCTAAAACAGCGTATTTCCATCACTTCTTTCCAACAGAGTTGTCTGAACTAGGCTATCATCGCTTAAGGTGCAGCTCGGTGGCGTATCATGCTTGGCAGAATTCATTCCTTTCTGTTCGTTTCCTTTATTGTGCTTGTGGGCGTCTTTTCACTGAGCTCTCTGGCCAACGCTTGGTGTGGATACAATCACGTTTGCTGGACCTACGTATTGCCAGTCGGTTCTACTGTCAAATTTCTCGTGTTATATAGTATTGCTGTTGCTTGGGGCTGCCTTAGGAAGATAAAGTCGAAGAAAAGAATTGAACTCTGGCAGTCTATTTGGCTTGGCGTGGTTCGCCGGTACTTAATTCTTAGGTCAGTTAGAGGCTTTTTCTTGTGCTATAGCAGTATTTGCCTCGCGCTGCTGTCGTTTGCTTTTGGGTCTGGAAGTTGCTGTCAATTCATTTCAGCAATTTCCCTTTGTGCAGATAATGCAGGGGCCTATGAGCTGGCTGAGTGGTTATACAGAAAAAGTCCAGATCGTAAAACCGGTCAATCTATGGGGATTCGTAAATTCTCCTCTGTGCCAGAGAGTGAACACGAGCGGTTGTGTAGGAACACAGCAGTAGCAAAGATCTATGGTGCCAATAGCGCGGAGATTGCTCGTCGACTCTTTTTCGTCGGTATGAATATTGAGATGAGCACTCCAGACCAAAAAGGATACAACGATTTCGCATTCTCTTGGTTCGAAAAATCGTATGTAGTGGCTCGGGCGCACAATTACAATGGTGTGGCCTTGGACGATCTTTGCCAAATGGCACTGATCAAATATGACACCAAAAATCCCACTAGTTGCCTGCCATACATAGTTCAAGCATCAGAATTGATTTCTCTTTTCCCCGAATCATTTATAGCCATGAGTGGAAACAGTTCCAGTTTGCTTCCATACATGGCCGCTAAATGTGGTGATGCAGAGCTAGCAAAGACATTCGAGAAAATGGCCCCACCGATTGCACCGCGCAAGGGCTTTCTTGACGCCACCTCAATAGCAATTCTCATGCCTCTGGCAGTTGTGCCAACGCTATGTTCTCGTCTTGGCCTAATCACGCCGTTCTTAATTAACCTGTTGTTGATTGTTCTTTATCGTCGTTCAAATAGGCGTTTCGTTAGATCCACCGATTTACGAACATCTATGGCGGCTTTGAATCGCCTAATTGATATTGATCTCTACAGAGGAAATTACCCAGCAGCCCTAAGGCACAGCGAGAGTTTGCTTCAATTGGTTGGCCATTAATAGCGACGTATCGCCCAGCAAGGCGATGCGGACTTAATCTGCCATAAGTTCGGAAGAGGGCGCCAATGGGTACATAGAAGGGGCTGCTCAAGATTGTGCGACGAATTTTGGAGAACTAACTATGTTCGACATAGCTGCCTGCGAATTGCACGAAAATGCTTTAGGCTGGCCTTGAGTACGATATGTCAGTGCAAAGACCAGGCAAGGCCGACGATCAGTTTAAGAAGTGTAGTACATGCGGTAAGCGTGTCGCAGTCGAGTCGAAGATTGGTTCACTAACTGGATATTTTTTTCAGAGCTTTTATTGCCAATGCAAGAGCGAGCGAACGCCCAGGGTAGGCAATGTCGCCTCTGCCAAAGACTTTTGCAGCAAATGTGGTCTTACAATTGGCCACGGTGGGCAAGGAGGTTCGATTAGTGAATTTCTCTTCCAGGATATTCGCTGCAAATGTGATATCGAAGCTGGTTTTGACGACAATAGTATGTCAAAACGATTTAGGCTTTTGAAACAAACAGCCTCTGCTGAAGACGCTGCGGTTAGTGTCTTTGAGCGAACTGATCTTGATGCTGCTGGCGAAAGCCACCTGATTGGGTTAAAGCCAGGAGCGATTATAGGCGGCAACTATCGCATTGTTAGGCCGATTGGTCGAGGCGGAATGGGTGAAGTTTACCTGGCTCTTCATCAGCGCCTAGACAAACGTTGTGCCCTTAAGGTGATTCCGCCTGATAAAGTGACAAAGGAGGCCTGGCAGCGCTTTAGGCAGGAAGCTCAGGTCATTTCTAAGCTCAATCATCAGAATATCGTGCAAGTTTCAGACCTGGGTATTCATGCTGAATGTTTGCCTTTCTATGCCATGGAATTCGTCTCTGGTCAGAGTCTTGCGGACATATTGAATGAACGAAAGAGAATGAAATTGGAGAGCGTGATTGAGGTCTTTCTTCAGGTTTGCAACGGTGTGGAATATGCCCACAAAAGTGGTGTCATTCACCGCGACCTCAAGCCTGGCAACATAATGCTGACCACCGATGCAAGTGATCGTGTTGTAGTGAAGATTCTCGACTTTGGGCTAGCGAAACTTTCGCAACCTGGCAGGTTGAAGCAAAGTCTTACTCTTGCCGGAGATGTCTTTGGTAGTCCGTTTTATATGAGCCCTGAGCAATGTTCTGGAGAGTCGGTGGACAATCGCTCGGATATTTATTCTGTGGGCTGCACTATGTTTGAGTGCCTGACTGGACAGCCCCCATTTAATGGAAGTCGGGCTGCTGCGATTATTGTTAGTCATCAAGGATCACCGGCACCTTCCCTTGCCAGTATAGTAGGGCCTGGTGTTTTTTCTGATTCTTTAGAAATTGTCATGGCAAAACTATTACGTAAGAATCCTGTTGAACGCTATCAGACAATGGCTGAGTTGCACGATGATCTAGAGAAAGTGCAGCGTGGTGAGGAGGTCTTGCCGTTCTATGTAAGTAGGGCCGCCCCGGCCTACCCTGGAACAGTGCCGATTAAACCAGGATCTGTCGGTGCCACCGTATCTAGCGCCAAAGTATCTGGTGCTAAAGTGTCTAGTGTGAGTCCAGGAGCTAGCAAATACACTTTTGGCGCTATTGTTTTTCTCTTTGCTCTAATCGGTTTAGCTACTGTTGTGCTGAATTTGCCGAAAGGGAATGTAGCTTCTGATAAGACTGGGTCTGAGCAAGTGCAAAGGCCGGCAGCGCCCCAGTCCCAATCCCAGCCCATCGCAGCCGCGAATACTCGTCCTAATCCTGCTAAGTTAGTCGATGGCTGTCGCATGAAACTTAAGTGGGGCAGCGGAGACGAACCCTATAAAGGTTTATTTACTGAAACTCATGCCACCATCACAAACGATACCGTTACCTATTGTTTTGGCTCGCCTCATTTCGGTAGCATGATTGGCCGCAATCTAGAACACAAGGCTTACACGGAAGTTCGGATGAAAGATTGGGCGACTGAAGTTCTCCGGATGAATCCAATTAAAATTGATAGAGTAGAGGTCGCTGAGGAGGCGACTATCTGCGGAATTAAAAGTCGCCATTATCTTTTAAGCGGACATCTGCTTACCGAACCCAGCGCAAAAGTAACTGGGGACTATTGGGCAACTAAAGATATAAAGGTCAATCCGCAGTTGGCTGCAGATGTCTGTTGCTTTGCCAGTGCTCCGCAAGGCTATGGTATGCCTGTGAGATTGTCATATAAGGTTATTCGTGAACCCGGGAAGAACGTCGCGGCATCAGCTCCTCGTGTTCAAACCATCAGTCTTTGTGAGCTGGAGGAAGCAAGCCGTTGCCAGGTAAATCCGGATCAGTTCGATGAGTCTCTTGTCAGCTTTTCTAAGGTTAAGGGCAATCTGGACCTATATACTCAAGATCTTGTTGATGGCATGAATCATTCCGACTAGTTGCCCAGCAAGCCTTAGCGGACTTAATCTGCAATGGGTTCGGCCGGCGGCTCTAGCGGGTACATAGTATGGGCTGCTCAAGATTGTGCGATAGATTTTGGAGAATTTACTATGGTCGAAAAAGCTGCCTGCGAAAAGCACGAAGATGCTATACAGGACAAAACCAATGCGGATGCCAAAGACAGTGCTGGCGACCTCAGCAGCTCTTGTTGGCAAAAGCCAGAGAAAGCTAGTGCTACTGCCGCTAATCCAGCATCTGATACCGCCAGTACCGCCCCCGTCCCTGTAGGCGACTCGAATGGCTCTGGCGGCAGTGGCCTTTCGAGATTGGGTTTTCCTGATACCAAGTTTGACTTGAGCGCTGGTACAGAGAGTAAACTCGGAGATAAACCTCAGTCACAGGCCGAGCGATCGCAGGTTGGTGATCAAGCTAATAATGTGCAGGTAAACGACGCCAAAAATCCGTTACCAGAGACATGGAAGTATGATGATAAAGGCAATCTTTTGCAGGCTGGTGATAGAGTCAAAGCAAGCTACGACCAGCAGGGCAACTTACAGAAGGTCCAGATAGACGACACTACTTTTGAGCGTCAAGGCAACAATGTTGTTGAGACCTACAAAGGTAACGATGGTGAGATGCACACCCATGTCAACAAAGATGCATCCTCGTTTTCACTGACGACTGAAGAGAGAGATTACAAGGGCGCTTACAAAAGTGTAATTGTGCAGGCTGGCCGTGGTCACACATTAGATAGCAAGGTCTGGGAGAGCCCAGAGCACACCGCTGCAGTTGATAAAGTCTGGCGCGACGAGCGGCAACATTCGATAGACGTGGCCAACAGCACCCCCGAGCACCCACATCCAGACACGTGGACGCGTAATGCAAGTAGGAATATTGTGGAAGCTGGCAACAAGTTTAGCGCCGAGTACGATCCTAAAACGGGAGAGCTAATAAGCGCTAAGCTGGGCGATGACGAATGGAGACGCGGCCCCGACAATACTGTCATCCAGACCCATACACGCAAGGATGGCACCACACGCACTGATACTTATACAGATGTGCGTAGCTTCACAGCTGAACCTTACACTGATACCCAGAATGGTCTTTTGGCTGGCATGACTGTCTCTGTAGGAGAAGGCAAGACTAGTGAATCGGCTCGCAGTGTGCCAATCTACGAAAATGAAGAGCATGCCAACTGGTCTAACGGCATAGTAAACAACTGGGTGGCCAAAGCGCAGAGCAAGTAAAAGCTGAGCAAGTAGGGTTAGATAGATTGCCTTATTCGCCTTTGCTGATGGTACTAAATGAAACTGACGAAGTCGTTTTTCAAATCAACCAAGGGCATAGTCATAATTGCACTTAGTTTTTTAACTGTTACTTCTTGCGTGGTAGGCGCTCTGACTGCCGCTGTCTATTCTAAAGTCTCTGAATCAGATAGCCCAGTCCCTTTGATGGCTATAACGGATGCACTGGTAATTTCATTCGATGAGAAAAAGCTGACACACCTGTATCAGTCTGAGCTTGCAATGATAGATGCGGTGCAAGCCGCAGAAAAGAGAAACTACACCAAAATGCATAGCAGTTTTGAAACTGCGGTGGCTGAAATGTCAGATGCTGTGGGCGAAAATTCAGCTCTGACTTGCACGATAATTTCGATTCAATCTGTTGCCGAGGGTGGCTTTGGAAAGTGGCCTATCGTCGAAGGGTTAGAGCGCCGAATAATCAAAGCTCTGCCGGCTACAAAGCAATGTAAGCAAATGCTCGCTTATAGCAAGATGCGGCTTAGGCAGGCTTTGGAAAACCAAGGTAAATACGATGAGGCCTTACAGGCTCATAATGAAGAACTAGCTTATGCCGAGAAACACGATCTCTCTGCTGATAAGGCTGAGGTCCGCGGCGAATTGAAATCACTCTCTGAATTTTATGAGAGATTCCAGGTCTACGATAAAGCCTTCGAAGCAGCTGATAGGCTACTTGTGCTTGTCAAAGGATTGCCGCCAGGAGAGAAGAACACTAGTCGCATTCCCTGGATTTTACTTGAGGAAGCTGAGCTAAAAGGGAAAGCTCACAAATGTCCAGAGGCGATTGCTTTGTATGCAGAAGTCATTAGTTTAGATCCAAGCATATCGATGCTCTATTCGCAACGTGGCTATATGTACAAGCACTATTTGCATCAGTATCCATCAGCAATTGCTGACTACAGCAAGGCAATAGATCTGTTCCGAGAACAGGAGAAGAAAAGCAAGGAATTAACTAATCGCGCTTACAGTCCGATCAATTTTCTTCTGCTTCGTCGAGCAGTCGCTTACGGTGAGAATAAAGAGTACGCTAAGGCCCTGAGTGATCTCTCTGTCAGTTTGTCCAATGATCCTGACTATTCAGCGGCTTACGATCGCAGGGCTGAGGTCTGTAGCAAAATGGGAAGTTTAGAGCGAGCCCTTTCTGATTTTGAGAAGTCTATAAAATCTAGCCGTGGCTATACTGATGCTTCAACTTACATGCTGCGTGGTGACGCCTATAGAAGAGCGGAGCGTTTCAAGGAAGCTCTGGCCGATTATGAGTCCTGCTTGCTTAAGGCTCCAAAAGATCCGCGCTCTTATACCAATAGAGCGGCAATGCTTGAACAGTTTGGCCAACACCAAAAGGCGCTTGACGACTATGCGGAGGCTGAGAAATGTCTCGCTCAGTTTGCTCCAAAACATTTGCTGCGCGGCACCATGGATAATATGCCAGAGTGGAAGGAGCGAATGGCCGCTAAGTTGTACGAAGGCCGCGCCAAAGTCTATGACTCGCTCAAGCAAAAGAAACTTGCTGAAGCCGATCGGGCAAAGGCGAAGGCGCTAGCTGAGGCAATCTGAAGCTCCCATCACTCCTGCCAGACTACTTCACACTCGTCGAAGTTGATAGTAGGAATGGCAATTTCTTGCATCGTCCCCTCTTCTTTTTCGATAAACCAATCGTCTAGATAGGTTTCTTCAAATGGTAGTTCAGCTCCGGGATTGCTTGGGTCGTCGTTGGCGAGAAATTCAAAAACGTGGCGGTAGGTCTCGCCTTCTGGTGTGAACGTAATGATGCCGTTATATTCCTCATCATCTTCGGTTGCGATACTCGCGATGGTGCCGATTAGGATGTTGCCATGGTAGAGGTTAATTTGTTGAGTCATCGATAGTGTTTCACATTGTCAGGTAGTGGGTGCCATCTTGCTGCTTGCAATTGTAGCGCGAAGTTTGCTGGGCGAGGGATGATTTTGTTGCCTTGGCTTGCGGGTGTGTATTCGGCTGATGGCAGGTTCCCCTTCCACGAATTTGCCACACTTTTCTGATTTGATAGATGATGAAGCGACCTGGTTTTGCGGTTGCTTGGCAAACCAAATTACCAAAGGCTACATCTATGATTCTCAGGACAGTTAACGAAGAGGAATATCCTTCGGCTGAGCCGAGCTCGATACCAGAGCTAAAGACAAAGCTCTGGGCATTGTCTTATGAGCGAGCTTCCAATATTGTCTGCTGTGACAATTGTGGAACAACCAGCACTGTTACCCGCTTGGTAGCTAATAGCAACCCGGCTACACTTCATGGTGCCGAAGACCTCAATCAGCTTTCGGCCCCAACCTGCATCGATAATCGATTCGAGATTATCAGACAACTTGGCAGCGGTGGGATGGGGGCTGTGTATCTGGTAAACGACAGAATACTGAAGAAACCGTTTGCTTTGAAAATGCTGCGCGAAGACTTACATAAAGCGGGTGATGTCAGCCTCGACAAGAGATTTGAGATGGAAGCCAAAGCGGCGCTAGAGATGACTCATGTCAATGTTGTGGGTGCCTATTGTCAGGGAAGGCATCAGAGCGGTGCACCATATCTGGTGATGGACTATATTGAAGGGCAAAGTCTTGCTGATGTTTTAAGCAAAGAGAGATGCATCGAAGTGCATTCAGCCTTAAACATATTCATACAGGTTTGCCAGGCTCTCTCCCATGCTCACACAAAGAGTTTGATTCATCGAGATCTTAAACCCGCTAATATTCTTCTGCAGCAGATAACTACAAGCGGCGCGGTGGTCAAGCTAGTCGATTTTGGCATAGCCAAGAGTATTCCCTTGTTTGATCAAGAAACCCATGGCCTTACTAGCACCGGTATGCTTATCGGCAGCCCTTCCTACATGAGCCCCGAGCAATGTGTGGGCGAAGACCTAGGCGAGCAGTCAGATATCTACTCACTTGGTTGCGTCATGTATGAAACCTTGACTGGCCAGCCGCCTTTCTCTGCTAAGAATTCAATCAAGACTATTATGGATCATGTTAAGTCAGACCCAGCGCGCTTTGCCAGCAAGATTCGCATCATAGACCAAACTGCTGATGGTAAATTCGACATTGCCGGATACAGGCTAGCAATAGAATCGGTGGTTCTAAAATGCTTAGAGAAAGATCCAGGGCGCCGCTATCAGTCGGCTGACGAACTGCGCCTTGATTTGGAATGTTTGAGTGAGAATAAGTTTCCGAAGCTGCCAAGCAAAGCGAAAGTTGGCGATGCGAAACTAGCCAAGGGTGGAAACTTGGAAGGTGCACTGGCCTTAGTCGTACTAGTTGCAATTTTGCTGTTTGTCGTTGCGCTTAAGTTCGTGCAGACTGCTATTTAAATCGAACTAGCCACAGAAAGTCGTGAGCGCCGACGTTCGTTGGTGACAGGTAGTTCTGTTAGTCGCAAGAACTGCCCTTCATCAAGTTGATAGCTAAAGACTTCTCCGGTCTCAATTTTGTAGCTCCAGCCGTGCAGATTCAGATGGCCTCCGGCCAAGCGGGCTGCCACTGCTGGGTGCGTTCTCAAATTTTCCAGTTGTGCCAAGACGTTCTCTTGCATGGTGATGTTAAGCAGCTGCTCTTCATTGAGATCTTTATAGTTCTCGCTTACAGTGCGGCGTGTCGATTCAGCGTGACCGAGCCAAGCAGCAACTGTCGGCATATCTTTTAGACTCTCAGGATGCAACAATCCGCGCATGGCACCACAATGTGAATGTCCGCAGACGATAATGTCTTTAACGCCGAGGGCTGAAACTGCAAATTCGATGGTCGCGCCCTCTCCACCGTTGGCTGCACCATATGGCGGAATGATATTGCCCGCGTTGCGCAAAATGAATAAGTCGCCAGGATTAGTTTGAGTAATTAGGTTCGGATTAATTCTGGAGTCGGCGCAAGTGATGAACAAGGCGTCAGGATTTTGACCTTTGGCAAGTCGCTCAAATAGGTCTTTTTGCGAGAGAAAAACCTCAGATTGAAAGTGGTGGAGCCCTTTTATGAGCTTTAGCATGTTTGTCTCTCCGGCTGAGTTTATCTGGCTGAGTTTATCTGGCCGGATAGAACACTCCTGCCAGTATTACTAGCTTCTCAGCGCTTCCTTTCATGCAGCTTTCGGGGCGCCAAGGGCTCTATGCCATCTTACCCCTATTGGAATTGACTACTGGCTGCAACGACTGGCTCCGACAATTCTTCAGTTGCTATTCAAGGGGGCAGCATCAGAAGGTGTAAAATGCTACCCAGTGAGTTAGCGGAGACGTGACATGACACTTAAGGCCTTTACAACAGCTGCTATGATGGGTCTTTTGGCATCTTCCGCAGGGCCTTTCGCCATGGCTTCCCCGATGGCCGCGAGTGGTCCAGCAGCCTCAATAGCCCCAGCGAACGCGGCAGATTCTAAGGCAGATTCTAAGGCAGATTCTAAGGCCGAGCTTAGGGTGACCCTGAAAAACTGCCAGGCCGCAGCAGCCTACAGCGCTCAAGCCAGCGGCCTTTCAATGCTGGTTATCGAAGATGGCAAAGTAATTTTTGAAGATTACCCCAATGGTCACACAGCATCTGAGCCACATGAGCTAGCCAGTGGCACAAAGAGCTTCACTGGTCTCTGCGCTCTGGCCGCCAGCGAAGACGGAATTTTGACTCTTGACGAGAAAGTTTCATCTACCATCACTGAATGGCAGGGTGATCCCAAAAGAGAGAATATTACTATTCGAGAACTGCTTTCGCTCACTTCTGGTATTACTTCAGCTACAGGCATGGCGCCGCCCTACGCGCAGGCTCTGCAGGCTGAGTTGACAGCGAAGCCTGGAGAAAAGTTTCAGTATGGCCCAGCACCATTTCAAGTTTTCGGTGAGCTGATGGTGCGCAAGCTCAAGGCAAACAAAGAGACTAAGGATTCCAAGGATTCCAAAGAGACTAAAGATACAGAAGTAACGATGGTCGACTACCTAAAGCGCAGGGTATTGGACCCCGCCGGCATTCATGTAGGGCTGTGGCGCAAGGGCAGAGATGGCATGCCACTCATGCCTCAGGGCGCTGCGTTCACGGCAAGAGAATGGGCTAAGGTTGGAGAGTTGGTTCTCAATGGTGGCATGGCTGGTGGCAAGCAGATTATTCAGTCTGAGAATCTGAAGACTCTTTTCGTTGGCTCTCCAGCCAACCCGATGTATGGCTTGTCTTGGTGGCTCAATCGCCCCATGGACGATCAGCTGAGAAGCAGCATACGAACATTGACCATGGCTTCCGACCTGCGCTATGGTGCACCAGGAGTACCCAACGATTTAGTTATGGCAGCTGGTGCTGGCAAGCAGCGGCTTTATGTCATACCCAGCATGAAGCTAGTTGTGGTGCGTCAAGCCGATGTGAAATCGGAGCTAATTCCTGGAGCTGGAAAAACGAAATTTTCTGATGTCGCATTTTGGCAGCTGCTGACATTGGGTCATACAGATTCTTCTGGAGCGTCAAATAAACCGAGGGCGTTGCCAGGATTGAGACAGTCTGGTGGCATGGCTGGAAGAAGGGGTGGCTTCGGTCAAGGTGGTTCTGGTCAAGCTGGTACTGGTCAAGCTGGTACTGCGCAGAGTGGAAGATTCATGCGTTTACTTGATCGCAATCATGATGGTGTTGTCGATCAACAAGAGAAACAGGTTTTTCGAAACCTTTTACAAAGAAGGCAGAAAGGCAGTAGTGAGCAGTAGAGCGTGAGTAGTAGCCTGTGAGTATTAGCCTGTGAGTAGTAAGCAATTGGTAGATTGAATTTATGCTTCTGCAATCGGTCCTCCATCAACTGCTGGCTTTTGGCACTATACTGTGCTTGTTATTCACTGCTGCCACTCAGCGCGTACAGGCTAAAGAGGGCACGGATAAACCAACGGCTTCTCGTCCGCAGATTTCTATACCAAAGTCGCCGCCTAATCTCATCAGAGTTCCTCTGGTGCGTCAGTCAACCGACTTTACTTGTGGAGTTGCTGCTCTTCAATCAGTCTTTGCCTACTTTGGCGATGAGTATCGCGAAGACCAGTTGGCAAAGGAATTAAAGGCCGTTCCCAAAACAGGAACTCGCTATCAAGAAATGATGCGCTTAGCGACGGCCAAAGGCTATTCGGTCAAAGTTTTGAAGAGCATGCCGATCGCTGATTTGAAGAAGATTATTGAT
This sequence comes from Candidatus Obscuribacterales bacterium, assembly GCA_041675385.1. Taxonomy (GTDB): domain Bacteria; phylum Cyanobacteriota; class Vampirovibrionia; order Obscuribacterales; family Obscuribacteraceae. The sequence goes on from JBAYTY010000019.1 coordinate 37,341, forward strand.
TCTGGCAAGCCCGTCATTTGCTTGATTCAGGCCTGGGCGGATAAGGCTGTCGATTATTCCAACGATTGGGAAGATGGGCACTACGTGGTCGCCATCGGCCATGATGGCGACAATATCTATTTTATGGATCCTTCTACTTTGAGCAATTACACTTTCATTCCAACAAAAGAGTTCGTCAGTCGTTGGCATGATACTGATGGCAAAGAAAAACTGGTGCACTTTGGCTTGATTGTCGAAAAGTCGAAACCGAAGTACAATCCGGCTGCCTTTGTCAAATTGGAATAGCTCGACAAATAGCTAGGTCGATTGGAAACTGCTCTTAAAAATCGCTTTTTTATTTGAAGTCGGCCGGCAGTTGTCGCGGCTTTGTTGCTGGCGCAGAAATGATAAGGTCATTGCCCTTCCATTTACTTTTTAGTACGGCGGTCTGTAGCTCTGCGCGGTCTTGCAAAACCTCGCTTTGAACTGATTCTTTCAAGCGCTCGAAGGCCTGGCTTAGCGTGGGCTTACCTGCTCGTAGTGCCTCTATCAATTGATGAGTGAAAACGCCGTTCTGATAGCGCTTTGACTCCCAAGAAACTTGGTTGGGTAGGCTGCTGCAAATGATTAGTTGCCCAGTGCCTTGCGATAGCGCAGCGCTATCGATGTTGCCTACTCGCGTTAGCCCTTTGGCTGTGTCGGCCGCACCACTGTGACAAGCATCAATGATTAGCACCACTCGATTAGAGTGTACCCGCTGCTTTATCGCCGCTGCTAGATCTGATAAGGGGAGACCCGTGGCATACAAGCTGTCTGGATCGGTATTGTGCATGACCAGGTAATTGAGACCCTCAAGATCAGCCTGTGATGGGCTGCCGTGAGTCGAAATGAAAATCAGTACGAGGTCGTTTGGATGGGCCAGTCGTGGCAACCATTTGTCACCTAGCTCTGCTAGTACCCGTTCTTTTGTTGCCTGCTCGTCGACCAAGAGCTTGACGTGGTCTGGTGCAAAGTTGGCTTCATTGACCAAGTAGGTTGAGAGATCTTTAGCGTCTTTTGCTGGATACTTGAGATTGATTGAGGGCTTAGCGAATTTACTTACGCCCACAATGAAGGCCCATTTATCTTCAATTGGGGCGTTGCTAGAGCTAGAACTAGAGTCGTCAACGTGCACAAAGTTACCTGTGGTAGCTTCTCTTGAACCTGTTGCTGCGAGTGCTCGTGAACTTGCTGTCGGTAAGGACGCAACTTGTTCGGTCTCTATCTTTAAGCTCTGCCCTGCGCTAGCAAGCCTTGTTGGCTGAGCCATAAGATTTGCAGGCCCAGCCAAGCTGACTTTGTATTTGAGATGGACGCCCACGTTGACACCAAGCATAATTTGCATTTTTATCAGCTGCGACTTCGCCAGGTGTATCGTTGCTGATTTGCTGGCACCATTGCCGGTGGCGTTTAGTGCGACTTTGCCTAGCTCTACGCCGCGCTCACCGTGAAGAACAATGTTGGCACTGGTTGAATAAAAGTCGGTTTCGCCATCTATCTTAATCGTCAGATCGCCCGGCCCGGCGGTGAAAGTGTAGTAGTAGCTCTGCCCCGCGGCTTCTACTTCACCTTCAACCTGATTCGACTCAAGTCGAGTCGGCGTGGCACCATCTGTTGATTGAGCTACGGCAGGTGGCAGCAAGTTACATGGTCCGCCGATTGAGCTAACCGCGCACAGTGTGCTGTATACAAATACTCTAGTGGCTAAATTGCGCCATGTCCCATATGCCATATCATTTATTTATTCATTCATCTATTCATTTATTCAGAGGCTGGGATAAATTTCCAGAGGAATTTGTCGGATCCATCGCTTGGACCGAAACGAGTTTCAGTATAAGCAGGAGGGTTTTCGAGGATGTGCAAGGCATCACCATTTCTTGCCACACTCTTAACCAGAAAACCTGATTCAACAGGGGCCAGAACAAATACTGACGAATCACAGCTAATGATAGACTGCATACTTGACACCGGATGTGGTTGGAAGTTCAAGCCCGTGGTCTCACCAGCCAGACTAATGGTGTAGCGGTTGGTCGGTTTATTGGTTTTCAAATCAATCTTGCGCTTTATAGCCCATTTTTGTAAACCAGCTTTGGTAAATTCACCAGTGCCAACGTATTGACCCATACTAGCTTGGCCGGCTCCTAGAGCCTGCTCGTTTTTAAGATTGACGATAAAATAAGTGCCAGTGTTGGGCAAACTAGGAACTTCTGCCATTGATGGCGCAATAGTCGGTGCAATAGTTGCTGCTACTAACGAGATTGCGATCGCCATCTTTTGGATAATTTTCATGCCTCAGCTCCTAAGCCTTACCTGGTAATTGCAAATGTTACCGGGGGAAGTGGGAATAAGGAGGATATTGTAGCAGTATGACAATCTTAGGTTTCAAGTATGAGGCAGACCTCCCGCAGGGCAGCAACGACAGTGACTGCGATTCTTTTGGCCCTGGTGTCGTTTCAGTCTGCTGACGCAGATGCCACCCAACCAATTGTAGTTCTGGCGGCCGGCGTGCCTAAGCCAATTGCTGCAAGACGCAATTATGACGAGATTTTTGCCGAGCTACAGGCCGGTGGCATCAAGGTTTTTCTGCCCTTCACTCAGTATCAGGAAGCCCCTGAACCAAAGTCACTTGGCTTTGAGACAGATTTCTTTCCACAATATAAGAAAGACGATAACGCCATCAATGCCATGAAGCGGCACGGCATTAAGCTTTTGGTTGCTGCGGAGATTTTGTATCCGGATGGCAAGTTTGGTGCAATCACTGATGACCCACTGAGAAAGTTAATTGCCTGGGCTGGAAGAGAGAACATCTATGCAGTTTATGCATGTGACGAACCGGCCCATCGTAAGCTTGCAGTGAGCCAGTCGCAAGCACTTTACCAACGTGTCAAATCGATTGATTCGACTTTGCCTGTGGTTATGGTTCATGCTCCGATTTTGGCAGACACTGAGAAGCCGCTTTCAGAAAGTGAGCGAACGAACTACCTCAATCGAGTTAAGCAACATAGTCAGTGGGCTGATACTGTGGTTTTCGATATTTATCCCATTCCCAAAGAGCTGGCGAAATTGACTGGCCCTTACGCCCATGGTCTGGAGCTTGGCTATTCTGATTTGATTCCGCAATATGCCCGTTGGCTGAAAGAGAATTTGCCAACGAAAAAATATGGAGTGGTGCTTCAGGGTTTTTCAATGGCTAATCATTATGATGAAGCCACTCTGAAGACGATTTATAGTGCGCTGCCGAAGGAAGTGACCGCTACTATTCGCACTCCTTCTAGTCGTGAACTAGAGAGCATGGTCGGTCTTGCTAAAGCAAATGGTTATTCGTTGATTGGCTGGTGGGGGCAGAGTATGCTCAAAACTGATGCCGAACTAAAATTTTGGCAAGAGCTCAAGCGTGTCTCGCGTGAGCTAAATCAGCGCGCAAATTGAGGCTGGAAGCATGGGGACAATTTGGCTGGAAGCATTGGTCTAGTAGGCGCACAGCACTCAGAATTTTAGTGCCTTACTGAGCGCATTAGGCTGTTTCGAATGTCAGCGATGGCTTTTTCAAATGACTTGCTGATTTCTTGAATAGTGGCTGGGAAGCCTGTCTCGATTGGACCTGGTAGCTTCTCCTTTGCGAATTCTGGGTCTCGTCTACATGCTTCCTTAAAGTCACTCGCGGCACCTTTGGAATCGCCAAGTTCGGCTCGGCATTTTGCGCGCGTGTAGAAGCTGAGACCATTCTTGAGGCCCATATTAATGCCGCGATCGTAGTCTTTGAGAGCAGCAATTCTATCGCCCATGGAGTGCCTGCAAAAGCCGCGAGAAAAATATGAAGTGGGCCAATTCGGTTTTAGTCTAACCCGTTGTTCGAAATCAGAAAGTGCAGCTCGATATTCACCGAGGCGCATCTTTTCGTAGCCTCTGCTGGCATAACACAAGTCGGATTGAGGGTCGACACTGATGCCCTTGGAATATTCTTCTATAGCCGCCTTTGAACCAGTTCTGGCATTGGCCCGAGATTTTAGATTTCCTCGTCCATCGTAAGCTGCAGCACAATGCGGGTCAGTGATTAACGCCCAATTGAAATCTGCTAGAGCTCCGGCCTTGTCGCCAAGTTTGCATAGGGCCTCTCCTCTCAGGCAATAGGTTGATGCCACTCTGGGCTCAAGAAGCATTGCCTGGGTGTAATCTGCCACTGCGCCCTTAAGGTTGCCTAGGTTTTCCCGAGACCAAGCCCTGCTGATATAGAAAGATGGGTCTGCTGGATTGATCTTGATTGCTCTATTTAGGTCGGATATTTCCGCCTTGTGGTCGCGGACCATGAAGAAGGCATAGCTGCGTTGTTTGTAGCTGTGGGAATCTTCCGGATATAGCTTCACCATGTGGTCATAGTCGGCCATTGCTTTCTCTCGATTATTGCAAGCGACATAGACTGCCGCCCTGGCCCAATAGGCCTTCGCAAATTTCGGATCTAGATTGATTGCCTGCGTATAGTCAGCTATGGCACCGATTCTATCGCCAGTTGTCTCTCGGGAGCAGCCGCGGTTGTAATAGCTGTCTCGCCAACTTGGCTCAAGTTCGATTGCTCGGGTGTAGTCTGCAATTGCGCATTTGTCATTATGTAGTTCGCAGTAATCGTAGCCGCGATTGTAAAAAGCGGCGGCTAGTTTTGGATTGTGTTCAATGGCTTTCGTGTTGTCGTCGATTGACCCGTGCAGGTCTCTTGTGTCGCTGCGACATATCGCTCGCCAGAAATAGGCTAGGTCATTTGCCGGTTGCTGGCGAATCAATTCGTTCAGTCCCGCTATAGCGCCTTTGGTATCTCCCTTGGCCCTTTTTGCTTTGGCGCTGGCAATCAGTTTGACTGACGCCTTATTGTTGCGATCGAAGGCACATGATTGTCCGTTTTTACTCGTTGTCTCCCGTGCAACCACCAGCTGGCCTGGCGCCAACGTAGCTGAAACGACTATGCAAAGTGAAACCAGATAGCTCTTCATACATCGAGTGTACCTCACTGGCATAGAGCTGAATATGGTGATTCCCGTCCTCACTTAAGGCTCAATCGAAAAGACCTGAGTCTAGCCCAGGCCTTTTACAATTCAATTTGCTTGCCGTCTTAGACTAGGCAGCCACCCGGCCTTCTGTCTGTGGAACTACGATGCTCTTTGGCTCTCTGGCTACCGACGCTGTTTGAGTTACTTGGTGTTTGTGACTATCGTGTGCCATAGTAAGTTGCTCTCCTTGCCGAACCTGAGTGCAACAATAGAGTTCATTCATTGCCGAGTTGTTAACGGGGTGGAAATTTGAAAAATCGACGCAGATTCATCATCGTCACCATTACGTTCGCTCTTCTCTGCACATTCTTCACTCCATATCCATTTAAGGTTTTGCGCCGCATAAAGTGGATGGTGGCAAATGTGGTGACGAGTATTGTGGCACGCAAACCGATTGCAGAGCCACCGGTGATCTATACTGCCGAGGATCAAATTGACACCTATGGCGCCTCGGCCAGGGCCAGGTTGATGCCAAAATTTCAAACTAAAGGAGTGGCCTATCCGCCGCAGAGGCTGACAATGGTTGTGATTAAGTCAACTAAGGAGCTGATGCTTTATGCCGCAGATGCAGATTCTTCATTTAAATACATTTGCACCTATCCAATACTTGCGGCCAGCGGAGTACTCGGCCCTAAGCTCAAGGAGGGCGATTGCCAGGTGCCTGAGGGGTTGTATAACCTGACACTTGAGCCTAATACCCCTTACCACTTAGCCTTGCGCTTGAATTATCCTAACCCCACCGATTGGGCTCGTGCAAAAGAAGACGGTCGTGAGCAACCAGGTAGCGATATTTTGGTGCACGGTAATCAGTGTTCTGTTGGTTGCATCGCCATGGGTGATCCAGTTAGTGAGGAGTTGTTTGTGGCAGCCTACGACACTGTCGACAAAGAACTGCCGCTGATAATTGCCCCTGTTGATTTTCGCACCACCGCTGCGCCAGAGAGCAAAGAAACTGATCCTAACTGGCTGCCGGAGCTTTATGGTCAGATCAAGGCAGCGTTGGCGGAGTTGCAAGCAGATTAAGGCGTTCTATCATCAAACGGAAAATTGCTCTTTATAGCACTTGGCCGAGTTGATAGATTCGGCAGAAGGCTCGATTGGCTCAAGAATGGCTCTTGCAAAGACTTCTCTATTTTTGAAGCTAAGGTTGAGGAACTCTTGTTCTTGAATATCTTTAGCCGCTTCGCGCGCCAAAACAGATTTTACGTATCTCGATGCTGGCACGCCTTTTAGGTTGGCTGCATGTTTTACCATCTGCTTTAGCTCGGGGTCGAGTCGCATATTGAAGCGGTCTGGATTTTTCGGTGGATTGGGCATGACGTTACCTTCTAGTCCGCAACTGACTTTTTGAATTGTACGCCAAAGTGACGTACTTGGTAAGGGCTATTCCTGCCCAAGGTTGTGCATCCATGGGGCCTAGTACTCTTGCCACGCTTACAATTAAACGTGGAGTCTGCACCGCTGGTGATGTTGCTTTGGTTGTGCACTGAGTTGCAGTCATGGCAGCAGCTTCATGTCTCGTCGACCTTGCGTAACAAAGGACAGTCGTAAATGTCACGTGGTGAAATAGTCTTTTCTTGAAGAGGCACTTTGTTTCCGTATCGCTCTTTCAATTTTGCTTTGACTACAGGTGCGCTGAGGTCGAAGCTCCCAAGTGTGCTGAGCTTTCCTAGTTCTATATTTACTGCCGATTTGTACATTTTCCAGACTAGCTCAGAGCAATAAATTTTTTCGTCTGACCAGCCGAAGTATTGATCATATGGCTTGCCTTTAAATTTAAGACCCTCATCCCTGAGTTTCTTTAGCTGGCTTGGGCTAAGAGTATCTGGAGAATTTAATCGCATAACTGTGTAGTGCTCTCCGCTCCCTCTGTGGATCCAGTCATTCAGTGCAGTTGATTTAACTGGGCCAACGGCCTCGTAAACAAACCAACTATTGTCTTGCTGGAAGAGTATGCCCATGTGTGAATACCTTGAATGTGTTGCTGCTTGAATTGCCTGACTTTGGCTTGATTGTGACGTTTGGAAGATGATGTCGCCATCGTGAAGCTGCTTACTTTTTCCTGGTGTGCAGCCGCATAATGTTAGCAAAGTAAATAGGCAAGCTAGGCTCATGCTTTGCATTGCCTTGAGGAATTTGTTTTCTTGTCGATAAACCATCGTCAATGCCATATGGGTTTCCGAAGCTTTGTTGCTAATCTTCTTTCTTTATAGCCTGAAAGCATAGCTCCGACCAATGATATTATTGGTCCTGCTATTGCCAATCCTGCAATTGCTTCGTTTTGAAGGAAAAGTTCGCATGACGCAACGCCGCCTAGGGCAACCCCGAACACCAGGCTTATTTTATATCAGCTTAGGTTTCTTTCTTGGCAACTGCTTTCTGTCGCCGGTATTTGGTGCTGAATTGGCAACAGGCGGCAGTAATTCAGGTGTGAGTAAGCCTGTAAATGGCGCCCCCCGTATCCCACCTACTGAGAATAAATCAAGGATTATGGCTCTAACTGACCACGAAAAACAAATCGCAAAAGAGCTTGGTTTTGAAGAGTCAGTGCTTTTGCTGATAAAGGAACGACTTAATCCCGAGATGGGAATAGTGAAGTCTGGTGGCCTGGAGTGGGAAGACAAGTCCTTTTTGAAAGAAGACTACAATCAACCTATTTTGTTGTTAGATAAAGATGTGAAGAGCTACAACGATATTGCTTCTAAGTATCCTGAGCTGGAAGAACTCGTTGATTCTGTGTTGAATAGAGGCAATAAATATTCGCTGGAGCAAATGGAGGCTAAGGCAGAAGCTAAGGAATCTGAACGTCTCGGTCGTGAGAAGTTTGACCGCCAAAAGAAGTATCGCCTTGCGGCTGAACCTTTTCAATCGTTGATTGAGCAAGAATTACAGGATACCTACGGAAAGCCTAAGGGCGGTGTAGCTTATAGGCCCATCACACCTCTGACTTACTTAGATAGCGACAAGGCGTTGGACGAGGCGATTGCTGAATTGCACACTAAATATGATGGCAAGACATTGCGCCCGGAGAACAGAGCCAAGTCCAAGTTAGCCTTGAAGTATAAAGGTGTTGGTGATCCTCTTTACACCCCGGATGCGCGCATGGAGAGTTTGCGTGCTGAGCTCACCAAGCTAGGCTATCGAATAACTGATGAACGTGAAATTTCAGAAAGACGAGTACAGTTTGAAACCAAGGCAGAAGCAGAAAAGTATTTGCAAGATACTGGCATGAATGTTGATTCTCTTAGTCTTGATCATCAGAAGACTGGTAAGTACAAGGCCATCTATCCTATTGATTATGCAAAGGATTTCCTAGATTTAGAGATTACCAAGACTATTGTTGCGCAGTCATCGCACGGTATGGATACTGGAGGTGATAGCACGGCTAAAATGGTAAAACTAATAATGGACTCACCCCAGTCTTGGACTGGCGGTTTCTTAGCCGATGCTGGTTTTGCACTAAGGCTGTTGCCTGGTTCTACGGTGACTAAGCTCGGTGATAGACAGTGGTTGATTGAGCAACCCGAGCGTTTTACTGCTTCTCCCAAGATTCGCGTTTCAACAGTTTTCAAAACGCCAAAGGCCAGTGCTGGTTTCGATATGGTGAAGGCTCAAGGCACTAGTGGAATCAATTACGGCATAGACAATGACCATGTTATTGAAAAGCTGAAATATTGGGACAAGAAATATGGTGTCACTGTTAATGAGGCTACTTTTGAAGGCATGAAGATTAGCTTTAAAAAATTGCCAGACGATTTAAGTGAGTTGTGTACTGAGTTCTTTCTCTTTTGTCCGGAGATCGAACTATCAGACGATGAACACCGGAATGCAGCTGTTATGCGTGAGATTGCAGACCGGCTTAGAAAGACCAAGGTCATGTCTTTCTGGTGGGATTAATACTTACTGCATATACTGAGTGTCGTAAGGGTCAAGCTCTTTGGCCTTGGAGAAACTTGTAGCTGCTTGGTCTTGCAGGCCCTTGCCTGCGTACAGCTGACCTAGGCGCCAGTAGCCGCGTGCGTATGATGGGTGATTGGCTAAGGTTTTCTTCAGTAGTTCAATGCCTTCATCGTAGCGATGCTCACTGAGCAGAAGATAAGAATAAGCACCAGCAGCGGTGAAGAATTTAGGCTCAGCAGCTATGAGCTGTTTGAACAATGCTTCCGCCTCCTTGCTCTTCTGGGTTTGAATTAGAAATGTCGCTTTGTTGCTCATGTCAATAATTTCTGGCTTTAGATCGTGATCTGGCAGCCCGACCGTCAAAAGCAATTGAGCTTGCTTGGCGCTTTCTGAATTTGGTGCGGCGGCAATAATGGCATTACAGGCAGTTCTTGCCTCGTTCGGTTGACCAGCATCTCGCGCGCCTCTTGCCGCTGCTAGAAGTTGTCCAGGATCTGTTGCGGCTGTGATTGGTTCCGAATCAGCGTCTTTATAGACTAGGGCGCGGCCACCATCGAAGCGAAAGGCCCTTTGAAATATTGGCTCAATGACAAAGTCGCCTGATTCAGAAATGTATCCCCATTTCTTGGCGTCTAGAGTCGCCGGTGCCAGACCTTCGGAGAATTCTCGTGCGTCTTTGAACTTGAATGGTATTTTGACATTGCCAGTGCCGTCCACGTAGCCAACTAACAAGTCTTTCTCAACCGGCGCCAGTTTGCCACTATAGTCACCAGCCCAGTCGTATTCGAAAGGGACTACGGCTGCGCCTGTTTTATCGATTAAACCCCACTTGTCATTCTTCATTACTGCCGCAAGTCCATTTTTAAATGGCCTTGCTTCTTGGAATGGTCCTAGAATAGTTACTTTACCAGTTCGATCAATGTAGGAATAGTTTTCAAAGTGAAACCGCTTCGCCCCTGGAATCATGGTGCGGAGATCTTGAGCCTTCAGGCTCACTGCAGCTAGGCCGTCGCTAAATCTCTCAGCTTTATGAAATTTAGCGGCAATCACTAGTTTGTTTTCTTTGTCGTGATAGCCCCATAGTCCATCAAAGGCTTCTGCAGTTGGCTCTCCACTTTTAACTGCGACAAGCCCTTCGCTGTATTCTTTTGCATCTTCCCAGTGGAAATTTGTGACTTTGGTACCCGACTTATCGATCAGGTCGTAGTAAGGTCTAAATTGGGTTGTGCCTGGTTCAATTCGATTGAAGTAACCCACTGCCAACTCGTCATAAAACGGTATCTTTAGGTCTAGGTTATACAGCGGTGCTATTTTGCCGTCACTAGCTACGATTGCTGAGAAACCCACGTTGGTGGCTCTTTGCCCTGCAATAAGCTTGCCGTCTTTTAGTTCTAGCTGCCCAAGTTTGACGACTGCAACACCGTGATCAAAGTCATTGGCCATATTGAATGGGCCAGTGATTATTACTTTGCCACTCTTGTCGATATAAGCAAAATCAAAATTTGTTGGTATCGGATACCGAAACAGCCTTTCGCAGTTGTAATACCACATTTGCATACTGCCGTCTGGCTTGAGCATTTTTACTTCTGACACGTCTTTTCCTATAGCTAAAACTGGCTGTGCAAGGGTTGTAGAGGTGGCTATGGTGGTTCCCAAGCTGCAAGCTATGAAGGCGAGCACTCCAATTTGCACAGTTGCAGTACATCTATCAAAAGAAACCATTGAAAACCCCAGATAAGCTTCGATAGTTTAACTTCTTAGCAGCCCATATTATGGCCGGGTCCAATAGGGCTCGTGCATGTACTTTTGAATTGGATAAATCATTACCCAGGCCCGGCAATTGATCACTTCACGTAGCTCTTCGCAATCAGCTTGCCATTAGAGTCAACCGCCATAACTTTTTCGTTATCGACGTAAGCTGCCCGTAAGCGACCCTCAAATGGAAGACGGGCTCTGACCTGCTCTTGTTGTTCTTCTTCTTTTTCTAGCGAGAGCACAACCACCTCGGTATAGCAAGGAATTACCGCTAGCTTTTGATCTCTGGAAATATGTATTGGTGTTGCCCAGCCGCGGGGGCCATCAGTAATATGCACATAAGGTCCACCAAACTGTCTCCAAATTAGCGCACCACCGCTGGCAACAATATCTTGGTCTTGCTTAGGATTTGGCACATACTCAGGTCTATCGAGAGGTGGTTGAAACTGGCTAAGGGAGCCGGTTCTTAGATCAATTCTGGAGAATACTTGTCCGCGATCTGCATAGATAAATTCTCCTCCATTTTCAGCTATGCACCACAAGGTATTGTGTTCCATCTTTAATGGCGCAGAACAAAGTTTCGTGCTCAAATCTGGTGACCATACTTCGACTTCGCCACCTTTGTGGCCAATTACAATATTTCCATTGGGCTGGAACGCAAATATGAGATCTTGGCAATAGTCAAAGGTGAGTTTCTTCACCTCAACGTATTTGCCGCTAGTACTTCCGTTGCCGCTACCGCTTCCGCTGCTAATGCTGCTGCTGCTAACGCCCTTACTGTCATCGCGTTGCCAGAGTCTGACTGTCTGATCTCGCGCTGAGCCTGTGATGATAGTCTTGTCTGTTAGGCCGAAGGCAAATACTACATCGTTAATGCCATGCACTATAAAACGCTGCACTAATTCGCCTGTCCTGACGTCCTCTATTTTAACGAAACCACGCTCGGTGTCGGTTGTGCAGAAGGCAATCTTGCTGCTGTCATTAGAGAAGGCATAGTGACGAATTTCGCTTGGCAGTTGTCGAATGAGCTTTCCTGTTGCTCTATCCCAAAGCTTGATTCTTTTCCAATCAGTCTTGATGGCAAGAATCGACTTATCTGGTGAGAGCCGTACCGACTTTATTGTGTCTTGTGGTTCTTGCTCTTCTATTACTTTGACTGTTATATCGTCTAGCTTAATAGAATCGTCTGTCGGCGTGTAAAAATAGTTGTCGCCGTCTATAAAACCAAATGCCGTCCTATTCTCGGAAGTGGAAGCTGGCCTAACGGTTGCCAGTATTTCGAATTCGCCGTCCAGTAAATTTCTCTTTTGAATTTCTCCGACCATAGTTCTAGCGAGTAGAAAGTTTCCGCTGGGTGCAAACTTCGCTTCGACCCAGCTTTGTTTTGTCATCAGTAGTTTTTCTGGCTCACTATCTCTCCATTTCGCATTGTTTCTGTCTTGTTTGTTGTTTCGGTCTTGCTTATTGCTTCTGTCTTGCTTCCATACGGAACCACCAGCGGTTGCCCAGAAGATGACATCATCTATTTCGCAAACAGTGATTACTTCTTCTTTGTACTCAGTGGCCGAAAAGACGGTTTCGTGCTTTTCTAAATCCCAAATGCTACAAGTAAAATCCATACAACCAACAAATACATAGCGGTTGTCGGCAGATGCTGCCACAGAAGTAACCAGGCTCTCTCGTCCCCATGCATCTTTTGAGTAGTACATCTCAGCATTGTCAGGACAAAGCTGGGCAATTAACTTTTCACCGGTATTGTTCCAAACTCCAACTGTGCGGTCGTAAAATCCGACAATTGCCATTGTGCCGTCGTTAGAGAAATTGACTGCTCGAATTAATTCCCAGTGTTCTGGTGGGGCCTCTTTCTGAAAGAGGGTGGAAAGCCGCTTGCCAGTGGCGACTTCAAAAACACCGGCGGTGCCGTCGTTTAGACCAAGTAGGGCATGCTTGCCATCGGTATCTAGGGCTGCTGCTTCTATGTATACTTCAAATTCTCTTGTGGTCGGTGATTTGTCGCTGCCAGTTAGCTCACTAACAGGGCGAATTTCTCCAATCAACTCGCTTGATTCGGTGTCGAATATTTTTGCTACGCCAACTTCTTCGACAGTTAAGAGCCGTGAGCCATTTTTTGAGAAACAAGCAAGCTCAACTTCTTGTCCGTATTGGCCAAAGTTTAGCCAGAGATTGCCTGCCTCATCTACTTTCATCTTAGGATGCTGATGATCGTCCATTATTGCTCTCCCTGGGGGACATCAATTATGCAGGAAAAACAACCCTTGACAATTGGCGACTTTTCCAGTAGTTTCATTTGTTACGCTCAATCCCATCGGTCTTTCCTTACCAGAAAAATTTAAACATCAATGCCTAAAAGACAAACGGGCAGCCGCTCTCTGCGCAAAAGAGAGCAGCTGTTAGACTATGCTCGCCCTCAATCTGTTGAACTGACTGTAGAACCTTTAGTAGAAGACTCAAAACCGATATTGAGAGAGATTGTGGCGCCATCAGCCGATCTACTTGATATGTCAGTGCCAGAACCTAAGACAAAAGCGCCTCCTGAAAAGCCTGCGGTGCCACTGCCCACACCAGTTTCTGCAGCCGTGCCATCACCTGCCCCCACTCCCTCACCTGCCGCTGCCGTTGTCAGCGATCTGCAAAAGCTTTTGCAATACGGAGAACTTACTCCCGTCAAAGAGTCGCAACGGTTTCTTCAGTATGATCTACTGTGGGAAATTCATAAAGACGCGCTTAGCACCACTTATGTAGCGAAGAATGATGCAATTGAAGGCTTTGTTGCCGTCCGCATCTTTAACGAGCGCGTCAGCGACAGCGCGCAAATTCGGGCCATTCAGAAGGCTGCCATCAAGGCAAACGAGTTGACTCACCCCAATCATGTATCAGTCTACGAAAATGGTGTTGCTGACAATGGCACACCGTATGTGGTGATGGACTGGGTTGAGGGCGAATCTCTTACTAGTCTCTTCAAACGTACCAAACGTCTTGATATTGCTTCCTTCCTCAATATTTTTACTCAAGTATGCGAGGTGCTAACCGACGCTCATTCGCGCAACTTGTATCACGGCAATCTTTCACCAGACAGAATTAGCATTGTCACTAGTGACATTTCTACTGACACCGTCAAGGTCAGCGATTTTGGCATGCCGATAGATACTGTTCAGAACGCTTTCTATATGAGCCCAGAGCAGTGCCTTGATCAAAATAGAGTTGACGCCAGATCTGATCTCTATTCACTTGGTTGTATCATGTATGAGTCTTTAGTCGGAAGGCCACCATCTCTTGGTACTTCAGATCTTTCAGTTGATTTCCTTCATGAGTTAGCCAATCAGTACAGCAAAGATTCGCCTGAGCACAATGCCCTCAAGCTCTTAGATTGCATTATCAAACGTTGCCTCAATAGAAATCCGTCGAAGCGTTTCTCAAGCTCTCGTGAATTGATGAGTGCACTGGCACTTGTATCTGAGTGCTTTGATAACGCTCTTAGCTCAAAGAGCAAGAAGCTTCCGCCCAAAGCTGAGAAGCTATTGCTATTTAGATTTCTTGACAGGTTTGATCGCAAAATCACAGCTGCACTCACTGCTTATCTATTACTTGGTCTGTTTGCCACCAAGTATATTGGTGAAACGCAATTGCAGAAGTTCATTGATGAGGCACAGACTGCGCGCTTTGTTGACTGGCCCCATGCCCAGTCGAACTACAAAGATGCCATTAAGCAAGCGACGGCCATTGGTAAACCACCTGGTTTGTTGGCCGATCTTCATTGGGAGTTAGCTGACTCTTATCGCGTTCAGTCACTTGACCCTGAACTGAATGTGCAGCGAGAAAAATTGGCGCAAGATGCAATCGCTGAGTATGAGAAGGCTTTTCAGTATTTCAATCATGGTCCGCACCTGCGTTCTTATGCGCTAGGTCTATTAGAGAATATGAGTCAGCTTTATATAAAAATGCCTGATGCTGATTTGAAGGCTAACAATTTCGATAAAACAGTTCATCAATTGCGTCAGTTGATGAAAGAAAAAAACTATGTTGCTTGCGCCAAGTTGGCCGAAGAGAATGGCGCCAGAGCTGACGACGATAGTTATAATATCTACGCTGCTGAGGCTAATTTGAAGATTGGCTTGAGTCTGCCACCAGTCCAAAGCAAGAAGTATTTGGCCCGGGCACTCTGGTACTACGACAGGTGCGAGAACCCTAGTGAGAATCCAGCTCTCAAGCCGCTCAATGATGCATTGACTAAGTTGCATTTGATGTGGCCTTTTGCAGATACATACGTGCACCTTGCTTACGATGAGCTGCTTAATGGAGACCTTGTGGCGGCTGCTGGCTATGTTACCAATGCCGATAGTGATGAGTCTGCTTCTCTCTCTTGGCCGATTCAAGACGCGCTTGCCATGCGGAAGAGAAGCAGCTGTCTAGTTGGTGATCCGAATAAAATTAAAGCCATTCCTCTTTTGGAGAGACAGTTAGCGATTTTGGAAGAAGCGCACGGTAAACATGGCCCTAAGCTTGAAGCATTAGTGCTTAATTTAGCTAATTGTTATCGCTCTGCTGGTAAAGACAATGAGGCGATCAAGGCCTACGAACGCTATTTCAGCATTGCTGCACACAGTGACTATACTGATAATGCAAATGTTGTAAGTTACTGCGATTTGCTAACGAAGAATCAGCGAGGTAAACAAGTACCGAAGATATTGTTGAAGCACCTTCATGCGGGTACGGGTATCATTAAACACTCGCCCTTATACATGCTCTTGATTGAGTCTTATGCCAAACAGAATATGAAGCAGGAGGCCGCTGATGCACTTCGCATCTTGGTTGCTGTTCCCAAATTTCCCGAATGGGATCCCGAAGTGATAAGGGCTGAGCAAAATCAGGCCCCTGTCTATTATGAGGTAAGGTCTTTGCCCTTACCAGCAGTGCGTACTGCGACGGTAGTTTACCGCAATGATCAAGGCGATCCATTTGGTGCCTATCCAGCAGCAACGAAACCTGTGTCTAGGAAAGCTGAAGTTGTGCCCTATAGAAGTGAGAGTCACAAAGACGGTGCATCCGACTCTGGCTTTTAGTCACTATTGCCCAGCTCTCGGCTACTAGCTAACAGCGAACAGCTATTAGCCCTTAGTCGAACTTAAATCTAAACTGTGCGGCACATACTGCTGAGGCGCCGCCAAATGCGGGGATGCAGGTTAAATCAACGGCAGTGCGTTTGCCTTCTATTGTCGCCAACGGTAGAAGCAATGGCACTGGGGCTCCGCCTAGAGCTTTGTAGCCAGTTACCAGGCCGACTTGCATGCCTAGTTTGACTGGTCCAATTTCGTAGGGAGTGTAGTGATAGGTGGCGTAAAAAGTATCGCGGTGAATGCTGTTTTTGTAATAGCCAACTGCAAATGCGCTCTCATCGTCGATGCGGCGCAGTATGCCAATGCCATAATTTTGCTCGTTATAATTGCCGTCGCGCTTCGAGTGATAGCTGAGAGCGCCCACCTGTAGCCAGGTGTCTTTTTTGCTTTCTAGGTCAAATTTTAGTTTGCCTTCTTCTTTATTGAAGGTGATGCCGGCGTCTTTCATTTGATCGCCGATTTTTCCTACACTGTCCCATTTCGGTAGAGACCACGATTGCCGAGCGAGGTCTGCTCCTAATGCTTCTTTTTCGTCTTGTTTGACTATCGACTGAGTATCACCCTGTAGCAAAGCAGCCTGTTCTGACATATTAGCCTCAAGCGATTGGTATTACTGATTGGTGGGGATTCGAATTTGAGGATATGTCGTGCCCGGAAACGCAACAATGGTGGAATTACTACTAATATTAAATGCCAACAAAATGCCAATAAAATTTTGCCAATCTAGTACAAGAGGCGAACTAGAGTACGAATTTTCTATCGATTGCTAAAGCTTTGACCTAAATGTGATTGAGCTGAATTTCGGCGACGAGCTTCTCGCTTGGTTCAATGTTTATTACTGTCACTGAGCCGGCGCGATTCGCTGCTGGCTGCTGTTGTCGTTGCTGCTGTGGCGTGATTTTGTGACTAGCTAGTGGTCTTCTGTGTACTGCTCTGCGGACGCGGCTCTTGCTTGATCTTTTTTTCGTTGGAGCGCCAGGCACATAGTTTAGGTCTTTTGAGAAGTCTTCTTGAGCGCCTTTACCTTCGGTTTTACCTTTTTCCTCTGCAAAGTCTACTTGTTTGGTTTCGGCCTGACTGAAGGCAACCAGGCAGTTTTCGTTTTGAATGGGCTCAGCGCCGCTTATACCTTTTGCTATTTTCATGGTATTGCTTGGCTCTTCCTTTAGAAGGGCTGCTTGTGAAAGAGGACGGCGGGATAATACAATGCGAATTATCTCAGTGCCAGGCATGGCGTCTACGTCTAAGTATCCGCGTGTCGGCAGCAAGTATTGTCTTCCGGCCAAGACCTTGCCATTGGGCTCATAGCTATTGGGAAAGAGTACTTTCTTTTGCCCAGTCGTGCCTTTTTGCAGCACAACATAGGCATAGCCAGTTATGTTTGGCACAATCTGAAAGCGGATTTCATCCCCTGCCATAAAATCAATTCTGTTATCTACCAGGCTTAACTTCTTGTCTCGGCGCATTTGAATCCAATATTTCAAGCCAGTGTTAATTGACTCACGCGGTGCGTCAAGCTGTTCGAAGAACATTCCCTTGGCGCTGCTCTGAGCTAGCGCTGGTAAAGCTTGGCAAATTAGTATCGCTGATAGTGCTAATAAGATTGAGCCTGACTTTTTCATTTGTTTATTAGTTTCTCTTTTGTACTAGTTACTTTTGCTGTATCTATTAGGCCTTTGCCGCTCCATGAGCCAGAAAGCCTAGGCGTTTGCTTGTGTTTGAAATCACTTGAAACCTCTTGATTCACCTTCTCTACAATTTGGGCAAAGAGCTTACGAAAGTCGTCGTAAGCAGGGTTCTTTTCTAAGGTGTCCACGAATTGCCGGGTGAAGATACTATTTTTGTATCTCTTTGATTCCCACGAGCGCTCAGTGCTATCACTTGAGCTTATCATCAGTTGTTTCTTTGAAATCACCAATAGTTCGGGATCTGCATTTGAAGCTGATTTTGCTGCATCACCTGGTGCTCCTAGACCGCCAGCGTAGCAGGTGTCTAGTACGACAAATGCATGCTGCTTTTTAAGTTTGCTGCGGATCATGCGGGCAATGCTTTGCATAGGCATTGATGTTGTGAAAAGATTTTTTAGCTGTGTGTCATAGGTGACAATTGAGTTAAGCGCGCCAATTTCTTTATAGGCTGGTGTGCCATGGGAGGAAATGAAAAGTACAATTAGATCATTTGGGTGAGCTAATGCCGGTAGCCATTTTCCGGCTAGGCAATCAATGATGGTGGCGCTGGTGGCATCACTGTCTAAAAGCAGTTTGACGTGATCTTGCTTGAATCCGGCGCTATTGATGAGAAACTGTTGCATGTCTTTGGCGTCTTTTGCTGGGTAGCGCAAGCGCGGCACCGCTGGATCGGCAAAATTACCTACACCTACTAGGACTGCCCACTTGTCTGGAATATGATCTACTGCTGCTATCGGCTCTTTCACTCCGAAGACTGGATCAAGAATTTGTGCCAGAGTGAGCAAGTGTGTTGCTTCGCTTGTGAGGCTAAGAGCGTACTGCCGATCTTCTGCTGCACCCGCTTTGTTGCCTAGCTTATGTCGGCAGTAAGAGCGCCAGAGGGCCGTTTGCGCTGCCTCCAGGCGATTGCCTAGCTTGATTGGCGAGGCTTGTAATCCGGGCAGTGCTTCTGAGAGATTGCGCTCGGCTTCTGCGTAGTTTTTGGCAAGAGCATTAACTACACCGATTGACTCTTTTGCAATGAAGGGAAATTCTTTTGTTGCAGTTGAGGCTAGTTCGCGTCTGGCATTTTCAATGTGTTGTTTGGCCAATTTCGGTTGGTTGTTTAGGGTGTACGCTAGTGCTAGAGCGCGATCAATATTGCCTTTCTGCTCATCGCTATTACTTTTTGCTCTGGCTGCGTTTAACCATTCGATTGCTTTGAGAGGTTGTTTCTCTGCAATGTATAGATCGCCTAGATAATATGAGGCATAGGGGAGACCGGGGCTAAGTTCTAATGACTTCTTTAGCTGTTCCTCGGCGCCAGAATATTCCCCAGACCAGAAAGAAGCGGCACCTGAATAGAAGTGCAGTGGTCCTTTCTGCTCGTTTGCGGCAGAGTTAGAGTCAGCTAAGCTGATAGCCAGCCGAGCACTGTGTGATGCTTGCACTGGTAGGCCGAAGCAGAGATAGAAGATGGCCGAGCTTTTATGGCTGAACATCTTTGCGGCTTTGAGATTTTCTGATGTTGTTTGCCTGAGCTGTCTAGCATTGCCTTTGTCTGCTTCAGATACAGCTTGTGATTCTGCAATGGTGCCTGATTCAAGATAGATTGCGTCTAGCTTTTCGTAGGTATCACTGAGTTCATCGTCGGCCTTGCGATAGCTCTCGACATCGAAGCTATCTGCTGCTTTGAGCAACTCTGCTGTTTTTGTTTGCTGGAGCTGTGAAAGTTCTACTGACTTCTTCGAAAATTCTATCCATCGATCGACTGCGTCGGTGGGCTCTATATCTAGGTATTGGCCAGGCTTTTCTTGGGCGAACACTGGTTGCCAGGTCGAATGAAATAGCGAAGGCAATAGTGCCAATAGTGTCAGTATTACAGTTGGCAGTGCTTTGACTCTGCTGGACCTATTCAAGAGCAATTCTCCTCTGTCATTTGAGGTTAGCATGGTTAATTGCTGCTGAAATCGGCACATAGAATGAGTTGCCGATGGGCTTAGGCAATGCTTTGGTAAGCGTTTCTAAGCCCTCGGTCGAAGTCAATACTTATTTGGGTTGATTTTTGTGGTTGTGGTCGCAGCGTCGAACTACAACACTGCCTGACGAAACTCGGGTGTGTTTATTTTGAGAATTGCTTTCTATATTAGAGGTAGATCAAATAGCCTAGCGAAGAAAGAATCATTAGAATGATGGAGCCGTCGTCACGATCGCTTATTTTGAATTCTATGGTTGCCATGTTTTTGTCGATGCTAACTCGAACTGCTTCGGGGATGTTTTGACTTCCTGTAGGCGCGGATGCAGCTTGTGGATTGCTCTGATTGCGCGAGAGTAGTCGTTTCCACATCTCGATTTTGTTTTGCAAGGCTGACTGGTCGGCTGAGAAGAAGCTGATGACAATCGTTTTGTCTGGGCGGCTTTCTACTGTTAGACCGATTGCCTTGGGATCTACTTTCATTCCCCAATCTTCTTCTTTTACGTCTCGCGACAATGACGCAGGGTATGTCTTGGCCGTTTGGTCAAATGGCATTGCGCTTTTATCAAATTTTCGAATGGCCCAGAAGTTATTATTTGTATTTAGATGTTTCCAGAATGGTAGATTGCTGTCGAGGGCTCTCTCTTTGGGAGAATTATTGATTCGAGTTAGCATTTGATGAGCATACTTTTCATCGGTGGCGTTGACGATTACTCCTTCCGTTGGAGAGAATATGTAGTTGCTAAGTTTTGACATGTGTTCTGTGTATTTACTGTCGAACACCAGCACTTCAAAGCCTTCTATGAATTTTCGACAACGGCTATCTTTTCGGTATTCTGCCATTATTTGATTTGTGTTTGACTGATTCTCTTTTGCAAATACTAGAATTTTTGCCCCTTGATACTTGCCTAAACCTAGGCCGCTTGGAGTTCTGAAGGCGCGGCCAGTTCCTATCGATAGAACAATTTTACTTTTCTCAAGCAGTTTTTTTGCGTTAGCATTGTCTATGTCTGGGAGTTCCGCTCCAATTCTATTTAGTTGATCTTCTCGCTTGCCGAGCTTGCTTATTCGCTCTTTTTCTATTGGGTCCGTTATCGGATTTCTCACGACTATTGCTGTTTCGGTGTCAGTTGGTAGCCACTCTAAAATTGTTTTCCAGTCGATATCGTGCGTTTTTGATCTGGCTATTGCTGCTGACTTTTTCTTCGCAATTTCGGCAGCGCTTTTTTTTGTCCCTGCTAATTGTTCGACTAGAGTCTCCGCATTGGGTCTCCCTTTCTTCGTCGCTGTATTGAGCAATTCTAAGGCCTCTGCAAACTGATTTGTTAGCACTGCTGCTGTTGCCAGAATGACCGGGTCTGCTTTTGAAGCGTACAGGCAGTCACAGGCTAGTTTCTTGCCGTAAATTGTAGTCAGAGATTCTAAAGTATCGGCATTGTGATCTAACTTGTATGCCTGAAAATACGCATTAATGCAACCGTTGCATGACACCATAACTGTTCTGTTAGGGTTGCGAGCAATTGGAATTTGAGGGTCGAGCAAGCGTGCCAGTGCTATCCAGCCTCTGGGGTTTTGGCTGCTAAGCCCGGCTTGTTGTAGGCAGCTAGAAAGTTTTTCTGCTATCGCTCTTGATTCAGGTAGTTTGAACTGGCATTCGTTCAAGTAGAACAGTTGGCTAACTAGCCAGACTCGAACAATTGAATCCGCCTGACTTTGCTTCTCTTTGTACGGTAGTTTCGCTAGTAGTTCTTTCTCTAACTCTGCCTGATCTATGTCTGTTTCTGATAGGCCTACAGTTATGTCTGGTTTTTGTGGATCTCCTTTAAATGAGCAAGTCGCTTGGTAAGCGGCAGTTTTGGAGGCTGATGTCAACGGATTGCTTGATGGGGTGAATGGCATGGCCGATAGAACAGCTCTTAGTGCTGCCTTGATGGTTTCCGGGTTATCGAATCCTGAGGTTAGGCGAATGTCGCATGGATATCCATCTTTGGTAATATTGAAGGTAAGTACTTCTGCAACCATGTTGGTCTTAGAATCTAAGTTCCATGATTTGCTGATCTGACTTGCAATTTGTTGACCGAATGTGTCTTGTTGTTTAGCGGAAACAGGTAATTGATTGTCGATCGTTTGGCAATAAGCCGACGGGCTAGTAAGCCATTGACTAGAGAGAGACAAAATAAGCGACAGACATAATGTTATATCTCTGGTGATTCTCAGTTTCGATACCATTATTTTTCTACTTCAACCTTTGCTAGTTCATTGCGAAACTTGCCTGCATTCAGGAATTTTTCAGGTATGACCAAAGTACCTTGCTTATTGATAAATCCAAATTTCTTGCCGTCTGTAGAGACAGAAGCTAGACCTTCGCTAAAGGATTTTGCAATGGTATAAATCGGGGCGATTGCGTACTTGCCTTCCTTGTCGATGAAACCAAACTTTTTACCGTCAGATACCGCTGCAAGTCCTTCTGAGAAGCGAAATGCCTTCGTAAATTTGGGTTGTATTTGTATTTTGCCCTCTCCATTGATGTATCCGAATCCCTCTCCAAGTTCCAACGGCAAGAGGCCTTCGTGAAAGTCTTTGTCTTCATTTGGGCTGCGCCCACGCCCAATTGTTAATCCATCAACATCCAGAGTGGATTCGTCCATAGATATGAACGCTGGTATGAAGGGCTCGTATATGGCTTTTGACTTGAGAACACTGAAGTCGATTACAGTTTTACCGGTCTTGTTGATAAAACCGCCAGAAGGAAGCTCTTTACCCTTGCGTGTACCAACTCTTGCCAGCCCTTCAGTAAATGATCGGGCCCTTGAATATGACGGAGGAATGACCATTTTTCCGTCGCTGTCTATGTAGCCTATCTTTTTATCCAACTCTACTGCTGCTAGCCCTTCTGAAAAAGGCAAACAGTTCTTGTACCTTGGCTTTATTACGAAAGCGCCTGTTCTGTCAATGTAACCCCAGCCCTCGCGCGTCTCTACTGCGGCTCTTCCTTCGTGGAATGGTGTTACCCTAAAATACGTACAGGGTATGATAATTTTCCCCGTATGGTCTGCGTAGCCCCATTCTTGCTGAGTCGCAACTGGACATAGTCCTTCGGAGGAGCTAAAACCGTCGCCGAATGTGGCGTCGAAGGCTAGCTCGCCTTCACGGTTCCAGTACTGTGTTCGGCCATTGTTGCAGTTTATTCCTCTCCCTTCAGAAGAATTTACGATGAGGAG
Source organism: Candidatus Obscuribacterales bacterium (assembly GCA_041675385.1). Lineage (GTDB taxonomy): Bacteria > Cyanobacteriota > Vampirovibrionia > Obscuribacterales > Obscuribacteraceae. The sequence goes on from JBAYTY010000019.1 coordinate 60,051, forward strand.
ACCCTCTGAGAATTGCTCCCCAAGAGTTACGTTTGGCCCAGGCTCGAATGCCACATTGCCGGCTTTGTCTATAAAATTTTCTTCAGTGGGAATGGATGTTGCAGATTTTAAAGCAAATGGTGATAGTGATTCGGAGCTTCTGGAAGCTGGGCAGCTCAGGCCAGTCAACCCAAGTACTATCGAGGCAATTGCTGACAATATCAGGGTTTGTGAGCGATCTCTCATTGCGATTCCTGTGTGTATTTGTTGAGTTTATCATTGCTGGTAGTTTAAGAATCCGTCTATCAACTGTTTCCAAACTGTTGTTTTCGGCAATGCTATTTTAGAAAATGCCTTCCTTCAAACGAATCATGCAGAGACCTCGGCTTCTTATGTTGCTCGCGTGGTCTGAATGTCTTGTCTGGCTCTTCTCTGAGCGCTATTGGGATGAATGGGTAAGAATTGCTAATTACGTAGTAGTAAGTGCCATTGGGATATTCTGGAGTGACTCCGAATCGGCCGTTATAGTCGTCTAGGTCGCCTAGTTTATCAATGTATTCGTATTCACAAATTGGTTTGGCATTTTTGTTTTCAGCCAACGGTGTATCTGCACTACTAGTGGTGCCTAAGTCTTTGGTTTCATTAGTCTCTTTGTCTGGAGTGACTCTTTTTTCCTTTTTCACCCTAAAACTAGGTTTTAGTACTATTAGCTCTGACTTGCTGTCGTCAGCGTGCTTGTAGCCAAAGGGACCATAAACAGGAAAACCATCCGCTGCATAGCCTATTAATGTTGGCAGTTTTCTGTGTCTCAAGTTCAATAGAGTGTTCTTAGAAATTGGATGATTATTGATCTTCCAATAATCATCTGGGCCGCGAGTGATTAAAACACCATTGAGTGCTATGCCGAATGGCAACTCCGTTTGCTGGGACTGGCTAGGTAGCGACTTCGTGTATAGGGGATTCAGCGCCGCACGCAATGTGTAGCGCTGTGATTCTGGTGCACCTTTGTTGGCCGTCCGTGGAAATCCGATTAGTGACATGTCTGGTACGCTGTTGAATTTGATGTATCTAAACAGCTTGGTGGTTTTCATTACCATATTTGCTTGTTGTTCTGCTGATGCAAGCTGAAGTGCCCGCTCGAGCTGGTGCCAGGGATCTTCAGAGGTATTGGTCTTTGAAAATACTTTCGTTTTCAGTGTTCCCGGTAGTGCGAAATACTGATTATCGATATCTGTAGAGTGTGTCCCTGTAGTGTTATCTCGTCCTGGATCGGCTTTTGGATTGGCCCTACGTGGCAAGCCGTGGTCAGGCGGGAATCTTCGATGTTTGCTATCCCACGGCATTTTCGTTTCAGGAGGTAAGAGGTCCAGCTTGGATAGGTCCGGCTGCTGCGCACCCGCGCTATTCGCCTGGCACCCAGCGGTGAGCAACAGAAATATGAAATGAATGTATTTGGAAGACTTAAGCATCTGCTAATGCTATTTGAAGCATCGCTTGGCTATAAATTTGAGCCTCGGAAGTGCGGCCTTGGTAGAGTTCTAGAGTTGTTAGTTTGTCGAGGACTGTTAGGGTGCTTACGCAGTCGGTGGAGAGTTTCAGCTCCTGAATCCACTTTCTGTGAAAAATGTGAGTTAAGATGGACCGTTCCCAATTCTTGAGAAGAAGAAACATAGCGAAGATTGGCATCATTAGAATGACGATAGAAGTGGCATCGAGATATTCCTTTCGCCTGTTCTCTGCGGTGTAGTTTGGTCTAGAACCAGCAGCAATTCTGATCTGCTTTACGAGTTCAAGATCACCTATCTTATCGGCTACGTATTCTAGGTCACCGTTCGCATAACCCTTTTTTGCGCATAGGTCTGTGTTTGCTAGCAGGTCAACCGCTTTGGCCACCGTGTGTCGAGCCTCTGATATTTTGCCCAAAGACATTTGATCAACGGCAATAACTCCTAGTGCCACTGAGCATTCTGTATTATTTTTGAGGCTGCTGTAGATTTGGAACGCTTTTTCGCCGAATAACTGGCTGCCTTCAAATAGCAGAGCTCTTTGTTGTGCCTGATGCTTGTCTAGATACAACGCTTTTTGCACCGATGCTTCGGCCAAGAAGGCGTAATAGTCAGCTAATTCTGAGCTATTGTTTCCGTAAACTGAGGCAACTGCTGAGACTTTTTGTTCTATGTCAACTAGCTGGTCTTTGTTATCGCGTTGGTAGGGGCAGTCCCAAACTGAAATAAGTGAAGTCTGACTACGTGGATTGCTGAATTTGTATAGTTGTTCGCTGGCCTCATAATTTCCTGCCGATGCTAGCGCCATGGCTAGACACCTTGCCGAATTTGATGCAAGAGAAGTTGTCGCCACGCATAAAATCAAAAGAACAATTGGTTGGGTGAGGGCAATGAGAAGCATTGAGATTGCTTTGGCTAGATTGCTCTCTGTTTTTATTTTTGACCAAACTGCTGACCAGGCTGCTTCCCTGCGTTTTCGCCTAGGTTGGCTTGAAAGCAATGACCTCGTGAAAAAGACTAGTGACAATAGAAGAGTGGTTGGTAGAACATAGGTGGTAATTGACCCTCCAGTTCTATGAAAATCTAAAATTTGCTCGCTAATTGCCCACATCAGCCAAGCAGAGGCGCTGACATGGAGAGCATAGGTTCCAGGAATTGGCTTAATTGTAGGAATTTTCATGGTCATCACAATATGCTTCTGGACTTTACGATCATAGCCCAATCGTGTTTATTGTCACTGGTATAAGCACCACTGGCCCGTCGCGCCTTGTGAACGTCGCTACTTTCTCCCCTTAGAGGGAGCGAATTTATCTTCTAATCGAATTCTAGATGACTGAACAAATTCGTCTCCGATGAATAATTCTAGGTAGCCCGTGCTGTCTTTTACACGACAGTTGTACTGAACTAGTCCGCCCGTATTCTTTCTTGGAACTCCCAACAGAGGTACTACTTTTTCTTTTGGTAGCAGAAAGAATAGTTTTTCGTCTTCGATACTGTTAAAGAGCCATCGGCCATCTTTGGTTTTCTGCAAGTGATTAATGTCTGTGGCGATTTCTCTTTCTTTCGGTGGTCCTGTTCGCTTGTGCAATTGGCCATTTTGTACCGACGGACCTTGATTGGGAGACCATTGAGCCGATGGCGTTTTACGTTCGTAAGGACCAAAGGTTCGCATCATATTCTTTCTAATTTCGGGAGAAGGTTCTACATAGCCATTAGGTATTTGGGGCCAATTATGCACTGGGCCAAGCTTTGATGGGTCTGTTTCCCACGCTTCTCGTGGCCGCCCAGCTCCCGGTGGGTAGGGATGCGGCCCAAAGTCGCCTTTCAAGTGATCTTTGTCTAGTAGTCTGCGAGGTTCAGGTTCGGCAATAGCTGGGCTGTCTGCCAAACCGATGGCGAGCAGTAGCAACATTAACTTAAGGTGGTTGGAAAGTGTATTCCTCATCACTCTAGATTAGCTCAACCTGCCTCTCATCGCCTAATGAAAGGTTACAGCGAGGTTGCCTGAATCAACTGTTCGTGTCATTCTTACTTGAATGCTTTTAACAATTTCAACAACACACCAGCCTGCTAGCGATTTGGGCTATCTCCTTTACAAGAACCCTAGTCAGGTTCAGTCGTTCAAGCTTTCGTGCGGAGAAGCGCGGGTCTTCTACCCTGAAAATAGCGATGAAAAATGTACAATGGCGCTAGTGGTCGACGTTGACCCAATTGCATTGGTTCGTGGTCGCCGCGATGGTCAAGCGCTTGACCAATACGTAAACGACAGGCCATATTGTGCCTCTTCGTTGCTTAGCGTTGTCATAGCCCAGATATTTTCTAGCGCCTTGTCTGGCAAAAGTCGCGAACGGCCAGAATTAGCTCAAACAGCTATACCACTTGAGGCTAACATCGCGGCTTTGCGTTGCAGTAGCGGCGAGAAATTCTTGCGTGACCTTTTCGAACCACTTGGCTATGAGGTTAGCGCAGAGAATCACTTATTAGACGAAAAATTTCCGCAGTGGGGCCTGAGCTCATATTTTACTGTTTCTCTAAAAGCTACAAAGAAGCTATCTGAGCTGCTCAACCATTTGTATGTTTTGATACCAGTCTTGGATGACCAGAAGCATTATTGGGTTGGCGACGATGAGGTCGAGAAGCTGCTGCGGCACGGTAAAGATTGGTTGGCCGAGCATCCGATGCACAAGACCATCGTAAAGCGTTATCTCCTGCACTATAGAAGCTTGGCTGATGAGGCCCTAAGCCGACTGACTGATGGCGGCGAGATCAATGCTGATGAAGTTGAGCGGAAGCATGCAACAGAAGAAGCTGCTTTAGAAGCGCGTATTAGTTTGAATGAACAGCGCATGAATACTACTGTGGCTACTTTGAAAGCACTTGGTGGCAAGAGCATTATTGATCTCGGCTGCGGTGAGGGTAATCTGCTCAAATTATTGATGAAAGAGCGCGAGTTTGAAAAGTTAGTTGGGCTTGATGTTTCCCATCGTTCTTTAGATATTGCTGAAAAGAGACTGGCTTTGGCTGAGCTGCCGGAGCACCAAAAAGGTCGAGTGAAGTTGATGCAAGGCTCTCTTATCTATAAAGACCAACGTATGCAAGGCTTTGATGTTGCTACTTGTATAGAAGTGATTGAGCATCTTGATTCTTACCGTCTCTCTACATTTGAGAAAGTATTGTTCGGCGCTGCACGACCTAAAGCAATTGTATTGACTACTCCAAATATTGAGTACAACTGCAAATTTGAGAGTCTTCCAGCGGGGCAATTCAGGCATAAAGACCATCGTTTTGAGTGGACTAGGCTTGAATTCAAGAATTGGGCAGAGAGAGTGGCTATCGAGTATAAGTACTCGGTTGAATTCTTCCCTGTCGGCACTGTCGATGATACCGTAGGCCCGCCTACTCAAATGGCGGTGTTCAAGCGATGATTATTAAACTACCTGAGTTATGTCTTGTGGTGCTAATTGGTACTTCTGGGTCTGGTAAGTCTAGCTTTGCTCGCAAGCACTTTAAGTCTACAGAGATTATCTCTTCTGATTACTGTCGTGGCCTTGTCTCTGACGACGAGAACGATCAAGCTTCGACCCGTGACGCTTTTGACGTATTGAATTTTATTGCTGCTAAGCGCTTGAAGGGCGGAAAACTTTGTGTTATTGATGCCACCAATGTGCAAACTGAAGCAAGAAAGCCGCTGATCGCGCTTGCTCGTGAATATCACTGCATTCCTGTAGCAATCGTTTTAAACTTACCCGAGTCGATTTGTCAGGAACGCAACAAGAGTCGAGATGACCGCAACTTTGGCAAACATGTCATTGGTCAGCAAAACGATCAGCTGCGTCGGGCTCTGCGTGGGTTAGAGCGTGAAGGGTTCAGGCATGTATTTACTCTGACATCGCAAGAGCAAATTGATCAAACTACTATAACGAGAGAACCGCTTTGGAACAATCGAAAATCTGAATCAGGACCGTTCGATATTATTGGCGATGTTCATGGCTGCTTTGATGAGTTAACAGCGCTACTCACCAAGCTCGACTACAAAATAAACAAACTTGATTCTGAAGTTGCCACTGAACAGTATGAAGTGGTTGCACCAGAAGGGCGAAGAGCTGTTTTTCTTGGTGATTTAGTTGATCGCGGGCCTAAGACTCCAGATGTGTTGAAATTAGTTATGAGCATGGTTGGCTCTGGTGCTGCGCTCTGCGTGCCAGGCAATCACGATATAAAGCTCATGCGTCATTTAAAAGGGCAGCCTGTAAAGATTGCTCATGGTTTAGCTGAGTCAATTGAACAGTTAGGTCATGAGACTGCGCAGTTTAAGCGCGATGCTGCTGATTTTATAGATAAGCTCGTTAGCCACTATGTTTTTGATCAAGGCAACCTTGTCGTTGCCCATGCTGGAATGCTTGAGAGCTTCCAAGGTCGTGGATCTGGTAAGGTGCGTGACTTTGCTCTGTTTGGTGAAACCACAGGAGAGACCGATGAGTATGGTCTGCCTGTGCGTTATAACTGGGCTTCTCAATATCGGGGGCAGGCCCATGTGGTCTATGGCCACACAACAGTGCCCGAGCCCGAGTGGGTCAATCGCACTATTTGCGTCGATACTGGCTGTGTATTTGGTGGCAAGCTAACAGCTCTGAAGTATCCTGAAAAAGAATTGGTGCAAGTTGAAGCCTTGCGCGAATACTATGCGCCATCGAGACCGTTGACTGTTGATCCTTTGCAGTCACCCCAGCCACGAGAAACTGTCGACGAGTTACTCAATATTGATGACGTTACGGGCAAGCGTATTGTTGAAACAAGGTTGCAGGGCAACGTCACTATTCGTGCCGAGAATTCAGTTTCAGCCTTAGAAGTAATGAGTCGATTTGCTGCTAGTCCGAACTGGATAATTTACTTGCCTCCCACCATGTCGCCCAGTGATACCAGTAGCGAGAAGACTTTGTTGGAGCATCCAGCAGAAGCTATTTCGTACTTTAGAAACAAAGGGATAAGAAATCTCATTTGCGAAGAGAAGCATATGGGCTCTCGCACTGTGGTGGTAATTTGCAAGAGCGCTGAAGCTGCATCCAAACGATTTAAAGTTGCCGATGGTAGCATTGGTATTTGCTACACACGAACCGGGCGAGCGTTCTTTCAAGACAAAGCCATTGAGGCTGAATTTCTTGCAAGCGTCAGCCAGACGCTTACCGATACTGATTTCTGGTCGCGATTTAACAGCGATTGGGCCCTCCTTGACTGTGAGCTTATGCCGTGGTCGGCCAAGGCGCAAGAACTCTTGCAAGATCAGTATGCAGCCGTTGGCACCGCTGCTGGTTTAGACTTATCAGCTTCTGTCTCTGTCTTAAAGATGGCTGCCTCGCTCGGCCTTGATGTCTCTGAACTCCTCATACAGCAAGAAGAGAGACTTCTGTTGGCGCAGAAGTTTGCTGACGCCTACAGACAGTATTGCTGGCCGGTCAATTCATTGGCAGACTTGAAACTAGCGCCGTTCCATTTGCTTGCAACCGAGGGTGCCACCCACACAGATAAGCCGCACACTTGGCACATGAGCGAGTTAGCCAAGTTTGCTGAGCACAATAGTGAACTGTTTGTTGCTACTAGAAACAAGTTGGTCGACTGCTTTGATGATGCTAGTGTCGAGGGTGCTATTTCTTGGTGGCAAGAATTGACAGCTAGTGGTGGTGAAGGAATGGTAGTCAAACCGATGGATTTCATAACCACAACTAGTAAAGGCATAGTGCAACCCGCTATTAAATGTCGTGGCTCCGAGTACCTGCGCATCATTTATGGGCCTGAATATACTCTTCCTGCCAACCTTGAACGTCTTCGTTTTCGAAAGTTGGCAATGAAAAGGTCACTGGCCAAACGTGAGTTTGCATTGGGAATTGAGGCAATTGAGCGCTTTGTCCGAAATGAGCCTTTGTACCGAGTTCACGAGTGCGTATTTGGAGTGCTAGCCCTTGAAAGCGAGCCTGTAGATCCCAGGTTATAGAATGCCCCTAACTATTGCCCACCCATGCGCTGTTCTACCTTTTGCAAAGCTGTGCCCACGCTATTTGAATTTCGCTGCATTGGTGTGCGGTTCTATGTCACCAGATCTGGCTTATGCCTTTCAGCAGTATCACGTTTCAGCTCAGGCTCATACATTTGCTGGTAGTTTTTTGCTCGACTTGCCGAGCGGTCTGGTGCTTTTGCTTATCTACTATTGCTCAAAAGATTTGATAGCAAGTCAGCTACCGGTTCCGCATCGTCAATTTTGGTTGTCATTGCCCAGTGGACGGTCGCTTGCTATGACACATGGCTCTTTTTCTGATTTACTAAAGGCTAGTGCCGCTGTCTGCTTCTCTCTTCTCGTTGGTTCGTGGACTCATATTGTTTGGGATAGCTTCACTCACCAGCATGGTTTTGCCGTTGAGTCTCTCCCTCTGCTGTCTAGTGAATTGTTTGTTTTTGCTGGTATTCACCTGCAGCTATACAAGATTTTGCAATATGCATGTAGTGGTGCGGGTCTAGTCGTGTTGGCTTTGTTTTATATCAGCCGCCTAAAGGTAATGGAGTGCGCTGATATCGCTAGTGGTGCAACTAGCAACATCAAGTTCTCTTTGCTGCTATTCGCGTCGTCTTTGGCCGCTGTAACTTTGACCTTGTTCCAGACTATCCATGAAGCCGGTCAAAGTCTTGCCCACCAGGGTTTTGTTCTTGTCGTCAATTGCATGTTTATAGTTCCAGTTGTATTCTTGATTAGTGGAATAATTGAGAGGTCGCGGCGTCGTTGAATCAGGAATTTTTAAATCATGAATCCCTATAATGCCGCAGACGTAATTAGTCGAGTGCTTGAGCCTGAGGGCTTCATTCGAGACAGATTTCATTGGTATCGCGAAACACCGGATCACTTTTACTATTTGACTCTATCTCGGGTTAATGGCGACGATTTTATTGATATTCGCTACTCTGCCAAGAAATACCTAACGGATGGTGCTACTTTTCAATATAAGTGGCAGGCTACTGAGCATGTTCACGAGCTTTTAGATTTGCATGGCGCACTGACATATTCATTTGAGTTTGGAAGTCTAACGCCTGAAGAACGCACACAAAGATTAGAGAAGTGTCTGTGTGCGCGGGCATTGCCCCTGCTGCATCAGTTCAGCACCCTGGATGGATTTAAGGAGTTTGACCCTGTAAAAATAGTTGGTAGGTTTTTGAAACCAGAAGGTTTCAAGAAGGATGGCAACTATTGGTATAAAGAGACTGCCGATCATTTCTATTTTCTGCAGCTCTATTCTGTCAACAACAGTAAGTACATTGATATTGGGGTGTCGTTCAAGCAATTCATAGCAGATGGCAAAACCTATAAGTCTATGCACCATGGCAGTATGCGTATTCATGAAACAGCTGTTTTAAAAGGTGCCTTTAACTACTGGCATGAATACAGAACACTTTCTCAAAAGGAGCGAGTAGTTTTGCTGGAAAGTGCTATGCGCGACCCAGTAATGCCGCTATTGAAAAAGATCAGTACATTGTCTGGTGTGAGAGATCTTTTCTTGGCTGATGGGGTGAATTTCCATGTTCTAAAAGAGTGCAGACACGTCGTTGGCTTACCTGCTTAAAACCCAGACAGTGCTTTTGTACCTTCGTTAGTCACCATCACTCCCTAATCGAAACCGGCACAGCAATTGGAATTGCACTGGGCGCCCCAGCTGAAGCGCGCACATATCGCTGGCTCCCCGCATAAAGGAGAATTGTACACAAGGGCAATAAAATCTATTGTGGCATCTTCGGACGCGGCTCTTCGGCCTGGTGCTTGTAAGCTCATGGCAAAGTTTGACAATGTTTGCCACAATCGCTAGAATGAAGTTGGTTTGGCTTGGAGGTAGCATTGTATGACGATGAATGTATCGCTAACGCCTGAATTAGAAGATTTTGTCAATGATAAGGTCAAAACAGGGCTCTATAACTCTGCCAGCGAAGTAGTAAGAGAAAGCCTGCGGCTCCTTCGACGCCAAGATGAACTAGAAAAACTGCAGTTAAACGAGCTGAGACGAGAAATACAAAGCAGTATTAAGCAGATGGACGCGGGAGAAGGCATCCCGATAGAAACTGTTCGCGAGAGAATCAAACAAAGACGGGCGAAGAAACGCTAAGAGCCGCTAAAAGAGGAGCTTCTAGCCACTCGCTTACTTGCTTCTTCTCTGGTGCCCTTCAGAGTTCGCTAATTAGAGCCGCATTGTCGCGTGCTCCATGCCAAACTCTAAGAATTTCGATCTTGTCGCTGTGGATGCGATAGTAAATTACGTACACGCCAGAAGTTGCTGAACGCACGCCTGGGGCGATCTCTTCTCTAGCTTTCCCCGACCTGGGCATGGTGGCTAACTCTTCGCAGCGGTCGACGATTTGATCAACGACCTTGGCAGCGGCGTCCGCATTGCCATTGTCGGTTATGTAGTCTTCTATCTGTTCCAAATTCCTCTCTGCATTGGGGGCGAAGCTCAAGTCAAGTTTTGGTTTTTGTTCTTCCGGCATTTGTTTCTCTTGTCCAGTATCTGATTAAGAGCGATTGGTGCCCGTCAGAAACTCGCCTGTGGTAGCCATGTCAGAAATGAGCCTTTGTACCGGGTTCACGAGTGCGTGTTTGGTGTGCTGGCCCTCGAAAGCGAGCCCGTGGACCCAAGGTTGTAGAATGCCCCTAACCATTGCCTCAAGGTTTTGTTTCTGACTCCAGATCACTCCCTAATCGAAACCGGCACCACAATCGGATTTGCGTGAGTCAAAACTCCAGCAGCCGCTGTTCTCGTTTCCAAGCATGTACTGAAGTCTTCTGCCCAAAATGCCGCTATTATTCCGACAATATAGACGAGTTCTACACAGGCAGCAGCCGTACCATAATTGCCGCCAAAGTAGGCGATGACTGGACCGGTGGCTAGACCTGCACCAGCTGCAAAGATCCGTCCAAAGCCCCAGGCGATGCCAGAGGCGGTGCCTAACACTTGTGTTGCAAAACAATCGACGATATAAGCTACAAGAAGAGTGAAAGGAATACTGATTACTGTGCCAATGGCAAATGTCCAAACATTGATCATCGGGCTGTATTGAGTGACTGTCAGGAATAGCCCTAGAGTGGAAATTAAGCAGGCCGAGAAACTCAATTGGAATGAGCGCTTATAACCGAAGTTGCGCACCAAATACGGCACTACAAAGCAACCAAGAATTCCGCCAACCGATAGATACATCATCGCCGCACTGCGTTCTTCAACGGCCTGAGCACCGGTTAGTTGGTTGATCCAAGCTGGTATCCATGAGACTCCGGCCCAATATCCAACTATTGCTGAAGCGGCCATCAATGTGCAAGTAATAGTGCGCTTACGATTTTCGCCAGTCAGCGCCATTATCAGAGAACTTTTGCCAGCATTGGGAAGAACACCTTTTCGCCGTTTCTCAAGCATAGTTTCGACGCTGGCTGGCTCTTTGAGATTCTTCCTTATATAGAACGTAATTAACGCTGGCACAATGCCGACTAAGAATAAATAGCGCCAACCAAATTCACCAGAGCCAAGATTAAACAGCCCAGTTAGTATGCATCCAACACCAAATGAGGTCTGCATAAAGCTCATGGCCCAGAGTTTTCTTGCTCGGTCGCCGTTCCAAGCTTCTCCAATGAGAACGCAGCCTATTGAAATTTCACCGCCAATGCCGAGACCGACAAAGAAGCGACAGATGGCTAGCTCTTGCCAGTTGTGAGCCAAGGCGCACATACCGCTGGCACCGGCATAGAGAAGAATTGTCCACATCATGGTTTTGACTCGACCAAAGCGGTCCGAGACCATGCCGAACAACACACTTCCCAGAGCCCAGCCGACCATGAAGACAGCCAAGACAATTGAACCGTAGAAGCCTATTGTCGTTGCATCTTTGGTTTTGAGCAGTTCGCTCATTGCTGGTACAAGAGCAATAAAATAGATGGTGGCATCCATGGCATCGAAGCATTCGCCCAGATAGGTTGCCGCGAGGGCATGCCATTTCTGCAGGCGATTTGCTTTTGTTTCTACCGTTGGCAGAGCGTGCTCTAATGCGGGCTCCGCAGGTGCTGCAGTAATTGATGCCTTGGTTAGAGTATTGTGTGCCATTAAAAAGCCTCTAAAATCGACCCGTGGGTAGTCAACGCCTACCTTAAGCGGAGCACAGGTGCTGGTCAATGTTGATTTTACGCAATCGATACTGGTAGTTCGCTCGTGTATGATAGCGAAAGTCTGAAACACCTGTTAGCAGTAGTCGTTAGCATGCTGGAGAATTGAGAGAGAAGATGCCGCATTTCACTATTGATGCCCGCAAGCAGAATTGCTCTCTATTCAAATTGCAGGAAAAACAGTTAGTTAGCACCTGTCAATATAATGGCGAGGCATTTGCTCTCTGGTCTAGAGATAGCAGCTTCTCTATTAATCCGAGCCTAGAGCATCAGGTGCAGTTTGGTGTTGTGCGTTTTTGCTTCGATGAGAATGGTTGCTTACTACTGCCCGCTAAAGAAGACAATCTCTTTCTTGATTTTACAGATAGCTACGACGTCGAAAACCGAGAGGTGACAAGCCACCTTCTTCATGATGGTCGCATTGTATTTTCATTTAGCGAAAAATTCTCTGGCGATGGAAAATGGGGCAAGCATAACTACGTGATTGCCTACAATATTGATGCATCCGTTTGGGAGATTGGTCACAGTCGTTTAGCCACTGGTGAAATCAGCTTCAAGCCTTGGTCGCCGCGTATGGGTAGCCGAGAAGAATTGAGTATTGCCTATGGTGAGCTTGAACTGTTTCTTCAAAGTGGCCAACTCAAAGTAGGTATTGATCACACTCCATATCACTTGGATGACTGGACCCGAGACACAGATTTTGCCAAAGTGGCACCAAACCCAGAGTCACCACATGAGAAGTGGCGGCGCCAGGGTTCAATGATTATTAGTGAAGAATTGAGCGGAGAAGAACCTTATGCACCGGCCTATGGCGCACCAATTCCATTAATTTCTAGTGATACCAAAGTAAAGGCTCGTGTTCCCATAGCTCTGTCTTCGCTTACCATAGAGAATATTCGCGATGTCGTACTGCGGAACTTTGATGAACTGCAACCCCTTGGCGATTTGTGCTACACCGCTCAGCACATCCATCGAGAAGCAGATCAGAAGAAGCTGCCGCTTGTGCATACGTTGACTCAAGAAGATAAGGGCGTTCCTTTTACTGGCAAGCTCAGTGATTTACTTCTTACTCATCCGGCTGCACCTCAACCGCCTCCTCAATACGCGCTGATTCCGGCTATTAGACATTCCGACTCAGTATTGACTCGCCATAAGTCTGGAATGGCAACTGCGGCCTTGGTTATTGATGTTTTGCATCGCACAAGCTGTGTGCTTTTTATCCCTTTACCTGAACTTTCTCAATAAAGTCGTACAATTAGCCTGCCGCTAGTGCTATTACTTCTGTCAACATGGGATTAAAAGTATTTGAATTATGAAAAATGGTTTTGAGATCGCGAGATTAGCGCTGCTGCTGCTTGTGGCTTGCCTATCACATACGCCCTCTTTTGCTGGGAATACAACGGAATCGCCTCTTACAGAAACCAAAGTAATGGCTTCTAATGAAACAACTAGAGAGAAATCGACTGAGAAATCACCGGAGAGTTCTATTGCTATGACTCGTGCACAGATGATCCGCCATCTTCGTGCAGCTAACGACGTTGCAAAGGAAATGAAGAAGTTCGGCCACCATCCGTTTGGAGCTGTTCTGGTAGCGCCTGACAATGAGCAGATACTGATGCATCAAGGCAACGTTAGCGTAGTGCGCCACGCAGAAACCGAATTGTCTCGCCGGGCTGCTGAAACCTATACTCCAGAATATTTAGCTAAGTGCACACTGGTAACCACCATGGAGCCCTGTGTGATGTGCGCTGGCAATGTATATTTTGCCAACATAGGAAGCGTGTTGTTTGGTGCGCCAGAATCGACACTTCGCAAGCTGACAGGCACAAGCAAAGCCAATCCGACCATGAACCTGCCATGCAAACAAGTATTTGATGCCGGGCAGAAATCTATTCAAGTGTTGGGGCCAATTGCAGAAATGGAAGATGAGCTTAGCGAACCGCATAAGGGTTTCTGGTAGCGAGAAACCGCTAAGGAAAAACCACTAGCCAAAAACCTGTATTTAGATTCAGGCTGGTCGCAAAAACACTCTTGCCGTGCTATCAATCTAGGAGAAAATGGCAACTTCTATTCACGACGATTTTTCTAGAACGCCAGTGAGCAGTGGCAATCTTCGCCCTTGGTGGTATCTTTTGGTAATTGAGATAGGGGTGATGATTAGCATCCCTATTTTCGTTTTTGGCGGACAGTTAGGTCTTGGTCTTAGCTTTCAAGATCTTGTGCTCTCAACATTTTCTGGCGCGGCCATACTTGGTGTAATTGGTGCACTAACAGCTAGGCTTGGTGCTGTTCTTCGTTGCACCACTGCCTTAATTGCCAGAATCACCTTTGGTAGCAAGGGAGCTTCTTGTATTGCTTTTGTTTTGACTATGGGAATGACCGGTTGGTGGGGCGTACAAACAGAGATGTTTGCCAATGCCGTATTGCACCTAGCTCAACAAGTGTTTCATGTTAGCCTCAATCGCGAGGTCTTAATCGCCGTTGGTGGAGTTGCCATGATTACCACTGCGGCACTGGGTATTCGCGCCATCGGAAGGTTGAGTTACTTAGCCGTGCCGCTGCTCACCGGCGGCCTGGTTTATGCTCTGTCATCATTGGCTGAGCCTGGACAGTTGGCAGACTTGTTGCAGTACCGCCCAGCAGCAAATGCAACTTTGGGTTTCGGTGCGGCGGCGGCCATGGTCACTGGGGGCTTCGTTGTAGGTGCTTCTATGAACCCTGACTATAGTAGATTCGCGCGCACAACAAAGCATGCACTGGCCTATTCTATTATTGATTATGCTCTGGTTTATCCAGCTTTATTGGTGGCATGCGGTTCTATTGCTATACATTTTCGCAGCAACGATATTATGATTCACTTGGTGCCGGCTGGATTAACCTGGCTGATATTTGTCATGATGATGTTTGCTACTTGGGCTGCCAATGATTGCAATCTCTATTCTTCGTCTTTAAGTCTTGCAGCCATTCTACCTAAGTGGCAGCGCTCACACCTTGCCATTGCTGCTGGTATCGTCGGAATTGTTTTAGCAGAACTTCATGTGGTGGATCATATGGTTTCATTTCTCACTTTGCTTGGTATTTTGATTGCTCCTATTTCTGGTATTTTTGTGATAAGTGCGTGTCGTCGAAAAGAACCGATGCAAGAAGTCGAACTTGAGCAAGTGCCAAATTGGCGCATAGCACCGCTGCTTGCCTGGCTTTGTGGTGCTGCGGTGGGTTTCATCGCCACCCCACGCGAAGCTCTTGGTTTAGGGCTTGTGCAGCTCACAACCGTGCCCACTCTTGATTCAATTATTGCAGCGAGTATTGTTATGGTACTGTTTTTGACCATTGGTAAATCGAAGAAATCGGCTGGTGTCGCTATTTGCCTGGTTAGCCTGCTCGGCATGCTTTCAATTTCTGGCTTTGTCTGTCCAGCTGCCCTGGCTCAAGCCAAGTCGCAAGCGCCTGTCCAAGCTAAAGCCCAAGTCCAAGCCCAAGCTAAAACTCAAGTTCAGGCGTCAAAGCAAGCCCAGCCACAAGCCCCTCGTGCGGTCCCGACCTTCTGGCCACCAGTGGTTGGTCGCACCTATCCAGAAATTGAACTCTGTGATTTGACGGGGAAGAAAGTAAAGCTTTCCTCTTATGCAGGAAGAGTTATTTTACTTGAACCGATTGGAATGTCTTGTCCTGCTTGCCAGGCTTTTGTTGGGGGCGAGAAGAAAGGTGGCATTAATGGTGTCACGCCCCAAGGTGGCACCTCTTCTTTAGAGAGCTATTTGGCGGCAGCTGGTGTGTCACCAACTGACACTCGTGTGGTACATGTGCAACTGCTTTTGTACGGTCCTAACTTGGGCGTGCCGACACTGGCTGAAGCTCAGGTTTGGGCTAAGCATTTTGACTTTGGCCGCCGCAGCAATGAAGTGCTTTTAGTGGGTGACCAGAGATACATCAATCAGCATAGTTACGACATGATTCCTGGTATGCAGTTGATTGATAAGAACTTTGTGCTGGTTTGCGACGCCACTGGTCACAATCCACGCAGTAGTCTTTTTAGCGAGTTAATACCCTCGGTGAGCAAATTGCTGCGGTAGCGTGATAATTTACTTGTTGTCTGCGAACAAGCTCTTACCCTCTTGGTCAAGAAGATCTAAGTCTGCTAGAGAGAAGTACTTAATTGTTAGCTTGTGCGAATGCAGCACTGGCCCTGAGCTAGCGAGAAACTTCTTACGCACATCATTGTAGGCATCGAGGCTGGCAAAGATTATTCGAACACTATTGAATACGATACCGGTTGGACCAATTTCTTTAAGAACGTCTTCAATTCTAGTTTCCCACTTGCTGCCTGGTTCTTTTTCTTGTTCTTCTCCTAGTTTTGAGTGAATATTTTCTACTAGCTTTTTTACTACGGCGACGGCGCGGGGCACTTTGGTGCTTGATAGAGCTGTAAGCAGATTGTCAGCGAATAACTTCGATAGCTCAGTCTGCGTCTCGGATTGAATTGCTTCTTGTCCATTGCGTTCGACACAGATCATACATTTAAGTACGAGCGTCACTTCTTTATTGTCTTCTTCGAGCTTGACTGGTAGAGGCAGCTCCAGCCGAATTACTGTTTCGTCGGCACCGGGTTCTTCTTGCCATGGCTCTGATTTGTCTTTTGAGTCGACTGCTATGAGCGAAATTTTTTCTAGCACCAGGCCTAGTGCAGCAAAACTCTCAGCGGTTTGTAGATCTATTTCTTTGTCTAAGCGTGTCAGTGTAGAAATCGTGTCTAAGGCTAGTCTGGATACGGCGAGCTTGCCTCTCCAAGTCGAGAGCGAATCGGCTAGGGCATTGAGCAACATCACCGCTGCTTCTCGACCACAACTGCAAGTGTTGAGCGGGATGTTCGCTAGAGGCTTTAAGGCCCTCTCTAGTAGCCGGTCTGCGCCAGTAATTTGCACTGCTTGTGAAAGTGCTTTTGATACTGTCTCATAGCAAATTTCATCGACTTTACTGGAACTTGTGTTGAGAAAGTTTTTGCAGGCTACCGCATATTGATCAATGCCGGATGGTGGTCTAATAGTGGTTTGCCAGGTCAGTGTTTGCTCACCCCAGTATGGTTCGTGAGCTGGAAGTGCGATTTTAACTTCAGAAATATACGGTTCAAACTTCAGTTCGCGAAGCATTTGTGAGCAATACGATAGGTCTGACCCAGAACTAGAACTAGAGCTAGAACTGGAACCAGAACTAGAACCAGAACTAGAACCAGATATTGAAATCGAAGTAGGTTCAAATGAATAGAGGAAGAAACCTTCTTGCTGCAGGGCTTCATTTATAGCCTGCGATATTTTGCTATCTTCTCTTTCTCTGGTGCTCGTGCAGAAGCTTTCCAGCGAGACTGGCAGCCTTTCTGGAGTCACCTTGATTCTCTTAATTATCGCGCTTAACTGGGCTGCATTTGACTTTTTATCGGCGTAGCCTTTGGTCGCTGCCAGCTTTATATTCTCATCCATTGAGTCTATCTGGGTTGTAACGTGGCATTGCAGTAAGAGTTCGCCGCTAGGTGCAGCTGTAGTTTTGGTTGCGGTTGGCAGATGTAGCGTAAATGGAATGGTGATGGCTGATAGATCAATAACGAATACTTTGTCTTTGAATGGATTTATCCAGGTGCTCGTTTTCGTTATGCGTTTAATTGATTTATTGTTGATCTGGCTGCTACTTGAAACAACAAGCGCAGAATTGGCCGGGCAGCGGCGGTAGAAGCCGATCATTGCTTCTCTATCTCTTTAGCTTGTTCTTCTTTGCCTTGCTTTCTCAATGTGGCCGCATATTGTTTGATGGCACTTGTATAACTGCAGGTTTTCTTGTCGCCATATTTTTCAGCTGTTTCAAGTGCACGCTTGGCCAAGTGTGCGGCTTTCTTGTCATTGCCAAAGCTTTCTTGCTGTTGCGAGAGTACAACAAAACCGTTGGCAGCGCTGATCAATACATCTTGATCGAAGCCATACTGAGCCATTCCCCGTGCCAATGCTTGAGCGTCATCGTAGTGCTGGTCGCCAATAAATGTACGGAAGATTTGCTTGCACGCTTTGGCGAGATCTTTGCAGTCGTATGGCAGGTCTTTATGTAGCAATGCGATACATTGAAACCAAAGTTTTTCTGCTTCGCGAGGTTGCTTTTGAGTTAGATAAATTTGGGCCAGCTGCACGCGTAAGTTTGCTGTTTGCTCTCTATCTATTTTTGCTAGTTGGTCTAAAAGTTTTTCTAACTGCGCTACTTCTTTCGTATCAAAATGATTGCTGCTGTTGTTTAAGTAGATACTCGACAAGAGCATTAGGGCCAATTTGCATTTTTTGTTGCCTTTGCCGAATAGTTTTTCTTGTGCTTCAAGAGCCAGCTCAGCTAGTTCGCGGGCTGCCGAGAACTTGTTGGCGCATCTTAATGATGTTGCTAGCGCTAATCTTGCTTCCGCCAGCTTTTCTTGATCTTGGGGATCGTGGCGCTCTTGAAGAGCAAGAGCATGGCGAAGTAGGTCTTCGTTTGTATCTCTTTCTAAGTTCCAGATCGGATTGAATTGCTTGACGTCTTGTGCCGCTTGCGGGGTCTGGGCGCTTGCTTGAAGATTCGCTGAGTAAATTAGGCCATAGGTAAGTGCCGCGATAGCAAGCGTTTTCTGGATCAATTGGCTGCTCCTGATTAAGGCATATCCGCTCGACTGAGACCGTTCAAAAACATTGAGCTTGCCAAGCGAGCAAATTGTTCTGAAGTCACTGGGCCTTCTGGTTTAAACCAAGTATAAGTCCAATTGATGGCACCCATCAAATACATTGCCAGTGATGTCTGAACAGGCTCAGATAGTTCGGGCCTTAAGCGCGCGACAATGCCTTTGATAATTTGCACAAGTATACGCTCTTGTTTTTTGATCTCTTTTTGCTGCTCGGCGGAGAGTGACTTAAGATTATTCATCAAGGCAATGTGCTTATCTTGCGAACTCATATATAGGCTTATCAACTCGCCAACGACGCTGGCTAGCTGCTCTTCGCCACTGTCGCTTTCTCTTAATGCAGATTGCGCCGATGCTACCAAAAACTGGCAGTGCGCAACTAACATCTCAAAAAGTATTTCTTCTTTTGATGTGAAGTAGTGATAAAGCAGTGCTTTTGATACTCCGCATTTTAAGGCTATTGCAGAGGTAGAAGTGCCATCAAAGCCGCGCTCGGCGAATATCGATGCGGCTGCATCAAGTATTTCCGAGCGCCTTTCTTGATAGTTGTCGGCCCTTGGTCTGACCATCTAACTAAAAGATTGGAATAATTTTGTCGATGTCAAAGTCTACGCTTTCGCCGTCAACATCAATCTCTGGCAAAGCGGGGAATTTGATACCGTGCGGCTCCACAATAGTTTTTAAACGAACAACAGCTGTGCGCCAATTGGCTTTACGCTGCTCTAGTGAGAGCACACCAAAACCAACTTCGCGGGCCTTTTCTTCCAACAAGCGTTGAGTGGGAATAAAGGTCGCTGGCAGATCCCAAAATTCTGCTGGTGGCTCAAAGAGAATGCCTGAGAGGAAGATAAATCCAGCTCTGAATTGCTTGGTGATTGTATCTTTCTCTTCTTGGCTGAGCTTGGGCATCATTTCTTTGAGAAGAGCCAAGCAGAAGCTGAGGTGCCTACCTTCATCGCGGCCAATATTTTTGAAGGCTTCTTTGAATACAGGAATAGTGGTCGACTCATACATGCTGTGGAACAGTGTTGAAGAGGCCACTTCACCAAAGAGGAAGGAGCTGAAGAGGATGGCCATGGGATAGTGCTCAACGGCTTTTTTGTAGCCGTTCCAATAACGGGCACCATTGTGATAGAGCCACTGAATGTTGTTGCGAGCGAGTTTGCCCAATGTGGTTTGCGGGTCGTGGTTGAGCGGTCCGTTTGGTGTCAGCAGTGTGATGGCGCGGCCACAAACTTCTTCGTGATTCATTTCGTCGCGGGCAACGCTGAAGAAGCATTTGCGAATGGCATCTTCTTCGTGGGTTTCGTAAGCATGAATCATTGCTCTGGCAAACACTGCTGGGCCAGAGGCATCAAAGACTGATAACAATGCGAACCAATACGAGATAGCGTAGCGCTGGTCGAGGGTCATCGATTCAACGTCAAGGGTTTCCCAAGGTAATTTGCTTGGTGACCAGCCTGGGTTGCGCGAATCTTCATAGATTTGCATGAGGCGTGGGGTCTCAACGCGCCAGTCGAATGGAAATAGATTGAGGCGGTCTTTAATGATGGGCGCAATTTCGCTCTGAAGAATCAGTTCTTCTGGGTCAGGCATCTTGTCGAGCACATTGGGTGGCAAAATGTGCTTGCCGAAGCGTTTGTGCACATCTTCGGGGGATGGAATGGTTGGTGGATCGATGACTCTAGCCTGCGATTGCGCCTTTTTCATAGTTTGCATCCCGTTTTGCATCTCATTGGTTCATTAGCTGACCGACCGGACGGTCAATCAATATCTTAGCACCTAACTTACCAAGATGTAACTATCAATCCACCGGGCTTTCTTCAAATGTTTCACATATAAGGGTAATCTAAGCGATTGTGGGCGAGGGTATGTATTGAATAGAGAGTAGCCATGAGCGAGCAGCCATGACAGATTGTGTAAGTGAGCGTATTGCCAGGGAACTCGGTGTAGCCAATTTGTCCGAGATACTCTCGGAGAAGATCTCCGGCGCTGATCTTCATTCGCTTTTGCTAGCTGTGATCAAGCGTAGGGTGAGCAAGGTTGAGCCATCCAGATTGGTGGAAGCAAGTTCAGTTAGCAAAGCTTGTGATTTAGATGCCCGATTAATGAACAGGGTTGAAAGCATTGCCTACGGCCAAGCCGAAGAATTTGATGCTATTGAGTTGTCACCGGTTGTGCCACTGGGCAGCGTCGCGCGTCTGGCCCAACTTGATCAAGGAAATGTCTTGAGCACTATCAGAGGCTTTGAATGTGCTTCTGATCCAACTATAGGAATGGCTTTAGAATGTGTGCGCAGGCGCAAGCAGAGCGCTGTTAGAAAAATGGCGACTAGGCTTTGCACTAGTCAGCGTGTTCTGCGCTACCCCCAACCAGAAAACCCGGCTTTTACTTCGCACTTCAAACTCTTTGCTATGGTCAGCGCTGGCCGTGATTCTGGTTCGTTTGCCTTTGAGTTGGCAGCCTTGCAAGAGCATATCGACCTTTATCTTAGGTTGTTATCTAAGCTCGACGGTGAGCAATTTGCTTTTGAAGACATTGTGGTGGAGCTGTCGGACACCCTTGTGGTCGGTTATCTTTGCTCAAGTCTCTCTATCGATAGGGGCAAAATAAAAGAACTGGTGCGCGCCCGCGATCACGATAGCTCAACCAAAGTGCTTGAGCAGTATTCAAATCTGTGGCCTAAGTCATTTACTGGTGCCGATTGCGATTTGGCACAATTGAGTTTGCCGCAGTCTCTGCCGAAGCATTTGCCGCAGCATTTAATAGAGCGTCTGAAAAAGCTTGAAGAAGTAGTTTGCCAAGGCTTGAGGTCGAGGCATAATAATGTACGTTTTCAGTTCAATTTGCATCGCCTAACAGGTCTTAGTTATTATCAAGGGCCTTGCTTTCATATAAAAATGAAGAACCAAGCAGGAGATAGTTTTATGCTTGCTGATGGTGGCTTTACTGATTGGACGCAAATTCTTCTCGGCGACAATAAAGAGCGTCTCATGACTAGCGCCATAGGTACTGAGCTAATCTGTCGCTTGTTCCGCAAGCCGACTCAGTCGGGTGGTGCTATCTGTGAATAGATTTTCTGTGAATAGACTTCCGGCCTCCATTTCTGACAGACTCAAGTCCGGTGAGAAAATGATTCAACGGTTCGATGTTTCAGTGCCACTGGCGGAAAGACGAAAAGATCAGGCTATGATGGCTTTCTCAGTGACAGTGATCTATGGTGTAATGCTGCTTGGGCTGCTGCTTATCTGCCGTGTTCCGCTTCAAGCCCTTAGTTTGGCTATGTTGTTAGTCTTTTGCGCAGTGTCTTGGAAGATTTTTGGTAGTTTTTTGAAGTTTATTTTGCCTAATTACAGTGAGCTTGTCGTTACCAATCAAAGACTTATTTTGCGAGCTGGAGCGGCATACATTGAGTGGGTATCAGATTACGGAAATGAGATTGAGGTCTTCGTTCTTGCAGAACTCTCAAGCTTTGCAGTAAGGCCTAGTGGCCCCTCCTGTTCTCCTCGCGAAGTTTATGTCAAGTCAGTGTCACCTTTTCAGAATGGAAGGCAGCTGGCCGATTTGTTTCGATCATTTAGGGAAACTCGTATGCTAGAGAGCGGCAGTCCACTCGATAGTAATAGTATTACCGGCAGTGCCGGCGCTCCGGCTCATGTTCCACCCGGAATAGCCGTAACACACGCTTTCTTGTCACATCAGCTGCGCACATTGATATGGTCAATTTCTGGCATTTCTGGTATTCCTGGTATTCCTGGTATTCCTGGTATTTCTGTGCTTCCACCTACTAAGTCTTTATCTGCCTGTGCTGATGCATCTCAATGCGCGGAATCGTCACCGACCACCCAGACACCCCCTGAATTGGGAGATACTAGCTATCAATTCGGAGTAGACAAGTAACAGCGGTGCCGAGTATCAATCCGGATTTTGGAAAAATCATCATATTGAACGGCGGCTCTAGCGCCGGTAAGACTTCTCTCGCCCAGGCTTTTCAAGACTTGATGTTGCCTCAGACCTATTTGCTCCAGGGCATTGATATGTTTTGGTTTTCTTTGCCCCCAAAAGAGCTAGATTTAGACCGCGTTGATCCTGAATTTTATGCGCACACGTCTGATATTTACGACGGTAAAGAAGAATTTCGCATTGTGCCTGGCCCTCTCTTAGATAAGCTCATGCTGGGGCGATACAAGGCTGTATCGGTTTATCTGCGCCAAGGGTTTAATATTATTGCCGATGAGGTAATTTGGAAACGCTCATGGCTTGAGGAAGCAATCAAAGACTTGATTGATTTCGATGCTTATTTCATAAATGTTCACTGTTCAGATGCCATTGGTGCTGAGCGGGAAAAACTAAGAGGAGATCGGCATGCCGGCTGGAACCGTTGTTCGGCTAGATACGCCTCAATGGACGCTATTTACGACTTGTCTTTAGATACTGGAGTTGATTGTCCAGAAGCCTGCGCTGCCCAACTTCGCCAGGCCTTAGTACGAGGGCTCGAACCGACGGCGTTCACCAAAATGCAAGAGAAATTTCTCGTAATTTGAGTTCGTGAGTAGTTAGCTTTTTTATTGGGTTTAAAGCTACTAGTGAAAACGTTATTTAACTGATAAGTTAGGTGCAATGCAAGGAAGGAAGTTAAACCAACTAGAGACGCTAACGCGCTCGCCCAAATCGGATGATCTGCAAAAGCTTTTGAAAGCTGCCCAGGTCGGCAACCTGGCACAGCAGTCAATAGCTTTACCTAGTCGCACTAAGTTCGTTATTAAGGTGCAAATTCGCCGATCCGGCAGTGGCGGCTTTGGCCGTACTCGGGCCGCCAATGACGCTCCTGTTTGGTCTCTCATCGATGGTACAAACACCGTTTGGGAGTACAGCACCACCGACCTTGAGCTAATTTGTAATTTGATTGAAGAAGCTGTCTATGCCACAGGGCCCCAAAGTGCGGTCTCTAGTTCGACTGATTTGGGCTCCGCTTTTGCTCGAGAGCAGTCGGCGCTAAATAATTCTAGTCACCCTAGTTCTGGTGGTAGTTTCGCTCAGCAACTTGCTAACTCGGCTCTGGCCAATCAACCTATACCTAGCCCAATTGCAAATGCTCCAATCGGTATGAGATCTGAAGCCCGAACTGCTGCGCTCATGGAGCAGCAATCTACTACCATGTCCGGCGGCATGCAGTTGTCTGGCGATCTAAGCGAGTTAGGAGTATTTGAACTAATCCAAACCATTAGCGTTGCCAAAATGACCGGGCGCTTGGACATAACTAGTGGCTTGCAATCTCTTGAAATCTACTTTGAAGAGGGAGCGCCGCGTAGGGCATCTTTTCGTAGTGATTCAATGACAGCTGCTATTAAAGAGCTTACTGGCGAAGAAGTAATAATTGAGGGCATGACCTGGAAGAACGGTTTCTTCCAGTTCAATTCGGCAATGAAATCTAGCGAGCGCTCCCCCATGCGTAGGCTCGATACTCTGCTCATGGAAGGGGCTG
This sequence comes from Candidatus Obscuribacterales bacterium, assembly GCA_041675385.1. GTDB lineage: Bacteria > Cyanobacteriota > Vampirovibrionia > Obscuribacterales > Obscuribacteraceae. Next base: position 83,882 of record JBAYTY010000019.1, read on the forward strand.
CCCTACGAGATTATCTGGATAGCATTGAAAATTTAGGGCTAACCGAAGACTCGGTGCCAGTAAGGCTCACCAATCCATCCGAATCTGAGTTTGAAAAAGCACTGGAGAACTTAGTGCCAGTAGATATGGAGATGCAAAAGTCACTCTATATGGGGTTTGACGGTAAGTGCACTTTGGCTGATGTGGTTAGCGATAGTGGCTTGGGCAAAATTCTTTGGCTGCCGATAATATTCAATCTTTCTAAATCTGGACTCATAGGTTTAAAGGCAAGTCCGAAGGTTAGTAGTCAGCCTGGCGAGCTTACTCAGTCACCTGTTGTTAAAGAAGCGGTGAAAGAAGCTTCTCAGCAGCTATTTCGCACTGACACTGGGTTGATGAGCTATCACTTGTTTTTGCATTTCTTAGAAGTGGAATATCAACGGGCATTGAAGCTTAGGTTGCCGTTTAGTTTGATTTTGATTTCGGTCCATAAAGTAGATGGCTTTGAAAAAGAGCAGCTCTCATCTGAAGATCTTAAGTTTGTATCTGCTATCGTTCGTTCGCAGGTTGAGCCGTTTGATTATGTCGGGCACTATCAGACACTAGATATTGGCATTCTCTTACCTCATCGCCCAGCCGCTCCAGCACGAGAATGTGCCAGCAAGATAGTTAGCGAATGTAACACGCAGTTGGCTAAAATTAGCAGCACTGCGCGCTTTGTTTGGTCTGTGGGAATTGGTTGCGTGCCGGAAGATGGCATAAAGCTCGATGCTATTGTGGCCAAGGCCGAAAATGAAAAAGCAGGCGGTTGATGTTCTAACGACGACGACGCAGGAAGTTTAGAATTGGTCGGCGTGAATGACAGTTATTATTTTGACTAGCTGACTGACAGAATGACTGGCAATTACTTTGTCTTGCTGCATTGCAGGCTCTTACTTCACCAGAGCATGTATTCGAAACCGATCTTTCTATTTTGGGGCCGCTTGTGGCTTTAGGTAGCTCTCTAACGGGTTGACCAGGCAGATCGCTTAATCGCACAGCCTCCTTTGATAGGGTCGTTGTAAAAGGAGCTTCGCTGCTTGTTGCTTTTTCTGCTGGAACAATTACTCCGATTTTTGCTATTGTTTTTAGTCGTTGATTGATTTGATCTGCCGATAGAAGGTTGCTAGCACCAGCTTCTTGAGCCAGTTTAGCAGTGTCGGCTTTTAAATTGAACAAGTGCAAATCAACGGTGTCGTCTTTTGCTAGTGCCGGATCTGCTTTGAAGGCGTTGCGCAGAATATCTTCGGCAAGAGTTTTCATTGCCGCTTGCTTCTCCACATTTTTTTCGTTGCTTGCGCGGTAGAGAAGGTCTGCTCCCATTTCGGTGCGCAGAAGACCAGGTGCTTTTTCCAGATATTCTAAATCTCTAAGCTGCTTATTTAGCCCATCGATTTTGCTTGTGTCTGCTGGTTTGTCGCTTGGTGAAGCCTCATAAGCTGCGGTTTTAGCTGCAACATTTTCTTTCTCAATTTCAGCTTGTAATTTTAGTTTTTGCTTGCTCAAATACTCAGGGTTGACTTTGTCAGCCACAGCAATTGCTTGAAGATATTTCTCTTGTCTCTCTCTTAGCGACTCTGCAGTTTCTTTGCCATAAAGTTCTGGCTTAGTTGCTTTTATGAATTCGACAGCTTCTGCTGGATTCTTCGGTCTAAAGACAGAAATTGGTTTGATTGATTCATCGGCTTTGGCGGCTTCAAATTTAAAATCACCAGCATTCTTCGCTGTTCCTGCTGCGGCAAATTTGGATTGGTCAGCCAAGCTCGCTTCAATATTGGCTCCCCAGTGTGTGCTTATTACCTTCTCTGGAACTGGTTTGCCGCTTGCATCGGCCTTGAGGGTTTGTACACTTGTGAATGTATGGTCGATGGGCTGGCCGCTGCAGTCTTTGAGGTTTTGATTGACCCAGGCTTTCCATTCTTTTGCTTGGCTGTCTTCTGGGTTTTTGCTTAGCCTTTCGTCGAGTTTGTCTTTGTTTACTACGACAAATGTTAGTTCTGGATGTTGCGCTTGCAGCTGTGGTAACTTTTCTAAAAGTTCTTTTGAGCCAGGTGTATTTTCACCGACGATTACTAGTGCCACTCCGTCTTTTTCTTTGCCAGCTGCGCTGTAGGCCGCTGAAATATTTTCGACAGTGTAGGCACCACTATTCTTGATTGTTTGTTCAAAGGCAGTGAGTGGTTTTTCTTCTACTTTTGGAACTTCTACTTTCTTCTCCTCTATTTTCTTTTCTTCTGCCTTGTTTTCTTTAGTTTTGTTTTCTTCAATTTTCGCCGCATCGGCCTTGGGTGGCACTGTATCTTCCGCTTGTTCCGATTTTGGCTCCAGTTTCGGATCTACTTTTGCTTCGGTTTTCGCTTCTGTTTTAGGCTCAACTTTTGGCTCTACTTTGAGTTCTGGCAGTGGTGTTACCTTGCTGCCTTCTGTCAGTGGCTTTTCGCTTGCATTAGTATCTGCTTTTTTGGCTTTGTTTAGCCACTCTACGAGTTCTTTGTATTGGGCGTCTGTTAGATCATTCTTGCGGCTTCTATTTGGATTTTGCAGGTTTCCAAATATGTCGCGCTTGGCACCACTTTTGGGATCGAACCGCTCTAGGCCACTGAAGTCGTTTAGCCTGAAGCCATTTTGATTAGAGTTGCCATCGTGACATCTTATGGTGCTATTTCTATTGAGAAATAGACTGCGCTCTTTCATAAAATCATGAGCTGGCTGGGCGTTTGTTTCCGCTGCAGGAATTTCGTTTCTCTTCGATTCATATAGAGAAATTCCTGGAAGCCCACTAGCCTTTGGCGGGTTTTCGTTTATGCTGCCCGATTGATTGAAAGTTTTGAATTGTATTGGAAAGTCGTCTGCGATTTGCACATAAAGAGGATTAACCGCAGCTGGTTCGCTAGTGCCAGCTTTTGCATTGTCTGTTCTTACATCGCCTGGAGGTTGTGCCATTTCTTTATTTCCATTGCAGTATGTGTGTAGCAGGGGTATTGCTACCTTAACCGGCAATAGTTGCAAGCTTGTTGCAAAGAAGGTGGATTTCCCAATTTCCTTCCTCATATAGGGTTTGAATGTTTGGCCAGGGCAATTACCGTTTGAATTTTGCATTTAAAGCGTCTGGCAGTGGGGAAACTACGAAGCTGAGCGTTTGTGAGCAACAAGTCTGCAACATTTGGCACCTAATCTGAAAACGTGCACTCTTGCAGGATATTGAGGCGCTAGCCGAAAGACTTACCAACGTGTTTTATTTCACCCGGAGCTGACAAGACAATGAGCGAAAATTTTTCCTTTAGTGATAATGTGGCAGTAAGTGCGCCAGTAGCAGACTTCTCTTATAGTATGAGTGATAGCTCTTTTGCTGCCCCTATGGTGGCTGAGAGTGTTGCTCTTAGCCCTGCTACGACTAGTACTTCTATCGACTTCTCACCGCTGCCAGGCTACGATGCCCAACCTACCACTGCTGCTGTCTCTGCTGGCGCAGCTGTTGATAGCCAATTCTTTAAGTCGGAAAACGGCGCGCAGTATCAAACTTCAGACAAAGTGCCAGCGGTTGCAGCGGATAGACCAATTCTCAATACTGGCGAGTCGCCACGTATAAATGTAGCTCCGGCTACTGCCGAGAATGCCGGAAAGGCAGATATTTTAGTGGGGAAGGACGGCACCGTCAGCTTGGCCGAAGGTTTAGCTGGCAAGACTCTGAAAGAGTATAACGTTCAAGTCGAAGCCGGTGCTGACGCTAAGCTAGCTGAAAAGGCGTTGACTGACCTGGGTTCAATGATTAAAAGTCAGTCACCAGATGCAGTGCCACGCTTAAATGTATTGAAAGGCGAAAACGGCCAAGATCTGATTTCGTCAGATTTCAGAGATTCGTTTAGAGATAAGTTTGAGATTGCCCCAGTCGATAAGACCTTGCCAGATGGTCAGACAGATGGAGGTGGCGGCGGTGGCGGAGGTGGCTGCGATGGGGGCGGCTGCGATGGTGGTGGGGGCGGCGGTGGTGGTGGCGGTGGCGATAATAGCATTCCAGAAACTGACACTAATACTGACACCAATACTGATAAGAGAGTTGATGGCGGCACCGATACGTCTATACCTAATTCCGGTTCTCGTGCTTTTAATGAGTTGGCTGGAAAACTAACTGATATGAATGCCGCTAACTATGGTAATTGGCTGGCTTCCAGTATGCCCGACGGTTTTATGGAAGAGCTTGGGCCGCCACCATGGGACCCTAAGAAGCTGGCTGCATATCTATCGAAACACTCGAAAGAGATTAAAGACAAAATGGGCAAACGCGCCTCTGCTTTAGATAAGCAAGGCGACAAAGAGGGCTCTAAGGCAATCAACGATTTCGCTGATAACTTCGAGAAAGTAACCCAAGACCCTGCTCGTCTTGATAAATTTGCTTCATCCATGGCCGACTTCACTGAGCGTGCCAGTAACGGTTCAGCTAATCCAAGTGATGTTCACGCCATGTTCGATAACAACGCTGGTCTAGAGGGGGCAATTAGGCGTTCGCAGATGCTTGAGGGGGCAAAGAAATACGATACCAGCTTAGGTGGAGAAGCTGATTTGTCTAAACTCAATGCCGAAAAAGCTGCCGCTCTTATCGCTGATTTGCAACGGGCACCAGTAGCAAAAGTTAAGCCACTAGAACCGTTTTCTGTAGTGCCTCAGTTGGGTAAATAGGCGAATGGATACCCCGGCTATTCTAAAGAGAGATTCTCCTCTTGAGGCAAAGGATCGTGAGGAGCGAGCTTCAGAGAAAGAAGTTCGACCATTTGCCCTGATGGATCAAGCTGGGGTAAATCTGCTCAACCGTCTAGATCGTATCGAGCATGGGGGTAAATTGCCGGACAGTTTCGACGGTGCTGTTGAGATAAAGAAGATCAACGGTGCTCAGTTGGAGTTGCGCGATGGCCTTGTGTGTAGTCTTAAAAACGGTGCCAATGAGCTAGCGATTGAGTACCAAAAGCGAGATGGCAAAGTCGTTTTCAATAGTGCTGGTGAGCCTCAGGTAGCAAAAATCGTAGCCAATGTCGGTAACAATGTTACTGAAATTGATGCTGCCGCCTTAGGTGCTGCAGCAAGCCGAGTTAGGGTCTTGCAAAAAGGAGAAGGGATCGGCTCAGTTGTCATTGCCTCTGCTGATGGTCGCACTTCTTCTACTTTGCGCACTGACTTTTGTCGAGTCGAGCGTGAGAAAGTAAGTGTTCCCGGCTCTGCTATTGGTTCTGCTGGTGCTGTTGAGCAAGAGCGCGTGACAGCGCTATTTAGACCGAGCGGTGCGCGTGTCGACTATAAATATGGTGACCCCCAAAAACCATTGCGAATGACCCAAGTAACTGAGAGATACACCACATCAATGGGTACTTCGGTTATTCAATATAGTGATCGAGTTGGTGATAGCGAAAAATTTGTCACTCACACTGAAGGCCTTAGTGATAAAGCAACGCCATCCTGGCGCACCGATGTCTCTGCCAAAAGTGATGGGGAGTTAGCTTACCGTGAGCTCAATGAGAAATTCTTTGTTGGCCCGCGCAATGCTGATGATGGTCATGCTTTCGACTTACAAACAGCGAGAGAAGACTTTTTGCGAGTGGCTACTCAGCACAAAGTATTTCAGGGCAATGAGAACACCACTCTGCAGTGGATGAATCGTTTTGAGAAGCGAACCGACGGTTTCAGCGAGAAAGGCTGGTTTGCGCCGGGAGAATTGGATTTAGCTGATACCTATAGCAATTTAAGTAGAATCTTCACTGATTCTGTTGCTGGGCGTGCCCGAGTAGTCGGCACTGAAGAACGCAGACTACTGGTAGAGACTGCCTTGAAGGAGTTGGCTGAACCCAATCGCTATATCAACCAAGGCAGCATCGGCACCTGTTCGCTCAATTCGCTTGAAAGCAATTTGGCTAATCGTCGGCCGCAAGAGTTGACCCGTTGGCTGCGCGAAGCATCGACAAAGGGCTACGTCACGTCTCGTGGTGTTAACAATAAAGGAGAGCACATCAAGATTCAGATGAGCGAGAATCAGCTCAACTACGAACCAAGCTGGAACAGATCTTATTCCAATCAGATTTTTCAGTTCGCTTCAATTGCTGCTCTGGGGTACCGTTCAAATGGTCGCGATTATGGTGGCACAACGAACCAACAACTCGACTATGTCAGTCGTTTAGCTTGCGGGAAGAACATGGGCTTCTTAGATAACTGGACAGGTCGCGGCGCTCGTAAGGCCGACATTATTGAATCACTGAAGAAGAGAGGCAGTGTGGCCTACATCGTGCCTGGGCATTGTATGGCGATTGATGACTATGATCCTAAAACCGATCGCTTTTATGTCAACAATTGGTGGGGCGGTCAGAATGACGGTTGGCGCAGTCCACGGTCTTTGAGCCTGCGGTGACCCATCATTTTCTTTCCGATTCTAATTCGTAGTCGCTCGGGACAACGGCACTATGGAGTTGGTTTCTTCTTTTTCTTCTTCGGCTGAGCGCAAGCACTGCGATAGCTCTCAGATGCTAGCTCAATCATTAGTTGGCTATCGTCTAAGGCTTGTTCAGGTACCTGATAATAGAAGAGCGCTACAGTTTTGCCATTGCGGTCGTATTCAAAGTAGTTTCGCTCTATGTTGCAAGGAACTGGCTTGCCTTTTGCGTCAAGGGTTTCTTTCAGGTAGAGAATTTCATCGATGATAATGGCAAACATGGTGCCGGCTGCAAATAGACCAATGCCGCCAAACATTCTTTTGGCGTCCACCGGCTGCCATGGTGCTAGCAAATCGAGCACATGAATAGTTAAGCCGTCTAACTGCTTTGATTTTGCTCTGGTATTGTTCTTCATATGCATGTTGCTCAATTTGTCGCTACAAGCATACTCCATTGTTAGGAGAACTTGGAACTTGCGATACTTGGAAAGTTGGTTGCTTCGAACGATTCAAGCTAGCTGATTCTGTGGATGTATGGTTTGATATTGCACAATCGTGCTCTTGGGAGACTAAAGTGAAGTTATCGCTAGTCAATACCATAATGGCTGTGCTGTGCACACTTTTGTTTTTGCCGACAAATGTTTTTGCCGATGAATTTGTTGATCATCCAATTACATTTACTGAAAATGGTGCTCTTGCTACTGAATTAAATTTTCCTGTATATGAGTGGCAACCTAGTGATGCAAAACCCACAGAAATGGTTCTGGCTATTCACGGTCTGACCTTGCATGGCAGAAGTTACAGTCTTCTGGGCAAGGCATTTGCGGCAGGCGGTTTTTACTTTGTCTCCTCCGACATGCGTGGATTTGGACTCTGCCAGCCGCACTTTTCAGCAAAGCACGAATGGTGCAAAAATTATGATTGCAAATGGAAAGTAGACTATCTTAAGAGCTACAAAGATATTGTCTGTCTTGCTCAACAGATGCGAAAGAAATATCCCGATTTAAAGCTTACAGTGATTGGCGAGAGCCTGGGTTCAACACTGGCACTTCAAATAGCGGCTGAACATCCTGAGCTGATTGATCGGGTAGTACTTTCGGCACCAGCGGTGAAGCTGAATCATGCCATGTTCACCAACTCGCAGAATGTAAAATCTGGTCTGTATGCAGCTTTGATCAGCCCGCGATTTCAAATGAACTTGCAAGGTTTTATAAGCAAATTGGTGTCAAACAATCCCAAGATTTGCCAGGAAATGCTTGAGGACCCCTTGGTTCGCAAAAAAATGCCACTCAGTGATCTTCTCCAGACTGAATCGTGCGTTGGTCGCTCTATCAAATATGCTCAAAAGATGAACCCGAATATTCCACTGCTAATTATTCAAGGCAGTCAGGATCATTGTGTTATCCCCGAAGCAATTGTGCAGCTGTCTGAGCACACTCGCTCAACTGATCAAACCATACGCTGGTTAAATCAGACCGGGCACCTATTGCTAGAGACGCACTATATCAGGCCAGGCACCGTTGCTGCGTTAAATGATTGGTTCGACGACCATACACCGGAACATCTGGACGAAGTCAGACAAACTGAACAAAGCATTCGAGCCTTGGGTGGCAAAGTTGAATAGGCTCGTGCAAGATCTAAAGCTTTGGCTATGATTGGCCGTTTAATCTTTTGCCTGCTTTATTCTGAGGGTTCAGCGCATCCGACGCTCTAGGCGAGGTATAGAACCGTGGCATTAAACAATTACGTTACACTTGGCAATTCCGGTCTGCGCGTTAGTCCATTTTGCTTAGGTACAATGACCTTTGGCATGGAATGGGGATGGGGCTCAACAGAAGAAGAGTCACACAAGATTCTCGATCATTTCTTTGCCAAAGGCGGCAATTTTCTCGATACCGCCAACGTCTACACCAAAGGCCATTCAGAAGTAATCATCGGCAATTATCTGCACCGCAATAGTTTTCGTCGTGACCAGGCTGTGATCGCCACTAAGTTTTTCGGCACTCTTTATCCGGGTGATCCAAATGCTGGTGGCGCCAATCGTAAGTCAATAATGGCAGCCTGTGAAGCTTCTCTGCGACGGATGAAGACCGATTATATTGACCTCTATTGGATGCACTGCTGGGACTATCACACTCCAATTGAAGAGACTATGGCCGCACTTGACGACCTTGTTCGTCAGGGTAAAGTCAGATATGTCGGTTTTTCCGATACACCAGCTTGGAAAGTTGCTCAAGCTCAAATGATTGCTAAGTTCAGAGGCTGGGCACCACTTATCGCTTTGCAGATTGAGTACTCACTGCTTGAGCGCACCGTCGAAGGCGAGCTAGTGCCGATGGCAAAAGAACTGGGACTCGGAATCACACCTTGGTCTCCGCTTAAGTATGGCATTCTCAGTGGAAAATATACCCGCGAGAACAGAGATAAAGTTGATGCTGCCCGCGGTGAGTGGGTTACTGGTCATTTGAAGAAAGACAGTACCTATGATGTCATTGATGTCGTGATCAAAGTGGCTAAAGAAACTGGCTCAAGCCCAGCTCGTGTAGCCCTTTCTTGGTTGCAAGCCAAGGCTGGCGTTGCTTCTTCGATTATTGGCGCTCGCACACTAGAGCAGCTCGATGACAATTTAGGGGCGTTAGATTTGCACTTAAGTGCTGAGCAAATGAGAATGCTAGATGAAGTATCAGCTCCTAAGCTCAACTTCCCTTATGATTTCGTCAAGACTTCTGGTCCTTTCCGCAGTGCCGAAACAACCATCAATGGCGAAGTTGTTGGTATCAGTCCTATGGCCCCGCAGTCTGACTCTGAGCGCTTCGATAAAGCTCCTGTGGGTGTGCGATAACGGAATCAAAGTTGGTGGTTTTGGTGCAGCCCAAGGTTCAACCTAATGCTAGCAATTGGCCGCAGATTTTGCTTCTTGGTTTTGTCGTGTTTTGTCTATTTTTCTCGGCTCTGATGAATTACCTTTCGGTTCATGATCCAGGTCCTCTTAAGTTTGTATTTGTGCTATTTAGCTATACATGGCTTTTCAATTACGTACCAGCACTTTCCTTCTTGCAGATTCTTGCTGTGCTTGTGCTATCAGGTGTTGTCCTCCTGGATACACTTGTGTATTTGCGTACTCACACAAATAATCCGCGCAATAAGATAACTATAGTTGTATCAGCTAGTTTACTTGCTCTTAGCTTGGCTATTTTTATGCTACTGGGGTCAGTGCGGCACGATGGCTTTGTGGCTCTGGCTGAGCGATCCAAGCCATTGATTGCTGCGGTTGAGGCTTATGAGAAAAGGTATGGTAAGGCACCAAGTGAACTTAGTCAGTTAGTCCCGGAGTTTTTGCCTAAGATTCCAGACACCGGTATGGGGGCATATCCACAGTACGAGTATCGTGCGGACTCAAGCCGCGCTTGTGGGGCGTGGTCATTGAGCGTTCGGTGTTACATCCATCCTCTAAATGGTGATGGGTTTGTCTACAGTCCTGATAAGAAGAATAGGGGTGTGTTCTTCAGCGGTTACAGTGAAATGATTGGTGATTGGACATATATTCATGACTAGTACGAGTAACAGTCGCAAAATCTGGCTAGGCCTGATCATTGCTTGGTCTTTGCTCATTATCGGCCTGACTGTCTTTGTCATGTATCAAGTGGTTGCCAACTATGTCATAACTTTTGGCTCGAAAGGCGAGCTCTATGATCAAGGCGTTGAGCTTTTGGATAAGGGGCAGTATTCAGATGCTTTAGCGAAGGCCGAAGAGTCTATCAAAGCAAAGGAGAATCAAGCAGAGAGTTATCTGCTTCGTGCCAATGCGCTCTATGCCTTGGATCGACAAAGTGAAGCTCAAGCAGATCTGCAGTTGGTTGCTAAAGTAAAACCGCAGTTGGCATTTGATCTTCACCGTGGTGCGTATCAACTAATTCAATATGATGGTGCGCCAAAGGATGTGGTGCGACTTGAGAGTTTGGCAATTGCTATTCGACCAGATGTTCCCAAGTTTTATGTTAACCGCTCCTATGCCTATAGTGATCTTAATCAAAATCAAAAGGCCATTGATGACTGTACATTCGCACTTTCTCTTAAACCCATACAGGCAGACGTAACTGCTAGTTTGTTGCAAAATCGAGCTAGCGCCAAAAACGGTGCCCACCTCTATAAAGAGGCATTGCAAGATTCTGAGTTAGCGCTCAACCATACGTGTGCTAGTGATGATCATTTTCGCATTCTCAATGGCAAAGTTGATGCCTTGATTGGTCTCAAAAGATTTACTGAAGCTAACGCTACTTGTGATCAGGCAATTGAGCAAATTGATGATGATAAGCAGTGGCTTGTCGATTTTAAAGAGTTGAAAATCACAGCTCTACAGGGGCGCCAGGATAAGGCCTTGAAAGACTCTGAGCAAATTTCAAAATTGAAAGAAGAATGCAAGCGTCTAAAATCGGAGTTGGCAGCAGAAGCGAAGGAAGACAAAGACGAAGAAGGGCAAGAGAAAGACGACTAACAGCAATTGAATGAGAAGGGAAGGAAATGGCAATTAGCTACCGCCGAGCCCGCGGGCAAGATTTTGAAAACATCGTGAGCTTGCAGAATTTGTATCTGGAGGCAAATCTAGGCACTGAGCAAAAACAAGATGGTTTCCTTTCTGGACAGTTTACATCTGAGCAATTTCGCCTGATGGACCTTGATGGTGGGGTTGTGGTTGCCGTCGCTGGTGACGAGAGCAATGCTGCCAGCGAGGTTAAGGCCTATCTTTGTGCATCGAGCCAGGCCTTCAATATGTCTTTTGCCCTGCCCCGGGCAATGATTGAGAGTTTCCCTCAAGCTACTTATAAGGGAAGGCCGTTGTCTGAACAAAACCTCTTGATTGCCGGTCCTGTTTGTGTTGACAGTGCCTATCGTGGTCAAGGCGTGGTCGGGGAGCTTTACAGCACTTTGTTTGCCCTTGTGCCTAAGCTATACGAAGTTGTGGTTGTCTTCGTTTCGCTGGATAATCCGCGCTCGATTAGTGCTCATGCGAAGTTGGGTATGAACGAAGTTAGCACTTTTTGCTTTAACGAGAAAGAGTACGTAATCATGGCTTGCTCAATCAGTTGATAGAATTAGAATTTGAAAAGCATTGAAACTGGACAGTTGAGATTAGAGATTTGAGGGCTTTAGGGTGCGTGACAAAGTAGTAGCTGGTGTAGACTTTTCTAGTTCAAAAGAAAACCCAAACGAAACCTGGTTGGTTGTGGGTCGCCTTAGCAATTTAGGCTTTGAGATATTAGAAGTTAAGAAGACAGGCTCACATGTTCTGAGCAAAGACCTTGATGCCCACAAGACCCTGAGCGCACTGGGTGTTGACTGTCCTTTTTCTTTACCAGTAGCGTTTCTGGACTTCCTTGCCGCTAAGAAAATCAAGAAGAGCTATCAGTCGTGGCAAGAGGTTGTCGAAGAACTGGTTTTTATTCCATTTGAAGAATTCGCTGCACTGGCAAAAGAATTTGGCAAAGAACCCAAGCGAGTCACTGATACTGTCGGTGGTGCAGCGTTGAACAGCCCAATGAAGCGTGCTAATCCAGCCATGCTTCACCTTACCTACCATGGCATGCGAACGTTGGCGTCATTTGATCCCAAACGCTATTTCATACTTCCTTTTCAAGACGCTATTCCCTTTGGTTGTGCTGTGATTGAAGTGCAGCCAAAAGAAACCTTGAAGTATTTGGGCATTACCGATGTGTCGTATGTCAGCAAAGATAAGCACGACGAGACTGAAGCTGAAGCTCATCGCGATAAGCTCGTTCAGAACTTGATGAAAGTGAAAGAGCGCAAAGCGCTTACCCTGAAAGACATACCTGCTTTGATTATTCAGAAATCGTTTCTCCACAATTTCCGCCATTCAGATAGAGCGATAAACGCGCTGATATCTTGCTATACCACGGCAATGTATAGCGCTGTGCCTGAGCATTTTGACGATCCATTTTCGACTGATTCACTAGAAGTCTTGCTTGAAGGTTGGGTTTACCGCGCTAAGTAGTTCAAAACTTTCTTTGTTGATCGCAATGTTCACGGGCCACAAACATTAAGTATTCTCTCTGTCCAGCATGGGCTTGTCTTTCGGGCTGGTAATCGGTCTGGGTTAAATGTCAGGTCGTTTTGCGCGTGGTTAAAGGCCTATAATGAATGCAGATAGAGGTCATTAAAGGCCGATTTCTAGGATTTCATCAATTTGACCGCAAATTACCTCGTCTGTGCCCAAGGATGAGGTGTGACTTGTGACTTCTCAAGTTTTAGTGCTATTTGAAAGTGATGAAGGGTCTCGGCCTGTGGTCGAGTGCCTGAGCTTAGCAGGCTATTTCGTCATCGTTTCTCGCAACTACTCTGCGGCAATGGCCATTGTTCAGTCACAGCCTGTGGACCTAATAATCTCGGATGTTCACCTGGAGAACGGTGGAAGTGTCTTTGACTTCTTGTCATGGATCAGGCAGAACCCATCGACGAAGAAGACTCCGTTTGTTTTGTTTAGTTTGGAACCAACTGCAATGGCGCAAGTCGTTGAGCATGGAGTAAGAATCGCTGCTCGCGCATTAAAGGCTTCAAAGTTCATTTCCATGCAGGTTTTTGATGGAGAAGAATTTCGCCAGCAGATCGACTCTCTATTGTCTTTAGACAATCAATTGAAGCAATTGAAGACACTGAAGCAACGGGAAAGTAATCATGACAGCTAAAATACTAGTGACAATGGAACATGAAGAACAGCGAAGAGAGATTGGTGATTGCCTCGAAGGTGTTGGTCATGAGGTGACCAAAGTAGACACTTTCCATAATGCCATGGAAATTCTTCGCAGCAAAGATTTTGATCTGATTATTAGTGATGTGCATTTGCAGAACGGTGGCAGTGTGTTCGATTTCCTGCGCTGGGTGAAGGGCGATCCACACTTAGTTTCTACTCCTTTCGTTTGCTTCAGTGCTGAACCAAAAGAAGTCGGCAAATACTTATCTGATGGTGTACGAACTGCCGCTCGCTCTCTTGGGGCTGCTCGATACATAACAATGGATACCTTTGATGGACGGGCATTGCTGCATGAAATTGAATGGCTGATTCCCGAAGTGAAGGTCGGCAGTTATTATATTGGTCACGATCTCGATGGGCAGAAAATAGTGAAATAGGTTTGTTTTATCAAACTGTATGGTGACTGATATGGCTACTTTAGTTTGAATGAATCAACAATGGCTTTAAACTCCTTCGCTTTTTCTTCTTTCTGAGCTAGGTCGGCAATTCCTTGCAAAAAGAAATAGCTGCCGCCACCGAAAGCAATATCTTGAAGAACAAATAGTTCTTCTCCTTGCTTGTTCTTGCCCGTAGCCAGAATTTCTCTTGTGGGCATGCCGCTTACAGTAACATCTTTTTCTGAAAGTATTTCTACATCGCTGAGGTTGGCAGTCATTTTAAGTCGCGTTCTAGCGAAGTCAGATTTGTCTGGAATGTCAATGTCGTTTAGAGCTTGCCCAACCAGAAATAGGCTGTGGTCTTTGGGGTCTATGGCGCTTATTTTCCCGGTTGGTGAGAATAGCAGCGTATTTTGTATACGACCGGCCATTAGCAATGTCTTGGATCCCGATATGGTGAAAGGCAAGTCAGCCATTGGGTCTGGCGCTGGTGCCTTGTTGTCGTAGCAAGCTGTTAGCACGGTTTGCTTCAGTGATTGAGAGAGTTTGTCGGCTGCGCTATCAGGAAAGGAGGCTGTGACAATGATTGTTCGCTCTTTATCTCCGAAGGCTAAAATCCACTTTGAAAAGTCTGTGCCATAGGCAGTTTGTTTGACGGAGCAGAGTACTCCAGGATAATCACCTACGGTGACAACTTCTTTGCTTACTAGCTTCATTGCCCTGCTGGCTAGACCAGCTTCATTGAAACCGGCAGTCGTCGCTGCATAGGGTGACGGCATCTCAGTCACCATAATTGATGCTTGGGTTAGTTTGTCGACAAAACCAGAAAAATTGGGGGCGGCAGTGAAATTGTCAGTTTTAGTGATGCTGACTCGGGTTCCACGTACTAGTGTTTGTGTCTCTGGTGTTTGTGTCTTTGGTGTTTGTGTCTCTGCCTTAGCTGAGCTACTAAGAGACAGTGCCAAAACAGCTGCCATTGTCAAAATTGCGTTTTTTACCACTGTTCCATCCATTTCTGCTGCAACTAGATAGTTTATAGGAAGACAAATGGTTTGTGGCGATTTTAGTTTCTTAGTTAGTTACTTACAGGCTTAGTTAAGCATACCCAGCATCCAGAGCACTACGATAGCCCCGGTTGGCACGCCCATTACCCATAAAATTGCTGCTTTACCCATGATATTTTCCTATCCCCTACTGCTGTAGAATTTCAGTGACAGCGACGGCTTATCCTTGTGAAAGTTCCGTTATGACCGATTTTTGCTACAAGCTCTAGACTGTTGTCGGCAATGCTAGTGAGCGCTCTTTCAGTTCTTGCAAAACGCTTTGCATGGAGCCTCTGAGTAGCTCTTCTGTGCGATCAATAGCTAAGCTCGGTTTGTCACAGTTGGCTACTATGTTTGCTAAGCTAATTGGTTGCCCTGCTTCAATATAGGCAGTACGGTTGCCTTTTGCTGTGGTGCTGCCAATTATTAACTGTTCCATGCGATCGATTATTCGCCACAGCACATCAAGGGTTGTAGGCTGTTGTTGCAGTGTTGAGAGCAGAATGAGTAGATTCTGAACGCGATCGAGGTCGTGAATGGCAGTTTGAAAACTATTGATGTTCTCTTTGCGCAAAACGTTATCAAAGCAGATAGGGCTGTCTGTTTTATTGTCAATCAATCGCTGTAGCTTTCCCCTGACTGAGTAGAGAAATGTGTTGATAGAAGATTGATCGTAGTTTTGGCTGCCTGTGATATTGGCAATAGTTGTAGTGATAAAGAGACTGAGCTCACTAATGCGTTGATCTGCCCCTTTTGTCTCTGACGTCTTTCCGTAATGTTGTTCTAGGTGTCTGAGCATACTGAAGAGAATTCGCTGAACACGTGCTTCTATTGGGCCATTCCAGCTGCTTAGGCCAAGAAAATCTTCTTGCCTGCTCACGCAATGCTTTAGCTGCGGAATAGCATTGTCAGAGACTTCATAGTATATCGCTAGGGGGATTACTAGAACGATGCGGCTTGGTTCTTGCTCTAAGCAGATCTTTTGGGCTTCAAGCATATTGCCAATGCCATCACGTTTGAACGGCTGTAGTATGTCGTCTCTGCCAGTTACGTCACCTTCGGGAAACATCACCAATTTCTGCTTGCCTTCAGTTATTAGCGAGATCGTCTCTGCTTTTGACTCTTTATCTTCAGGCGTTCCCCTGATTACTGAGTAAACTCCGCTGTTTTGCATTAACCAGCCGCGCAGCCCGAGATTTTCGTCAAACAGTTCACGGGCGGCCAGATAGTAGAAATCTTCCTGGCATTTTAGAGAAAGTGAAGCTACTACCGATGGGTCGCAGCGATCAATATGATTGACAGCTAAAATCACAGGGTTGTCTTTTGTCGATTTGACCACTTCTATACAGTGCTCGCTTGGGCGAACCTCGAGCTTTTCCAGTTTTAGAACAATTGGAACCATAGCCTTGACCAGGCTGAGAATAAGAGGATTCGTTGTGGGCTGGATGAAGTCTGAGGGTGGCATACCACTTTCACGTCTTTGGCTGGATCTATAAATCTCTTAGCCTCGACGTCAGTTTGCCGTTCTGGTTCCCACTATTTATTATTTAGCTCACCAATAGCTTGCATTACCCAATAATGCAGGCGGCGATCTCCCGTCCAGTAATTTGACATAGGCAAAAGAATCGCCAAGTCTTGTTTTTGACCAAGCCGAGAAATTATATTGAGGG
This sequence comes from Candidatus Obscuribacterales bacterium, assembly GCA_041675385.1. Lineage (GTDB taxonomy): Bacteria > Cyanobacteriota > Vampirovibrionia > Obscuribacterales > Obscuribacteraceae. The sequence continues at coordinate 100,168 of JBAYTY010000019.1, forward strand.
CGCGAACTTTCGCATCTAATTGACCATTTCTGATAATCTGCCGCACCACTGGTAGTGATTTATCTCCTTCTATGGCGGCAAGCAGCTCTATGGCATTAGCTTGCGAAACAGAGCTTGAGTTTAAGGCAATCTTCTTTAGTCTCTCAGCTATTGTTTCTCTGGCCTGCTTATTTTTGGCAATTTTTTCTAGTGCCTCTTTAGCGGTAGCCGGTGAAAAAGAATACGGCTTCTCAAACTCGACCATGAGCGCTTCAATTGCACGTGTTTCCTTTAGGTCACCTAGTCTAAATATTATCCAGTCAAGAGCCTGCGGTGGCAGCTTTTGCTCTTTCAGCTTTTGCACCAGAAATAGACCTTCGTCTTGGCTCGGCAGGCCACTCAAAAGGGGCTGAAGTTGGCTGTACGAACCGAGCCAGGCGTTATTTGTCTCTACTAGTTTACTTAGAGCTTGCTTGTCATCGCTTTGTTGAAGCCAAGCCAGCTCTAAAAGCAAAAGTGTTTGTTCGTCAGACTTTTGAGCAAGTGCTGGATTGCTTTCAATTTCTTTTAAAAGTTCTTTGGTTGCTCGCTTTCGGGCACTTGCCCCTAGTTCAACTATGGCAAAAGTGGCTGTTTGGTCAGCCTTTGAAAATATCGACTGACGTTTTTGAAGAATTGCCATGAGGGCTTCGAGGCAATCAGCATTTTTCAGTCTTCTAAGAATTAGCGCGGCGTCTTGCGCCTCTAGATAGTTACTATTGGTAGCAAATTTGTTTAGCCATGGCAACCTTGACTGTATAACTTTTGTTCTACCGTCCTCACCATCAAGTACTTTATTTATTGCTACGGGAATGGCGTAAGTGTTGTCTTCTTTTGATTCTAAAACAGATAGGTAGAGTGCTTGTGCTTCTTTGGTCTTGCCTTGGCGTTCAAGTTCGCTAGCTTTTTGAAAGGTATTAGGCGTAGAACTAGCTGCGGTAGAACTGAGCATCAGTCCTGGTGACTTAACTAGTTTATTGGCACCGCGTTTGATCAGGTACCGGTCAGCCATTGGTTGGCTTCCTGCTGGTAGCGAGTTGTAGGCTTCAGCGATGGCTTTGTCTGTTTCTGGACTTTGATAGTTGTAGGTTAGTCTTGAGACAGCATCACTATTGATAAATTTGTCATTCGACTTTAGAGCTTGATAGAGAACTGGTATCACTCTCTTGTCGCCAGTGTTGGCCATCCATTCTTGCAGCGACAGTTTGTCTTTTGCTGAAAGAGATGGTCTCAAATACAATTCTTTTACAAGCTCAAAATTTTCTGGTTGCTTCATGGTGCCTAGGGCACAGAGAAACTCTTTTTTGAAGGTAGGTGTGGGGTCGACTTCAAACTCGTTGGTATTGCTATTAGTGCCTGTGAATAGCTTGCACAGGGCTGCAATTTTAATTCGCTCTGACTTTGGTGAAGTGTTGGCATAGATAGGAACAAAACAGCGCAAGAAAGCGATTTGATCTGGCGTGTCATATATTTCCACTACGCTGAATTCTTTCTTGCTATTGCTTTGCAGTAAAACAGCTGCGTTCTTTATCGAAGGTACTGATTGTTGACGGCAACCCATTTTGATTGGGTTTGGTAGTTTAATAGTTTTGCCTAACCAGCTTTTGTCGCCTTTCAAGACTTCTTTAACGATTATGCTTCCGGCCTCTTGATAGTCGGCACTAACGATTAAGTTAGCTTGATCGATATTTTCACCATATGATTGCTGTGCTGCTTTCTCGCCAGTGATAATTACCGATTTAGTTATCATCTTGCCCTTAGTTTTTGCGCTCGGCGGCCCTTGCGAATTAGTTTGCGGCGAAGCCCAGGAGGGTGGGCAAAGACTTAGCGCAGTGCTAATGGCACTGATAGCGAAAAGCGTGCTGGCTAGCATTTCTGCCGGTCTAGTTGCTTTCCGGCGCACTGCAGTCAGTCTTATTGCTTTCTGGTAGGTAGGCGGCTGGTTGATCATATGGTTTGAGACTACCATAAGGGCTTTAGTGGCGTGTCAGTATTTTCCCTGAGATTTTTCATCTATCTGTTTGTTTGTCAGTTAGTTAGTCAGACTTTAGGAGAGAGTAGTTTCTGTATTCGCTTAAATGTATTTTTGGCTTTTAGTCGCTCGCAAACAGCTTCAAACCCTTCAGCCGGGCCTTGCCATTTCAGCTCATCTATATGGTTGAAGACAGAAACATCAAGTCTTAGGGTCGCCAGATCGCGATACAGTAGAGCGTCATTCCATTGACCGAATAGAGTGGCTGCGAGTTTAGTTGCGCCCCGAATCGTTGGCCACATTGAGATGTCTTTGGGTATCTTTTCTAAATGATGATATTGAGCCAGTATCGTTGCAGCTCCTTTCTCGCCCCAGCCAGCCAAGCCTGGGTAACCATCGGCAGTATCACCAACCAAAGCTAAATAGTCAGGAATCGAATCTGGTTTGACTCCGAACTTTGCTATTACACCGTCTTCGTTGCGAATGGCATTATCGCGCCGGCGATCTAGTTGTACTATTTTTGAGCCGCTGACACACTGGCATAAATCTTTGTCTGGGGTACAAATCAATACTTGGTTTACGTTCTCTAGGGCGGCTGCTTTGACGGCGGCTGCCGCTAAGGCGTCATCGGCCTCAAACTCAACCATGGGCCAAACTAGCACGCCTAATGCCCTTAGCGATTCTTCTACAATAGCAATTTGTGACATTATTTCTGCTGGCACGCCGTCACCGGTTTTGTAGCCGTCATAGAGGTCGTTGCGAAAAGATTCTATTACATGATCTGTGGCCACTCCAATATGAGTAGCTCCACGCTCTAGCATAGACACGACTGAGTTGATAACACCTCTTGTGGCTGCAATCTCTTGGCCGCTATCATCAGTTGCTTCTGGTAAGGCGTAGAAGTGCCGATAGAGCTCGTAGGTGCCGTCAACTAAATATACGTCCAAATCAGCCTCCAGTTTCTTAGTTCTTCGCTCTGTATTGTTAGTCTTCAGGGTTTTTTATAAGAAGATTAGGTAGCTGTTCGTGCAGTTTGCTTTCATTTTTCGGATTTCGTAGCTGAATTGGCAGTATGAGGTTTCTTAATTTCGTGAATTTGCTAAGGCTCTCTATGCTTCTAACAGTTAGATTGCTGCAGGAGTCTATATTTAGCTGTCTCAAATTGGTCAATTTGGTCAAGGTTTTAAGATCTTCATCTGTGGCATTGGTACTCTTAATTGTAAGAAGGTGCAGTGAAGACATTTTAGAGATTGTGGCAAAGTCTTTTCTTTGTAGATGCATGTGTCTAATATCGAGATTATCAAGTCTGTTCCGTTGCAATAGTGATTCTAGTAAAAGTGATGGCTCTTTCATTGATTCAACTTGGATAACGAAGAGCTGCTTGAGCAGTGAACTCTGTGCTAGGTCGCGGCTTTCTACAGTAGTTCCACTTAGATTTAGCAACGTCAAGTTTTTGAGCTGCTCTAGGGTTTTTAGATCGGCACTGTTTATTTCAGAGTTCTTTATATCAAGGTGGTTGAGCGAAGTGAGATGAACGATACTTTTTGCCAGCTCCGGGTTTCGCGGTTTGACATCACCTATCGCTAACCAGTTAATGTCATCTGGACGAAATTTAGTTAGCAGTCTGGGGAAGGTTTGAACGGCGAGATCAGAATCAAACTTTAGGTTGCTGCCGAAAGGTATTTCTTTTCTTCCACGGGCATTTCTCTTTCCAGCCTCCCGCTTATAAAGGTAGTAAATGGTACCCATCGAAAATTTATCAGAAAAGTCGAAGACTTTGAATTTTTTTCCTTCTTTGTCTACTATTCGAGAGATAGGACCAGTCTTTTTCTCTATAAAAGCTTCGATGTCTTTTCGCTCTTGAGCGCTCAGCTCTTCTTCATCAGTGTAGGGATCTTCCGGTGTCAGTGGATTGACAGTATCGAAAATAGCTTTGGTCTTTGGCGCTATAGTGTTGGCCGTCGCTGGCTTTTTGTCACTGTGCATTAGTGAATTAGCGGCGCTTACTAGAAATAGCGCAGCAGCCAGCGAAACAACGGTCAACGAAGTCACTAACCAAACCTGTCTTTTTGATACTTGCTGCTGATGTTCGTTATTTTGAGTGTCATTTTTATGGGTATCGAAAGGTGGCCGTGCAGACTGTATGTCTGTGCGGCTTTCTGACTCTTGCTGCGAACTTGAGCTAGTTCTATCTTCACCTCTTTCAATTTGCAACAGTAGGTTGGCCACTTCAGCCAGTGATGAATAACGATCATCTGGTGACTTGGCCAACATAGTGGCAATTACTTCTTCAAGTTCGATCGGAAAATCTACATCTGGAGCGACATCGCACAGCATAGGTGGCTCTTGGCTTTGGTGCAGCGCAGCTGTTTCTACGGCCGATTTACCTAAAAGTGGTGGCTTACCTGTTAGAGCTTGAAACATAGTGATGCCAACTGAGTACATATCGGTACGTTGATCTAGTTTTGCCCCCATGCACTGTTCTGGGCTCATATAGAGTGGACTGCCAAAAACTTCACCAGGCCTGGTTAAACCTTGTTGGGAGGTGTTGCCATCGTCAACTAATTTAGCTATTCCGAAGTCGACAATCTTAACTGTGCACTTTCGTATTGATTCATCTTTACTATCGATCAACATGATATTGCCTGGCTTAATATCACGGTGAATTATGCCGTGATCGTTGGCATAGGCAAGGCCCGCACAAACTTGCCTAAAGATTGGCAGGGCATCTTCTACTGAAAGTCGTCCGTAGTCTTGGAGATAGTCATCTAGCGACTGACCAACAAGGAGATCCATGGTGAAGAATGGCAGACCATCTTCTGTTTGGCTCATGTCGTAGATTTTGACGATGTTTGCGTGATCGAGGCGGGCAATTGCTTGCCCCTCAAGGCGAAAGCGCTTCCAGATTGCTTCTGAAAGATATTCTGTTTTTAAAACTTTGAAGGCTAGAATTTTATTGAGGAGTGTGTGCTCGACTTTGTAAACCAAGCCCATTGCTCCTTCGCCAATAAAGTCTAAGACTTTATAGTTGCCGGCAATCAACGAGCCTGTCTTAAATTTCTCGCTCAATTTTCAGAACGCCGCCAGAGCTGCCACCAGTGACGTTTCTTTTGGTTGTCAACTGAATTCTCAGCTTGGTTGCTTGTTTCGTCGTTTTCTACAGAAGTGCTTACGGGTACTGACGCGACTTTTTGAAAAACTACTTCAGCGTCAGCGTGTTGAGGTTTGCAGTTATCGGCTTGAATTTCTAAGTGATAGCTGCCTGGCATGAGTTGAAAGCGGGGAGTGTGGAAGGTCGATTCTTGACCTTTTTTATCGAAAGCTTTAACTGTGAGTGTTGTGAAGGGTTTGCTGGTTTCTACCACTATATCGCCGACATAGTAATTTGTTGCTGCCCATACGGCCAAGGTGCCGACAAAGCCTAGCACCGGTATTGTAGTGGCGACAAAGCTCATAGTTTCTTTCGCTTTGACTATTTTGCTTGGGGTAGCCGGATTTGAATTTAGGGAAGTCACCATATTTGGTGCTGAGCTGTTAAGTGCCACCACTTGTTCTCTGTCTTTAACGTTTTTGCTCACAGTCGTTCACTCTGGTTTAAGGCTGCGGCCGCAGTCGTAGATGCCAAGTATTTTAGCAAAAGGTTCTCTAATGGCACCTTAAGGGGAGCTTATTATGTTACACACCTTACCTTAACTTACCGGTCTTCTTGTATGCGAATTCTGATTTTTCGGCCTTTCTGGGCATTTGTTAAGGCCGCCTTCTGTTCTTTACTCAAGACTTCTGCTGGGATTTGCAGTCGGGACAGCTGTTTAAAGGCCTGAAGGCTGGAGAAGCAGTCACCGTCCAGATTTCGACATTTTTCTAGATTGAGTATCTCGATATTCGAGAGTTTGGTAAGTTGCTTTAGATCAGCATTTGAGATTGAAGTGTCTCTCAAAAAGAGTTCCTTCAGCGCCGAAAGCTCACTCAATAGTTTGACTTCCTCGGTACTTAAAGTGCATTCGCCAAGCACTAGTCTCAATAACTTTTTGCTCTTTGTTAGTGCTTTTAAAATAGGCAATAAATCTTGGGTGCCTTCGACGTCTAATTTTGTTAGATGTGGCAAAACTGTGCTTTCTGCCAGTATGTTTTGATCGAATTTAGTTTTGGAGAGATTGAGCTTTTCTAGATGAGATAGCTTGCCAAGTAATAATGCTGTTTCTGCAGTCAAGTTTGATTTAGATATTTCTAGTTCGCGTAACTCCGTCAGTAGCACGACTTTGCTCATGATCTCTATGGCATTTTTATCGATGTTTTGCATGATTAAAGACCATAGGTCGTTTGACTCAAAGCGACTGAGTAGTACCGGATAGGTTTTCAAAATCTCATTGCCGTGAAGCTTGCGCAGCGTACCTTCAGGAAGGCTGATCACACCTTGTGCTGGCACATCTAGCATGGTGTCCCTGTTGAGTTTGCTCTTGAATTGACCAATGGAAAAATTGACAGGAAAAGTGAATGTTCGTGTTTGGACACCATTGATTTTCTTTCTCGTAGAAAATTTGGCTTGATTTGACGTGAGATAATTCTCCACCGCGTTCTTTGTCAATTGATCCAAGATTGGTGCTGCGACAACAGCTGATTTTTTCTTTGGTTTTTCTGGGGTAGCCGATAGGTGCCCTAGGCTTCTGGCTTCATCTTGCTCTTCCATTTCCCTTATCTTCGCTGCTGTTATTTGAGCCTGTTTTGCCTTGTCTACAGCTTGGCGCGAGAAAATCATTGTTGTCGCTATACCTGCGCCTGTGAGCATTGCCACAACGGCGGTTAGTGCCACCATGTTGGTCATAGTAAAAACATTATTTTTGTTAGTGACTTGCCTTTCACCGTGGGACATGAAGGGCACGTTGAATTCTGACTTATCGTGTTGCTTTTCTTGCCCTTTGAGCGGCATCAGCTTTTCATTGTGTTCTAAATTCAATAGGTCGCTAGCCACATCAGCGAGCGATGAATATCTATCTTCTGGCCGCTTCTCTAGCATCTTAGCTACAATCGTCTCAAGAGCTGGTGCAAATTCAAGTTCGTCTGATACTTCGTTCAATTTGGGCGGGATGGTTGTTTGATGCATGATTGTGGTTTCAATCGCTGATTTTCCCAGCAACGGTGGTCGCCCTGTTAGGGCTTGAAAAAGAGTGATACCCACCGAATAAAGATCGCTTCTCTGGTCAACCTTTTGACTGTTGCATTGCTCAGGGCTCATGTATAGAGGGCTACCAAAAACTTCACCAGGTTTTGTCAGGCCCTGGATAGTATTGCCCCTCTCATCAGTGAGCTTGGCTATGCCAAAATCGACGATTTTTACAAGCCTTTTGCTGACGTCGCTGCTTTCCGCTTTATCGGGAAGTGCTGGGTTTATAAGCATGATATTGCCAGGCTTGATATCACGGTGAATGATTCCTCTTTCATGGGCATAAGCGAGGCCCATGCAGACTTGTCTGAAGATTGGCAGAGCTTGTGCTTGAGTTAGCCTGCCATGCTCTTGCAAGTAGTCTGCAAGAGATTCGCCCGGCAATAGGTCCATGGTGTAATAGGGTACGCCATCCTCTGTTTGACTCATGTCATAGATGCGTACAACATTGTTATGGTTCAGTCGTGCTATCGCCTGTCCTTCGGCGCGAAAACGCTTCCATAGCGCTTCTGTAAGATATTCGCTCTTCAGAATTTTTAGGGCGAGCAGTTTTTCCATCAGCATATGTTCGACCTTATAGACATGGCCCATGCCACCTTCGCCTATAAAATCGATAATCTTGTACGTGCCACCAAAAATAGTGCCACTCTCAAGCCTTTTTGAATTGGCCATTTATGCCGCTAACGATATTGCTGTATCTGTGCCGTAAATCCGTCGACGTCTCGGCTTGGTCCACCCTTAAAGAGAACGTTGCCTGAGCCGTCTAAGAAAACAACACAAGGAATGCCACTAACACCATATTTGGCTGATAGTTCTTTGGTAGCACCATCATCTACATTGAGCTCTTCGAAACGAATATCTGAAAACTTAGACTTTGTTGCGCCAAACACGGGCGCAAATGTTTTACAAGGCTGTCACCACTCGGCCCAAAATTCGAGCACCTTTTTCACTTTGGCCGTGGCCACCTTGACGCCGGTGTTTGTCTCGCTGCTAGAAGATGTTGATGGGCTGCTTGGTGAACCCGAGCCTGAGCGCGCACCGGCAATAGTAGCTAAGCCCTTAGCTGCCATGGGTGCTAATTGTGGCTGTCTACTGGCTACCACTAACTGGTACTCAGCTTTTGCTTGGCCCATGTGACCAAGGTTCTGGTGACAAAGAGCCATGTAGTAGTGCACTAGAGGATTGTTTGGGTAGGCTGCATTCAAGGCCTGAAACTCGGCTAGAGCCTGGGCATATTTGCCGCTTTTGTAGTCGCTCTCGGCCTGGGAGTAAGAAGGGGCGGCCCAGGCTGAGAAAATCGGGCTAATTGGGCTACCGGGGCAAACTTGGAATAGCGAGATGCCCAGCGAAACCAGTATATATAGACCTGGCTTGCCTTTATGGGCTCTCATCCTGCTTGTGCGATGCATAAAACCTCCAGTGACAAATGGTGACATACAGAAGGGCCGTGATAATCCTCTATAATCTCTTCTTGCTTTGCACTTCTGGCAATAATTGCCAATATTGAAAGGGGCTTCCATGAAACGGGCTGTTGTGAATAATCTAACGAGCATTATAACTGCATTGTCATGTAGCAGTCTGCTTCTGGCAAATAGTGCTATGGCGCTCACCGCTTCAAAGGATAGCGCTAAAGAGCCGAAAATCCCCCGCTTTTCAGTTGATTATATAGACAAAGCCGTCAAGCCGAGCGCCGATTTCTATCACTACGCCAACGGCAACTGGATTAAGAATAATCCAGTTCCTGCTGACAAGGCACGCTGGGGTAGTTTTAGTGAATTGGCTGAACGCAATAATTTTCTCATTCATGGCATTTTGAAGAGCGCCAGTGAGGCGAAGTATAGTGCCGGCTCACCAACAGCCAGGCAAAAAGTGGGCGATTTTTTCGCCTCTGGTATGAATAGTGAGTTGATTGAGAAGAAACGCTTTGAGCCAATTAAAGCCGAACTTGACTCTATTGCTAAACTGCAGACTGTAGAGCAGATGTTCAAATTGCTGGCTGATTTTCACAAGCAGGGGCTAGGTGGAGTATTTGCCAGCGGTGTTGACGCTGATGCTAAAGACAGCGGCATTTATGCCTTTCAATTGATGCAGGGTGGCTTGAGTTTGCCCGATCGTGACTACTATCTCAAGGAGACTTTCTCAAGCCAACGGGCTGCATACATCGAACACCTGAAGAAAATGTTTGTTCTGCTTGGCGAGAGCAGCTCTGAGGCCGCTAAAGATGCCGATACTGTTTTCAAATTAGAGAAAGAACTAGCGCAAGAGAGTCGCTCTAGAGTTGACTTACGCGATCCCATTAAAAATTATAATAAGGTCAAAGCTGCTGACTTAATTTCGGGCAGCAAGGTTGTACCTTGGCAGATCTATTTGGACGAGCGGGGCATTCGCGACCTGCCTTATGCCGTGGTGGGTCAGCCTGAGTATTTTGAGGCTTTGAACAAGATTGTCAAAGCCCACTCAATTGATGAATGGAAGACCTATTTACGCTGGCATGTGATGCACGAGGCCGCACCATTTTTGCATGATGCCGTTGACGCTGAGAACTTTAATTTCTTCGGTAAAACACTAAGTGGGCAAGAGCAGCAAGAGCCTAGATGGAAACGGGTCGCTAAAGTAGTTGATCACGAGATTGGAGAGGCCCTAGGCCAGCTCTACGTAGAGAAATATTTTACGGCTGACGCCAGGCAACGCATGGCCGAGCTAGTGACGAATCTGCGTGAAGTGTTTTCGGAGCATCTACAGAAGCTTGATTGGATGAGTGAGGCTACTCGCAAGAAAGCAATGGTGAAGTTTGAGCGCTTCGTGCAAAAAATCGGTCACCCTGATAAGTTTCGTGATTACTCGGCCGTTGCTATCAAAAGAGATGATTATTTTGGCAATGTCATTAGGGCTGATGCCTTTGAAGTGGCCAGACAAATAGCTCGAATTGGTAAAGCTGTTGATCGCAGTGAGTGGATGATGACGCCGCCCACCGTTAATGCCTATTTCAATCCGACCATGAATGAAATTGTCTTCCCTGCTGGAATACTGCAGCCACCTTTCTTTGATATCACCATGGATGATGCTGTCAATTACGGCGGCATTGGTGCTGTAATTGGTCATGAAATTACTCATGGCTACGACGATGAAGGTCGGCATTTTGATGCTGATGGCAATTTAACTGAATGGTGGACCGAGAGTGACACCAAACAATTTGATGCCCGTGCTCAAAAAGTAGTAGAAGAATACAATGCCTTTGAGGCTCTTCCGGGGCTGCATGTTAATGGCAAACTTACTCTAGGTGAGAACATTGCCGATTTGGGTGGTGTCAGTATTGGTTACGATGCTTTGCAGCGGGCCCTGAAGAAAGATCCAAGCAAGCGTAAAAATATAGATGGACTTACCCCCGAGCAAAGATTTTTCTTGTCGTTTGCCCAACTCTGGCGTATCAATATTCGCGAAGCTGAGCAGCGTCGGTTAATTACTGTTGATCCCCATTCTCCTGGGCCATTTCGCTCGGTCGGACCGCTAGTAAATTTCCAAGAATTCCATGATGCCTTTGGTATCAAATCTGGTGATGCGATGTGGCGCGAGCAAGAGAAGCGAGCAAAAATCTGGTAGCTTGCCATAAAGTAATTAGCTGTTTCTCTGTGGTTTCCTGTGCACGTATACGTGCGGACAACGTTTCCTAAACTCTATCAGTACCTGCTCACTGGGCCTGTCTTTGTCTACATACAAAGTTCGTAAGCTTTTACTGCTCGCCAGATCGTAGAGTGATTGTGGGGAATAGATTGTTCGATCTAGATTGAGTATATGCAGATTTGGCAACCTGCTTAGTTCGGCCATTGCCATATCTGGCAGGGTTGAATAGCGCAGATCTAGTTGGTTCAAATTGTGGAGTTTTTTGAGTGACATCAGATTGCTTTCGTTCAAGATCAGGTTTCGCAATTCAAGATAAGTCAGGCTGCGTATATATTCGAGTGCATGTAAAACCTTCGAGTGGTCTTCAATACTATCAAGCTGCAACGAACTTAATCTGGCAAGCACACTGATGCCCGTAAGCGCCTCCACATCAAACTTAGTATGGTCTAGAGTGAGAGATTTTAAGTGTTCAAGTCTATCTAGTCCTTTTGTATAGGTAGCATCAAGAATGCAGTCATGTAGGTGTAGACTTCGTAGATTTGGCCAATTTGCCAGAGTCTCAATGCCGGGAAGCCTTTCTGGGTTCTTTAGTGTGAGACTAGCTATTGCTTGGTCGTCGAAGTGCTCGTACGCTTCGGGAATTTTGCTGATTTGAACTCCAGCGACGAAATTAACTGGTTCGTCATCAGGCCAGGTTATCTTGCCTTGTGCCGCTTTTTCCAGTCTCTCGTTTGATCTGCCGTTGGTTTTGAATATTTCTTCTCGTGTTCGATTTTGAGCAACTCTACCGATAGACATCTTTGTTGGAAAGTTGAAAATTCTATGTTTCTTTCCATCTATTTCTACCACCTCAGAAAGGGCTTCATTGGTCTGGAGGATGAAATCATCTAAGTTAATTTCATCTGCAAGCGCTGGCATTTTTTCTTGATGTAGTTTTATGCTCGCTTCGTGAATCTGTGCCGAAGTGGGCTTGGCTGCTTTCAGATCATTTGTTTTTGGGGCCTCTGATTGATTGAATAAAACTGAATGATTCGCTGAAGTTACTGCTACAACTACAGCGGCCAGGCTCAGCGTAGAGGCAGCTGCAATAGTCAACCACTTATTTTGATTTTTTGCCCTAGCTCGATTGCTGTTTGTTGTGGTTTCGTCTATTTGGTCGTTGTTGCTTTCTCGTTTGCTTTCCGGCTCTCTATGTTGCCTTAACTTTGTGTTTGAAACAGCGCTCGATAAATCGGTGGAAATTTTACCGAGCATTTCTGCAATCTGCTCGACATTGCTGACCCGATTTTCTGGTGCCTTTTCCATACAGCTGGCAATTATTTCGTTGCAGGCATTATTTTGCTCTGGGCTGAAATCAAGGCGATTGATGGGCGGAGCCAAATCTGCTTGATGGGACATCATTGTCTGCAGGGCAGTTGCGCCCTTGAACGGGGCGTGGCCAGCGAGGGCGGCATACATGGTGCAGCCCAGAGAATAGATGTCTGAGGCTAAAGTGACAGCCTTTCCCTCTGTTTGTTCTGGGCTCATATAAGCAGGGCTGCCGAAGACTTCGCCTGGCCGCGTTAGACCTTGTAAGTCCTGTCCCTCGTTCGCTGTCAATCGAGCAATGCCAAAGTCCACAACTTTTGTGCTTCTGATACTAGACTGAGAACTAGCACTAGAACTAGAACTAGAACTAGAACTAGAACTAGCGCTAGTCTGCACCATAAATAGATTGGACGGTTTGATATCGCGGTGCACAATCCCTTTGCTATGTGTAAGCTGTAGCGCGGCACAGACGTCTTTAAACGACTGCACAAACTGTTCAATGGGCATGGTTTGCTGTTCAATATATTCGGCCATTGATTGACCTTCAAGCAATTCCATTACATAGAACGGACAACCCTTTTGATCTACGCCCATATTGTAAATTTGCACAATATTTGGATGACTTAGTTTGGCTAAGGCTCGGCCTTCAATTTCAAAACGGCGCCAATTAACTTCGCTTACTTGGTTGGGGGGCAAAAGCTTTAGGGCAAAAATGCGGTCGAGCTGAATGTGCTTAGCCTTAAATAGCACTCCCATTCCACCGCGGGCCAAACGAGAGAGCAAAATATAGCTTTCACCAACTATGTCTCCTGTTGTATATACAACGGTGGTATTCGACGGGGAGGTGAATACAATTGTTTTATTTTCGTCGCTATTTTGATATTTAGGAGTGGTCAAAATGGGCCCTCCTTCATTTTACAAATCACAACATAAAGGTATTGTGTAAGAAGTATAACCTTGGGGGCTATCGGTATTATTATCCCTTGTGTTGATTGCAGTTTTTGCTTGCTCAGGGGTCGAAAGAAAAAATGCTGACTATTGCGAAAGCTCCATTCAAAAGTTTTCCCGATTTGGACGATGTGGCCAATCAACCTTTTGTCATGGGTAGTGAGTCTTTTTTCGGGCCGTACAAGTCTTCCCTTGAAGTCGATGATGCACCTGGTCTGATTGCTATTTTTAAGGCCGATTCACTGCAGCTACTCAATCTATATCAAACAGTTAGTGTGAGAGCCTCCGCTATGCTTGAAATTGGGGCTGCTCCAGCCAATACTACTGTGGTGTTTGCTGTGCACTATACCGAGGGTATGGCTGCTCACAGCAGAAGTCGTTTGGCTTCAACAATTTTGGCTGAACTATCTATATAGATAGGAAAAGATAGGGATTGTTCTGGGCGTTGGCTCGCTTGTTTTTGTACTGACTCTTGAATACTTGCGATTTGCAAGCAAAAAAGCCGAGGAGCTAGTCCTCGGCTTTTTTATAGTAACTGTGCACACAGACGAAACAGCTGCAATTGCTGCTATTTCGAAGCTGTTAAGGCTCTTGACTATGGCTTCTGTAGTTCTGGTTGCCAGTCGTCGAGAATAGCGCCTTCTACAGGGCAGGCTGAGAGGCAAGCGCCGCAGTCAATGCAGGTACTGTCGTCAATAGTCGGATATTTGTGACCTTTAGTGTTGGTTTTTTCTGTCCAGTGAATACACTCTACTGGGCAGACTGGAATACAGTCGCCTACGCCTTCACAGATATCGCTTACGATGGTATATGACATTTCGCTCTCCTTAGTTATCGTTGTCAGAGACAAGTGGTTCGCTGACGAGCCCTATCTTTCTTTTCCCATTAACGACCCCTACTTTAGTAAGACAATGCCTGGTATGGCTGCCCGCAAATAATAGTGGGATTGAAAGTGTGGCCAGATAATCGCATCATCGATGGTCTCCTTAGTGATTTTCCCACAATTAGAGCCTTTGTGGCACTTAGGCCTTAACTCTCACCTAAATGTGAAGATTGACATTGATTCTCAAAGTCGAAAAAGCTGATTGAAATCGCCAAATTGCCTTCTCTGTGAGGGTTCTACTGCGTTGCGGCTAATTTGGCCACGATCACTTTCTCTTGGCTTTTCTGCCTTCGCCCTTGGTGGCTTATTTGATACTGATGATTTATCTCGGTCGCCAAGGTCAATCGCCGAAAGGCACTGTATCCTTGCTTCTTCGGGTCTTGCTTAAACCCGGGTGGGTGTTTTTTTTCTCTTTTGACTTACTGCTGTCTGCCAATTTGGCTGCATGTATTCTCAATATTGAATGACAGCATTTGCACTAACTCAACAGCTGGTTGCGATTGCGTGGCAAATCTCGTCGAGATTAGATCACATTTTATCTTTGGCTGCAAAGTGACAGGCCTAGAGTATCAGGCCTAAAGTGCCTGGTCTAAAGTATCAGCGCTAGGTCCCAGCGATTTGCCTTTGTCGCTATTTTCGCTTCTGAAGAGCGAACCAATGGCCATAGTGGTCAGGGAGCCGAACATTACTCTCCAAGGAAAGGCAATTTGTGGTAAGCAAGCGACCAGGGTTGCCCCAGCAATCATGGCAATTAAATTGCCGCGGTCGCTGCCTCTTTTGCTGAGAAGTCCAAGCAAAAAGACCCCAAGTAAAGAGCCGTAGGTGTAGCCGAAAATTCCTAGAACAATAGGAATAATGCGCGATGTTGGATGGTCTATGACAAAGTATGCAGTAGCGCTTGCTACTACAATCATCAAGAAAGCAAAGACAAAAGTTAGCCGGCGTGCCACTTGTACCGACTTTTCTCCTGGTGCTGTTGCTTCTGTTTCTGAGTTGCGGGTAAAGTCGCGGGTAGCGCTGGTTGATAGAGCATTGAGTGCAGCACTTAGTGAGCCCATGGCTGTGGCAAATATCCCAGCAATTAAGAGGCCGCGTAAGCCGATTGGCATTTTTGTCAAAATAAAGTAGGCAAAAATTTCACTATTCTTTTGTGGCAAGTTGACGTCTGGTTGTTGCTGGAAGTACAAGTGCATCAAAATTCCGATAGTGAGAAAGATAAAGCCGATTGGTAGATCAGCTAATCCTGAAAGAATTAGTGAAAGTCGGCTTTTCTTATAGTCTTGAGCTGTCAACATTCTTTGCACCATGTCTTGATCTGTGCCGTGGGTTGCCAGTGTGGTGAATGTTGAACCCAAAAAGGCTGCCCAGATGGTGTAGTCGGCGCCCAGTACAGCTGTGATGTTTTGCCATAAACTGGCCTCTGGTTTTGTTCCGCTGATGAAGAACGGCATGGCCGTGTGGTTGTAAAAACTAGCTACT
Source organism: Candidatus Obscuribacterales bacterium (assembly GCA_041675385.1). Taxonomy (GTDB): domain Bacteria; phylum Cyanobacteriota; class Vampirovibrionia; order Obscuribacterales; family Obscuribacteraceae. The sequence goes on from JBAYTY010000019.1 coordinate 115,558, forward strand.
GAAGATAGTCCTTCTGGCATATTCATGAGCAGTACGATGATGGCACCGCTGGCGCCACCAAGCATTACGGTAGCTTGTATGCAATCTGTCCAGACTACGGCTTTGATGCCGCCAATAGATGTGTAAATAGCTGTAATTGTGGTGATAGATACTATTGCTATTAGATAGACTATTAGCTCTTGCGCTTTGCTTGGTGGTGACCCTGTAATTAAGGCAAAGGCCACGGCAAGAATTATGGCTGATACGTAAAGACGCGCACCAGATGCCAGTACCCGTGTTACTAAAAAAGTTGCTGAAGCTGCCAGTCTGGTGGCGCGACCAAAGCGCGACTCTAGATATTCATAAATAGAATAGACATTGAGGTCAAAGAAAGGCTTAATGAACACAAATGCAACAATAATGCGCCCTAGTACGGTTCCGACTAATATTTGCAAGTAAGAGTAATTGAGTAGCTTGAATCCTTCGCCGGGAGTGCCTAAAAAAGTTGCGGCACTGGTTTCAGCGGCAATAATCGAGGCTAGCACTGCCAGCCATGGCATAGAGCGGCCACCAAGAGCAAAATCAGCGAGGGTGTTTTCACGCTCGGCGAATTTCAAGCCCACATACATAATAATGATGAAGTAGAGGCCGACTATTGTCAGGTCAATGAGCCAGGTCAGATCTATTTGCATAGGCACTGAGGGCCTTCCATTAAAATGACTAGTCTAGTACGCAAGTTTAGCAGTATCATTAAGCTTTTAGGCGATAGTGCCCATGAAGTCTCAGGTTGCAATAGAAAAACACGTTGCTGCTCTTAAGAGCTGCACCCTTTGCCCATTGATGGTGGGTCCGGTGGTTAGCCACCATCCACTTTTGTCTAAGGTCTATATGATTGGCCAGGCACCAGGGCCGCACGAGGGTGCATTTGGCAAGCCTTTTGCTTGGACAGCAGGAAAGACTCTTTTTAAATGGTACTCAACTATCGGCTTAAACGAAGAGCAATTTCGGTCGCTTGCCTATATGGCTGCTGTTTGTCGCTGCTTTCCCGGTAAGACCTTAAGCGGAGGCGATCGTGTGCCTAGCCCAGCCGAGGTGGCCAATTGTTCGCAGTGGATGGCAGAAGAATTTAGAATCTTGCAGCCACAGTTAGTTATTCCAGTGGGAAAATTAGCAATTGAGCAGGTGTTAGGCAAGGGTCAGTTGGTTGATGTCATTGGCCAGAAGTTTGAAAGAAACTTGTTCGGTGTTGATTGCCATGTGATACCACTGCCCCATCCATCTGGAGCCTCTACTTGGTTTAAGAAAGAGCCTGGAATTTCGCTTTTGCACCAGTCTCTTCGTGAAATCTCGCAACACCCAGCCTGGCAAGCGCTAGTGCAAGCAATTCAATAGCGAAATTTTTTGTCTGTTTCGTGTCTACTTCATGTCTACTTGGCTAGGCATAATGCTTGCATAAGACACCGCAAGAGGAGCTGCTTACCATGCCGAAACAAGACATAGTGACTGAATCTAGTACTTTTAGAGCCGGAAACGACAATCGGGTTTCAAGCAATACCCTGTCTAGTGAGGCCTGGGATTGCATGGACAAATTTGCTCGCAAGAGCAATTGCGCTTCTGAGGGCGTGGCTGGCGGTGCTAAACTTGCTGGCGGGGCTGCAGGAGCCTCAGCTGGTGCTTCTCGCTCTGATTCTTCAGACAATACTCTTACTAAAGAACGGAACAGTGCAGCGTCAGAAAAATCTGGTGCCCTTGAATCCGGGGCCTTTATCGAGAAGCGTCCTTCTGTTGATGACTTCAGCAAAGACAAAGACAAGAATAAAGATCTAGACAACGACAAGAATAAAGATCTAGACAAAAACAAGAATAAAAACCTAGACAACGACCATAAGAAAAAAGACTTGTGTCTTGATTTCAATGTTGAAATTAAAGGCTATCCCAATCACAGACCAAATGATGACCGCCGCACTCATGAGCGCCACGAGCAGACACCACAAAGGGGCGAAGGTGGTTCGAGGACAGCACCGGTTGGTCGTGAATACTTGCCGCCGAGCAGCAAGGTCGATCAAGAGTATGGTGAGTATCTGAATAAGCAAGAGCAAAAAACTATGGGTCACTAAGCAAGAATCTAAGTAGATATCTGAGTGAGAATATAAGCATAAGTCAGTAAAAGTCAGAGCTAAATTTTAGCTCTGACTTTAGCTCTGATTCTTACTTGTTGGTAGTGTGATCCAGAATACGCTGCCCCAACCAGGCGCATTTCTTACGCCTACATTTGTTCCGGCGATATTCGTTACTCCAATATCGCCGCCATGAGCTTGTACAATTGCTTTGCATATGGCCAAACCAAGACCAGTTCCTTGTTTTTCTGTTGCCGCATTGACATTGCCTTGTTTGAATTTTTCAAAAATCACTGCCGCTTTTTCATCTGGCACCCCAGGGCCTTGATCCATAATCGAAATACGCACCATATTTTTTTCTTGCTCTGCCACTACTTTTACTGCCCCTTTTTCAGGTGAGTATTTGATGGCATTGTCGAGCAGGTTTTGAAATACATCAATTATTCGACTGGCATCACATTCTACTGCTAGATCGCAGTCTGCCATCTCAAAAGTCAGGGCTTTCGCTTCGGCCTTGCTTTGCACAGCCACGCTGGCCCGTTTAATTAAGTCAGATACCATTTCGTCGCCTAGATTCAATTCAATTGTGCCTGATTCAAGTTTGTCAATTTCTAGGAATGAGTTGATCAACTGTACTAACCGGCCAATCGTGGCTGCACTTTGAGTGGCTCTGTGTTTGCCTCGTTCAGTAAGCTCACCATAGGTGTTCTTGCAGAAGAGATCGAGAGTTAATTGTAGTGATGCCAATGGTGCTCGCAGGTCGTGAGTGGCCATGGCTGTTAGTTCGCGTTTCAGTCTAGCGGTCTTGTTAATTTCAGTGACATCGTGAGCCACGCAAAAATACGACTTTTCCTCTTTGTCGTAAACAGCTGACCACATAATTTCGCGCAGGTCGCCAACTTTGTTTTTCATTGTCAGCAGAAAAGGCTTATTCTCCTTACTTTCTTTTCTTTCGGCAATTTCTTTGAAAATAGAGCGAATTTTCTGAGGGTCATCGCTGCAAATTGATGCCAGGGGCTTCTGTATTACTTCTTCTGGAAGATAGCCGAGAATGGTCGTGATCGCCTTATTCACTGACTCAAATTCAAAGTAGGGATCGATTGAACAGATTATTTCTGAAGCATTTTCTGTTAGTGCTTTTTCTCTACGTCTTAGATCGTTCATGTGAAAAGCCATATCATGAAAAATGCGATCAAGCTGAGCGATTTCGTCGTTGCCTTTAAGCACAGGCGCAATTGGTTTGTCGTTAGCAAAGTCTATGGCATTTTTGCTAATAATTTTAAGACGGTTGGCAATGCTACGGTTGAAGATTACCACCAGTAGAATTGAAATGAAGATACTGACCAGAACGGCTGCAGTAGAAAATGCCTGCACATCGCGTCTCAATCTTTCTTGCTCAGCACGCTGCTCTAAGGCTTTTTTGATTTGAATTGCCGAAACTCTGTCGCCTTCATCGTTGCATTCGCCGATAATTACCTGCAGCTTCTCTAAGCAGCGCATAAAAGCAAATTGGTCAGCTCTTCTTGCCGCTACTTCGCCTTCCTCGAGAGCGACAATTACTTTTTCTACGCTGGCATTGAACTGACGCAAAATACTCATATCTAGGTCGCCCCTGCTCAGCAGCTGGGCTCTATCCTTTTTTAATTTTGCCAGAGTTCTGTGCATCTTTTTCATCTGGCTAATATCGCGATTGGCCACTGCCAAACCTAAAGCGGCGGCTGCATCAGGATATATTTTTGTCTGCAAGTTAACTATTTGCAGCACACCACGGGTCTGATTTTCCAATTCATAAGCCTTGTCAAGTTGAGCTAGGCTTATGTTTGAGGCAGTGAGGAAGAGAACCTCAAAAAATAGAGGAACTAATATGAGAACAAAGGCTTTGTGTGATAAATTGAGGCTTCGCACTGCTTTTCTGCACCGTAATTAACTGTTCTGAACCCTTGAGAGTTATGGCCAAAATTCTTTTGATTGAAGACGAAGCCGACACTGCTGAGGCTATAACTGATGCCCTAGAGTTCGCAAATTATACCGTGGAGTGGGTTGATTCAGCGCCCGAGGGACTGCAGCGACTTTTCATTTACGACTACGACTTGGTCATACTTGATTGGAATATCAAGGCAGAGAGTGGTCTCGCCCTTTGTGCTGAATATAGAGCGAGAGGCGGCGTTGTGCCTATTCTGTTCGTCACAGCTCGCGATGCTGTCCAAGACAGAGTGGCTGGCCTTGACAATGGCGCCGATGACTATTTGACCAAACCTTTTTCTTTAGATGAGTTGCTTGCTAGAGTTTCTGCCATCTTGCGTCGTCCCCGTTCTGGCAAAGTATTTGATGTGCTCAAAGTTGGCGAATTAAGCCTTGATCGCAAGTGTGGTCTGGCAAAAGTCGGCAACAAAGAAATTACTTTGCACGCCAAAGAGCTAGCTTTGCTTGAGTTCTTTATGCGTCATGAAAATCAGTTCTTTTCGGCTGAGGAGCTACTCAATAGACTATGGAGTTCAGAGTCTGATTCAACAGAACAAGCAGTGCGAAAATGTGTTGGCCGACTGCGGCAAAAACTTGATTCTGAGTTGGCACCGGGTTATATCATCAATGTCAAAAATCTGGGATACAAAGTGGCTAAGCCCGACTCTGCAACCACGTGATAAGACAATTGCATTGACTTCAGGAGTGCTCAATTCATGATTGCCATCGAGAAAGTTAGAGAACTGGTGATTGAGCCCCTCGCTGCCAATCGCCCTGCTTATGTGACATCGGCAAGTGGACTTGTCCGGCTGGAGAATCGTGTTTATATAGTGGCAGACGATGAGTTGCACCTGGCAGTGTTTGATCTAAAAAGCAGTCAGCCTGGTCATTGGCTCAGGCTTCTCCCGGGGATGCTGTCGAGCGATTACAAAGAGCGCAAGAAGCAGAAATCAGATTTAGAGACAATCACGCGCATACAGCCTGATGTCTACGCAGCTGCAGGTGCACTCCTGGTGGTGCCCTCACTGTCACGGGCAAATCGTGTTAGCGGCGCTATGATCAAATTGGAAAATGATTTAGTCGTCAATGAATCTAATGGTTCTCCTATCCCAATCGATTTTTCTGATATTCGCAATAAACTCAAAGAGTCAATTGATGGACTGAACGTTGAAGGTATTGCCATTCAGAAGAAAGTGACAAAACTCTTTCATCGCGGCAGTAAGACAAAAGGGAAAAGTGTAGTTGTTGAACTTGAAACAGAAGGTTTTTTGCACGACTTATATGATACGCACAAACCAAAGAGTACACGCATTTCAAAATTGCGAGAATATGATCTCGGTGACATCGAAGGAGTGGGGCTGTCTTTTACAGATGCCGTACCAATGTCTGACGGGCGCATAGTATTTTTAGCTGCGGCCGAGGCCACCGATGATGAATATGAAGACGGAACATGCCTTGGTTCGTCACTCGGAATCATGAAAGAGAACGGTGACATTGAGCGCATTGTGCGCCTTAGTGGTCGTGAAAAGTTTGAAGGTATTTGCGCCGATTACTCTAGTGTTGTGGTGAGCCCCGGTGCTGTTGCGCACACCTTAGAAATTCTTCTTGTCTCCGATACCGACAACGAAGAGGTTCCTTCAAATCTCTACCGGGCATCTGTAAGTCTGAATTAAAGAGACAAAGGCGATACACTTATGATTGGACTAATCGGAGCAACGGGATTTACTGGTAAACTGGTCGCCGACGAATTAAAGAAACGAAATGCAGACTTTTTTCTTGCCGGCAGAAATGAACAGTCGTTGCAAACCCTGTCGGAAAGCCTTGGCGGCGTGCCCTTTCGTATAATAGACGTTCAAGATAGCTCAACATTCAATGCCCTGGATGGCTGCAAGATCATAATAAATTGTGCTGGACCATTCACTGATTTTGGCGAACCAATAGTTCAAGAAGCAATTGCGCGCCGCGCGCATTATCTTGATACCACTGGCGAACAGGGTTTTATAAAACTCGTTTACGACAAATATCATGAACAGGCAAAAGATGCAGGAATTGTTCTGGTTCCTGCTTGCGCTTACGAGTATGCCATCGGGGATGCTCTGGGCGCCCAGTTGTGCAGCGATTTTCCTCAGTGTCGGGCAATTGAGGTTATCTATAGCTTGAATGAGATGCATACCAGCCCCGGTACTCGCAAGAGTATTGTGCGGGCGATTGCGGCTCCTGGTTTTTGCTTGAAAAATGGACAGCTAGTTGAAAGCAAGTCTATCGCTATATCACGAAAAACGCGGAGTGATGCGCGAGCTGTCTCAATGGTGTCGTTTCCTGCTGGCGAGGCTCTGATGCTGCCCCGTCATACAAATGTGCAGGAAGTAAGTAGCTACTTTACTGCTGCGGCTCCAGCCGTTCTGCTTCAAGCGTCAGCGGCTTTGGGTCAGCTTCTAATGAATGTAGCTGGTGATTTCATCGTTGGCAAGATTAAGGCTAGTGTGCCCACTATTACTCAACGCCAGAGCACCACATTTACAATTCAGGCTAACGCAATAAACGAGATAGCCTCGCATAACATCACGGTTAAGGGCAATGACCCATATTGGTTAACGGCAGTAATTATTTGCGGTGCTGTAGATCATTTGTTGGCCAACCCACCAAGCGAGTTTGGTGCAATCACACCGGCTATGATTGGCGGAGCAGACCTGATTCAAAAGTTGTTAGAAAAGTCAGGTGGTGAATGGTTCGCTAAGGGTTGATCAAGTCTATTTTTTTGCAGTCTAGTGTAGCCGTGTGGTGAAACTGTCTATTCGATTGTGTGAGTTCCTAAAGGACTATCTTTAATACATGGTGGATAGTCCAAATGGCCCTGGCTGAACGCTAGGAGAATCAAGTCTGGAAAGCTTGACGAGGAGAGGGATTTAGGCGACGGTTGGTTGGAGCAAAACATAAGCAGCATTATAAGACGTTAGTAGTGTGCTAATATTCTGGTGTTACATACGGTGCTTAACTAGCAGCTAAATTTTAAAAAAGTAAGGGCTTTAAATTGCGCAAGAAGCGCAGGAGAAGCCTGTTTAAGTACTTCCAGACTTTAGTGAAAAGCTATATTTTTTACTGCTAACTATTGTGGTTTCTTGATAAGCTTAAAGTGCTGGAAATTTCTCGGGTTTTTGCCTCTTTTAATGTTGATGCTTCATGACCATTAGTCTACTCGTCCGTTGTATTTTCTATGTTCAATTTATGTCGCCTTTGTGAGTGATACTTTTTGCTCAATCCGCTCGATATCCATAGATACGCTGCGTTCCCCTTGAGCTTTGGCTCTACGTTCCACACCGCAATTGCGCCCAGTTCATTGGCGAATTTGTTGATGAGTGCAAAAGCAGATTGTGCCCGCTCAAAATCGGCTTCTTCAAGCTCCACTACAATCAGAACTTTACTGCCACCAAGTAATAGTTCGGCGGCATTAGCAAGTTTTGTGTTGTAGTCGTCGTCAATTCCCTCAAGCAATTTAATTTCTGTCAGATGTGTCGCTTCGAATGTTTGCTCGTCGTTTTCCTGCATTTTGTCGATGCTTGATTGTGCTTCGCTCGCTATAGAGTCTTTATCTTCGTCAGTATCTATTTGATGTTGACCTAGGCAATTTTCCA
>JBAYTY010000020.1:0-122269 GCA_041675385.1 Candidatus Obscuribacterales bacterium
AATTGACCCAAAGCACCATATAAGGAAGTAACCAACAGAGTGACTTGACACTGCGCTTGCCGCTGTAAAAATCTTCAAGTCTAGTGGTGAAAATATATACACCCCAGAACGTGAATATGTGCGGTCTAACCAACCAGTGTATGGCCGCCGTTAAGAGTCCGAAAAAAGAAAATAGAAGAGCAAAAATGAAATTGCTACCAGCGCTACGGATGCGCTGGTACAGTGCAAGTACAAGCGCTGAGAGGGCCAGCGTCACGACCACCGCTAAAAGATTGAGGCCGCCAACTTTGACAAGGGCCGCCATCATTAAGTCGGAGAGCCATTCATAGGCGACCCATTCTTTGCCGGGAAAAGTGTACGACAAAAAATCTTGGTGGGGAATGACATGTTTGTCTAGTATGTAAAACCCGGTGGCTAGGTGCCAACCAGTGGAGCCGTCGCCGAAGATGAAAGATGGTCTCATAAACAGTAGCAGCTGGCAGACACCGACAAAAAGAAGATCGCCGACATTTGGCAGTGGATTGGCTTTACTTTGCGTATCGTTACCGGCAGTGCTTTCGCTGTCACGTTTGCCGTCACTTTCATCGGTTGCGCTAGCCATTAAAAACCACTGGGCTTTTGCAGACTACTGCGAATTAATTCTTCTTTGCTCTTCTTTGATTGATCAGCTACCGCTGCTGGAGTCGATTCTTTCTCGCCCTTGATTTTATTCATGAGGGTCATTTTGCGTCCGCGATATTGAGCCACTTTGACAATGTCGGCTTCGTCAAAATGCTTGGCCGCATTGAAGATTGCCAGGTAATCGGCAACAGTAGTGGCTTTCTCTAGGGCTCTCTTTAGGGCCGCGCGAATTTGATCTGGCATTTTCAGCTGTTCGAATTTGCTGGTTAGTGCCGTACATTCAGCACTAGTAGTTTGATCTTCAATTAAGTCTTTAGCGGCCTTGCGAGCTAAGTCGTCGATGCCTAGGTTGCTTGCTTGTCGCATAAAATCAAGGGCGTCAGGTTCGTTGTTTACTAGCGAATAGGCTTTGTGCAAAGCTAAATGGGCTAGGTCAGCCATCGCTGCTTCGTGGGCATGGTGCGCAACTGTAATCAAATCGTCGTATGAATTCGAACCACTAACAAGCTCATCTAGTGTTTTCTTTGAGAGATCATACATCTCACATTGTCGGGCATATTTTGCGACGTCCATCAGGTCATCGCTGGTTTTAGCCAGACCAAGAGCTTTTTCAACAGCAGCACGTTTGACTTTATTGCCCTGACCGCCGAAGGCATCAAGAGTGTGCATGATGAATAGACATCCCTTGGCGTCAGTGGCCGAGGATGAGGCCGCATCAACAGCGTCGCGGGCTTTTGTCCAGTTCTTTGACTTCATGGCACTGACTGCCCGTTGCAATTGTTTCTGTCCGTCAATGGGCAAGGTCGACTCAGGGTAAGGCGATTTGCTTGCTGCGTGGGTTAAATCTACTGTTGAAAATAGCGCCACAGCTAACGTGAGAGCAATCAAGCTCAGGCTAGGCAGTTGAAGTTTTAGAGGCTTTTCCATTTTTTTCATTTTAAAGTGCTCGTCACGACTGGCTCGGTTCAATATTGGCTATTTTAACTGTGATAAGCTCAAATGGCTTAAATTCAAGTTCAAAGGCTGGTCTGCCCCAGATAACTCCGGCTGGTTTTGCATGCTCTAGAAGGGTGCCATCGAGCTTGTGGATGGTTGCTTCTTTTGTACCCAGCACTTTTGTAGTTTGGTTGCTCTCCGCTACGTTTAGTAAGCGCAGGGTAAGTTGATTGTCTTCATCTATATATGAGGCCATCATTTTAATCGATAGATTTTCAATTTCAACGAAGCTCATGCGGTCAAAATCGTTTTCTGGAACAACGAAAGCAGTCAGTGGATTTTCAAAGATTTCAGCTAATCCATAGGCTGTGGCGCTGAGGTTCTGGTCTGACTGAGAAAGCGGAGCCCAGGCGTAAGATACTCGGTTGTGACCCAGCGAGTTGGCGCCTGGTGTGGCAATGTTTGGTCCGGCACCTCCGCCTCTGGTTCTTAGGCGGTTGCGCGATAGATAGCTTACAGCTCGAAGCAGGGTGATTGAGACTTCATTGCCCGCCGCACCATATTCGGGCAAGCCGATGTTGAAAAAGCATTGATTGTGAGCGATGAAAAAGCGCTGACAAGGATAGCGATCGAGTGCCCCTTCATGACCAAGTGATACAAAAGCTTTTTGATCATAAAGCGGGTGCAGTGTAGCTTTCTTTGAAACAGGACGCTTAATTAAACTGTAATGGTTTTCGCTGATTGTTTCTTTAAGTTGTTCACCGACTGAGAAAATTACTTCTAGTCTGTGGTCGACAGCTTTGTTCTCAAATTGAGTTTCAAAATAGACAATTGGCACATTGGCCTTCAAACTAATTTCAGTGGTGATTTTGTGTTTGATAGTTTTGCTCGAACGCTTTAGTTCAACTAGGGCTGGTGCTTCGCTGGCCTCGCCTTGGCGTTTTATCACACCTGTTTCTTTTAAGCCCTGTGGCAGAACTATTTCGTACTCAACAATTAGCGATGTGGCAATGGGGCCGTTCAGGCCCGCCTTGACGTCTACTATTGAGGAAGTTATTGGCTCGTCTAGAGCTAAGGGGTCAAAGTTGTAAGTGTCGCCACCATCACCGGTGTCAATAAATTTGTGTCCGAGTTTGTGGGTTACTACACCACTGGCATCGCCTGTTCGTTTCTCTTTGACAATCAATTGGCCTTTCTTGTCAATGTAGGCGATCAGAAATTGATTGTGGATAGCGAGGTTGTTTAGCGCGCTCGTATAGTTTTCTTTGAGATTGGCTGCGGTTTCTGAATTGGCACTAATGGCTGCACTAAGGCCGGGCAGCTTAGCTAGACCGAAGGCGGGAATGCCGTCGGCGTAAGCATAGGCCTCAATAATTTCGACATTTCTAAACTGTGGCACGCCTGATAGTTCAAGAAATGCTTCGGTGGCCGCTCGACGACTAACTATTTGCAGTGAGTCAATAGCAGCGGGTTTCTTGCTGGCGGAAGGCGCCTTATGATCTGAGAGATCTGAGGGAGCTGCGAGATCTGCGGGAGCTGAGGGCTCTATAAGTTGGGCCAGGCGCACTAAGACCGGCATGGAAACAGGATGAGGCGCTGTATTGATGACCATGGTCGAGGCTTTTTTATCTACTTGAATTGGATCTAGTACATCTATATAGTGAAGACCGAGGCGAATTTCGCTTGCGCTTGCAGTCAGATTTCTGGTCAGTGCTTCTTGGGCTTGGCGAGCGATAACATTTAATTGTGCCCCTAGACTTTTGCTGCGGCTTTGCATCTCGTCATGCACTTCGTCAATACTACAGCCGCAGATGCTGTCGTGGGGATGATTTTTTAGTAGAAGACGCCAGCTGTGATCGAGTTCTTCGTGGGGATATTTGAGCCAGTTTGCCAGGGCCATCATTGCTCGCATCGGCTCTACTTTTTTCAGCAAAGCATGTTCCAGCAAGCGATTTTCGCGTTTGAGATAGAGTCTGGTGGAAAGTACTCCGGCTAGCATATAGGCCCGTTCGCATTCGAAGGCAGTGCGGTTGTCGCGCAGCTCGCCGCGTACTAGTTGTAGGGCGTTGAAATCAGCTCGCAGAGTACTGTTTGCCTGCTTAAACAAAGTCTCTAGTGACACTGCTTCGGCTGTAAAATTGTGCTCGAACAATAGGGTTGCGAGTGGATCTACTGGCGATTTGCTATTGATTAGTGCTAGGGCATCGCGCAATTGATCTTTAAAGTTGGGGGCAGGGCGTAGGTGGTCGCCGCCAACTGGCACTAGAGCTGAGCGCAATTCATCGCTATAGGTTAGGGCCTTGTTATTGGTTTCAATTAGTTCGTTTGATGTTTCCCAAGAGACACTATTTTTCTGCCAACCCAAAAAGCTTAGTAGATAATCTGCTAGTTTTTCGCTGCTGACATTTTCGTGAAAAGCTGTTTGATAGTAGCCGCGTGCTAGTTGATTGGCTAAGACTTCTGAGCCGTCTGGGCTTTGCCATAAAAAGAATGGGCCAGCGCTCATTTCTGGCACGCCCCGCCAGACTACAGCATTGTCGATGCCAAAGCCTTTGAGGATGCGTGGTAAGTCAGCGCTGTGACCAAATGTATCAGGGCAGTAGCCAACGAGGGCGGGCTCTGTTTCCTGTGATAGTCCCACGCTTAAATGCCGAGCGGCTTTCATGCCGTAATGTAGATTGCGAGTGAGGCTTTCACCGCCAACTAAAAGTTGGTCAGCTAGAACGTACCATGGGCCAATTGATAGTGAGCGTTTTTGTACTAAGCTGCAAATTCGAGCGGTCAGTGATGGTGCCATTTCGGCTAAATCTTCGAGCAAGCAGGTCTGGCCATCAAGCATAAAGTTATCGAGTTCACCTTGTTCCAGCATTTGAACAATTGACTCAACCACTTGTACCAGCTGAGTGCGGTAGGCACCAAAACTCCAGTACCATTCTCTATCCCAGTGGGTGTGAAGGTAGAGCAAGATTTGATGATCTTGGGCCATCTGGTTTTATCCTCGCAGCAGTCTGGCAAAATGTCGCTTCGACTCATCTAAAGCTTCGTCCATTGATTGATCGTCTTCACCTAAAAATTGATCATCAAACTGCATAGAGAAAGCACCCATGTAGCCATATAGCTTTAAGGCTTCGATTACTTGACGCCAGTCTACATGTCCTTTTCCGGCTAGGCGATAGTGCCACCAGAGGGGGCCAAATGTGCCACTGTCGGCCAGTATTGTGCGGTTTATTTCGACGTCGTGTGCCACCACATGATCTATGGCTGTGGCAAAAGCTGAAAGATTAGCTAGGTATTCGATGCCCTGCCAGAGGCAGTCGGCGGGTGAATAGATTAAAGCCAGACCAGGGCACGAAGAAATTAGATCGCGCCATTCTTGGGGGTCCATGGCCCGCCATTTTTTTAGGGAGACGCCGCGGTATTCAATTGGCGTTGATAGTCTTAGTAAGAGACCGACATTGAGAGCATCAAGACTCTCTTTTATAGGAGGATAGACCGCAGCAAACTCCTCAATCCAATTATCTTGACTAGATGGCCTCAAGAAAAAAGAGACTTTCTTGCACTCAAGACTTTTTGCCACTTGGCCCAACTTTTCGATCATGGGGGTAAATTGCTTCACTGATTTTTTATCAGAAGCATCAAGACAAAAGTCTAGGTTAAGACAGGCAAATTCAACACCTTGGGCCAGTGCCGCTTCTTTTGTTGATTCAAGGTAGCTTTGCTCCTTGTCATCTGCTTTTTTGTTTGCTTTTGCCGGTACAAAGGGAGCGAAAGAATACTCCACAGACTTAATGCCCTTGGAGCTTGCTAGCTCTACTGCGCCATCTAAACCGCTACCAAACTTGGTGGCATCAAAACATAATTTCATTGCTCAAGTTTAGCAAATAAATTGATTGCGATAAGTTTAATCTAGAGGCTGTTGAGATAGTCGCGGCGTACAAGTGGGTCGGGAATGTCGTTGAAGTCCATGCGAACCATCTGTTTGACGTCAAAATTTTGGCGGCGTAAAACCGAGAGAGTGACAGGGGTGTCGGGAGAACCTACTATCAAGTCGTAGCACTGGTCTTTGTTTAAATTGCGGGTTGGCACGCCGTCTACCGCCACGATTTGGTCGTCAACATGCATGCCAGCCTTGGCTGCTGGTGTGCCCGCAAAAACAGTGTTGATTACGGCTGGTCCATCGGGCAGCTTGTGAAACTTCACCCCAATAATGCCCACCGATTGTTCGATGGTAAAGGGCTGGCGGGCATTTAGCGCTTGTTCTTGGGCTCTAGCCTTGAGTACTCTTTCTCGATCTCTTTGGGCTCTTTGGGCGCCACTTAACTGGAAGTCAGGGGGCTTGCTCGTATTTGAATTCGTGGAGGCATTGAGCTTTTTCGGCTTTCTCGGCGCTGGTGGAGGCACAGAGAGGCGGTGTTCAATTGTGCCCTTAAGAGTCGAGCGGTCGGGGCTGTCACTGGCGTCGAATTTTGGTACGTCTGGTTTGAACACTGGCTCATCGGCCGCCCTGGCCGGTTGCGCCAGCGGGGCTACAAGGGCATCAAGCAATAGAAATGGACCGGTACTTAAGAACGTCAGTGCCAGAGCCAGGCCCATACCCCAGCTTGTGGAGTAGAGTGGGCTCAGGCGCCCTCCTGCCTTGGCAACTGTATTTTTAGCCTTCGTTTCCATCGCCAGCATCCCGATCTGTGGTCTGTGCTTGTATCTACTTATCAGAATCTACTTTTTGACTATCTACTTTCTAGATTAACTGAATTTTCCCAAAAAAATGCTTGAAAGTGATTGTGTATATGAAGGCTAGCTTAAGCTCGTCAAAGAAATTGCCGACAGGTGCTAACCTCAAGGTCTAAATTGGGATGGATTTATCGTGGTTGGAGGAATGCTCGTGAGCAAAGTTACAGTTGTAGGAGCCGGATTTGTAGGCGCCACCGTGGCCCAGTATTTGGCTGACAGAGAAATTGCCGATGTCTGCCTCGTCGATGTTGTTGAAGGCATGCCCCAAGGCAAATCACTCGATATGATGCAAGCTGCTGCCATTACCGGCCATGACTGTGAAGTTGTCGGCTCTAATGACTACGCCGCTACCAAGGGTTCTGACATAGTTGTAATTACTGCTGGCATTGCCAGAAAGCCTGGTATGTCCCGCGATGAGCTACTGAAAATCAACGCTAATATCGTTCAAGGCGTTGCTAAAGAAGCAATCAAATACTCACCAGATGCTATTTTCATCACCGTTTCTAACCCGCTTGACGTGATGACTTATTTGACCTGGAAGACCACAAAGTTGCCAGCATCAAGAGTTATTGGTATGGCTGGTGTGCTTGACTCTGCTCGTTTCCAGGCTTTCATCGCCATGGAAACTGGCTTCTCGGTTCAAGATGTTCGCGCCATGGTTCTTGGCGGTCACGGAGACTTGATGGTTCCCCTCACTCGCTTCGCTACAGTTAACGGCATTCCAATATCTGAATTCTTGCCCCAAGCCAAAATTGACGAAATGACCAAGCGCACCCAGAATGGCGGCGCTGAAATCGTTAATCTGCTCAAGACCGGCAGTGCCTACTACGCTCCAGGCCGCTCCGTTGTGCAAATGGTAGAAGCAATTTTGAAGGATCAAAACCGCTTGTTGCCTTGCTGCGTGCAGGCTGATGGCGCTTATGGTCTGAAAGATGTCTATATTGGCTTGCCAGTAGTGCTTGGTCGCGAAGGCATGAAGAAGATTGTTGACCTCAAGCTCAACAAAGATGAGCAAGAGTTGCTCAACGCCTCAGCTAAGTCGATCAAAGAGAACATTGACTTGATGAACCAGCTATTGGTAGCAGTTTAAGACCCGTTTAAGAGGCCCGGTTGAGGGAGCTGTCTAATCGGTCGCTGGTTAGGCTAAGTTCTGAAGGTGCCCTTCTAGTGGGGGCAAAGTTCCGAAAGTCAAAAGAGAGACCCAGATACTGGGCCTCTCTTTTGCTTTCCTAATTTCTTGAAAGTTTTTGTGTCAGTCTTAGTAGCTGCCCACAGTTCTAAAGAGAATGAGCGGATATAATACTTAGCTAGGTGATAACTGCAAGTTCTTACCCTGCCTGTCCTAAATTCTCGTTCGTTCTAAATTTTTGTCCGTTTTAAATTCGCTTCCATGCTCTCGATTTTTATTTCACGCCCTTAGTTTCGTCCCCGCTCTTAGGTCATCAGTGATACTACATATGAAACCAGTGCTCTCTAGTATTTCTAGCTTTTCTCGACTCTTGCTTGTTAGTGCTTTGACTGCTAGCAGTCTAGTGCTTGGCTCTCCTGCTAATGCTTTAGAGACCTCACCGGCGATTACTCTCGGCAGTCAAGATTTCACGCTCGACTCTGACAATAAAGAGCATGAAAAAGAGAGGAAAGAAATTGAGAACACCCTTTCGAACATAGAGACTTTGTGGAACGCTCACAACCTTGACGGTGTGATGTCTAATTATTCAGACGACTATGTCAATAATGACGGCCTCGACAAGAAAGCAGTTGCTACTCTTACCCAAGACTTTTGGAAGACCTATCCCGATGCTAAGTCGGTATCGAAGACGAAGCAAGTGAGAATAGAGGGCAATTTCGCCACCATAGAATCGCGAGATATGGCTGTTGGCACTACATCGAAAGAGATGCCTGGCATGAGCAGCAAGGGCGAATTGCAGTCACTCTCTGAAGGGCAGCTTTACTTAAAGAAGATCGGCAACACCTGGAAAATCGTGGGCGATCGTATTGACTACGAAAAAGTAAAAGTTGCTTTTGGTTTGGCTAAGCAGCTTAATGCAGTGTTTACAGCGCCTGAGCAAGTTAAAGCAGGTAAGCAATATTCAGCTAAGTTAGAAGTGTCTTTACCCCCCGGTCTATTTGCTGTTGGTTCAATCACTAGTCAGCCCTTGCGTTTTCCTCAGCCAAGTCCAACTGACAGCCCTCGGCCACTGGAAGCCCCTGCTTTAGAGCGGGTGATGAGTGCTAACAACGAGAACCGCAATGAGCTTCTAACGGCTACGGTTATTTTGACTAATCCGATGCGTACCTCTGTGATGGGCGTTTCTTTCTTGACTAGGCGAATGAATGTTATTGCTGAGCCTTTGCAAAATAAAGACGAAGTACAAGTGGCTGAGAGTGATAGCAAGTTGACTCGTAAGCATCCGGCTTTAGAGAAGAAAGACGAAAAGAAAGCGGAAGAGAAGAAGGTCGAAGAGAAAAAACTTGACGATCAAAAAGCAGAAGAGAAAAAGCCAGTAGAAAAACCAGAATCAAAACCAACTACTGCGCCTGCTGGCGAGAGCAAGTAAGCAGATGGTGAAGCGGCATTTCTCACTAGGCCGCAACTGTGCCTGAGCCAGAGGCTACGAAAGAGCCTGAGCCTAGCACTAAGAAAATTGTTCACAGTGGTCGGCTTTATCAGCTATTTACTGTGGTGATTTCGGCAGTTATTGCTTTTAGCTTAGATCGTGCTGCAAAAGTCTGGGCTCTCAGCCATCTGATTTTTGGCGAAGAGTCAGCTTATTGGCCAGGAATTCTGCAGTTTCGTTTGACCAATAATACTGGTGCTGCTTTTTCGCTTGGCCGTGATCATGCGCCGTTGATGACCATAATTGCGACTGTCTATACAATTATCTTCATTTGTTGGGCGCTCAATCGCTTGATAAAAGCTTCTGCTTTCGCCGCACTAGAGCGAGTAGGGGTGGGCCTTATTATTGGTGGAGCTTGTGGTAACTTGTTCGAGCGCTACAACCAAGGCTGTGTTACTGATTTTCTCGAATTTGCCTTTATCAATTTTCCTATTTTCAATGTTGCTGATGCCTTAATTGATGTTGGCTTGGTTCTCATTTTTGTCGATATTCTTTTCTTGCACAAGCATAAAGATGATGGTAAGCCTGCCGATGCTCAATGAAATTAGTGATCTAGAGCCAGCTGAGTCAATTGAACTTACGGTTGTTGCTGATCAAAGTTTTAGTGGGCGCTCAAGGCTAGATCAATATTTGGCAGCTCATATTGAAGAACTCAGTCGTGCTCGGGTGCAGAAGCTTATAGATGATGGCCTTATTAAAGTGAATGGAGTCATTGCCAAAGCCAGTCTTAAGCTTAAAGATGGTGATCTGATTGAGATTGCTTTGCCACCGCCCGAGGTATTAGAAGCTGTTGCTGAAAATATTCCGTTGCAGATAGTTTTTGAGGATGAGCATATGCTTGTTATCAATAAACCAGCAGGTATGGTCACCCATCCCGGTGCTGGGGTGAATAGTGGCACTCTTGTTAATGCGGTGCTCTACCACTGCCAGGGCAGTCTCTCGTCTATTGGTGGTGTGGTCAGGCCTGGTATAGTCCATCGTCTTGATAAAGATACTAGTGGCCTAATTATGGTGGCGAAATCAGATATTGCTCACAAGGGCCTTTCTGAGCAATTGCAAAGTAAGCAAGCCAAACGAACCTATTTAGCACTTCTCGAAGGCGTTGCAAAAGCCGAAAGCGGCAAGGTGGATGCACCCATTGGCCGCCATCCGCTTAAGCGCAAAGAGATGACTATTGCCAAGGAAGGGCAGCGAGGTCGATCAGCTGTTACTCACTATCTTGTCGTCAAACATTTCTCTAAATTTACTCTAGTTGAGTGCCGGCTTGAAACTGGTCGCACGCACCAGATTCGCGTTCATATGGCTAGCCTTAACTTACCTGTGGCTGGTGATATTGTTTACAATCGCAAAACTTCAGGCAGCCTTGAAGCTAGGCACAAGCTTGGTTTGCAAGGACAAGCCCTGCATGCCGCTCGGCTTTCTTTTATTCATCCAGTGACTAATTTGCTGTTAGAATTTCAAGCTGAGCTGCCTCAAGATTTTGAACAGCTGCTGGCGAAACTAAAGTAAGGCGTTGAGCAATGCTACCCAAATATTTGTATATGGTCCTGGCCGGTTTAGCAGTGGCTTTCACCATCTATTTTATGGCGACAACTGCCAGCCTAAACGTTAGTTACACCATTGCTTCTCAAGTTCTGCAACTGCCTCTACCTCTGATCGTCCTCAAGTTTTTTGCATTGGGTGTAGTGACAATGTTTTGTGTTTGGAAGATTCGCTCTAAAGAATTGAAGAGTGAAGCCAAGCAGCTGCAATGGCAAGCTCAAGATGCCAAGCTTGCGGTGGAAATTCAGTCAGATAAAGAGAAGCAGTTGGAAGCCAAGATTGCCACACTAGAAGCAGCACTCACCTCTGCTTTGAAGAAAAAGAGTTAAATAAATGAAGATTGTTTTGCGAAAAGGGGCCATTGCTGCACTGTCTTTCACTTTGTCCCTGGCATCTGGCGTTTGTGTCAGTGCTTGTCCATCTGCTTTTGCCGGTGAGCACAAGTCTAAAGAGCACAAGTCTAAAGAACATAAGTCTAAAGATTTTAAGGCTCAAGATTTCGCTGACGCTCAGCGGCTCTTTGACCAGTACAAAAAGTACGATTTGTCTAACGATATGAAATTGGTTGAGCTCTATGCTCCTGATGCCACAATAGAGCTAGGCGTAGAGCGTGAGCGCGGCGACGTTCGCTGGCAGAAGCTTAACCGCGATGGTTTCGCCAAAGAAGTAGCTACTTCCTTCAAAGACGAGCACCTTAATTCGTTGAAGAATGAAGAGACCTTCGCAGTGCCATCGTTTAAAGAGGCAAAGCATCCCGTCAATGGCAAGCCCGCCATCGAAGTGGTCTTTCACGGCAGCAGTGGTCATGCCAGTATCAAAGTGACCTGGCATTTGCAGGCCGGTGCTGATGGTCGCATGTTAATCACCAGCGAGCGCTCAGTCACCTACAGCAAGAGAGCCAAGATGCACGGTAGCTGTAAGTAAGAAATTAACTAGTCGCTAGAGCTGCCAGGCTTGTGAAAGTCTGAGGCTTTCAGGCCGTCAATGAATGACTTGAACTGCTTGGCTTCTTCTTCGTCTTTCTGGTGATCTGCGGCAATAGTGCCATCGGCGATCACTTGGGCGGAGACAAAAATTGGTACTTTGGCCCGCAGAGCAATGGCTATGGCGTCAGATGGTCTGGCGTCCAGGGGCTTGGTTATATCTAGCTTCTTCGCTGGATCGTTGACCTTGATTAAAATCGTAGCGAAGTAAGTGCTTGAAGCCAGCTCGTTAATTTCGATGCGGTCAACTTTGTAGCCGAGAGCCGTAATTGTATTGAGCAGCAGGTCGTGAGTCATGGGGCGCTCAGGCTTGTGATTGTTGAGGGCCTTGTCAATAGCCTGGGCTTCGAATGGCCCAATCCAGATAGGCAGGGCGCGTCTCTTTGTGGAATCGTTCAGAACAACAATTGGTTGTCCCGTGCGGGCGTCGAAGGCAATTCCATATACAAACATTTCAATCATTAAGGTGAAATTCCCGGTCCAGGATTATTCTCTGTATGCCCATTTTGGGGGATTTTATGTAGCCAAAAGATAAATTCTTTAGTGAAAACCCTGACTGTTACTCGCTTCACGTTCATTTTGGCTGCTCGTTTTGCTCTTTTAGCCCTTGCTGGTCAGCAATAGCAAGCTTTTTCGGGTCTCTGCACTAGGGACGCAAAGAGCTGGGGCAATGTTCCATAGTATTGACAGTCACCTCCTTCGCGTGATGAACTAGTGCTCCTTGGGCCTCTAGGGTTCAAGCCTCCTGAACTTTTCAAATACTGCTATTCCCTTCAAATTTGGTATTTGAGTAAACAGTTCTCCAGAGCAATCTGGGCGAGGTCTCTAGTCCGGATGGCGGAACTGGTAGACGCGCACGTTTGAGGGGCGTGTGGTGCAAGCCTTGAGGGTTCAAGTCCCTCTCCGGACAAATTTTTATTGTAGCGATAGTTCTAGATCAACCTTTGCTCTGTTCAAACTTTTACAAGTATGATGAGCACGTCACAGTTGATCTATTTAAACTCGAGAAGAAAAATGATGATAGTTACACGAGCACAGTGGCCGCATACAATTGAAGATATTGTCAAGGCGCTGGATGGCGTTTGGGGTTTGATTGGCGCCAATGGTGTCAATGGCAATCTTTACCGCCTAGAAAAGAGCCTTCATGAGCCGGTTGTATATACTCTGACCGAGTATCGCGGAGCTGATGAAAGCGATATTGTCCGCCGCGAAGAATATAGCGGCGATGATAGACTGACTGCCATTAACGTTTTTGCTGTAGCGATTGGCTTCGAATCTAAGTCTTAAGCCGTGGTGAAGTCGCGGCCAAGCTATCTGGGCATCATCATTCAAGGCTCTCTTTCGCAAGGGCTTGAGATGCGGCTCGATACTGAGCAGAGCGTTGAAGACTTGAGAGTGGGTCGCTTTGTTGTGGTTGAAGGCGCTAATTCACGCTTCTTTAGCATGCTTACCGATGTCACACTATCAGCTGCTAATCCTAGTATCTTGCTCAATCCACCGCGCACTGACCCGTTTCTGATGTCAGTTTTGTCCGGGGTAACTACTTTCGGCACAGTAAAGTTGCAACCGATGCTCATGCTTGAGCAGTCTTCTGGTGATAGAGGTAATGATAGAGGTAATGATGAAGGTGATGGTCGCGAACTGCGGCCAGTAAAAACTATTCCTTCTCACTTTTCTCCTGTTTATGAGGCTAGTTCAGCCGATTTTGCACTGGTCTTCGGCGAGGAAGACGCTAGCGACGCTAGCAATACTCATTTTAATATCGGCCGGCCCCTCAATATGGAAACGCCGGTTTGCATAGACCTTAACCGCTTCATTGAGCGGTCAAATGGAATTTTTGGTAAGTCTGGCACGGGCAAGTCTTTTCTAACTCGCATTTTCTTGAGCGGTATCATCAAGAAAGATCTAGCCTCAGTGCTAGTTTTTGATATGCATAACGAATATGGCTGGCAGGCCATGTCTGAGAGCAAGGCCGCGCCAAGGGTGAAGGGTCTCAAGCAGCTCTTTGGACACAGCGTCGTGGTTTTCTCGCTCGATCGTGAATCATCACGTGCGCGGGGCATTCCTGACGCGCGCGAACTCTATATTGGCTACAACCAAATAGAAATAGAAGATCTTGATCTACTCAAGAACGAACTAAATTTGACTGAAGCCTCCCTTGAGAATGCCTATATTTTTAAAGAAAAAATTGGTGCCGACTGGATTGCTACATTGCTCGATATGTCTGGCGATGAAATCGAAGAATTTTGTCAGAACTTTAAGGGTCATCCAACCTCACTTAAGACTTTGCAGCGTAGGCTCAATACTGTGGTGCAAAAGACACCGTATTTGAAACCACGAGTTGGCCACAACTATATAGAAGAGATCTTGACCCAAATTCAGGCAGGCAAGCATGTGGTACTAGAATTTGGCCGACAGAATAATTTGCTCTCTTATATGCTTGCCACCAATATCATCACCAGACGTATACACGCTGAATATGTGCGCCAGTCTGAGCTCTACATTTGCGATCCGGAGCGTGTTCCTGCCCCGCGCAAATTGATGATTGTTATTGAAGAGGCGCATAAGTTTCTTTCTCCGGCTGTGGCCAAGCAAACCATATTCGGTATTATCGCCAGAGAAATGCGCAAGTATTTTGTCACCCTTCTCATTGTCGATCAAAGACCTTCTGGTATCGATCCGGAAGTGCTTAGTCAGATTGGCACAAGGGTAACTGCATTGCTCAACGATGACAAAGACATTGATGCTGTCTTTACTGGCGTGTCTGGGTCGCAAACTTTGCGCACGGTGTTAGCTCAGATGGACCCTAAACAGCAAGCCCTGGTCTTGGGCTATGCCGTGCCGATGCCGGTGGTGGTGCGTACCCGTGCCTTTGACCAAGACTTTTATCGCGCCGTGGCAGATCTTGATTGGGTGGGCGACCTTCATAGTGCTTCGGCTGAGGTCAAGGCCGAGGTGAGCCAGAGGGCTGAAATTGCCAATAAAGAGTTATTCGGCTAAATTCGCAGTTTCGTTTTGCTATTCAATTTGTTGACAATATCTTTGTTTTCCCGAATTTTACCGGGTTTTACCACTTGCCACTGGCTCTAAATTTAAGCTACTCTAGCCTGCATGGCACAGCCCCCTGACGAACACGATCCCTATGCCGATATAGTCTCTTCTGACACCGAAGGAGAGGCGCAGGACAACTTCGTAGAGCAAAAAGAGCCGAGCGAAATGCTCATGTGCTTGATTCTTGCTTCGGCTTATCTCGGTTTGGCTAAATATTGCTGGACGCCGCTGCTGTTGGCGAAAGATTGGAAGCTGCTTTTTAACATCGAGGGATTTTTTCTCGGTATTGCCGCCCTTTCTATTATGGTTGGTTTGCGGCCCTACCTTACCCCGTCTAGTTTGCAGCTCAGTCGCCACGGTATTAAATATCGTGGGCCCTATTGGCCGCAACGTAAGACTGTCAATTGGCAGCAGGTTGAGAAGGTTTATCTCAGCCCCGAGCTGATTCTTGTGCTCTATCATCCAACCATTGGCAAAAAGCAGCTTTGGCCGCTAGTGGTTACCTCTATCTATCTGAGTGATAGAGATCGCATAGCTAAGGTATTTATCAAATATTTGCCTATACCGCCAATTATTCTCTCAAGCCCAGCGCTGCTCTCTCGCGTCATCATGCTTTTGCTTTTCTTGGCAGTGGTGATTTGGCTTTTGGAAATGCTGATTATTCAATAACTCTATCGGTTGTTTGCTTTTGCTATTTGTCGAAAGTGAGATGGCGTAGATAATCAACTAGGTTGTCTAACTCCTGGTCGTTGATTATCTCTTTGGGCTGGGCTGGCATCATGCCTTTGCCTTTACGCAGGTATGCTTTGAGGGAGGCGTCATCAGGAAAGTCTTTGCTGAGATTTTCTAGGCTAGGCCCCATATTGGCTCGACCGCTAGGATGGCAGGTGTTGCAGCTGCGGAAGAAGAGCTGTTCGCCGTTGAGGTTAGTTGATCCCGATTCTGCTCGCTGCTTTTGCGCCTGTTTGACGATTTCGATGCGCTTCATTTCTTCAGACATAACACAACCGTCCAGCAAAACGGCTGTGCCAAAAAAGGACAGCACCACTGTAAAAACGCGACGAAAAGACATGAAATTTCCCCTTGGCAGCCAGAGTTTACCGCACTTTAACATCCTACTTTATAACTGTTTTCAATACGTTTAAGTAAGACCAGCTCAGGATGCGGCTAAAACGTAACAGAACAAAAAGTGCTTTCCGAAATTTGCTTAACATTGTGTTTACCTGGCCGTTGTAGAGTTACTACAGAGGCGGAAAGTAACCAATCTTTTAATCAAGCTTCCTGGAATCAAAATTCGAACCAGTCACCTCGCTAAACGGAGCCATGCGTAAGTGACTGTCTGCCCCATCTGGGCTGGAAATCAAGCTCCCGAGATGAGCGGCAGGTAACATGACACCACCACAAGCAACCAGATTAGATCCTCCAGCCAAACAAGGGCCTCAGGAAGCCGAAGAACGCATCATCATCCGTGGCGGCAAGCCTCTTCGTGGTGAGACGAGAATTTTCGGCGCTAAGAATGCTGTTCTCAAAATGATGGCAGCTGCACTTCTCGCCAAAGACGTTACCGTTTTAAGAAACGTCCCTAACCTGACTGATGTTCACATGATGGCTGAAGTGCTTCGTCACCTCGGCGCCAAAGTCGAAGTGAAAGACTCAGAAGTTAGTATTGACGCCACCAATCTTACTGAAATTGAAGCTCCGTATGAGTTGGTAAGCCAACTGCGAGCATCGTTCGTTGTACTTGGCCCATTGCTTGCTCGCTGCAAAGAAGCCAAAGTCTCGCTACCAGGTGGTTGCGCCATCGGCGAACGTAGAATCGACTTGCACGAAAAAGGCTTAAAGCTTCTTGGAGCTGAAGTCGGCATTGACCATGGTTATGTTTATGCCTCAACCCAAAAGCTGACTGGCGCTCGCATTTATCTCGACCGTCCAAGCAATGGTGCCACCGAGAACATCATGATGGCTGCTGTACTTGCTGAAGGTCAGACCATCATTGAGAATGCTGCTCAAGATCCTGAAATCGTTAATTTGGCTGACTGTATCAATGCCATGGGCGGCAAGATCACCGGCGCTGGTACTTACCAGATTGTCATTGACGGCGTTCCTCAAGAAGAGATGCATGGTGCTGTTGTTGACACTATTCCAGACAGACTTGAAGTCGGAACCTTCCTTTATGCCTGTATGGCTGCCGGTGGTGAGATCATTATCAACGGTGCCAACGCTCATCACATCTATGCTGTAATCAGCAAGATTCATGAGATGGGTGCTGAGTGCTCAATCTACGCACCAGATACAATCAAAATCAAAGTTGAAGGTCGCTTGAAGGCAATCGACGTCACTACTGTTCCTTATCCTGGCTTCCCTACAGACTTGCAAGCACCGCTCATGTCAGTTTTGGCTGTGGCTGAAGGTACTTCAATCATGACCGAGACCATGTACGAAAACCGCTTCATGCAAGTAGGCGAACTGCGCAGAATGGGCGCTGATATTCAGCTCAAAGCCAATTCAGCCATCGTCAAAGGTGTGCCTAAGTTGATGGGTGCTGAAGTTAAATCAAGCGACTTGCGCGCTGCAGCTGCTCTAATCATCGCCGGCCTCGGCGCTGATGGCGTAACTGAAGTAACTGGTTTGAGTCACCTCGATCGCGGCTACGACAAACTTGAAGAAAGACTGCGTGACCTCGGCGCTGATGTCTGGAGAAGATAACCAGATTTAGTTAGTTCTAGGTTTCCTGCAATGATAGTAATGAAATTCGGTGGCACTTCAGTGGGCTCGAAAGAGCGTTTTGAACAGGTGTTCGCCCTGATTTCAAAAGCAAAAGACAATGACGGACCGCCATTGGTGGTAGTTTCAGCCATGTCAGGCGTTACCAACGCCTTGATTGAAGCTGCTAACCTGGCGGTCCGGCGTGACCTTGATGGCGCGCTTTCGCAAATCGAAATGATTCGGCAAAAGCATATTGATGCTGTTAAAGGCCTTCTCAGTGCCGAAAAGGCTCAGGCTTTACTGGCTGATTTGAATATCCACTTGCAAGAATTAGAGTCGGTTTTGCGCGGCATCAACTATTTAGGTGAGCTCTCTAAGCGCTCACTTGATGTTGTTTCATCAATAGGCGAGTTGCTCTCTAGCCGTGTCCTGGCAGAGTACGCATCTAGTCGCGGCTTGAAAGTGCAGTGGGTTGATGCCAGAAAAGTATTGATTACCGATGATACTTTCGGCAAGGCTAATCCGCTTTGGGCTGAAGTTGAAGTCAGAGCCAAGCAAATTATTGGTCAGGCTGTTAAAGACGGCTTTACTGTTATTAGCCAGGGCTTCATTGGCTCTACTCTCGATGGTGTTACCACCACTCTTGGTCGCGGTGGCTCAGATTATTCGGCATCGATTCTTGGTGTTGCCGCCGATGCTTCACGCATTGAAATTTGGACTGATGTTGACGGCATGATGACCTGCGACCCTCGCATTGTGCCAGCGGCCAAGGTAATAGCTCAGGTGACCTTCCAAGAAGCAGCTGAATTGGCCTACTTTGGTGCCAAAGTTTTGCACCCGCTGACGATTAAGCCAGCAGTTGAAAAAAGCATACCTGTCAAAGTTCTAAACACCATGCGCCCTGATAGCCCAGGCACATTGATTCAAGCTGATCTGCCTGACAGTGATATTGATCCAAAATTTGATCCAAAGAACGTGCCGCTTTCGCAACGTATTTGTGCCATTGCTTCCAAGAAAAATATCACAGCCCTCTTTATTAGCTCTCCGCGCATGCTTATGGCTCACGGTTTTCTCGCTAAAGTGTTTACTGTGTTTGATCGCCACAAGACATCTATAGATTTAATTGCCACTTCCGAAGTTTCTCTTTCTATCACTATCGATTCAACTGAGAATCTTGATGCAATCAAAGAGGATCTGGCTGAGTGGGGCGAACTCAAGGTCATGAATAACACTGCTATTGTCACCGTTGTTGGTCGGCAGTTCCGTGGTAGCAGTGGTATTGCTGGTGAAGTCTTTAGTGCCATGAAAGACATCAATATTTTGGTTATTTCTGGCGGCGCCTCTGATATTAACTTGAGCTTCTTGGTTCTAAACGAAGATGCTGACAATGCCGTCAAGCAGCTGCATAAGCATTTCTTCGGTGCTTAAAAAGTGAAAGATATGAATAAGAATAGAATTGACCTGCGTAGCGACACTGTTACACTTCCGCCTCAAGAAATGCGCGATGCTATGTCAAAAGCAGAGCTTGGTGATGATGTTTACGGCGAAGATCCAACAGTCAATTTATTGCAAGAGCGCTGTGCGCAACTGACCGGCAAAGAAGCTGCTTTGTTTGTGCCGACTGGTACCATGGGGAATCTCAGCAGTGTACTGGCCCATTGTCAGCGGGGCGATGAAGTCATACTTGGTTCGCGTTCACACATTGCTATTTGGGAACAAGGCGGTGCTTCTGCTTTTGGCGGCGTCAGCCTGCGCACCATTGCCAATGAAGCCGATGGTACTTTGCCCCTAGAGCAAATTGCGCTCTGCATTAATGACGATAACGTGCATCGTACGACTACCAAGCTCATTGCTTTAGAGAATACCTATAACGGTCAGCCTCTTACGCCTGCTTATATGCGTATGGTCAAAGAAATCGCTTTGCAAAATGGTCTGGCTGTTCACCTTGATGGCGCGCGCTTGTTTAATGCCAGTCGAGCTTTGCTTGCCAGCATTGAAGAATTTACTGCCCATGTAGACTCTGTGCAGTTCTGCTTCTCCAAAGGTCTGGCAGCTCCAGCGGGTTCCATTATTTGTGGCAATCATGAATTTATCGGCAAGGCTAGGCGCATTCGCAAAGCTCTTGGTGGTGGCATGCGTCAGGCTGGTGTCTTAGCAGCCGCTTGTATTTGGGCTCTAGATAACATGGTAGAAAGGCTAGATATCGATCACACCTTAGCCATGCAGTTGGCTCAAGGGCTCTCTGAAATAAATGGTATCCGTGTCGCCCCAGCCAAACACCGCACCAATATGGTTTTCTTCGAAAGTGACCGCGCTGATTTGACGATTCAAGAATTAGCTCGTCGCCTGCGCGATATCGGCGTACTTGTTGCCGTTGAAGGGCAGCTTGGTATTAGAGCAGTGACTCACTTTGGTCTCACCACTGAAGATATCGAAGAAGTTGTCTTGCGTGTAGAACAACTTATGGGCGTGCCAGCCGGTCTCTAATATTCTTGAAAATAAATGGTTTCCATGGAAACCATAGAGCTTGGTTTCAAGTTATTTGGTCCAGAATGCTTTGCTTTTTCCAAAATAGTTGTATATACAACTATTTTGTTTTTCGAAGAATACTTGAGTACTAAAGTATTTCGTTTTTCTTTTTCTTGCTTTTAATGATTAGGCTACTCTTGTGCAGCCGCTTCCATTAATGTGCCATCTTCAGGCCGATTAGCTTCACTAGTTTCATTAGTTTCACTAGCTTCACTAGCTTCGCTGGATTCACTAGCTTCAAGTTCATTTTGTTCTTCTTCAATTTTGGAAAGAATCAAAAGAGCTTCTTTGTACATTGCTTCTGCCTCTTGCTCGCGCTGCATTTTGCGCAGAAGCTTGGCGTAGTCAGAAAGTGTTTGGGCAACATCTGGATGATCGGCAGATAGATGTTGCCGTCTTATTTCTAGGGCTCGCTTAATCAGGGGCTCGCTTTCAGCTAGCTTGTCTTGGCGTACATAAATAGTTGCTAGTAGTGAAAGTGCTTCTGCCACTTTTAGTGGTTCTACTTCTTTAGCGACGTCTAAAATAGAAACAGCACGACGCATAAATGGCTCTGCTTGGTTGTACTTTTCTTGAGCAACTAGCACGCCAGCTAGATTGTTGAAATCGGCTACCAGTGCTGTATCACTTGTGCCGACCTGGTTAAGACGATGCACTAAAATACGCTCGTAAATTACTTGGGCTTGGTTGTAATTGCCTCGGGTAAAGTAGCTAGCCGCGAGACGCTCGAATACTTTATGCAAGGCATCTGGAGGATCGTTCGTAGGATCGAAGTTCGCTAGAAGATCGCGCTCACCTTGCTTGTGACCTTGCATTAATGTGGCTAGGCGACTGGCCCTGGCATCTTCTGGTTGAATAGTTTGTGAGTGTTTTCTCGCTTTGCTGCCTTGTTTCGTCGTGCCATCGCTGTCTGATTCGCTAGCATCTTGATTGTCAGAATCATCACTGTCGCCAGAGTCGTCACTATCGTTGGTATCGTCTTCGGCAGAAAGACCGATATCAGAAACTGATTGGTCGGCCGGCATTTCTGGAATGTTTTCGGGGTCTTCCATAACTGGCTGGCTATCTGGCGAGATGATTACTGCTTCAGTATCTTTCGCTTGGGCCCCGGCGGCTTCTGCTGCTGTAGCAGTCTCTGCGGTGTCGGAAGCTGCAACTTTGGCGGCATCGGGGGTGACCAGAGTCGGTAGCTGTTCTATAAGTGGAGTTGGCTCGCCTTTTAAACGTAGCCCTCTGTCTTTGTTCCAGCCTAGCTCTTTGAGAGCGTCATCAAATTTGATTGGTCCTTCACTATTTTGGTGTAGCGAGTAGTCGAGGGTAACTACTGCGTCGTCTTGGCCGAGCAGGCCGCGCGAAAAGAGTTGGTAGCAGCGCAGAGTTGCTTGCAGGGTTGGTACGTCCATATGGCCAGTCAGTACCAAAATTTTGCCAATCACTGTGGCGCTTTGAGCGGAGATGTCAAAGGCTGCTTCAAGGTCTTCTTCACTGACCACACGAGCTAACATCAATAATTTTTCGTAGGTGACTTCGCCATCTTTCGCTACTTTCTCTTCGCGAATTTCAGCCAGGGCTTCTTCTAGGGCAATACCGCTGCCGTGAATTCGAGCAAGGCACTCGCTGGCTTTGGCAGCTTCGAAGTTTTCTTGGTCAACCATTTTTTGTAGCGACAGCGCTGCATCAAGCAGTGTCTGAGAGACAAGATTTTGGCTGATTAAGACTTTACCAATGGTTTGATGATTGACTAGGCCCCACTCTAAAGCATTCATCACATCAGTTTCGGTGAGAACTCCGGCCATGACCATCAACTCACCGATGCGCAAACCTTTTTTGCGGGGTCCTTCGGGAGCTGGCGCAGGTTTCGCTTCTTCCGTTCCTGGTGTAATCGGTGCCATGCCAGCGGCTGCTCGAATGGCTGTCAGAGCTTCTTGCCTCGACATCATTTCATCCCGCACTCGCACTTGCAAATCGAGTGCTAGGTTGAGGAGGTCGTTACTTATGGTCTCGTGCAGAACTAGCATGCGACCTAAGGGTAAACCAGTACTGTAGCTTTGTTCTACGGCTTTGGCCAAAACCTCATAGCTAACTAGACCTGATTCAACTAGAAGTTCTCCTAGTTTGCTGGTTTGGGTTTGCTTGGGCGAGACGTATTCAGCCAGAATGTCTTTAAATGACGCACCTAGTTTGTAGGCAATTTTAAGACAGCGTAGAGCCTCGGCTGGCTCAACTGATTTGTCACGCAAGTTTGATTGTGCTTCTAAGACCGATTGCAGGTCTCTGGGCGAAATCACGCCGTTCATTACCAGTGCCTGACCAATCTGAATGCGCTTTGCTTTAGCGCTACGCGCGGCTTCAGAGAGCTGGAGTTGGGTGAGTATTCCGGCTTGAACGAGTAAATCGCCCAATCGTGTGCTGTTTCTAGACTGGTTTAGCATTTAAGACACAGAGTAAGGGTCATGGACAAATTGAAATTAGCATCCAAGAAAGCATCGAACTCTCTAAATCTACATAAGCATAGCATTAGAGCCGCCCTGAAACGGCCGTCGTGCCCTACACTGACTAGATATCAAGCGGGGCATAATTATGTATGGGCTGGGTATGGGCCAGTGCCTGCATAAAATTGGCTCATCTTGGGAACAGATAACAGTACACAGGCACATTTGCACTAATTGCCAGGTGGTAGATTTGAAGAGAACTCTCTGTTTCGTCGTATATTTTTTAGCTGGGGCAGCTCTGACCTTGGGCACTACTAATGGTGCCGGTGCTTCTGGTGGAAACAGAGCACGACTTTTTCTAGTGCCGCCGGCGCCTGCTGACGAAGCTCCCGCAGGTTCTGCTTCTAGGTCTAGTTCAACTCAAAAGACTGCCGCCCAGAAGAAGAGTGAAAAATTTGAAGCTGCTGTTTCTCTCTATAAAGCTGGTTCGTTTGATACGGCGGTGCCGCTTTTTCAGCAAATTTTGTTAGCTGAGCCAACCAATGCTCAGGCCCATTACTATTATGCTAATTGTCTTGCGCACGGGGGCCAATACTCGTCTGCTCGCTTTGAGTATCAGTCGAGTTCGCGCTATTCGAACAGCACTGAACTTAGAAATTATTGCAGTCAAGCTCTAAAAAATCTTGACGCTCTTTCTGCTCGAAAGACCGCTGATAAGCCGTTTGCCCGCGATTCAAGCAGGCCGAAGGCCGCTGATTCGTCTGAGCAAACGAGTGTATCTTTGGCTAGTGGTCAAGCGCAGCCTGTGCATTTTGATCAGCAGCTAGAAAGTCTGCGAGCTGAAGTCAACAAAGAGTATCATCACAAATTAGATGCGAAGAGGGGGGAGCTTAATCAAAAAATCAGTAAAGTTGAGAAAGAGAGGGATGAGGAGATCAATGCCACTCCCGCGTATTTCCCCGCTCATATTAGCGCCCAGAATATAAACTATAAGAGTACGATTGACGCCATTAAGACTAAAGCCGAGTACAAGATCAAAATATTGACATCAGACTACCAAGAAGATTTCAGATTGATCGATGAGGTCTACAGTAAGCGTCTTGATAGCCTTGCTCGTTCGCATCAAGATTTAAAAGGGCAGATGGCGGCAACTGTCGGCTCCTCCCAAGTAACTCCTGCGGGCACTAGCTTCTATGTGCGCAACTATGTTAATTTTGGTGGCGTGCAAGAAGAGGTTAAGACTGGCTCTAGCAGCGCTTCTGGCTCGTCTGTCTCATCGGTCTCTGCGTTCTCTCCGGGTTTAAGGGCCGTGCCCGGGAAGCTCAGACCGTTTGCTGTAGGAAATGAACAGAGGTGATTTTGAGCAACTTCACGCAGTCTTTCCCTTACTCTGGCAAATTGGTAATGACCAAGAATAGAATCTTCGAAAGTGCAATGCGGCCATTGATTTGGCTCGGTGGCTATGAAGCTTAGAATCTTGCTTAGTTGTTGCTTGATCTTTGAAATATCGCCTTCTTCTGTAGCTTTTGCTCAGTCGAGTCTTAGGCCAGTTGTTGCTCCGGCACAGCAGACTTTTCAAAGCCAAATATACTCAGTTGCACCGCTTGAGATTGCCAGGGGAAGTGATACTGCTCGATTGAAGAGTGAGCTCTACGCTGTCAATTCTTTTGACCCTGTCGATTATGATCACAAGTTCTACAATAGAGTTGTAGACAGTTTAGTAAGAATTCGCACTATTCTGGAAAATGAAGAAGCGTCGCGCAAGTTAAAAATCAGCACTAACAATACTAGTATTCCCAGTGCTGCCTCAAGTGCCTTAAAATTTGCGTTTACACACAAGATTGAAGCTTTGTGCACTCAGGTAGTGAAAGATTGTCTTGCCCTTGATAGTCAGTATCAGGCTCGTCTTGGTTCTCTCGTTTCATCTGGTGAAGGTCTTAAGAAACAAATGACTTCAACGGTTGGTTCGAACAAAGTCTCTGGTAGTAGTACCACTATGTATGTTCGCAATTATGTCAATTTTGGCGGTGTTGATCAGTCGCCCAGTAGTCTCATTGTTCCAGCTGTGGCGCCTCCGGTCTCACTAATCGCGGTGCCTGGGAGACTGGGGCAGCCAAGTGGTCGGAGGCAGTTGAGGTCACTGCCGTGAAGAAACAGGGCAATTCACTATATAAGATTTTTCGAGATAGGCTAGCTGTTCTGTGTCTCTCCGGCTGCTTGTTGCTGCAGGTTAGTTCGGCTTCTGCTCAAAGCAAGAATCGCCAATCTAATGCCACTCAGGGCCGTGCTGTGGCTTCACCGCTGCGCCTGCGTGGACAAGTTAGTGAGCTGATGATGCTCTGCAATGCTGCTGGTATATCGCTTGATGATAGTCGACTGCCTGGTGTTGTTACGAAAGTGAAACCAGGTTCTGCAGCCTTTTACGAACGAATTGTCGAAGGCGATAGAATTTTGCGTGCTAGTTTGCTGAACAAAATGTTGACTCTCGACTTCGAGCGCAAAGGTGTTCGCTATCAAACCAAATTTGAAATTCGTTTAGAAGTGGCTCGAGCGCAGATGAATGAAGAGGTTGCCAGTCGCAGCCAAGATGAAAAAATCTGGCCCGCACCGAAAGACGAGAAGACTGAGCCAAAAGTAATATTGAAGCCAGAAACACCATCTGCTGACAAATTTTTCAAGGTCATGTCACCGTATCAGGTAGTTTTATTGATAGACCATTCAGGCTCAATGAATGGTGGCCTTGGCATAGGTCCATATGATCTTTCCCGCTGGGCTTGGTGCCGCAATCAAATTACTGATTTTTCCAGATTCTGTGGTGATAAATTACGTGGTGGCATTACTCTGATTCCATTTAACGATAGCTTTGAAGTGCATGAGCATGCTTCCGAAAAAGATCTTGAAGAGGTATTCAGCACCATCGTTCCTAGTGGTGAAACCGACATATGTACGCCACTAGCAGCGGCTATAGATTCTCATTTGTCTGAGCCAGACCATGAGCAAAAGCCAGTTTTGATAGTTGTACTAACAGATGGTCTGCCCAACCAAGGCGGTTCTCTCAGCAGGCTCATTGCTCAAGCTACCAGCGCGCTGCGCAGTCATAACGAGATGAACATTACTTTTCTTACTGTTGGTCAGGCCCCCGAAGGAGATGAGTTGATTGAGCGGCTCGACAATGATTTGACCAATCGGGGAGCTACGGCCGACATAGTTAGTAGCATGCGTTTTGCTGATTTGTTGCAGGTGGGCCTTAAGAACGCCTTGCTTGATATTGTTCTGCGTGCCAATAAAAATCGGCAGTTATTGCACTAAGCCCTCAGGCACGCCATTGGGGAAGCGAGCGGCGATTTCATCATTGATTTTCTTGATGCGATTGTCAGGGTTTGGATGGGTGCTAAAGAACTCAGGTGTGCGTGACTTTGCTAACTGATCAAGAATTTTCATTACTTTGATCATGGCCCTTGGGTCGTAGCCAGCTTGTTGTGAAAACCTTATACCAAGCCGATCTGCCTCTAATTCGTCGTTGCGGCCAAATTTCAAAGATACGACCTGACTGATTAACATTGCCATGGCCGCCGTGTTGTTGTTGCGATCATTGGGGTCGTAAGCGGCAATCACGGCCGCTCCGGTTAGTCCTTGTGTGAGCTGCTGCTTAGCCAATTGTTGAGCCGAGTGGCGTGCTGCTACGTGGCCGACTTCATGGGCCAATACGCCAGCCAGCTCTCCTTTGGTTTTGAGATTTTTATAGAGGCCTTCTGTGATGAAAATTTGACCACCGGGCAAGGCAAAGGCGTTGACTGTGCTGTCGTCTGCCAACAAATGAAAATGATATTGATAGGGCGTTTTGCCGGCATCTGTTTTCGCAATTAATTCTTGGCCCAGTTGCTCTACTGCTGCTTGACCGGCAGGGTCTCTGGCTTCGCCACCATATTGCTGGGCCATCTCTGGGGCTGCTTGCAAGCCTAAAGCAATCTCTTGTTTGGGGGTCATGTCGAGATGCTGCTTTTGTTCGGTTATTGGGTTGTAGACACTACTGCCAAAATAAGAAATGAGAGAAAAAGCAGCGATAGCTAGGGCGATTAAAATTCGCGGGCTGATAGAGATACCGCTTTTTTGTTGCTGAGCCATGTGCTCTGTTTAACCCCTGATTAGTTATTGCATAGTACAGATCTTTGCCAGTGACGGCCAGTTCGCGCAAAAGTGCCAGGAGCTGACCAAGAGCTGACCCAGAGCTAAAGTTCTTGACGACCGGGGCGCTAGAATTAAGCCAACAGAGCAAGTAAATCCAGCGAAGTGGCCGTACACTAAGTTTTTCTTTTCTTTAAAGGTCGACAAAGCTCCGGTGAGTCTCAAGCCCTATCTCTATCTCTTCAAAAGTAGCTTGGTGGGTGCTCTCGGTGGGCTGCTCTTCGGCTTTGATACAGCTGTTATTGCTGGGGCAACTCATGCGTTGTCGCTTGAGTATCAACTGGGTGCCACCGCCCTTGGCTTCACCGTTGCAAGTGCGCTTTGGGGAACTGTTTTTGCTTCAATGCTCTCGGGTATACCGGGTGAAAAGTTTGGCGCTCGCGAAACCTTGAGGGCGGCAGCTGTGCTGTATGTCATATCAGCACTGGGTTGTGCTTTTGCCTGGGATTGGTGCTCGCTCATTGCTTTTCGCTTCATCGGGGGCCTCGGTATTGGCTGCTCTTCTGTTCTTGGACCGGTCTATATTGCTGAGTTGGCTCCGGCTAAGTGGCGTGGTCGATTAGTCGGGCTGTTCCAAGTCAACGTTGTCTTGGGTATTTTGCTTGCCTATTTCTCTAATTATTTGATTGGCACCTTGCCCTTGGGTTTGACAGAATGGCGCTGGAAGCTGGGTGTCTCTGGTTTGCCAGCTCTGCTCTTTCTAGTCATGCTTTTTACTATTCCGCGCAGCCCCCGTTGGTTGGCGCGACGCAATCGTATTGATGAAGCGCGCGAGGTATTGCAAAAGACAGGTGTAGAAAATTACGAGCAGGAATTAGAAGACATTGTCTCCAGTATCAAGGCTGAACATGCCCTGCCCAATGAGCCACTGTTTCAGAATAAGTATCGGCTGCCAATTTTCTTAGCCATCACTATTGGTGCCTTCAATCAACTCTCTGGTATCAATGCCATTTTGTACTATCTCAATGATATCTTTGAAAAAGCGGGCTTTGGCAAAATGTCTGGGGATGTGCAGGCGGTGATCATTGGTTTCACCAATCTTGTGGCTGTGCTCATTGCTATGACTATGATCGATCGCTTGGGTCGGCGCAAATTGCTCTTGGTTGGTTCTGTGGGCTGTGCCATTTGTTTGGCTGGTGTGGCGGCGATATTCTTTGCTCAACAGGGTCAAGGGTATCTTGTCTGGTTGCTGGTGGCTTATATTGCCTTCTTTTCCTTCTCACAAGGAGCTGTGATTTGGGTTTATCTCAGTGAAATTTTTCCTACACCAGTACGGGCTAAGGGTCAGGCCTTAGGTAGTTCTTCTCACTGGATCATGAATGCTGTGATATCTGGTCTGTTCCCAATACTAGCTAAGTCGTCTGGTGGCTATCCTTTTGCCTTTTTCGCTTTGATGATGGTGGTGCAGTTCTTTCTTGTCTGGTTTATTTTCCCCGAGACTAAAGGTGTAACTCTCGAAGATATGGAGAAACGTATTGCTTAGGCTGTCGCAGAAGTATCCAAGCAAACGCGCTTTTATTACTGGGGCCGCTGGCGGACTCGGTTTAGCTTTTGCTCTAGAGCTGGCTCAAGATGGCTGGAAAATCGCCATGGCTGATCTCAATTTTGAGAAATTGAAAGAGGCCGCCGCTAAAGTAATTGCAGCTGGAGCTGAAGTCGAAATTTATTCTTTTGATGTTACCGATCATAGTCAGTTTAAGTTAGCCATTGAAGATTTTGAGCAGAAAGTTGGAGCAATCGATTTTGCTATTAACTCTGCTGGTCTTGGCTGTGGTGGCTATATTGATGAGTTGCCAATTGAAATTTTTCGCAAAATAATTGATGTCAATCTAATGGGCACCATTAACGGCTGTCATCTCTTTGTGCCCTCAATGAAGCGTCAGAGATCTGGTCACATTCTCAACATTGCCAGCGCGGCTGCTTTTGTCTCGGCTCCAATGATGTCGCCATACAATATCTCTAAAGCCGGTGTTGTCTCCCTCAGCGAGTCTCTGCGCAGTGAGCTGGTCGATAGTAATGTTTTTACTACAGTGTTAATGCCTGCCTACATTCGCACTGATTTGGGTAAAGGCACTTTGGGGCCAGAGCTGTATAGCGATCGGGCTCAATATCTTATGGAACACTCTGCCCTTGAGCCTGCTGACGTCGCTCGAATTGCCTTAAAAGCTGTCGCTGCCGAGAAGTTATATGTCGTGCTGCCGAGGCATGCCCGTTTTCTCTGGCGACTGAAGCGACTTTTGCCTAATCGATTTTGGACTATTGTCAAATTTGGTGCTGAAAGGCTTATTGCCAAAGTAGATAAGGCGCCTAAGAGTTAGGCTCTAGCTATTTATTGCTTATTGCCTTTGAGGAAATATTTGTCTATGGTGGGTAGTAACCAGAGCATGTTCTCGGCTGATTTGATTTGTTTGAGTGTGTCCATTGGATCAATTAAATGGGTTGTGGGCAGCGGTTGTCTAGCAAATTCGAGAACTTCACCCAAGGGGTTTTGCAAACGCCTCTGCAAAATTATTAGTTTAGCTAAGAGCTTAGAAGCTGGCGTCAGCAGTGGCCCAAAACCGTAGCGCGCTTGGGCCCAGCCATAGATATAGAGCTGCTTGTGGTGTGGTGCTACAAGCCCCCAGAAGGCCTTAACTACCTGTCCTTCTATGGGCACGAGGTGAGGTTCTAGAAATGGCATTGAGACATTGAAGCCAGTGGCGCAAACGATTAGATCAAACTGCTCTCTTGTACCATCAATAAATTCGACTGTATCTCCGTCAAATTTCTTGATGTCGCCATGAGGTTTGATTTTGCCATGCTTGAGATAGTGCAAAAGCTCAGTGTTGATGGTGGGATGGTGCTCAAAAATTTTGTGATCTGGCGTCATTAAGCCGTATTTGCGGTAGTCCCCGACCACTATTTTTAGCAACATTGTCATGTAGATTCGCTGCATCCACACTGGCATTTTTGTAGTTAGTAATTCTGATGTTGGTTTGCCGTAAAAAGTTTTTGGTAAAAACCAATAGCCTCTCCTTAAGCTTAGATGGGCGCTGCGACCGACCCTGGCTGCTTCGGCGACGATGTCGCAAGCTGAGTTGCCGCCACCAATGACTAGCACTCTTTTGTCTTTCAATTGGTCTGGATTCTTATAGTCTTTCGAGTGCATCATTTCGCCACTAAACTGGCCTTCGTATTGTGGCCAGCGCCGCTCCCAGTGGTGGCCGTTGCAGACTACAACTCCTTCATAAATGCGACTACTGCCATCAGCCAAATCAACTTGCCAGCCGTCCTTAAGCTGCGATACTTTCGTGACAGTGCAATTGAAATTGATGTTTTCACTTAATTCGAAGTGTTTTGCATAGCTTTCTAAATAGGCCAGCATTTGCTCGGCGCTGGGAAAATCTGGATAACTCTCGGGCATTGGATAGTCAGGAAATTCAGTGGTCTTGCGCGACGAAATAATATGGGCACCTTTATAGACACCATGGCGCCAGTTTCCGCCTAGCTCGGCTTCGCTCTCAAGCTGATCGTAGGCGATTCCTTGTTTTTTGAGTGCACACGCAGCACTGATACCCACTGGGCCAGCACCAATAATGACGATTTTATTTTTTGTTGCAGTGATCGCGGTGGTTGCGTTTGGCAAGTTTGTACTCTTATGAGTCATAGCCAATTATTAGCCTGTGACAGTTCATATAATTCTAGCGTCAAATAACGCTTGAACCGAAATTTGCCAGCCTGCCGTTTGTCTATCTTTCCACTGGTACGGTCATAGGCAGAGGGCTTGGGGCTTGGCTTGGATCGTTTGAGTATCTCACCAGTACGGTAGGGTAGGCTGGCACAGGTACTGGTACTCTGGCCGCATGTTCAATCACTACACCCGTTTGGGCCATAGGCTTGTTTGACAGGTTGGCCACGTATTTTTGGGCAAAGTAGGCAAATCCTACAAGAATTGTCAGGGTGAGCACGGCCATCATTGCTCCGGTAAAGTCAAATCTCTCTTCGTTGCTTGATCGCCGAGATTCTTCGTGGATCAGCACTCGTTCGACTTGGTGCTGCCTGAGGTCGATTTCATAGGCGTGTTGGTCTCGCACTGCTTTGGCGTTCAGTTCTTGCTCTTCTAGTGATACTTCTGGAGCCGGCTCTTGGTTAGGTGCTATGAAGTTTTGGTCGTAGTTCATTTCGTCTAAGGCGACGGCGACCTCTTGCGGGTAAAGTGCTTGCTTTGGTTCGTCGTTCTCTGAAGTCATTTTGGTCACCGGTTTCTCTTACTATTTCTACAAGAGTGACCAGTTAGGAGGCGCTTAGTTCCATTTTATTAATTGCCTTTCGCGGCAAGGCCCGCTTGCAGGCATTTCCTGCGTTTATATTGGGGTCCAGCAAATTTGCTTGGTTTGCTCCAGTGACGAGGTTGATGGCTTCGTGTAAATCTTGTAACTTGGCTTCTGTGCGCTCTTCAATCAGTTTGTTGCCGCTGCGCTGTGCTTTGCGGCGGGCCAGTAAAAGCCCTACTATCATGCGATTGATGGCGCGAATGTGCGGATCGCTTAGTCCGTATGACAGTGCCAGGATGATATGGGCCGAGCTTGTGGCGGCCTGATTTATTTTTTTTAAGCGCTGAATAGTTGTCGGTGGGCGGGCCTCAAGCCAGCGCGCTATACCTGTCATTATTTACTCCTCAGGCTGTTGCTCTGCAGCTCAAAGCCTTTTAGTTAGTTCAACTCTTCTGCCGTGACTACTTGGTAGTCGCTAAATATGTAGCGCAGTTTGCCGCCGCCGCCGCTGAAGCAAACACTTTCTTTTAAGCGATAGCTAAGGTGGCTTCTGCTCTAACTGTTGCCGCCCAATTCTCGATGCGGGATTGAGTTAGGTCTGATTCGTTCATTTCGTCTATGACTAGTCCAATAAACTTGCCGTCTACAACTGACTCAGAGTGGGCAAATTCGAAGCCGTCTGTAGGTACGTTGCTGGCTATTACACGCGCACCTCTTTCTATGACTTTGTCGTAGAGAACTTTCATAGCGCTGACAAAGTTGTATGTATAGCTCACTTGATCGCCGACGCCAAATAGGGCTACAGCCTTTCCCTCAAAGTCAATTTGATCAAGCTGTGGTAAGAAGTCTGCCCAGTCGTCAGTAAGCTCACCGTCGCCCCAAGTTGAGCCGCCGAGTACGAGTAAATCGCAGCTTCGAAAATCGTCTGCCTTAGCCTTGTCTACGCATTTTATTTCGTCGATGAGATCCGGCAGGGCCGATTGGATGGCCTCTGCTACTGTAGTGGTGTTGCCCGTCATTGTTCCGTAGAATAATTTACCCACGATAATTCCTCCTTTTTATTTTGGCCTACGTATGGCTGCAGCAATGCACTGCCAATGGTGGCAGTATTTGGTTGGGCTTAAGCGATCGCCGCAGCGATTGCTTAAGCAAAAGTTTGGTTTTTCTCAGCTCGCTGATGGTCTAAATTCGGCGGGCGGAGTATTGGTTGCCTTTGAGAATAATTCACTATTGAGAATAATTCGCAGCCATGAAGGCAGCATATCTCAGGGCAAGCGTTAATGCAAGTGGTCTGTTGTTTCGCTGATAGAGTCGCGTGAGGTGTACAGAGCCTGTCTTTTCTCGCTTCGCCCCAGTCTTTGCAGTGGGAAGGCTTGCAATAATTTCTCAATAACTTTGTTTATATTGTTCTGCTATAGTCTCATCTGTTTTTAGTTCTGTAAGCGTGTTTGTCTCGAAAGCCCGTGCTTGCCGGGTGTATGGCTTATTGCGAAGAGTGTCAAAATTGAATGATTGGCCAAGTTTCGATTCAGTGCTCGCCTGTTCACTGGCATACACGGGTTTACTGGCATACACTTCATTGGCATACACAAGTTCGTTGGCGTACACTGACTTGGTGCATATTTATGAATGGTTAATCGTTAAGGAGCCGTTTGG
The DNA here is from genome assembly GCA_041675385.1 of Candidatus Obscuribacterales bacterium. Taxonomy (GTDB): domain Bacteria; phylum Cyanobacteriota; class Vampirovibrionia; order Obscuribacterales; family Obscuribacteraceae. The sequence goes on from JBAYTY010000020.1 coordinate 32,244, forward strand.
TGTCAGAGCAAGAGAACGATGAGCAGGTTGAGAAGTTCTATTTTGTGCGCCATGGTCAAACCCATGCTAATTTCAGCAATCTGGCGGCCGGAGCTGGCTGGGATATTGAGCTTAATGAGACTGGCATCGCCCAGGCCCGGCGCCTAGCTGAAAGCGAAGCTCTGCAGGCTTGCATTGGCGTTAAGACTATTTGTGTCAGTCCGATGCTTCGTGCCAGGCAAACAGCAGAGTCACTCAATCAGGTTTTGAAGGCTGAGACAGTTACAGTAGATGATTTAAGAGAGTGGCATTTGGGTGAGTGGGAAAAGCGCTTATGGAGCGAGCTTCCCGATTTGTTCTTACCAGGTTCCAACCCCCCTGGAGGTGAAGCTCAAATTGAGTTTGGTATGAGGGTAAATCAAGGCCTGCAAAAAGCTTTGTCAAACCCTGGACCGGTCTTGATTGTTGCCCACGGTGGAGTTTGGTACGCCATTTCTAAAATACTGCAACTTGATCATGGTCACATTGCCAATTGTCAGTTAAAAGAAGTACGAAGAGCCCAAAAGAGTGGCGCTTGGGCTGTGGTCTAAGAAAGAGACTAACACTGTCGTTTTGAGAACGTGGGAAATTCTTGCTCTTCCATATACGGGAAGATTTTGCGGCGATGCTGATAAATAAATATTGCCGCTAGGGGAGTGCCAAAGACAATCCCCAGCGTAAGGCCGACGATGGCCAATAGAGCCATTGTGATCATGCCTTTCATTTCAACTAAGACATTATTCATTTCATGTAGAGGCCCTTTGACATTGGTTAGTGGTTGCAGCACCGATTGCAGTGGCCCATTGAGGCCCTCAACGTCAGATTCCATTTGGGCTAGATCTAGGTGGATGCCGGTCAGTTGCTTGCTGACATCTAGAACGTGGTCGTCCATGCAAACCAAGTGCTTTTCGAGAGTGCCGAGTCTGTTGCCGACATTTTGCATTTTTGTGGCAAGGCCATTCATCGATGGCTCAAGAGCACCAATTGGCCCTTCAAGCTTGATCATCTGTTGTTGCAGCTGCACCGTGCTTTTACCCAGGCGAATCACTGGTGCCATCAGTCGCTTGATTGGATGGAAGCCTTTAATTTCAGGGTCTTCAGCTGGCGGTTGTAAGTCTTTGCCTTCTATGTGCACGCCGGGTACTTTGTTTATAGCTTGCGCCGCTTCTGTGTTTTCTTTCTTTTGGGAAGCACTGATAGGTTTGAGTGGAATAGCATGAGTGTTCATCTCACTTTTGGTGCCGCCAGTGCTATGCCCTCCTAAGTCTTTACTGACGCTGCTGTTTTTAGTCTGGGGAGAACTATTCGGTGCTGCTTGTGTCTGAGCTGCGAAAGCTAGCACGAAGGCTGGTACAGAAGCTGTTATTAGGAGAGCGTACGCGACTTTCTTGTTGGTTTTGAAATTTGGAAATTCGGGCATCTGGCACTCCGCACTCTGCAATCTGCTGTCTGTTTTCGGTTGAGTTCTAGACAGCCGCTAGGCTAAATAGTTCCAAGTTTTTGATTTAGCTTGGGCTAGCCAGCGTGGGCCCTAGCGGATGCTCTCGCGCGATTTTTGAGCGCTTCGTAGTTCCACCAATGACACTGTGCTCTTGGCAAGTTAGTATTCTGCTCCAGTCCCCCCTGAAAGCGTCCTCACCCCTCCGCTTAAGGTACACATTAATGCCCATAGAAAAGTTCGATCATAAGGCCACCCCTGAGCACCACAGTCAACCTACTAATTGGTTTGAGGCCGCTTATGATGGTGTGGCTAATCAGGCCAAGAGTGCCGCCGACAAGACCGTGACCATGGTCAAAGAACACCCAGTCGAATCTGCGGTTGTCGCTGGTGTTGCTGTGGTTGGAGTTTATGCACTATTGAAAGGTAAAGGCGATCTTCGCATTATTTCTAGTGAAGCCAAGGCTGGTGAAAGCATCATCGGAAAAACAATGAAAGATGCAGGTGCGGCAGAAGTTTCTGGCGCCAAAGCTACTTTTGAAAGTCCTATCCTGCAGCGCAAAACTATTGACGGAGCTGTTATTCCTGATGTGGCGCGGCCATTGCTTGAGAAAGGTTCAGCTCTGACGACTCCAGAGGCTCTTGCTGCCACCGCTAAAAAGTATGAATCGGGATTGACTGACTTGTTTAAATTACCGCGCGAAACCATTGGCGAAGCCGGTCAGGGCCTTGACCAATTAGCCGCTAAGACGCTGCAATCGCGCGCGGCTACGACGGGAGAAAGATTTACTGAAGCTGCCACCAAGGCTGAAGCTGAGCGGCTGGCGGCATTAAACCCTGCTCTAAAAGGACTCAGCGACATTGGTGGTGCCAAGGTAACTGTTCTTGATCAAGATCATCTAGTTAAGCTGGCTGGTTCTGATTTGCAGTTTAAGTTTACGCCGCAGTTAGGACAGTTTCTTAAGGCCGGTGGAAAAATTACTGAAGAACACATTGGCGAAGCTTTTGCCGTGCAAAAGGGTGGTAGCAAGAAGTTGCTAGGTGAAATTTTGGTTGATTTAAAACATGCCACCAAAGCCGATGTTGATCAAGCATTTGCCGATCAAAATACGGTTAAAGCTGCTTTGAAAGCTGCTAGAGAAGAGTTTTTGAAGAAGTTCTAGCAATAGAATTGTCTTGGCCTAATCTCAATTCAAGAAGAAATCGAGATCTAGCTTTTTGCTAGTGACTAGCATGTTTTCATGCTGAGACTTAAGGCGCTCAATTCGTGTCGCTTTTGTCCATTCAACAAATTGATTACCGAGCCAATCAAAAGCATTTTCAGTTTGTAGCCAGCTGCCAAACCAGAGATCAATATACTTACTTGCTTGATGCTGGGCCGTTGGTAAAACAGTTTTTGCTGCTTGGTTGGCTTTGGTTGAAGTTTTGCTGGAAACTTGATTTATCCGAGACACCATCAGTGGCAGAACAAAATTATTAGCAGCAAAAGCCTGATGAAGAATGGCGTTGGCTTTCGCGAGTTCTGGCTCGCTAGGGTTTGCTCCAGCATTGCCAAAAGTAGCCAAAGCTTTAGCGTATAGCCAAACTGTTTGGTTGGGGCTTAATTTCGCTTTGTCAGCATCTTTTTGCTTGGCTTTGATTTCGTCTAGAAGCACTAGTGCTTCTTCATAGTGAGCATTCTCGATTAGTGCTAGAACTAGCCTTTCTGAGCTTGTCGCTGTTTTCTTTTCTTTCTTACTCACTAATTTCTTGTACTCCCAAATCTCTTGTACTCTTTAATCTCTTGTACTCTTTAGTCTTGCTCTTTCAATTTGTAAGCACCAAACAACATGCGAGTATAAATCAAGACTAGGTCTCTGAGCGAGCGCAGGGTGTCGATGAAGATACGCACTGTTGATCCATCACGGTCTTGCCAGTCGACATAGACTTTTTCGATTTTGCAGTGATGCTCTTTGGCAATTACAAGTATTTCGAGATCGAAGAGAAATCGTTTTGTTCTGGCCAAGGGAAAAAGCTGATGGGCGCTTTCTTTTTTGAAGACTTTGAAACCAGCCTGGGTATCGCGGATGCCGGGTACGACAAAGTTACCGACTAAGAAGCGTGAGAGCATAGCCAGTAGCCGGCGGCCCAGGCCTGGATATTGCGTTTTCTTGCGGCGCTGGGCGATTACGAGATCTGCACCCTCTTCAATTTTGGCGAGAAATTCGTCGAGTAGCTGTGGTTCATATGACAAGTCCGAATCGGTAAAGACAATAATGTTGCCTTGGGCTTCCATTACCCCTACTTTGACGGCATTGCCTTTGCCCTGGTTTTCACTAATCTCAATCAGTCGTAGCGAGCAGCTGGCGCTTTTGAATGTTTCGAGGGCGATCTTTGCCGTGTTGTCGCTGCAGCCATCGGTGACCACCACTACTTCAGAGCCGGGGTGATGGGCGTCAAGATAGGCGGCCCAGCTCTCCATTGTCATGCCAATACGCTTCTCTTCTTGATAAGCGGGAAAAACAATGGATATGGCGGGTCTGATTACAGGTAAACTTGAACTTCGCTCTAACATATTAATTGGGCATTCTAAAGATTGAAAAGGTAGTAGTCGGTGCAGCTCGTTTCTCTTTTGCTAAAAATTCTGGCTGTATTTCTCCTTTTTTTGCCGCTTCTGATTGCTGCTTCGCAAGCGGTCATTATGCAAGGCTCTGATTTTGTCATGACTTTCTATCCTGTGGGCAAAATGGTGGTCGCCGGTCTGGCTCAAAATATTTATCCGCCACCCAGCGCCATGTCTTTTGTTGATGCCCCGTTCAACTTATATGTGCACCAGCTTTTGACGTTTTTACCGAAACAGTATGTTGCTGTTTACATGTATAGCCCTCTGATGGCTCTATTCTTTGTGCCCTTTTCTTTCATGACGCCACAGCATGCCCTGATTGCTTGGCAAGGGCTTTCAATAATTGTGCTTGCCCTGGTGGCCTGGCTGTCTAGTCGTGGCGACCGCTGGCTAGCGATTGAATATTTTTCGATGCTGGCACTTTTTTGTCCAGTTTTTCATACGCTACTAATTGGCCACCTCGGCATTGTCGTTGGCCTTTTGCCACTGGCTTTGGGCTATGGCCTGCTTAGCCGCGGCAAAGAAGTAGCTGGTGGAATGGTTTGGGGTGCGCTTTTGCTCAAACCCCAGTTTCTGCCAACGGCATTGCTTGTCTGTGGTGCTTTGTTTTTCAGCAAGCGGCCTAAAGCGACAATCGGTTTTGCTCTTGGTTTGCTTATTTTTGGTCTGGCCACAGTTTTTGCCCTTGGCCCAGACTCTTTTGTGCAATGGCTTAACAGTTTCAAAATGTCAGACACTATCTTTGCTAAGGCTGGTTATCAATTTCCCGCTTACATGGTGGTGTCACTGCCGGCGGTGATTGTTCAGACTTTTCCTGGCTTAGCTGCAACCAAGATAGTGGCCTATGGTTTGGCTGCTTTGATTGGTCTATTTGCTCTCTGGCGTGCCACAACTATCCTTAACGGTGCCAAGCCCGCTATTCAGTCAACTATTGATAGTGTGGGTTCGGCCCGCTCTCATAGAGCAGCTCTTGCACTGGTGATGCTTGAAGGCTTATTTGTTTTGCCCCTGGTTTTGCCGCATTTTCTCTTTTACGATTTTTGTGGCATCGGCTTACTAGCTGTAATTGCTGGTCAAGGTCATCTTTGGGGTGTAGAAGCAGGAAGAGTGAAGTTCTTGCGCCAAGCGACTTGGTGGTGTTGCAACTTGTACTATCTATCGTTTATGTTTTTGTCGGTAGCACCGCTCAAGCAATGGTATGCCTTGCTTTTGGTGGCAGTCTTTGCTTTCTTCTTTTACAAGATTCCTGGTGTGGCAGCTGCTCGAAACAACGATTGACCCGATGCTGGCAACAATCCAAATTTAAATCAAGGCAAAGCCAGTTCCTTGGGCCAGTGCGACAATGGTCAAAGTAATTGTTTCTGTTAGCTCTACTACTGCTCCGTAAGTATCGCCTGTATGCCCGCCAAGGCGACCATTGAGGTACGCGGAGCTGATTAGGCCGACACTACAGGCGATGGCGAAGAAGAGGCCAGTGGGTAACATGAGTTCGCCTTTTGATGCTAGGGTGAAACCTATTAATAAAGCGACTGGCACAAGTGCAGCCCAAAAAATATCTTTGGGATAGCGCATGGTGTCATGCCAGACTTTGCCTTTGCCTTCTGTTCTAGCATAAGGAAAAGCACCGATAGCGAAGCTCTCAGCTAAGCGAGCTAAGCTGGGGACAAACAAAAGGACGGCCGGCAGCATGTGAGCTGGCAGTGCAGCGAGAGCGGCAATTTTTAAGACAAAAGTGGCCACACCAACCATTACAGCAAAGTTACCGACACGGCTATCCTGCATGATTTCTAGCATGCGTTCTTTGCTGCGGTGCGAAAAAATGCCGTCGGCTGTATCCATTAAGCCATCAAAATGAAGGCCACCAGTAAGGGTCAGCCATAAAATTGTGATGATTGTGGCTAATAATAAACTGGGTGCGTTTAGCTTTTCGAGAACAATACAGGTGCCTGCGAGTATGGCGCCGATCATTGCTCCGACAGCGGGCAGATAGATGGCAAGTCCTTTTAGGCTTTCGTCGCTCATGTCATTGGCTGGTAGAAGCCGAGCCAGGGGAATGATAGTGACGTACGAAGTAGCATGAATAAACTTGGTGAGGATATTGATCAAATTGTTCCTGCCCTTATCATTTATCATCCTGTAAGTCAGGCAGCTCTGCTGTGTATTCAGGGCGACTAGGGAAAGAGTCAGGATTGTTTAAAACCAGCAAGTGCCGCTTTTGCAGATAGTAATTGACCGCTTCTTGGGTTTCGCGTAAAAGTGTGGGATCTGATTCAAGATCGCAGGCCCGGGCATAAATTTGCTCAGTTATTGAGGCAATATCTTTGTTTGAGGGTTCTTTGTGTTTACCTTCCCAGGGCATGACTACGTCATAGGCTAGGCAGCCAATTATATCTGGCACTATTGGTAGTGGCGCCGTTGGGCTCAAGCCGTAGGCAAAAAGAGAGCGTCTCATTGAATTTTCGATAAAAGCGGCATGGGGCCCAAGAATGTCAGTCGTCCAGCACATCAGTAAAATTACTTGGTCTGGTCTATCGGGGCCTTTGTAGGCATCATATTCAACTTCCATCAATTGGCTCAGGGCGTTGCTTATGGGGCGAGAGCGCAGCGAATAATACTCCACTCCTTCCGTTTCAATTGAGAGTCCTGCCAGCAACCCGCGCAAAATCACTAGCATTGAAGCCACTTGGCTAACGTCGTCTCTCAGCTCAGCAGTGGCAGCGTTAGAAGCAGATGGGGAAAAACTTTTTAAATCTGGTCGCAATAGAATGCTTCCGTAGAGGGCATAGAGCCAATCTCTGCTATTCAATTGTTTTTTGCCGGCCAGAGTCTCTAAACGAGCGAGCACAACTTTTCGGTGGGTTAGTTCAAGCTTTTCTTCATCAGTTTGGGCCAGAGGCGTTAGCTCTGCTATTAGTCTGCGGGCGCCTTCTAAGTTTCTCTCTAAGGTCTCGCAAACGCACAAATTGAGCATGGCATCAAAGTCTTCTTTGGCATTGACTGCTAGAGCAAAATATTTTCTTGCTTCTTTAAAGCGCTTAAGTGACATCAAAGAGAAGCCCAGTTCGTAGTTTACTAGTGGGTCGTCGGGTAGTTCTCTTTGCAATTCTTTGAGCAACATCGCAGCCAGTTCGTGTTGGCAAATCTCAACTAGAGCGTAACCCGCTTCAAATATTTCTTGATGATGTTTATAGGGTGAAAGCGAGCCGTCCAGTTTGGCGGCAAAATTGTCAAGCCGAGCAGCAACTTCTTCGCGCCCAAGCGCTTTGACTAGGTCGCTGAAGAGCAGCACTGCGCCTTGTTCGTAGGGGTTTTGCAGCCAGTATTGCGCGATCACTGTACGGCATTGCTCAAGCTGGCCATTTTCTAAAAGACGACGTGCTCGAGCCAGCTCCGAATTATCTTCTGGAGCGCTTGGAGGAGCAAAGCTTGTATCGTCGCTTATTGCCCTACCTCCATTTGCGAAAGAGCCATAGAGAAAGTGATGTATCAAAGTTGGTTGGCAAGCTCTTCTGCGTGATATGAACTGCGCACCAATGGCCCGGAATGCACCATTTTAAAACCAATACTCCAAGCGTATTCACCTAGCTGATCAAATTCTTCAGGCTCAACATAACGCTTGACGGGCAGTTGGTCGCGGGTTGGTCTCAAGTACTGACCAAGGGTGAGAAAATCACAGCCCACAGCTCGAAGATCGCGTAGCACTTCCTTGACTTCTTCAAAGCTTTCGCCGCAACCAAGCATCAAGCCTGACTTGGTAGGAATATTGGGGGCAATCTCTTTGGCCATTTTGAGAATGTTGAGAGAACGATCATATTTTGAGCCTGGTCTAACTTGTTTATAGAGTCGCGGCACAGTCTCAACGTTATGGTTGTAGACCACTGGTTCTGCCGCAAGTACGATTTCAAGACATTCTCGACGCCCTTGAAAATCGGGAGTGAGAACTTCGACTGCCACTCCACTTATGGCATCTTTTATTGCGCTAATAGTGCGGGCAAAATGATTAGCACCTTGGTCGGGTAGATCATCGCGGTTGACTGAGGTCAAGACCACATGCTTTAAGCCCATTTGCTTCGAGGCTTCAGCAATGCGGGCTGGCTCATCTTCATCTAGTGGCGCGGGCGTGCCTTTATTGACAGCACAGAAGCGGCAGGTGCGGGTGCAAAGTGCGCCCATCAACATAAATGTAGCTGTTCCTTTGGCCCAACACTCGCCTTTGTTCGGGCAGCGGCCGCTTTCGCAAATAGTGTTGAGCTTTTGTTCTTTTAAGATTGTTCTAGTTTCGCGGTTTTCTTCAGTGTTGAGCACTGAGCGCTTGACCCATTCGGGCAGTCGCAGTGGCTTTTCTTCGTAGCCCTCGCCTTCTTCTCTTCGCCCTCTAGAGCTAAGAATAGCCAGGCGTCTGGCCTCTTTTGAGTCGGCCGCTTTTGCTTCAGATATGGGATCAGACATAGTAATCGCCTTCAATGTAATCGCCTTCAATGTAATCGGCTTCAATAAGGTTGACTAATAAGTGATTCTAGTTGATTGGCATGTAGAATGAGTCATCTGTTTCTAATGATCTATATGCTCGCTGAGGAGAATTATCAATGACTAGTGAGAGTGGCCGTAAGACAATAATTGCTGGCAACTGGAAGATGAATAAAACCCCAGCTAAGGCCGCTAGTCTGGCTAAAGCAATTGTCGAGGGGATAGCTAGCGAGTGCAAAGGTGAAGCCCTTCCTGAAATAGTCTTATGTCCAACCTTCGTTTGTCTGTCAGAGGTCTTAAACCAAGTTAAGGGAAGCCCTTGCAAGGTTGGCGCTCAGAATATGGATTACCGCGATAATGGTGCCTTTACTGGTGAGATTGCCCCGCCAATGTTGACAGCCATGGCTGTGCAATATGTCTTGATTGGTCATTCTGAAAGGCGGCAATTTTTCGGCGAAACCAACGAGTCAGTCAATTTAAAAGTGAAAGCGGCTCTAGCACACGGCTTGATTCCTGTTATGTGTGTGGGCGAATTGCTGGAACAACGCGAAAAAGGCCAAACTGACTCAGTTGTAAAAGAACAAGTAGTTAAGGGACTGGCCGGAATTGCTGCTAGCGATGCCGCCAGAGTTGTGGTTGCCTATGAGCCTGTTTGGGCTATTGGTACCGGCAAGACTTGCGAAACTCCAGAAGCAAACCGGGTCTGCGGTCTAATTCGTGCCGAAATCGATAGTTTATATAGTGAAACTAATATTGGTGCTGGTGTTTCTATTCTTTATGGTGGCTCTGTTAAGGCCTCTACTATTGATGAGCAAATGGAACAAGAGCACATTGATGGCGCCCTAGTTGGCGGTGCAAGCCTGAAAGCCGAAGATTTCTTGCCTCTCATCAAAGGCGGCGCTAAGCGCTTGAAGAGTCAATTAGTTAAGACTTCTTAGAGTTAAGTACCAATCTGCTTTTGACCGGGGTCATGGAAACCTGGCCGTATTATAATTGGCACGACCATTTGGAGAGGTGTCAGAGTGGTCGATTGTGCAGTCCTGGAAAGACTGTCTGCGCTAAAACGCAGCGAGGGTTCGAATCCCTCCCTCTCCGATTTTTAATTGCTTAGCGGCAGAACCAAAAGTTCGTAAGTTAGCGTCAGCTTAGAAGGGTGCTATGGAGCATTTTGTCGAAAAACTCAAAGAAATTGAGTACACCTTTCAAGAGCTAGAATCAAAGCTCTCTGATCCAGACATTGTCAATGATCAGGAGAACTATCAGCGTTTAGCTAAATTACGCCATCAACTCCACGGCACAGTGGAGGTGTTTCATCAGTGGCAAGATACTGAAAAAGAAATAGCTGAAGCGCAAGAGATTTTGCGTGGCGAAACTGAAAAAGAAATGCGCGAGATGGTCGAGGCCGAAGTAGAGAGCCTCAAGGCTAAGCACATTGAGTTGACTGAAGAACTAAAAGTATTGCTCTTGCCCAAAGATCCCAACGACGACAAGAACATAATGCTTGAAATTCGCGCCGGAACCGGTGGCGACGAGGCTTCGATTTTTGCTGGCGACTTATTGCGCATGTATCTTAGATATGCTGACAAAGTTGGCTTTAAGCCTGAGATTGCTAGCGCTAGTGAAGGTGAATTGGGCGGCTACAAAGAAGTGATTGTTGCTTTCAAAGGCGACGGCGCCTACAGTAAGTTTAAGTTTGAATCAGGTGTACACCGTGTGCAGAGGGTTCCCGCCACTGAAGCTCAGGGGCGCGTGCATACATCTACTGCAACTGTGGCTGTTATGCCTGAAGTCGAAGAAGTTGAATTCGAGCTAGATGAGCGCGATTTAGAAATTACGACAATGCGGTCGGGTGGCGCTGGCGGACAGAACGTCAACAAAGTAGAAACTGCTGTGCGCATCGTCCACAAACCGTCAGGAATTTTTGTGGCCTGTTCTGAAGAACGCAGTCAGCTGCAAAACAAAGAGCGGGGTAAGCAGATTCTCCGGGCTAAACTGCACAAAATCAAAATCGATGAGCAAAATAAAGAAATTTACGATCAGCGTAAATCGCAGGTTGGCACTGGCGAACGCTCTGAAAAAATTCGCACCTATAACTTTAAAGATAACCGTGTTACCGATCATCGTCTCAATCAAAACTTCTCATTGCAACCTGTTCTAGAAGGCGATTTGGACAAGTTAATTGAAGCTAGCATCCTTTCTTATCAGCAAGAGTTGATGCGCGAGCAGTTGCGCGACGACGAACTTAACTAGGGTTGGATAGTATTTTGGGCGAAAGCAACTGGCCACCTAACTGCAGCCATGAAGCAGCTCGGGCTCACTTTGTCGCCAATTTAAGTGCCCTCGGTATAGACCAAGAAGAAGCGCGCCGTGAAGCAGAGCTCGCTTTTCAGCATGTAACTAAAATGGCTGCTCATGAGCTTTTGCTTAATGCTAAGGCGCTGTTACCCGACGAGCATGCTGCTGCTTTGTCTGAAATTCTTGACCAAAGACGACAGCGTCGGCCTCTACAGTATGCCCTAGGTGAAGCTTACTTTTGCGGCCTCAAGTTTGCCGTGGGCCCTGGTGTCTTAATTCCTCGGTCGGACACTGAGACTATTGTTGTGGCGGCCGCTGAATATATAAAGAGCAAAAAAACTGTGACTTTGCTAGAAGTAGGCCCTGGATCCGGGGCGATTGTGGTTACTTTACTTAAGCAATTTCCGCGCTTAGTGGCAACAGCTTTTGAGGTTTCCCCTCCAGCGGCCCATTTCTGTCGCGTCAATGCTATTTGTCATGGTGTGGCAGAGCGCCTCACTCTAATTGAAGAAGACTACCTTGAGGGCCTGGCTAAGCTGGCTCCAAGTAACCGCTTTGAGCTTTTCATTTCTAACCCGCCCTATATTCCAATTGATGTTGCTGCTAGCCTGGCGCCGGAAGTTATTGGTCATGAACCTCGGCTAGCTCTGCTTGGTGGCGGCCCTGATGGAATGAGTTTCTACCGCAATTTTGCTAAGCTCCTGCCAAGCCTGGGAGCCACTGCCCATGCGGCATTGATGGTCGAATTTGGCGACGGTCAGGCTAGTGGTGTCAGAGCTTTGTTTGAAGAAGCTGGCTGGTGCGACCTGCGTCTATTGAACGATTTAGGCGGTAGGCCTAGAGTGCTGACTAGTTCTGGCTGCAAGTGATGACAAAACCATTTAATTTTTGTAATATGCTAATAGTGGCTGAATCAGTGTTCTGCAAATAGATTCGATATTAGTTTGAGCGCAGAAGTCAACGAGAATTAGATGAAAGATGGCGTACTAAAAGCAATATCGTCAGATGGCACACTCCGTGCCGTTATTGCTACTACTACCCATTTGTCTGAAGACGCTCGGTTGCGGCACAATCTATCATTTACTGCTGCTGCTGCCCTTGGTCGCGCCCTCACCGCTGGCGTACTGCTATCGCAAATATTGGCTAAAGATGGCCAGGTTGCTCTCAAGTTTCAGGGCAATGGCCCCCTCGGCAAGATTATGGTTGATGCGTCACCGCGAGGTACTGTCCGCGGTTTTGTCGAGTACCCCGATGTTGAGCTGCCCCTCAACTCCCTCGGTAATTTTGACGTGGGTACGGCCATTGGCTCTACCGGCTACTTGCACGTGACAATTGATTCGGGCTTTGGTCAACCCCATACTTCAACTATTGAGCTTTCCTCGGGAGAAGTGGGCGAAGACGTCAATCACTTTTTGGTTAATACCGACCAGACTGGCTCTTTGGTTGTGGTCGGTACTCACTTAAGTAAAGACGGAGTGGAAGCAGCCGGCGGTCTGATAATTCAATTATTGTCAGACCACACAGAAGAAACTATTTGCCGCATTGAGAACAATATCTCTACTTTTGGCACTTTCACCTTTTTGATGAAGCGGGGCATGACCCTAGAACAGATTTTACAGCGCATTCTCACAGGCTTTGAAATTACTCCACTGACAGATGTGAAGCCTTTATCATTTGCTTGCAAATGCTCAAGAGAGCGATTTGTGGAAGCCTTAAAAGTACTGCCGAGCAGTGAAATTATATCGATGGCCGAAGAAGACGGTCAGGCCGAGGGGCGCTGTCAGTTCTGCAATGAGCTATATCTTGTGGAAAAAGAAGGCTTATTGGACCTGGCAAAAGAAAGCTGAAAAAACGGCCACATAGATATATCAAGACAAAACTAGCTCCCCCGAGGGAAAGCTAGTTCAATCCAATGGATACTGAGTAGTTAGACTGCTCTCTTCACTTTGCCGGCTTTGATGCAAGATGTGCACACTTTCATGCGCTTAACAGTCTTGCCTACCAAGGCCTTGAAAGGTTGGAGGTTTGGCAGCCAACGTCTCTTACCATGCGGGTTCCAGTGCGAACGCAAGAAGGTGTATTGAACACCGGTCTGTGGTCCTTTGCCGCATACGTCACAACGCTTAGCCATAAAATAATTCCCGTCTTAATTCAGTCGCGAAATCTGCCGTACAGCCCTTGGGGGCCCGGTAGATTCTAGAACACAAGCAAAGGAGAAATTGTAGCACCTGTACCCCGTTGAATATACGGTCAACCATCAATTGCTAAGTTTGTAATAGTTCAGGATGAAAGGGTACATTCTGTTATAGATAGTTGTCTTTGATCTTAACTCCACCAAAAATCGTGATAGGCTAACTGTGAGAGCGCTGTCCTACAGTGTTATCAGACTGATTAGCTTGGGCTGCCAAGCGGTAAAGATCAGTCAGATATGACCTATCCTTTACTCGAACTACAGAAAAGCTGGTTTACAAGATTGGTTTAGTTTGTTGATTTAGGGTACTTTTTAGAGATGATTTAGTATCTACTATTGTGTAAGGTCTTATCAATTTTCGGTGTTTACTCAGAGGCGCTTGAAAATAAGCCGCTGATGGGTATGAGAGAGCCAAGGCTCAAATGGACCGAGCCAGAAGGCAAGGGGAAGCAGGAAACAGGTAATGGCACTCGTAAACTACGCAGCTCGAGAGATTAACTGCAAAATCGTTTATTATGGCACCGGCCTTGGTGGCAAGACGACGAACTTGAAGTATATCCACAGCCAGCTGGCCCCGACTACTAGAGGCGAATTGATCAGTCTCGCCACCGAAACTGAACGAACTCTCTTCTTTGACTTCTTGCCCCTCGACCTCGGCAGTGTGCAAGGTTTTAAAACACGATTTTCGCTCTATACGGTTCCCGGCCAAGTTGAGTACAACGCCAGCCGCAAACTGATTTTGAACGGTGTTGACGGCATTATTTTCGTAGGCGACTCTGATGTCATGAGAGCGAAGGACAACGTTGAGTCTCTCCAGAACATGGTTGAGAACTTGGCAGAGTACGGCCTTACTCTTGATAGCATTCCTTGGGTATTGCAATACAACAAGCGCGACTTGGCCAATGCCATGCCGATTGAACGTCTAGAAAAAGACATGAATATCCGTGGCGTACCGAGCTTCGAAGCGGTAGCTTCTGAAGGTTTAGGTGTATTTGCTACCCTTAAGGCCATTTCCAAACTAATTCTCAACCGCTTGCAGTAACCTTTAGCTTTCTGAAGTAGAATTTTCTTCATAAGCTATATGGCAAATTATCTGTGGCGAACATAGTCGGAACTCGGCCTACAAAAGAAGCTGAACTCAAGGGCTTGCGCCTTGCTATTGCCGTGGAGCGAAAAGCGCGCTATGCCGATTTTCAAGGAAAGCGCTCGACTTTTTCACAGTTTATGCGAGCGACAGCCGATCGCCTTGTTCGTCGCTTTCCCTACGACACAATTTGGGTAACCGTTCGCAGCCTTTTCCGCCAGTATCCCAACGTTGATGTCTCCACTCGTATATCTATTGTTAGGCGAGCAGAAGAACTAATTGCTCCTTATTGGGACAATGTGGACGGTGTGCCCAATGACCAGTCTCTCACTGCCTCAGATGCTGCCCGCGAGCCAAATGCTTACGCCCGTAGCCCCGGTACGGCGGCTCCGGGGTCTTTCCGTTCTAGCGATTTTTCGCCCGGATCTACAATAAATAAGCCGGCAATAAATAAGCCGGCAATAAATAAGCCGACCAGCAAAGCTCCGCCTAAAAACATCGAGCCAGGTAAAGCAGGCGTCAAACCAACTAGTTCTTCTTCTATTTCTAGTCTGGCCAGTCAGCAGGCTGGTCAGAAACTAATCGGTAAGCATCCCTCTGAGATTCCGGTTCAGTTTGTCAAAGGCGTGGGTCCGAAGCTTGCTATCTTACTTTCTAATTTAGGTATAACGACTGTCGATCAGTTGTTGCGCCACTACCCGCGGCGCCACCTTGATTTTCAAAATAGAGAGTTCATTAAAGACCTGACAGTGGGAGAAGAGGTAAGTATTTTTGGCACAATTCGCTCGGTTGGCGCATTTCAATCGAAGCGCGGCAATATGTCTATCTTGAGTGTGGTCATTTCTGATGGCACTGGAAGTTTGCTGGTGACGCGCTTTGTTGGCGGTAAAGGCAATAAGTATCTGTTAGATCGACTCAAAGGACAGTTTCCTAAAGGTGCTCAGGTACTGGCTTCTGGTGTGGTTGAGGTTGACGATTATTCGCACAAATTTAAACTAAAAAATGCCGAGGTGGAAATTCTTAGCTTGGCTGGTGGTGATCAACTCGGCAGCGGCCATGTTGATGAAGATCGCGAAGCTGGTTTCGCTCGCGAAGCTGGCTTTGAAGATGTACCGCAAAGTATCCATGCGGGAAGGTTGGTGCCGGTCTATGCCCTAACAGAGGGCTTGTCGTTGCGTCATCTGCGCAGTGTCATTCACAATGCTATTGCTACCTACGGTAGCGGTATTGCTGATTTGCTGCCTGAGCATCTGAAAGAAACCTATAACTTGATCGGCATGAGTGAGGCTTTCACTCATATTCATTTTCCGGAAGATCCCGAAACAAAAGATGCTGCTCGAAGAAGATTAGTCTTTGACGAATTATTCGCCATCCAGCTACAAATGGCTCATCGGCGCTATCAGTATGAATCGCAGGAAGACGCTCTTTCGATCAAATATACTTCATCGCCTGACGGTTTAGTCGAGCAGTTGCGTTCTTCCTTGCCGTTCAAATTGACCGGAGCGCAAGAGAGAATTTTTCAAGAGATTGCCCGGGATCTAGCTTCAAATAAACCAATGCACAGGCTTGTGCAAGGTGACGTCGGCTCAGGCAAAACGATTGTCGCTTTGTTGGCTTTGATGGTGGCAATTGAAAATGGCTTCCAAGGCGCCATGATGGCACCAACCGAAATTTTGGCTGAACAGCATTACCGGCAGTTTCAACGTTTGGTTACACCACTTGGTTTGAAGTGCGCTTTGGTACTAGGTAAACATGGTGTCAAAGAGCGGCGATCTGTTCGTCAGGAAATATTGTCAGGCCAGGCTCATATTGCTGTTGGTACTCATGCACTGTTAGAAGACGATGTTGAGTTCAAAAATTTGGGTTTGATTGTCATTGATGAACAACATCGTTTTGGCGTTAAACAAAGAGCACGACTAAAAGCTAAGAGTCAGAGCCCAGAGCTTCTGACAATGACTGCTACACCAATTCCACGGACCCTCGCCCTTACTATGCACGGCGATCTCGATGTCTCTGAAATTGATGAGTTACCTCCTGGGCGCAAACCAATTGAAACTTTCCTGCTCAAGCCCGCTCAGAAAACCAAGATGTGGGAAGCTGTGCACAAAGAAATTGAAAAAGGGCGTCAAGCATATATTGTTTTTCCTCTAATTGATGAGTCTGAGACTTTAGCAGCCAAAGCCGCCACAGCTGAATACGAGAAGCTTCGTATTGGTGAGTTCAAAGACTTGCGGCTTGGCTTAATGCACGGAAAGCTTAAGTCGCAGGAAAAAGATGAAGTAATGGATGCCTTCCGTTCGGGTGAATATCATATTCTTGTTTCTACTACTGTGATTGAAGTGGGGGTAGATGTACCGAATGCCTCAGTGATGGTGATTGAAAACGCTGATCGCTTTGGTTTGGCTCAATTGCACCAGCTGCGTGGCCGAGTTGGTCGTGGCGCTGATCAATCGTATTGCTACTTAGTATCAGAACAAAAGTCACAAGCTACTCGAGAGCGCTTAGAAATTTTGACAATTACTAATGATGGTTTTGTCGTGGCCGAGAAAGATCTTGAAATTCGCGGACCAGGCGAATTTCTCGGCTACCGACAGAGTGGCTTGCCAGACCTAGTCTTGGCTGACCTTGTTAAAGATGCCAAAATTTTAGAAGAAGCACGCAATGCTGCCATTGCCATTATGAAGGAAGATCCGCAACTTATAAACTATCCAACCTTGAAACAATTGGTTGAACAAAAGGCTGTGGGCGAGCATTCTGAGATGATGCGCTCAGGATGATAACTTTATGCCGCTTGCATGTCACCTTCGGTGGTGGCTAGGCTGTCGCCTATTGCTATAGGCTGATCTAAGTTTTCTAGCTTTTCTTGCACGCTAACATGGCGGTGATCCCAGTTGGGCACCGAATCAATGAAATTGGTGATGGTATTCATGACTTTGTAATTCATATTGCGATCGGTGCGAAATACTATTGGGTGCCATTTCGCCCCCCAGGTCAGTTGGATGAGTTTGCTGCGAAATCTGGTCAATTTCACTTTTGAGTCAATATAGAGAAACGAAGAGTGAGGCCCATTTTCTTTGACAATTAAGGCCACTGTGCGATCCACTGTAACCCAGAAATTGCCCTTGATTTGCAGGTGTATGATGCCCTTTTTTTCGTCATAGTTGGTTATCCGACCGCGCTCAAACTGCGTGCAAGCGGCGAGGCAGAGTTCGAAAGCTTCAGCTTTGGGGAAATCAAGCTGGCGTTGTCTTAGGTACCAGACTGGGCCATATTTGCGCATACGGTATATGAGTAGGCCATGGTGCAGCGCTGCGGAAAGTAAGATGGCTAGGGGGAATTGAATTGAATAAATGATGAGGCAGAGGACAAAAATCATGCCTGCAAGAATTGGACCGCCAAGGAAAAGTGCTAGGGTGCTGACTAGGCATGATAGAGCGAGACCAAACATAGCCGCCCCAATAAGTGGGCGCCCATAATCAGGAAGCTTGATGTAATCATAGGTTGGCACAAACTTTTCGAATTCAATTTCGACTTGCGAAACTTCTTTGCCAATCATAGCTTCCCTTCAATAATATCGGTCACTTACTGTCTTATGCCACAGTAAGGCCTCTATCTCACTCTTTATTGTCATAGAGAGTTTGAAGTAAAGAAGATTACATAGAACCGGCGCCTTGGGCGGCGCCATTTGAGTCACCAACGCCATTGGGTGTGCCCGTACTGCCGGGTTTAAGCCTTTCTAGAGTGGTTTTCACCGAATCGCTATAGGGGCCAGTTGGGTCTAGGCTCAAATACTTTTCAAAGGCTGGAACCGCTAAATCGATCTCGTTTTTATTTTGGTAGAGCAGGCCCATAGCGTAGTAGGCATTGGCGAATTGGGGATCGTATTTAATTGCCAGGTTGTACTCTGCCATGGCCCCTTCTGGATTTTCGAGGCCGGTATAGGTGAGGCCGAGGTTGTAGTGCGCCAGTGGATTGTCAGCTTTTAGCTCAAGGGCCTTTTGGTACTGGGCGCTGGCGTCGCTGTAAATGCGGCTTGTGAGGTAGATATTGCCCAGGTTAATGCGCGGCTCGACAAAAGCGGGGTCAAGGCTGATAGCCTTTTTGAACATGTTAGTGGCGCTGCTAATGTCTTCTTTCTTTTGCAAAGCCAGGCCAAGGTCGTTGTATGCCTCAGCCGAACTAGGATTTAACTGAATGATGCGTTGGTAGGTATCAATTGCTAGAACCTGCTTGCCTTGCTCAGCCAAATTGTCGGCTAGGAGATTAAGCAAGGCCAGGTCGCTAGGGTAGCGCTCAACTAAGTTGCGTAGGCGCGCTTCTGCCTTACCGGGTGTGCCTTCAAGGCTTTCTAAATTAGCCATGGCTAAAATTGCTGTGCGGTCTTCTGGCACAAGATTTAGGGCACTTTCAAGGGCGGATCGCGCCCCCACTAAGTCTTTCATCTTGATTAAAGCAGCGGCCAATTCTTCAAAGGCGGCAGGGTCATTTGGCTCTAAACTCAAGCCCTGGCGGTAGTATCCGGCGGCTTGACCCGGGTCGTTTTTGAGAATGAAAGTGCGGCCTAGATTAATCATGGCCTGACCATCGCTAGGATTAATTGTCAGCACTTGTTTGAATTCGTGTTCAGCAGTATCGAGTTCGCCTTTCTTTTGTTTGATGATGCCCAAGTTGTAGTGGGCGTTGGCGAAGTTGGGGCTCAAGCTGACGACGTGCTCGAAAGAGCTAGCTGCTTCGTCAAGGTCGCCATTGTTTTGTAGCAAATAGCCCAGGGTGTAGCCGCTGTTAACATCTTTGGGGTCAAGAATTTGCGCTTGGCGATAGGCTTCAATAGCGCCTTTTGTGTCTTTTTGCTTGTTCAGTGCTTCGCCCAATTGACTGAACCATTCAGCCCGGTCTGCCTTGAGGGCTATGGCAGCGCGCAATTCTTTGACGGCTTCGCTGTAATTTCCTCTTCCCGATTGCGCTGCGCCCAAAAGGGCATGGGCTTCTGGTACTGATCCATCTAGCTGCACTGCCTTGGTTAACGCGCCGATTGATTGATCGTAGTCTTTTAATGCTAAAAGACAGGCGCCAGTGTTGAATTGAATCGAAAAATTCTGCGGTTGGTGTACCAAAATTTTGCGATATTCTTTTACTGCCTGCTGATATTGGCCTTTGTCTTGATAGGTAGCAGCCAGCTGCGAAAGGGCTTTGAGATTTTCTGGATAAGCGGCTACGACTAGCGCCAATTCGTGAATTGCTTCATCTTTATTGCCGGCGATACGCAGAGCAATACCAAGGGGCAGGCGGAACAGCACTACATCTGGCCGCAGTTTAATCGCTTGGTCGTACTCAATGACGGCTTCTTGCAGCTGTCCTTGTGATTGCAGAAGGCCACCCAAGCTCATGCGGGCAAAGGCGTCTGCTGGGCGCAGGCTAAGCGCTCTGCGGTACTCAGCAATGGCATTTTCAAGGTCGCCCGATTGGTGCAAGACTGCGGCCAAGCTGAGGTGAACCATGGGGTCGTAAGGGGCGCTTATCACTACGGCTCTGAATGCTGCTAGCGCTTTGTCCAGATCGCCTGCTTTGAAGTAAGTGACACCTTGGTAGTAGCGCTCAAGAAACTGTTTGGGCATTACCTGGGCTACTGGCCCGTTGGTCTGGGCGAATGCTGCATTGGTAAGCCCCTGACTGGCTAGGGTCGCTAAGCCTGGCAGGCTTGTAATGAGGCTTGTGAGCAGGAGTGAGGATGCCTGGCGAGTCTTTATGGAAGCGGGCTGTTTTGAGTGCGGCATTGCTGAAAGTACCCAGTTAGAAGCTACATAATTATGGTCGAAGACGACCCTTTGCGAAAGGTTGTTCCTCTTATGCGTTTGGTTTGGCTTGTTTGAGCTGATAGTTGTCAATTCTCGGGCAAAAAAACCGATAAATAATGACGGTGCTGAAAAATTGCTGCTAGAACTGCAAGAAATGGGCCAGGGGCAAGCCTTGGCCGCTTGGTTGTCAGGTGTTCCCGCTATTTCTTAGACAGTGTGGCTAAATTCTTGCTGACGTTTTTGTACAGAGTGCACATTGTGTCTATGTCGGCTTCTGGTGTACATTGAATGTATAAGGGCTAGTAAAAAAGTAATGGAGACCGCGATAAAGAGCGGATTTTTCTCCAAGCAGCGCTGAAATAGGTTGCAGCTTTTCAAAAACCCGGTGTCCCGGTAAGACTCAGACAGAAATCGGTCCGGAATTATGCGTGCTGTAACACCAGTACTTTCTAAAGTATCCAAGGCAAGAGCCCTGAAATATTCTTTTCATTAGCGGGCTTAATAACTCCTTGAATTGTTTGCCGAACACCATTTAGATCATTGCCTTTGTCGCAGTGAATCAGGCAAATAAAAGATAAATCTGAAACTGATAACAAGAACAGTTAAGTCATAACCTTAAGGCTTTGAACAGCATCTCGGCAGGCGTTTGCACTACCGGTAGTGTCTTGTGTTCTCAGCCGCAACCTAGTGTATAAATCATGGCAGTTTATAAAAAAGATGTTCAGACTAAGCGATTTCCCCTGGTGGAGCGCAACTCCAACCATTACCAAGAAATTGCTTCGACAGCATTGAGCAATTCAATTAATCACCTCAATAACGCTTACTCACAAAAACTATCAGGTGCTGAAGGCGCCGTAGAGTTTAGAGATGAAGGTGTCTATACCTACGATAATAAAGGTCGTCGTTACCTTGATTGCTTAGGCGGATACGGAATTTTCAACGTTGGTCACCGTCACCCACGGGTGATCGAAGCTGTAAAACTGCAGTTAGACCAAGTTTGTTTGCATAGCCAAGAGTTGATTAACCCTTGGTCTGCTCACCTTGCCAGTCAATTGGCTGCCATTACTCCTGGTGATTTGCAATATTCATTCTTCTGTAATAGTGGCAGTGAAGCTGTTGAAGGTGCTATTAAATTGGCCAGACTTTACACTGGCAAAACTGAGATTATTTCTACCAAAAACGCTTACCACGGCGTTAGCATGGGTGCTCTATCGGCCACAGGCCGTGATGTTTTCCGCAAACCATTTGCTCCACTTCTCAATGGCTTCAGCCATGTAGAGTTCGGCAATATTGAAGCAATGGAAGCTGCCATCAATGAAAATACTGCTGCTGTAATTCTTGAGCCCATTCAAGGTGAGGGCGGTATCAACGTTCCGTCAGAAGGCTATTTGAGAAAAGTGCGTCAATTAACTGAGAAGCACAATATTCTTCTCATTCTTGATGAAGTACAAACTGGTATGGGGCGCACTGGTCGCATGTTCGCCTGTGAGCACGAAAGTGTTGTACCCGATATTCTTTGCTTGGCTAAGGCTCTGGGCGGCGGCGTTATGCCGATTGGCTGCTTCATGGCTTCTGCCAAAATCTGGACAGTGCTTGAGCCAAACCCAACAATTCACAACTCTACTTTTGGTGGCAACCCACTAGCTTGTTCTGCTGCATCGGCCTGTATCGAAGTTTTGTTAGACGAGCACCTTCCAGCTCGGGCTGCCTTGATGGGCAATTACTTCATGCGCAAATTGAACGAACTAAAAGAACGCTATCCTGAGCGCATTTTTGATGTACGCGGTAAAGGCTTGCTTATTGGTCTTGAATTCACCAGCAAAGATCTGCGTGAAGCCGTACAGGTTGAGCTTTTCCATAGGGGCGTAATTGTTGCTTCTACTCTCAACTCAAACTGTACTTTCAGAATTGAACCGCCGCTAATCATCACTGAGTCGCAAATCAATTTCATGATTGACGCTCTCGAATCGGTATTGATTGATATTGGTTCTGGTCGTCTTGCCGAGATGCAAGCCTTGGCCGAAGAGCAAGAGCTTATACAGCAAGATATGGCAGCGATTGAACCGCTTTCGATTGCAGAAGTCTTATCAGATTCTGAAACAGACATGATTATCGATGAGATTAGCGTTGCAAAAGCAAGACTGCGTAGGCGCGTGAGAGCTGCTGCAAAAACGACCGCAAAAGCAGCGGGTAGTAAAGCGGCAGGGGCGCGAAGAGTCTGCGAACAGCGACTGGTGCCAGTGCGTGAATCAAGAACAAAGTCAAATTCTCAATCTAAGCTCGACACCGCAAAAAAGAAAGTAGTGAAACCAAATAAGACGGGTAAGAAGAAATCAGCAGGCAAGAAAGACAAGCCTAAATCGAAAGCTTCTTATCGTGCCAAAGCAAGAAATTAGGATACTTAGGGATAGTTAGGGATACTAAGATAATGAATGACAATCAAAATCTAGTTAGTTTTCTTTCTGAGAAATTGCGACGTAGGCAATCTGGTGCCACTCCTGAAGAAATGGCTGCCACCATGTATGCTTTCCTCGCTAGTGAAAGAGCCGCTCGCAGTCAGCAATATGCTGAAGCTAATGGCAATAGTGCTCAAGTGATTTATGTGCAGAGCATGCGTGCTATCTAATAGTTAGCGATAAAGAGTGGTTACTTTTTTTAATCCACCTTTTTGTTGATGTCTAAATACCTGCAGACCCTCAAGCTGGAAGTAGTGTCGTTGCACTTCCTCTAATAGCGCTTTGCTATTTGGGAACACTTAGCTTCCGACGTGTTCACGCTGGGGAGGTTTTTTCATGAAAACAGGGTCTTATCTGTTGGTTATTGACGGTTCTCAAGCGTCACGTTCTGCTGCTCATTTTGCCTGGCAATTGGCGAGTTTAACTAATTCAAGGGTTGACGCTCAGCATGTTGTCGATACTGCCGATATCTGGCGTTTCTTGTCTTATGATTTGGCCGGCTTCATTGGCAGCGGGCCATACATGGACGCCAGACAGCGTATCACTCAAATACAGCGTTCGATTGCTGATGCTTTGATGCTCTCATACTCTAGTCAGGCTGGCGGTCAAGCTCTAGCTTTTGAGACTTTCATCGACGAAGGCGATCCTGCCTGTGAGATCACTAAACGGGCAATTGACTATGATTTGGTGCTTCTTGGTTTTCATGCAAGAGGTTCTAACCTGCGCAGTAAAATATTGTTTGAAGAAGTGGCCAAACTCTGCCCTTGTCCATTGTTGGTTGTGCGTGATGTGGTCAAACGATGGTCGAAAATGCAGATATTTATAACTAGTGATATGGCTGGCCCAGAAACCATTCAGAGCATTTTTCAAGTTGGGGCACTCCTAGCCGTGCCTGTTGAAGTCTTGCTTGATAGTCGTGACTCGACTTTAGTGGCATTGGACCGAGAACGATTTTCTATGGGGGGCTGGTCGTCTGCTTTTGGAGTTAACGTGATCCGCTCTGCTACTTTTAAAGAGGTAACTAGCGCCGCTGATGAAAATGTTTTGTTGGTGGTTTCTGCCGATGCTTTTGATTCTTCCCGTGACACTTTGGTGAGAACACGGATTGAGAAATTCATTCAAGGTTCGGCTAGCCGAGCGCTTTTGCTGTGGCGCGATCGTGCTTCTTCTCGTGGCTCTGTGAGAATGGCATCTTAGCAGTTTTGCTGCCAAGTTGAAGTCGCCTGGCACTGCCTGTAGTGTCAGGCTTTTGCTAGCCGATTACCCAGTATCTGTTCGATCACTGATTTTGCTGAGTAGCTTAGCTCGTCTGGGCTAAGAAATTGGCGCAGTTCTGAAATGTGATCACCGGCTGTTACCAGTGGTGGCTCTTCGTAGCCGTTGGCGCGAGTCTGGCCGAGGCCAATGTTAGACAGTAGGGCATTGCAGAGACATTTGCGATTGACAGTGTCTTCTACCAGACCACCCTTTTTTACGTAGTCAGCTTCTGCTTCACCGGGGCAACGGAAGCCGATGGAGCCATCTTTACGGTTATAGCCGGAGCGCAGATAACCTAGGTCACAGACTCGCTCTCTTGCTTGGTAGACGGCTGGCTCTGAAAGTGAATTGTCGACATTGGTGATCTTAAATGGGTAGCCTGAGGCTGAGGCACATGGATCTGTAAATATTGTGCATGACTGCTCTAAGACTTTTTGTAGTGTGCTTGTTTTGATAGCTTCGGTAATTCCGGACTCTTGGCAGAAGGCAAAGGGAGTGCCAACCTGCACACCAGTAGCACCGAGCGCTAGGGCTTCCTGCAATTTCTCGGCGCTGCCGTACATGCCGGCGAGCCAGAAAGGCAATTCGAGTTTCTTAATTTCTTCTAGGTCAGCTTCGTCTCGTTTTGTGTAAATAGGCTCGCCCTCTTGGGAGAGTTGCAATGCACCTCGCGGCGGGGCGTTGTGGCCACCAGCTGTGTGGTTTTCGATGACGAAGCCGTTTACTTTACCTGATGCTTTTTTGGCAATATTTGCTGCTAGGGTGTGGGAAGAGACAATGGCAATAAATTCTGGACGTTTGAGAGTCTGGCCGTCTAGTAGGACATCGCTGGGATTGAAAGTGAGGTAGCTGATGTTTTCGTTAGCACCTTCGCTAGAGCCCGAGCTCTGTATATTGAGCTTGAGTGAGACTTCTTTGTGTTCACTAAGGGCATCTAGCACGCCTGGTATGGCTTTGGGAATACCTGCGCCCATCAAGACATAGTCTACGCCTGCTAGCATTGCCCCATAGAGAGAAGGAAGCGTAGGTAGTTGAATCTTTTCTAGATAGTTGATGCCGACCATACCCTGATGTCCTTCTTTGGCCAGAAAGACTTCGGCAAAATTTGCCAAGACAATTAGCTCCAGCGAGGCAACGGGTGGCTGAACTCCAATCATAGGTACATTTAAATAAGGTTCGCTGGCTTGTTTGCCACCTTCTCGAAAGTAACGTTGCCACACTCTCTGTACTAGTTCTTTGACGGGGAAGTGTTGGCAGGCGCGCTGCATGTGACCGTCTTTGTCTCCGTCTTGGAGTCGTCTGGCGAAAACGGTATCGAGCATGGTGCCAGAGACCACTCCAAGTTGTCCTTCTTTAGATACTGCTTTTGCTAGTCGCCAGTTTGAGACACCGACGCCCATGCCCCCTTGAATTAATACTGGATTTGTCAAATTTGTCATACTTATCAGCGCTTTGAACCTACTAATTGAGTCTATGGATGCGAGTCTAGCAGTGCTATTGCTTGACCAAAACTGGTTACCAGAAGGTGACCAGTGTCTCTTCCATTTTCTTTCTTTTTCTCAGGTCTTAGAAAACGCACAGTGCTTGTTGATACCAGCACCGGTGGTGACTAAGTCGTTATTTTTTTAATGCTTGTCACAAAGGCACACATAGTCTTCTCTACTAACACTGATTCTATCTAACACTGATTCTTTTTAGCTCTGATCTCGGCGCATTTGTCTTGGTGTTAGCTGGCGCCGTTTGGGGCAGTCCATCTCGTCTTTGTTAAAGCCTTCAAGTGGGCACTGACACTGCTGCTCTGCCGCGCTCATTTCGCAGGCAATGGCTTTTAGTTCGCTCATTACCAGAAAGAGGCGTTGCCCTCTTGGGGTTATGCTGTGTTCAACTTTCGGCAATTTTTGTTCGTATACAGTTCGAGTAATCATGCCGGCGGCCAACAGCGCCTTGAGTCGCTCTTGCAGCGATTTCATACTTAGCCCTGGTATAACGGTGAGAAATTCTCTGGTGCGCACTGGCTTGATAGCTAGCTCACGCAATATCTCAACGGTCCATTTCGCGCTAATCAAATCTAGGGTATGAGTTATTGGGCATTTCGGCTGAATGTTGGACGTTCTGTCAGTCATAGATATTCTTGTGAAAATTGCGGAATATTCAGCTTTAATTATCTTGCTTGACCGGACCTAAGGCATCAACCATTGTGGGTATTGACTCTGAAGTTTGCTTCATGGTTACCGTGGGTATACCGTAGACTGAATCTCGCTAGCTCGTTTCTTCGTATGGTTGTTTGAAAATGATATCGACTACAGCTCAAGACTTCGATAAATTACTTCAGCGATATCTTGCTGAAGCCAAGGGCCATATTACTAAAATGGCTGTTTTCGCTCTAGTTCTTTGCCTGCTGCCTCTCCTACCGCTAATGGCCAAAGTTGAATTTCTTTGGCTGCTAATTCTTCCCGTTGGCGCTGCCCTTTTTGTTGGCAGGGGCTTGCAATCGGTACTCCTTGTTAAGCAGGGGGCGGTGGCCGTTATGCAGTCTACAGTCCCGACTAAGATGTCAATGACTGGCATCGAAAAACAGTTTCTCTTTTGGAATTCAGAGAGTTCGCCAGGATACAAGCTCGATTTGTCGCCGATAGACTCAGCTGGTCCAAGCCTTCAAAAACTCAAGGTAGATCCTGCCAGTAAAGTAGCGGTTGCGAAAATGGCTGAACTATTGACTAAATTTGAACAAGCGAAAGAAGTCAATGGTGCCTCTCCTGCTGTGAATGCCGATGTTTATTTCGATAGTAAGCAATTGCCTGTGGCGATTCTAATTGACGGCGACTTACTTTGGGCCGCTTACTGGTGGTAACCAGAAGCTTTTCCAAAGACAAGCCATATATTCGTTCAATTCATATACTTGATGGCTTTGACATTGAGTCTTATCCCTTTTCTATTGGCTTATCCTTCAAGCAAGATTTTTGTTTTTGACGAAACGAGTATGCGTGAAGATAAATATGAAAATCTGGAGCACTTTTCCGTTACTCGCGATTTTCTCAATAACTATAAACGACGTTTAGATCTTATGCTCGATAATTAGTTTTAGCTCGCCACTACGTATTTTCACCACTGACATTGGTCACCCTTCATGTAAATATCTAGTTCCCTTGCGATAGATATTTACCCGTGGAATATTTCAACTCAGAATATCGGCACATGGCTGCTTCCAAAAGTGATAATTTTGACCAAAACCTGTTGGCAGCGGCAGCTATCGGCTCGGCGGCACTTTTGCTGGCGACAAAAGGTCGAAGCGGTGCTGGTATGGTTCATGCTATGGAAGAGTCTGGAGTTCTACCTCGCTTGTCGGCTAAGTTTATTGCAACGGCTGAAAAACAAGGTGCCACGGTCATGCATAGTGAGAGTCACCTTGCCTCTGTTGCCAATTCTGCTCAATCTGGAGCGAGCGAGATCAGCCCAGCGCTAAGTTCCTCGTTAAAAACATACACTCGCAGTGCCGAGCAAGAGGCTCGCTTTGCTGAATCAGATCGCTTACGCAATGCTGCTTACGATGCGGCATCAAGAGATAGCGAGGTCGTCAGCCAAGTGCAAGCTAAGCGCGAGGCTATCAAAGCCAGTGGTGAAGTTATTCCTCATCCTGTTACGGGTCTGCCCCTTTCAGAGGTGGAAGTGCGCAATGCGCTCTATATGAAGGCTTTGCCTCGCAAGAACGCTCTTGAGTTTGCTGAAGACGGCAATTTGATGCCTGGTCTCTACCGCCTCAGCTTTGCCGATTTTAAAGCGCAGTTTGGTATGGGGTCGCGCCGAGAAATGTTGCTGGGCAATTTTGAAGAAGTGCTACATGGCCTTAGGGCTGGTGGAGTGAAAGAAGTGCATGTGGGGGGAAGTTTCGTTACGAAAAAGGCGGCTCCGCACGATATCGATTTTATTTGGAACAAGCATGAATCTGTCTATAACAGAACAGCAGTGGCAAATTATGATCACGGTGTTCTTCTCAGCCATGATGATCGCTACTTGAAGAGCAAAGGCCTGCAAATGATGGTGAATCCGCCTACTGATGGCACTTACAGCGGCATGCAACATTTCTTCGCTCATAAGCGCGCTGAATGGCCTGCCTATAGCAGAGGAAATTGGAGAACCACAGGTACTAACATTCCCACGGGTTTGGTGGAACTTGATTTGACTTCGCTGCCTCGAAAGTGGGTCGTTGAAGCGACTAAGCTGGCGGCATAGAACTGATATTAAGAGGCTGGCAGTAATGGCCGGAGAAAAAATAGTATTGATGGCGGTCGAGGCTACTGTTCCAGTGGCCGAATCTGCTGCACTATCGCTTCTGAAAAGTAGCGGCATGATGGTTAGTTCAGCGCGAGAACTGGCCGCATTGAGAGCTGGGGGGCAATCGATCACTCCTGCCCTGCATGAACATTTTCATGCTGTAAAGGATTTAGTCAAACCTATAAGCGAAGCGCTGCTTAAGCCATTTAAGGTTCTCGCAAGTGATGGAACTTCTCCGGGGGCGCAAAGTGTGCGCTGGCCGCTGCCCAAGTTCGAGTCAAACGGTCAATGGAAGCCCGGCGATTGGCTGCATGTTGATCAGACTCCTGCGGATGCATATTCAATTAATGGCATGCTTATGCCACAGACCAGGCGAGCCTTGCACGTCAGCAATGTACCGTCACAATGGAAATTGGGTCATACGCAAGTGCGATTGTTTGAGGCCGAATTAAGTGCGCCCGATAAGATGCTTTGGCAGCATCTGGCGAGTGGTCAAAAGTTGCCTGGTGGCGAACTTATACCTATTACTTTGCGCGATTTTCCGGCGAGACAAGTGCGTTTGACCCGCGAGATACTCGGAGATGAATTACGTCAGATTATGGCTGTGCAAAAATAGTCACTAAAGCATTTACTAGTATTAGAAGTGGGTATAGGGTTCTTGTCGCGGCTATGAAGGTTCTTCCTTCTAAAATTTCCAATTTAGAGTCTTCGCTTCCCGCGACACCTTTTCTTTAGCCTAATTTTCAACGGCAATATCTTGAACTACTTTTTTAGATCAAGTGCACTGGCACTTTTCTCAATGATATTCTTATTCTTCGTTGCTACTCTATTTGCGTTCGCCCAGCCAGCTGAACCGGGTGCCGTTGAACTTACTAACGATCAAGCTCCTGTTAAAGATGTAGCAAAAGATGCTTTCGAAACTTCTTATCAAAAAGGTACCAAACTCTTTCAAGAGAAGAAGTATCAGGCCGCTGCTGCTAGCCTAACTGTTGCTGCAAACTCCCAAGCAGATGACGGCGAAGCTGGCATTCTTTTGGGCTACTGTTTCTATGAAATGCATCAATATCAAAAAGCCCTCGACCAATATAGGAAGGTCAGTGAAACCGGCAAGTTGATATCAGTTAAGAATCGTGCTCAAAGGCTTGCCGCGACCTTGAACAGTTATATGAGAGGGGTTTGCCCCGGTAGTTGCCTTAAGCCGACCACGCCGGGCTGGCGCAAAATGGCTGTGCCTGGTAAGCCTGATCGTCTGGTTTGGATGGTTTTCCCCTATTTAGACCCGGCTGGCAAAGGCGGCTCCGAATATTGGAGTAATGACCACATGGGCGAAGTAATTGAGTACGTAAACGGTCGGCCGATTAATAAAGGCCCCTGTCCCATATGCGCTGGCACTGGAAAAGTGAGTTTGCCCAAATAGATAACTGGCTTGATTGTCTCTAGTTTGAGCATCTCTAGTTTGATCGTATAGGACAGCGGGCATACAACTAAATGCCGCGGCTATGAAGGTTCTTCCTTCTAAACTGGTAATTTAGAGTCTTCGCTTTCTGCGGCACCTTCTCGTGCATATTATTTTGCGAGGCCATTGTGCAAGCATATTCGTCGCAAAAACTTGCCATAGCCAACAAGATTTTTCTGCGACGTTGTAAAAAGGTCGTACTTAATCAGGCTTCGTCTAATGAGATTCTGCCTAGTCATTATGTCGCCACCGTAGTGAAGACTATTGAGGCTCTGGGGTTCTGTATGTCGGGGGCTTTGATCGAGGCCTGCAAATATCTTAGCTTAAGTGAGCTCAGTGATTTAAAGACACTGCTGTTTAACTGCTTAGCTAAAGAGAAAGGTGCTCATCAGAATTTGACACCGATGTATCCAGATTTTCCTAGGCAAGTGATGGAGACGAGTGAGGCTGAACTCTATCTCAATGCTATGTTGCACTACTTTAGTTCGGGCAAATACATGCCGGGCAAGCAGAAAAAGTTATTTGGTCTGATTCCAGTGCCGCAGCGCGCCCCTCTGATTGAAACCCCGGAGCTACTACCTTTAGAGCTTTCGACATTTGAAGACTTTGAGTTAAAGTTTAAACAGCTGCTCTCAGCCAACAGCTCTACTTCTGCTGTAGACAAGGAAGATATTGTTGCCTATATTGATTTCTTCGATGGTGATATAGAGCGCTTTTTGCCAGCTCAAATTGCTCACCGCGAGAACAAGGCATACATATTAGCTCAGCTAGCTGTGCGCACCGAATTTGGTGCTGAAACCGCTAAGTTGGCTCTCAAGTATTGCGATACTAGTACTGATGTCTTGCGTCTGGCTGTGGCTTTGAGTGGCGGTGATCTATCTCTGGCAGAGCCAGTCAAGTTCAAGACTTTTAAGCGCAGTGTGCGCCGCTTATTATTGAACTTGCTTGAGAGTCAGTCTAATTCGGTTGAAGATATGCTCAGGTGGAAAGATCGTTGGATTCGCCTTGGAGAGAAACTGCACCCAGGTGAATTCAAAGATAAATTTCCGCGCTCTTTTGCTGCTTTTAATGTCTTGAGAAACGGCCTGCCATCCAATACTTTCAACAGTCGCCTAGAGAAGGCGTTAGAGTTGGCTGATGTTGATGGCGTTGTGGAGATGTTGAAAACAAGGCCTGGTGATTTTGCTCGCCGGCTAGACCATGTGCTGCGTATTGCTGGTAGCCGTCAAGAAGATGTTGCCTTCGACTTTGGCAAAGTAGTGAACAAGGTTTCTACACCAGTGCTGGTGCAAGTTTTGCATCACTTCAAAAATAGATCGCAGAAGCGCTCACTGCGTGTCTTTTTTCCTAAGTCACAATTGGCAAAGGCGCAAGCTATAGCTGATCATTTGCCTGATTTGCCACCACTTGTCTGCGAGCTAGCAGCAGGTCTTTGTCGCAAAGCTCTGCTAGAGCGGTTCGCTCAATTGCCACCATTGGGCGATTGTATGATTGACTCTGAACTGAAGAATTTTATGGTGCCCTTTGCCCAAAGATCTGCTTCTAAGGCTCTTCGAACAACCTCAAGGGGCAGCAGGATGGCTCTGCCTGATACCAATGTTCTGCGCTTTTTTACCTGGTGGAAGAACGGACTTTACCGCACAGATATTGACTTGTCTGCAGCGGTGTTTGATGAAAACTTTGCTTTTATCGATGCCCTTACTTATTATAATTTGAAAAACTTTGGTGGCTGCCACAGTGGTGATATTGTTGATGCTCCTGAAGGTGCTAGCGAATTCATAGATATTGCTATTGATAAAGTATTGAAGCATCACGGTCGCTATGTGGTGATGTCGCTATTGAGTTATACAGATCAACCATTTTGTGACTTGCCTGAGTGCTTCGCTGGCTGGATGGCCCGAGATAAGCCACAGTCTGGCGAAGTCTTTGAGCCTAAGTGCGTGCAAGACAAATTAGACGTTAGTGGTAACACTAAAGTTTCTATTCCAGCTATTTTTGATTTAGTAGAGCGCCAAGTTATTTGGGTCGATATTGCTTTGACTCGCAATCCTAATTGGTACAACAACGTCGCTGGCAATCTTTATGGCATTCAGCTCTCGCTCAAATCTCTAGTAGAGTTGAATAAGCCGACGCTATACGATCTACTACTGTTGCACGTCGAGGCCCGTGGTCAATTGGTTGATAAGCCCGAATTGGCTACCACTCACTTTTCAGCCAGCGACACGCCATTCGATTTGACTCGTATATCTAGTGAGTTTATGGCAACCTGATTAGTTGAGCTTATCAGTTAAGGCAATTATTCGAGCATGCCAATGGTCTTTTCAACCACTGTTAGCAGCTCGCCAGAGGCAATGATTTCTTCAGCGCGAGCCATATCTAAATGCATTTCTCGATCTTCTTCAAGAAAAGGAATGATGCTGCGGACAAAACGGTAAGCCGCTTCCACGCCGCGGCCGGCTTTCATACCGTGTTCGGTATCAGATCCCGGAGTGAATTTCCCCGCTCCTTTGTTGACGTGGCCAATATCAGGTACCGCGTCGATTACACCGCAGCGTAAATCAAGCCCCTGGGCGGCACAGAGTAGCTCAATAGCCAGCACTCGACGGAGATTGTGCATGATTGTTCTGGCCTTGCGAGCAGAGATTGTACCCATTGATACATGATCTTCTTGGTTGGCTGAGGTGGGAATAGAATCCACGGAGGCTGGATGGGCCAATACTTTGTTTTCAGAGACAATTGCTGCTGCTGTGTATTGGGCAATCATATAGCCTGAGTTTAAGCCGCCATTTCTTGTAAGAAAGGCAGGCAGGCCATTTGATAGAGCCGGATTGACCAGTCGCTCTGTGCGTCTCTCTGAAATATTTGCCAGCTCAGCCAGGGCAATACCTACATAATCAAGCACCAGGGCTAGTGGTTGCCCATGGAAGTTGCCACCTGAAATAACTTGGTCAGGAAAGACCAGTGGGTTGTCTGTGGCTGAATTTATTTCGATTGCCAGCACTTCGCGAGCGTGCTTAAAAGCTTGTCTTGATGCCCCGTGCACTTGTGGCATGCAACGTAGTGAGTAGGCATCTTGTACCATCGGGCAGTCTTTGTGACTTTCCATTAGCTCGCTATCGGCCAGTAACTTGAGTAAATTGCTCGCTGAAGCTTTTTGTCCTGGGTGGGGTCTAACTTCGTGCACTGGCGCGAGAAATGCTTTTTGCGAGCCTAGTTGGGCTTCCAGGCTCATGGCTCCAATAATGTCTGCCATTTTTGCTAAACGATCTGCTTCGCTTAGAACCAGGCAGCCGAGGGCACTCATCACCTGGGTGCCATTGGTAAGGGCTAGACCTTCTTTAGCCTTTAGAACAACTGGCTTGAGCCCAGCGGCGGCCAGTGCTTCTTTGCCGCTTAAGACTTTGCCTTTATATTCGGCACTTCCTTCGCCAATTAGTACCAGAGCAAGGTGAGAAAGTGGGGCTAAATCGCCGCTGGCACCAACTGAACCTTGCTGAGGAATGATTGGATGAATGTCATTATTTAATAGGGCTACAAGTAGATTTACGACTTCAGGCCGGATGCCTGAGAAGCCCTTGGCTAGCGCGTTAGCGCGTAGCAGTGTAATTGCTCTTACGGTGCCGCTGTCAAAAAGTTCGCCCATACCGCAGGCATGCGAAAAGAGAAAATTGCGTTGCAGTTGCTCTGTTTGCTCTGGTGCAATATAGATGTCTTTGAATTTGCCAAAGCCGGTTGTGATTCCGTAGACCACATCTCCTCTTTGTAGATAACCTTCAACAATTTCCCGCGACTTTTGCAATTGCTCAAGAGCTTTAGCTGATAGCTCAACTGTGCCATGCTTGTTGGCAATGGTTTCTACGTCTTCAATTGAGAGATTGTAACCGTCGAGGGCAAGTTTCTCTGAGGAGATTGAAAGTTTTTGACTGGCTGGCATGAGGCCTCTTTCTCTGTAATTATTGGTAGGTTACAGAATAGCGAAGAAAGCTCACGAAACGCTATCGGCCTTGAAAATTCTGGCAGTAATGGCAGGCTTCTAAGGTTGCTGCTATTCTGGCATTTCAAGGGGCGGGGAACAACGCTACAGCACCGGTCGTCCTAATTTACTTGTCGGCGCCGTTGATTTTCTTGACAAGGCCGAAGAACGGCACGGCAAGGGTTGAAAGTGGCGCTGGGTCTTGGAAAGCATGGTAAGATCACTCTACTCGGATGACTGAGACTTAGACGGGCGCTTCCGAGAGCCAGACCTTAGTTCTAGGTCAAATGACGGTTACAACGAGAGCAATGGACGTTACTAATGGACGTTACTAATATCGGTGCCAAATTAGATACAGGCTTGCTCAGTCGCCCTTTAGGCTCAGTTAGATTGAGCTTAGTCTCGTTGGGCTTAGCAGGGACTAGATTAGAAAGGCTTAGGTTGGCTCGCTTCTTTGCCGGGCTGTCATTGGCAATGGCGCTCTCTCTGCCACTAGACTTGGGTTTGGGTGGGCTAAGTTTGGGCTGTCCGGCAATGGCTTCAGTTGGCTCTGATGTTCGCCTCAGTCAGCTCGAGGTGAAGTTTTTCAAACATACTTATCCGAAAGACGAAGAGGCTGTTCGGCTAGAACGGCTAGAAAAGATGATTTTTGGTGAAGCCAGAAGCGGCGCTAGTGAGCAGCGCCTGAAAAATCTGGCTGATACAGTACCGAATCTTGGGGCTGTGGCCGCTGATGATAGCGATAAGGGCGATGCTGCGGCATCTTCCTCTTCTTCATCATCTTCCTCTTCTTCTGGGCGCGGCACTAAGCCGGCCACTAGACCCGTGAACAACAGCGATAGCGATCTAGATTTAAGTGAAGAGCGCAGTCAGAGCAATAAACCCGGCGGCCAGGTCTTGAGTGGCGAGAGTAAGTATCCGGCTGTGACCGCCCTTGAACAGAGCATCTTTAAGCGTGACTACGCAACTGACCCGGTGGCTGATCGCTTGAATCGTCTTGAGACTAAAGTCTTTGGTAAGCCATCTAAATTTACCGACTTGAGCGAACGAGTTGATGCTCTAAAAGACAAAACTCGAGTTGATGTTGCAAAACAAGCACCACCTGGCACCGATTGGCTTGATGAAGAAGATGACGATATAAATTTTCCAGCGCCTAAGCAAGCTTCGCGTCAGCCAGTGGCGCGCAGTGATGGCGAAGATGGGCGTTCCTTTAGTGGTCGCGACTTGCGCAAAGACATGCAAAACGCCTTTGGCAGCAGGGCATCAGGAGCAGCTGCCTCTGGCGGTTACGGTATGGGCGGCAGCTCAGTTGGCAGTAGTTCTGGCTCTAACCGCGCCTCTGGCGGTTATGGTATGGGCTCGATTGGATCGCCTCGCAGTGCTGGTCGGGCTCTTGATGATGAGGATGATGATTTGCCCCCAGTTGCTCCCCGCCGCGCCGCTTCTACTGGCTCCACTGCCAGGTCTCAGCCTGGAGCGGCCGCCGCTGCTACGAGTCGGGCTGCTGCTAGTGACCGGTTTGCCTCTGATTCCGGAGATTCACCAGCTGCTGTTCCTGGTGGTGCCATTGGTCTGAGCAGTAAGGTTACAGCTCTCGAAAATGCCGTACTTGGTAAAACCTTCGCTTCCGATCCTTTGATTGAGAGAGTGGGCCGTTTAGAAGAAACTGTATTCCCCAATAAGGCTGAGTCAGCTGCTTCTTTGAGTCTGCCGGAGCGTGTGGCAAAACTAGTAGAGAAAGTTCCGATTGCTTCGGCTCCTGCAAAAACAGCTCGGGCTAATCGTTCTCGTCGTGATGATTTTGATGACGATCTAGACATGGGCACCAGTATGTCGTCGCTAGGCTCAATGAGTAACATGGGCAGCGGCATGACTAGCCAAAGCCAAGTTCGCGGTAGCGGCGGTCTTGGTAAAATTATAAATTCGATTGGTAACATGCTCGGTGGTGGTTACGGCAGCTACGGTGCCTATGGCGGCTATCCTGCTAGTTACGGGGCTAGCTACGGTACGAGCTACGGTGTACCTGGTTCGGCAGCTATGGTGCGCGACCCCAGCACTGGTTTCTTGATAGATTCGATGTCTGGCAATTTGATCAACCCTACAACCGGTCAGGTTGTTGGTCGCTCTGCCGGCTATCCTGCTGGTGCTTATGGTACTGGTACTTATGGAAATAGTGCTTATGGTGGCTATGGCACCGGCCTTGGTGGCCTGCCTATGGGTACAGGGTTTGGTTATCCAGCGGGCATGGGTATGGGATTGGGTGTGCCTGTTGGTGTTCCAATGGGAGGCTATAGCTCGTTTAATAATGGCTTCAGCCCCTACGGATATCCGGCTGGTGGTGGTTACGGAATTGGTGGTAGTGGTATTAGATTTGGTGGCAGCGGTTTTGGTGTCAGGTTCTAAAGGAATAAATACTTGCTGCTGCTGATTGGTGGAACTGGCTTCCTCGGCGAACCCGTTGTCGAGCTGATGATGGCTCGGCAGCTACCTATTCGCTTGCTCACCCGTGGAGCCGGCGATTGGAAGGGGTCTAATCTTTCGCAGTATCGCAAGCGCGGTATTGAGGTTGTGGTTGGCTCTCTTGAAAATGATGATGTGCTGTTGCGTGCTCTCGACGGCGTCGACGCCATTATCAATATTTCCGGTAGCTTTAGATTAAATAGCGATGGTTCAAGAGCTAGCTCTTATGAGTATCTCAATGTCGAATTGGTTGAGAAGCTGACAGTCTTGGCTGAACAAAACGGCATACAACGATTTGTCCAAGTGAGCTGCCTGGGCGCGCGCGAAGAGTCAGGCAGTGAATACTTGAGCAGTAAATTTACTGGTGATGAAATCGTTCGCAATTCTAAGCTTTATTGGACTATTCTGCGGCCTTCATACATGTTCGGCGCGCGTTTTCCTTATGTTGAAATGATCAAGCCTCTGGTGACTTTTAAGCCCTGTTTGCCGGTTGTTGGCAGCGGTCTAAACATTCTGATGCCTGTGCACGTCGATGAAGTCGCTCGCTGTGTTGTTGACTGTATCTATATGAAAGAATCGACTGGTCGAGTGATAGAAATCGCTGGTCCCAAAGAATATTCGTTGGTTGAAATGCTTGAGAGTATTCGTTTTGAGTTTGGCCTTTCAGGCACGACTATGACCATTCCGAGCCAGCTATCAGGCAAGGCTTTTGAAATGGCTACAAAGGTCTTGCCGAAAAATACAATTACGCTTGAATTGGCGCAGATTCTGATCACCGATTCTCATAGCAGTTCTAAAGAGGCTCACGAGCTTTTTGGTCTAGAGG
This sequence comes from Candidatus Obscuribacterales bacterium, assembly GCA_041675385.1. Classification (GTDB taxonomy): domain Bacteria; phylum Cyanobacteriota; class Vampirovibrionia; order Obscuribacterales; family Obscuribacteraceae. Next base: position 68,834 of record JBAYTY010000020.1, read on the forward strand.
GAAAGTGTTTGGAAGATTATCTTCCTGACATCGTTGAAAGTTTGAAGAAACGCTAGAGAAATGCCCTAGCTTAGATGCTTACTTGGGAGACTCTGCTGTAAATGTGATAACGTTTTTGCAGTAAGGCTGTCGATGGAAGTCAGAGGAAAAGGTCATGATTAGACTGAGCAAACCTGTTCAGATTCTTGAGTGGGGAATTGGCACAAATACCACTAATCAGCGCTGGGAAGAGATTGCCAAGGGTCGTCTGTCCGGCAAGCCTAAGACTGTGGCCGGCTTAACTAGTCTAGTGATTGAAGTGGAAGGCTCGCTTAATCGCAAAAACGAGAACAACGAATACGTTAAGGTGATGCAACAGGGCGAAGGCATGACGCCGCACTCGACTGCCTGGGGTGAAGTTGCCATGGGAACCATCAAGAGTGTCGATAACCAGAGCGGTAAGACCATGGTTACTGTCGAAGTTACTGCTGCTACAAAGTACAGCAAATAGAAATCGGCAGCTTTTTTAGATTTAGCTCTCGGGCTCAAGCACTGCAGAAGTTGAAGCTCGGCGGCCTGAATCGGCTGTCTGCATGTCTTTCTCTACCACTTGTTTGAAATTTCCAACAATTTCTTTTTGGGTCATTTTTAGGGCCATGTTCGCAATTGGCCGTGGAATGGCTGGCCCCGGGTCTACTTCTAGGGTGTACTTGACCTGACAGTGGCGACCAGAATTGACAGATTTTAGCTGCCACTCACCTTCGACAGCTTTGAATGTACCGTCGACCATTTTCCAGCGTAAGCAGTCGGGCTTATTTTGTAAGTCGTTGATTGTGTGCTGGCATTGTTCGTTGACAAACAATTGCGGCTTGAGGAAGCTTTCAATGTAGACCAGTTGGCCTTCCCTCTTTAGCACTTGGCAAGATTTGACCTTGGGAAAGATGCGAGGGTAGCGGCTAAAGTCTGTCAAAGCATTCCAGACAAATTCTTTTGGTGCCTTGATTGTGGTCTCAACTGTGGCTTTTGCTAACTTTGTTTTGGAATCTTTAGAGGCACTTTGTTTCGCCCAGCTCTCTTTAATCTGGTTGCCAATAGTTGCTCCGCTAAAAGGTTCGGTGGCCAAGGCGGGCGACAGGCTGACTATCAAAGCACAGAATATTGCTAGGTTTGGGGCTGAGCCTGAGAGGGCAACCCTGTGGATACTCGCTCGTTTGGCAAAAGTGAACTTCGAAAAATTTGTCATGTATTGTCCAAGAAAGCTCTGTACCTGTTTACCTGTATTTATCTGTACCAAGATGCAAAAACTGTCGGTTGCGAGTTGAGCCCTATTTTGCCGTTCAGTATTGAATTTGATTTTTCAGCCTGTGCTGAGTAGTCAGCTATTTTCCCCGTCGGATCAATTATGGCAGATGGTCCGGTGTTGGCCGCAAAGATAAAATATCGACGATTCTCAATTGCTCTCAGCACTGCAAAGGCCAACATTTGCTGCCCGCAGTCTGATTTGTGAAACCAGGCCAAGTCTGAAATATTTACAAGTAATTGGCCACCAGCCCTACAGCTGGCTGCGGTCACTTCGGGCGATATCGATTCAAAGCAAATAAGAGGGGCAACTTTGCCTCTAGGCATGTCTAACAAGACTGGCTCTTTTCCCGCAGCAAAGCCGCCGCCAGCAGGGGTGTTGGTCCAGCGCTTGATCCATTCTGGTAGATAGTTGACGAGTAGAGGGGTATATTCTCCAATTGGTACAAGAAATCTCTTGTGATAAACCTCTGGCAAAAGCGTGCCACTACTGGTGATGCCGTAGGCGGCGTTGAACGGGCGATTGGCAGCGCTGCGATCCATTGAACCAACAATAATGTCTAAGTGCTTCTCGTAGGCTTTGTGCTTGAGCCAATTGGTTACACCTGGCTGCTCGCGCAAATAAGTGGGCAATGCGCCTTCGGGCAAAACCACTAGTGAATCGTGACTGTTGGCTAGTAATTTGTCGTAGTTATCTACTAGGTCTTCGATGGTAAAGCGATGCACTGTTTTTTGCATGTCGATGTTAATACCGCCTTGGACCAAGGTCGTATCAATCATCGCGCTCGTCTTAACTTGGCCTTGCTGTTGCCAGCCCAGACAATATACTGCCACCATCACCAGTGCCATACCAAGGCAGTGATAGAAAGCGGTTTCTCTATTTTCGGCTGCTAGGCGCTTAAATTGCTTAGTGCCACCACCAATGAAAGTAGCAAAGAAAGAGGCGATAGTGACATTGACGGCAATGATTAGGGCGCAAATTCCCACTCCACCAATCACTGACGCTGATTGCAGAATGGCCGGTTGCTTGTATTGTGTGTATTCCAACATTGTCCAGGGCACACCCATCAAGTCAGGCATATTGCCAAGCTTGTTGACGATCAGAACCCAGGCGACTGGCAGCACCACGAGGGCCGGCACGAGCCATACTTTTTTAGGACCACGCTTAGCCGTGAACGAACCTGAAAGCGGTAGGCGGCTAACTATTGCCGCAAATAAGAGAAAAGCTAGTGCTTGGTGTATGGATACGCTTAGCCAGGCAAGCATCGCTAAAAGATAGCCGAACGCTCCAGTGAAGCCGAGCCAGTCAAGAGGGGCTAAGTTGAGATACCAATGCAAATACACCAAGTTGTAAGCTAGGCCAAAGGCGCCAGCTAGCATAATTTGCTTGATGTAAGAATTATTGGCATAGATGAGCAAGAACAGTGGTGCAAAGGCAAACCATGCTAAATACCATTGGTCAAAGCCTGGTGCGGCTAAGCCGGCTATGCCACCACAAGCCAAGGCAATCAGCCACTGCCTTGGGGCAAATTTAAATTGCGGCCAAGCTAAATTGAGCAATTTAGATTTTGCTTCAGGCTTGGTTGCCTGGGGCTTTGCTTTAGTCTTCTTCTGCTTCGCTTTGGGCTTGGCGCTAGTATTCTTTGCGGCCGTGGCTTTGTCCTCTAAAAAAGGATGGAGTCAATTATCTTGCACTCCATCCTTTCTTTATATCAGCCTGCTTCTGTATTGGGAGAGAATGACTAGCTGTCTTTCTTGTCTTTTTCTTTTGGCTCTTTGACTGGCACTGCGCCTGAAGCTATTTGCGCCTTTACGCGTACTTCAATTTCTTTGAGCATTTCAGGATGAGCTTCGAGGAAGGTCTTGGCCTGTTCGCGACCTTGACCAATTCTCTCTTCTTTGTAGCTGAACCAAGTACCTGATTTCTTGACGATATCGTGTTCAGCAGCTACGTCGAGCAAGCAACCAGCGGTGTTGATGCCTTTTCCGTAGATGATGTCGAATTCGGCAATGCGGAAAGGAGGAGCGCACTTGTTTTTGACTACTTTGACTTTGACGCGGTTGCCAATTTCAACGCCATCTTTTTTCAGGGTCTCGATTTTTCTGATATCAAGTCTGATGGAGGCATAGAACTTGAGCGCGTTTCCGCCGGTGGTTGTTTCAGGGTTGCCGTACATCACACCAATTTTTTGACGAAGTTGGTTGATGAAGATGATTGATGTGTGGGTCTTGGAGACAATCGCTGTCAACTTACGCAGAGCTTGGCTCATCAGTCTGGCTTGCAGGCCAGGTAAGCTGTCACCCATTTCGCCTTCAATTTCAGCTTTCGGTACAAGAGCTGCCACTGAGTCAACGATGATTAGGTCAACTGCACCAGAGCGCACTAGTTGCTCTGTGATTTCGAGGGCTTGTTCACCAGTATCTGGTTGCGAGATTAAAAGCTCATCTACGTTCACGCCTAGGGCACGAGCGTACTCTGGGTCCATGGCGTGTTCAGCGTCAACAATGGCGGCAATGCCACCAAGTTTTTGTACTTCAGCGGCTACGTGCTGAGCCAATGTGGTCTTACCCGATGATTCAGGACCATATATTTCAATGATTCTGCCTCTTGGTAGACCGCCCACCCCTAGAGCTACGTCTAAGGTAATGGCGCCGGTTGGCACAGCTTCAATTTGGTTGTTGCGTGAATCGCCCAACTTCATGATTGAGCCGTCGCCATATTGCTTCTTGATTGAATCAAGGGCAGCACCTAGAGCTTTGAGGCGCTCTGCTGATGGCGCATGGCTTTTGCTTTTGTCCTCAGTGCTTGAAGTGTCTTTGACACGGGCTACTTTCTCGATTGGGGCCTTTTCCTGTTTATCCACGGCTTTCTCTTTGGTCACTATCGCCATATTAAATCTCCTCGACTCTATAAACTAAAAATAGATAAAAAAGCAAAGCTGACAACCGCGGGCAACAGAACAGCAGAGCGATTAACTGGGAAAAACAAGGCTGTACAGACCAAAATCTGTTCTAGCGCACCTTGTCTACACCTCGCAAATTATAGCGGTTTTGCTTGCTCTTTCAGATAAAAAGTAAGCAAAAGCCGCACGCCATCTGGTGTATATGCGATTGGTCGAATGGGCTGTATGTACTCGATGTGTTTCCGGTCCTTCTTAGCCCCTTCCCTCTATTCAAGTTAGAAAAGAGGGGGTGGGGGTATAAAAAGGTTGTTACCCAACAATATTTGTTTAGAGGGGTAATACAGATAACGTTTATTTCCCCGGCTTAGTTCAATTTGAGCCGAGAAATATTTGTATTTCTTTCAACGCCCCATGGGCGCACTGTTTGAAGGCATTTGCGAAGTTCAGGGTCTATTTTTACTATTTCTGGTTGATTCAAGGAGGTCTTCATGAAAAGTGCTCAAAGGCTGTTCAGCTTAAGGCACAGCGAGATCTTCGAAGCTTTCAACCCGGTAGAGCTGGGCCGACTGCTGGGCATTCTTGAAGAGCTTGAGCTGCCCAAACACCATACTATTTTTTCTCCTGGGGGCCCTTGCGACGCTATCTACTTTATAGAGAAGGGTCGTGTGCGGGTGACCAGGCTTTCCACTGAAGGCAAAACCGTTATTTTGGCGCTACTTGGACCAGGCGACATGATTGGTGAAGCCGCTTGGGAAAATGCCGAGCACGATAGTTATGCTGAAACTCTTGAAGACTCAAGAATTTATCAAATTAGCCGCGAGTCGTTCCTTAGTTTTGTGCGGGAAAACCCTGAATTTGGTTTGCGCTTTATTGGCATCATTGGCGACCGTCTTAAACAGGCCAATGCTCGCATCGAAGATTTAGTGTTTCGTCAAGTTCCTAGTCGCGTCGCTCGCTTGCTGCTTACGCTGGCTGACACCCATGGCAAAGTTACTCCCCATGGCGTGCGCGTAGAATTTCCTCTAACTCACCAAGAAATCGCTGACATGGTTGGCTCTTCAAGAGTGACTGTCACCCAGATTCTCAACCGCTTCAAAGATAGTCATTGGATTGATATCGAATCGAAGCGCGTCACTATTCACAACATGAATGCTCTAGAAGAGATGGTGCGGGCGAACTAAGGTAGTTATTCAATAAAGACGATCGTCGATCTGCAGGGTTGCACTGTTAATAGTGCTGGAACAGCTGGCGACAGGTTAGATTTGTCAATAAATTATGGATGCACTTGTGCTTTGTAGCCTTATCCCTATAATCGAATAATGATGCTTGTTATTTGTTTGGCGCTGTAAGTCTTTTGGTTCTGGCGTGTAATTCTGGACCTTTGCGTTCCTCGCGGTCGCAGGCTTGTCTTCGTGTCAGCGAGAATTTTTTGAATGGCTACACGCATAATTATTGATACAAATATCGTAATCTCCTTGGAAGGCAATGCTCCTGTCTCGGATTGCTACTCGCAGTTGCTCGCGCTGTTGCAGCTGAACGGAGTTTGCGTGCTTGTTCATCCGGCTTCGTTGGATGACATTGAGAATGATAAGGATGAAGCTCGGAAAAGTATTTCATTATCGAAGCTGCGTAAATACAGTTTGTTGGAGGCTCCGCCCCCTGTTGACGTTGAGTATTTGAAAGCTGTTGGCGTTGGTATCAACGGTGTCAATGATTTAATTGATTGCACAATATTGACTGCACTCCTCAAAGACGCCGTGCATTTTCTGATTACCGAAGATCGTGGATTGCATACAAGAGCTCGCGTGCTGAAACTAGGCGATCGCGTATTAACAGCAGAGCAAGCGCTTTCGCTGTTCAGTGCGGTGTTTGAAAAGCGGATAGTTAAACTTCCAAATCTTGAACCAATTCAACTTCATCAAGTAAGGGATGAACTTCAGGATAAGTTATTCGATAGTCTTCGCTCCGACTATCCGAAGTTCGACAAGTGGTTTATTGATGCGTGTCAAGCTGGGAGGCGCGGGTGGATAGCTCGTGATTTCGAGGAAAAGCTCGGAGCTATTTGCATTTACAAGGAGGAAATTGATCCGCAAGTTACTGCGGATTGTCGATTGACTGGACGCATCCTAAAGTTGTGTACTTTTAAGGTGGAGCGTAATGTAGGAGGCCAAAAAATAGGGGAATTGCTTCTGAAAGCTGCCTTTAAGCATGCAACTCAAAATAAATACGAGAAGATATACGTAACGGTCAAATCTAAGCACGTCGAGCTGATCGATATGCTTTGCGATTTTGGCTTCGAAGCGGTTGGCGTGGATATGAATAGTGACGATGTATTTGTCAAAGACCAGCCTCTAGTCTCGCCTGAGTCGAATCTTGATCCGATTCAATATCATGTTCGCTATTCTCCTCACTTTAAGGCCGGCGCTGAAATCGGAAAGTTCTTGGTGCCTATTCAGCCAGCTTTCCATGCTCAGCTATTTCCGGAAGCAAGTAGCCGGCAACTAAAGCTTCCGTTTGCAGGGCCGACGCCAGGTAATGCAATAAAGCTAGCCTATTTGTGTAAGGCTAATCTTGGAACAATTAAATCTGGCGATGTGCTTTTGTTTTATAGATCTGAGGATTTTCAGTCATGCACCACAATTGGTATCGTAGAATCTGTAGAAAGACTGGTCGATGCTGATATGATTTTGGAGAGGGTTTTAAAACGTACTGTCTATGTGCGGGAAGAAATAGAAAAGATATGTGCGACCGGTTGCTTAACAATGCTCTTTCGCCTGCAGGGTCATTTGCCAAGCGTGGTAACAATGAACTATTTAGAGAGCTTGGGCATAAAAGGGCCAATCCAGACTATTAGGAAGATCAGCCATGAGCAATTTCTTTTCATCGCAAAGCAAGGACAATTTGAAGATAGCATTTCTCCCAATTAAACCAGTCTATGCTGAGCGACTGATGGACGGCACCAAACTATTTGAGTTTCGAAGACGCCCAATGAGCCCTGAGGTAACGCATATAGTCGTATATGCGAGTTCGCCACGTAAGCGCATATTGGGCATTGTCGCCGTGACTTCGGTTGAGCGCGGTTCCGTCAATTCGGTCTGGAGTAAGACTAAACAGTGTGCGGGCATTACGCGGCAAGAATATCTAGACTACTTCACTGGTGTGGATATTGCTTATGCCATTGCTATAGATCCTGCAAAAACCGTTCGGTTTGACAACCAGTTAAAGCCTTCGGACATTGAAGACGATTTTGTTGTACCTCAGTCATTTAAATATGTAGGACCAACTTTTATGGATGCTTTGCTACAAAAGGTTTAGCTGAGATATTGGTCAGAAGGTTGCGCAATGGCTCAAGCAAAGAAGCCCTTTGTCAAGTGTCCGTCGTCTCAGCTAATCTTCCAAGGATGCTAGAATTAGAGCCACGTGCCCGTAGCTCAGCTGGATAGAGCGTCGGTCTCCGAAGCCGAAGGCCTTGAGTTCGAATCTCAACGGGCACAATTTTTGGTCGACAAATAAATAGAAGAGCAGATATGCCAGAAAGAAGCATAGAGCTAATCACAGGGCCGTATCGCTCGGGCAAGTCTATCTGGTTGCTTGACCAGGTGGCTGAATATTGCCGTCAAAGTCTGCTTAGTGGCAAGCAGGCAATCATCACAGTGCCTTCCCACCGCTATAAGCGTCTGGTGGAAGAGCGTTTAGTCGAGAAGTTGGAGCAGTTGGTTGTGTCCCAGCCTGCTACTACTGCTAAGGCGGCTGGCCTTGTGGGCCTCAAGATTCTGCCATTCTATGATTTGTGCCATCAAGTATTGCGTCAGACTGGCTGTGGCTTTCGTTTGATTCCTGATAGTATTCGCCCGGCCATTTTAGTTAAGGCTATTGAAAAAGTGAAAGCAGCCGGGCGCTTAACTGGGCTCAGTTCTATTGCTGACTTTGCTGGCACCCATGCCCATATGCTTGAGCTTATAGATGAGCTAGAGCGGGCTGGTTTTTCGCCCTCAGAAGTTATTAGCCAGTTGTCGAAAATGGCTGCCAGTGACGCTCGCTATATGGAGCTAGGGCGCGTTTATGAGGCCTATTGGCAAGAGCTTGAAAGCCTCAGTGTTTTTGATGAGCGCAAACTGGCCTATAAAACGCGCGAGATTTTAAATAATCTTGACCCTGATGTATTGTCAATTGGACTCTTGGCTGTTGATGGCTTCGACCGCTTTAATCGGCTTCAGCTGCAAGTTCTAAGCTCTATTGCTAAGCAATCAGAGCGCACCATAATTGCCTTTGATTATGTAGCACCACCAAATTATTCATGGCAAAATTATTCATGGAAAGATAAGTCATTACGCGAGTTAAAAGAGGCATTTGCTCCCGTTCTCAATGAAACGGTGAAAGCTGCCTCTGTTCCTGCTAGTCCGCAAGCCATTAATTTTAGAGCGCTTGATCGCTTAATGGAAATGGAAGAAGTCGCTCGCGAAGCCAAGAAGTGTTTGCTTCAAGGTTATTCTGCCGATCAAATTGTTGTGGTGGCACGTTCTGTCAAGCCTTATATGACTGCTATTCGAGCGGCCTTTGAAAGGGCGCAGATTGATTATTTTCTAGATGAGCCCTTAGAGCTTGGTAGCTTGCCGTTAGTTAAGTATTTGAGTCGCTTACTACATCTTCCTGTTTCTGATTTTGCTAGGCAAGATGTGGTGCGGACATTGTCTAGTCCGTTTTTCAACAAGACTTTTCTCGATTTGAGTAGCAGCGAAATTGAAGAAATTGATGATCAATCACTTTCAACTCTTACTGTAAAAGGAGCCGCTGATTGGCATTGGGCCCTAAAACTCGGTAAATTAATTGAGCGACTTTCTTTGCCCGGTATTCACGCTAGCGGCTATGAAAAAACTTTGACTGAGCATGTTAGCTTTGTCGAAGATCTCATTGATGACTTATTAATTTTGCCAAACGATGAAGAGTTTTCCAATCCACTAGTGAGCTGGGAAGAACATCAAGCCTTGTTCGAGTTTCGGCGGGTATTGGCTAATTTGGTCTTAGAAGAGACCCTTCTTGCTCATGCCTATGGTCCACAGATGTCTAGCTATCCGGCTTTCTTCAAGCGCTTAGAGCGGGCCTTAGAGAATGCCAATTTTAGAAGACCGAAAGTCAGTCGCGAAGCTATCACTGTTTGTAGTGCTGATTTGGTACCAAACCGCAGATTCAAAGTAATTATTGTGGCTGGTTTGAACGAAGGTGAGTTTCCTCGGCGCTCAGAGCAAGGCGGATTTCTTAGCAAAGATGAAGTGCGCAAATGGATGTCTTACGGGATAGACATTGAGAACCCGCGTCATCACCAGTCGTTTGAGCCGTCGCTCTATGATTCATTGGTAGAGCGCGCCACCGATAAACTTTGTCAATCGAGTCCAATTTATGAAATGACTGGCGACGAATTGATTCCCTCATTCTTCTTGACTAAAGGCGATGAAGCAGCCGCCGCTGCCCTTACTTTCCGTGCCCCTCGTACCTACGCCATGCTCGAGCCAACTTCAGCCCAAGAATTAGCGGCCGGCTGGCTCTGGCTTAGTGGCCGCCAGGCAATGCGCGATCTTGATTCTGCAGTGACCGGTTGGATGCCTTTTGATGTTCGAGAGTTTCTTACTAAGCTAGAGCTGCCGTTTTCTACGGTGCAGGGAAGAACTAGTTGTAGTACTAGCTCTAGTTTCAATGAGCTAAATGGCTGCTTGACTGAGCAAGTTAGTCTAGGTCTGATCAGTGTCAAGACCCCTGAAATGTGGAGTGTCAGCAGGCTCAATGACTATGGCAAGTGTCCGTTTCGCTTCTGGGTATCGCACACACTAAAAATTGAAAAGATGGAAGAGCCCGAGCTTGGTCTTGACTCGCGGCTGCTTGGTGAGGTTTATCACAAGGCCCTTGAACTCTTCTACTTAGAATTGAAGCAACGGTCGCTTTCTATTCTGAGCCCCGACGATGCACTACTGCAAGAGATATTTGAAAGTAGCATCAAGTCTGCCATTGCCTGGTTGGAAGCAACGCGCAAATTTAGACGCACTGATTTTTGGCAATACGAGCAGAAAGAGATTTCTTTCCGCTTGCGTCGTTTCTTTGTCAAAGAAAAAGAACGGGCAGTGCGTTCTGGTGGTGAATTTGTTCCTACTTATTTCGAAAAAGGATTTGGCTTTAAAGAGGCTGACTCTGCACCTGCTTTAGTTGTAAAAGTCGATGGCCAGGTTGTAAAAATGCACGGCCGTGTGGACCGCATTGATGTATCGAGCGATGGTCGCGTTAAAGTAATTGACTACAAGTCTAGCTCTGCTGCCATTAGCAAGAATGAGGCTTTGGCCGGTCGCAATATGCAGCTACCGGTCTACGCCATGGCGGTTGCCGATGCTATTGTGGCCGAGCGCAACCTACAAGTTAAGAACGGCGCCTTCCTTAGCTTCTCTTCTGGTGAGCAAATTGGCACCATCGATTTTCAAGATGGTGAAAATGACTATATTAGCTTGACTAGAGAGCACATTGGTAATTATGTATCTAACATCAAAAAAGGCAACTTCAGTGTCAAGCCTAGTAGTCCTGATTCTTGTAAGCATTGCGATCACCAGCAAGTCTGTCGCATCACCGAAATTGGTGTTAGCGATAATGGCGAAGACTAAGATAAAAATGAAAACTAAAATGAAAACAAGAATTTTAAGTAAGACAGAGACTAGGGGCGAGATTGGGAAAATTTGATAGATGCTAACTGAGCAACAGCAACAAGCGGTAGATTTAGTTGACCAAAATGTATTGGTTTCAGCTGGTGCTGGCTCAGGCAAGACCCATGTGTTAGTCGAGCGTTATGTGGAAATTTTGCGACGCTATCCTGACTGCACACTCTCCAATATTATTGCTGTTACTTTTACTCGCAAAGCTGCCGCAGAGATGCGCTCACGGCTCAAGGCCCGCTTCCTCACGCTCTCTCAAGAAGAGTCTGATGGCCGTTGGCTCGATTGCTTAGCCGAAGTTGATGGCGCTCGCATCGGCACAATTCACTCATTGTGTGAATCGATTTTGAAGAGTCATCCCGCCGATTGTGGTATTGATCCACAGTTTGAAGTGCTAGATGAATTGACTCAAAATGAATTATTGCAAGATAGTATTGACCGTGCTCTCAAGGCCGTGATTGAGCTTTATGGCTCTTCTGCAGCATCTGATTCTGGTGGCTGCGAGCACGATGTCTTGCAAGAATTTTCTATTGACGAAATTAAGAAGATATTGAACCGACTGCTCAAAGGTTCAATGCAATTTAAGCAATCAATAAAAGCCTTTGACTCTCTTTCAATTGCTGGCATGCGCACCAAGGCTGAAAGAGTGTTGCTAGATGTGCAGAATAGTGCTCTTTCTGGCCTCTCTAGTAATCGTGAGTTCAATTCATCGTTTGATTATGTGCGCATGAACTCTATGGCTGATGCCGCTAATAAACTCAATCCTGTGCGCGAGTTGTTACTTGATCTCTGCCAGCAGTTGTTTGCCGACGATTCTGTTTCTATGCGATGGCAAGCGTTTATGTCAGTCGCTACTCTGGCAATTGGCAATATTGGTGGCACCAAGCCTGATGCCAAAGATTTGCGCAAGGCTTTGATGACCTGCCGCGATCAAGCCAAAGCTGTTGTAGGCAAGATTCCCGCTGGTCTCAACCAAGAAGATGAGCGGGGCTTTGCGCTTACCCTTGGAATTATTCAGCTGTTTGAGCGCACGTTAGCGATCTATGAAGTGCATAAGCGCGAACTGACTACCGTTGACTATAACGATTTAATTAGCCTTGCTTGTGCTTGTCTAGAAAAGGAAGATTCGCAGTCGAGGGGCTACTTCAACGATAAGTTGCAGGCTTTGCTTGTCGATGAGTTTCAAGACACCAACGATATGCAAGCCACACTTTTGTCGCTATTGGCCGGTGAAAAGACGAGAGTATTTCTAATTGGCGATGATAAGCAGTCTATCTATAAGTTTCAAGGGGCTGACGTTGCTACCTTTAATAAATGGAAGTCTTTGTTCAAGCATGAAAGCTCTAGTTTAAGCGGCTCTTCACTTGTTACTAAGTTGACCCGCTCTTTTCGCAGTCATCCCGAAGTAGTGTTTTTCGTTAACTCTGTTTTCGATCATTTGCTTGACGCTGATCCAGAAGTCGTGCCTTATGTGGCGGCTTTTGAGGCCTTGGAGCCAGCTCGCCAAGCTGATTTAAACATAGTTGCTACATCCTCACAGAGTGCTTCAGCCGTTGAAGTTTTGATGCTAGATATCGATATAGAAGAAGACCCCCGTGGTTTGACGCCAGCACAATACGAGGCCCATCAAGTCGGTGATTGGCTGAAGAAAAAAGTGGAAGGCGGCTATCAAATTGCAGCAAAAAATGGCGGTGTGCGGCCAATTACTTATGGCGATTGTGCTGTCCTAGTCGTGCGCAACAGTGACTTTGCTTCTTTTGAGGCAATGTTTGCCCAGCTCGATATTCCCTATGTAACTTTCGGAGGTAGCGGCTTCTTGCGCCGCCAAGAAGTGGCCGATTTTGAAAATCTCTTGCGCTTTTTAGATAACCCTAAAGACAGTCATTCGCTCTTGGCTGTGCTGCGCTCACCTTTTTGTTCTATTACCGATGACCTTTTGCATCGAGTCATAACTGATAATCAGGGGCAACCGCTCTGGACCGCCGTCGCCAATGTTGTTCGAGCGCGGGAGCCCGGGGTGGAAGCGTTGTCGTTGGCTGTGCGTCAGCTGCGAAATTTGATGGAGTATGCAGCCCTTTTGCCCCTAGGCGAATTGCTGCAGAAAATAATTGATGACACTCACTATGATTTAGCGATGTTGGCAGCACCCGATGGTAAGCAGCGCTCTCGTAACGTTTGGAAGATGGCTTATTTGGCTGCCGAACATGAGCATCTCTCTTGCGGCGAATTTGCTCACCGTCTGGCACTGATGCGTGAATTTGGAATGCGTGAATCTGAGGCACCATTAGATAGTGCCGATGCCGTGAAGCTGATGACGGTTCATGCTAGCAAGGGTTTAGAATTTCCGGTAGTGGCATTGCCTTGTTTGGGTGGGCAGCTGTTGCGCAATGCCGACCGTTTGGTTTACCACTCTAGTTATGGCGTAGCTTTCAATAGCTCCCGTCTCAAGGAGCAAGAGACGCCAGCCTGGTATCAAGTGGCCAGTCATTTAGATAAACAAATGGAGCGAGAAGAGAAGAAGCGCTTGCTCTATGTGGCTATGACTAGGGCTCGGGATAATCTAGGCGTTTTCCTTTCGGCGCCATTTAAGAAGGCTGAGTCTTATCGTCAATGGTTGATGAGTGTGCTGGGCCTAGATAAAGAAGATGCCGTGCGGCCAGGCCCTGATGATTGCATTGCTCTCACTATTACTTCACGCAGCGATGGCGAAGTAGCGCCTTATAGCTTCAGTCTGGCGGCAGGTATTGACGTGCCAGAGCCGGCTAACGATTTGCCATTGCCTGGGGTGCTTTTTGGAGTAAGCGATGCTAGTGTCTTGCAAAGTCTCTTAGGGTTAGAGCACAATCAAAGCACTGGCGAAGATCTTAAGGTCAATGAGCAAGGGCGCAGTCGGGTGACGCCTAGAGATGGAGTGGCACCTACTGCGGGAATTGTCACTGCGGCATCTTTAGGTACGTTCTTCCACTCGTTAATGGAGAATTTGCCACCATCGGGGCGCAAGGTTGATCGCGCTTGGATAGCAGACATTGCTTTTACCCAAGGAACTATGGTGGCACATAGCGATTTGCACAATAGACTAGTTGATGAAGGCGAGCGTTTGCTCGGTGTCTATTATGAAAGCAGGCTTTACAGCCTGCTTTCGCAAAGTCAACAGAGAAGGCATGAATTGCCGTATTTGATCGATGCTGCCAACAGTTTCTCAGAGACTGGCCCTGATATTCGTCCGCGGCGCCCTGACTTAGTTTTTCAAGACGCCGCAGGCGATTGGCATTTAGTTGACTATAAGACCGACCATTTCGCTGCCAAAGATGTGGAGATTCAAGCTCGCAAACACCGTGAACAAATCAAGACTTATGTGGCCGATTTGCGCAAGTTGACTGGAGTTGAGTTAACACCCTGGCTCTATTTTGCTCAACATGGAATTTTCTTCCCTGTTTGATTGTTTCTTCGGTCTTACTGTGGGATACCTTGGGCGTCATTCTTCTGGTTGTAGATTTGTCTGCTGAGCTTGGCTTGCTCTGCTTCTAGTCTGGCCCGTTCTTGATAGCTCAATCCATTGCCGCTGGCGCGTAGTCTGGCTTCTTTTGCCGCAAATTCGGCTTGATTGTTTTGTAGCCGCTGAGCCTCTTGTGGAGTTAATGTACCAGATTGGATACCTTGATTGATGCGTGCTTGCTGGTTAGCTTGGTCGCCGTTGATTCCGCGGTTGTTATATGGTGAACCGTTACCTGGGCCAGGACCACCTGGATTAAGGCCTTGGGCATCATTCTTTTGTTGATAGATGTTCTGGCTCATGCGATCTTGTTGATTGTCGAGGCGGGCTCTTTCTTGCACTGAAAGGCCATTGCCGCTAGCGCGCATGCTGGCTTCGCGAGCAGCAAACTGAGTTTGCTGATTTTGTAGCCTGGCTGCTTCTTGTGACGTTAGTGAACCGTTTTGAACACCTTGGTTTATACGGTTAGCTTGATTTTGCTGAGTTTGGTTGACGTCGTATAGTGAACGGCCTTGTCTATTTGAATTGTAGCCTTGGCCATCGTGCTTTTGCTGATAGATGTTCTGACTCATTTGATTTTGCTGTCTTTCCAGCCGGGCTCTTTCTGAATTGCTCATGCCGTTGCCGCTGGCGCGATATCTGGCTTCTTTTTGATTGAGAGCGTATTGCTGTTTTCCTAGGCGGGCGGTTTCTCTACGGTTGAGAGAGCCGCTTTGTACGCCGTTATGGATGCGGTTTTGCTGTCGTTCTTGCCTGTTGTTGACGCCGTAGCGGTAAGCCTCGGCTGGCTGGCTAGCAGCGCTGGTTAGGCCTAGCAATACTGCTAGTGACAAAGCTGAAATATGTAACCTGTTCATGAAATCAATCTCCAAAAAATGGTTGATACAGGTGAAGACGTATCGACAGTCCAAAAAGTTCAAAAGCCCAGATGAGTTGTTGCTAATAATTGACCGATTCCACTGACTGGACATTTCCAACTATACTTATAGTCGTTAATGGAGGGTTCGCTTAAATCAACTGACACTGTGTTCAATAAATAAAGAGATTGCTTTTAGCGATCTGGTGGGGGAAGTGTGGTGAGAATCCACCGCTGTCCCGCAACTGTGAAGCAAGAAATTGCTAGTCAGGCTACCCACTTGAGCACTACGAAATCACCTCTTCGAGGCAAGGAGGCAAGTATCTATGGTCACTTTCGGGTGGCTCATACGAGATCTCGTTCCTGTCTTTGGTCAGGAACTTTTTTATTTCTATAAGGAGATACGTATGAGTACAAATGATTTTTCAAAATATGACACGAGAATGGTCGAAATGGTTTTTCCTAACCAGACCAATCACTACGGCACCTTATTCGGTGGCCATGCTCTTGAGCTTATGGACAAGAGTGCGTTTATTACAGCTTCTCGCTATGCCCGCAAGTCTATGGTGACAGCCTCGTCTGAGCGCATTGATTTCAAGACTCCAGTGAAGCATGGCTATTTGGTTGAAGTGATTGGCCGCATAGTCAAACGGGGCAATTCTTCAGTTACTGTCAATGTCGAGTTGTTTGGCGAGAATTTACTTTCTGGCGAAAGGCAGCTCTGCGCCCATGGCAATTTTGTCTTGGTTTCTGTTGATATTAACAGTAAGCCAATTCCGCTCGAGTAGACATCTCGTATCTTTATTGAGTAATTGTGGCGGTGTTTTACTTCTTGAGCTTGTGATAGGGTGAAAGTGGAGTAGTGGTTGCCATTTAAATTAATGCTGTTAAGTCGCTTTCGCTGCTTCGGTTTAGGGGCTAGGTGCTATGTCAAAACACGATGGGAACCAGGCAGTGGCGAATCCGCTCCCCAGGCAGCCTAATTGGTTCCTGGTCAGATTGATCTATGTCGTTTTCATTCTCGTTGTGCTTCTAATAGCTTACTCATACATTCGATTTGGACGAACAGAGCAGTATGACCCTGCTTATTATGATGCCGTCCATATGTACTACGGGTTGCCGATGTCTGGAAGAAAAACAGAGTAACTGGTGTCTTCTATTTCGCGGTAGTTGCTTCAGCCGTAGCTCTTTGAAGAAGCAAATGGCTGTAATTGTTTGCTTTTACAGTATTGCCACAGTAGAGCTCGAAAGTTATGAGTTTGGAAAGAGCATTGAATGATTCACTTTCGCTAGTTGCACCTATAGCAATTCGCTGCCACTTCTTCGATAAAAGGTAAGTGTAGCCACCGATTAGGAGAAGGAGACTTGCCCCTGGGTGGGCTATTGCGCAGAGCAGACTTAAACAATGGTCGACTACTAGGAACGGAATACTGTTCACAAGTGAGTGTAGCGACATATGTGCAACTTCGAAACCGTAAAGTATGTAGAGGCCAGTGGCGAATTGACCAAGGCAGAAGAGCATCATTAGGTATAAGAAGGGTTTGTCTAGCAGGGACAGCGGGCGCAATAGCTGACACTCATCGACGATGTGGTTCCAGAGCGACGCTGCTATGGCGGAGTTGCAAGCTGTAAATTTAAGCTGTCTGTTTGTTAAAAGTAGAAGGATGAATCCAATACCTGCCGGGAGCAAAGACCAGCAAGCCAGGTTGTGGTCGATTGAGCGCAAGGAGTAAGCCAAGACCAGGCCCAGGAAAAGGAATCCAGAACATTGACCTCTCATGATGAAATTTTCTAGCCACAGAGGTTCTTTCAAATTCATACGTTCTTGACTGTTGGGATAGATTCTTGCTGTAAATTCATTCTACCTGTACTTTTGGCACACAGCAAAATGAAATTTCGCCGGTTTGGACAATCTCAAGAGCTGTTCAATACATAAAGGCGCTAAAATCACGGATGGCGCCTCTATGCAGGTTTTTGTCTATGGGTTGGGTCGACAAACTGCGAACTTCTCCTAACATGGTCTTGTTTGTAGTTTCGTTCGCCCTCTGTATTGAAGAGGTGTTATACGGGGCAGTTGCCCCGCTGACACCAATGTCGCCGGCTCATATAAAAGACGAACATATGGTAAGCACCTTATATGGTGCTTATGCATTGGGGCTAATTTTTGCCGCACCAATTCTTGCGCTGATAACCGATCGCATCGGTCGCCGGCAACCCATGATTGTCGGTGTTGCTCTGCTGTTTGTCTCTGCTGTTCTCTTTCTGGTTGGCAGCACTCCAGAAGTTGTGGTTGTTTCTCGCATACTACAAGGCGCTGGAGCTGCTTGTACCTGGACGGCCGGGCTGGCCCTGGTCGCTGAATATTTTGTCGCTCGCCGTGTTCGTGCCATGGGTTTTGCTCTGCTTGGCGGCACTATTGGAGCTGTTATTGGGCCTTTGGTTGGCGGCGAGATGTACGACATTTTTGGCTATGCCCTCACCATCTATTTTATGCTCGGCCTACTGGCAATAGATTTTATTTTGCGTTTTGTCTTCATTTCTAAGAAGCAAATCGCCAAAGTTAAAGGCCCATGGAAAGAAACATTTGCCGAAGTTGGTGGCATTATTACTGACAAAAGTGTTCTCACTGCTGCTTTTGCTGTAGCGCTGGCGGCGGCAGGGTGGGCGATGATGGAGCCGCTCTTTCCTATGCACGTTATGCGCATTGCCAAGGCCTCACCGGCGACTGTTGGTGCCTTATTTACCTTTTCCAATTTGATCTATGCTTTTATGCCACCGGCCGTTGATGCTGTTTCTAATAAAATTGGTGTGCGGCCCACAGCAGTTATTGGTTTATTTGTTACAGCTATTTCTATGCCTTTACTGGCCTTAACTCCTAACCTTACTCTCGCTACTGTTGTGCTTTGCCTAATTACCGTGGGCTATGCATTTACCATGAATCCCACCTCCGCTGAGCTGGGAGATGCGGTGGATAGGCGGGGTTCTACCTCTTATGCCATCGCCTATGCTGTTTCCAATCTCTCTTATTCGCTAGGAATGATTGCTGTTGATGCTTACGTTGAGTTTGTCACAGACTCTGCTCATAAGCTTCAATTGCTACACATTCTCTCGATTACTAGTGGCCTATTCTTCCTCTGTATTCCGCTATTCCTGATAAAGGTAAAAACGCCATGTCCCGCTCCATCATCAACCAACTAAATGACCGATTTCTACCGGAAGACGAGCGCCTCTCTCGGCGTGAAATGCTCAAGGGGATGATGGCCGGAGCTGCCAGTTTGATGCTGAGCTATGGTTTTTCAGGAAGTGCCTTTGGCAAGGCTCGAAACGATCACAAGATCATTGTTATTGGTGCTGGTTTCTCAGGGCTTGCTGCCGCTTATGAACTGCTGGCGGCTGGTTACGATGTTACTGTTGTTGAGGCCCGGGGCCGAGTTGGTGGACGGGTGCAGACCCTTTATGATTTCATCCATGGCAAGCACGTCGAGGCCGGTGCTGAGCTAATTGGCGCTAATCATCCGACATGGCAGGCCTACGCCAAGCGTTTCAAATTAGAGATGTTAGAGCGCACTTCTTACCCTGATAGTGAACAACCTTTTTATTGTAACGGTGAGCTACTAGCGCCAAAGAAAGCTGAAGCGTTGTGGCAAGAAGTGGAGCATTATCTCAGTGCCTACAATAAAATTGCTGAACCCATTGATGCCTATCAGCCCTGGCGAAGTCCGAATGCCAAAGAGCTTGATGCAAAGACTGTAAACACCTGGATTGAGGATCTTAAGTGCTCTGATTTGTGCAAGAAGGCCATTCGTTTGTCGGAGGCGTCAGATGCTAACGATCCGGGTTGGCAGAGTTTGCTGGCTCGACTGGCTGTGGTTAAGGGTGGTGGCATTGAAAAATATTGGACTGAAAGCGAACGCTTTCGTTGTAAGGGTGGCAATGTGCAGTTGGCTGAGCGGCTCGCCGATGCCATTGGTCGTCAGCGTATTCATTTAGAGATGCCTGTTACTGCCGTTGATGTTCGAGCCGACAAGGTGCTAGTGACATTGGCTGATGGCAAGGTTCTGCAAGCCGATGATGTGATACTAAGTGTGCCACCAGGTACATGGAAGCGCATTACCTTTACCCCTTCCTTGCCGCCCCAGCTTTCCCCGCAAATGGCTAATCAGGTCAAGTTTTTGTCTGAAGTGCGCACGCGCTTCTGGGAAAAAGACAAAGTCTCTCCTGTTTCTCTCAGTGATGGCCCGGTGGCCGAAACCTGGGAAGCAACTGATATGCAGTCGGCAGCTGGCCATTCTTGTTTGACAGTCTTTGCTGGTGGCAATGCTGCCGATTATGGCCGAGGTTGGCCAGCAGAGCAGCGTATGGCTCACTATGCCCTTGAGCTTCAGAAAATATATCCAAGCTATGCCAACAATTTTGTCCAAGGTAAATTTATTGATTGGCCATCAGACCCATGGTCTCAGGCCGGTTACTCCGCTCCTGCCCCAGGGCAAATTATGACCCTTGGGCCAATACTATATAACGGCCTAGGGCGACTACACTTCGCCGGGGAGCATACCAGCTTCGCTTTCCAAGGCTATATGGAAGGCGGGTTGCATTCAGGGGCCGACGTCGCTAAGCGTATTGCTCTGCGCGATAATGTGGTGCCTAAAGCGTAGTGACGCAATCTGAAGTTGTATTTTGAGTTGGCTGAAATTTCGGTGCTGCGCAAGTCTCATGTTTTCACGAGCTTGCGCCCTAGAGTGAGAACAATAGGAAGCATGAAGAGCGGCGCCAAGGCTGATATTGCCAGGCCCCAATGCAGGTCATATCTGTCGGCGATGATGCCGACGAGCCAGGGCATGAAAATACCACCAGCATTGCCGAAGGCTGCTAGAGCACCGAACATGGTGGCGCCACCGTTAGGGTATTTGTCGGCGGTTATTGCTAGCATGGTTGGCCAGAGGCAGCTGCCTGTCAGCCCTGCAAGAATACAAGCAACTAGAGCAACTATTCGAATCGGGCAAAATGAACCTAGTAAAAATAGTGCTACCGATAGACCGCAACCCCAAGACATAATTGTGCAGGCATCAAATTTTGTGCTTAAGGCACCAATACCCATGCGGCCAATGGCCATGCAGATAGAGAAGAAGAAGAGAGCAGCACCACCGACCCATTGGGGATATTTTAGAGCTAATTCTGCGTAGGCTGGCAGCCATTGGGCCATGCCAAGCTCCGTTGCGCCGCCAAGAAAAATCGCTACTAGAGCACCGACGAACCAGAGTGAGCTAAGCAGTTTGAGAAAGGGCGTGCGCACTTCTCCTTCAGTAGTTAGAGCGGGAAACTTAACGGCACCAAGGGCGAAAATTAGCAGCGCTGGCAGTGGTATCAATAGCAAGCAGGCCAGGCGCCATGAAATATTGCATTGCAAGGCAATTGTCCCGGCCATGACCGTAAGAGTGGCGCCAACGCAATAAAACGAATGGAGCCAGTTCATTGACGCTGAGCGACTTTCTGGATTGATGGCCGAGACTATTGGACTCAATACCATGTCTAGTACACCAGCACCAAAACCTAGTACAAAGTTGGCCCAGAGCAAAATTGCATAAGTGGGCGACCAAGCCGTAAGCAGCAAGCCCAGCACGAGAAGGGCGTTACCAGCTAGAGCAAATAGCTTTGCTCCGAAGCGATCGGCTAGGGGGCCAGTGAGAAGAATCGCTGCCACCAGCCCTGAAAATGTAAAAGCGCCAAGCCTACCCAACTCTTCTTGCGATAGACCTAAATTAGTTGAGCTGGGAAAAGTATGTTGAATCGAGACTAGAAATATTGGCAGCAAATTGACGCCAATGGCTAAGCTCATCATGGCGCCGTAGCAAAGATACGTCAGTAAGCGCGGACGTATCCCTGGTGCTAATGCTGACGATGACAATTAGTGCCTACGTTCTTTTGTTGCTAGAGGTTCTTGTAATTCTTGCGAAGCTTGCAAAACTGGACAACCCAGCTTGAGCCACTCGCGCACTTCATGCAACGAGTCGAATACTCCTTCGGCAAGTTCTCTTGATTCAGCACTTGCTGGTAGCAAGTCTGGCACTAAGCATGAGCGCATACCCCCTGCTCGGGCTGCAAGAAGGCCACTGTGAGCGTCTTCTAGTATGAGGCAATGTTCGGCTGCCTTGCCTAAACCTGATTGGGCGAGAAGGAAAATATCCGGATTTGGCTTTCCTCTCTCCACCATGTCGCCACCAATGACTACCTCAAAGTAGTCAACTATTTGGTGGTGCACAAGGCGTCGTACTGCTTCTTCTTTAACAGTTGACGTGCCTACAGCACAAGGTATATTTTGTTCGCGGGCCCAAACGAGAAGCTCTTTGATGCCCGGTTTTAGGGGCAGGCCTTCTTTGTGGTGCAGCTCTTCGTAGAGCTCTTGGGCGCGCAGGTGAAATTTGTCTTTAGGAAAACTGGCACCAAATTCTTCTGCTAAAACATTTTCTGCATCGGCAACAGTGATGCCAATCAAACGCAGATAAAGCTCGTCGCTTAAGTCAAAGCCAAATTCTTTTGCTGCTTTTGTCCAAGCTCGCTTGTAGTGATTCTCGGTATCGAGAATCAAGCCGTCCATATCAAAAATTAGAGCATGGGGAAGCATTGTTTTTCCTCTAACATCAATTTACCTCGGGCGTAGCTTTACCTCAAACAGGCAAAGCGACTGGTTCGTCAGCCTGGGGTGCTTGGAATATGTCTATTTCTTTGTTGGCAAAAATATTGTCAGTTTCTTCGTTGCAGAAAGTGCTCACTTCACCAATTACGCTGACGCCATTAATTGGCACAAATTCATGCCAAATGCCAGATGTCAGAGTTATACGCGATCCAGCAGGCATCTCGAATGGTACCCCAGATTGACGGGTTTCCATTTTGCGATTGATTTTTACTTCGACCGTTCCTTCTGCTTTATGCTCGTTTGGATTTTTAGACCAAAGTGTAATTTTTAAAGTGCCGTGACGACAAATAATGTCTTCTTTTTTCTCGTAGTGAGTATGGGCCGGAGTGACCATACCTTCTCGCGCGTACATGATTTTTTCGCAGTACTCGGGCTCGTTGGCAAGTAGTACTTCGACCAAACCAACTTTTTCGTAGTCGCCAAGACCAAAGTCGGTGGCTGACCACTCAGGCTGGGGTGGCAGCACCCAGTTGTGTTCTTTGAGGCAGTCTGCGGCCTCGCGACAAAGTCTATTAATTTCGCTTTGCTTCATAAATAACTCCTGACAATTTACCTCTTAGCTGCCCTGTACTTAGCTGCTAAGTTCTCGCCAACTTCTTCCCCACTTTTTCCCAGGCTACCTATTTCTTGCCTGCAGCTACGGGCTCTTTGATGTACTTCATAGCGCTGGATGCACTTTCGCCGTGGTGAAGTACCGCTTGCAGCGCCTGTGTCATGCCTTTAGGGTCGCTGTGCTGAATGATATTGCGGCCGTAAATGATACCAGCAACACCCTGAGTCACGAGTTTTTCGGTGTGTTGAAGCACTTCGATATTAGAAGCGCGGCCACCACCCCTTACGCATACAGGCACTCCTGAAGCGGCTTCGATAACACGATGGAATTCTTCTTCGGGCTCGGTTGAATCGGTTTTTATTATGTCTGCACCCAGCTCGGCGGCCATGCGGGCCAAGGTAACAACGCGGGCTGGATTGCCATCACCGACCATGCCATCTTTGCTGCGTTTGAATGAAAGCGGCTCGATACCCATGGGCATGCCGTATCGGTCGCAGACATTTTTTAAACGAAGAATATTGCGCACGCACTGGTTGAGCATTTCAGGATATTCATCGACTTGTAGCAAGTTCAACAAAATACAGGCAGCATCAAGTCGCACTGCTACTTCTACTGCTTCTTCGTAAGCTTCGCAAAATAGTTTGGAAGATGGCAATACATCATTATAGAAGTTGGCTGTATCGGCTCTCAGCATCAGGGCGGGCTTATTGCGGCCGGGTAGTTTTTGCAGATGAGGGGCTTCACCTGGGGAGAGCAGCATGGCATCGGGGTTGGCATCTGTTAGTGTGGAGACAGTTTTCTCCATGTTCTCAATGCCTTCCAAGAAAGCTGCATTATTGAAGAGGGCATGGTCAACAGCCACAACAAAAGTACGCTTTGAAGTTGGATGGAAAAGACGGTTTAGACGATAAAGCATGGCAACACCCGCATGAGTTTTCAACAATAAACTGGGCTTTCCTGAACTGTTTTATGATCAGGTCTATGCATTGTCTATGAGCTGGTCATAGATCTACTAGACGCAT
Organism: Candidatus Obscuribacterales bacterium; assembly: GCA_041675385.1. GTDB lineage: Bacteria > Cyanobacteriota > Vampirovibrionia > Obscuribacterales > Obscuribacteraceae. Next base: position 92,322 of record JBAYTY010000020.1, read on the forward strand.
AAGCCAAGAGACTTCGTGCGCTCTTGAATGATGGCAAATTCTATCATGTGCTTTTGGTTAGAGTTTGTTTGAATGACCATCAAGCGCGACTTTAATAAAAGGAAGTGTCACATCGGTTATGATTTTATGCCTGTCAGTATCTTGGGTTGGCAATGGCGTGTTGTTAATACCTGATTGGTAATACCGAGTTGGTAATTTAGACCGGCAGTATTAGATTGACGCCAGTGGGGTTACAAGGCGAGGAGTAATTGACTATGCAGCAGCTCTGCCAGAAGAAAGATGAATTGCTCGCCGGCCTTGATCGTGGCGAAGCCATCCCCGCGCACTTTTATACCGATCCGGCAATTACAGCCGAAGAAATTGAGAAGATCTTTCGCAAGTCATGGCAATATATTGGTCCGGCTCAAAAGCTTGCCAAAATTGGTGATTTCATAACGGGTTATGTCGGCGAAATACCCGTTGTTGTTATCCGCAACGACAATGGCCTTGAAGGTTTCATCAATGTCTGCAGGCACAGACGGCACGAAGTGATGAAAGGCTGCGGCAATGCCAAAATCATGCAGTGTGCTTATCACGCCTGGACCTATGATATCAAGGGCGATCTTAAGGCTGCCCCGCGAGCAGACAGAGAGCCCAATTTTGACAAAAGTGACTATCCACTGCTTTCAATTAAAGTAGATACCCTAGGGCCATGGGTCTTTGCCAATGCTGATGAAAATTGTGATTCGCTAGAATCGTTTTACGGGCCAGTCCTGGACATAATCGCTGATAGCGGCCTCGATTTAAATTCGCTTGAATTGTGGGAGCGTAATGAATGGCAAGCCCGTGCCAATTGGAAAACTATGCTCGAGAATTATCTAGAGTGTTACCACTGTGCTGTGGCTCACCCTGGATTTTCTGCTGCTATTGACGTTGACCAAGACAGTTATAAACTGACTTCTCATCAGTGGTTCTTGAGTCAGGTTGGTCATGTGCGCGAATCAGCTCTTGAGGGCAAAACTAGAATCAAAATCTATGATGCTGCTGGCTCGGTTAAGCAGGCACAGTATCATCTACTCTGGCCAAATTTTACTGTCAACATCAATCCAGGTTTTCCTAATTTATCCATTGATGTTTGGATGCCACTGGGCCCTAATGAAGCCAAGGGATTTTCGGAGCAATATTTTGCCCCTGGCGTTGATAAGAAATGGGCACAAGACCTAATTGATTTCAATACAGAAGTTGGCGAAGAGGATGACATTCTCACTAACTCTGTTCAGCGTGGCTTAATTGGTGGTGTACCTAGCGTCGGGCGCTTCCTAACAAATAGCGAGCATCTCTGCATTGAGTTCCAAAAGTTAGTCGTCAAGGCTCTCTATAAATAGTTTTGACTTTGATGCATAGCCTCTCTCAGAAAATTGTCGCCTGCTGTTTTTCACTGCTGTTTGTTTCCGTTCCTTTGTTTGTTTCAGTTCCTTCTGCCGCAGCGATTGGTTCCGATGAGCTGCGTATTGACGAGTTGGCTAATGAAATTTTGCGAAAGGAAATTGACTTAGAGCGGTACTATCTGCAATATCGAGTGCAAGGCACTAAAGAGCCCAAATATCGCCGTGCCCGCTACTTCGCCTTTCAGGTATCGTCGGCCATGGCTTCAATGGCTTCTAATATTACCAACGTCGCCCTCTGTGGTAGCCATACTAAAGTGCCTGAACGTATTTCGGTGCGCGGTTCGCGCCAGGGGCTAGAGGCCGGTTTGGTGGGAATTGCTCTTGATGGTGGCAGCTCCGCTGTTGAACGTTGCTCTAATGGCTGTACTGCGCTCAAAAATATTCGCAATGGTACTAGTCCTGGTGCTGCGGTGAAGAATGTTGTGGCAAGAATTCGTGAGATCGACGCCCTGATGGTAGAGCGAGATGCTTTGATGAAGAAAAATTCTGAGCTTCAATCAATCAGTGTCTGCCAGGCGGAAGGTCGTGTGCTCAAGAGCTTTCGTGATTGGTGCTTGTCTGAATTTGCCGATGTTTATGCCGATGTTAAGTCAACCCAAGCGAGCTTCAACGTCTATTACATATTAGATATTGTTGCCGATAGCGCCTACACGGCTTCTCAAATTCTTGCCATTAAATCGCTGACTCGGCCGGAACTAGGCAATGCCTCTGCTAATACCGGTATGGTTGGCGATACGTTTGGAATTGTCAGTGCGCCAGCCAGTGCTAAGTCATACAACATGTTTTATCGCTACTGGCGCAAGCGTCTTTCGGCAACTTTGAAGGAAGATTTTAGCAGTGCTGAAAAGGAAACCAAAGCTGCCATGGATGAGCTCAATAGTGAGCTTTCGTCAAAAGATATATCGATTTTAGAAACCGCTGCTTCAGTTCAAAACAGAGTTTCTGTTTATTTGCTCTGGTCTGCTCGTTATGACAAATATATTGAGCAGGGCCTGATTGACCAGCGCCATCAAAACAAAGTTGCATTGCAGGGTGTGCTTTCTGGTCCTGCTATTTCTGGAACTTACTTGGCGCAAGATATATTGGCTTCGGTTGCTCTCAATCGCCTGCGTGAAAGACCAAAGGCTGCGAATAATTTATATATGGTTGGTGGCATTGCTTCGACAGTTGGCTCGGCGTCTTCTCTAGCTCTGACAAATTATTTATTGATAGATCAACTGCGCTATCAAAAGAAAATGCGGGCCAAGGGTTTGTTGCCAGAGCAATTGTTGGCTGCCAGGCTTAAGACCTTAGATGAATTAGATGAGCGCCTAGTGGCTGCCGACCCCGGGCGTTCTAAATAGATCTTTTGGTTCTTCGGCAGCCTGTTCTAGTGGATTCTTCAAAATTAGAGCTTTTTTTCGGCTTTTCCATTCATGCTATCTGCTTAAAGAGAAATAGTTGTATATGCAACTATTTCTCGAAACTAGTGGTGTGGGGCTTGAACTGTTTCTGAAACTCTGTGTTAGCTTGCAAACAGAAACGGGTAAGGACACTTTCTGTAATACCACTAAACATGTTAATGCCAATCCACGTTAAGAGAAACCAATGGCACCACCTTCTAAACCAATGGCTTTTTGAAAAGAGAGCTACAAAAGAGATTGGGGGTATTAGATAGCAGAGCCGAATGTAAGAGTTGGCAAAACGAGGGAGAAGTTCAGCTGAAACAAAAGGTGCAGCTACTATTGTGGCAAGGCAGCAGGCATAGAAGCTTACGAACGGGTACCAGAGGAAAGATGTCCAAATGGCCAACTGGAACAAATTGCTTACTGCTGCAGGTGCTGGCGAAATAGTCGCCTTTTGACACGTCTGGTTCTTGATCGCTGGTGAATTGCTCGCCTCTTCAGGGTGCCCTTCTTCTTCTTCTTCTTCTTCTTCTTCTTTCAAGCTGCTAACCCCAGCAAAGAATCACCCAGTTTTCTTTTCTCTTTTTCTCTTCCCTGATGCTATCAGCTTTTATTGAAATAGTTGTATATACAACTATTTCTCCAAGCCAGTGGATAGCTTTGTTAGTTGCGCGCGAATCGCTTTGTTCGACTCAATGAAAGTTCGAGTTAAGGCGCCTTGGGTCATTGGACCAATCTGGCTCGTGCCAAACCAAAGTAGCAGAATCCACAGGAAAGACTTTCTAAACCACTTGTTGGTGATCAGGAGAACTACGAAAGCTACGGTTGGAATTAAATAGCACGCCATGAGGTATGCGTTAACAACGTATAAAAGGCCTTCATCTGAAACAACGTACGAGATTAGTAGTGTGAATGGAATAGCGATTAGAAGGCATGCAAACGGATACCAAAGAAAAGACGCGCTGATTAGTACATGCAAAAGAGTGCTTTGCTGCTTTGACGACTTGCTCTGTACCTTGGGCAAATAGCCGTTTTCTTCAGAGTTCTTTCCTTGTTTTATTCGCTCATCGTCTTTCAAGCTATCAATTCCTGCACATCTCCGATTTCATCTAATCTTCTCTTCTCTGATGCTATCAGCTTTTGTAAACTAGATAGTGTATATGCACCTAGTTTACAAAAGCTCTACCTAGAGCTATTGGTATTTGAGAAATAGTTGTACATACAACTATTTCTCAAAACCACTCTTAGGCTCGAGAAGTTGATAGTGAATGTACATGATGCTCTTCATATCGGGCGTGCCAACCAGTGCCCAGCCTTCATCTGCCAGGGGAAAGGTCAAAATATGAATACCTGAACCAATATCACCATGGGGTTGGCCGGCCTTTTTGATTATGTCGTCAACGGTGGCGTCTTTTGGCAAGTTTTCTAAGAATTTGCGAGTTAGTTTAGGTTGCATTTTGTTTGCCAGACTCGCCTGTTCGCCGGTATTCTCGATAGTGGTAAACACTTTGTTTTTTGTATTGACCGCCTTATCTTTGCTGGCGTTGTCTTCGGTCGCTTTGTTTTCGGTCGCTTCAATTTCTTTCGATTCGTTTTCTTCCGTACTACCAGTCTGACTAATAATTGCAGCTGTCTCTGGGTCTGCTTTTAGTCTATCGGCCAAGACTTGGAAGAAGTATTCGCCGCCCCGGGCATTTAAGTGCACTGAGTCTGTGAAATATTTTTGCGGGAAGATTTTCGGGTCGTTGAGGTTGAGCAAAAGCGCTTTGTGGCTAGTGGTCAATTGAGTGACTTTGTTTAAGTAGTTTTGATAGAAGCCAGGCGGCATCAAGTTGATATTGTCTTCGGTCAGAGGCATATTGACCAAGACTACGCGAATGTTTTCTTTCTCGCTAAGTATCAAGAGGCGCTCTAAGAATGAAAGCTGAGTATTGAATTGTTTGAGATTGACTTTGCGATAGCGGAAGCGATATTCGTCAAGGTTGGCTTCATAGGGCTCTTGTGCTGGGCCAGGTGGATCAACAAAGAGCGAACCGGGGCCGTTATCTTCTGGTAGTTCAGAAAATGCTTGCTTGCGCACATGGTACGGCGAGTTGACTAGTTCAAGTTCTTTGTAGCCCAGCAGTTTGCGGAAAAGCTCTTTAGCCCAACGGTGTTGAATGTAGAGAAAGTCTGGTCGATGCTTGTAGGTAAAGCTGATTTTGCTCAGGGCATTTTCGCCTTGTTGCCAGAACGAGCTGTAGGCATCTTTGTCTACAGCAGAGAGGTCACCAATGCGGCTCATGTACTTGTAGATTTCAGTTGATGCTGCCGATGGTAAGGCCGAATCCATGAAGTCGCGAGGGGCAACACCGTAAATAATGACTTTAGGTTTTCTGTCACCTTTAAGCATGGTGTCGCTGATGGCCCATGCGTCTGATACCATTTCGCCGCCAAGGGCAAAGGCAAAGGAGTGGTAACTGCGGTCGAATTTCTCTTTTAGTAAGTCTTCGAGTAATTGGCTCTTGTGATGCAGTGGCACATTTTGCGCTGAGTTTAAGTGTACGGCGTCTCCACCATGAAGTGGTGCCATCATTAAAGATGAGCCTAGCAGCACTATATCTGGTGCGGCTGTGAGTCGGCTAAAATCGCGAACATTCCACCAGACCCAACTGCGATTGGCACTTTTATATGGGCTCAGGGCCATTGTTTGGGGTGAGTAAGTATTGATAGCGCTGCCTAGCGCTTCAAGACCAACGAATAGTAGGGCGGCACAAACTACATAACTGCTTAGTAGCTTGACTGGAAGTGATTTTTGTTTGTCGTCAGCAGTCATATTTTGTATCTGATTAGAGTTAGAAGCGGAGACAGCGATAGAGAAAGCGATGGAGATTGAGATTGAGATTTTAGAACTGGAAGTAAATGAACCTTGGCGATTTATCTGGAGAGAAGACAAGGACAACAAAGATCATGGCACAACACCAGGCGATTTTAGCGAGCTTAGGAGTGCGCTCGACCAATTTGGTCTTGTTGATGTAGCCCATGGCAATATGGGCCAAGGCCAGCAGCGGCAATAGCAGAAATACTGATGGATATATAAGTGGGTAGTTAATTGTTGGCAGCAGCATGGCCACGTCTTTTGTCTGGCCAGCCACTTGTTCGATTGTAGGGGCGAATGTCAGCATTTTACTGAGCATCTGTAAGGCTAGTGCATTGGTTTCTGCTCTGAAAAATACCCAGCCAATACAGACTACATGGAAGGTCAAAACTATTGAAGCTACTTGCCCGAGCTTTGTCTCAAAGGCATTCTTGAGCCAAGCTTGTGATTCTTTAAAAGCTTGAAACTCTTTGTGAGCGACAAGCAAAATGCCTTGGTATAGGCCCCAAACTAGATAGTGCATCGCCGCACCGTGCCAGAGGCCACCTAAAGTCATGGTGATGATCAAGTTGCGATAGTTGAGCCATTTACTCAATCTTGAACCACCAAGAGGAATGAACAAATAATCTCTTAGCCAGGTAGATAGCGAAATGTGCCAGCGTCGCCAGAAGTCGGAGATGTTACTAGCTAGATATGGCAAGTTGAAGTTGATAGGTACTTTGTAGCCAAATAGATTGGCTGAACCACGCGCGATATCGGTATATCCGGAAAAATCAAAATAGATTTGGAAAGCAAAAGCATAGGCGAAAACCCAAAGGTCTAAGCCTGAGAAGAGCTGCGGTTGCGAGAAGCCGCCCTGCACAAAGAAACTGAGGTTGTCGGCAATTAAAACCTTTTTGAATAGACCCAGCAGAATGAGTGAAATAGCAGTATCAAATTGATTGATAGTAAGTTTGGCTGGAGCAAGAAATTGGGGGATGAAGTCTTGAAAGCGTTTGATTGGCCCAGCAATTTGTGTGGGAAAGAAAGAGGCAAACAGTGCGAATGCTGGAAAAGACTTGATCGGTTGGTGTCCGCGGTAGACATCGACAACATAGTGAATGAATTCAAAAACAAAAAACGATATGCCTAGAGGCAAAATTATTTTGAATGGCAAATTAGCGGCTGGTAGTCCTAGTGGCTGTAGGCATTGATTGGCTGTTTCACAGAGGAAATAAGCATACTTGAAATATGCCAAGGTGCCTAAATTAAGCACTATCGCGAGGGCTAACCAGCGCTTTTTGTATTTTTCAGACTTATGGACAGCAAAGCCCAGATAATAATTACCTAGCGTCAGCCCAAGAATGAGCAAAATGAATATTGGCTTCCAGGTCATGTAGAAAATGTAGCTGGCGCTCAGTAAAATCCAGACGCGCCATTTCTGCGGGCTAACCCAGAACAGTACGAAGACTAGCGGCAGAAAGAGGGCGTATTGTAAGGTGTTAAAGAGCATTAGGAAGCTACAACTTGCATGCATCAAGCATTGGAAACCAAGCCCTCGTATTGGGCCGTAGGTCAATGATAACGGGCTCGAAGTTCTTGCACCTTTAAAAGACAATTAGAATAGGCAAAGAGACCCGCTTTTGGCGGGTCTCTTTGTCTTTGCGTAGCGACGTTTTTTTAGGCCGTGAGTAGAGGACTCAGGTTTACTTCATGCCACTTATGGCTGATCGCTTCACGCACATGCTCTAAACAATGCTGCGACTTTGCCGCAGATTTATTGACCAATACTCCATTTATACGAACCGTTGGCTCTCCCTCTTCGTTTGCGCAGTTCTCGACAAGTTCAACTGGTAGCGGTAGCCGTTCCTCGGCGATGATGTATTCAAGGGTGCTGAGGGCTTTCTTGTAGTTGCTGCAACCAGGTGTATACAAGAGTTCAATACGCATAGGGATAAACCTCCAAAGTTTTTCATCCTAGTCCGACTGACAAAGTGTTCTAGTTCGCTAAGTACTAGCTATGTTCTAGCTATTTATGTTCTAGCTCTTACTGTTCTAATTGGGCGTGTTAAAACAGTCACTAGAACAGCGACTATTTCGCAATGCCGATTGTTGATACCCTGGGATCTCTAAGTGGATTGTTCGGTTAGGGGGAAGCAGGCTCTTATAATTTTCAAATCGCACTGATTCAAGGTTTTCCTCATACATGCCAAACAATTCTGCCGCACCGATCAGGTGCTTCATTTGTTAGGGAAATATGAAGACTCCACGTAACAGAAGTATAAGCGTGTATGTCCGGATTAGAAAGTTAATAGTGGTCTGTTTTGGATAATATCCAGTTAATGCTCGATCGCTATATCGGAGGTGTATCTTGAAACCTGCTCTGGACATTGTTTTCGTTACTTATGGTGATCTCAAGCAGGGCGACCCTGATGACCGTGACGCCCTCGAAATTTTGCGAAAGCGCGGTTATCACTGCTCGTTTGCTGACTGGCGTGATAGTTCTTTTCCCTTTCAATCAACCCGGCTTGTGGTCTTGCGTTCAACCTGGGATTACCATTTGCACCACAGTGAGTTTATGGCGTGGCTGAAGAGTCTTGCTGGCCATAGTATTTTGAAAAATTCGTGGGAGCTTGTGCATTGGAACTCAGATAAGCGCTATCTCAAAGACCTTTCAACGCGCGGTATCGACTGCGTTCCCACGTACTACATAGAAGAAGGTGCGGACCAACTGACTCGCTCTTCCTTTGCAAAAATTCTGGAAAGTCTGTCTCATTCGGGTAGTTCTTCTTCAACTTGTTGTTCTCCTGTTTGTGCAAGTCCAGATACTTTCACCAAAGTCGTTGTCGTAAAGCCATCAATTGGCTTATCTACTTTTGGCGTGAAAAAATTTGACTTGAGTACCAGCGCTGGCGAAGATGCTGCTCTTGAGCATATTAACCAGTTAGCACGTAATTATTGCGTCATGGTGCAGCCCTTTTTAGCCGAAGTGGAAGCATACGGTGAGAGGGCTTTGGCTTTTATTGGTGGCGAATTTAGCCATGCCATTCGCAAGACTGCTTTTCAGCACTTGGCTGTCGCCGGAGAGGCGGGCGAGGCAAAGGTTGCGGCCACGGCCGACGAAATTGCCTTCGGCTATAAAACTCTGGCTGCACTCAACGAAAGGCCGCTCTATGCCAGAGTAGACATTATTCCCGATGGCAATGGCGCATTGCGCCTGCTTGAGCTTGAGTTAATTGAGCCATCGCTCTTCTTGAAGCTGGCCGAGGGGGCCTCTGTCAAAATGGCCGACGCCGTTGAGGCCTGCCTTAACTAATTTAAGCTCTAAAGCTAAGCAGGCTCTCAGAATAAAGTTGTAAATAGCTGCTAGCCTTAGCCCTATGCAAATGACTGGGCCAAATTCTAGAACAGCAAAAGGCAGTGTGTTTTTACTGTCCTTGGGGCTTTTTGCCTTAGTCAACGCCGCTCTAGTTGCTTGGCAGCCTCTTAGGCCTATGCCAGTTGGTCGCATCCCAACAAAGCCCACCTGGGAAAGTCATCGCACCCGTGATTTTATGGCCGGAGCGCAGGCACCAGATGCGGTGCTGTTTGGTTCGTCGTTGATGATGATTCCTACAGCCTGTCGCGACGCTGACTATCTCAATGTCACTATTGACCCGGTTGTCCATCCTTATTCGCAGTATTTGCAGGCGAAGGTTGCAGAGAAGACCGGCCTACAGCTCAAGTGTTTTAATTTCGCCTTGCCCGGTGGAATGATTTCCGATCACTATATGATTGTCAGTTCGCTTTTCTCTAAAGAGCGCAAACCGAAGGTGGCAATATTTGGTTTGTCGCTGCGCGATTTCATTGATTCTGGCGTAGAGTGCGCCGCTTCTACACCGGCATATCATTATTTTTCTCGCTATAAAACAGAAAGCGAGATTGATTCGCTCTTGCCTTTGTCGATGCCTAGTATTTTCAACAGAGGTCAATATCTAGCTGACAAATACATTTATTTGCTAGGCAAAAGGCTGCAAATTCAAGTTATGGCCGGTGACGCCATTACTATGAGTGTGACTGAATTGCTTGGTCCTGAGCATAGAGGCAAGCAGGGCAATGACTCAGCTGTGGCTTCTAGCACTAAGCCCGATACAAATCCGGATGCAGCTCTTAGTGGCACCGAGGTGACTGCGGGCATGGTGGCATTGCAGCCTAATGCTTTTTACCCCTGGCAAGACAATAGTCGTGAATACAAGAAGCGCTTCAAGAGTGCCAATCAGTCAATGTTCAAAATTCAGACTGAGTATTTTAGGCGGATGATAAGTCAGTTGAAGTCCGAGGGCGTCGAAGTTTTACTGGTCAACATGCCCCTTACTCCTGCCAATATGGCCTTGATGCCGCAAGGCTCATACGATCAGTATCTAAGCTTGTTGAAGCAGACAGTTGTTGAGCAAGGCTGCGGATTGCTGGATCTAAACGATGGTAAAACATTTGTAGCGAGCAATTTTAAAGATCCTGTGCACATGAATGGCTCTGGTGGCAAAATCTTGATTGATCAAATTGCCGAGAATTTGAATCAGGTAAATTTGGTTGGAAGGAAGTCCCAGGTAGCCACCAGTTCCAAGGCACATTCAATCAGCGAGTAATTGCTATCGTCGGTGAGGTTTTTCGTGACTTCAAGCCCACCGCACAAATAGTTTTCTACGGCGATATGCGGTTTATGTCTCGCGGGAAGAGCGCCGTTTGCTTCACCGAAGGCAAGCCCAACAGCTGCTTTGCCAGCCGCTCCAGGCCAATTGCCAGTCCGCCGTGCGGTGGCATGCCATGTTTGAAGCAAAGCAAGTAGTCGTTGAAGTCTTCGGGGTTTAGCCCACGGCTAGCAATCGACTTTTGTAGTTGTTCATATTCATGAATACGCTGACCGCCGGTAGTGATTTCTAGGCCGCGAAAAAGTAAGTCGAAGCTCTTCGACCCGGCTTCGCCGCTGGCAAGTGGTGCGCCTGGCATGGCATAGAACGGTCTGATTGCGTGCGGATAGTCTGTGACATAAACCATATCTATGCCTTCTTCCTTTTCAAAGTGGCTAGTGAGAAGCTTTTCGCCTTCGCCGTCGAGGTCAGCTGATGCGCTTTTCCATCCGTATCTACTGGCTAGAAGCTCTTGCGCTTCTTCTAGTCTAATTTGCGGCAGTGTGGTGCCTATGGTTGGCACCACGGCTTGATACATCGCCAGCTCTTTTTGACAATGTTCTTTTACATGCTCCATAACATGACGCAGCAAGCCGATTTGCATGGCGATCACATCTTGTTCTGATTCGATAAAACCCATCTCGATGTCGAGGCTAATATACTCGTTCAAGTGACGTGTGGTGTCGTGCTCTTCTGCTCGATAGACTGGTCCTACTTCGTAAACCCGTTCAAAAGCACCCACCATTATTTGCTTATAGAACTGCGGGCTTTGGGCTAGATAGGCCGTTCTTCCGAAATAGTCGATTTTAAATAACTGGGCTCCTCCTTCGGTTCCAGTGGCGACAATTTTGGGCGAATGTATCTCAATGAAATTTTCGCCGTTCAAGTAGTGGCGGAAGGCTTTCAGTATTTCTGCTTCTATTTTGAAGATTGCCCTAACTTTTTCGTTGCGCAAGGTTAGGGGCCGATAGTCGAGCAATGTCGAAGCAGACAAGTTGTCGATTTTAGTTTGCTTGCCAATCTCAATTGGTGGCACGTGCAAGCCCGAGGCCAGCGGCTTTACGCTTGTCAAAACTAGCTCCACACCAGTAGTTTGAGAAATTGGTGTAGAGCCAGTTTGAGGATTTTCTCCCGCTGCCTTTTGAGCTGATTCTTTTTGAGTAGATTCTTTGCTCTTTTTCACTTGCTGCGCTTGCAAATAGCCTTCGAAATAGCATGGGGTTTCGTTGGTCAATAGTCGCAGTTGCTCTTGCAAGGCTGCTTCAGTTACCACTACCTGAATGGTGGAGGAGGCGTCACGCACAATTAAGAACATAATTTGGCCAAGGTCTCGCATTGATTGCAAGTGGCCGTTTATGCGAACTATATTACTGCCATGTTTTGTGGCATCGCTACCGGTCGTTGCTGTAGATTCATGTGCGTTGACTTGCGATGACTGCGTTAAAAGCTTGGCCGCTTCTATTAGTTTGATTGACGTAACCATAATTTCTCCCAAAACAAAAAAACCGCAACCTGGTTGGCTGCGGTCGATGACTTCTTCGTTGTTTTGTTTAGCTTAACTACGACATTGTCTTACGAGTGCAACCAGATTCTGGAGGCAATCATTATTGTCGTTATTATTGCTGGCGGCTTTGTAGCTAAACATAAGAATTCCATGCTAATGGCAAAAAGCTCCAGCGTCAATGGAAAATTAAGCAGATTAAGCAGATTAAGTAAGTAAACCCGAGCAACAAGGTTTACCTGATTGCGAAATCTGTGTTTTGCGGGCGAGGGTGCTGTTCTGTTTTTGCCGTTTAAAAATGGTTTCCATGGAAACCATTTTTAAAACCGAAAATTGATACTGCACCCTAAATTGAGGAGGCATTAAAATCTAAATCTAAATCTAAATCTAAATCTAAATCTAAATCTAAATTGATCATCGTACAAGGTACAACTAATTTATTGCGCAGTAGTTGTTCCCGCTGTTGCTTCTTGTTTGGCTTCTGACTCTACTTTTACCGCAGAGTCTATCTTTACAGAGGAATCGACCTGTGACGAAGAGTCGTCTTTTGCTACAGAGTCTTCTTTTGCGGTCGCCAAGTCTTCAACGGCGGTCTTGACCAATTCTGGTACTTGTTTGGTTTTGGCTAAGCTGCCGCCGATGTGATCGGAGTTGACCAAGTCACTTAAGATCCAATCAAAAATGTCTTTCTGGCCATCTTGTGGGTTTAGTTCATCTTTGAACTGATTATTCACAGCTGAAATAATTGGATTGAGAGGTCTGACGCCATCGATGAAAGTTAAGTGATCAACGTTGCGGAAAACTCTCGCTTTGCCGACATTGACTTTGTCCCGCACTTTTTCGAAATCGGTTTCTTTAGCAACAAACTGTGTGCGAGCAACATCGTTGGGTAAGAAAATGGCACTAGAAACGGGGCAAATGCCGTCGTTCAATACATAAACAAATGGCGTACCTGCTTGTTTGGCTATTTTCTTCGATACTTGAATGTTGGTGATGTCGCGATTGAGAAATTCCAAAACTGGATGTTCCCGACCAAAGTGTGCGGGGAAAGAATTAGATAGCAAAAACATAGGGTAGAACGCTGCGGTCTCGGCGTAACGTTTAAAGCCTGGCGCTAAGTACGGATTAACAATATAGCCGCCATAGGTGATGAGCTTCTTGCGATCCACCGGCACGCTATTTACTTTGCTTAGGCGAGAATTAATGGTATCGCCCACGGTGAGGTAGCCTTTCGGTCCAAAAGGCAATCTCGATTTGAATTTGCCTGTTTCGGGAATGGCTTCGTCGGCGTTATCCCAGGCTAAATCTTGGCGCAGAATAGGATTGCGGTCGAAGTAAAAGCGATAGGAAAGGTTGTGATCTACACGAGTCCATGGCCAAGAAAGTCTTTTATAGACTGTGTAGTTCATCCAGTCTTTGCAAAATAGGGGTGAGCCATGGAAAGGAGTTCCCATGGTGAACAATAGTCGTACTTTTGACTCGATGTTGGGATCGGTCAACGACTCATAAGCAATATTTCCACCCATACTCAGGGCCATCATTGTGATTGGCCGTTGTTTTGTCGCACTGTAAAGCGAGGTTAGGGCATCTTTAAATTTTGGTAGAACCTGGTCGAAGCGATCAAGGCTGGAATAGCGCACAAGATAAATTTTGTACTTGCTGCTAAAAGATTCGCTCTTGGCTAGCTTGTCTGCTACTTTTTGCCAGCGAAAATAGGGGTAGTATTCGCCTCTGAGTCCATGTACTAGTAACAGTGGACTACGGTCTCCTAGCGGCTTTTGGTCATATTCGTAAATCTTGACATCGGTTGGTCTCTTGCGTTGTTTTTTGCCAGCGGGCAGGCTGGCGAAGCGGTCGCTAACGGAGCCATAAAGCACGCTTGAAGGCTGTGAAACATCCTGGTGGGTCGTCAAGCGCGCTGGGCTTGCTAGGGCCGTAGAAGTGGCTGAAGTGGTCAGTAGGGCCAGGCTTAAGGCCCAGGTCTTGAACTGCGGTCCAAGATGAACTGAGCTAGTTCTGGAGTTCGTTCTACTGCGTGAGAGCCAACTTTGATGGTACATTATTACTTGGAAATGTCAGGGAGATGGAAGCGCTTTCTTGAGCTGAATACTCGCGAAGTCCCATTCTATCAGAATATTTGTGCTGCATTTGGCACTCCCAATTGGTTGCTACCTAATTTCTCAGTGGATGTAATCCTTTGAACGGAAACACCAAGCTTAATAAGACAAAGCCAGTGCGAATTGGCCTGTTCTTCTCTGATACCGGAGGCGGGCATCGTAGCGCTACTGAAGCTTTGCAAGCTGGAATTTTGAAAGTATTGGCTGAAAGGTTCGCTCAGTACAATGTTGATGTGCAGATTGACAGCATTGTAGAAAACAGCCATCCCCTAAACCGAACCTTTGTCCAGATATACAACTACCTTCTGCGCCATCAGCAGTCGGCAATGAAGTATTACTATTGGTTTATCGAAACCTTCAAGCCCAATGATTCAAAATTTGGGTGGATGATTACCCGGCCATATGTGGTCAAAACACTTCACGATATGAAGGCCGATCTGGTTGTTTCGGTGCACCCGATGTCCAATCAGTATATTGCACGGGGTCTTCGGGAAAGTGGTCTACGCAGCCAAACTAAGCTTGTCACGGTGGTCACCGACCCTAATGGCGATTTCTGGAGTGGCTGGGCCTGTCACGATGCCGATTTAACAATTGTCCCTAACGACTTAGCGCAGCAGCGTCTGATTGAGCTTGGCGTTGAACCTTCTAAGATTGCCATAATGGGAATGCCGGTTCATCCTTCCTTCATTAGCCCTCCTAGTTGCAGTCCTGAAGAGTTTCGTCAGTCGCTAGGCTTAGACAAAGACTTGCCTACTATTTGCATCAACTCTGGTTGGGCCGGTGGTGGCAATATGATTGCCATTTATCGTGCGCTTAAGGCTGTCAAACGCAAAGTTCAAGTGGTATTTCTTTGCGGTCACAATGTCAAATTGTATGAGTCTTTGAAGAAAGAAGTTAAGCAGTCGCCGATACCAACGGCGGTGCTACCCTTTCATGATTCTATGGCCGATGTTATGGCTGCTTGTGATTTGATGGTGACTAAAGCTGGTGGCCTAACGTCATTTGAGGGTGTTGCCCGCAGGCTTCCTATGGCTATCGATATGATTACTACTCCAATGCCACAAGAGTATGGCACTGCTAGAATGCTTGTTGAGCAAGGTCTTGCTACTGCCATTGCGCAGGCTGATGATATTGTTGGCGTCGTTGAGAAAATGACTTGTCGGCGCGATCTTGAAGCGAAGCCTCTGCCGCTCAAACACCAGCTAGATCAAGTCAATGCCATTTTCAATATTTCTGAGTCACTGATTGGTATTGCCGTTGGAGAAATTGAAACAGCAAATTTTAAGAGTAGATTGCAGCCCTCAAAAAGTTCTAGCTCTTCATAATATGTGCTGTCTGTTTGTTTGATTGGCATAATGCAATAGTCAGGTAGTTCCTTGCTTCTTTCCCTGCAAAAATTTGAACCCGTACAACGTATTGATCATCTTCCTGATTTGATCTTCATACACGGCACCGGTTCAGCTGGTGAAATGTGGCAGGCACAAGTGCGCTTTTTCACCAATCATGGCTACCGTTGTTTTGTCGTTGATTTGCGCGGGCACGGCTTATCGGCTGAGCCGCAAGAACACACTGACTTAGATGTGCATATTAGCGATGTGCTGGAAACTCTGGAAAACTCAGATATAAAATTTCCGGCTGCCTTTGTCGGTCATTCTTTAGGGGCAATTATTAGTGTGACCTTGGCCGAGCAAAGACCAGAGTTGTTTGCGGCTATTCTCGCTGCTGGTTTGCCCGGGCGCGTACTCAAGCCTGTCTCGTATATTTTCAAGCTCTTTATGCTCTATCTCTATGACTATATCAAGCGCTCTAATATGCATAAAGGTTGGGCGTGGCGGCCACGCACTCTAATCGACACTAATCGGCATGCCCTTGAGCAAATCTTGCTCAATTTTGAAACAGTTGATTTTATTGATCGCACGCCACAATTAGCATGCACTCTGCATCTTGCCGCTGGACGTTTCGATCCAGTGGCACCTTGCCACTATGCCATTAAAATCCACAAACAAGTGCCCAATTCAACTCTAAAAGTCTTTAGTCTTGGCGGCCACAATTTTATGGATACTTTCCCTGACTCGTTTAATCAGTGGATCTTAGACGGTTTGCGCTAAGGCTTGCACCGGGAGCGTTAGTAATTGCACTGGGCGCGCATCGCCTTAGTCCTGGACCTATGGCAAATGCAGTGCTTTCTTGAACCAGCCGAATAGTTTTTGGGTTTTGTCCATCAACGATTCGTTGACTGGGTCTTTGTTGAAATCTTTCATTGATGATGGTTCGGTGCTGTCCATGTTCGGACCTTTGGTGGCATCATTAGGAATGATTGGTGAGGAAGCTTTGTCGCGGGGCGAATCTTCTAAGATAGCTTTATGGGTAAATTTATTGTCTGAATTGTCTGTCTCTTCGTTGCTGTCCATTAACTCGCCCAGCGTGCCTTTCTCTGGTTTATGTTTGCGGGCTTTTTTGGCTGTGCATCTTCTGCTTGATCTTCGCTGTCTAAGTCAGCATCAAAATATTCTTTTTTCTTGGCTGTTTCTGCGTCAGGATTTTCGCTGGCGTTGGTGTCAATCAACGCCGACGGATCCCCTGCAACAAGCTTACCTAGAGTGGAAAGTTTGTAGAGTAAGTCTGCCGGTATTAGCATGTCGGGGCGCCGTGCTTTAACTAGCTCATGGCTATCTTGCGGCGGCGAGATAATGCGGCGAATGCGTGTGCCGTCTGTCAAAAAGATTACTGCTTCGCCTGTCTGTTCCGAAAACATAAAGGCTTCGCCGGCTTTTAGTGTGCCTGTTCCATGTACGCTCAGATATTTCAGTCTCTTGGCCCAGGCATCGCTATCGATTTGCTTCGCTGCGTGAATTGCCGTGACTTTAGAGTTGCTGCTGCTACTTCCATAATCGCTAGCGTTATTTTTATCGTCGCTGGCGCTACTTTCGGGAATGAACTGTAGACCACCCTTGGGCTTTGTGGATTCTTGCAGTGGTGCTGGAGGTGCAAGTTTTGTTGGTGTTTTAACTGGAGCGGGCACTTGTAGAGGTATAAGTTTTTGCGCTGGTGTTGATTCGGCAGATTGAGGTGAAGATAGGCCCAGCGAGCGCGTTAGTTCTTGTGCCGCACCGCCAGTATTGCCAGCTTCCAGTCGTACTGCGGCCAGTAAGATTCGTGCATCTCTAAAAGTTGGATCGATAGCCAAGGCCTGACACAAGCTTGACTCAGCTAATTTGGGATAGCCTTTCTGGCGGAAGAGCAAAGCCTGTTCGTAAAATGCTTTTGTGCAACGGGGATTTTCTTTAATTGCTTGCAAAAATTCGATTAGAGCGCGATTGGTGTCTCCGCTCTTTTTGAAGGCTAGACCTTGCTCAAAGTGCTTGGAATACTGAGGCGATTGTACTGTGGGCTTTATGCCCGGTACGGTCACTGGCAAGGGTGCGGCTATAGACGAAAGATATACCGGCCGTCTGCTCTCGGCCTGTGACGGGCAAGAACAGGTTGACGCTAGCAAAACTGCGAGGGCTGTACTAAGCCTCATAAGAAAATGCCTACAATCTCAATGTTAGCCTTAAGCACCCGTCAATATTACACCACTTCCTTGCAACTCAACCGTTGCCAGTGGGGTCAGCTTGTTAGTGATTTTTAATTGCTTCTTATGAAGACTCTCTCTAAATTGCGAATCCTGCTTTTCCAAGCTGGCTCTTTTTGGCATTTGAGAATTCCGACCAATATGGTTCTCATGCCTGCCCGCTGCCCTCCCCAGATATCAGTCAGAGGCCGGTCGCCAATTACTGCTACCTGTTCAGCCCTTAGGTCGAAGTCGGTAAGAAGCCGCCGAAAAGCTTTCCTGCTTGGCTTTGCCGCTTTGCCAATGACTGGAATGGATAGGATCTTGCGAATCTGCTCTAAATAGACTTCATCTTTATTGTTGCTGGCAATTGCCACTTTGAAGCGCGCGCAGGCGTGCTCTAGCCAGGCTCCCACTTCTTTGGAAAGTTCGGCAGAGTGGGGCACAACCAGGGTACTGTCGAGGTCTAAAATCAGACCCTTTATGCCTGCCTGGCTCAGCATATCGAGGTCGATATCGGTAATATCACCGTTAATCAGGTAATCTGGTTTCAGGAACAATTTTTTCTCTCTTGCAACCGGGTTTATTAAATAACTAGTCTAAAATACCAGGCTTTGCCTATCGCAATTAACTTAGACGAGCGTATCTCTTAGCGCTAAAATGGCAAGCAGTAGTGAGTTTACACGTGAAAGCCTTGCACCGGACAAAAATTTCCAAAGCTAGCAAACTAGAACATGGCACTGAGGCCGCCCCTGAAGGTCTTGATGCCTTGCCTGTTGAGCACGTGGCTATCATTATGGATGGCAATCGGCGCTGGGCGGATCTCCGCCATTATCCCCGGCTAAAGGGCCACCAGGAAGGCGTCAAGAGCCTCAAGCGTTTGGTTCGCCATGTTGGCAGTCGGGGTCTGAAGTATTTGACTGTCTATGCTTTTTCTTCAGAAAATTGGCAGCGCAGCTCTGAAGAAGTGAACTATCTTTTTGATTTGTTCGGCCGTGTATTGACTGAAGAGTTTAAAGAATTATCCGACAATGGTGTGCGATTGCGCTTTCTTGGTCAACTCGATAAAGTGCCGAGCAATCTACTTAAGTCTATGAACAAGACCATGGAAGATACCGCTGGTAATACCGGGCTTAGTTTGCAGGTTGCCATCAATTATGGTGCGCGATTAGAAATTACTGATGCCGTGCGCAAAATCGCTGCTGAAGTCGCTGCTGGTAAAATTAAACCAGAAGAGATAAGCGAAGAAATGATTTCTAGCAATCTCTATACGAGTGGCATCCCTGACCCCGGTTTATTGATTCGCACTGGGGGCGAAATGCGCTTGAGTAATTATTTGCTCTGGCAAGCTGCCTATACTGAGATATTTGTCACACCAGTGCTCTGGCCTGAGTTTACCCCCGAACATTTTGATCAAGCTATGGTCGACTTTGCTAAGCGCAATCGTCGTTGGGGCGGAGATTAGTACTAGATAGGCTGAAGATGCGTTGTGCTCAAGCACTACTGCTGTAGTGCCTATTACTATTGCTCAGGTCGATAACCCTATTGCTGAGGCGGATAGCCTTGCTGTGGGTAACCTTGCTGCGGCGGATAGCCCGGTTGCTGAGCTGGGTAACCTTGTTGCATTGGCGGGTAGCCCGGTTGCTGAGCTGGGTAACCTTGTTGCATTGGCGGATAGCCCGGCTGCTGAACTGGATAACCCTGTTGAGCTGGGTAACCTTGCTGTGGCGGTGCATATCCCTGTTGCTGCGGAGCGTAGCCTTGTTGAGGAGGTTGAGCGTAATAGGGCGCTACTGCTGCCGCTGCTGAAATCTGCATGGTTTCGTCTAACTGCACAGGCAGCTGCGTTCCTGCGTGAAATATTACTTCTGAACCCTTGCGCACGCCGGCACCTACTAGGCCAACGCCCGCACCAATAGCGGTGCCAAACACTGCACCCATTCCTGTCGCCCTGCCAACTTGGCCGCCGGATGTTGCCCCGACAATGGCGCCCAGGCCTGTACCTAGGGCTGCGCCGCCGCCAGCTCCGATACCGGTTGTGAGCAGGCCTTTACCTACTCTGCCTGCTGTACTGCCACCGGTCAGTCGCACTTCGGAGCCGTCTACCGAGGCCGATAGGGGGAAGCGTCTACCATCTGGAGTTTGGATAGCGGTGAAGCGAATATCAATTTTGCCATTGGCACCAAAGCGGAAGCGTTTTGCCGAAACCACATTGCTTACTTGGCCGATGAGCAAACTGCCAGCTGGTACCACTTCCACTCCGCCAGAATAAATGGGAGAAGGTAAGGTGGCTTCGACAGATTCTCCAGGCTGAGTAGAACCTGAGTCCATGGTGTTCTTGAGCGAGGCTTGAAACTTGGTGCCAGCTCCAACTGTCATTACTCGGCCTGATAGCGGTGGTTGTTGGTAGCCACCAGCTTGACCGTATTGCGGCGGGCCTGGCTGCTGATAGGGCTGTTGTGGCACAGAGCCGAAACTTTCCGGTTGTCCCATGTTCTGATGTTGAACACCGCCCTGCCAGCCACCTTGAGGCAAAGGTTGATAATTTTGAGCGGGAGGCTGCTGTTGATAGGGCTGTTGTTGATTGGGTTGTTGGTAGCTTGGCACTTCGCTCTGAGCAACAGGGGTCTCAGCTTGAAACTTTGGCTGGCTGCGAGGATTGCTCAAAGCTTGATTGACCGCTTGGCGTTTTTTGTATTCACTCAGTTTGCTTAGAATGGCTGCGGTATCGCCTCTTGAGGCAATTTCAGCGGCATCTACTGTGGTATCGCCACTTTGATTGATTAAGATACCAGCCAGTTCAGCTTGAGTAATTCCCGCTCTAGCCCAATCTGGAATTTTGCTTTTGTCCGTAAACTTGGTCAGTGTTTTGGTAATTGTGCCATCGTCAGGTGTGCTGGTTCCGAGGGCGCGGGCAATAATCGAAATCATTTCGCCGCGCTGCATAAATTGCTTTGGTCGAAAACCGTCTGGGTAGCCGGCAATATAGTTGTTCTGGCAAATGATTTCGACTGCTTTGTAATACCAGTCAGTTGGTTTTACGTCAGGAAAAGTTGGCTTTTCTGGCACTGCCTGATTTTCAAGGCCTAAGATTTTGACAAGCCAACTAGCTAGCTGTGCTCTGGTGACTGGATCTTTAGGGTGAAATTTTCCGTCGGGTTCTGCGCCGATAACGCCGTCGTCAGAAAGCAGGTTGACATATTTTTCAGTCCAGTTGCCAGTCATGTCAACAAAGCGGGCGGCGTAGGCCGCTTGTGGATAAGAGCAAATAGAAGAAATAGCGAGACTAGAAGCTATTGCCAGAGAGAGAATTTTGATGGTCGCAGCTTTCTTCGCTGGCATGAAAGGCCTCTGTTTTCTCAAGTTCGCTGCCGCAGAGTGATGCTTAGCTCAGTATCCCTTCTAGTGATCTACCCTGTTCTTCAACAGATCTAATCAATCCTTCAAGATTGATGCGTTGACCTTTTGCTGTAAGCACCACTAAGAAATGGCCAGCAGCCTCATAGAAGTGCAAAATGCCTTGATCGGTAAGTAGTGTCATTTGTATCAAGTTGCCTCTGTTCATGCGTTGAATAGAGACATCATTGTTCGAGAAGAGGGTAGCTGAAAGAGCACCAATAGTGGAGATATCAACTTCAGGAGGCAAGCTGCTGCTTACCACCGAGCCATCACGTCCGACTAAAAGGCAACCAAGAATACCGTGTTTGCCGTTTAGTGAATTGAGAAGATTCTTGAGTTGAGAAGCCGATTCTGGAGTAACCATCTAGCCTATTCCTTAAGTTAAAACTGCTAACTAAAACTGCTGCTTATTTCGTTTTGAAAGTGTCTATTTAGATGTTGCTGAGTCAGCAGATGCTTTTTTCTCTTTTTCTTTCTCATCTACTGCTGCTTTCAAGCGCTTGATTTTGAGAACATCTACCCATGGTTCGTCTAACGGTGTGGCAAATACTTTACCGGTGACTTCTAATTGGTCGCCTTCCTTCAATTCACTCAAAAGCTTGGCTTGGGGAGATTTATCATCTTCTTTTGGAATTGGCATGGCTAACTTCAACTCTGAGAGTGGAACTTTGCTGTTGTTGCGGAAAACCAAGAAAGAAAGGTGGGTTTTGGCTGGTCGCATAGCCGGCTTGTAGTCAAGGGCCAGGGAGCTATAGGCCTGGAAGTTGGCGACAAAGCGCACATTCTTATTGAGATATTCGCTGGCGTGCTCGGTCAGCGCTTCGGCCGGAACGTTGATAACGTTTTCAATGACAATCTCAGGAGCTGGTTTGGCATCCTTTTTCTCTGGGACCTTGGCTGCTTCTTTTTTTTCTGGCTCAGCTTTCGCTGGCTCTTTTTTGTCTGCGGCTGGTTTGGCGTCTTTGCTCTTGTCTAAAACTTTGCTTTTATCTAATGACTTATCATCGGCTTTGGCCGTTTTCTCACGCTCGTGAGGGCTCTTGCTCTCTAATTGGGCGCCGGTGGCCATTTTCGCACTGGGGCTGCCAGGAAAGGCAAACGCTGGACTGACCAAGGCTGGACTGGCTAAAGCTAGAGCCAGGCTTAGCAGAATGGGAAGGCTTGAATTCGAATTGTTGACTACCATCTTGTGCATTCTCGATATTTTTGACCGCATAACCCTTATATAAGACTAGCCATATTACCAGAAGCTTAATAACTTAGCCGAGCTTGAACGGTAATATTGGTTGCTTGTGCGACTATCGAGGTTGACGCGTTGACGAAAGTACAAAAAGTACAGAAAGCACAGAATGTGCCAGCAGTGCCACTAATGACAAATGACAGCGAGGCCGTAGAAAGCGAAGACACTGGCAATGAGGCCGTTGTCGCCAATGCTGTCAATTCTGCTAGTCCTGCAAATGTTGCCAAAGACGCTAAAGACGGGGCAAAGTCGACCGGTATGATGCGCCAATACTGGGATATCAAAGCTCAGTATCCCGACGCTTTGCTTTTCTTTAGAGTGGGCGATTTCTATGAAACTTTCGACAGCGATGCACAAGTGGCCGCCCGCGAGCTTGACATCACTTTAACTGGTCGACCAGAGTCTTCTCACCCCGCTGGTCGCGTGCCCATGGCCGGTGTACCAGTTCGCTCTTATGAACTCTATGTTAGCAAGCTTCTTGCCAAGGGCTATTCTGTGGCAGTTTGCGAACAGGTGGGTGAAGTTGGAGCTGGCAAAGGGCCAGTGGAGAGGCAAGTAAAGCGCATTTTGACACCAGGAACGGTGCTTGAGTCGCATCTGCTGCCTGCTCGTGACAACAATTATTTGGCTGCCATCGTTAGAGCTGGCCGCTCTTCTGGCTCTAGCGCTTCTAGCGAAGAACAATGGGGATTGGCCTATGTCGACGCCTCCTGTGGCGAATTTTTTGTCAGCCAGCTATCAGAAGAGAATCTAATTTTAGAGCTTGGCCGTCTGCGCCCGGCTGAAATTTTAGCCCCGCTCCGTTTAGTGAAGCCAGGCCCTGATGAAGTTGTTGCCAAAGAAGTTTTAGAAGTGCCTGAAGTAATCGCTGGGCAATACCGCTTTAGTGGTCGTCCGGCAATGTTCTTCCAAGCCGAACCAGCGCAAAGGCGCATCTTGCAGAATTTTGAAGTCAGTACTCTTGAAGGTTTTGGCTGTCAGGATATGCCTCTGGCAATCGGGGCCGCTGGTGCCGTTCTTGAGTATCTAGACCGCACCCAGGGTGGGCAGAAACCGTTCTTTGAAGGTATCTCGACTTATACAGTTGACGGCTACCTGGTGCTTGATGCTAATACTCGCAAAAACTTAGAGTTGACTGAAACATCTAGAGATAGAAGTTTCAATGGTTCGCTGCTTTGGGCCATTGACCAAACACAAACAGCCATGGGCAGCCGTATGCTGCGCAAATGGCTACTTAAGCCGCTTTTGTCAGTCGAAGGAATTAGAGCGCGGCAAGAAGCTATAAAAGAATTGCTGCAACCGACGACCAAGCGCGATCAGATTGTTGAGGTGATTGGCCGCCTTTCTGACCTAGAGCGCCTAGCTGTGCGCATGTCTTCGCAGTCTATTAATCCAAAAGAGTTGGCGGCTGTCGCTGTTTCTCTTGATGTATTGCCTGAGCTGTCGCAGCTTTTGCAAACAGCTCAGAGCCCCTACTTAAGTGCCCTTAAAATAACTCCACAGGCATTGGTTGAGCTGTGTGAGAAGACGCGTCATGCACTGGCAGAAGAACCACCACGCGAACTAACCGATGGTGGCATATTTGCCAGTGGATACAACGCTGAGCTTGATGAGATTCGCTCACTGCTTGGTGGCGGCAAACAATGGATAGAAGACTTCCAGCGCAAAGAGCAAGAGCGCACTGGCATCAAGAGTTTGAAAGTGAACTTCAATCGTAACTTCGGTTACTTCATTGAAATCACTAATGCCAATCAAGGTGCAGTTCCTGCCGATTATATTCGCAAGCAGACTCTCACCAATGCTGAGCGCTACATCACGCCAGATTTGAAAGAGTACGAAGTGAAAATTCTCAACGCTGAGAAGAATCAATCAGATGTTGAATACAAACTCTTCTTGGCTCTGCGTCAATCAGTGGCAGCTCTTGGTGCCGATCTTCACAAAATGGCTAATCACCTGGCCAATCTTGATGCCTTGTTGTCGCTGGCCAAAGTAGCGCAAGAGCGAAAGTTTGTTTGCCCCCAAGTTGACGATGGCAAAAGTCTTTTGATCAAGCAAGGAAGACATCCTGTTTTAGAAAAAATCTTGCCCATGGGTAAGTATGTTTCTAACGATGTGCGCTTGTGCGGTGAAAGCGACGACAACCAATTAGTGATATTGACCGGGCCTAACATGGCCGGTAAATCTAGCTATTTGCGCCAAGTGGCTTTAATAGTAATTCTTGCTCAAATTGGCTCTTTTGTGCCCGCTAAAGAAGCCCATGTTGGTTTGGTTGATAGAGTCTTCACTAGAATTGGTGCAGTCGATGATTTGACTCAAGGTCAATCGACATTCCTTGTTGAAATGTCTGAGACCACTCAATGTTGTCTATCGGCCACCAATCGCTCCTTGATTTTGCTAGACGAAGTCGGCCGCGGCACCAGTACTTATGATGGTGTTTCGATAGCCTGGTCGGTAGCCGAGTATTTAGCCAAAGAAGTGCGGGCCCGGACAATCTTTGCCACGCACTACCATGAACTTAATGGCTTAGCTAACTTCTTCCCTCAGATAGTCAACTATCAAGTATTGGTGAAAGAACAAGATGGTCGAGTAGAGTTTATTCGCTCAGTTGTACCTGGTGGTGCTAGTCGCAGCTTCGGTGTACAAGTGGCTCGTATGGCTGGTTTGCCCATGCAAATTATCGACCGAGCCCTCTATTTGATTAATCAGATGGAGAAGAAAGGTGTTGCCTCTAAAATTTTAGATGGTCCTCGTCTGCGCAATATTCCAATGGACGAAGTGATGCAGCTTTCGATTTTTGAAGCATCTGCTCGTGTAGCTGCTGACAAGTAGGGTAAAAATGCAAAAATTACGAGACTTACAGAACAGACAAGATTTACAAAGCCTACAAAGCGTACAAAACGTCAATGAGATTAGAAAAGTGACCCATCAGCAAGATTCAGCGCCAGTAAATTCTCGAAACCAAAGACCTAACCGAGGCCTGGCCTTATCTCTCAGCTTGCTTTCACTGGTGAGTGTACTGAGCCCGGCGCTCTCACCGGCGGCCTTTGCCGCAGACGAAGTGAAGGCCGTCGATTCAAGTAAGTCAGAATCGAGCAAATCTGTTGAGGTTAACGAAACTAAAAAAGTTGAGAAGCCTTCTGCTTCTGAAGTTGTTGCCAATTCGGCCTTAGACTCAATTGCTATTCATCTAATTAACACTGGCGATTGGAAAGGTCTGATCGAAAGATTGAACAAGCAGCTTGGTGCCGAGAGCGGCAAGAGCGAAGCCGACAAGCTCAAGCGTTCTTATCGTCAAGGCTGGCTGGCCTTTGCCTATATGTTCAATGCTAAACCTGAGCAATCTCAGGCCTTGAATGATCAAGTTGACCGTGAGCGGGTGGCATTGGCCGATATTAAGTCTGACCAAGACCGTAAGCTTTATGGCAATGCCATGGTGGTGAAAGCCTTCAATCAAATTGCCCAAGGCAAAAATGACGCTGCTGAAGCCAGTTTGGCTTCTGTTCCTGAAATTAACCACAATGACGCTCTCTACAATTTTGCCTATGCTGCTGTTTGCGGTAAGAAAGGTCAGGCTGCTCGTGCTATTGATTTTTCAGCAAAGACAGCAGAAGTTGATCCACGTTTTGCCTGGGCGTACCGCACCATAGGTTTCCTCCGCATGCGCTGGCTCAAAGACAATGCCGGTGCCGAACAGGCTTTGGCCGAAGCTCTCAAAATAGAGCCATTTAGTTCTGAGAGTAGAGACATGCTGATAGACATCAGGCTTGGTCGCAATGATTTTGATGGAGCGATTCAATTAGCCAAAGAAGGAATTGTTCTTGATGGTAAGAATGGTGCTAGTCATTTTCGCCTTGCCCAAATCTATATTCAGCAGTGGCGCTTAAATGAGGCCCTAGAGCAACTTAACTTAGCCATCGCTGACGATGCTAGCAATGCAAAATTCTTCCGCAACCGTGCTTCAGTGAAGAAGATGAAAGGTGACCTTGAATCAGCTATCGTCGATCAACAGGTGGCCGTGCATCTCGGTAAAGACAAAGCCTTTGAGTTGACTGAGCTAGCTAACATGAACGTAGCCGCTGGCAATTCAAATAAAGCGGTAGAGAATTTCAAACAAGCTCTAGTGGTTGACCCAGAAAATCAGCAGGCTCGTGAACGTCTATTTAAGCTGCTCTTGCAAGAGCGGCGCTATGACGATGTGGCCACGCAGTATCAAGAGCAAATTGCTCGCGATCCTAAAAAAGCAGAATTGCACTTGGGTTACGCTAATGTTTTATTGATGCTCAATCAATCAGACAAAGCCATCGCCGAGTTTAAAGAAGCAGCTAACTTAGCCCAGTCTGACCCTACTGCCCACCGCTCTTTGGGTGCTTTCTACATTACTCGCAAAGAATATGGAAAAGCCGCAGCCGAGTACACTCGTGCCCTCAATCTAGTACCTGGATCGGTTAAAGATTTAGTGGCACTGGGCTTCTGCTACGCTGAAAACGACGATTATCTAAAAGCCGAAGCTGCCTTTATGACTGGCTTAGCCCTGCAGCAACTTGCACCTGGTGCTTCAGCTGATGAACCCAGTCGCTTAGATGTTATGCGCTCGCTGGCTTGCTTGTTGTATGACGAAGGTCGGTTTGCTGACGCTGCCACACAGTTCGAAAATTTGATTGCCGTCTACCGCGATAAAGGTGCAACCAAAGATGATGAACTGCTTTTGGCTAAGAGCAAAATGCTGCGTGACCTCAATTCGGCTTCTGCCGATGTGCTCACTAAGGCCCTTGACGGCTTGCCAGAAGATAGGCGTCTAGCCTTCCGTTATGGTGTTATTGAAGCTTTACTTGATGCCGGCAAGAGTGCCCAAGCCCGCGAGCAATTAGACAAAATACCAGCTGACGAACGCAAAGATAATTTGTCTTATGCTTTGTATAATGCCACGTGCTTGCGTCTCATGGGCAATCTTAATGCGGCTCTAGAGGCGGTGTCACCAGCGGTGCCACTGGCTGAAGCTAGCAAAGCCGATAGCCCGGCAATTGCTGCCCGTGTGCTCTGTGAAAAAGGCCGTATTGAGTTGTCTCTGGGCAAACTAGATGAAGCCCAAGCATCGGCCAAGGCCGCGCTAGCGTTGTATGAGAAGTGCTATCCCGCTTATCTCTGCTTGGCTCAGGTAGCCCTAGCCAAAAATGAAAATGCTGCCGCCATAGAGGCCGGCAAGCGTGCCCTTGAGCTTAATCCTTATTATGCTCCTGGTTACCTTGCTCAAGGCGAAGGTCAGCTTCGCAGCGGTAATGCCAAAGAGGCGGTGGAGAACTTCAAGAAAGCTGCTGAGCTCTATCCTGGTTGGATAGAAGTGCACAAGGCTTTGCTTGCTGGCTACCAGAAACTATCTTTGACACAAGAAGCACAGAAAGAAGCAGCTCAAATAGCTCAACTAGAAAATCTTGCTCGCACAAATCGTCAATAGCTGATGAAATATTCATTCAATATTCAAGCTAACGATAGCAAGCAAGACTACACAGAGAAGCTGGTTTTGGGCGCCTTCAACAATGAGGCGGGTACGCACATTGCCCTCAAGCTTCTCGCCTATTTGATGTTTATTAAAAAGCGACCACGTATTGATGAAGATGCTGGTTGGCATGTGGTGCCAGATTTAATTGCGCGCAACGATGCTGGCGACATTATACTTTGGGTTGATTGCGGCAGCGTCTCAGCGAAGAAGGCCGATACTATTGCTACCAAAGTGCGCGATAACATCGAGTTCTTTGTCTTTCGCAAAACTGAACGCGACATGGATCAGTTTTATAAACAGATTCAAGACAAAGTGAAGCATTTGAAGAACGTTAAATGCATAGCTTTTGATGACGACTTTGTGGAAGGCATTGGTGAGTGTCTAGACCGCACCAATAACCTAGAAGCCTATGTCAGCGATGAAATGATTACTGTCACAATCAGCAATTCCTTTGGTAAGCATGAGGCCTACTCGACTATTCATCGCATTGTTACTGAATAAGTAGTGAGCCGCCATCAATGTGGAATGTGGGTGTATTGAAAATGGTGCAGCTATTGAGTCGCCGAGCTTTTACTTCTACTTTGACGCTGCCGATTTTTGTGCTTTCTTCTGGCTTGGCACCTTCCGCTTTTGCTCTTTCAGAAAACCTGAAGGATCCTTCAGGTTTTCTGAAAATCGAAATTAAGAGTAAGGCTGGCGATGAGAGACAGGCTGTTTCACTGGAAGCCAGTGCCCCCGATGGACTGCGGGCGGTTCCGGTTGTTAATCTTTTGGCGCGGGAGTATTCAATACATCCGGTCCTTGGTACTAAAGCTGGTGAGCATTTTAAAGGTGATTTAGCATCGCTCGATTTCGACAAACTATGCTGTTGGGAGTCCTGGAATGAAGAGGTACCCTATGACCCCAATTACTTGTTTCATGAAGTAGCTGAAATGGATGCCGCTGAGGGGCTATGCCGACTAGCTTTAGCAGGTAAGTTCAATACTTATCGTCCGACAAATCTGGACCCTGGCTATGAACGTGTTGCTAGATTGACCGTTGGATTTAATCAGATACCACTGGAGTTGACCTACCGTGGATTTGATTGCACTAAGGCTGAATGCGGCGCAACTGTTCAACGCGAGTACAAGCGTGATCTTCCAAAGACTGGGCCTTATCGTCCAGCAATATTGAAACATTCTGTTTTAGATACAGATGAGTTTAGTCCTCTTGGTGCTATTTCTCTTAGTGATCAAAAATTCAAAGAATTGAATGATGACCCTGGTGCTACAGATTTTTTTGAAAATCAATATATTTATGCCTCCAAGTGTTTTCGTAAAGCAGAGGCTGGAGCAGCTCTGCAATTCCGAGATCGAGTAATCGGATTGAGTGATGTCGAAATTCTCAAAGTGGCAGGTGAGCCGAGTGTTAAGATTGCGTCAGGGATCGTCTTGAGTGATAGCGACAAGTATAAGAATAACTGGGTTTATTATTTTGGTCACTCAGGAATACCTGTCCGGATTGTTTTTGAGGGCAACAAATGCGTTGGCAGCGCGGTTCTATCCAGCGCTCAAAATTATGAACTGGTAGATTGGAACCACCGCCGTTTCGCACCGGGGCTCCCGTCTAGCCCCGAAGGCAAAAGTCGCGCTGAGGCACTGGCGCTATATGGTGAGCCTCAAACTATTGCTAAAGATGCTGCCGGTCATCCGGTATACATCTATGGTGTTGGGCGCTTCACTCATGTGGAAATGCCAATCGTAAATGATCATGTCTACGGGCGTATCAGCTATGCTGTTCGGTGCGGATGGACGCGTAGAAAATCTGCAATGGCACAATAGGGTGCTCGCACATGCCAACAAGTGTCGAAAGAGTAATTCAACAGCTGAACGACGCCTCTGATGGGTCGGTTGCTCACAAGAAGATCCGGACGCTTCATAAGCTAGCTGAGCAAGGAGACGAGAAGAGTTTTCAGGGCCTGATCGTTTATATGCAATTTGGGAAAATTGATCACGTCCGCACTTATGTATGCTCATTAATTTCGGAGATGGTCAATGCTCAAACATGTGGGCAGTTAGTCGACATTTTTCGACGTGGGTTACAAGACGATGCTTTGAGGTATTGGTCAATCGCTGGATTGGCAGTCACTGCTGGGAGCGATTCTTATCGAGATCTTTTGGCTATCGCTCTAAATGAAGATTGTAGGGTAGAAGAACGAGCTAAGGTGTCACGGCGCATGTATTTTTGCCACTCTTGAATCAAATATCTCAGCCGGGTGAATTTCTTTGCTAAATGAAGAGCTCTTAGCCGCAGAGTATTCCGTGCCCTTGCCAAGGCCACGGTTGCA
>JBAYTY010000021.1:0-117220 GCA_041675385.1 Candidatus Obscuribacterales bacterium
TGGAACATATCGAATACCGGAATTACACACACAAAACACTACACTAAGCATGCATGCTCTCGGTAACACTTTAAATGAGGCAACGGTTTGATCTCGGTAACATTCTTTGTGAGGCAACACGTTGGCGAAAAAATCTATCTATTTTAGAAACTATCTTTGCTGACCTCGCCACAAATCACCGAAGGCAATCTTCATACCGGCATCAAGAAGAGCTTGCGATGCTGCATCTGACCGGCCGGCTCGTGGTACTTGTTCGCCTGTTGGCCATCCTGACCAGGCCTTTTGAAAGAGGCCCATTTCGGCATTAATCACGGCGCTAAAAATACTAAGTTCGATGTTGGCAGCGGCACGGTCGCGTTGCGGAAAATTAGGACCTAGCTCGATGTTAAATGGATTGCTCATTTTTCGCCTATCTGGAGGGGGGCCAGTTGTTAGACTTAAGTTAGCAACAAGTTCTTACTGATTTGTGACGAACGGTTATGACGAACATTTATGACGAAGTTTGTGCCGAACAAATCTGCGGAATCTCACTATGACCGGTCTATGCGGCCGCGGCCATCATAGAGTAGACGCTCAACTGGCTTAGCGCCTATCAAGTGCTCAGTTACTATTTGCTCAGCGTCTTCTGGGCTGACATGGGCGTACCAGGTGCTTTCGGGGTAAACGACCACCATTGGACCGTTGCCGCACTGATCAAAGCAGCCTGCTTTGTTGATGCGAATTTGCCCTTTGAGGCCCTTGGCTACAACTTCTTGACGCAGGGCAGAGCAAACTTCTTCTCCACCATCTTTCGAACAGATTTTGCCAGACGTGCAGACAAATACGTGCTTTTCAAAGATTTCCATCGATCAGTGCTCCCAGTGGCCAGCTTAATTGGGCTGAACTTAATTGAAATGAACATTCTCGATTGAGATATATTCCCTTGAATTGTTACATCAAAGTGAGTTTTCTTGACGATAGTTCAATATAACGCGAGAATTTGGCCTGCATCTATCAGATAAAACTGTTAGACGCTGTTAACTAAGGCCGCAGACAGTATGGTACTCCCAAAAGTAATGGCGGGAGTTTAATGAATCCTCTATATGAGGATCGCCGACTTGAGGTCACAAATTCGACTTTGTTAAAACAGTCGTTTGCGAGAGCTTCTCTCGTCCTTGTGATCCCGGCATTTGTCGGGTTTTCTTTTTGGAAGACTTAGCAGATGCCATGAGCGTACTTAGCATCCGTTATCTATATGGAGGCGACTCCAGGAGATCTAAATGCCAACCAGAGAATTTAAGGCCGGGGTAATCAAAGACCTCGAATCTATCTTCGTTGACGGCAAGGTCGCTATCGTCGCTGACCTGAATGGGTACACGGTGGCTGAGTTGACTCAGTTCAGACGTTCTCTTGATAAGCAAGGGGCAAAATGTCGCGTAGCGAAAAACACTTTGGTGAAAATTGCTACAGAAAAAACTGAGTTCAAAGCAATCGCCGAACTCGCTAAGGGACCAACAACCGTAGTGGTTGGATACGATGACCCAGCAGCCCCTGCTAAAGCTGTCGTTGATTTCATCAAGACAGTTAAAAAAGGTTCCGTCAAAGGCGGAGTGCTGGATGGTCAATCTCTTTCAATTGCAGAAGTGAAAGGGCTGGCCGAACTACCATCGAAAGAGCAATTGCTCTCATCCATTATGGGTGGTCTTGATTCTGGAGCCAGAAATATTGCTGGCATCTTGAACGCAGTGATTAGAGACATTGCAGTCCTCGTAGAAGAGGTCGCAAAGAAGAAAGACGAAGCAGCCTAAGCCGTGCTTAAGCCGCAAATAACTGTATTAAGGAGAGATTTTTAAAATGGCTACTAAAATGTCAACCGCTGAATTAATCGAAGTGATCGGCAATTTGACCCTTCTTGAAGCTGCTGAGCTCAAGAAACAAATGGAAGAAACCTTCGGCGTAACTGCTGCAGCACCTATGGCTTTCGCTCCTGCTGCTGGCGGCGCTGCTGCTGCAGTTGAAGAGAAGACTGAATTCGACGTTATCTTGGCCGCTGTTGGCGACAAGAAAATCGAAGTTCTGAAAATCGTTCGCGAAGTAACCGGTCTTGGCTTGAAAGAAGCCAAAGACTTGGTTGACTCAGCTCCTAAGACTTTGAAAGAGAAAGTTAAGAAGGAAGAAGCTGACGATATGAAGAAGAAGATCGAAGCTGCTGGCGCTAAGGTCGAAATCAAATAGTTGCCATTGGGCAGGGTGTATGATCTAACCTGAAAATATCAGGAACACGGATATTCAACTTATGCGCTGTCCAAATTGTGGTACCTATCATCCTTCTCAGTATCAGAACTGTGTCTCTTGTGGACAAGAGTTCTATGTCGAAGAAGAAATTGTAGAGACGGTTCCGTTATCTGATTCAGCTACGGCTGAAGCTGATAAAAGGGCCGTCTCTCTTTCTAATTCTGAATCTAGTAAAAATTACGCCGATCCTGACTATATTCCACCAGCCTCTGAACCCTTTGCCCAAGTGCGCTATGACGTCTCGCGCAAAGATATAGGCGACGATTTGTTTGACGATTCTGCTGAATCTGAAGATAGACTGGGAGCTAAATCAAGCGGTAAACCAGGAGCTAAGCCCGGCTCTAAATCCGGGTCTAAACGTAGATCGAGCAACATGAGCTTAAGCCTCAAAAGTGGAATGCCGCTTACTGGTGGCTTACTCTTTGGTTTAACAACAGTTCTCATTTTTGCGGGAGCCACCATTTTCTTTCTCACCAAGGCACCGGAAGAAGATCGCTTACTTGGTAAGGGTCTTAAAGAGTTAGATAATGGCCAATATGCCTTTGCTGTCGAGACTCTGACTAAGGCTTCAAACTCAGCCAAAGATAATCCCAAGATTATGCTTGCTCTTGCTCGTGCCTATGTTGGTGTTGATCAGATAGACAAAGCAAAAGACTGTATTGCTAAAGCACAGCAATTAGGCAAAGGAATAATTGAAGATCCTGATTTGGCCTCACAATTGGCTAACTATTATCGCGTACACTCTCGCTACGACAAAGCCTGCGAGTTACTTCGCCCACTTGCTCAAGCAAATATTCCTGGTAAAAAGGCTGAGTTAGCCGATTTGGATGCTTTGTGGGGCGATCAAGAGCTGCGTGATGGCCATTTAGAGAAAGCATTGAACCTGTGGGAAGAAGTAAAAGACTTAAAAGAAGGTTCACGCTTTAGTGAATCTGATGCCAGGCTTTCGACAATCTATCAAAGACTGGCTGAGAAGCTTGTTTCTGAAAAGAAAGACAAAGAAGCATTGGTCTATCTTAGTAAGCTTAACGCCATCGCTGATAACTCACGCAACTATGAGATGGCAGCCGATATTTA
This sequence comes from Candidatus Obscuribacterales bacterium, assembly GCA_041675385.1. Taxonomy (GTDB): domain Bacteria; phylum Cyanobacteriota; class Vampirovibrionia; order Obscuribacterales; family Obscuribacteraceae. The sequence continues at coordinate 3,352 of JBAYTY010000021.1, forward strand.
TGAACGTACTGGTCAGTATGAATTGGCAATTGATCAATTGCGCAAAGCTCAACGCTTTTCGACCAGAGATGATTCGATTAAGCGTAAACTGGCTGCTTTACTCAATAAGCGTGGCAAGGAGCTGCTAGACTCCGGTGAGCTTGATACCGGATATGGTTATTTGCAGCAGGCCAAATCTGTAGACCCGAGTAACACAGTGCCAACAGTTACCCTTAAAACAGTAACAATTGATCTGCAGGGCGGCATGCCTCATATCTCTGGCCAGGTTTGGAACCCTACTGATAGCGCTATCAATGCTTTGACAATGAAAGTTGATTTGGTAGACACAAAGGCCGGTGACAAGGTTTTGTGGACAAAGGAGTCGGCTGTAGTAGACGAGTTTGTGCCACCACTTCCTGCCCGTGAAGGCAAGAAGATTGACCTCACTGGCGGTGCTAGTGTTCGTAACGATGGTAGCTGCGAGTTCAAGGTTTATTTCGATGGCAAGCTCTATAACAGCTATCCAATCGGCAAGAAAGAGCGCGCTGAGAAGAGCGATATCGCTAAGAATAAACCTGATTCATCCAGCGTGGCTGGAATAGCTCCGATCAATTCAGGCAATAGTGCTTCTAGTATTAGTTCTGGTTCAAACCCTAGTTCGGGGCAGGCTCAGCCGCAAGAAGAGCCGCCTTTGGCGCCAGCAATCAAGGCGCCATCCGCCGAAGAAAAGACCATGAAAGAATTGGAGTAGAAGTTCTTGGCTAGCCGTTGTGAACTCGGTCTCCGCCTTCTTCTTCGGCTTTTGCTAGAAATTCAACAGCGCGCTGTAGTAAATCAATCTCGTCGCGGGCATGGGTGGGGAAAGAGACCACTCCAATCGATGTAGTCACTCTTAGGTGGCGCATTTCGCTGTTGATTGCTTCCTGTTTCATGCGCTCGCGAATACGCTCAGCCACAATCATTGCTCTAGACGAATAAGTTTCGGGGAAGATTATGCCAATCTTGGCTACATCACAGATACCAGAAACATCTACATCTCTGATGCATATTCCAGTGATTCTGGCAGCTGCCCTCATCACTTCATCGACAATCATCTGACCATACTGCCTTTGCAATTGGCTAATGTTGTCTATGGTCAAAATCATCAGTGATAAAGGTCGTTTGTATCGTTTTGCTCGGCGCATCTCGTATTCGAGCTTGCGCAGAAAAGTTCTTTGGTTGTAGAGGTCGGTAACTGTGTCTTTGAGCGACTTGCGCTCAAGTTCTTCCAGCTCCTCATCGCTCATCGGCTTTCTTTGCCGATCAAGCATTTCTTTTTGCTTGGTTTCTTTGAATTTTTGACGATCGAAGCGCGTCTCTAGAACCATCTTCGTAAATTTGGTCTCGCGCACAGAAGCCCACTTGCCGTCGACTTCAAATTTTCCAGTTGTAAAAATCTTTTTCTTGTCGCTCATCGCCCCAAATCTCTAAGTATTTGAATTGTTCCCAGTTAAGGCTGTCTAAAACCTGTTCTACTAGGGTCTGCTTTGATCCACCTTTTTGTCGGGATTTTGCTTGGCACTGGTTAAAGTTCCGCAAACAGAAGTAATTGCGTCATCTAGGCGGAAATAGTGCCCAGCGGCTTTATTTACGTCTTTGAGAGTAACATTCTTAACTCTCTTGCCAAAAGTATCCATATAAGACACTGGTAGCGAGAGCTGCTCATAATCAGTCAATTTCTTGGCAATCGAGCGAATGCTTCTCAGGCCAACCAGGTAAACCCCGGCCAGGTGGTCTTGTTCAGTGGCTAGCTCTTTGGCGGTCACGCCATCTTTATTGAAATCAGCCACTATCTTTCTTACTACTTCAAGCGAGCGATTAACATTGACCGGATTGACTGACAGGTCGATAGACCAAGGAGAGTAGGGATAATGAGGCTCGGTGATATGCGATGAGATTGAATAGGTGAGACCAAATTTGTCCCGCACTGGAGCTAGGCGACAAGCAAAGCTGTCGTAACCCAGCACTGCATTGCCTATCATGGCCGCCAAGTAGTCGTTCGACTTTAGTGAAAGGTCCACAGGCTTGCCAATGGCGATGTCTACGTTGGCTTTATCAGCCAGCTCTGTGGTTAAGGTGTTCTTGCTTGCTTTGGCGCCAGTTCTATCTATAAGACCGCTTAGTTCAACCTTGATAGCTGGGGCCGCCTCACCCTTCCAATCACCAAACTCAGCCTCTAGTAGCTTTTTCACCGCTGCTGGGTCGATGTCTCCGATCACGGCCAATACTGTGTTACCGGGGCTATAGTATTTCTGATGGTAGTTCTCTATGTCGCTCAGGGTGATTGAAGAAAGCTCTTCCATTTGCTTGCTTAGCTCAGGTGAGTAATAGACACAACCTGGTTTGTACAGTGAACGTACCAACGAATTCCAAGCCACTTCGCCAGTGTCGGTCATCTTCTCTTTGATAGCGGCCTGACTTAATTTCAATACTAAGTCTAAATCGGACTGTTGGAATTTCGGTTGCCGCATCTCGCTGCCAATTAAGCTCAAGAGCTTCGGCAGGTCTTCGGCGGCCACTTCAGATTCAAACTCATGGAAGAAGGTGCCATTGGAAAAATCAAGAGTGACTCCCATTTCTTCCATCTGGGTGGAGATTTGCTCTTTGCTGAATTTCTTGGTGCCATAGGTTAAGAGTTCAGCTGTAATGTCAGGCACTGCTGATTTGCCAATTTGGCTGTAAAAATCTCCCGCTCTGATTTTTCCTGAAACAGCAACAGTTCCTCTAATGGCACTCTTGGGGGCAGACTTATCGCTTTCATGTAGGTCAGCTCTGTCTGCCCCTTCAGCGACTCGGGCCAACAAAACAGTCATGCCGTTAGGCATACAGAAGCGTTCTACGCGCTCTTGCCAGGTCTTCGCTTTGTCGGGCTCAGCCAATGCACTTCTACTTTTAACCGTTGTTTCTTCGACAGTTCTGGCTGCTGTTGTTGTATCTGTGCTGTTCTCACCTAGATTCTCAGTTGCTTTTGCCGGTTTGATTTGCGCAATAGCTGCAGCATCGGTTTTGAAGTCGGTAGGTAGGTAGTAACCAACTGTTTTGCTTTTGTCTAGGAAGAACTTCTTAGCGCTTCTCAACGCTTCTTCAGCTGTGGCTGTCTGTACATCCCGCGGGTAGCTTGCCCACCACTTCCAGCTGCCTACAGCGATGCCTTCAGTCAATGATTGAGCTAGGCCCATGGGGTCCGAAAGGCTGAGGCGAAAGCGCTTTGATATAGATGAACGTGCTAAGCGGAGCTCTTCAGCTGTGATTTGTTTTTCACTGAGTTTGTTCACTTCTTCTTGAATTGCCGCTTCGACCATTTTAGGGTCTATGCCAGGTTGCACAGTTGCCGAAATAATAAATAAGCCAGGATCTTTTAGTGTGTAGTTTGCTGCATAACAGTCTGATGCCAGGCCGGTTTCAATTAACCGTTTGTAGAGACGCGATGACTTTCTACTGTCACCACCTAAGACTGATTGCAAAATATCGAGCGGGTAAGTGGCCCTGTCGATGCCGCGAGGGGTGTGATATGCCACCATTACTCGGGCAAGCTCTTTGCCCCGACTGACAGTGAATCTTCTCTCACCTTCTTGGGGTGGTTCTGTAGTGTAGACAGTTGGGAAAGGTTTTGGAGACTTAGCTATGGCGCCAAATTTACTCTCAATTTCTTTAAGAGTGGCTGCTTTGTCAAAATCGCCAATTACTACTAATGTGGCATTGTTGGGATAGTAAAAATCGTTATAAAACTGACGCAGCCGCTCTGTTGGCACACCTTCAACGTCAGAACGCCAACCAATAACTGGATGGTGATAAGGGTGTTCGCGAAAAGCAGTGGCAAAAGTGTTCATCTCTAGGAGCTGCGAAGGGTCATCTTCTCCTCTTTCTAGCTCATTGCGCACTACTGTCATTTCAGCTTTACGATCGCTTTCTCTAAGTAGCAAATGCCGCATACGGTCGGCTTCTAGCTCGAGGCATAAATTAATTGCTTGCTTGGGTACTAGCTCATAATAATTGGTGCGGTCATATGAAGTGGTGGCATTATTGATTCCGCCAACTTTTTTCAGCACATCGTCTAGACCCGTCTGTTTCAGTGGATCATGTATATTCGTGCCTTTGAACATCATGTGTTCAAGAAAATGGGTTGAGCCTGTATAGCCAACTGCTTCATTTCGTGAGCCGACGCGAAAGACCATATTTACAGTTACGACAGGAGTAGCATGCCTTTCACAGAGCAATACAGAAAGACCATTGCTTGGAAGTTTGTATTCTTCGATGCCCAGAGTAGAGTCCCGGGAGACGAAAATACTTTTTGTGGCAGGCGACGCCGCTAGAGCTGAATTGGCCAGCTGTAGGGGCACCGCCATCAGTGCTGAAAGTGTAAGCGCAGAAGTTAATGCGAGAGCAAAGCTCTTGGCCAATCTATTGCTTGATCTCATAGTTCTCCGCGTTTTTGTTTTTCAGTTTTTGATCATTGACTATTACTTGGCAGCATCAGTGGCTGGTGCTGCATCAGTGGTGGCGGCAGCAGGGGCTGCTTTTTTCTTGTCATGGCCGGTCATTTTTTCGACGCCGTGCTTAGCTCCTTCGCCCATTTTAGCCATGCCGCGACCAGCACCTTTGATTACGGCTTCAGTACCTTTAACTAGGCCGGTGGCGCCTTTTTTTGCACCATTGCCAAGTGCTTCGACGCCCTTGACAGTTCCTTTGCCGATATCTTTGCCCACAGTCTCAACGCCTTTCACAGCGCTTTCAGCGCCCTTCTTGGTGTCGGTGGTAACTGTCTTTACAATAGATTTCTTTGTCTTTGCCGGAGTTACTGTTTTGTCAGTTTCGGCAGTTGTTGTGGTGGTGGTGGTTGTAGTTGTGTCGTCAGCAAAGGCAGGCATGGCAGCGGTTGAAAGAGCCAGAACAGTGACGGCCAAAATAGTCTTAATCATTTATATAATCCTTTAAAACCCCAATTTGAAAGTCTCTGGCATAAAAACTATGAGACCTTCTTTCGTTAGTCATTCTGTCAAATTGCAAGGTTTAACGCCACAGACTTAGACTCAGGTAAACTTTACTTGCAAGTAATGGCGGTCATAAAAAAGACGGCAGCACTGGGTTCGTCACTGCTTTCACTTTGCAACATCATATATTTACTGGAGATAGAAAGTGTCACTAAGCTACAGAAAATTAGCCGCAGCCTGGGCGCTCACTCTGGCCTTTACTTTGAGCTATGAGGCCATGGCAGTTTCATCGTCTGTTAGTACTTCTTCTTCTTCTTCTTCTTCTTCTTCTGGGGCCTCCGGCAAGCTTTTTGAAATTACAGACACCCAGTACGATGAAGCAGTTAAGCTTCTTGGTAACTACATTAAAATTGATACGACTAATCCACCTGGCAATGAAAAGCTGGGTGCCCTCTATCTTCAATCAGTGTTGAAAGACAATGGCATTGAATCTCAAGTTTTTGATTCAGCTAAAGATCGCGCCATTGTTATAGGGCGGCTCAAAGGTACAGGAAAGAAAAAGGCTGTGATTTTGCTTAGCCATATCGACGTTGTACCGGCTCAAGCCAGCGATTGGAAATATCCTCCATTTGCCGCTGAAATTCACGACGGCGAATTGTGGGGGCGTGGCACTTTGGATATGAAAGGCATGGGCATCATGGAACTTGCCGCCATGCTCGCCATAAAGAAATCAGGCAAAGTTCTAGACCGCGATATTATTTTTATCGCTACACCAGACGAAGAAGTAGGTGGTACCTACGGAGCAGAGTGGTTCGCCAAAAATAAAAAAGAACTGGTCAAGGATGCTGAATATTTGCTCAATGAGGGCTATTCAATAGAGAGTTACAACAAGAGTGGTAACAGCGATGGTCAAGCCAAATATTGGGGCGTGGACTACGCTGAAAAATCGGTGCTCTGGCTGTCGCTGACTGCCAATGGACTAGCTGGCCATGCCTCAATGCCCATGAGCAATTCAGCCAACAATAGGCTGATCAAAGCGTTGACTAAGATTGCTGATAATCCACCGAAGATGACTCTACTTCCAGCTGCCAAAGAGTTCTTCCAATCAATTGCGCCATTTGAGGCCAGCCCACTGAAAGAACTTTATGCCGATATTGAGAAAACGGCAAAGGCGCCAACAAAAGAAACAGAAGAAACTCTAGCTGTAGACAAGCTCAAATATTCGATGTTGCGCAACACAGTATCGATCACGGTGATGAAAGCCGGTTATAAGACTAATGTCATTCCCGCTCAGGCATATGCTGAACTAGATTGCCGTTTGCTTCCTGGTGTTACACCAGATCAGTTTGTGGCGGAAGTGAAAAAGACAATTGCTGATAGCAGTATCGATGTCAAAATCATTGAATGGGAGAAAGGTGACCCCTCTCCCTATGATAATGATATGTTCCGCGCCATCAAAGAGGCTAATAAAGCAGAAGGCGCAACTGCACCTGTAGTACCAGTGGTGGTACCGTGGTTCACCGATTCACATTGGTTCCGTGAGCTTGGCATTCATAGCTATGGCTTTGAACCAATTGAAGTAGACGCCGATCATTTAGCAACTATGCACGGCAAAGACGAGCGCATTCCCCTGGCTGCTTTTAGAAGAGGCATTAATCGACTAGTGCGCATTCTAACTGCGCTCTAGCGCCTAATTTGTTTCTTCAAAAATCTTACCTGGCGCGTAACCTTTGGCCAGAGCTTCAGCAAAGTCTTTGTTAGCTAGTTCATTCTTGCCTAACTTTTGATAGGTTAGGCCGCGATAGTGTAAAGCTTCGAAATTTCTTGGTTCTAGCTCTACTGCTTGGTTGAGATATGGCAATGCGCTTTGATATTGTCCGGTTTTCAGATAGCAGGTGCCCACCAACTGCTGGGCCGCCGAGCTCTTCGAATCGAGCTTAACGGCCTTCTGGGCGTCAGCCAACGCTTCTTTGTAGCGGGCGAGTTCAAAGTAGGCCGCTGCTCTATTGATAAGACAGGATGGGTCACTAGGCTTGAGCGCAAGGGCTTTTGTAAGCGGAGCTATGGCTTCTTCGTTCTTTTTGAGAACTAAATAGTTGCTGCCGCGCTTTTCATAAAACTCAAAAAGATTGGTTGAATACTTGAGACTTTCCGCTAGGGCAAAATCTGCTTCTGCTGCTTCATTCTTACCCAAGGCAGCGTTGGCAGAGCCACGCATAAAGTAAGCTTCAGCACTGGGTGCGCTTCTGATTTTTGCATCCAATAGCATAAGGCTCATTCTAATTTGATTGACTTGAGCGTCACTGCTCGCTTGAGCCAGAGCCGGCTGCAGCAAAGATATGTGGAGATTAGATAGAGCCAAAATAACTAAAAGATGCCTGCCATTTTTTAAAAATGAAATGGAGTTTTGTTTGTCTGTCATTTTAAACTCAATGTCGATGGCTGACACTAGAATAGTCCTTATCCGGTTCATTGCCAATGCCTCTTAAACCGATGTGTATTGTTAGAATACAACCGAGGAGGAATCTGCAGAGTACTTGACGTGGTTCCCTATTGCAAACTGTGACTAATTGCCTAAGAAAAAGCTGACTGATCCGAGAGGTTTTATGCTGAGTGTAATCCTAATTACAGATCGATCATCGAAAAAAAAACGAGATATTGAAGAGGTAATCAAAGCTAACTCAGGGCTCAGTCTGGTTGCAATCATGATTCAGGACCATGGTAAAGGCCAGCACTGGGGTGACCAGCCATTCGCTCGAATTGCTGAGCTTGCTCCGGACATCCTCTGGACTGATTTGGACGGAGTCTGTACCGGCTGCGGGCTGTCGACTTTGCGGGTTTCGCGATTCGAGCAATTTAAGCAATGGTCTAGCTATTGTGGTAGCGAAGCTGAAGCTCTAAAGTTTGCTTTTGCTATGGGCGCGGAGTGTTTTGATTCTTCTAGTCCAGAGATTTTGCAGGCAGAAGTGGCAGGTGCTTTGCAGAGGATGAAGGCAAGAAAATAAAGCATCAGTGCCCAGGCTCAGTTCAATTTACTTCGAATCTGAGTCGAGCACGCATTCTTCCGTCTGAGTCAAATGGAGACTCTCAAACTGCTACTAGGGTGCAAAGGTCGATGAGGACAAATTGACGAGGACGCAATGACTATTGATGCATTAGAACAGTTTCTCGAATCTCATGGAATCGAAGTGGATCCCTTGCGAAAGGCAGACAAGATTAAGTTGTTACAACGCTGGAGAGAGCATTTTGCTTGTGAACTTTACCTGAAAGCAGGCTGCAGTATCGTTAGAAACTGGGACTTATCTGTTTTTGAGAAAGGCCTCTTGCCTAGTGTAACTGATAGCCAGGCTGAATTGGAATTTGCAAAGCAACCTCTTGAGCCGTGTTATGTAATACCCTCAGACAGTGGACCTGGTTTTTTTTGCTCAAGTCAGCCTCCAGCTGATCTCAATCGATTTTGCCTTGAGGGAGTCCGTCCTTGGCCTTTAACATCAGCGTGCGATGGCCTAACTTGGGCTGACGCCAATATCCTAGTTTTTCCAACTAGCATGAGTTGGACATTAGCTATACATGCAGAAGGTTGTTTCTTTGTCACATGTCCAACAACAACAACGGCATCGTGACCCATCATTGCTTATGTCCATTTTTCGATTTGTTTCTCGTTCTCGGAGGCGAAATGAACGGTTAGAATGTTGGCGAATTTCGATTTGGCCTTATTGCTTAACCTTGGTTTTAAAGCCCAATTCATTCAAAAAAGAGCCTAGCTCCTCTTTCTTGTTTGCAGAGTACGAAACTTGAATGATATCTTTTCTTCTTTCAAAACCCTTAGGTAGCTCAAAGTCAGAAGAGTTAAATGTTGTTTTTTTCCATGATTTAGTCACGAGCTTATGCAACACTCCACCTCTAAGATCGTTGGCCGAACCGTTTCGGACTGCGCCAATCTTGAAGCGTTCAGGCTGAAGCCCTTTACCTCTATCGCAGTCACGGAAAAGTGGGACATTGTGTGAATTCGGGACCACATAAAGTCGCGAGAGAAATTCTCCTACTTCGTCTGCCACTGGTATTTCACTGGCAGCCAGTATTAAGTCTTTTCTTGAGACGGGAGTGCGATATTTCGTATATTTGAGTCCAGCGTATTCGCCTGCTTCGACCTCTCTTAAGTATGCTACTTGGTAAGCTCTTGGTATGGCAAAAGGGTTAGCCATTACTACGCCACTAAACTGCGACAGATCGCCGATCCATTCTGTCTTTTCAGCTACGTTGTAACAGTGCACCTTCCAGTCTGGAGCTTTGCAAAGAAGCTCACAACCAAACTTTTTACACACTAACCTCGCACCATCATGCCAAACATATACGACTGTATCGCCGAAATCGTCCTCTTTCTGATTGATTATCCACTCTGGTGTTATGGGCTTGGCGAGGCAAGATTGGCTAGAGAAAAACAAAATACAATTTAGAAACAAAGTAGTAATTGTTCTGGCGAAAATCATTTAGTGAGTCCCGCTTTTTAAAGACTTTGCATTTGTTTTAAAGCCTATTTCGTCGAAAATCTCGCTGAATTCGCCCTTCTTCTCGCTCGAATAAGAGACTTGAAAAATCTCCTTGCACTGCTTGAAGCCTGTTGGTGCGGTGAAATCAGAGACTTTGAATGGAATATTTTTCCAGCTCTTTGTTTCTAGTTTAGTGACTAAACCAGATCTCAGATCAGTGTTGGCACCAACTTTAATGATGCCAATCTTTGATTCTTCTTTTTTTTCATCTAGGCTGTGATCTACGCACCTATATATTGGAATTCCTTCGGCTTTGGGTGTACGAAAAAGCCTTGACAGAAACTCGCCTACTTGTGGCGCCGTGGCTATGGCCTTAGTGGTGCAGAGCACGTCAGTTGCAGAGGTGGCGGTTCTATACCTGGTGTATTTGAGACCGTTTTTCGCCCCAGTGCCAAGGGCTGTAAGTGTTTCTAGTCTTGGTGGTCGACAGCGAGCAAAAGGATTGGACATGGTTTCGCCATTAAACTTTTGTATGTCATTGCTCCACTCAATTTTCTCGTCTCTTCTGAAGCAGTGTACTTTCCAGTCAGGTGCTTTGCATACAAGTTCGCATTTGAGCTTCTTGCATACCACCTTGGCGCCGTCACGATAGATAGAGACAAGGCAGTCCCCTAGGTGGTCGGAAGACTGCTCAAGTTGCCAAACCACAGGCGAGCTCGCAGCACTATAGGCCATTGGAGCAAATACACAGGTTGCTAGAACTATTAATAGGAACAGCAGCAATTTCAACTGAACGGGTACTCTAAATTTGAATCTTTCGACGCTATTGCTCATTTACCTAGTGTAAGTGATCTCAAAGCAAGGATCACTTCATTGTCGGTCCAACTGCTCCACATGGTGGGCGTGCGGTCTATCATTTTCATGTAATCTTTGACCGTATCTGCAAGCTGCCAATCTTCCATTCTTGTAGACAGGCTACTGCCGTCCATTTGCAGCGGATTTTGTGGTCTTGTGACCGAGTGTTTAATCAAGGGGATGCGGCGTTCATTGAGAAAGTCTCTAATTTCAGCAAGATTAGATTGCTGTACTTCGTGGGGCACAAGCTCTCCGTTTTTATAGCTCATGCCATAACGAGGAACAGCCCCACCCTGGTCAATTAATAATGGCTTTTGTGCTTTGCCAAAAAGGGCGATTTGGTCATTTCTTGTTCCGCTAAAGCCCCACATGTCTTCTTCTATGAAACCATTAGAGCGAATTTTGCCCACTACAGAGACTACATGTTTATCGGTTACTCCTGCCGTTTCGCCAATTGGCTGGATATAGTAACGAACACCGTTTTCGAGTTTGCCGTGTTCTAGAACTGGCGCATCGAACATTTTATGAGCTATCGGGCGAGGGAGGTTGTCGACGCCCAGCTTTAGGGCACCCTTAGACTCAGTGGCTAGCACAAACTCATGGGCACCAGAGCCAAGCATTCTGGTAATTTTTAGACTAGCCAGGCGCTCACTTTGGGCCACGCTTTCCATAATTGTCGGCAGATGGTCGATTACTTCACCACTACGCCCGATACGACCTGCCAATACCTCGTTAATACGTGGTAAGGCGTCGGTCAATGGCAAAGGTTTCTTGAAAATATGTTCTAAGGCTTCTTCAATCAAGAGCTTTGAGGCCGACGTTGCTCCTGGCGCACAGCGTTCTGCGGCCATAAGACCTAATTCAGCCACTGCTTTTGCTTCGGTGATCTTGCTCATCAGGCTACTGCTAAGTGCTACCGGGGGGCTTCATAATAAGCCTCAGTGACTGCCTGAGCAATGGTAAAAGTACGCTATTTGGTCTGCTTTTGGGTAGTTGCTACTGGCTTTGGCGCTGAGGAAAACCAAGAGTTTTGGCTTCTTCCATGTCGGCAACAGCTTTTGCTTTATCGTTTAGTTTCGAGTAGCAAACACTGCGCAAAACCAGGCTGCCAGCCTTTGCTTTTCCGTCTAGACCTTTCATAGCTGCTGACAAATCGGCTACGGCTTCGCTGTACTTGGCGCCGAAGAAATAAGAGCTACCACGCACTTTGTAGGCGTCTACGGCAGCGTCTTCAGGTATTTGAGCAGCTAGTGCAATAACATCAGTAGTATCTTTAATTGCTGGCTCAAATTGTTTAACGGCAAAGTAGCAGCGGGCTCGCATCAGCTTTTCTTGCCATTGCCGTTCTTTGTCTTTTTCTATGCTTAATGCTTTCGTTAAGTCAGCAATGGCCTCAGCTTTCTTGCCAAGCTGTTCTTCGGCGCCACCGCGACTACGATAAACATCAGCCGAGTTTTCACCCAGTGATATGGCCGTGTTGAAGTCGTTCAGTGCAGCTTGATAATTTTCGCCTATGCAATTGGCCGTGCCCCGCTGCATGTAAGCTTTGGCAGACTGTGGTTGTAAGACAATTGCTTGGTCATAGTCGCTGAGAGCACCCTTCAAATCGTACATGCGATATTTAACATCAGCTCTAAGCAAAAACAGTTGGGCCTCGCCCTTGGTGGCAATTAGCGCATCAAGTTGACGCTTAACTGGTTCGAGTTCTGACGTTTTATCGGCGTCAATATCTTTTTTAAGCTGTTTTTCAATGTCGCTTATTTCAGCTTGTCTGGCATCTAGAGCAATCGCAGGCACACAGTGACAAATCGACAAATTTAGTAGAAACGAATAGGCCAAAATCTTAAGTGGTGACAATGCTTTTTCCTTAACCTCGAATAGATTTTGCACGAGCTTGACATTTTTGGGCTTCGGCTTGGCGATTGCACTTATTTAGAGCGTAGGCATAGCTGTCGAGAAGGGTGGCCAAAGAGGCATGCTGAGGACCGTTCAGCGATTCTTGTATTTTCAGCGCTCGGGCATAGTATGGCAAAGATTCGCTAGCACGGCCTTCTTTAACTAACAGAGAGGCGAAATTGGCTAGCAATTCTGGAGAATTTTTCTTCGCTCCCTTTTCTTGCGAATCCAAAATTTTGCGATAGAGCCCTTCCGCTTCGCTATTCTTATTAAGAGAGGTGCAAATTTGCGCTAAGTTGTCCAAGCGTTTTTGCGTTTCAGGCCTTTCTGGGCCGAGGGTACTTAGTGATATTTCGTAAGCACGCCGCAGTAGTGGCTCGGCCTGAGCAGAGCGGCCGTCGGCCATGTAAAGTTTGCCCAGATTTTCTAGTGAAGAGGCAAGAGCCGCGTGTTCGCTAGTCAAAGTGCGCTCGCGCAAGGTCAAAGCCGATTTAAACAAACGTTCCGCCAGCTTGCTATTGTCTTTAATGGCATTGCCTACAGCGTCAAGCATTACTGCTGTTTCTACGGCTTGAGCTTTCATTTCACTTAGAGTCTTTTCTTCGGCTTGTTTTACTGCAATTTCAGAATCTTCTAGCTTGCGATGATTATGGTAATAGAGGCTCAATTTCTTAAAAGCAGCAGAAACTTCGTTAAGTTGCTTTGATTCATAGTCACCATAGTCTGCAATTTTATTGATAAGAACCAGGGCCTTATCTCGTTTACCAACTGTAAGATAAAACTGAGCCAGTTTGCTTTGCCCGGCAATAACATCTTTGTCTGAGCTGCCCAAGGCTGCTTCTCGCACTTTTGCTGCCTTTTCAAAGTACGGTTCGGCCTTGGCCGGCAGTCCTCTGCTGACGTAAAGTACACCGAGGTTATTAAAACTTTCAGCGATTCGTATATCGTTTGCTGGCGCTAGCTTGACTTCTTCCAGGGCTTCCTTAAAACTGCGCTCGGCTAGGCCAAAGTCAGAGTTTATGAAGGCGTTTGAACCGGCCTTTGTGGCCTTGGCCCATTTCACCCCATCAAATTTGAGGCTTTTGCTGACACTTACTTGATTGCTAGCCGGGCTGCTAGTTTGAAGATTAGTTTGGCGAGGCTGAGCCATGACCGCCTGGCTGGTTAGCCAAATGGCCGTCACCAGGGCTATTTGCTTTTCTGTAAAAATCACTATGGTTTCCTTCATTGAGACCATCTTACAATTTTATGCTGTATCTTTATCGAGTTACATATTAAGGACCACAGCAATGGTAAACACCGTTAAGAAAGCAGAAGGCTCACCAAATCCGCAAAAGGTGTCCGAAGTCAAGGGCGTGAGTGAATTCAAGCTTGAAAACGGTCTGAGAGTTTTGATTGCCGAAAATCACAGCGCTCCTGTGGCTACTCTTCTAGTTGTCTATCGAGTCGGGTCACGCAATGAAGCTGTTGGCAACACTGGCTCAACCCACTTTTTGGAGCATATGCTTTTCAAAGGAACCGAAAACCATAACGCCGAAAAGGGTAATGGCATTGACGATTTGCTTACCCAAATTGGGGCCTACTGGAATGCCACCACATGGTTCGATCGCACCAGCTATTATGAAGTAGTGCCCAACGATTTTCTTGAGATGTGCGTTGAGTTAGAAGCCGACCGCATGCGCAATCTTAGATTGAGGCAAGAAGATCATGACTCCGAAATGTCAGTGGTGCGAAATGAATTAGAGCGCGGTGAGAATCATCCAGAAGAAGCTCTAGAAAAAGAGTTATATGCCATTGCCTTCCGTGAGCATCCTTATCATCATCCTACTATTGGCTGGCGTTCAGATGTTGAAAGCGTGCCAATGTCTCGTTTGCGTGACTTCTACAATACTTTTTACTGGCCAAATAATGCCACAGTTATTGCTCTTGGTGATTTCACCACAGATCATGCACTAGAGCTTATCAACAAACACTTTGGCAGCATCCCTACTGCTCCGCATGCCATTCCTGAAGTTTATACTACTGAGCCGCCACAAGAAGGCGAGCGTCGCTTTGAAGTCACTCGCGCCGGAGACATGCCCCGTGTCTGGATTGGCTTCCATGTACCTGAGGCAACTCACGATGATAACTATCCATTAGCTGCCATTCGCCACTTGCTAGGTAGTTCGTTTGAGCGCAGCTCCAGGCTTTATAAACGGTTGATTGACACTTCGATGGCGGCTGAGGTTTTTGCTCGTCATGACGATCTAAAAGACCCAGGTTTGATGATTGTTGGCGCCACAGTAAACCCAGGGATTGATCCAGTTAAAGTAGAGCTTGAACTGCTCGATGAGCTTGAAAAGTTGGCGAGGGAACCGGTTAGCGACGTTGATTTGAGCCGAATCAAGAGTTCAAATCTAAAAGGCACCATCTTGGCCAAAGCTGATCCATCTAGCTTAGCTTTTATGCTCGGCGAAGCAGAATCAAAAGCAGACTGGCACTGGTTGATGAACTACGATGACCGTTTTGATGCGGTGACAAAAGAAGACATTATGCGCGTGGCAAAGACTTACTTTGTCAGAAGCAATCGCACTATTGGCTATTTTATTCCCCGTGAAGACGATGAAAGTGACATAGAGGCTCTTGATAGCGTAGATTTAGAGAATGAGTCTGATGTAGATAGTGAAGTAGATTTGACTGGTACTGCTGGTGGTGCTCAGAAATCAACAGCGCTCTACTCTGCGGCAGAAGTAAAAGAGTTTCTCGATATCAAATCTACCCCAGTTACTGTTGAGTTCAAGCCCCAGCCTGCCAGCAACTATAGTGAGCAGGTGAAGAAAGTTGTGCTATCCAATGGCATGACTGTGATACTGATGCGCAATCCTGGCACAGAATCCGTTGGCCTAGCAGTTAATATCAAGGCCGGTCGATACTTCAGTCAGGATGAGCCGGGTTCACTCTCTGAAATTATTGGGGATCTCTTGCCCCGCGGATCGCAATCGTATGACAAATTGAAGATTGCCGAAAATCTTGAAGAGATGGGCATTCCGGGTGCGCTAGAATTCTTTGTCGACAATTATCGGGTTGGCCTTGGCACCCATCTGGTAGTGTCAGATCTGCCTCATTATCTTGAGCTATTGAGCGATGTAATGCGCAATCCGCTCCTCGATCAAGAAGAGCTTGATAAAACAAAAATTGAATGGCGTGCCCGAGTCGTAGAATCGAAAATGAATACGCGCTCTATGGCATGGAATAAGCTCAGGCAAGCGCTCTATACCAAAGAACATCTCTTCTATGATAAAGATTTTGATGACCAACTTAAAGAGCTAGAAGCAGTTCAGACTGAAAGTCTTCATGCCACTCACAAAAGATTGTTTAGTCCTAAAGCGACAATTTTGACTTTAGTAGGCGATATTGACCTTGATAAAGCTCTTAAATTAGTTGAGAAGCAGTTCAGTGACTGGAAGGGGGAAGAACCTGCTGCCATTATTCTGCCTGATTGTCCGTTGCCAGCCAAGGCCCAAAGAATTGAAATAGAACTACCAGAAAAAGCTAGCGTTGATATTGTTATGGCTCATCCATGCACCGTGAAACGCTCTGCGGAAGATTTCTATGCTGCTCGCATTGCCAACGCTGCTCTTGGTCAAGACACAATAACTTCAAGACTTGGTCAGGTTGTCCGCGACAAAGCTGGCTTAACCTACGGAATCTATTCGACTTTTGCTGATACTGCTTTTGGTGGCGCACCCTGGTCTGTTTCACTTTCAGCCAATCCTAAGAACGTTGAGCGCGCTCTGCAGCTTGTTGACGCGACTTTGGCCGACTATATGGAGAAAGGCATCAGTAAAGACGACCTAGCCAAAGAAAGTGGCCGCGCCCTTGGCTCATTTAAGGTCGGTCTTTCTTCTTCTTTAGGGATTGCTCGGGTACTGACTGAATTTGAGTTTCTTGGCCTAGGTACGACTGAACTTGACAATATTTCCAGTCACTACATCGGCTTGACCAAAGAAAAAGTTGATGCGGCTATGAGTAAATATTTCCAGCCGAAAAAAGCAGTCACAGTTCTCAGCGGCACTCTTGCCAAGTAATGCCCGCCACTAATTTGAAGATATAGAACAGGCCCCTGGCTTGCGTCTGTTCTATATCTTCTTTCTATAAAAGTGTCTACGTTAATTCGCAAGATTAACTGTGTACAATTTTGGGAAGCTGAGATAACATTTAAGCGCAATGGTCACCATATGCGGTTGTCAAGTTAAGTAGGTATAAATGCAAAGCTTCTCCACTTCTAAGTCTCCCTCTGAAGCAGACGTGCTGCCTAGCGAATCTCTTAAAATCAGTACAGATGTTCAACATCTGGAGAAACTCCTGAACAAAATATTCGGCGACGAAATTGAAAAAGTTTGTGATGCTGAACCTTCAAATCTAATCGAGTTTCCTCTTCAGCAAGATACAGAGTTAGTTAGTGCTGTTGTAGCTAGTGCACCTGCCACAGCTGGCATAGATATCTTCGATTTCACCCCGGCTCAAGCGGACCTTCTACTTGATGGTGCTGAGATCTTTAAGTCATCGCCAGTGATGCTGAGAAGCATTATTGAAGAAGATGACTACGAAGCAGATTCAAGGCTGCAGCAGATGGTTGATATTCAACGTAAAGAGTTGGTGCAACTTCGTAGACAGGTTAAAGATCGCGAATTTGATATCCGCACTCGTGACCTTGAGCTGGCGGCCAATGCTGATCAGCTAAAGTACATGCCTGAACTATTTAGCAAGGCGCTTTTACTGGGTGAACTAAAGAGTCAGGTGAGCCAATTGCAAGCGGCTTTAGAGACTGAACAAGCGATTCACGAGCAACGCCGAGATTTGCTCTTTAAGACTCAAGCTCGAGTTGACCGCATAAAAGAGACATTTTGGTTTAAATTAGGTCGCAGCCTGGGTTTGAAGGTTGAATAGGCGGTCTAGCCACAAAAACGCCAAACATTAGTCAAGACCTTCATCTATAATAGGGCTATCCTATTGTTAGCGGAGGGAGTACTTAATTTGGGCGATAAGAAGGCTATCTTCGTTTCCGGCTTGGCATCCTGCCTAATTCTTCTTGGTTTGCCAGCCTTTTCTCTTCCGAATGATAGCGAAGCAGTAGATGCTCTCGAGAAAGCTAAAATTTTGGCCCCAACCATTCGTATGAATGCTCGGGTTGCCCAAGACGGCATCGAGGTTGCTACCTATAAAAACCCCAAAGCAAATTTTAACGATTGCAAGATTGAAGCGCTTTTGATCGCCAAAACATTAATGGAATTGGCTCCAGGCGAAGTGCCCCGTGTTGTGGTCTATTTCTACAACTCCACTTCTCTCAGCTCGTTCAAGCAGGTCTCAGTAACGGTTGGAGATGTAAAAGCCTTTGCCTCAGGCTCTCTATCGAAAGAAGAACTGCTTAAGTCTCTGGTGGTAAGTGAGGATTCAATTTTAGATCCGTCAAAACGGGTGGCCAGCTATTTGAGTGAAAGGCAGTATGTCCGCCCCAATAAGGTGAACACGCAGCTCAAAGACGATCAGATTTTTATTACCACAGCTCTTGATAGCAATTTGAGCGAACGCTTGCTTAAGCTGGAGGCTTTGAAATTGGCCGACCAGGCTTTAGAAGCCGCCCCCGTTGAATATAAATTGGCACAAGTGACTTTTGTTGACCATAGCCAGACCAAAGAAAATCGTGTTATTGCCATTTCTCGGTCAAGTGTTGCCGTGGTGGGCGAAGCTATAAATAGCGCCTTGCAGAATGTCAGCATGGCTACAGTAAAAGCACAAGGCTCAGACGGAAAAGTCGATATTCAGACCTATGAATTAAAAGACGGTTTGCGCAAAACTGAAAGACTCGATCTTTTGACGATCTTGCGCCACCTCGATAAAGCTAGTGTCAATGCCGGTAAAGCTAATATTGCCGAGTTTCTGGCCATAGATGATATTGCCGCCACCGCTATAGACGGAGAGCTGCTAGACCGCATCGAGAAGCTCAAGGTTCTTTTGGCCAAGTTAGACGAAAACATTGAAACAAACAAAGAATTCAAAACAGTTGTGCCTGCTGGTAGTAAGCCTGCAAGTAGTAATTCTACAAGTAGTAATTCTGCCACCAAATCTAGTGCTCCAGTAGCTATTCCCTACCAAGATGATGGCAATGCTGAAAATCTCAAGGCCCATATATTAGCCAATCCTGCTGCTCACGTAGCAGCAATGGAAGCTCGTCTCGCTCAAAAGACTAAAAGTCACGTTGGTGAAGACCACGGTAACTTTCCGACTATTCTCAGGTACGTGATTGATACGTTAAAAGCAAATGGTAAAGCCGCTGAGGCTGTGCCATTTGAAGAGCGGCTAGCAAAGATTCAAGCAAAAAAACCAGCTAACCTTGAAGATAAAGGCAAAGAACCAGGTAAATAGTGCAACGCCGCTTGTTGATAGCTTTCTATTCTATCTTGACCTTATGGGCTATTAGCCCGGCCCTTGCCATCGAGACTAGATTTGGCGAGACTAGCGAGCCTGAAAGTGAAAATCTGCACAAGTGGTGGAAAAAAGATCATGAGGCGCGGCTGTTGCTCAAAGCCGGATCTCTTCCTCAAGCAAAGGCCGCATTTGAAGAAGCCGTAAGTATTGCTGAAACCAATGCCGTTATGGATCCAGGCTTGGTAAATAGCCTGGCTGGGCTGTCATTGTTAGAGCACCGGCGCGGAAACACCTTTGAATCTGAGCGTCTGTATGAGCTAGCCATGCGCTTTCAAGAAGGTTTTGCCGGGGCCAATTCTGAACGCTTTGCTGCCTTTCTTCCGGATCTCGGCTGGTTATATAGTTGGCATGGTAACTCTAAGCAGGCTGACATTATATTCCGCCGTGCCATCAGTACTCTTGAATATCAAAATCCCGAAGATGACTCTAAGGTTAGCCCCTATTTGCTGCACTATAAGGCTTTTCTCAGGCAAAGTGGTCGGACATCAGAAGCAGAGAAAATAGCTATTCGCCTGAAGAGAATTGAGAGCAAAAGTAAGACAGTGCGGTAGACTTTTATCATGCAAAAAAGAGCTTCTCAAGTTTTGGTTGGCGACCTCTTGGTTCAATCTGAGTTGGTTACTTTGCCTCAGTTAGCTGATGCTATGCCTGTGGCGCTTAAAACTGGTGTGCCGGTAGGTAGAGTCTTGATCGCTTCAAGCTTTCTTACTGAAGAGCACTTTAGGCAGGCATTGAGTTTACAGTCTCTTGTACGAGATCAGTTGATAACTGAAGATATTGCCACAGCAGCGCTTAAACTAGTTGCCAATGAGGGTCTAAATCTCAATGCAGCCATGGAGAAACTTGGCATTGACAGTGAGTATTTTAGTTCGGCCAATCGTCTTGGTGAACTTCTACTCTCAGCAGCTGCAATTGATCACTCTGCTTTAGAGACAGGACTGAGTGTATCATTTACAACAGGGCTGCAATTGGCGAGAGTCTTAGCTCTTCGGGGCTTTGTCAAAGAGCGAGTAGCTTTTGTTGCTTTGATTGCTCAATCACTGGTGCGTGATCAGAAGCTCTCGCGCCAGCAGGGTGTTGACTGCATCAAAAAGACCATGACAGTCAGCGACAATGGCATGAAGTCTCCGGCCGATAATAGTTTAATTTCTTCTGCTTTAACTGCTCACAAGACTAAGCCAATTCGCTTGGGTGAGCTGCTCTTACTCTCTGGAATGGTCTCACAAAAGGCTCTTCTCAGTGCTCTAGACAAGGGTGTTAGTGAGGAAGTGCCTCTTGGCCGCATGCTTATTCGAATGAATTTGCTGACTGACGTAGAGCTTAATCAGGCTCTCATCTTGCAAGAGATGGTAACCAACGGCACTATTGCTCCTCAGGATGCCAGCCAGATTTTGACTAAAGTCAAAGTTGCCGATATCAGCTTATCGAAAGCTCTATTGCAAATCGATCAACAGAACAGCGACTCTTCTGAAATTTCGTTTGAAGATTTTTTGTTGGTTTGTGGTTTTAAAGCAGGATCTAAGCCAATTGGGGCCACAGCTGTGTATGGCTATTTTCAAAATAAGCGATTGACCGAAGAACAATGCACGCTGATTTTACAGATGCAAGCTAACGACAAAAAGAAAGAGGACCTAGAAAAGGTCCTCAAATCTTACAACTGGTAGTTTCTAGTCTAATTTTGACAGTTAATCGGCTAATACTGTCTGGTTGCCACCATTTTTCTGCGCTGTATTGGCAGCAATGATGGCGTTTTGAATCAGCTCTTCGCCTTTAACGGCGGCTCCAGGAAAACCAGCTATGCCTTGGCTTACAGTGACATGCCAGTTCTGACCGACATCAGACACTCTAGTCAGCATGATCTTGCTGCGAATGCGCTCTGCTAAGACGCTTACGCCTTTAGGCTCTGTATCGGGGCAAAGCACAAGGAATACGCCGTTGTCGAAGCGAGCTGGAATATCGACGTCTCTAATGATCGCCATTAAGAAGGCGGCAACACCTTTGATAATTGATTCAGCAGTGGTGGCACCGTGCTTCTTGCTGACGCCATCAAACTCGTCAATGCTAACTACAAGCAAACTGAGATTGTGTTTGTAGCGTTTAGAGCGCTTTAACTCGTCGCGGATGATGCGAGTTATTGCTGTACGGTTGTAAAGTTCAGTTGACTGATCTAGCAGTGTGGCCCGATCTCTTTCAATTGGGTCAACTTTGTCGATGCTACTCTGGGCATTTGACAAATAACTGCCTTGCTCAAGCTCTTTATAGCGAGTGGAAGCATCTGGCGGAGTGCGAGGGTTGTTATTCTCGCCTGTGCGCAGTTGATTCAATTTTTGTCTGAACAAACCTTCCCTTGCAAAAAGTGGCTGCTGATCTTTATCAAAGGTAGGCATTGCGTGTCCTCTTGAGTACTTAAAGCGCTACAGATGCCGAGCTACGGCCTCGTTGGTATTATAACCCCAGCTCAGTAGTCAAGGCCAGATTCGCTTAACATACCGATAAAAAGAACCATCTTCTTTGCTTAAGATTTTGACGGCTTGATCTAGTGGCAGTAGCCGGTAGCAGAAAGTTTTGCGTTGGTGAGCCACCAGATGTGGTGAGAAAGTCTATATTTCTATTGCTGAGAATGAATAATTTCTCAACCGGTAAGATAAAACTTTCCTGCTAGATCTAGTACTTGATATCTACCTGATAGCATTTTCTCTTGTCTTGGTAGCCTTTCGGGGGCTTGCAAAGATATATGCGATAGAAGTACAGCCCTCTTGACGGCTTATATCTTTTAGACGACTATAGGTTCTGCCTTGCACCATTTCAGAATTTTTGAGTTATTGAAATTTTGAAGTTCGCTGCAGGCTAGAGTTCTGGAGTGATAATGCCCTTTCGACCTTTTCAGCAAATAGTGAATCAGGCTAATGCCTGTGCACTCTGTACATTGGTTGCCCTCAGCCTCAACATGGTCTCACCAGCGGTGCCTGCCTTAGCTAGCCCGTCTGAAGAACAAGCCCGTGCTGAAGAGAAGAGTACGATATCAAAGCTCAACCGCGGCGAAGTTGTGGTTGGTCTAAAGTGTGTCGGGTCGCAGAAATTTGTCACCGGTCGAATAATTATTGATCAGCCGCCAGACAAGGTTTGGCCAATTATGGTCAATCCCTTTGAGTTTCGCGGACGAATTGCACCCAGAGTAAAGGGCGTAGAAGTTGTAACTGATCAAGCGAACCTTTCAGTATTGAAAATGACCCTTGATACTGCACCAATTCCTTTCTTGCCCCAGCTAGCTTACACAGTTGAGTCGCGCTATCAGCAGACCGAAAGAGGCGGACGTATTGAATTTAAGCGTATTGCTGGCACACTAAAAGATTTTCGTGGATTTTGGGATATGAGCCCTGCTGATGGTGGCGCCAAAACCGAGCTAACGTACAGTATGTACATCGATCCTGGTTTCTTTGTGCCTCAATGGATAGTGCGAGAAGGAGTCAAGGGCGAATTGCCACGTACTCTCTTAGCTTTGAAAAAACGTATCAAAGCTGTTTATGAAGAACAAGAGAGTCCTGAGAAACATACGATTTTGGCAGCGAATCTCAGCTCAGTTAGTCATCACGTTCACTAGTTCTAAGAAAAGACTTTGGTTTAGTGGCGGTGTCGCTTAGAACTAGTCTTTGGGGTCACAAGAGCTGGGCCGGTTTTTGCGGAATGAGCTCTTGCGGCAATAGTCTTTTTATCAGTTGAGCTTGCAGGTGTTTTAGAATTGTCCTTAGAGCTGGCTTTAGAGATGGCCTTAGAACTAGCTTCTGGGCGACTGATAGGCGCTCTTTTAAGCCTTTCGATTAGGTCAGACAAGGCAATGCGCAACTCTTTGACTGATGGTGTGTGACCATTGATCATGATTGTCACTGCTTCTGTTTGATTGAAATTATTCACGAGAATTCCGCTAATCGCACGTACCGTATCCATGGCACCAGTTTTGAAGCGATAAGAATTGCTACCGTCTCCAGATGCTCTTAGAAGTTCAAGATAAGGGGCGCTATCTGCTTCTGCAGCCATGTGTTTCAATACTAAATTGAGAGCATGGGGAGTAATGCAGTCTTTGCGCGAAAGTCCGCAGCCATCAAATAGAACTACTTCGCGTCCGGGTACTCCAAGGGATGAAAGCCATTCACCAACCTTGAGAAGACCTTTTTCTTCAAGAGTTCTTGTTTCAACTCGACTACTCTTGGTTGGTTTGCCAGCTTTAACCTTGTGGATGTCACTCAGGGCAATGGTGCGAAGCAGTTGCTGGGCATAGAGATTGTCACTCTCATGCAAGCAGAGTCGGATAATTTGCGACAATGGTTTAGAGCTATGGTCAGCTAGGACTGTGCGGTAATCATTGAGACCGTCCTTCATGCCTTCTTTCAGATTCTCTTTTGTCACTAGGGCTTGCATAGAAGTTTTGACATGCTGGTCGTTCAAAATCGATTGAAAAATAGCTGTGTTATAAGCATCTGGGTTTGCTACTACGTATGGGCCGTCCTTTTTTATCGAACTATCTATTTTACCGTTGCTACCAAAGGCGGTGCCGCGACTGATTGTTACTATATTGCTAGATGAATCAAGTGAGAGCCAAGCTGTGCCAATACCCGACTGAATTAGTGTTTCTAGAATAGCTAGACCACTGCCTCTGCTGTCGGATACGCGCAGCTGTTTTGGTAGACCGCTAATAAAGGCTATATTTCGGTCAATGACAAAATTTGACGAGACCGGCATCCAGTCTTGGCCAAAGTCTTCAGCTAGCCAACTGACTGCATAGTTGTCGTGCCCGTCAGCCGGACAAGAAACTAATACCTTCCCTTCTACTAGAGTAATGCCAGCTTCCCTAACCAGCGCCATTAGGTCACTGCGACTGAAACTTGGATCTTGACTCGTTTCAAGAATTAAGTCACCTTTGAGAACTGTGCCATTGACTACACCATTGCTCACTAATCTGGTGTGATAAACATAGTTAGGGCCGAGGGCGTCGTAGATGCAAGAGGTGGTTATCACCTTGGCCGTAGAGGCCGGTGTGGAGCGGCGACTACCATCGCTTTCAAATACAACTTTGCCGCTGGGGAGTTCCATCACTTCTACGCCAACGCGCGAGTGCAGCAAATCTGCCCTGCCCAGCCAGCTTCTACAAGCGCTAGCACAGTCAATAACCTGCGAAGGTTTGGCATCAGTGACTGATGTTGACGATAGCAGTAGAGAAGTTAGTGCAAGAAGAGAGAGGGCTATTTTGTTCATTGGGAATCCCAGAAAGTGTACTGTCTTGCTCTAATTTAGGTCATCTTGCTCTATTCTAATTTATCTTGTCCAATTCTATTTTATCTTGCTGTCCAGCCGCCATCGATGGGCATCGAAGCTCCGGTGATTGAAGCTGCACTAGATGATCCTAAGAAGAGGCAGAGGGCTGCTAATTCTTCAAGAGCGACGAAGCGCAAGCTCGGTTGCTTTTCCGCAAGTAATTTTTCCACAGCTTGATCGTGATTGATACCATCCTTAGCGGCAATGGCGTCTACTTGAGCTTCGACCAAGGGTGTGAGGACCCAGCCAGGACAGACCGAATTAGCTGTAATATTTTGCTGGGCACATTCTAGGGCAACTACTTTTGTCAGGCCAATGATGCCGTGTTTAGCTGCAACATAGGCGGCTTTTTGCACTGAAGCAACCAAGCCATGCACAGAAGCAATGTTTATAATTCTGCCGAAATTGCGCTCTTTCATCATGGGCAGCGCCAGTCTAGTTGTATGAAAAGCAGAGCTTAAATTAATGGCGATTATTTGATCCCACTTTTCAGCCGGAAACTCTTCGACAGAGGCGGTGTATTGAATGCCAGCATTGTTGATCAAGACATCTAGGCTGCCTAATTTCTCTTGGGTGGTGCGAATTAGGCGCTCAATATCAGCAGTCAGGCTCATGTCTGATGGCACGTGGATGGCATCCTTAGCTCCATTGGCCTTTAGTTCTGCCAGTACTGCCGCAATTTCGTCATCTTTGCCAAAGCCGTTGATAGCAATGGCCAGGTTCTTCTTTGCGAAGCCGAGGGCGATAGCTTTGCCTATGCCCGATGTGGCTCCAGTGACTAGCACGGTGGCTGGTTCTTGAAGGGCTTTTGTCTCTGTGTTATTCGACATTACTCTTTCTGGCTTCCCCTATGTTCTCGATTTTGCTTGTCTGTAATTTCTATTTATTGTAATTTTCAAATTTTGAAACTATCTGTTTCGGCAGCTTTACCGGTTTTTGCGTGACAGAGTCTACAAATAGACCGACATGACTGGCCTTGGTAGTCAGTACGCCATCTACTCTAAATTCACCTGTAAATTGCATGGTAGCTGCTCCCAGCTTCTCTATCCACATGTGCCCAATGGGTCTGTCGAACAATTTTATGGCTCTCTTATACTCAATAGATGAGGAGGCTAAAATTGGCATATACCCTTCTGCCATTAACTCTTCAAGGGGGAAGTTCTCTTCCAAAAGCTGCAATCTTAGGTCTTCTAACCAGCGAAAATAAACGATATTAGAGACATGGTTAGCGTAGTCAATATCATATGTGGCTACTTTCACGGCCATGGTCGTTTCAAAGCGACGACCGACTTCGGTTGAATTCATTGCTGCTCTTGCCATTTCCTGATCATAGCGAGTTGCGAGCTTTTTGCTTCGCTTTGCCTCTAACTTTAACTGCAATTTTGTTACTTAAAAAGCGCATAGCTAGCCTAATGCTTAGTGTAGTGGCTTAAAAATCTCTAGGGTGGCGTTGCTCTTAGAGGCGGAGTCAACAATTTTGAGGCGTCCATTTGTTTCGCTAGGTGAGCCCGAACGCCAGAATGTTCGGTTTCTGACAATCAATGATTTTAAATTGGGTAGTTTTGAAAGCGCCGTCACGCTTTTATCAGTTACCGACGTGTCAACTAGCTTTAGCGATTTGAGGCGCTTCATGCCAGCTAAATGCACAACACAAGAGTCATCGAAACCTTTGTTGCCGGCCAAGTCTAGACTTTTTAGCTCTATGGCGGGAGCCAGAGCAGCTGCATCTTCTCGCCCTAAATTCACTGTGCTTATGTCGAGGTCAAGTAAATGTGTCAGTGCACCCTTGAGTTTAGCTAGGCAGCCTGGTTTAAGGGTAATGCCGTGAATATTTAGGTTTAAGAGCCTAGGCAGCTTTGATAGTGCTTCAAAATTTGTGCCGGTTACGTCAGTGACACTTATTCGCAGAGTCATTAAGTCTTGAAATGTAGCAATCAAGGCAAGAGACTTGTCAGTCACAAGGGTTTCGTCAAGATTTAGATGAGCAAGGCCTTTGAAATTCTTCAGGTGGCGCATGTGGTCATCGGTGAAGTCAAGATTGGAGGCAATGATGTTGTTTACAGGCAAGGCCGCCAACTGTTCAATGCTATCCATGTGTTCTAGGGCTTCAGTCGAAAGTATGACTTTGAGCAGCACATTTTTGGGCACTCTCACTTTGCCACTAGCCAAAACACGTCCTTTGATTTTTTTTGCACCTTCCCCTTGGGTGGTCCACAAAATTTGAGCAAGAGCTGGCCCAGGTGGAAAATTGAGCTCATAGAAATCGCGACTACTTGGACTGCTTGGACTACCGTGAGCTGCTTGCGCAGGCTTGTTGGCTAGAGGAGCTACATTTTTGCCTTCGGCCTGTCCTAGCCCTAAAAGACTGGTTAGGGCTAGAAAAATGCTACTTCTTAGCAGTAACTTGAACGAATTCACAGTTTCCTCAATGTTGAATACTAAGTTCTTCAGTGTAGCTGGTTAGGGCGAGAAAAATACCGCTAGTTGATAGGGTATAAATAGCTACCACTAGTAATAAGTTTTGACGACAAATGCCTAATCATTCTCACAGTCTAGAAAATGACACGATTATTGATGGCACCTATCTCGTGCTCGATTTCTTGGGCGAGGGTGGCATGGGTGTTGTCTACAAAGTTGAGCATACCCAACTAAATAAAATTCTTGCCCTGAAGATTATCAAGACCAGCCAGCTCTCAGACTCTGTCTGGCAGCGCTTTCGTAACGAGGCGCAGGCAATTGCTAGATTGGATCATAGAAACATAGTGAAAATTTATGATATGAACCAAA
Organism: Candidatus Obscuribacterales bacterium; assembly: GCA_041675385.1. Classification (GTDB taxonomy): domain Bacteria; phylum Cyanobacteriota; class Vampirovibrionia; order Obscuribacterales; family Obscuribacteraceae. The sequence goes on from JBAYTY010000021.1 coordinate 30,107, forward strand.
CTGAGAATGGGCGGCCTTACTACACAATGGATTTTCTCACAGGTGTGTCGTTGGCCGACTATCTGAAAGAGCATAAAATATTGCCGCTACCGCAGGCTCTCCATATCTTTCGCCAGGTCTCCTCAGGCCTTGCTTATGCCCATTCTCGCGGTATCATTCATCGCGATATAAAGCCTGCCAATATAATGTTGTTGACTGACCCGAAGAATCAACAATTTCAAGTAAAGATTGTTGATTTTGGCATCGCCAAATTAGTAGATGACGATGGTCACACTATTCAAGGTCTCACCAGACCGGGAGAGGTCTTCGGCAGCCCCTTGTACATGAGTCCAGAACAGTGCGAAGGCCGCAGGCTCGATGCTCGCTCTGATATGTATTCTCTAGCAGTAACGCTGTTTAAGTCTCTCACTGGTAACACTCCTTTTCGTGGCCGAACAGCCATTGAAACAACAATGATGCATCAATCGACTGCGCCACCACTATTGAATTCTGTTGCGGCTGATTTGCAGTATCCAGAAAAGCTAGAGAGAATCATAGACAAGATGCTATCTAAGCGGCCCGAGCAGCGCTATCAATCGTTGGCAGAAGTTGAAAACGAATTGCAAAAGCTGCAAATCAAAATTGGCCAGGCATCGCCGGTAGTATCTTCTGGCGACTCGCTCCAAGAAGATGACGATGAAGTTGAAGAGGAAGATTTAACTGAAACCAACACTGTAACTGTCACTGGTGAACAAACTGTCGAGCATAATCGCCTCAACATAAAGTTGACAGTGATTGCAGTTCTTGCCTTTACTACGATTGGCTTTTCTATTGCTATGTTGTTTTATTTGACTAGAGATCTGGCCATGAAAAAACAGCAGCCAGTGAGAGCTCCGGCAAAATTTGAGAATCCTCTGGCCGACGTTAATAATCTGAGTAATTATGACCCTGGTAAGGAAGGAGGAGTTGCGCCAAAGAGAGGCAAATTCGCTGACATCCTTCTTGATGTTCCAGATCCAAAGCCAGAGATCCAGCAGTTTTTGAAGGAACCGGTTAAGTTTTTTTCGCATGAGAAAGTCTTGTCAGATGGAACTCGCATGATCGAGTTTCAGTTTCCAGAAAAGTTCTCGATTGGCACTTTGATTGATAGTAGGAACCCTAACAGGAAGTTTGAGGCCAAAGGCGCGCAATCTTTTTCTGCTACCGCCAGTTTGAGGTTTGTAGCCAATGAATTGCTGGGAAAATATCCACAACTTTTGCGCTATTTTAGGCCTACCGATTTGGTTCAATTGAAAATTCCTAAAGCAGCCGAACGCAGTGATGAGTTAATCGCAAACATTGCTCTCCTGAAAAGGTTAGCGAGTCTAGAGTTGGCTGATTGTAGGCTGGAAGATAGCGATATTAAGACTCTAGAGGCACTGGTCAATCTGCGAAACCTCAATATCAGTCGTTGCCCAATTGCTGGGGATGCTTTGGCCAGCAGCACACTGCTCCCGCAATTGAGTGATATCGATATTGAAAGAATGAAAAACGCCGGGCTGGTAATCCATTCACTGGGTTCAACCACGCGAAAACTTTGCCTTAACGACTGCGTTCTGTCTGCAGCAGATTTAGAAAAGCTAGCTAACCTACCAAACCTAGCCGATCTGAGTCTTAAGGGCTGTAATATCAGCGATCAAGACCTTTCGATTCTTGCGGGAATGGATAAGCTAATTTCATTGAATATTGAAGATTGCAGTCAATTAACGGCTAATTCGGTACCTACAATCAAGACATTTAAGCATTTGTTTGTGCTCTATCCATCTCCTAGGCTCAAGAACGCAACGGTGACTCAGATACTGAAGTCAGCCTTGCCTGAGCTAAAAGTGCAGTGATACTCTTTAATTCATTCAGGTACAATTAGCGCGATAGTATATTTTGAGGATAGCCGTGTCACTTTCAACCATCAAAGAAGCCATTGCCAGTGGCAAAATGACTTGCCCCACTTGCAAAAAGCCAGTCAAATCATTTGAGAAGTTTGTTGAAATGACAGACTCTGTGTGGGACGGCGCCGGTGATTCGAACCTCGTGACCAAGGGGTCGAAAGTTACTCTTATTTGTGGCAATGCTGGCTGTGACTGGAAAGAGCGCACAGAGTATTGGGGCGAATATATTAGCGCTTAGCTAATATATTAGTTTGCTTCAACTTCAGTTTTGGCTTCAGCTGCCGTTGCAGCTGGCGCAGCTGCTTCAGGGGCAGGTATAGTTTTCTCGACCTTAGAAGTAGTCTCTTCTGCTGGCTTGGCCGCAGGTGGTGGGGCAACAGGCGGCGGATTTAGCTTGTTTTCTAGAGTAGTTATTTTCTTATTTGTGTCTTCAGCCTCAACGCTATTACCTTGAGCCGATTGCACTTCAGAGAGCTTCTTCAGTGTGTTGACAACGTCACGGCTGTCACCAGTAGCCCGCAGCCTGACATTTACTGCTTGCTTCAAGAGCGACTCAGAAGCACCTAGGTGGCCACGCTCACGCAGTGTGATGGCTAAGCGCTCAAGTTTCTGAGCTTCTTCAATCTGGTCAAGTGGATTGTCACTTTTCGCTGGATGAGCTGGATTGCTTGTACTATCGGTGGCAGCCTTATGGAAGGCTGTTTCTATCTCGTTCAAGCGGCTTTCACGAGCAGCGAGATTCTCTAAAGCCCTAGCTAGAGCGTCAGTAGCAATATTCTTGTCTTTTTGAGTGCCGTTTTCAGCTAGCGACTGCAGGGCTGAAACTGTACCAGGGCTTGAAAAAATCTGGGCAAACTTGGTTGCTAGCTCAGCATTGGTTAGAGATGAAATGGCAAGAATAGCAGCCCGCTTGCTCTGGTCGTTGCCCATCAAGTGCGGGATGAACTTCTCAATAGTCTGAATTTCCTGCAGATGCAGCTGTTGCTGGTTGTATGTGTACGTAAACCAGCCGCCCATTACAAATATGAGCATGCCAGAGACAATTGGCGCTACAGCAGCAATCTTGTCCCATATATCTTTCTCAGACTTGTTGTGAATGTGCTCAGAATCTAATTCCAGACGTTCATCTGGGTCAAACGTATCGCGCTGCGATTTCTCATTATCGAACAACTTCATCTTCATAACCCAATAAGAATACAAGTGCAGACCATCACTTGTCGACCTTTGTTGAGACAATAGACCCCTATTGTTATGTTCAGTATTCGAACTTGTTAGTGGAAGGTAAATATCTTGAGAGCAATCGTTATTACAGCAGCTGGCGGCCCTGAGGTATTGCAGCTGCAGGAACGCTCTAAGCCACATTGCACTGCGAGCCAAGTTCTCGTAGCTATTAAGGCAACAGCTATTAACAGAGCCGATACGCTACAGCGAAAAGGCAAATATCCGGCCCCTGCTGATGTTGTCCAGGATGTTTTAGGTCTTGAATATGCTGGTGTTGTTGAGGCTGTAGGCGCTGATGTAGAAGGGTTTAAGAGCGGCGATCGCGTCTTCGGTCTTGCCCCTGCCGGAACCTACCAAGAGTACATAGCGGTTGAAAGCACTACGGTAATGCATCTGCCCTCAAATATTTCTTATGTTGAGGGTGCAGCCATTCCTGAGGCTTATATAACAGCCTACGATGCCATTTGTTTGCAAGCTGGTTTAAAACCACACGAAACACTGCTGGTCAGTGCCGCAGCCAGTGGTGTCGGTATTGCTGCGGCGCAAATAGCCAAGGCTATGAACGTAAAAGTTGTAGGAACAGTGAGGCAGCAGGCCAAAGCAGAGCGTATAAAAGCTCTGTTTGATCAAGTGCTTACTATCGAAGGCGGTCAGTTCGCCAATGCCGTAAATTCTATTTGCCCCAACGGTGCTGATGTTGTTTTGGAATTAGTTGGTGGCAATTATGTAGAAGAAGATCTCAAATGTGTGGCTCGCCTTGGTCGCATCATGGTGGTGGGGCTGCTTGCTGGGGCTAAGTGCGAACTTAATCTGGCTGCTCTTCTTACTAAACGCGTTACTATAAGAGGAACCTCTCTGCGCTCGCGCAGCAATGATGAAAAAGCTAAAGTCACCAGAGCATTTGAAAAAAATATTTTGCCATACTTTATCAATAGCACTATCAAACCAATTATTGAAAAAATATTTCCACTAGAACAAGCCGCAGCAGCCCATGTCCTGATGGAAGCAGATCAAAATATTGGCAAAATAGTACTCAATCTTGAGCTTAACCATGAGCTAAATGCAAATGCCTAACTTCAGCCTTGCCACCACAGAAGATGGCTCACTCTCGCTCCATGAGACCAACCTAGACGAGTTGTATCACAACCGTGCCGGTGCATTTACTGAAGCGATCACCAATTATGTTGAGCCTGCCATGCAGTTTCTCAAGCTTGCTAGAGCGGTCGGAACTGTCAGACCGTCGTTGCGTGTGCTCGATAGTTGCTTTGGTCTTGGCTATAACAGCTTAGCCCTGGCGAACAGTCTGGCTTCTAGCAACACTGATACTAGCGCGGATCTTAGCTGCGGCTTTAACCTGCAAGTTGAAGGCATCGAGCTAGATCCCGATGTGCTGGCTGTAGTGCCACAAGTCTTGGACCAGGATTGTTTTGCCGCGCTGGAAAGACAAACTCTAGAGCAGCTTAATTTCAAAATTAGTGTTTGTGATCTGCGCCAGTTTCTACTTGAGAGAGAGTCGTCCTGTCTATACGATCTGATTTTTCACGATCCTTTTTCACCAAAGAAAGTACCTGAGCTTTGGAGTGTCGATCTGTTCCAACACTACTACCTCGCCATGACTGAGGATAGTGCGCTTCTCACCTATGCTTGCGCTCCGGCGGTCAGAGGTGCTTTAATTTCTTTAGGTTTTAAGGTCTTTCGCACTACTGGGCTGGGACGTAAGAACGGCGGCACCATTGCCATTAAAACAAGCACCCAAGACCTAGTGCAAGAGCTTTTGAAAGTGGATAACACTTGTATCTTTGAGATTGCTGGAGAAGAACTCAGACGCCTCGGCAAAAGCTCGCAAGTACCATTTCGCGATCCATATTTGACAGACAGCAGAGCCACTATATTAGCCCGACGCGAAGCTGAACAAGCTGAATTTAGGCTAAGCTATCTAAATAATCCCGGCCCGTAGCAAGTCTTTCAAGTCGATTAAGCCGACTGGTCTCATATTGCCGTCTACAATCAAGATGTCTGAAATCGAGTGCTTTTCCATCATACGTAAAGCTTCTACTGCCAGTGAATGAGAGGCAATAGTTTTTGGCCAGCCGGTCATAAGGTCACGAGCTTTCTTGTCAAAGACTTGTTCGCGATACTTTGAAAGTGAGCGGCGTAAGTCACCGTCAGTGATTATGCCTCTGAGCTTGCCGTCGTCTTCGCAGACTGCTGTGAAGCCCAATTTCTTTCTGCCAATTTCTTCTACAACCATCTCATGGGTGGCATCTAGCGAAACTATTGGCACATCAAAGCCGCAGCGCATAATGCCTTCAACAGTTATTAGTTTCTGGCCGAGATTGCCGCCTGGGTGGCTCTTGGCAAAATCTTCTGCTTCAATTCCTTTCTCTGACATCAGCACCATCGCTAGTGCATCGCCCATGGCTAGAGCTACAGTAGTTGATGTGGTGGGTGCTAGATTTAGAGGGCAAGCTTCTTTCTCTACTGAGACATCGATGGTGACGTCTGAGTACTTAGCCAGGGTAGAACTTAAATTTCCAGTCAAGGCAATGAGCTTGAGACCAAGTCGTTTAATTGGTTCGAGCACCAATTTAATTTCTTGAGTTTCGCCTGAGCTAGACAGAGCAATAACCAAGTCGCGCTCATCGAGCATGCCAAAGTCGCCGTGGCGCAGTTCGGCCGGGTGTACAAAAAAGGCTGGAGTGCCAGTCGAGGCGAAGGTTGCAGCAATCTTGCAGCCGATATGGCCTGACTTGCCCATTCCGGTGACCACAACTTTGCCGCTGCAGCCCAACAATAGTTCTAATGCTTTATCAAAACTAGGACCGAGTCGGCTTTTTGCCCGTAAAAGTGCTTGAGCCTCTTGCTCTAGTACCAGTTGCCCTTGAGCAACAGTGGCGGTTACTGGTAACTTATTGAGGGCTTCCACTGAGGCGTCAAAAGTAACGTGATCGCTTGAAGTGGGGTCATCGGTCGGAGGGCAAGTGCTGTTAAACTGGTTTAATGCAGGTTGGCTCATCGTAAGTTCCCGAGGTTGACGTTGTCATTTTAGCGCCTTCTTACAACCCCGAGATTACCAGAAGATAATAAAATAGAGCCTGCTAGGAGATTGAAGATTAGTGGCCCCCAGAATATTTTCACGCGGCGATAAACTCGAAGACGGCCACTACTCGGTGCTCGAAGAAATTGGCGTGGGCGGTATGGGGGTTGTATACCATTGCCGTGATGAACTGCTCTTGCGCGATGTCGCCATTAAAATGCTATTGCCCAGCCTAATGGCAGATAAGAAAAATGTAGACGTTTTTAGAGAAGAAGCCAGGCTCGCGGCCCAGCTCGACCACCCTAATATTGTCACTGTTTTTGATATTGGTGCTGAGGTTCGCAACGGTAGAGAGCACCATTTCGTGGCCATGGAGTATCTGCCTGGTGGAAACTTAGCCGCCCGGGTGGCCCAGGGGCCCCTTCCCCTTGAGCATTGTCTCAATTGGATGAAACAATTGGCTTCAGGCTTGTCTTTTGCTCACAAACGCGGCGTAGTTCACCAAGACGTCAAGGCCGACAATATTTTTATCACTAATGAAGGTGACTTAAAAATTGGTGACTTTGGCCTAGCGCGCTTGCTTGTTGGCCGGGTTTATCTCAATTCTGCCACCAAAGGCATGGGTACACCAGCTTATATGTCTCCAGAACTTTGTCGTGGCGAACAGCAAGACCACCGTTCTGATATTTATTCGATGGGTATTCTATTTTTTGAGATGTGCACTGGGCAGCTGCCTTTTCGCGCTCAAGGCATGATTGAAATGGCAATGAAGCATACCAATGCTCCTGTGCCGTCGGCCAAACGTCTCAACCCTGAAATACCAGAAGTGCTAGACCGGGTGGTCAAACGCATGATGGCAAAACAGCCTGACGATCGCTATAAATCAATGACCGATGTACTCGGCATAGTCGATGATTTAATTTTTGAAATGCGCGTGGCTCGCATGGGTTTGTCGCCCCGGTCAACGGCACAGCGCGATAATATCGCCCCTCCCGAACCCACGGCCGCGGAGCTTGAACAAAGCTTAGCGAAAGAAAAGGCCCGCCTAGTTGCTCAGAAAAATTCACCAAATAACGTACAAGTTGAGCCCTTAGTTTTACCGCCAGGAAATCCCACTGGCAAAGTAGTGCAAGAGACTCAAGGGTCTCAAGCACCAACGGCGCCATCAAGCAAAAGCTCTGATAATCAATCGGTAAAGGATCGAGATCAGCCACTCATAAAGAAAGGTGAGCGCGGCGAAGAAGTATTTATTACAGGTGTGCCGACCTTTATAAGAGACAATAATATCTCCACTCCCATAGTTGATACTGCAAGTTCATCAACAATATCTACAGGTCCTGTCGCTGCTCCTGCGCTAGATCACAAACTAGATCCAAAACTTGATTCTAAACTAGATCTGGCTCCAGCAAAGATTAGTGAAACTGAGCCAGCACTCTGGACTTTTCCCACCCATGGTCCGATTGGCTGGGCCGCTCATCCAGTTATTAGCCGCGATGAGAAGACCCTATATGTTGGCTCAACCGATGGCCGCCTCTATGCCTTGCAGTCAGAAACAGGCAAGCAGTCTTTTAACTTTGATGCTGATGCACCAATTTTGACCTCTCCTATTTATCTTGATGGTCGCTTAGTTGTGAGCGATAGTGCTGGTAAAACTCAAGCAATTGATTCTGCCACAGGTAAAATAATTTGGAGCTGGGAAGGGCCGGCTCCAGTGCTGGCCAGCCCAGTCATGTCAGGCAACCAAGTTATTGTTTGCGACCGTACTGGTCAGGTTACAGCTTTGGATATCCGCATGGGGCGCAGGCTGTGGAATTTTAGTGCACTTGATGCCATTGTGGCTGCCCCTCGCACCCATGGTGACTCACTTTACTTTGGCACACGAGGCGGCCATGTCTATTCAATTGGTGCGCACAGTGGCAAACTAAATTGGAAGTATGTGGCTGATGGTCGAATAGTGAGCACGCCGACAGCCTCTGTTGATACTGTCTATGTGGGCACCCAAGGCGGTGTTTGTTTCGCCCTTGAGGCTGAGACTGGTCGCCTGATTTGGGAATACCCAACATTCAGCCCGATTTTAAAAAGCGGAGTAATTGTTTTCACTTCAGTTATGTTCGCCAGTGAAAATAAGTGGCTCTATTGTTGTGAGAAATATTCCGGCACACTTAAATGGAAAGCACCACTGAAAGGCTCTCCTGGCGCGGCCTTGGAGACCATTGGTGCGAGTGTAATTAGCGTCAGCAGAGATGGTTGGATGCAAGGCTTTGATACTGCTAATGGCAAACTGCGTTTTCAACGCTTCTTGCATAAACAAATAGAAGCGCCACCACTAATCAACAAAGACAAAGTCTATCTCGGCACCGTCGACGGTGAAGTCTCTTGCTTCAATTTGGTGGTTTAATAGCCTTAAACTCAATGTTTTACCCACCTGGCATAGAATGCGTAAGTCAAGAGAAATTGGTGCACGACATCAACCAGAGTGAAAAATCTCGTGCTGGTTCGCTTGCTATTGCAATAACCTAGTTAGGTCAGCGATATGATTCCATGAAACGATTTCTACGTTTTTGCGCACCTGATTTTGCTCGCCACCATATACCAGCCATGCTTTATCAGCCGAGTCACCGGCCAGTCCAAGCCAGTGGTTTAGCCCTTTTAAGAAATCGGAAGCAACTGTTTTGCCGGATTTAACTTCTATTGGAATGAGACAGTTTGCTTGCTCGACTATGATATCTATTTCGTTGCCAATATGATCCCGCCAAAAATATAGATTAGATGACAAAGCTTGGTTAAATCGAGCTTTCAGCAATTCGCTAACAACCCAGGTTTCAAACAATGCACCACGCTGAGGGTGAAGTAATAATTGTTCCTTTGTTTGAATTCCTAGCAGGCGTGCAGCCAGACCAGTGTCAAGAAAATAAAGCTTGGGTGATTTAACTAAACGTTTATTGAAGTTATTAAAATGCGGAGAGAGTAATGTCACTAGATAGCTTGCTTCTAAAACTGATAGCCATGCTTTAGCGGTCATGTGATTGATACCGCAATCGTTTGCTAGTGACGAGAGATTGATCAACTGCCCTGTATGAGCCGCGCAAATGCGCACAAAACGCTGAAATGTGGTCAAATCTCGCACGTTTATCAGCTGGCGTACATCTCGTTCTATGTAGGTGCGAATGTAGTTGTCGTACCATTGTAACGGGCTTGGTTGTCTATCGTAAATTGGCGGGTAAAGTCCTTGAAATAATAGGGCTTCAATTGCTGAGGGAGCATGGCTAGCTGTTTGCAGTTCGGTAAGGCTGAAGGGCAGTAAAGTAAACAAAGCGACTCGACCGGCCAAGCTTTGAGTGATATTAGACAGTAGCCCAAATTGTTGTGAACCTGTTAGCACGAATAGCCCTGAGCGCTTATCTTTGTCAACATCAACAATTGACTGAATATATGAGAACAGACCTGTGCAGCGCTGTACTTCATCAAGGATGGCACCATTAGGATATTGATTAAGAAAGCCCCTTGGATCGTTGATTGCAAAGTCGCGCACATCAAGTTCTTCTAAAGAAACGTAAGGTTTATCAGGAAAGACCATTTTAACCAGGGTGGTTTTTCCAGACTGACGTGGCCCGGTCACTGTTACCACCGGAAAATTTTGAGCAAGTTGCTTTAGCGTACTGGCTGCGCTGCGGGTAATCATGTTTATACATTAGCACCGCAGTACTGAATTTACAAATTGCTAATTCAATTTGCAATTTGTAAATTTAGTACTACATTCAGGAGTAAGGGCGAAATTGTGCCCCCTGTATGGAATAGTTGCTCTAGAATGGTCACTCTAAACCAAATAGTCAACCGGATGATGTGCAGTTCTGAACATAGCGCTAAGGTATGCAGTATTAGCACTACACTACGAAGTCGAGGCAAAATATCGTGAGCTGGTTAGACAGATTTAGGAACCGAGATCAATCAAGCGATGAGCGCTTGCGGCAACCGCTTCACACGCGCAGTGCATCAACCGTTGCAGAGCAAACTTGCTCATGTGATGATCTTCTTGATGGGCTCAGTACTAATCTCGGCAGTCGCTGGGGGACAAAAACAGTCTCTAATGCTAGAAAAACTAGACTTGTAGCCTATGTGAGAAATTGCGGCGATCTATGCAGCTGTGAAACGCAGAGAGCAGTAATCGAAGACTATTGCCAGCATCATGGTTACACAATAACAAAGGTGTTTGAAGACAAGTTTGCTGATAGCCTGGGCCTTTCTGATGCAATGAAAGCACTTTCTGCAGCTGATGGTTTGATTACTTTTGATCTCGGTCGATTTTGTCATAAAGACGGCGAGCAGCAGCTAGAACTAAGACCTATTTTTCATCACTTTACAGGCAGCAACAAACATTTGATTGCAGTCAAAGAAGGTCTTGATACCAAAACTTCTTCCGGTCAGGCAATTATGTTGAATTTGATGAATGATGGCAAAGACAATTTTTGACCAGATCTCTGAGACTAACTAGATTAGCCGTTTACTGCTAACCTTCCAGCTTGCAGTAGCAGTAGAGAAACTGCTGAGTGGTACCAAACGGAGTATTGTGCTGTTCTGTGGCACTTTCTACCAGGCGAAATCTTCTTCCAAACTGATTATGAAGGGCGTCGGCATCGTAGCGCATTGTTGCTAGGCCGCTGCATTTTTCTGGGCCTTGCGGTCCGAAAGTAGCAACTATTATATGCCCACCTGCCTTTACGGCCTTCGCCACTTGCTTCACGTACTTGGTGCGCTGAGCTTCAGAAGTAAGAAAGTGAAAGACTGCTCGATCGTGCCAGACATCGTAAAACTTTGCGGGAAGTTCAGCTTCAAGAATATTTGCAGCAAGCCAGGTTACTGAAGAAGACTTATCGCCAAGCCTATTTTTGCAAACATCAATTGCTTTTTCTGAAATGTCTAAAACGCTAATATTCTTGTAGCCTGCATTTATTAGATCATCGGCAAGAGTCGATTCACCACCACCAACGTCAATAATTTGACTGGCTCTATTAGCAGCCGCGTTAAGAATCAACTGCAGTGATTTCTCTAAATGCGGCTGATACCAACTGACAGCATCAGCAGCCTTAGTTTCATAGACTTTCTCCCAATGCTGTTTTTCGTCCATCATTGTTTCTCATTCGACTAAGGGATAAAACCAGCTGCCAATTTCATCGTTATGATTCTAGCTTTGTATGGCCAGAAAGAGATCGAATACTGACTAATTATTGTTCTTAGCTTGTCAGTGCAAAATTAACAATTCAACTATTCCACAAGGCGGTGTAATAGTATAGTATGAAATCATGAAACAACAGTTCAATCAAATCAAAGTCGCTCAAACCTGCTGCCCAGTGCATGTTACCTTGCCTGAGCAATTGCCTATCAGCGCCAGTCAAGCCCTAGCATTAGAAGATTTGTTTAAGATCTTGGCTAATGACACCAGACTTAGGCTTCTCCATACTTTGGCGCGAGTAGAAGAAATGTGTGTTTGCGATCTTGCAAACGCCATTGAGATGACGCCCCAGGCCATCTCAAATCAATTGCAAAGGCTAGCCGATCGCGGCATTGTTGCTACAAGGCGCAGTGGCAACATGATCTATTACCGAATAGTAGATCAATGTGTGGTTGGACTTTTGCAAAAAGCTATGTGTTTGCTAGACGATAGCGACAAACATATCAAAGAACCCAAATAGGAGATAAGAATATGAGTAAAGCTTGTTGCCCACCAGAATGCTGTGACAGTAAAACTTGCCAGCCTTGCAAAGGTTGCGATTGCTGCTGCTGCTGTTGTGCTGAGTTCAAAGAAGGTCAAAAGTGTCAGTGCAGCACTGATGCACCGTGTAAGACTCAACCTAAAGATTAGAGTTGATTTTATGGCACTGACAGTGGTGCCGAGTTAAGAGCGTCAGTAGGTTTAAGCTCAAGGGAGGGTTCAACACCAATTTCCTTGAGCTTCTTCTTAATCATTGGCAATGCTGCAGTTGCGGCCTCTTCACCGGCCTTGATTCCACGAATGGCGTCAGAGCGTCGAGTTGAGATCAAAGAAATTCCTTCGGTATTTGGATGAATAGTAACGTCAGCCAAAGCAGCTTGGGGCTCATCGATATCAAACAATGCCCATTTAACCATGCGCTTGGTGATACTTCCAGGCTTTTTAAAAGTCGAAAGTGGAACTGGCTCAAAGGGTTCGTCTATATTGACGGCGATGACAAAATCGGCGCCCATGGCACGGCATTGCTTGACCGGTAAGTTGCAGGACACGCCACCATCACAGAAGAGCATGCCATCAATCGGTACCGGCTTGCGCAAAGCTGGCACAGCACAGCTGGCTTGCATGGCATATCCCAAGTGCCCTTTGCGTATCATGTAGGGTCTGCCGTCGACAACATTTAAGGCGATGGCGGCGAAGGGTATTTTCATGTCCTCAATCAGATCGTCTTCGGTTGTAAGTTTCCCCACTATGTATTTGCGAAACTTATCACCGCCATAGAGACCGTCATACTTATTGTGACTGAAAGGTCTAAGTAGCAAAAACACCGGTGCAACAAGCAGTCGAAAAGTCAGTGGTACAGCCATAAAGTTGCGCATAACTTCACCGCTTTTGAACTCCTCTTCCATCTGCTCTGCCGTTGCCCCAAGGCAGTAAAAGCCGCCGATAACAGAGCCTATGCTAGTGCCGGCTACACAGTCGAAGCGAATGCCTTCTTTCTCTAAAATTTTAAGTACGCCGACTTCAGCCGCTCCACGAGCACCGCCACCACCAAGGGCTAAACCTATTTTGGGTTTGCCCACAATCGGGGATGGCCGAAATAATTTTGCTTCGCTGCGATCGGCCGACAAGGTCTCCACAATTTCACCAGTGGCTGCCAGGGAGGTGGGGGCGACTGAATAAAGGCTCAAGGAAAGAATGGCGACGAGAGCCGCTCGTAGTTTGATCATGGGGTGAAACCGAATGGGAGCCATCAAGTTTAGCCTATTGACGGCCTAAGGCCGCGTCAAGGGCTATTCAATCTAGATTGGTGTCTTCGTGGTTTTACGATTGCTTGACAAGTAGTTTTGCCATACTCTCAATCACTAGTTGGGGCATCCTTGTCTATTTTTCGGTTAGCACGCAACAGTTTAGATGACTAGAGGATGTCGCATGCAGTTAAAGCTATCAGATCAAGCAACAGTTGTTCATCAAGAAGTGAGCGAAGATCACTCCCGCGAAGCTGTTCCTCTAAATGAACGGCGTAGTGCAGCCACAATGGGGCTTCTGTGGATCACCATGGTGACCGCCTTTCCCTCTGTTTTGATAGGCTTTCAGTGGTACAAGGAAGGTCTTACCCTTTCGCAAGTGATTGTCTGCACTGCTCTAAGCTGTATTGTTCTCTTGGCCTATTCCATTCCATCAGCCTATTTAGGGGCACTCAGTGGTCTTCCTTATGGCATCCTCAGTCGTAAAGTCTTTGGCCGCTGGGGCTCGCGGCTTGTATCTTTCAATTTGCTCTGGATATTCATTGCCTGGTATTCCTTGGCGGCACTTTTATTAGCTGACGCTCTCAACGGTTTATTCCATTGCAATATTCCAGTAATGTATATGGCCGCTGGCTTGGCAGTCTTGATGGCGTTCAATAACTTTTTTGGCTTTTCTGGTGTTGCTAACTTCGCCCGCTATCTGGCCGCTCCACTTTTGCTGTGCATGGTTGGTTACACATTCTTTAAAGTGATACCAACTTGCCCAATCACAGCTCTCAGTGCTATACCGCATGTGCCTTTTCTCACCGCCCTAACTTCAGTTTCAGGATTTGTCATTGGCTTCGCCGTTTGGGGAAACGAAGCTGACTACTGGCGCTATGGCAAGACCAACAAGTGGTTGACGGCATTACCACTGACGATTGCGCTCTTAATTGGACAAATTATTTTCCCAATTACAGGCTGGATGATTTCAAGACTATCTGGTATCACTGATTATGGTGCCGCAACCAATTACATAAATGTCTATGCCTTTGGTGGCATTGCTGCAATCGCCGCCATTGTTCTAGCTGTAGCCTATTTCGCCTGCAACGATTCGAATCTATACGGCATGATCAATGCCGTTGAAAATATTAAGAAGCTGCCGCATCATGGCGTCTGTGCCGTTCTAGCAGTAGTCTGTGCTAGCTTAGCTGCTTGGCTGTCGACCGCTGGCATTGCTAAATCGCTAGAGGCAATTGCCTCGCTCAATTGCGTTTTTCTGCCCACAGTAACAGTGATTATGCTCTGTGAATTTTTCATGATCAGTCGCCTACTGGGGCAATCCCATGACCTTTCAAGCGTGCCTGATTCAGCTAGTTTGCCAGCAGTTAGATGGCCGGCCTTCATTGCTCTTTTTGTGGCTGGCTTTGTCGGTGTGCTCACATCTGGTGTTGTGCCAGGCACTGAATCACTTCATGTTGGTGTTTGTTCGGTACAGGCTTGGCTAACAGCGATTGTCGTCTATATGCCCCTGCGAGTCTTAGAGCACAGGCGCATTCTCAGCAGTGGAAGATCCGCGGCTAAGCACTACATAGAAAAGCTCTGGGCAACAGAATGCCCAGAGCGTGTAACTATTGAAATTAGTTCGAAGTAAAAAGCTAGAAGTTAGCCACGAAGAGTAGCTAGTTGCTTTTCTTGTTTGGCTTGCTTCTCTTGCTTTTCTTGAGCAGCAGCTTCTTTGAGAGAGGCTAGCTCGGCTGGCTTAAGTGGAAGCAAGTCAAGATCATACATTTCGAGCAGTTCAGACTTCGATGCGTGCACATTGGTTCCAGTTACATAGTCAGCAAAGGGAAAGACAACGTTGTAGTTTTTGTTTGGATAAACGTGGTGTAGATAATGGTGCCGAGCTAGGAACTTATAGGATGCCCACTTGCTGAAGCTGCGTTGTTCTGGCTTGTGCATTTCTAAGTGGATTTTGTTCCAGATCCAGTGGTGCATCACAACTACAAAACAAAATATAAGGGCGCCAGGTATCGAAACTAGTGAGATCAAGAGAATCAGAGGCAAAGTTTTGATTGGAGCTTTGTGAACCGTCAAACGAATTTCTTCGTCTTTGCCTGGAGCAACTGGTTCATCTGTGAAAATCTTTGAGTAGTGTCCGTGGTGATTAATGGCATGAGCTTCATAAACACGCTTGAAACTGGACGTGTATTTACTGAGAAAATTCTTTTGGTGCATCAAACGAGCATGTACTTGATGCTCAATGAATGAAACTGTAGCGCATGCGCCTAAAAACCAGCCGATGTTCTGCAGTACTGATTGGATGAACATGGTTACCTCATCGGGTATCGTCAAATTTGACAACCCATAGAATGAACTTATTGCCCAGTATTTTCAAGTGCTTCTAAAGGATGATTGATATTGTTGACCAAGTTCTAAAAGTAGTCAATAAATGGGTAGTTGCCTTTCGCTGAGGCTGAACGGCCCACAGGATTGGTGTTTCAGTTGGCCCTGCAAACCCGGCCGCGAAAGCTGATGGCCAATGTTTACCGTGACGGGGACGTCTTTGATGAAGAAATTCTTCTTATTGGCGCCCGAGCAACTGTAACTTTACTTATTTCTCTACTGAGGAGTAATCAGCTAAAGCCAGCCGAGTTATCCGAGTTATAGAGTTCAAATATGCCATTAAGGGCAGTGCAAATTAAAACAAGCGATCAAGCAGAATTGTTAAGAAAGTGACAATTGAGACGACACCATTGGTGGTGAAGAATGCGGCATTCACTTTTGACAGATCGCTTGGCTTCACCAGGCTATGCTCATAAATAAGCATGGCCGCTACTAAGGCGACACCAATAAAGTAGAAGATACCGGCTGGCGGTTGCAGGAAAAAGCCAAGTGCTACCAAAAAGCCTACCGTAAAAACATGTAGACCGATAGATATATTCAAGGCACTAGCTAAACCAAATCGCGCAGGAATACTGTGCAGTTTATTCTCGCTGTCAAACTGAGCATCTTGGCAAGCGTAAATAATGTCAAAACCTGCTACCCATGTTGCTACAGCAAAAGATAGAAGCCATGGTGCGGCCCCCACAATGGTTCCACTGGCTGCCACCCAACCGCCTAAGGCCGCTCCACCCAGAGCAATGCCGAGAACAATGTGACAGAGCCAGGTAAAGCGTTTAGTGAATGAGTAAAAACTGAGCCAAAACACAGCAATGGGCGATAGCTGTAGGCAAATCAAAGGCAGCTGACTGGCTGCTGCCAGCATTAGGGCAAAAGAAGCTATGGTAAAAAGCACAGCCGTGGCTGGTTTGATGCGGCCAGCAGGAATGGAGCGGTCTTTAGTACGGGGATTAATAGCATCAATGCGAGCGTCTATTAGTCGGTTGAGTGTCATGGCCGCTGAGCGGGCACCAATAAAAGCCAAAACAGTGAAGGCCACTGTACTAAAGGATGGCAGGGTCGAAGTGGCCAGTATTAGGCCCGACAGGGCAAATGGCAGAGCAAAAACTGTATGCTCTAACTTGATCATTTCGGCCCATTCACGTGTTAGGGCAACAGGCTTAGCTCTATCAGGAATATTTTGCACTTGCATAAAAACTACTGTACTTGAAGAATTCGCACTTAACTGGCATCATTTGGAATGTTTAACACTGCGTTCATAGTAATAGATGGAACAAGTTATGACTTTTGATGGAACTGGCAAGACAATCGATCTTCAAGGCGTCGCCGCTTTCGCCTCACTGGTGGAGCTTTTAGCTCAGGAACTGGGTGTGGCAGCTGGGCGCATGCAAGGGCAATTGCCAAACGGTCCTGACTCATTTAATCAGCTTCTTGGTGAAATTGACCTGAATAGTCAAGGTTTTAGTCGAAAATTGAGCTTAATGGCCAAGCCTGGCGCTCCACTTACTTTGCGCTTTGCCACAAAATGGGGCACTGAGCGCAACGCTAATGTAGCTGGTGGTGTTACCGCTGACTATTTCCTTAGTGCCACTGTTGAGCAAATTGTTCCTCAAGGTCGTGCACTTGCTCGATATGTAGAAGATATATTTGCCGTTCAAGATCGTATGGTCACCCTTGGTTATGGCAATAAACTGACTGGTATAAACGTGCCAACTTCGCAGCTAGAGGCCTTTGAGCGCTCTGAAGAGAGCATGATTTCTACTCACGTGCCCAAGACCGAGAACTAGTTAAAGGCTGTTTTTGAGCTTGTTGTAGAGAATTTTAGAACTGTGGCGTTTGTCCATGGGCAGCCCTTTTCGTACAATTATTTTGTCGATGTAGGCAAACTCAAGGCGCTTGAGTAGCACGGCCTCTGCATCTCTACCGGCTATAGCAGAAAGTTTGACCACCAGCACTCGCTGATCTCGCACAACCAGGTAAGCACAGCTATCAACCAAGCCTGTGGCCATGGCACTGGCTTCAACTGCTAACGGATAGACAAAGCCACCAGGAACACCTATTTTCATTGCCGCCCGACCGACCAGATAGAGCACTCCTTGAGTATCAAGATATCCAGCATCGCCAGTGCGGTGGAAAGTGCGACTGCCGACTCTTATCTTGTTTTCTCTATCACCAATTCCGTCAATATAGCCGTCAATAACGTGACTGCCAGCTACGGCAATCTCACCAATGACATTGGCCGGGGCTCTCAATGTCTCGAATTGAGATTCGGAATATTCTGACTGAAGCGCACCAGGCAAAATTGCCAAATCTACTCGAGGTGAAACTTTGCCCTGAGGAAGACCAGCAGCAGCGACATCATATTTGGCTAAAGGGTCGCTTGAAAGCTCAAAGTGAGCTATAGGCTCAGCTTCAGTCGAGCCATAAACAGTGGTCAACTTCGCGGTAGGAAAAACCGCGCGCAACAAGAATAGTAGTTGCGGAAAAACCGGCCCGCCACCGGTTAGAATTTCTTTGACAAAATAGCACTTAATATTTTGCTCTTTAAGATAACAAGCAATTTGCATAAGAAAGGCCGGGGCTGCCAGTATGCGTTCGGGCAGGTGCTCAAGTATTTGCCCTGTCAATTGGGCTGCTTGAGCTTGCTGTTTGATCTTGAAGCGACTACTTAAATTGCTGCCGGGCAAAATAGAGGTGACACCACTGGCAAGGTTTGCTAAAACGAAAACTGGCAATGTGGTGATTTCAGAATGACAAGAGCCTATGGCTAATTCGTCTCTCAGCACTTGACACTGAGCACCGAGAAACCCATGGCTTCTAACAATTCCCTTAGGATTACCAGAGCTGCCACTGGTGAAAGTAATTAAGGCAGGGTCATCCTCAACCTGGCAAATACCAACTGGCGGAATCTTCGTGCAGCTTAGTTCGCTCGATAAATCGAACTGAGATAGAGTCAGTATTTTTCTAATACCAAAAAATGGTGCTGCTAACCGAGCTAATAGAGACAGTCGATCATCTACTACAATTGCCTTTGGTTTTGCCAGCTGAATGCAGTGTTTTAGTTCTTTTGGCCCGTAAGTAGGATCGATAAATTGCACCACTGCTCCGATGCGATTTATACCAAGAAGAAGAGCATACAATTCGCTACTCAAGTTGACATAGAGCAAAACAATATCGCCCTTTTTTATTCCAATGCAATTGAGATAACTGGCTACTGATACCACTTGCTGATTTAACTTCGCATAGGTAGTGCTCTTCGTCTCTTCGACAATTGCTAGACGATGAGGATGAACCTGAGCAAGTTTCTCTAACGTGGTGGCGATGTTCATTGCAGACCTATTTGTTGTTACGGTTGTTACGGTTGATATTGTTTTTGAGAGAATTGAGATCAAGAGCAAAGAGACCGTAACGTCTAATTAAATTTGTTGAAAGGTCTGCTGTCAGGGCCGCCGATCTATTTTCATCTTTGTATAGCGCTTGTACTGAGTGAGTAAAACCAAGCTTGACAGCTTCTTTGTGCACGCAAGCTAGCAGATAACTGGCGAGACCAAGACCACTGAATTCAGGATGAACAGCTACACTCTTGAGAATTATTTGCTCTTTATTGAGTTGGTCGGGTAGGGCAAACATTAGGCCAACCAACTTAGATTGATTGAATGCCAGCCAAACTAGCTCGTCGCTGATTAGTGCTGATAAGGGTCGATAGAGTTCAGCAAACTGTTCAAAGGCAATAGCTTGATAGAGAAAATTGTTTGCGAAACTACTGAGCGAGAGATCGTAGATATCTTTTAGCTCGCTTTCAAACTTGTTTGAGTTAAGGTGTCTGATTGAGAACGAGCTTTCAATTGCTGTTTGACGTTTAGCGATAGTAGTGTCAATAGCCCCCTGAGAGGCTGCCAAATCTATAAGCGAAGATGAATATTGAGCAATCAGCTCAAAGCCAGCCTCTTTCAAAATATCAGCAGATAGAAGTGAATCAGGCTCAAGGAAGAACTTTGGTTGAGCCGAACTTTCGATTATGGTGCGATAGCTGTGCCAGGTATCGCCGTCAAGGGGGGCAATCAAAGTCTTTTGCCCTTGCTTGTGAGCCATGCTGGCTGCCAGTCTAAGTAGGTCTAGCGCGGCAGTTCTATTGTTATTATGTGAGAATTCAACGCTACCCAATGAGGCAAAGTTTTCGCCTAAATACAGTCTGGCACTGGCTCCATTGCTTGTCACCAGTTGAGACTCTTGTAGACTTTGTTGTTGTCGAGCAAGTACAGTCATTTGAAACCTCTATAGTGTGCCAACTAAAGCAAGTGCTGAGCCAATTGCGGCACAAGCACCTTGTTTTATCCAGCGGCTTGCGCTATTGCGAAAATCAGGACCAACCTTGGTTGTTGTCACAAATAGTGCTGTGGCGACAAAAATCCAAACTGGAGCAAGAAAGATTTGGACAATGTGGTCTGTTGCAAGACCAGTTATGAACACAAGTGGTATGAAAATCAGCGACCAGCTCTTCAGCACAGAGCAAACCAAAGAATATATTTTTAGCTTGTCCGAGCTAGCACAGTCGTCAAAAGCATTTAAGTGAATATGAGCGGAAGCAATGATGGCCCCATGAGTAGCTAAAGCTGTAGCATACGGATAGATATAGACGTCGCTCTTGTGACTGGCCAGTAGCCAAAAGATACCCACTGAAGCGACTGATAATACACCAAAAATTGAGTGTGTCGAAACGATTTTGGCAAAACGTTTTGGCATCAGTCGCCTGTAACTGGCATAGAGAACAACTGGTAGTAAAATCCAAGCCAATCCGCCGAGCATATAGCAGACATACATGTAGCCAACCACAGCTAGGGCGGCACCACCCTCAAGAGTCGATAAACGCTTGAGGGCCAAGATCAGAAGGAAGACACCAATAAAAACTGCAAGTGTATGAGAGAGCTGCAGCTCAGATTGACCATCTACTTGGGCCAGCACCAGCAGCGTTCCTACTGGCACAAAGAGGTTGTCGAGGCCGCCCCAAGACATGCCTTCAAAAGCAGTGGCAGCAATAGCTGCAATTAGAGCCAGCGTAAAGACATGAGACAAGCTTGCTGTAGTTAGCAAACTAAGTGAGATAAAGGCCGTCAGCGCCGCCGTAAGAAAAAAAGCTAATGAACCTTCTAGAGTCTTACTGCCGTTCACTACTTTGTAGAACTTAGAGCCGAACTTCATACCAATTAGTGCAGATAATGAATCAGCAAGAGCAAGTATCGCGACTGGTGCAATGTAGTGGGCCAGTACTCCATTGCTTAAAATAAAGGTAAGTGAGACCCCAAGTGGAAAACAGACTTCACCAATTGATCGTCTGCCTACTGAAAACAGCACAGGGTAGAGCTTTGATTGCTCTGATAGTTTAAGCCCGCTCAGGAGAATTGAGACAACAATCGATAAAACAATAACAGGTGTTGGTGAGCTGAATAGCCAGGGCAAGCTTAGGCAAGCCAACCCCATGAGCATATGAGTAATTTTGCGTGAAGTCTCAGATGGTTTGGTAAAGCGAGAGAGCAGCCAAAGGATTGTGACCAGCAGCGCAAGAATCAAGGCTGAACTAGCTAATGCACTAGTAATAGAAAGTAGCGCAGTCATTACGCCGCTCCCTTGGTAGCAATATCTAAGCAGAAGCGTCTATAGAAAAAAGTGGTGCTCGTGGCTGCCAGATTTTGGTTAAATCTCAGACTGGCGCAAAGGTTGTTATCGTACTGATTGGCTAGTCTATCTACTGCCATATTCCAGTAGACAACTCTAGCTCCGTTATTGGCCACTCTGCTAATGCTATGGCCTAGAGTCTGACAATTACCTTCGGTCATGTACTCGAAGACATCAGACAAATTAAAGGCGTCCACTGAACTATGCGGCAACTTCTCTAAGATACTTTGCAAACTCCCTTCTACCAGAGTTATCTTGTCCAAGTTTGATCGAATGATTTCGAAATTCTCGCGTCTTAAATAATGGGGCAAAACCTGACCGAATTCGCCGGTCAGAATATACCGAAGATAGTGATTGGTGCTGGGGTCGCCCTCTGTTAAGGCAGCTTTAGAAGCATTAGCCAGGAAGCTAGAGAGCGAATCAGATGAGGACGCTTCTTTGAAGAAGCTTGCCTCGCGACCAATCATAGCCATGGTGGTTTTGCCAAAAAAGAGCTTGAAGGCAACTTGATACCATATTGTATTCCACTGCTTGTCAAAGAACTCTTGCCTCTCGATTCGGCTGCGCCTTTCAAATAATGCATTTATTATTTTTCGGCTGTGGGCTAGTGGCAATATCACTTGACGAAAAATTGAGAAGTAGCGCTCTAACTTGCCGCTAGCGATAATGCCGCACTCAATCAATTCTGGACGCTCGTCAAAGAAATGGCTGAACTGAGGTGGTAATTCACTCCGAAGTCTGACATATGTCGCCAGTCTTATTTCTGCTGAGCAATCATAGATACCTAAGAATGGTAATAACTCCTCATAACTCAATAGTCTAAAAGCCACAATTTTTAGTGCCACTACAGCTAGTTGTGCCTGACAAAAGTCTACGGCTATGACTCTGCCAGGATTAGTGGTCAGTAGTGACAAAGTATTGTCGCCAGCAGAGGCAATCGAAAGAATTGTGTCGCCAGGCGATACAGCCATAGTATTGAGCACTAGGTCTGTGTCTTCCCAGCATTGAGAATAGCGAATTAGATTTTGATTTAGTTTTTTTTGCTTAGGCAGGAATTGCATGACTCTCACTCTCTTTCTTAGCGGGGCGCGAAATTAGCGATACAGCACCAGTGCAGCCGTTAACCTCAATTGTGTCTCCAGTTTCAATCATCTCAAGAGCACCCTTGCATGAAACAACGGCGGCAATAGATAACTCGCGGGCCACTATGGCGGTGTGCGATAGTAGGCTGCCGTGAGCAACCACGATTGCTTTACATGTAGCGAAATGCACTATCCAACCAGGATCTGTGCGGTCGGCCACAAGAATCTCGCCCGGCTCAAGCATTTCAGTTTCAGGATTGCGAATGACACGGGCCCGCCCTGTCACTATTCCAGCTGAGGCCCCAAGCCCTTTTAGCACAAGCTGCCCGTGCTTTCCTCCTTTGTCTTCAGGCCGCTCCTTACCAGTAAACAAATGGGCTCTCTTCAACCCGGTTGCGCCAACTAAGACCAGCCTTTCTGGTGCGCTTTGGGCAAATTTAGCACTCTCCTTTTGGCGCAATTCAACTATTGCTCGCAGATTGGTCGAGACTGCTGTTCCATCGATGAAGCCCAGTAACTCTTCGACTGTTAGATAGAAAACGTCTTCCATACAGTCGATGTAGTTTTGCTCAGTCAGCCTCTGGCCCATAGTTTGAACAATTTTTCGTACTCGACCAAAGACTCTAGTGCGAGCAAATCTCAAATTCTCTCTCTGGGCTAAAGACTGTTTCGTTTGGCTAGCAACAATCTTTATCAGTAGCTGTTTTGCTAGGCTCTTGCTTTTGCTCCGGTCTTTGCCTTTGTTCTCGTCAGGCAGCGGTGATTGTTTTGATGGTTGGCCATTCAAGGCCAGATTGCCGATGGTGTTGAGCAGAACTGCAGGGTCATCTTTGACTGACTTTGTTTCGAGCTTCAGTTCACCGATACTACGATCGCCGAATAGATTGAGATAGCTCAAATAGAGCTCATGAGCTTCAGTGTGGTGCTTGAGCAGCTCCATGCTCAACGACTGATTGCGTGCGACCATGGCACGACAAAGCTCTTTGTCAATCGAGACTAAGGCCGCTATTTGAGCAATTAATTTAGGGGGAGCAGCACTAATAATGCCGCCATGGTTTTGAAGAAGTAAGTTATAGACATATTGACTATCCTCTTTTTCTTCCTCTTCACTTTCTGCGTTGACTGCTAGTTTTTTCAGTACACCAAAGAAGACCATGGCGAAGAAATCGTTTGTTACTGGTGCTTGCCAGTTGCTCAATAACTTAGCCTGTAAGCTTCTGTATTGGATGTAGAGCTGATCTAGGCTCATTGATTCAAGCTCGCAGTCAAGCAAAGCCAAATCGAGCCGAGAATTAAACTCAGTGATCTGGCCATTTAAGCGACAGTAGTTAGAACCAATACAAGCGATTGCTTTGACTGTATTGAAGTAATCTCTGGCTGTGACTTTCTTGCTGGTCTCGTCTTTGTCAAAAGCGCTGACTTCGCTAGCCGATTGGCTGAGGCCCATCATTCCTTCCATAAATGATCGGTTGGTTTGATAAGCCGGAAGTAGTGCCATTAGGCGATACCAAGATGCCAGGTTGTAATAAACCCGCCCATCGATGTAGGCGAGCATGGTGCTAAAGAGGTCACCTTCAGCTTGAATCACTCTTTCTTCGACACCCATGAGCCGGCAAAAGCTTTTATAGACTTCTTGGTAGGCGCTGTTAATGAACGAGAATGTCAGCGGGCTGGTAATGCCAGGATAGCTCTCTTGAATGTTGCTACCGTCGAAAACACGGGTTGTGTCAAAAGTCTCCCTCTGCTTGGCTGTCGTTATCGGCCGGGCTTGAAGCAGATAAACTTCTCCTGCGGCAATAGCAAACTCGATATCTTGGGGGCATGAGAAGATAGTTTCGCATTCTCTGAGTAACTGCAGAAGCCGCTCTGCTTGAGCTCTTGACAGTAAATCACTTTCTTCTTCTATCGCATCTGCTTGTCGATTCAAATAGATTGTGTTGCCGTCGATGGCACCATCTACTAATTTGTCTCCTAGGCCGCGGGTGATTGCTACCACCGCGTGGTCAGTGTCTAGTTTGACTGGATCATAGGAAAAGAGCACACCAGCGCTATCGGCAGCTATCATCTGCTGTACCACGACAGACGGAATCATTGCTGCTCCTAGGCGATTGAGCTTACGATATGCAAGCACCCGGCGCTCAAAGCTCGATGCAAAAACTTGAAAGATTTTTTCTACAATTTGCTCTTGGGGCACGTTCAAAAATGATAAGAGTTGACCGGCGAATGATTTCTCTCCATCTTCATCAATAGCCGATGAACGCACAGCGAAATTGGTGCAAGCATTGTTTGTGAATAGCTCTAGTTTTGAGCTAGAAAATTCAAGAGCGCACATATGCGATGTTGCCGATTGGCGAATTCTTTCGGCTAAATCGGAGCGACTGGCTTTAATGTCTTCCGCCAGCTCCACACCCCAGTGCTTGATGTAAGTTAGTTCCAGTACCCTAGACGAGACTATAAAAAACGGTGGTACTGGCAAACCATTCTGTACTAGTTTGACAAGATTGCTACCCTTGCCACCAGCCACAGTATTAAGCTCAGCCTTTGATAGTTTTAGTAATTGCTCAATTGTAAATATCATTTTTATATCCAAGAGATAAGTGAAATTGTTAAGTAGGAGAGTGCTACCAGTAAGCCAGACATGGCATCTAGCTTTTTCTGATTGGCCAAATTTGGTTTGGTCATAAACTGGTGAAATATTGCAAAGGCAAAACAGTCAAAGACAGCAAAGACTAGGGTGGCAAGATTTGAGTAGTGCGGCAGAGCCAGTGAGAGAGAGGCTTGGGCCGCAATGACAGAGGCAGTCAGCGCAATTACGGCTGGCTGCAAACCGAGGGCGCGGGAGTAGCTCTCCATACCTTCTCGCTCACATTCTGGTGCTTTGATTTTTCTACCAAATTCAATCACCATGCCATTAAAGAAGCTACCTGTTAGAAAGAACAGTAATAACAACACTGGGCCCTTACTGCTGCCGACAAAGTCAACAGCGGTAATAAACAAATCGCTAAAGACCAAGATAAACATGTGACTAAGCATGTAGTAAACAGGGTGCTGCCTCAGCCAGCTGGCAATGAAAAATTCTTTCGACATCAGAGCAAAATAGATCCAGATAGCAAATAGAAACGGCCACAAACCAGGTTTGAGACTGGTCAGGGCTAGCTGAAGCAACGCCAATAGTACTGCCGAAGAACCAAGCTCGCGCAGGCTAACAAGCCCTCTAGGTACTGGTCTTTCTGGGGCGTAACGACAATCGTCAGTGTGGTCTTTAAACTCGTCGGCAACTCGCAGTTGATAGAACAAAATAAAGGTGGTTAGTGCCGCCACGGCAAACTGTGCCAAGCTGAAATGAGCCTGCCCTGTCCTCAGTGAGCTAGATAAGCTCAGACCACAAAAGGCAAAAAGAGCAGTGATCACACCATATTGTGCGAGAGGAAACCGTTCTTTTGTATAAAGGTAGAGTCTGTTGAACAGGCTCTTTCCTGTCGTTGCAAGCTTGCGCTCGTTGGCCAAGTAGTACATAGAAAATCTCTTTTTGTTCAGTAGCAGTCAATAAACTGATACTAAAGGAGGCCGCACCTAAGGCATGGCCGAATACAACAGTTCAAATACTGTTCGCCGTCTACGGCTAATTTGGGAACAAAACAAGTTGACTGTGGTTGCCGCTACAGGCCCAGGTCGCTTAAGCCCGGATGGTCATCTGGGCGCCGACCTAAGGACCAGTGATACTTCCGCTCACTCTCTAAAATGGGCAAATCATTGATTGAGGCATGGCGTTCGGCCATGCGTCCGTCTGCATCAAACTGCCAATTCTCATTACCGTACGAACGAAACCAATTACCGCTATCGTCGTGCCATTCATAGGCGAAGCGCACTGCAATGCGGTCATCTATGTGGGCCCAGAGCTCTTTAATAAGGCGATACTCAAGCTCTTTTGAAAACTTGCGGGTGAGAAATTGAATTATCTCTTCGTGACCAGTAGCAAATTCTGCGCGGTTGCGCCACTTACTAGTGCTTGAGTATGCTTTGACAATTCGCTGCGGGTCTCTGCTGTTCCAGCCATCCTCAGCTAGGCGAACTTTGAGAATGGCACTGGCACGATCAAATGGAGGTGCTGGCAGAAGAATCGCTGTGGTCATAGACTGGCCCTAAATTATTGACTAGATTGCGAGCAATGCAGTAGCAGGCAAGTTATCGCCGTTGTCTCTCTGAAGATTAGCTCACGTGGGGTAGATAGCATGTTCCCACAGGACAGGCTCATTGTCTCTGGGGATTTTACGCTAGCTAATGCTCAGAATTTCCTACGTGATTTCCCCATTGCGATACCATACATAATAGACAAAAATATGTCTGTACCAACGACTAGGAATTCAGCAATGACGACCCCGGCAAAATCAGGAAGCGATAGCGGAGCCAGCGACAAGGTTATTCAACCTCATCGAGTAGGCCACGTTAGTCCACTTGGAATTCAAGCCTCGCATTTGCTTAGTAGTCCTGAATCGTCTGTCGCCGCAGCCCCCGCTGCCGGAGCTGACACTGGTGCGAAGTTAGAAGTTCCTCCAGTGGCTCACGTCCATGCCGCAACCAAACAACTCGACTTCCTCAAAGCTCCTAGTGAACTCGCTTCTCGTGGACTGATCACAGACAACACCAAAATTACACCCACAGAACGGCTTGACGCCAGCCCGGCTATCGATAAGAGCGTGCCAAAGATCAACGTCGAATTGCAAGATCTCGACAAGCCGCCAAAGCAACAGCCACACTTTGTTGTAAAAGCCGACGGTCGCATTGAAATGAATGGTGATCCAGAAAAGCTTAACTCCAAAGAAATCAAAGTGCAGATTGAGCGCGCTCCAGGGCAGATAAATCCAACTGATGCCCAGAGTCACGCTGCCGATGAACTAGTGAAATATCTTTCAGAGCGGATTAAAGCGACGAACCCGCTCGCAATTGATGGCGTTCCAATTAATGATCAAGACAATATTATCTCGCCCGAGCTAGAGGCTAGCCAGAATCTAAAGCCTGCAAAGGACCTGCCGGATCTAACACCTGAAACCAAGCAAGCAATAGAAGAAACCAATCGTTTTAAAGGAAGCAATGGCGTTGATATGCCCATGGCTGCAACTGAGCGTATGGGTTCATTTGGCACCCGTGACGTGCCCCGTCAGCTCAACGAATCAGACAAAGAAATGGGCGTCAAAGAAGCAGTAGCAGGCCTATGGAAGCCTGATCGTGACAATGCCTACGAAACAGTAAGACG
The DNA here is from genome assembly GCA_041675385.1 of Candidatus Obscuribacterales bacterium. Taxonomy (GTDB): domain Bacteria; phylum Cyanobacteriota; class Vampirovibrionia; order Obscuribacterales; family Obscuribacteraceae. The sequence continues at coordinate 57,614 of JBAYTY010000021.1, forward strand.
CCACCCAGACGGTCATTACCGGGTTGGTCGCTATGGATTCTCTGGCAATCAGTTAAGTGCTTTTCTTGAAGGCTTAGGGGATCCACCAGACCCAGCCCTGATTGAAAAACTAATAAAGGAAGGCAAACTACCGAAGGGCTTTGCTGAAAAGTTGAAGAATCCAGAATTCTTGGCCAAGCTCAAGGGTATGGCTCAGAAAATGAAAGAGGGCGGCGAGCCTACCAAAGAAGAAATGAAAACTCTTTTGCCAAAAGACGCCCAAGAAGGCATGGCATCAATGTTGATGGATCAAATGAAAGCTAAGGTTGGTGACAAACCTGGTGATATTGCCGCAGCTATGCTCAGTGGTAAAGCGCCAAATGATGTTACTGCTGCTGACATAACTAGTGATTCGGGTCGGCAGTTATCTAGTGCTGGACAAAGGTTGTATGAGATTGCTACAAGTCGCCAAAATACAGAGCAGCAAGTAGCAGGAAAAATTCCTGAAGGCGAGAAACGCGAGAAAATTTCGGAAGCCTTGCAGCTGGCTGGTGTGCCAGTAACTGATGCTAACTTGCGCGCTGTCAATTTAATCGTGCAAAAAGAAAGCGCCTGGAACCCCAATGCTGTAAATAACTGGGATTCAAATGCTGCCAAAGGTACACCTTCGAAAGGTTTGATGCAGACAATCGGGCCAACTTTCAATTCATATGCCATTCCTGGCCACAAAAATATTCTCGACCCAGTCGACAATATGGTGGCAGGAATTCGCTACGCTGTTGATCGCTATGGCTCACTGCAAAATGTACCGGGTGTTAAAGCTGTAGCACGGGGAGCAGCCTACCGCGGCTATTAGAGCTCGCAGTAGTGTACGGTATACGGTGTTAGTTAAAATATTTGGCACTAGTTGGAAGTCAACCAAGCGCATCCTAGTGGTGTCTTGTCTTGTTTGTTTATCTTTTACTCTCGTAGGCGCGCTTCTTGCCTGGAAAACAGTTGATTCTGTGCAGAATGATGATGAGTCGCCGTTGCGGCTGGCATTTTCTCCTGAGACGTTAGAGCTCTTTTTTGATGATGATAAGGAAGATCACATTGCTCGCGCCGAGTATAGTGTGCTTCGGGGTGAATATTGTGCTTCAACTAACGATTATTCTGGCGCCCATACTAACTTTGCTGAAGCCGTTAATGAGCTTACTGACTACATCGGCCTCAACGTTGGACTATCCAGAATGGTGCTCTTGCGGGCAGGAACAGTGGAGCAGCAATTCCATAAATATGATCTTGCTGAAAAATACTTTCTGGCCTCAATCAAACATCCGTTGCCTAAGAGCCTGCCAAAAGCATTTCCAATTTTTGCATGGAGCCACATTGCTGACTGCTATGAGGAACGAGACCTTTGGCTTGATGCAATTAGATTCAGGCGGATCAGCGTTGACCTGGCAACTAAGCTTAATTCGCCAAGTAAGACAAGGCTTGTTAATGCCCTCATTTCGCTTGGCGGAACATATGGAAATAATGAAAACTATCCCGAGGCTTTGAAATGTGTCGAGGATGCTATTGCTCTAATTGATAAACAATCCAATTCGGATGAAAAAATTGAAAATAAAGCTTCTGCCTACGCCTGGCGAGGCTATCTAAATTTAGCAATGGAGAAATACCAAACTGCTGTTGATGACCTAACAGTATCAATTTCTCAAAAAAAGGGCAGTGAGTGGAGCTACTTCTATCGTGGGCGCGCTCTGCAGCTGCTTGGCCGGTTTGATCAGGCCCTTTGCGACTATAACAAGGCCGTTGCCGAAAATCCTGAGTTCGCTCTTGAGCACTACCGCCGCGGACAAACTCTAGCTGTCCTCGGCGAACATAAAAGAGCAATCGCTGATTTTTCTCTGGCAGAGAAGTTTGCTCGCACAAACCAGTACGTTATTGACCTAGACAGCAACTCAAAGAGCAGCCACAAACTCTTGCTAAGTTCGGCCCAGGCTGCACGAAAAGTTGAAGAGGCCCTAGTCGTGAAATAATTCAGTTTGCAATTAACAAATAGTTGCGTATTTTCCATAGTGACATGCTGTTTGCAAAGAAGTAAAACTTAGGCATGCCACAACCACGCGACATTGATAGCCCTGAGAAATTAGAGAAGAGCGATTCTTCTATCTCTTCTGCTGCTTCCAATCTTTGGCAAGAGGCCTACGAAAACCCTGGAAAGACTGCCCTGGTTGTCGGTGGTGCTGCTGCTGCCATTGGTATTGCCTACGCAGCTCGTGGTCAGATTGGTAAACTCCTTCCTAACCATAGAGAAGGAATTTTGTTGGTGGAAGATAGCCCCTTCATGGGCAAAGCCTTCAGGCAAGCTCTGCAAGAGCAAGGGGAGAGTGTCACCTGGTTCACCAAGATAAAGGGTCTTCAGCCCTTCACTGGTATCACCAATGAAGGCAAGGAAGTTGTGGTTCAACCACACAAGTTTAAATTTGCATTTGTTGATGGCGAACTAGTTGGTAGTAGACCCCAAGGCGAACATGTAGTGGACGCACTAAAGAGTGATCATCTCAAGAGTTTTGGCATCAGCACTATTCCTTCTGTCAATGACTCTATGGTGCAGCATGGCGCCATAGTGGCAGCTCAAAAACCAGCGGTATTGACAGCGCTGGTTAATCACACTCTAGACCTCGGCAAAATCACAAGGGCTCCTGGTCAAGTGCAACTTGATATGAATGGCTTGTCGGCGAAAATGCTTTCTTCAGAAATGGCTCCGGCGCGTAAGAAAGCCGAAGCAATGTTGATGAAGTTCATGACTGAATAAAATTTCTTCGGTGCGGCAAGCTGATTCTCAACTATGAACGTTCGCTGACATAGATTACAGTAGGCATAATGCCTTTGTTTGAATTGCTTGTGACATTGGTCATGTGCTTGGTATCGTCAGTGGTGATATCGTCAGCCGCTCCACCATTCATCTGGAAAGTAGTTTTATATCGGGCACCATCGGCTGATGCATTTGGCTTCATGGCGCCAATAGTAATGATGTGATTGGTGCTGTCTCCGGGCGTGTGTGTCTTGCCACCGAACGGACCAGCGCCGCGATCAACTGCACTAATCATGGGCTGCTCACCATTGGCCTTAAAGGCACTATAGAGTGAATCTGAGTCATGTGCGACGCTGAGTTTATAACCCGGATGATCCGGCGCAGATAGGCGGTTGAGCGTATCGGTGACTTGCATTAAGTCCATTCCTGGGTAGGTCTCGGCCGTGCCATCTGGCTTCAAGAGGACACCAAGGCCGTCTTTCGTATTGCGGTAAATACCGCTGGAATAGTCAACAGTTGAATAGGTCTCAGCAATTGGTGACTGCTCTGGAGGCTTTAAGCCAAAACCAACTTCTGAGAAGGTGGTTTGGAATATGCGACTGGCAATATCTCTGCCACTGCTATCTTTTTGATGCAGAACAGTAGGATTTAACTCTTTTGTTTCTGGCCCGTTTGCACCGTTCATTGTCACTCTATTGGTGGAAATTGCTTCGTTGATAATGTTTAAGTAGTGAGCAGGCTGAGCCGTAGCCAGTACACGCTCAGGGGCCGCCGCATAGCAAGTTCCTGATTGACCCTGGCTAATTTCTACGGGGTAGGCAACATTGTGCAAAGCACTCTCTTTCAGTGCAGCACTTTCTGTAGCACTAAGATTTTGAACATCATCAAGCTTGTTCAGTGATTGATAGACTTTTGCCAGCTCTTCTGGTTTGTCATGCAAACGCACATGCAGTTGGGCAATGTCTCGTCTGCTTGCTTCAGGGTGGGAGGCAATATAGGCTTGCTCTCCTTCTGTTAGCGTTTCGCTAAAGCTCTTGTCTGGTCGTTCATTTGCCGTTGGGACTGGCTTGTCTTGCCCAGCCACCAGACCAGTTTTCTGCTCAGCTTTTAAACCGGCATGATACGAAACCTTGTTTTGCTCAAGAGTAATAACCGAGTTGCTTTCTACGTTGACAATAGAGACATTGCCAGAGGTATCTTGATGCGATATTTCTACTGAAGTTCGCTTTCCGGCTTTGTCTACTCTCTCAACAGTGCCACTGATACTGCCGTCGGTGGCAATATGGTCGCGTCGCCCTGGGCTGAAAGACATCATTGTCTTTGTACCATCAGCCTCAATGCGTGTGGCTTTGCCAGTGTCTAAATCAAGTTTATCAGCGCTCAGTTCAAAAGCAATATGACCAGGTTGATTGGGGTCAAAGCGATCTGTGCCAGTGATATCGCCAGCTTTGTCTTTGTAGACTAGGTGATCTCCTTGCCAGACAACGGAGCCAGTAGCACCACTTTTGTCGCACCAGGTGCCCTCCATTTTAAAGTGCGAAGTGCCTTTGCGTAGCTCAACATGCTGGCCGTCGCCCTTATCGATGGTGATCGACTGCGGACTGCCGTTTTTGATGTCGCCAAGAACAATATGATTGCCCGTGTGGTCACTGGTCTCTTTTGAGACCAATTTACCTTTTTGGTCAAATTGCTTGATCATATGCTCAAATTGGCCAGCCGCTTGAGCTTCAGCCGACAAATTGAGAGTATATTTCTCAGTTCTGGTTTTGTCTGCTGAGGTAATTTTTTCGAATTGAGCTGATATGCCTTCTTCTGGCCACGACTTTGTGCCAGTTTCTATCTGTTTAGTTGCTTTATTCGGTTGGTAAATATTTTCCTGATGGGAAAAATTGATTTTTCCGCCAGGTTCTAGGGCTAGTTGTTTCTGACTATCAGTTTGCGCAGATGCAATTGGTTGATCTTGCCAAATTCGATTGGCTAGACCGTTATCGGGGGCCTGAGGCTGCTCTGTCCCTTTTGCTAAATTGTCTGCGCCAACTCTGCTCATTGAATTCTCGGGCCACAGCCTTTCTGCGTCATTCCATATGCATCTAGTAATCTCTAGTAACCTATACCCAAAGAGCTGCCAGCTAAATCTGGCAGCTCTTTTATGGTTGCTTTTTGGCCTAACTTTATAGTCTAGCCAAACTCAATGTCAGCATCTGTTTGATCAGAACCAATTCTTCTGGCATGCGCTCTTTTAGCTTAGCGAAAAACTCACCATGAGAATCAAGCTCTTGCTGCCATAAAGCTGTATCTATGGTCATCAGCTCTTCAAACTGTTCTTTAGACAGAGACTCAAGCCCGGTCCAGTCGATGTCTTTGTAGCGCGGCATCCAGCCCAATACGGTTTGAGCTGACCCAGCAGTACCTTGAACACGACCAGCAATCCATTTAAGAACCCGCATGTTCTCGCCAAAACCAGGCCAGATCATCTTGCCTTCGTCGTCAGTGCGGAACCAATTAACACAGAAAATCCGTGGTGGATTTTCTACTTTATGCCCAATTTGCAGCCAGTGATCGAAATAGTCACCCATGTGATAGCCGCAGAACGGTAGCATCGCCATAGGGTCGCGGCGCACTTCGCCAACTTTACCAGCGGCAGCTGCCGTTGTTTCTGAACCTAAAGTAGCTGCCATGTAGACACCGAAGTTCCAGTTAAAGGCTTGCACTACTAGTGGTATCACCGATGCCCGGCGGCCTCCGAAGACAAAGGCGCTAATCGGCACACCTTCTGGGTTGTCCCACTGGTCGTCTAGCGATGGGCACTGCTCAGCAGAAACAGTAAAGCGGCTATTCGGGTGAGCAGCTTTGCGGCCACAATCTGGTGTCCACGGTCTGCCTTGCCAGTCAATCAATTCAGCTGGAGGCTTGTCAGTCAGCCCTTCCCACCAAACATCACCATCAGGGGTGAGAGCTACGTTTGTGAAAATGCAATTTTTGCTTAGGGTAGCGAGAGCATTAGCGTTGGTCTTAGCTGATGTGCCAGGTGCAACACCAAAATAGCCGGCTTCTGGGTTAATGGCATAGAGTTTGCCATCTTTACCTGGTCTGATCCAGGCGATGTCATCACCGACAGTAGTCACTTCCCAACCATTGAGGCTCTTAGGTGGAATGAGCATGGCGAAGTTGGTTTTGCCGCAGGCGCTAGGGAAGGCCGCTGCTACATATGATTTTTCGCCTTGAGGAGTTTTTACGCCCATGATCAGCATGTGTTCAGCTAACCAGCCGTCACTTTTGCCAATGTGAGAAGCGATGCGCAAAGCTAAGCACTTTTTGCCGAGCAAAGCATTGCCGCCATAACCAGACCCATAGGACCAAATTTCCTTGGTCTCAGGGAAGTGGCAAATATATTTGTGTTCAGCGTCACAAGGCCAAGCAACGTCTTTTTCACCAGGCGAAAGTGGGTGGCCAACGCTGTGGAAGCAAGGAATGAAAGAACCAAACTCACCAAGTACGTCGATAACTGGCTTGCCCATGCGGGTCATGAGCTTCATGTTGATAGCTACGTAGGGCGAATCGGTGATCTCCACGCCAATTTGCGAAAGCGACGAGCCAAGCGGGCCCATGCTGAAAGGAATGACATACATGGTACGACCACGCATGCATCCCTTGAAGAAGTCTTTCAGGATAATTCTGGCGGTCTCAGGCTCCATCCAGTTATTGTTGGGGCCGCAGTCTTCTTTGATGGTTGTGCAGACAAAAGTACGGTCTTCGACACGGGCAACATCAGAAGGGGCCGAACGTGCCAAGTAGCTGCCTGGCCGTTTTTTAGGATCGAGTTTGATCAGAGTACCGGCTTCGACCATTTCTTCGCATAAGCGGTCATATTCTTCTTGGCTACCGTCGCACCAGTAGATGCGATCTGGTTGACAGAGCGCTGCGGCTGCGGTCACCCAGTCTAGAAGCTCTTGGTTCTTGACCGTATAGCTCATTTGCACCGGTGGCGCGGTCTTTGCCAAGGTCGATTCCGTAGTCGCCATCTCTTACATCTCCAAGGTGAATGCCTTGGAATGTTACAACATGTGAGTAAATCTTCTCTGAGTTTTATTGATCATTCATTATTGAAGTAGATACAGCTCTATAACGCTTGCGAGGCTTGTCGATCACTATGTACTACTTCCTCATGTTCTTTTCAAAAAAGGTAACCATGAGCAATTACGAGCTGAGCATCTTCAAGCTCGCCGTTAGCTTGCTCTCCATGGTTATAGGCGCTTATTTCGCCTGCTATCTACGGCCATTTCTTCTGCCCATGCTCGTAGTTGGCTCACTCTTAGCCGTTTGGGCGACAATTGCTTGGTGGAAAGGCATGGACCAAGAGCAGTTTTGAGAGCTTCTCCCTAGCCCCAGATGTCTTTCACTTCTTTAGGGTTGTGATAATAAATCGACTGCAAGAGGCCAATGGCGATTAAATCGACAATTAGTGCCGTGCCGCCATAACTAAGAAATGGCAATGGCACGCCTGCCACAGGCATACAGCCGATGGTCATGCCGATATTTATGAAGGCGTGGAAGAGGAACATACACATCAAGCCGATTGCCATAGCAGCCCCAGCTGGGTCGCCGCGATTAGGATTACTTCGGGCTTGGTGAGCAATAAAGAGTGCTCGCAAACAAATAATGCCATAGGCAATGACAATGAGAACGCAAATGCGGAAGCCTAGTTCCTCGCCAATGACAGCGAAAATAAAGTCAGTATGCCTCTCAGGAATAAAGGCACCCTGAGCCTGGTTGCCCTTGCCCAGACCGGCACCATTGATGCCACCAGAGCCGATGGCAATCAGACTTTGCAATATGTGATAGCCCGAGCCCCGAGGGTCATCATATGGGTTAACGAAACTAGTTAGCCTTTTCTGTTGATACTCTTTGAGTAAGCCCCAAAGATGTGGGCGGGCATGACCACAGCCGTAGTTAGCCCCCATGACCACAACAATCATGGCTAAGCGAAGCCAAATCTTCCAATCAAAAGTACGCCAGAAAATTAGCAATATTCCTGCCAATGTTGCGAGAAATATGTACCACCAGTCAAGGTTTACAGCGTTTAGAATGAGAGATATTAGAGGGCTAATTAAGACAAGAATATCAACTATGGTGGCACCAGACCAATAGGAGAGACCAAGAAAAACGGCACCAAAAGTCAACGAAGTGCCAAGGTCAGGCTGCTTGAACACTAGTACGGCCGGCAATAAGAGAATGCCGAGAATTTTGAAAATATCAAAGAACGAATTGATTCGATGATTTTTTAGCCAAGACGACAACGAAAAAATGACAACTAGCTTAGCCAGTTCTGACGGCTGCAAAGTAATCGGACCAAGAGCAAGCCAGCGTTGCGCCCCTTGGGCCGAGTGGCCTTTGACCATGACAGCCACAAGCAGGGCAATATTAACCAGATACATCAATGTCACCATCCACTTATTCGTCCACAATTTGTGGGGAATGCGGCTGACAATGAGCATTAGAAACACGCCAGCATACATATACTGGAGCTGCTTATCGAAATAGCCTTGGGTGTGTTGCGAGAGATGCAAGACGCTGAGGCCAATACTAATCAAAAACGCCGTCGCCCCGAGGAGCCAAAAATCGATGCCGCTGACGACATTGAAAAGGCTCCTCAGGGAGGATGGGATTAGTGTTGATGATGCGACTCTAGACGTCACTTATATCTGTATTAGCACTTGGAGCGGAGCAGGCGGAAGTTAGCGATTAAGCTAGCCCGACGCTCATATTGTTGCAGATCAAAGTGAGTTGTGTCTTTGTCGAGCTCAAAGTAGCGGCCAACCACTGCCATGAGTTCTTCTTCTAGGGTTTCTAGGCGTCCGGCCGGCAGCTCGAGACGGTCATGCGTGAGCATACTGCGCATTCTGTCTTTGGCCGTGGCGCGAACATCGTCAGTCTTCGGTGGGAAGATCCAGCTGAATAATTGTAGTTGCATGTTGACCTCCCCTAAACCCGGACAGTGGGATTAAAGAAGCTGACAATCTTGTTGATCCAAGTAGAGTTCTTAGATTCAAGATCCATTATCGCTACATCTTCGCCGCGGATGCGACGAGCAATATTGCGATAAGCGAGGCCAGCTCTGATGTTGTCAGTGCCCGAAATCGGCTCACCTTTGTTGGTCGAGATGATGATGTCTTCATCTTCTGGCACAACTCCGAGAAGCTTGACTGAGAGAATTTCAAGGACATCGTCGACGCTCATCATGTCGTTATTGGCGACCATGATTGGTCTATAACGATTGAGAACCAAGCGATACTCTTTGATTTCGTCTTTGCGTGCTTCAAGAAGGCCGATGATGCGGTCTGCGTCGCGAACAGCTGACATTTCTGGAGTGGTGATAACGATTGCTTCGTCAGCACCAGCTACAGCGTTCTGGAAACCTTGCTCAATACCAGCAGGGCTATCAACCAAAACGAAGTCATACATGCTCTTCAGTTCTTCGCAGAGAGCCTTCATTTGTTCTGCGTTTACTGCCGATTTGTCTCTTGTTTGAGCAGCAGGAAGAAGGCTCAAATTAGGTAGCTTCTTGTCTTTTACAAGAGCTTGCCGCAGTTTGCAGCGCTCTTCAACTACGTCAACAAGGTTGTAGACGACGCGATTTTCGAGGCCCATCAAGATATCTAGGTTGCGCAGTCCTATGTCCATGTCAACCAGTGCAACGCTCACCCCTGTTGAAGCAAGTGCGACGCCAATGTTGGCAGATGCTGTTGTCTTGCCAACACCACCCTTGCCGGAGGTGATTACGATTACTCGTCCGCTCATTTAGTGTCCTCGTATGGCTTTGTGATAACGAATGAAAACTTGTTTGGAAAAACTTGCTTGACGAATTTGATTAGTCAATTTTGTTCTTCTGAATGCGAATCTTGCCTTCTACAATACGGGCAATCTCAGGACCGGTGCCGTTGGCATAAGTGATGCGTGGCCTATCCGGAGCGCGGGCAATGGCGTGGGCAATACGAATTTGAATTGGTTGAAGATTGAGGGCTCTAATTTCGGCTTCGACATTACCGCCAACTCCAGCATGAGCAATTCCTCTCAAGCTGCCCCAGACCGTTATGTCGCCCTCAGCCATAATTTCAGCACCAGGGTTGACGTCGCCAACGATGACGAGATCGCCTTTATGGGAAACTACTTGCCCAGAGCGCAAGGTTTGTTTGACGTAGAGCACCTGGGGTAGTACCACAGTCGATCCGTCTTTGTTTAGTTCAGCAGCTGCGTCTGGCAGCGGTGTGTCTTCAACAATGTCGTGCTCCATCTCGATCATAGTGACATCGAGTTGCACAGCACTCTTTTGGCTCTCGGCGTCGGCTTCGGCAAAAGGAATTCCGCTGGCTGGAATATCGACATTTACCTTTGGCAGTGCCATCGGCAAAGTTGAAGTGACTTTGACACTGTTCTCAAGGAAGGCCGCTCTAGTCTTTTCGTTTTTCGAATAAACTTCTTCAGGGAATACACCAACACCCTTAGCAAGTGCTAGCACTTGGGCTGCTTGGGCAACGGTAAGCTCGATTGCGCCTAGGCCGAGAATGACTTTATTGCCTTTCCAAAATTGGTTGGAAGACTGCAAAGTAGAACTAAGATGTTCTAAGGCCTCTTTCAAGGTTGAACAACCACCGACATCAATTAAGACGCCTTGTTCAGGTTGACTAATAATGGCAATTTTAGACATGCGACAGATATCCGCCCAAGAAAGGGAAGTTGCAAACGAGTTATATATGAGAACGGTGACAGCTAAACAAATGTGAAGTTCACCGATAACATCGTATTGTGCAGCACCCCGCACGTCAAGCCGCTTGAGATAGTGGGTGTATATGCGTTAGCACTAGAACTTGATGACATATCAGTAAGGAAGTGTAGGCTTTCCCAGTACCAGACGTATTGCGGGAATATGAAACTATTCAGAGAATTCACTTTTTTATCTAAGCCTAGATACTCACATCACCGGTGGTATCAGCCTTGTTCATGCACTGCATATAGAGGTTATATAGACCCTACCAGCAGAGTCGGCAAGAGCTCGCGTGCGGCTGTATGTGGGTCGACTTCTCGGCCAACTATCTTGCTCAATATAGCGCGCACTTGATCGCTATCCATTGAATTTTCTAAATTCCGCCTGGCAATATCAGCTACTATCTCTGAAAGTTCTGCGCGAATGCGAAGACTGCGTCTTTGATCTAGCAAGTTTTCATCAACGAGAAACTGTTTGTGAGCCTTTGCTGCCTGCCACAATTCATCGATGCCCTGACCGGTCTCGGCAATCGATAAAATCACCGGAGGGCGCCAAGAAGTCTGAAAATGATTTAGCTCTAAAGAAGCCGTAATCTCACTGGCTGACTTATTCGCTCCAGGCAAATCGCCTTTGTTGACGACAAAGATATCGCCAATTTCCATTATGCCCGACTTAATTGCCTGAATGTCATCACCAGAACCAGGCATCAAGACTAAGATTGTGGTATCGGCATGCTGAGCAATGGCCAGCTCTGATTGGCCCACACCAACAGTTTCAATGATAATTACTTGATAGCCAGAGGCTTCTAGCATGCGAATGGCATCATAGGTCGCAAGCGAAACACCGCCTTGGTGGCCGCGATTAGCCATCGAGCGAATGAAAACGTTGCGATCTAAAGTATGACCTTGCATGCGAATGCGATCGCCAAGAATAGCTCCACCTGTAAACGGGCTTGATGGATCGACTGCTAATACCGCTACTTTCAAATCTTCCTTGCGACACTCAGTAATTAGCGCGTCTACTAAAGTTGATTTGCCAACGCCGGGAGAGCCAGTAACACCAATAATGTGTGCTTTGCCAGAGTGTTGATAGAGGGCCTGTACTAGTAGCGTCGCTTCTTCACCGCCATTCTCAACAACCGATATGGCACGAGCTAACGCTCGTCTGTTACCAGCGAGTAGTTCAGTTGAAATAGTTTGCACTTTAGAATCCAAAATAATTGTTTAGCTACAATAAGTACTTTTCTAGCTGTTCTGCGGGTCTAGCTCTTCTACGGGCTCTTGCCCTTGAAAGCCTTGAGCCAACCAGGAGTATCTCCCTTAGCTCCTTGCTGCTGTTGCTGGCTGAAGGAGTCATCAGCCTGCTGCCTGCGCTGAGCATTTTCAGCTTCATTAAGCATGACGGCGAGCAGATCGCGCTCAGCTTCACGAGTTTTCAACTGATGACCAAGTTCAACAACTGTGGCCCGCAGCTCTTCGGTTTCTTGCAACTTTTGCTCAAGCAAGCCGGTGATGCGACCGAGTTCTTGGTGGAGCTGTTTATTTTCACGGCTCTTGTCTGTTAGAAGCAGGCTCTGATTGATCAGCTCAGATTTTAGATCTTCGCCGTCGCGACTCATACGCTCGAGCTCTCGGAGCTGAGCAGATAACATCAAGTTCTTCTCTTGAGATTGCACCAGCGCGTCTTGCAACTCAATCAATTTAAGAGTGAACGAACCAGCATCGCTGGTCGCCGACGCGGGTAGAGAACTTGAAGATGTTGTTGGATTTGGTTCGGCCATAATCTCTAAATTGTATCGTTTAGCTTGGCTTTAGTAAGGATTAGTTCTCTTATTTAAAAAAAAGAGACCGTAGAAGGATAATAAAAGTCTACTTGCAACTCTCACTGGTTAAGTCATCATACTTGAGAACCAAGTACTTGCAAAGCCAGTCGGTAATATTAAGCACAAGGAAGTCATGAGTAAGCTGGTAATAGAAAACGGATATTTAGTAACTCCAGAACAAGAAAGGCCCACCAAGCTCTGGCTCAAAGATGGCAACATTCTCTATATCGGTGATCAGCTCCCGGCCAACCTAGGACAAGAGTCTAGCTTTAAGTCTGTTGATGCCAGTGGGCGTTTCGTTGCGCCAGGTCTTATTGATCTGCAAATGAACGGCGGACCAGATTGTGACTTCTGGCAAAGGCTCAACAATGACTCGTATGGTGTCAGCGAAGTACGTACCCTGCGGCAAGAACTAGCTAGCCGCGGAGTGACTGCTTTCCTGCCAACTTTAATTACTGCTGATATTGACCATTTGGTTAAAAATATTGCCTTCCTCAAGAGTCAGGGGGTTAGCAGAATATTGCCCTATGGCGAAGAAAAGAGCCTGAAAGATCAGGACCAGCCATTGACTGCTAAATCACCTATGGCATCTCTGTCTCCTCTCTCTCGTATGGTTGGAATTCATCTAGAGGGTCCTTGCTTGTCGCCAGAGAGACCTGGTGTACATCCCAAAGAGTGGATACGACCATTTAATAGCGAGACGGTAACTCCTCTAATTGACTCAACCGTGGCATTGTTTACCGCTGCCTGCGAAGGCGACCCTGATGGCAAGGCCATTGAACTGCTCAAGAAGAACAAAATAGTTGTCTCACTTGGTCATTCCAACGCTACTTTCGAAGAGGCCAATCGGGCCTTTGAGCAGGGGGCTAGCATGATGACGCACACCTTCAATGCCTTACCACCACTACATCACAGAAAGCTTGGAGCAGTTGGCGCTGCATTGCTTTCAAAGGCAACAAGCTGCTGTCTTATTGCCGACGGCCTGCACCTTGATAAGGCTGCTTGCGCCCTAATTTTCATTATTAAAGGTGCCGATAAGACCATTCTGGTTACTGACAGGGCCGCAATTGGAACCTCCGGCGGTGAACTAGTAGGGTCGTCAATCAGCCTCGACCAAGCAGTACAAAATATGGTCAATTGGAATATTTGCAGCTTCCCCGAAGCCATAAAAATGGCCAGCCTCAACCCCGCTAAAGCAATTGCAGTTGACCACTACTTAGGTTCAATAGAAATTGGTAAAGCAGCAGATTTGGTCTTCTTTAATCGACTAAACCTAAAGGTTGAGAAAGTCTTCATTGCCGGCCAAGAGGTGAGAAATTAGGCCGGCTATTTCTTGCGGTTGGAAAATGTTAGCCCAGCCACAAGTGCTCCAAACAAAGCGCCACCAAGCACTTTAGTGGCTTTGCCCCGCCACTGCTTATCCATATAACGCTGAACCTTTACGCTATCGGTACCCGCAATTTGTTTTTCGAATTCAGTGGTTCTGGAGCTGTTGAGAGCAAAAATTGCCTCTTCTTTGGTTAGGTTGCCCCTTGTCATCAGTGCGTGGCTGCGCAAGGCCCTTTTCATATCTTCTTCGTCTATCAAACCCAGCTCAACATAGAAGCGGCCTGAGCGAATAGGGTCTTTCAGCATCGCCTCATAATTGCGCTGCACATCAGCCTGACTGAACACACCGGCACTTTTGAGCAAATCGACAAGCCTAACATCAGCGACAGTTTCAGAAGTTTTAGGAGTGGCCAGTTTGGTCTCGACAGTTTCAGTGTTGGCCTCAACATGATGGCCATGGGCTTTGGTTTGATTGCCGTTGCTGCGAATTGGTTCGCTTTTTGTTATGGCGTAAGAATCTTCGGCTGCAATCGTATCCTTGCCCAACAGCGGAGCCGGCACTTTCTCTTTTGATTCTTCAGCCTTGAGCCAAAGCACAAAAGTATCCTGTACTTCCTTGATACCCTCTTCCCTGGTTAACACTCCTTCTATTAGTTGCTTTTGAATGCGTTGCAATGAAGGAAAAAGAGCAGGCGAAAGGATTCCTTGCAAAACTAAAGCGCTACCCAAGGGAATTCCGGAACTCATACTGGTTTGAATGGCGCGCTCCATGTCTTCTGGAGCAACCAGGTTTGAATCGAGCAAAAGTTCGCCTAAGTACTCTGGATTGTCTTCTATGTCGGGCCTGAGGTCTTCTTGGGCAAAGGCATCGGCTATGCTAATGCGCAGCTGATGCACTCGTCTCAAAGCACTAATAGCTGCATCGTAAGGTATTTGCCCTTCCCTGATTAAGGGCTGCACCTGTAGCGACCCGGCCAACTCGTCTTGACGTACACTGCCGCTCATCATCAGTACACGACCAATCGGCACACCTAGGCGCTTAGAGACTTGAATGGCCTCGGTCATTTCGGACGAACTGATAATCTGAGCATCTACAAGAAGCTCGCCGACCCGCACAGACTTATAGTTACTAGACACAATGGCTACCTAATTGATTGTCTAACCGACTAATATAATTTTCCACGTAAACTGACATTCTACCCCTTAGCAATATAGCTTGAGGTTAACTCACATGCTCTGTTAACCCATAAGGATAATTGGCATATAGTTATAGATTGGGGCCTAGTTCAATTATTGAGGTGAATTGCGAGATGCGAGTAATGTCGGCCAGATTTGGCCTCCAGAGGTCAGGGTCATTAATGGTTCTTACCTCTTTACTTTTGGCCAGTCAGGCCCTTTTACCAGAGCAGGCTTTGGCCCAAGCTATGATGGAATATGGTGGATTGATGGCCATGCCCAAGGGTGTCCCTAGCGGCAACACTGTCAATATGCTTACCAACCCTTACCGTTCAATAGGCAATAAATTTCCCGGTGGCAACACCTCTGCTTCTAGTGCAAATGCTAGCGAAGCACCAGGGGCGACACCGGCGCAGTTTACTAACTCTTCTCCGGCTACTTCGGTTGACGCTCTAGGTACAGTGACAGTTGACCCGAAGAAAGCACAAATTCTTGGCGCTCAAGCTCTAAAGCAGTATGAACAAGCGAAAGCTAAGATGGCCGCCAAGCCCCAAGACTTGAAAGGTGCTGAAGCTACTTTGCGAGAAGCAATCAACACCCGCAATTCAATTTGGGGCTATGACGATCCGATGATGCCAGCGATGTTGACATTAATGGGAGAGATTTACGCCAAGCAAAAGCATGTCTCAGAATCAGAAGCTTGCTACAAGAATGCTCTAGTTTATATTACTAAGAAGCAGGGCTCAGGAAGCTTTGAACGACTAGATACTCTGGCTAAATTGGGTGCCTTGTATAGCGATAACGGTAATCCTAAAGATGCCTTGCCATGTTTTCAACAAGTTGCTCAAATCAAAGAACGACAATTTGGGGCGTCAAATCTTGCGGCATTGAAAGCGAGATTGCAGTGGGCTATTACTTCAGGTGCTGTCGGAAAAACTGACACAGACTCTATTTACAAAGGGCTACTAGGAAATCTAGATCAGTCGGATAAAACTAAAGCTGGCTACAAAGATGTAGAGAAAGAGTTCATCAAATCGTATGGTGCATATCTAAGTAAAGAAGGAAAGGGCGAAGAAGCCAACGCTTTAGCAAGTCACTTCGCCGCAGAGAGTGTTGCCTCTGAATCGCCTGCGGCAAATACTGCGGCAAATGCCGTGTCTAGTACTGCGGCTAGCGCTCCTGCTAATGCTATTAGCGCTCCTGCAGCGGCGGTGGCCAGTCCTTCAGCAAAGGCTGAGCCTCAAGCCAAAGCAGACTCGCAGAGAAAGGCAAATGATACTTCTAGTTCAATTGGCGCAATGACAATGGAACAGATGATCAATGCTGAGTCTTCGCAGAATAAGAAAAAGTCAAAAAGCAAAAGCAACGACTAAACTCACAAACTAAAACTAGTTATTAAAACTGGGCACTAACACTGTGCACTTACACAGTGATTAAAACCTATACCTCTCCTAACATTGGGTAACAATTAGGAGAGAAAACCCATGGATATAAGTAGCATAGTTGCCACTCAGTCATGCTTGTCGTCACTTGAAGAAGAAATTAGAGATGAAACAAAAGAAGAAGAGCACGAGCAGCTTCTAGATTCAGCACCTTCTGAAACTGACGAAACACAATCTCAACCGACTTTGATCGTAAAGAATCTGGCACAAATGCTTGAGCTGAAAGCTCTTGAGCACATGCTCACAACTATATATAGTTCCACAAAGCCACTGACATTGATTGATCTCTTGGAGAAAATTCAATGCGATAGCATGACAGTAAACCTGCTAAAGCACCTGGCCTTTGCTCCGATATGTTCGGGCCTACTGCAAGGTCTAAAGCAGAGTATGACAATCACAGATGAGGGCAAGCGCCTCTTCGAAATTTCTCAAATATACTTTGGTTTTTATGGGCACACTGGATCTGGTTTTATTCATAGCCCTAGCTCTAATACGGCCATCTCCGTTCAACTCAAACTTTCCGCAGCTGAAGTGAAACAAGCAACAATAAGACTGAAAGCCCGTCTTCAGGCACCAAGTGTGCGCCAGCTAGTTGAGCAAATCTTGCGCCAAGAATTGGCATTATTCAAAAACTCTGGCCTCTATCAAGCCATGCTGCAACAAAAGCAGTCGTTTATGCCAATTGGCCCTAGCGAAGGACAGTGGACGATTTCAAGCAAAATATCACCTGAGATTGAGGTTCCTCGCTTAGTGCAAAAAACTCTTTGGGCACTTACTGCCGAAAACACTGTAAATATTGTCGGTGGCACTGGCACAGGCAAGACCTCAATTGCTAGCGAGGTCGCATTGAAATTGTCGCAAGGGCAAAGAGTATTACTGGTGACCCATTCAAGGCTGCTAGCTGCCCAGTTGCGCTTTCAGCATGAACAATATCTGCGCGATCAAGAGTCTAAGAGGAAGATTCACTTTGAACCAGAGCCTCCCTTAAACTGCGATGGAGCTAATGCTCAACAAGGCTCATTGACAATCTCAACCTTTCACGCACTCTGTCATTCCGCTGCATTGACAGCTAATCTAACTCCCCCGAGGTTCAGAAGCACAAAAATCTTCAACGAAATTTTTCCAGAATTATTGCTTGAAGCCAATCGCTTGCATCCTGAACTAAAGTTTGATGCCATCATTGTCGATGAAGGCCACAGCTTTGGTACCAATTTGTGGCGGGCACTCAAACACTGCCTCATAGACCAAGCCAAGGGCATTTTCGTCTTCTGCTATGACCCACAACTTCTTGCCTTTAACCGCAATAGCGTTGTTCCCCAAGCAGCAACAACTATTGAATTGAAAGTGAGTTTTAAGAGCAATCTTGATCTCTTAGCGAGCAATGAAACTAGTGAATTATACGAAGTCAGCTCTGTTGAAGAGCAGACAGATGCCGTGCAATTTCTTGTTGATAGTCTTTTGAGTACAGGGCAATATCGCCCAAATGATCTAGCGATACTTAGCGCTTGCAGCGACAAGAGCCATCGCTTCAAATTTGCTGGTGGAGTAAAAGTTAGTCAGCAGCCTGTCAAGCCAAGTGCTAGAGCGGCGCTGCTTGAAACGTCACTCTTTCAATTTCGGGCACTAACAGCAAAAGTAGTGATTCTCATTGACTTATTCGATGAGGTGGAAAAACTAAGCGATTGGAAGTTTCAATATTTCTGCTACTTGGTCTGGGGGAGGGCTACAGAGAAGCTCATTATCGTTGGTCGAGAAGAAACAATGACAAAGTTATTGCCACGCGAAATAACTACCCTGGCCACCTCGGAGATTTTGCCTGGCAAGGGGCGAAAGCCATGAGCTACTGCTGTAGAATCTCAATTCATATCTAGACTTTAGGTAAACCCAATGGCCCTCAGCAATAAGCCTATGAAATTGACCGTAGCTCTTTATCTGCGGCTGTTGGCCTTGGTTTATTTGTGCGCTTTTGCCGGGCTACTGCCGCAGCTTGAGGGTTTGTACTCAATTAATGGTATTGCACCGGTTGCCAACTATAACTTGTTGGTGGCAGTGAGCAGTGGCGGCTGCCTACTATCGGGCTTGCTTTTCTTTGGTATTGCCGAGCCCGTTGTACTCTTTCTTCTCTATCTGGCCTATCTACATATTGTTTCGGTTGGACAAGAGTTCTTGTCGTTTCAGTGGGATATCTTGCTTTTGGAAGCAGGGTTCATTTCAATATTTCTCGGGCGTAGTCGTTACTTTTCGTTTAGTGAAAGAACCGCAAAGATAGCCACTATCGCTCTTGCCTGGCTGACCTTTCGTTTGATGTTTTCTTCTGGCTTTGTCAAAATCGTCAGCGAAGCTGTCAGTGATTCTAGTTGGCTGTCTCTTACTGCCCTCACATATCACTTCGAGACTCAGCCACTGCCAAATCCAGTGGCTTTCTTTTGTAATGCTCTGCCGCTGTTCGTAAGCAAAGCGGCATGCGCTATTGCTCTTGCTATTGAACTAGTGGTTCCTTTCTTTGTCTTTGCCGGGGCAAGGGCGCGTTTGTTCGCTGCCGCTGTTTTTTGTCTGCTACAGATAGCAATTGCCTTGACTGGCAACTACGGCTTTTTCAATTTTCTTAGTGCCGTGCTCTGCCTATCGCTAGTGACTGACAGCGCTTTAGAAAGACTATTCAAGTTTTCTAAGTTGTCTTTGATTGAGCAGTGGCTAACCAAGATCAATAGAAACGCTCAGGACAATACAGATCGTTTGGCTGTAAGCATTGAAAAACTAGTTGCCTATTCTGCTTTTACATTAATTGCCTTTGCCAGTGCGATTAGTATCAGCCTGACAGTATTGGGCCGCGACCTCTTTGCTATTTTGCCCTCACCACTGGGCGCAGTCTATGGTCTCTGCCAAAACTTTGGTGTGTCGTCGACTTATGGCCTCTTCGCTGTTATGACCAGAGACCGGCCGGAGTTGATAATTGAAGGAAGCAATGACGGCGTTGAATATAAAGCCTATGAATTTCACTACAAAGTGGGCGATCTCTACCGCGCACCGCCGGTAATAGCGCCGTATATGCCTCGCCTCGATTGGCAAATGTGGTTCGAGGCCCTAAGAGCCGAAGGCGGTGGTGGCCCAGACCGTTGGTTTGTGCACTTCTTGAGCGCACTTGCCCATGGAGACAAGACTGTTTTGAAGCTGCTCAAAACAAATCCATTTGCTGAAGCACCTCCAAAGTATTTAAGAGTGAAGCTATACAAGTACAAGTTCACTAAGCCAGAAGTGCTTTTCTCTACTGGTCAATGGTGGCACAGAGAAGAGATTGGTGTTTATTTGGAACAGCGTTCTGAGGCCGGCAATAATGAAGGCGCAGATGGTGCAGACTTAAACTAAAAAGCCCCCAGCTTGCGCCGGGGGTGTACTGAACAATGATACCAAGTCTTTCAATATTTGCAAGTTCGACGAAACAATAGCCTAGTTAATTGAAGCAAAAAGGAAAGTGAGACCGAAGCCTCACTTTCCCCAATTCTTTGCGTCAACTCTACTCACTCTTCTCCAGAGGTTACCCTCCGAGGGGCCTCGCTATACCGCGACGCGGCGAGCCAAGAATTACGACGCTGATTTGTATGATAATTTTAGCACAAGGCTCTGGTCTAAGCCTTGCACTACACTGCTTCCTTACCCTGCATTTTAGCGGATGGCTTTTTTGTTACAGACGTTGGTGCCGGGATTGGATCAGCTGGAGTAACCTCTATCCGCTCAAATCGTTTACGTCCAATCCGAACAGGCTCTGACTCCTGCCGACACACTTGAGTCCCTGCTGGTACATCATTCGGCTTCAATCCTGACACAGCTAAACATAGCGGCGCCCTAACGTTGGGATCTCTCCCCCAGAATTTCACTAAAGTGGCTTGAATCCTTAATGCAGGCTTTCCAACCCGTCTTATCTCAATTTCTTCGAGCGTTTTTGCTAAAGCCGAGTCTGTAGTATCCGCTACGAGAATCAAGTGACCATGTTCTTCGTATGTCTCTTTTACCCTAAAATATGGCTTGAATAGATTATCTACCATGCTATCCACCTGTATCCGGAAGAACCCGCTTCAACACCTCAATATTGCGTATTACGAACTGCTGAGCAGTCTTTGAAACCAGAAATAATCGACCACAGGCACCGAAGTTTTGCGATTTAGACTAACCATACTTCAGTTCCAACCTGCACATCGGTCCTACTCAAGGTTCTCTCTACAAGAACGCACGCCGGCCTGCCAAAATTTGAGGGCACAAATCTTTCTATCCAACTGTCGGTTTCTACTGTTGACCCATCTGGACGAGTTAACTTCAGGCGACCTCCCGCAACATAGTCCTTGTCCAAATCATCGTAGAGACGATCTGCCTGAACAACTAAGCCGCGCGTTATTTGAAAAACATCAGCAACCTTAAACAAAAACTTACTCATATCGACCTCAGCCATTTTTGAATTTTGCATGGCGCAAAATGACTAGATAGCCTCTGGCAGCTTGCCTTCTCGATTGCCAAAACCTCTGCAAAAAGCTTTGCCAATCTCTACCTGCCTTAGTGCCATTAATACATTACAGTCATTTTCCAGTAAACCAAGCATTTTGCGCCCGGCTGAGATGCCAGCTAAGCAATTGCCAAGGTAGCTCATAACTGGTAGAATTTTACTGGTTAAGCTTCGGAAATCGGGATAACCGGCACAAAAATGCAGTTTGATTTAGCTACATCTGACGAGATCGCTCACGAGTTCGGCAACCGAATTCGTGCTCACCGATTGGCTGAGAACCTGCAGCAAAGCGAGTTAGCCGCACGTGCAGGAGTCTCCGAGCGTGCACTCCGTAACTTCGAGCGTTCAGGGCGTGGCACCTTCGACCTGTTCTTGCGCTTAGCGATGGCTCTAGGTCTCATAGACTCAATGTCAAATCTCTTTGAGTTACGGCCAAAATCGATCAAGGCCATGGAACAGGCTGAACTAAGACGCCAACGAGCTTCGCGGAGACCATCCACATGAAGAAGTTGAACGTGGTCTATATGGGCTGGGGCGAGCGATTTGAGCTTGGAGTGCTCGCTGACGGCAGTAGCGATCTTCTTTTCGAATATTCAAAACCAGCAATTGAACGCGGTCTACAACTCTCGCCATTCAAGCTAGCACTGAGCGAGAAATCTTTCGGTAATTTCCCCGAACATCAGCATCGACTGCCTGGCCTAGTTAGTGATGCGTTACCAGACGGCTGGGGCATGTTCTTGATGGACAGGCTCTTTCGCAAGCTGGGAAGAAACCTAGAG
The DNA here is from genome assembly GCA_041675385.1 of Candidatus Obscuribacterales bacterium. Taxonomy (GTDB): domain Bacteria; phylum Cyanobacteriota; class Vampirovibrionia; order Obscuribacterales; family Obscuribacteraceae. The sequence continues at coordinate 79,195 of JBAYTY010000021.1, forward strand.
CAGATTTCGCCGCTAGATCGACTGGCTTTGATTGGCGATAAGGCCATGGGTGCACTCGCATTCGAACCAAGCGATAGCGAAGCATTGACCTTAGCAGACGTGCAATTGTTGGATGTTGCCCGAGATGTTCGCCAAGTAATAGAAGAAGAACAAGATAAAGAGAGTGAAGTGCTATTGCGCAAATTAGTCTTGATGGGCGGTTCTCCGCACGGTGCTCGGCCTAAAGTGCTAGTGAACTTCGATCGCCCGAGCAATCGTATGTGCAATTCGGAGACCGGTGCTGGAATACCGATGCTGGTCAAATTTCCCGCACAGCGTGAGCACAAGGAGGTGTGTGCTGTGGAAGCAATGTATGGACGCATCGCCAATGCCAGCGGAATTCGGGCACCAATTATGGACTATTTCGACCTCGGCAAGGACCTTTCAGCATTTGGTATTGAACGGTTCGACCGCTTGAACGGTGTGCGCATCCCCATGCACACGGCAGCGGGAGCCGCGCACGTGGACTTTCGAATTCCTCAGCTCGACTATGTTGCTCTTTTGCGCTTGACTCGGCTTATGACCCGTGATGTCCGCGAGGTGCTGCATGCGTTTGAAAGGTGTGTCTTCAATGTGGTGTTCAACAATCGAGATGACCACTCGAAAAACTTCTCGTTCCTCATGGAAAAAGATGGCAGTTGGAAGGTTTCACCAGGCTATGACCTGACATTCAGCGAAGGACCACGCGGTGAGCATCAGTTAGATATTTGCGGTGAAGCACGTGCTCCGGCGCGCAAGCATCTACTTGAGTTAGCGAATAAGACGGGCATTGAGGAACCATTGGCGGTGCAATCAATTGAGCGAATTGCCTCTGTAGCAGAGAACTTTACTGACTTTGTAGGTGAATTTCCGATAAGAGCTGAAACAGTGAAGTTCATTGAGAAAGCAGTTAAGTCGAATTGTGCCCGGATGATATAGGGCACTGCAATTACCACGCGCCCCTGGTTCGCGCCCAAGTCCCCATTTCTGCCATTGAGGTTGCGCCTGTGTCCATGAACTATACGGTATTCATCAAAGACTTACCCAGTCGACTCGAATGGCAGAATTATCTTGATCAAGCGGAGATTCCATTAAAACTAATGGAATCGCTGGAAGTAAATAAGTATTCTGGTTTCGTGCCCATGGAGTTGGCTGGTTATGAGGCTGGCGTGGAAATTTATCTTGACGAATTCGATCCCAACTACATACCTGAAGCCAATGAGTTTGTTGGTGACAGAAAGAAGGTGATTACCTTCAGTTTTAGTTCAGACACTGGACCTCTTTGTTGTGCAGCTGCAGCTGCAGCAGTTTTAGCCAGGTTCGCCGACGGGTTGATTTACTTTGACGTCATACCACAGTCATACGAGCAAACCATGACTGAGTTTTACGAGTTCCTTCCGGACGCGAAAATCCAATTAGATCCAACCAAGCACAAAGCACTTTTAGCCATATTAGCGCAAAAGTTAGCAGGGTTTGCACTAGTGGGGAATGCACTCCTTTATCTTCCCCTTGGAGATTGTGCAAGAGGGGTGACAATCGTGCCCGACTCCAGGTTTGAAGACTTTCAAATAAGCATACTGGTCTGGCCGCTGGTCGCACATACAGAACATCTCCTCTTGTGTAGTTGTCCTACCGGTCTCAACATAGAAGTTTCCAGCTACTATATCTATCAACCTTCGACCGGACGATGCAGCTGGAACTACGATGATCCTGGCGCCGCGAGCGAAATAATTGATCTCGCCACAAACAACCTGGTGCCATATTTTGAATCGATCAATACTCCGCTAGGTTTGGCTGATGCTCTCTTTGAGCAGTTTCGAAACGAGCAGCATATTTACGATATCGAGAAAACAGGCATGGCCTGTGCGGCAGCTGGTAAGTACGATGAGGCCTTGATTATGTTCGACCGAGTAATGGCACAATCAAATCCGAACTTACAATTTGACTGGAAAATCGCCATAGAAGAGCGCTGCACTATGATTGCTGAGTTAATCAAAGAGAACCGTGTTGAAGAGATCGGCAAGCAACTAGCAGAGTGGCGCACGTACACGATAAATAAATGTGGCCTTGCAAGCCTTGTTAATATTGCAGGATCAGGGCAATCCTAGGAGAGAAGCTGCACATTGGCTCGTGATATGACTCTTTCTAAATCACACTCCAATATCAGGACCCGGCATGAGAACTGTGATTGCTTTATAGCCATCAACCTCTGCCTTTAGCCTAACTAGCGGTGAGCTTTCTTTTGAAGTAGCCACCACTGATATAACAACTGAATTTGAGCCAGCAGGGATTATTTTTTCAAAGAAAACATTCGATTTTGTGCAGCTAACTACCTCACAGATTGTGCTGGCATCTGGAATATCTTTGACCTTTTCCAAAGTAAATCGATCTACTTGAAGATCTCCCTTCACTACACATGAGCTTGGTAGAGCTAACATCAGCTCTGGCGGATTGCCTTCAAAACTTAGACGAACAGTACGCTCTGTTGGGAACGATCCAAGTCCACTTATCTGATATGTCCAAAGCGTGCGACCAGGCAGAGCTGGTATTGCAGTTTTTCTAACGCATTTAATGTCACCAGATTTGAATGCTGGCTTACTTTGCTCTAGTTTTCGCTTTTGAATAGTCTCAGTTTCAGCGATACTAATTTCACCCTTAGGACCGCGTTCAAAAATGAGAATCTCGTTCATATCTAGTGCAACTGGGACGCTTTCTCCGTACTTGATTGTGAAAGCCTCTGTTCCGAAGCCTGGGCTCGCTAGGGGCGATATCACGAAACCGCTAATGATGATTTTTATGATGGATTTTTTCATGATTCGCTCTAGAGGAAATAGGTTCACTTGCCTTTCACAACCTTCTTCTTACCAGAACTATTGAGAGCCGCAGCCTCAACTATGAGCGCTTTGAATGCACTCGCGTCAATCTTCTCGCCCTCGTGTATGTCGATGGCGCGCCTGACGTTTCCATCAAGACTTGAGTTAAATAGCTTAGTTGGATCTTTCAAGGAGGCGCCCTTAAAGAAAGTCAGCTTCACTACCGCCTTGTACGACTCTCCGGTGCAGATGCCACCGTCGTGTGACCACACCGGTGTTCCTCTCCATTTCACTTCTTCCAGAACATCAGGAACGGCCTCTGCGATGAGAGCACGCACTACAGCTAGTGTCGCACCTCGCCAATCACTCAGTTCAGCAATCTTTTCACTGATTAGCTTGGATGCAGCAGCTCCTGCTACTTTTTCTTGACTGTCCATCATCTTGCCTCGGGTGGAATAAGTGTCTAGCGAAGTCTTAGGGTGCCTTTAGTTTTGCTACGCCACTTTTTGTAAGAACGACCACGTTGCACATCACATCCTTGGGAATTTTGCTCAAGTCTCTAATTTGCAATGGGTCGTCTTGAGGATAGACATCATTAACAGTGATATTGACGTAAAAATCTCCATCTGAATTGTTTAGAAATCCATTGGCCATGCCACTACCTGCATACTTTAAGACGTAGAGCGATCTCGTAGACTTGTACATATGCACTCCGCGATTTGGCTTCGGCTTCGAAAGCACCGCTGGAAGGCCAATTCCAATAACCTGTCCAGGATTGGCATTAGGAAACGCGAAATCACCACCTTTGAACCTATTTGTAGAACCGTCCGGTGAAAACGTCTTGGAACCAGTCACCGTCGGTGCAGTTTCGAAGAAGAGATATCCGCCCATGGGGAAATTGACCTCTCGACCTTTTTCCAGGCCTGTATACAGTTGAGGCTGGACAACTTGCGGCACCGCAAATGAGTAGGTTGTAAAATCTTTGCCTTCTTTAAGCCTGGCTTTGGCCGTGTTCCAGTCAATATTGTTGCTGGCGAAGATATTGGATGGTTCCAATACCTTACAAACAGCACTAAGTGGAGAATCTTTCTTTTCCTTCAATTTCGGTGTCTCCCTTGAGTCGACCTCAGTGTCGCCGGAAGCATAGGCAAGCCCTGTCGTCACATTAATAAGCTGTGCACTTGCCACTACCATCACAATAAATGCCGTCCAGTTTATCTTCATGCTCTCTTCTCAAATACCGAACCTACTTCCCGTACCTACTTCCGGTCTAGCACCGGCCGAAGATCAACCTTCACTTCTTCTGACTGTGGGCTATAAACAGACAATAGCTGCGGCGGCGTGGCGTCAGGTGGATAAAGTAGCTCAACAGTAAAACTCATTTTTTCTCCGGGCTCTACTTCAAAGCCATCCAAGGCTTCAAGATTCTGACCCTTGTGCAATACAAGATGATAGAAGCGCTGATAACTATCAGTTGATATTTTGACGGAACCACGATAGAAGACGGCCTTCTCAGGCTGTTCTGCATATTTTATTTCATTCTTATCAGTCTTCAGCGGGCAGTCCAGATAGACATATACTTTGCGTTTTATATAATCGCTATTGCGCACATTGAAACCAACTTTGTAGTCTACGCAGTAGTTACCATGGGCACTATAGGCGGTGTCGTCGTAGCGGCGAAGAAGCTTGGCACTTTGAATTTCACCAGTGCCAAAGGTTCCTTTAGCCAGCGAACTAATGGGATAGCACTTAATACTGTCAGAGCTTTTATTGAGTACTAAACTATGGCTAGAATTGAGATGAACTCCCTGTTGCACTCCGGCAACGCGCCCGTAGATGAACCTTCCAACAAAGTCATTTGGAGTCGGCTTCAGCTTCTCATATTCCCTTGGCCTAGCCATAAGAGAATCTCTCAACATCGCTTCTAACTTGCTTAGCTCTGGGGGCCCGCTTTCAGAAAATGTAGCGATGGTAGCCATTTGCAAAGCACCGTTAATATTGCCCCGGGCGAAAAGTGAACGGCCATTGTGGTGAAATTTCAGATCGGCTACAGGCACATCGACGTGCCGAATAACAGCAAACTTGCCTGGGGGAATGGTTACGGTAAAGGGCGGCTCAACTTTTGCCATTCCATGAATATAATCGGCGGTAAGCCTATCACCTGGGCCAGAGTAGAACTTGTTCTCATCGTCCACAGCCAACGGCACACGCTCGACAAAGGGTGCATCAGGTTGGCTTAAATATGAGGCCTGCTCGTCTATTTTTAAGGTAACTGGCTGATTAAGTGGGTTGAAGGCGACCCAGCTGACATAAAGAGTTTTCTTGGCCTCGGCCTCTGTCTGTTTATTGATGTGATGCAAGAAGAGTGCGAAGTCGCCTTTGAAGCGATAGTTGAGATGGTTCTCGGGCACGTCTTTGCCGATACCGCTCATTGTAGAGACCAGAATTCCTTCGCCAGATACCACTTCAGGGCAGTTGCTATTTAACATTGGCAACTTATCCGAGACCGCAGCCAGTGGTTTAACTTTACAAATGGGAAGCCTTTTGGCTGCGCCCGAATAGAGTTCTGCCCCAGCGGCCATACAAGATGCTGAGGTTAGAGACAGCGCCCACGGCAGGACAGCTGAGGCAAACAGGGCAGTGCAGATGCGACTTAGTACTCTATTCATACTATATGTGATCTTTCTGAGCTAAAATTATTGGACAAAATGGTTTTTTTGTAACTACCATTTATCGCATAAAGCAACCCGTAGGAGACCAATATGACTGAAAACAAACCAGCAGTATCCATAACTTTCTGTGGTTCTTGAGGATACAAATCTAGGGCTGTCAGTTTGGCAGCCGATATCACAAGAATTCTTGATTACTCCACTAAGATTCATCAATCGAGTGGTGGTGTCTTCGAAATAGAAGTAGATGGTGAGCTGATTTACTCTAAAGCTAAGCTAGGGCGCTTCCCGGCAGAGGGCGAAATACTAGACCTCTTATCCAGTAGGGCCATGGGCTGACCTGCTCGAGTTCAAGTCAAAAAGGGTGATTTATGACTAATTACGATGCCATTCTCTTTCTCTCATTCGGTGGTCCAGAGGGAATGGATGATGTTATGCCCTTTCTTGAGAATGTGCTCAGAGGCAAGAACGTGCCTCATTCTCGCATGCTCGAAGTTGCTCACCACTATGAGCGCTTCGATGGTGTGAGCCCTATTAATGGTCAAAATCGGCGCTTGATTGAAGGGCTTGAACAAGAGCTAGACAAGCGCTCAATCAAGCTGCCGGTTTACTGGGGTAATCGCAACTGGCACCCCATGTTGGCCGATACGATAAAGCAGATGAAGGCTGATGGAATCAAGAGGGCCCTTGTTTTTATCACCTCCGCCTATAGCTCATATTCAGGATGTCGCCAGTATCGAGAAGACATAGAGAAGGCCCAACTTGAAGCCGATGCTGCCGATATTCAATTTGATAAGTTGCGAGTGTTCTACAATCACCCACTGTTCATAGAGGCCAATATTGAAGCAGTGAAAGCTGGCCTCGATCAATTTAGTCAAGCAGATCAAAAAAACTTGCATGTAGCTTTCACCGCTCATAGCATCCCCATGGCCATGGCAGCCAACTGTGACTACGTTAAACAGCTGACTGAGACCTGCGAATTAACGGCCAAGGCCCTGTCAATCACTAATTTTAAGCTCGTCTATCAGAGTCGCAGCGGTCCCCCGACTCAACTGTGGTTAGAGCCTGATGTTCTCGACTACATGCGCGAGCTGCATGCTGATGGCGTAAGACATGTTTTGCTTCATCCTATTGGTTTCATTTCGGATCATATGGAGATTGTTTACGACCTCGACACCGAGGCAAAAGAGCTTGGGCACGAGCTTGGGATGCAATTTGTGCGCACCAGTACTGCTGGCACCAATAGTAAGTTTGCAAGAATGATGGCCGATCTGGTGGAAGAGAGGCTAGAATCAAATAACGTGGCTGATGTGACTAAAGAGACTGTCTTTACTGAAAGAAAAGCCATTGGTTGCTTCGGGCCGGCTCCTGATGTCTGTGCTCCGGGCTGTTGCACTTACACACCGACCAGGCCAGCTCATGCTGGTGCTCAGCGGCCGCAAGGTAGCTAGGACTCTAAAATTCTTAGAATTCACTATCTACGCTATTTGCAGCATTCACAAATTTGGAATTGGAGAATTAAGTGCCCAATAAGAAGCAAATATTGCCTTTATTCCCTCTTCCTGATGTAGTGCTCTTTCCTGGCTCGCCATTGCCGCTTCATATATTTGAGCCGCGTTATAGACAAATGGTCTCAACCATTATGGAAGGAGACAAGCTTTTTGGAGTTTTGCTCTTTGACCCCCATAGTTCTCAGGCCGCCACCATTGGTTCATCAGCTGAAATTATAGAATGTGAAAAATTACCAGACGGTCGTTTGAACATAATGACTGAAGGGCGCAGACGCTTTAAGGTTCTGCGTACCATTGAAGATTTGCCCTATCTGCAAGGCGAAGTAGAGTGGCTTGAAGACGAGCCTGCTGACCAAGATCTTGAGCCCGTGGCAAGGCAAGTTCTTGAATCAATCAAAGACATTTTGCGCTTGAGCAGCAAGCTCACAGACAAAAGTGTTGAAGTGCCTAAAGATTTGCCGTCAGATCCGCTTAATCTTTCTTACTGGGTGGCGGGCACCATGTATGGTGTGCCAGAAGATCAGCAGGCTCTTTTAGAATTGCAAGATACCCATGGCAGGTTAACTCATGAGGCCAAGGTGCTGACAGTAACTACCAAGTATCTCGCCGCCCACAGTGCCTTAAAAGATGCTGTCGGCTAATTGCCGAAGAAATCATCCTGCCGATCTAGGCCACTTAGATAACGCTTTACCATCCAGCCGTGATTCTGCTGAGCTAGAGCCATATCAGCCGGGCTATCTAGATCATTGCCACGCATTACTCGTCTATCTACTCCAGCAAACTGCTCGTCAAAAACTCGGCCAATGGTGGTGGGTCTAAACCGCGGATTCCAAATCGGGAAACTCTCTTTATGGCTCGGCTGTCCGTGGGCTATGCCGCCAGCATCAGGCTCAACTCGATGCATTTCAAAAGGTGTACCACTATTTTCTGGACGACCGGCCAGGTAGTTATTGAGTTGACGCCATTGAGGAATTTCATCCAATGTTTTGGCTTTGGCTGTATAAGCTGGCAGCTCGACTTTGTGTGTCAGTAGAGCACCTTCAGGGTCGAGAAACTGAAACTGTTTGCTGCCGTCAGGGCGTTCAGTCAATCTTATATGGGCTAATTTGCTAGGTATAGTGGCTTCGCTCATATGGCCATTAGGCAGTTTGAAAACCATCCGACCAGAATGTTCAATCCAAGTCTGCACACCATCTTTATGATTGAAATTAATGAAGCCACCTTGAACGTTGTCTACCATATGAAGATGATCGCCATTGCCCAGCAGTGCCTTAACCTCGTGATTAACGTTATTTACTTCCATGTTGGCCAAGACTGTTTCGTTGAGGCGATACTGTTTCTGCCCACCAGCATATTCGCTGACTGTAACTCGTTTGATCGGCATGCCCAAGTCAAGCATGCGCGCCTCACCACTAGGAAAGGCAACAACAACCTTGCCGTTGGCACTGATTCTCGAAATTGAATGGTCGCCGTGAAGCATCTCAATTGGTTTGAGAGCTGGCATTCTATCTACAAGCTGAACGTCTTCACCCCGGGTACCCCGGAAATTAAGAATCTTGTAGCCCTCTTTTAATATTTCACGATTGACAGCCCCGCCTCCTTCGCCGTGCTTGACCATGGCCATGACGTTCTCTGACATGGGCTTAAGGCCCGGTGCTTCATGAGATGGCGCATTAAAGCGCAAACGGGGGCCAGCCTGTGCTATTCCGCCCATCGCACCCTCAAAGGCCAGCTGTGTGCCCATTTCAAATGAAAGTCGAGGAACAAGCGAGTCAGCTATGTGAGTAGGGAATGTCTTGGGAAGATTGGCAGCCATACGTGAGCCAAGATGTCCAGCACCCACCATCATGACAGCGTCAAAGGCTAAAGGACCAAGGGTTTCGCTAATAGCTGCTTTGCTTTCGTTGAGATTGCCGTTGGTCATTCTGTCTGAAATGCCAATGGCCTTGCTGGTGGCTTCGGCGGCATGGGCAGTAAAAACAACGGTACCAACGGCTGCCACGCCTAAGGCAGGAAGTCTTACCCAGCCTGGGCCTTTCATGGCCAGAGTTAGAGCAGTTGCGCCTGCTATTTCAGTGCCAAAGCGGGCAGGGTTGTTGATAGCTTCAGATAGGCCATGGTTGACCATGCCGGAGACGGTGCCTGCGGCAATCACCTCAGCCTTGGTGAAAAATCCCACGGGCTTGTCAGCGGCGCTTGGCTTCTCGCTGGTCACCGCCAAAGATTCCAACAGCACTGCGCTAACATCGCCAGTGTGGGCTTTAGACTTGTTTGACTCAGAGCTATCGCTAAACTTGGGCATCTGACCTAACTACTTATTATTAACTCTTGAGATCATCTAACTATGTGCCTTCGTCGTAAATGGGGTGACTACGAAAATCTGCTTTAATGGCAATCTCGCTTAGGTCTGCTATAACTTTGGCCTCTAGTCTTAATTTGAGGACGTAAATGCGTAAACTAGCGCCATCATCCACTTTTCTCGCCCTTACCCTGGTAGGTCTAACAAGCCTGTCAACAACCTCCTGCTCAAATGCATCTACTCCTGTGGATGCTAGTGCTGGAGCAAGCAATGTCGCCACTACTAGCAGTGGCGAACAGTCAAATAGCGTTAATACAAGCGGAGCAAATTCCATGACACAAACTGGAACAACAAAAACCCCTACCGGTCTAGTAATTGAAGACATGGTTGTGGGCCAAGGCGCTATGCCTAAGAATGGTCAAACAGTTGTAGTGCACTACACTGGCTGGCTCACTGACGGAAGCAAGTTCGACAGCTCAGTCGATCGCAACCAGCCATTTGAATTCCCACTTGGCGCCGGTCGAGTGATCAAGGGCTGGGACGAAGGTGTTGCCACAATGAAAATTGGCGGCAAACGCAAGTTGACCATTCCACCGAATCTTGGTTATGGTGAAAGAGGCGCTCCTGGAGCTATTCCTCCGAATGCTACCTTGATTTTCGACGTAGAACTATTGGGCGTTAAGTAGTCTTCCAAACATATAGACGAAACGAAAAACGAACTAATAGACGGAACATGGACTATGGCAGGGCGACAACATGAATCTTGAAAGCAAGTCTTATATTGCCTCAGGTGCGATGGCTTTGTCGCTCTGCTTTATGCCTGTGGTCCAAGCGCAAATTGACCCATCTTTGTCCGGCTCTTCTTTGTCCGGCTCTTCTTTACCAGGCTCAGAGGCCAAAGCCGAGCCCCTTAGCCGTAAGATGAACCCGGCCCTAATGGCCATAGCTACTGCCAAGCAACTAGAAGAAGCCAGTCTTAAGAGCGGCAAATTAACTCTTTCGGTCAGCGCGGCCATCAAGCTCGGTGCACCCGCTCGAGATGACCTTGAATGGATCATTGCCAATGGCAGCCCTGCCGGTAGGCTCTATGCCGCTGCGATTTTGAGCCGTTTTGATCAGTCTGCGGCCAAAGAGGCTTACCGCGCTCTAGCCGCTGGCATGGGTGATGTTAATATCGACTTTGTCGGCGCCCACGAGCATTGTCACTATTCAGTGGCTGATATTGCTACCGACCAAACTTCGCCAAAACCATTGATTGAAATAGTGCCTGGGTATTCCCAAAAGCTACGGGAAAAGCCTTAAGTTTTTGAGCAAGTACAACAAAGCTCAGGTTTAGCAGCATTTTCCATCGGGAAAACAAATAGTAAGACCTGTTGGATCTTCAGTGCTCGAACGGGCAGCCCTGCTATCGGATTCCCGTACAGATGAACCCCACAACAATTTTGCCAGGAGAATCGATGTCCGTCAGTGGTAACGAGATTGGCGACCTTCTGGTCGACATCGGCATAATTACCGCTGAAGAGCTCGCCAGTGCCATGGAGGAGCAATCCAGGTCAGGCGACCGGTTGACTTTAATTTTGGACCGGCTAGGTTTGGTAACTTATCACCAGCTCAAAGATTCTCTTGAGCTGCAATATGGCGTCAATTTTATCTCCCTTTCAAAAAATGTCCCTGCTCGCGAGATTGCCGATTTGGTTTCGGTAGAAACCAAATACAAGTACAAACTCATTCCAGTGGCAAGCACAGGCACTCATTTCACAATTGCCATGGTTAACCCAGACGATCTCATTGCCCTCGATACCCTTCGAGTAGAACTACGCAGCGGTCATTTAAAGCAACTTGTTTGCACAGCTGATGAATTTGAATTCTGCATGAAGGAGTTGTATGAGCCTCCCGCTGTTGTCGTCGCCAATGAAGAAGTTGTTGCGTCCAGCGACAGTGATGCCGCTGAGTCGCTCGCCGAAGAGTTTACTCTTCCTGCGAGTGTTATAGCTCAAGCTGATGCTCTTGAGAAAAAAGTGGCGCCCCGTGTGCCTGCTAAAAAGCATCTGCAATCGTTATTTGGTGATGATGACGACGAAGATGACGATGACATTATGAGTAGCCCTTTGACACCATTAGTAAGCCCGACAGAGTCATCGACAATAGCTGCTGAGGCAGTAGCTTCTGTGCCAGTGGCAGAAGGAATAGATGACATTGCTGCGGCATTTGCTGCGGCTATGGCAGAATCAGCGGCTAAAGAAGTTGTTGAAGCAGTGACATCGCCAGTAGAGTCATCTCCGGTAGAGTCATCTCCGCAAGAGCTTGTTACTCCACCTACCCCTGATATTGAATCATTGGTATCAGCAGCACAAGTCCTTCCCCAGCCAAATTCTGTGTTAGAGAGAGTAGTCGACCAGGTGATTGGCACCATAGCTACTGCTGTTGCGGCTGAACCATTAGTAGTGGCAGACGTAACGGCACCACTAGTGGCTCAGGCTGAAGATGCTATGCAAGCAGCATTGGCTAATGTCACCAACCATCTCATTGAATCTAGCCTTGGCGCCCTAAATGTCAATGCTAATCGAAAACTGCTTGAAGACGTAGTTGAGTCTGAACTAGGTGGTAGCGAAGAAGAAACTGATATATATCGCATGAAGGAAGCCCAGAACGCTTCGGTTATGCTATTGGCTCATGAAATTATTGGTAAAGCTACGCAAAAGCGTTGTTCTGATATTCATTTAGAACCAGATATTAGTGGCGTTTCGCTTCGCTACTTCCTCCATGGAGAACTACTAGCCGACTGCATGCTGCCCCTAGAGATTCATGGTGCTTTAGTTGGTTCTTATAAGGTCATTGCCGGTCTTAATCCACAAGAGCTTGTGAAGCCGCAAGACAAAAAATTTATCACGCGAGTGGAAGAGGACGAAGTAGAACTTAGAATCACGACCATTCCAACCGACAACGGTGAGATGGTAGCCATATCTATGCGATTTACAGACCCAAATTCAGCTGGTGCAATCGCACAAGCTAAATTATCAAACTTGAGTGAAAATTAGGACTCAGTTCTTTCTTCAGTGCTGTCAGATTCTTTTGTCTTTTCAGAGTCCTTTGTTTCTTCTGTTGTAGCTGTAACTTCCGCCTCTGCAGTGGTTGCTTCTTTGGTGGCGTCAGTAGATTCGTCAGTGGCCGGATCATCCACTGCATCTTTGGTCACATCATCACTAACGTTGCGGCGTTGTAATAGCCAGATCAAACCGAAAATTAAAGCTCCGGCGAGCGCTATACCAGTGATGTAATTAATGGTAGTGAACAAACCTTCGAGAAATCCACTGTTCTCATGAGTTGGCAGGCCTTTCACTTCAGCAGCAACTACTTGTCCGGCAACTGTCTTTTGAGCTAACACTGGTAAGGCGTACCCTAGGGCCCATGACCAGGCAGCATAAGCGATGACTTTCAAAGAGTTTGCTCTTGAAAGTATAAAGGGCCTAATCATGGTTTATCCTCAACGCGCAATTTCTAAATTATCCAAACCATTATAGTATTACTGGCGCGAAAGTTAGGCTAACTAAATGTGCAAATAGCATGTGCGCTTCTTCAATAGCAATAATCAACTAGCAAAAAGCTACATGCTGACATCTGCTATTTTAAAAAACTCCTAAATATTCTCAACGCCCAGTTACCATTAGCAATGAGCAATAATAGACGCGATCTCAAGTAGATCGATTTGGCGCTCTATGGTGACGATCCCATTTGCTATTTCAGAAGTAGATTTATGACATCAAGAAAAAACATATTGTTGCTCGCTGTGCTACTTTCTGGTGCAGTCAGCAATAGTGTAAGCACCAGTTTTGCTGCCCAGCCAAAAGCACACCGGGGCGTTGAGTCTAGTGTGGTGATAGATGCCTCTCCTAAAGCAGTTTTTGAAGCTATTCAGCACTCGCGAGTTCAAGAGCCCCATAGAAGAAAAGTAGTTTCTAGTCACGACGGCATTGCTGTTATGGATGAGCATTTTAGTGAGCTACCCGTAATTGGCAATGCTCACTGCACATATAAAGAAGTTGAGACTCCATACAAACGCATAGATTTTGCATTACTTTCCTCAGAGAAACTAAAGGCCTTTGAAGGCTCGTGGATTTTGACACCGCTTGGCAATGGCGAGCGAACTGAAGTTAAGCTGCACACTTACAGTGAGCCAAAAGTTTGGTTGCCTTTTGCCAAAGAAGTGGCCGGTTCGTCTATTCTGAAAGATATACGTCGTCGTCTCGATTGCCTTAAAGCTGGGGTAGAAAGCGACGATCACTGTTCAATTTCGGCCCATCCAGATTTTCAATCAATTAGCGATGGTGCCAAATCAGTTAGACATTCATGTGAAAATCAGGTTGCTGACTAAATGCGAAGCATCCTGTTAACAGCAATTCTCCTTTCAATAATTGGATTGTGCATAGCTGGCGATAGCAGTGCTAGACCGCCAAGTAAAACTTCCACAGCCAAGCGATATTTACCCTGGCAGTCAGATCTGCGAAATTCAAAAACTATTGCTAGACTAAAGCACAGGCTAATTGTTGTCGATGTATACACAGATAATTGCAGCTGGTGCAGCCGGCTTGAGCATGAGACATTGCAAAATCCCGGTGTGGTGGCAGAGCTAGCCGATCGCTTTATTTGGCTCAAGCTCAACGCCCGCATTAGTGAAGCAGACTTGAAACCATACAAGATCAGCGCCTATCCAACAATTTTAGTACTAGACGAAGGTGGCAAAATAGTTACCAGCTTTTCCGGTTACTTGCCACCAGAACAATTTGCCGAGAAGTTGGCAGTGCTATTGCCATGAACTGGTTTTAGTCCCAAGCTGTAGCGGGATCATAGTTTGGTTCTTCTCGCTCTTCTGGCCTCTGATTCTGGTACATGTTACTGCCATTGCCACCATTGCCATAGGCAGCGTTTTGATATTGAGGCGTGGCAATAGGATTGTTTTGCATTGGTTGCTGCGGCCAGCCTTGTGATACTGGCGGTGAAGCTGGCTGCGCGGTGGGTTGCTGCTGAGGCTGCTGTTGAGGCTGCGGCAATTGTTGCTGAGTATTTGGTCTCTGCATTGCGTCCTGGGTTGCATACGGATTTGGCATAGGTCCGGCTGGCCAGCCGCCAAAACTAGGCCGTGTCGATTGGTTGGTGGCCGATTGATCATTGGCTGGGATTTGGGTAGCAACTGGTATCACCGGAGCTACCGACACAACTGGAGCCACTGCTTGCATAGGAACAGGCATCGGGGCCGGAGGGGATCCAGCAGCAGGAGCCGGAACAGCACCCCAGGGAGATGGTGGTGTAGCCGCAGTCGCAGCAAGAGGAGCCTGTGCTTGTACTGGTCTCGGGGCAGATGTAGGGACAGATGTAGGGCCAGATATAGGGACAGGGCCAGGCGCAGAGATAGGTGAACCCCAGGGAGATGGTGGCGTATTTGCTGCAACGGGAACTGCGAATACTGGTGCTTGCATAGATCCGGGTTGAGGCCCAGGCATCATCGGGGTAACCGGCTGTGGAGCTGGGCTCGGGATTGGAGCTTGTTGTGACAGTGGCGCCTGAGCAGGTGCTCGTTGCGAAATTGGTGCCATCATTGGCCCCACTGTGTTCGCAGCCTGTGTCAGAGCTGGCCCGAGGGTTGGTGAAGGAATGGGGAACGAGGGAGCAGCCCATTGCGTCTCAGCCACAAGAGAGTTAGCTGCTGCCGTCCAAGGTGATTCTGAGTCTGGCAAAGGAGAGTCAGAATCCGCTGCCACTGGGGTCGGAGACCAGGCTTCGTTTGTTGTTGACGTCAATGCTGGTGCGTTTGAGGGCCAGCCTGGGGGTTGAAGAGCTGGAACCGGTGCTGGAGCAGTAATTGGCGTTGGAGCAGTAATTGGTGCTGGAGCAGTAATTGGCGTTGGAGCAGTAATTGGTACTGGTGCTTGAACTTGGATCGGTACTGGAATTGGCGGTGCTGGAGTCGCCAAAGCAGCTGCAGCAGCAGCAGGAGCTGCGCTCGCAGTTTGGGACACTGGTAAAGCCCAGCCAGCGACTGAAGGGCCGACGGGGCTAGAAGGTGCGGCATTGCTAGCATTGGTAGATGCGGTGAGAGTAGAAGCAGCTTGGGCCGGTGCAGATATGGTAGGAGCCGGTGCCGAAGCAGCCGACAGCCACGGAGATTCCACTTGGACAGATGGCTTAGTCGGAGGGAGCACGCTAGTCGGAGCGCCCCACTGGGTGAAAGCTGGATTGGCCCCTGGGCTTGGAGTAGATGTGGGTGGAGCAGGAGACTCTGCCGCTGCTATCGGAGCAACGAAAGCAGAAGGAGCAGCATTCCAGGCCGGTACTTGTGGCGGAGTAGAAGCAACCGGAGCAGCATTCCAGGTCGGTACTTGAGAAGTAGTGGGAGCGACAGGCTCAGGCTCGGCGTCCCAAGACGATGCCACTTTCATAGCCGGAGATGGGGTGAGAGGCTCGGTTGCAACCGCTGTCAATTCAGCCTCGGGCACAGCTGACCAAGTAGTCTCATGGTTAAAATCATCTGGTATGGCTGCTTGCGCTGCCGCCGTTTTGGCATTGACCGACTGCACTACAGGCGAGGCCGCTAGACCTAGAGCTGACTTAAGGCTATTAGTAGACGGTTCAGAATTGCCCCAACTGGAGTTGACTGTGGCAGCAATCGGTTTCGGCGCTTCAGTGGGTTGACCCCAAGCCGATGACTGAGATGCCACTGCTGCCTCTGGTTCCGCAGAATTTCCTAAACCCCATGCCTCCGCCACCGCAGTGGGCTTGGCTGGGGTTTGACCCGGCGTTGGTGAACCCCAGGCGGCCGAATTGCTTAGCAGAGAAGACTGGAACGTTGGTTGGGCCATTGGAGCCGGTGCTTGAGCAGCCATATGGCCTTGACCCTGACTTTCCATCTGTGCTGAAGGAAAAGAAGTTGGTGTTGGCAGCGGAGCTGGCACTTGCGCCGAGGGAAAAGCCGAAAAGGGTAAGGCCGATGCTGGAGTTTGCAGTTGAGAAGTGCCCACGGCCAGAGCTTGTGAGGCTGCGGCCTCAAGCCTGGCGAAACTGTCAAAATCTGCTTGTGGTTGCAGTTGTTGGTCAAAGGGAATCGGCTCAGCTCGGATCTGGGGTATCGTTTCTGACTGCGAATCACGATCCGTTCCGTACTGACTGACTGGAACAGCGCCGTCTGCTGCTGTTTGGTTGAGCCATTCGATAACTTGCTTAGGCGCGACGCCCAGTTGTTCGAGTTTCTCCATAACCATGTTGAGATACTCGTTATATTGCGCCGAAGACTTGCCGAACATCTTCTCGTATTCTTGACCGTGGGCAATAATGTCTTCCTGTAGAACTCCACGCATAGACTGCACAGCTTTTTCTACAGTTTTAACGGAATCATGCTGCAGCCGCTTTAGCTGCCAATCACTATCTGCATTAGACCAACCACCCTGCACATCAGCCCCCAAGAATAATAATAAACGCCATAAATTTCATACCCATAACCACGGTTATGAAGCAGGTGGCCGATAACCACGCCGCGCTTGTAAAGTAGCAGTAACATATAGCTTCGAGAATATGATTCACAATAAAGCTTCTTTTGACCAGAGCGGTCTAGAATTGGCAAGTGGCATCTAGGGAAAAACCATGAAGATTTTCAATAGTATTCTGTCAGCTGCTGTCTGTATCGCAACTTTGATGCCAATGGCCCAAGCTTCAGCGGAGTATGACAGACATTACGCCGTCGGCAAAGACTTTCTCAATAGAGAGCAATACAAATTAGCGGTCGACGAATTTACTCAGGCTCTCAGAGCCTCCAACTCGGCAATTGCCCTTATTGATAGAGGCACCGCCTACAGTGAACTCAAAAAGTATGATGCTGCTATCAATGACCTCAATCAGGCCATCAAAATTGATAGCAAAAACCCCTTAGCCTATACTGTGCGCGGTGTTGTCTACTTTCGTAGTTTTAGACCACAGCTGGCGGTTGCTGATTTTGATCGGGCGCTTGCCATTGACGGTGCCGACAAGTATGCGGTGGTCAATCGTGCCGGTGCTTACCTGATGCTAGACAATCCGGCTGCTGCAGCGAAAAATACCACTGATTGGTTAGAACGTACCCAATGGAAATCCGATTTCGCCGCTCATGCCGCTTGCCTAACGGTGCTTGCTTTTAAGTTTTCTCGGCAACCTAGTCAAGTTAAGTCTCTAAGCGAATTAAGTCTTAAGAAATTGAATCGCTTGCTCTGGCCGTATTCTGTTTTTAAGTTCTTTGTTGGTAAAGAAAACCAAGAAAAACTACTTGAACATGCCGAAAATAGCACCTACGATTTGGCCCAGTGCCAAGCATTTCTCGGCCTTGATGCATATAGCAGAGGTGACTTGGCTGTCGCTCGCGACAAACTTACATTTGTTAGCAAGCATGGCGTTGTCAATTCAGTTGAATATTGGCTGGCTAAGTTCTATCTCAATAAAATTGACTCGGTTAAAATTGATACGGTTAAAAAAATTACGAAATGAATGCTAAGCAGCCGCCACCGGCCCTGCTAACTAACCTTTTAAGATTAGTCTTGCCAGCTTTAGCAGCTACTGTTGCTGTTTTAGCAAGTTATACATTTTCCAGCTTCGATCAAAATATATCAAACCTATTTGCATTCAACACAACAGCCAGCAAAGTCAATTGCTTCTTGCTAGCACTGCCCGTAGTGGCGATTTGCTTTCTGGCGTTTGAGGCGGCAGTCAGAGTCAACTCAAATTTTCTAGCCATTGTCTTTCTACAATTGTCGGCGTTGGGAATTCTTCTTGCCTGGCTAATGGCACAAGTAACTGGTTCAGCAAGCCTACTGGCCAGTCTTTTAGCAAGCACCCTAAGCTTTTGTCTAGGTTTAATGGCGAGAGTATTTAAAACTGCAGAAGAGAGACAAACGAGCCGCTACTATGAACTGGCAATAAAGAACGCTGAACTTAGTCAAACAAGGCTTGCACTGCTCAAGCAAGATGAAGCAGACAGGAGAATTTTAGCATCAGATCTGCATGACCAAGTACTCAATGAAATTAAGCAGATCAAGTCGAAAGTTATTGCCTTGTCTGATGGACAGCCAATTGAAAAAGATAGCATCGCTTCTATTGAAAAGTCTTTGGACACAGCCGGAAAACATATTCGAGATGTTATGGAAAGCCTTTTTCCTTCAGTGCTCGAAAATCTTGGATTGTGCCCGGCCTTAGATCAACTGACCAGAGACTGCTGCCACAAGTCTGGTTTACAAGGCCGCTTTCTCAGGGCGATAGACGATAAACAGTTGGAGAGTCTGACGAAGACCGAAGAGTTGCTGCTCTTTCGCTTGACCCAAGAGGCTCTCAACAACATAGTCAAACATGCTCAGGCCAAGACTGTGCGTGTTAACCTTGAGGGCAAAGATGGAAAGCTAACATTAAGCATCATAGATGATGGCAAAGGTTTCTCGGAAAAAGAGCGCGGTGAATCTCGTGGATTGAGATATATGCGCTTGCGCGCCGATCTCATTGGAGCGACAATTAGTTGGAGTGGCAATCAGGGAACCATAGTAAAGATTGAGCTTGTAACAGGGAAAATGCCATGAGCATAAGTCAGCTACATACAGATGGTATCAAAATTTTAGTTGCCGAAGACCTAGCAACACTTCGTCAGCATGGCGTTGAAATGTTGAAGCAAGTACTAGAGAATCATAAAATACCAATCAAGCAACTTGAAGAAGCTGCTGACGGAACCGAGGCTGTGCGCAAAGCCAAGAGCGGCAAGCCCGACTTCGTCTTGATGGATATTGCCATGCCTAATATGAATGGAATCAAAGCCGCAGCCGAGCTTTGGAAGGAGCTGCCCACACTAAAAATACTATTCTGGTCTCAATATAATCATGAGGCCTACATCCGTGAGTTAGGAAAGATTGTTCCTGATGAAGCGATTCACGGATACATTTTGAAAAGTGAAAACGATACAACCCTGGCCAAAGCCATCGAACTAATAATTATTGAAG
This sequence comes from Candidatus Obscuribacterales bacterium, assembly GCA_041675385.1. Taxonomy (GTDB): domain Bacteria; phylum Cyanobacteriota; class Vampirovibrionia; order Obscuribacterales; family Obscuribacteraceae. The sequence continues at coordinate 98,503 of JBAYTY010000021.1, forward strand.
ATCTGCCTTATGTCACGTCTACTGTCGAAGAAGTGCGTCATCGACTACGAGACAAATCTAGCGCCATTAGCGACCTTGAATTCGAGACATTGCTGGATATTGCCATTGGCCTCACCGATAAGGCGATAGCGCAGAAGGAACACATCTCTTATCGCGGTGCCCAAAATAGACTTTCAAATCTGCTCAACAAACTTCTAAAGAGCGAAGATTCATATCTGAAAGAAAGTACTGGGATAGAGATTTACAATCCTCGCACCAGGCTCATTTTTGAAGCATTTATGCGTGGTCTGCTCACTGGCGAAGACTTAGAGGCTCAAAATAAAGGCTACAAAAGTTGGTTGTTTAGCGAATTTGGTTACGAGTCATAACAGCTGGCAAACAGCGAAAATTGGCAGAAGATCGTCTGATTGGGCATAATAAATACACGAGCAATTTTGTGTGTTTGATGAAAAATACCGACCATAAGCTCAATCACAAATGTGCCTGGAAGGGATTTAGTCAGCCCCAACCGAGCGTTACTCTTCATTGCTCTGAAAAACCTCATAGCATTAAGCACCTAAAGAATTTGCCCAAAGATTTGAGACCGTTGGCAGAACTGGTGGCCAACCCTGAGACAAAAGAGTCAGTATGGTTAAACGCTTGTGTTGCTGCTGGCGACAAGTCACTTGTGGCTAAGCAATCATTTTTAGGCAAAGCTAATGCTTCATTTTTTGCGTTTACTGGTGCTCTTCTTGCTTTCCTGGCCCTCATGCTAAATTTCATAACGGCCACGCTATTCTCGTCTGAAGCGGCGTATCTGTTCCACAGTATAGACGCCAATGTCTTTATGAGGGGCCTGATTGATAGTCATATGACGGGTGTGATAGTAGCAATCGGCGCTGGTCTAGCCTTCTGGTATTCCTTACTGATTCAAAATCGCTGTGTTCGGCGCACATTAGTAGGATTGTCTACCATTGCAGTAGGCGGTCTGATTCTGCTTACTGCATTAGCGTATCTTACTCCTGTCTCTGGACTCTTGGTCACGACATTGGCAGTAGCTCTAACACTAGGGCTTTCTACTATTGCCAGTTATTGCCGCGAGGCCTTACCTAAGTCTTTTACTCCGGCTGACCTAGCCACGTCAGCGGTTGGGATTCTCGGCATTCCAGCTGCGCTGTTTGCCCTTGTGCTCGTATCGGTGGTGTCGGGAGACTTTCACTCGTCCGGTCCCTATAGCACCCCAACTATCGACTCTGCAATCGTATCTGCTGGTATGTTGTTCTTTGCTGTGTTTGGTCAGAGCTTTGCTCTATCGTTGGCTAGTCGAACTAGCTCTCGTGCTGCTTGTACCTTACTGTCGACTTGCGTACAGGCACCACTGTTCCTCGGTCTAGGTTTTACCGTAATTGCCACTATTCTCAAGACTTTCGAGGCAACGACTCTGGTCAACTCAAGTACCGAGCGCTATGACTTGTTGGCTTCAGATTGGGTACTCTACGGCTGGGATAAGGCTGGTTTTACCCTTGTGGCAATATTACTAGCACTAAGCATGGCCGTTTTGGGCAGCTATGCAGGAGCCACAATAAACGCTCTCAGGTCTAAGAATTAGAGCTCAAGAATTTGAGTTTAGAGATCAAACCCTAAGAAGTATGGTGAATGTCATACGAAGTGGAATAACCGAGGGCTACTTTGGGTTTCTTCGCAATCTTGTCTGTAGTGGCGATGAAACGGTCTACCTGCACTCCAGGGGCACGATCAGTCGGCTTGAATGAATATTTTGAGACTAGATTAGCAACTTCGGGGTCGCAGGCTGCCGCACGGGGCACGGAATGCTTACGGCTGTTCCCCATGAGACTAAATGTCAGACCCAAAACAGATACATTGTCGGCGATGATTGAATTAGCCATGATCTGCGATTCTGGATTCTTCTTCAAGTATTGCCAGAGCGAGTTAATGTCTTTCTCGCTGACCGATGAGTTCAGAGAATTGATGCCTAGCACACCGTTACCAAAAACATAAACCAAACAGACAGCATTGCCTTCTTTATCAACTACAGCAATCGAGGCAGGACCAGCAAAGCTATCAATGTAGTCTAAACATTCAGAAAGAGCAGCTACGGCATTTTCATTCTGCTTTGGATAGAAAACCTGCCCATGAAACATCGATGCTGCCGACAGCACTACTTCGTCTTGCAAAACATAACTGGACAAATCTACGTGAACTGAGCCAAGCTCATTCAAAATCATGTTGTAAGCTTCTGGCCCGAACAACTGTTGCGGATTTTTCTTGCTGCCATAAACGCTGGCAATAACTTGCCCTTTATATAACAGCAGGGCTGAGCGTGACTTAAACCGGCTAGATTCAGTCTTTATACAACCAGATAGCTTTTGTGCCTCAATACTTATCAGTTGTGGTAGGAGCGGCAGCCGTTGCGAAATAGTAAGTGGGTTCTTCGCTTGATGCGACAGCGATTGACTCGGAAAATAATTGACAGCTCGTTTGTAAGTAATTGCCTTGTGTTTTGTTCGATTGCGAGAGGCAAGTTCTCTTAGCTTGACGCTGAGGTAAGAAAGCATGAGTTCTCTCCCTTGGAGATTAATAAGAGGGGCCGTGGGGAGCCGTTAGTAAGTTTGTAGCTTAAAGCTGAGTGCAGAAATCAAATTAAATGCCAAACTTGAATGTATAGCTTCTCCTTGAGGATGTAAAGAGATTTTGGCAAATACTAATCTTAATTCTCACTTTTGCCTGGCACGGACGGAATTGTCAGGGTTTGTGACTGTTTTGACCGTTTCAGTTAGTTAGATTCGAGCAAAGGGAATTTTTCAATAAGGCAACCTTATTGACTTCTCTTTATTTTGGAGCAACCCAATGTCAAAACCGGTTGAGCTTTCTGACGACAAGTTATTTACTCTTTCAGTACCGTTTCAATGTCCTTATAAATGGTCAAAAATGAAAGGTGACGACCGCGTTCGTTTCTGCAATTCCTGCCAAAAGAACGTCTACAACATCTCCAAAATGTCTAGAAATGAAGCGGTAGAGCTTATAAGTGAAAAAGAAGGCAATCTCTGTGTGCGTTTCTATCAAAGACGTGATGGCACAGTGGTTACCCAGGAATGTTCTTCAATCTTAGGTTTGAGAAGAATTCAGCTCAAGTTTGGTTGGTTGGCTATGATCAATGCTGGTCTTGCATGCGTAGCCAATATGATAATGCCTCTGCTCGGACCAGCCGTTGTCACCATACAAAACGGCGGAATGGGGCCAATGATGTCGGCTCCAGAGAAACCACGTGACCCTGAATGCGACAAAGTGATCGAACCAGATCAATACGAAGACGACTAATCACTTATAATTGCCGCATTACTCGCGCGAAAAAAGAATAGTGCTAAGACAAACCGTTGGCCTCTTGCTACCAAGTCTCATATCAATCAATTTGGCTTTACCGGCTCTAGCTGCAGATGTTAGCTATGAGCGAAAAGTGAGAGCAAGAGACCTAACCAATCAAGCAGTTGATCTTAAGGGCACGGGCAATGTCCAGAGAGGTGCTGAATTACTGTGGCAGGCGGCGGCCATAGATCCTGACAACGCTGTCATTCAGTACGACTTAGGCCTAGCATTCGCTGAACTGAAGCGCTACCAAGAAGGCTGGAAGTGCTTTCAAAAAGCCGTGGTGCTCGACCCTTCAATGGCAGATGCCTGGGTTCAGCTCGGCCAAGCCTACGCCGATTGCGGCGATTTCAAAAGAGCCGCCGCCACGGTCGATGACATCAGAAGGCGTTTTCCTCGTGATGCCGGGGCGCTAGCCAATGCCGAAAAATTGAGAAAACAACTGACACTGCGAACGGCCAGCACGACAAAGGCCGGGGTCGACTCACAATCACTAGAGATATTTCGTTCTGAGGCTAGTGCTGCGCCAACTGACAGCAAGAAGAAAGGTGCCTACGCCTGGGCTCTCACCAAAGCCAAAGATTACAAGAATGGTCTCGCTCAATTTAAGTCACTTGTAGCAGAAGCCCCAACCAATGCTGAATATCTCAAAGGCTTGATGTGGTGCCAAACTGAAGCTGGCGACCTAGAAGGTTTGCAGGCCTCAAGGCAGCTCTATGTTGAGCGTTTCCCTAGTGCTGCCGACGTTGGTACGGTTAAGGACGCTATCAAATATTACGCTGAAGATTTCAAAAGAATCAGAGCGCAAGAAGCAGGCAAAGGCACTGACCGCGACAACGATTTTCGCGCTTATTCTCAAGCACGCATGCCCGTGAAAGTATGCGTACCCGATATTTGGCGCAGCAAAATAGTATGGACAGCCGGCGGCACACGACCAAAAGACGGCCCTGATTATGCCAAACTCGTCGAGCAAGCCTTCAATGACTGGGCTACTGCCAGTGGTGGCGCCCTTAGCTTTAGATTTGTTGCCCTGCCCACCGATAGTGATCTCTCCTGCGAATGGACAGATGACAAATCGAAGTTAGTTCACTCTTTTGCCAGTGGTGTTACTGTCGGTGGCCGCAATAGTGCAGGCGAGCGTACATCAAAGATATTTCTTCTGATCAAATTAAACGACAAGACGTTTGACAAGACTGAGTTTTACACCACAGCTTTGCACGAAATAGGTCATAGCCTCGGGCTAGGCCACAGCTCTAATCCAAATGATGTGATGTACTTTGCCTCAAGTAGTGCCACTGAGCTCAGTGCACACGATCGAGATCGTATGCGCGTGCTTTATTGTAGGTGAATTAATTTGCCTAAAATAGTTGATCACGATGAGTACAGAAAGAAGTAAGTTAGGGCTATTCGAAGCAATTTTGAAGTATCACGCAGTTGGCGGTGCCAGTCCACAAGTTGCTACTGAGCCAAAGGCAACATCGTTTGAAGAAGGTTTGAATGAACTGATAGGGGGCTGCGAGCAGAGCGAAGAAATTTGGGCCAAGATTCTGCTAATTATTTACTTCCTGTTGAATGTATTCCTGCGATGGTGGAGCTATGAAAAGTTTGTCCAGGCTTGCCCGCACTTGTTCTTCTGTGAGCGGATTGCCGTCGATGGCAGTTGTTGCAGCTGCGCCTTTTGCTGGAAATAATTTGTGAAGCTCTTCTGAAACGTTCGGACGAAGTGGGGTACCAGCAATATGCTCAATTTTTGATTGGGCCTCCCCCATTAGCATCCAGAACATCGGTCCTGCTTGCTGAAGAGAATTCAAGTTGAATGTCAACCATGGGTGTGACTCTGAGAATTTGCGATCTTCTGGTTTCATTTTTCTTCACCGCGGCCAATTTGCTGCATTTTAAGAAAGTACATCGCATTTAACGTCGAAATGACATTTGGGATGTCTGGCTATATTGCCTCGTCAGTCTGCGTTTCGTGCATTACTGTCTTGTCCCGCGTCACTATTTGCTGTAGTGCTACGACGGATTGGCTAATCCAAATTTAGGCTCCCTTGTATTCACTGCCGCATTCATTGCCGTCTTTATTGCAGCCAACCGCCGTCGAAGCCAGCTGCGTGAAGACCATTTTGTAGATACTGACAATTTTTCATCAATTTCCAGACTAACTCAGACTGATGGTTTTCGATCATGATCATCCCTGCACCTTTATTCAATCCAAATTTCCAGGGCGAGACCCAACCATTGTAGGTATGGTTATGACTCGATTGAAATCCATATTTGCCCAGACCTTGCTCTCCGAGCTCATCGAGCATGTGATGGATAGTGTCAAGCACTATATCTGGTGCAAAGGGCAGCGATGCCACCACAGCCCATGGTGAAATTGTGCCATCGTCTGGTCCGTGGGGAACGCCGCGAGCCTTGTAATTGTAGAATACTCGCTTAATACCGTTGATGGTGCGACGGGACGGTCCTGGGCCACTGCTAGCAGTCAGCCCCCAGCAATACTCTCCATAATCGGCAAAGTGTTTGGGATTCTCCAAAGCGTACTGTCTTTGAATATTGGTGGCCCGTTTGCTGTTTTCAAAATAATCGAAGCCAGCCTTTTTGTTGAACTGATCTTGGATGCCGCGAAAATCAATCCACAAATGAGCCATTTGGTGAATAAACAGCGGACCGGCATGCAGACATTCAATGTTGTATATGTTTGTGGTCTCAAATGTGGCTGTCCACTGCTGATAGCCCACAGAGTTTACTGCATGGGTTGGTGAGCCCAGCGCCAGGGCGTAAAGTATAATGGCCTCGCTATAATTTCGATTCCAGCGGTGTCTTTGGAATTTCTTCTCCGGCGTCCAGCCGTGAGCGAAAGTCTCTGCACCATTCAGTGCCCAGGGCCATTCTACGCGCCGATAAAGAAAATCAGCTATCTCTCTGATTTCTCCTTCTTCCGGACAGCTTTGAGTGAAATAGCTTTGCGCGCTGAGCACACCTGCCATCAGTATGGCTGTATCGATGGAGGATACTTCTGATTGCCAAGCGCGTTTGCCTGTCTCCATGTCTAGAAAATGATAGTAAAAGCCCTTATATCCGGTGGCATCTGTCTCAGTACCCTGTTGGCTAGACTGCAGAAATTTGAGGGCAACAAGTGTTCGGGCAACAGCTTCAGAACGCAACATCAAGCCGCACTCAGAAGCGATTGCATAAGCCGTAAGGCCCATGCCAAGCACTGCAATACTAGCAGGAGAACCCGGTTGATTCTTGTCGGCGATCAGACCATTGGCTGGATTCCACTCATGGCGAAAATATTCAAATACTCTGCCCTTGAGGTCGTCCAGCACTTCTGCCCACCTTGAAAGAATTCAGTATAGGTCAATTTTGTCAGTTCTCGCTGTATCAGACAAGCCTGCGCCTCCAAGCGATTCTTTTGAAGACTCGGTAGGGCTAAAAATGAGTCGCGAATTTGAAATGTATGGAAGCTTACCCCAGCTAGCCTGGCAGGGTATGTTTGTCACAAACACTCTGAAAAATAGCCGATTGGCCCGTGACGTCTATATTACCGTAGACATTGGTGATCATTTTGTCAGCCCGGTTCTGCTTTCCTGGAGTGGGAAAGCAAACGATCAAGCAGCCCGCGATTTACTCGGTCGCAACATCGGTGGTGGTGTGTTCGACTACAGTCTTGGCATGCTTACATTTGCCAGAGCCGGTCGTCTGGCACTTGGTAAATCACCATAAATAGAGCCAACCAAGTACATGCTCGACCCACATAACTTTTCAATTGGTGCCATGTCAGCTTTCAACTTTCGAACGGTCACTTACACATCATCAACCACTAGCGTGGCATTAGGCCCTACAGATTTTAACGAGCGCGAGAAGACCCATTTTGGCTGCTGTCGCGTTTTTTTTGCATAGAACATAATTGATAAATTGAGTTTGCGAAAATCAACCATAACATTTTCTCGGTGCTAGCCAAACTTCATCTGTGCCAATATAATTCAGTTTTAGCGTACTCAGGAAAGCTCTTTGGACGATTTCGACTTAAAATTATGCGGCAGCAAGCATTACGGGCCAGTGCTCGGTGTCGAGGGCAATTATCAGGTAATGAGATGTTCTTTCTGCGAACAAATTTTTAGAACGTTAATCGAAGGGCCGTTTGAAGTGGAAGTGAAGCTTCGGTCGTCGAAAACTTGTATTTCGGCTTGCGACTGGACTGTTAGCGACAACATGGTGAAATGCAACGCTTGCAGCTACTGGGGCCCGCGTCCGATTCTGCCACAAGTTTAGCTGTCGAGCTTAGGCTGATGAATAGAGAGGCGGGCTTTAACACTGGGCGTTAACATGCGCGATCTGGACCGGGTTACTTACGCCATTATCTGGACGTTTTAGGCTTTGCTGCCTTTGGAGCTATGTCAGAATGATCGGCAAAAAATGAATCGTCCCAGGCGTTGTTTTCTGAACGCACGTACTTGCGGTCGGCTTCGGCACGCGCAGGCTGGCCGAGCTTTTCGTAGCAGATCGCTCGTTCTTGATAAACCTTTGGGATAAAACCAATGTAGCAGTCCGGCCCATATCTTTTCTTGGCAGTGGCGCAGACTGCCAGGCACTTATTGAGCGTTTCAAGCGCCTCCGGATAGCGTTTCAAGCTGTTAAGCACAAGCGCCCGAGAGAGATAAGCGAACGGCAACTCAGGCACTGCTTTTAGCCCTTCGTCAGACAGTTTAAGCGCTTCCGCGGCCTTGCCAAGCTTGAGCAATTCTTCGCTGGCCTCATGAAATGGCGCGTTAGGATTATCCACTTTCACGTGGCAGGCTTGTACTAGACAAGTTGCGGCTTCTGTGTGCTTGTTCATACTTATCAGCGTGTGAGCTTTAGTGGTGTATGCGGTGACAAGGTCATTGATTGAAGACAGTTTCTTGTCGCGCTTGATTATTATGTCCGCGCATTCAATCGAGCGGTCATACATGCCGGCGTCAAGAAAGGCACTAGTCATGCGCGCAAGCACCGGTGAGGAGACAAGCGATAGATCTTTGCAGTGTTGAAATTGAATCGCGGCTCGGTCCACGTCGTCGCGTTCAAGCAGTTTCAAACCGGTAATCAAATAATTGCCTCCCGACTCTGGTCGGTAGATATATTGCGGATTGAGCCAAATCTGTATCTTATCGGCAGCCTCCACTGGGCTGCCGATAAGTGAGACCAGAAGCTGTAGGGTTAGAAGTGCTGAAGTAAATAGGCGCAAGCGCAGATGCCTTACAGATGGAGGGCTATTGTATAACGACTTGAGTACGTATTTATCACAAGAATTCGAAAAGTAATTTGGCACTGGTGACGCTGCCATGCAGGCCGCCGGCAAAGCCACACTTAGAGCCAGCGCACAAATAATGATTTTGTCTATGTGGTGTCTATTCATTTTTATCGCCGTACAAATTCAATCACTTTTTTCTGACGATTAATTGTGTATTCGAATCCTTCCCAGAATGGTGCACCCAGTAGTGGTGGTTCGTCATCGTCCAACAGTTCCTTTACATTTACTATCAAATTAGCTTTGTCGATGGGCCCCAGTCTTGCCCTGAGTATGTGAAACTGTTTAGAACTTCCACTCCCGGTGACACCAGTAGTTTCTATGGATTTCGCGTCGTGTGGAATGGTAATTCCGTATTTTTTTGCCTGGGCAGCATCATTAAAAGATATCCCCGCTGAGGTGTTGCCCGTATCAAAAATGCAGCGGCCGATTTTGCCATTGATCTCTACGTCTACAAAAATACGATTGCCACTTTCTTGATAGACATATGGCACTTCATACGCACTACGATTAGTGCCTTTACTTACACCCCGCTGCCTGAAGTGAATGCTCTTGGCACTGGTATCTACAGTGCATTCAAATAAACCGGCGTATGATTGCCCCAATAGTGGTTCTGCCTGGTTGTTTTCCAGCACTTCCATTTGAACGAGCTTTTCTACTCCGCCCACTTTCACTCTGGTCGGAACCATCCAGTAAGGTGTTTTTTCATTAGACGACGATCCGCCTGTGGTACCATCAGCTTTTCCCTGTGGTGCTTCGAGGCCGATTTCAGCCATCTGGTTTTTGCCTATCGTCACTGATGGTGCACCGGTATCAAAAGCCATTTTAATTCTGTGACCGTTTAGTTCCACATCAACCCAGATGTTATCTTTATCGACAGTGCAAGGTACGTTCCATTCGGTAGGGATGCTGCGATCAATTGTATAGTGCGTCTGCTCGGCGGGGCTAGAAGCTACCGGAGCACTGCCTGAAGCCGCGGGCGTAGCAAAATTCGGATCGATTTGCCTCAAAATACTTTTGGCGTATCCACCGAGTTGATGGTTCGGTGCCAGCGTTGCTACTTGCCGATAAAATATTTTGGCCTTGCCCATATTGCCAAGAGCCTGACAGGCGAGAGCTTCATAGTACAGGGCATAAACATCTTGCGGATAAACCGTTAAATGCTGGTCAAAAAGGAGCACCGCTTCTCTATAATTTTTAGCGTTATAAAGTTTAATAGCCTGGTCGCGTTTATTTGGCACTGGTGACGCTGCCATGCAGGCCGCAGGCAAAGCCACAGCTAGAGCCAATACGCATATAGAACTTTTAAGTGGATGATGTTTATTCATTATTTATCGCCGTACAAATTCAATCACTTTTTTCTGGTGATTGATCGTATATTCATATGCTTGCCAGAATGGTTGCCCCAATAATGACCTACGGCAACGATTCGCACAAAAATGGGCCATTTTGCTCCTGTAAACACGGCGAAACTTGCTTCCTGTGATTGTTTCCAGCCTCGCCTCATAATTGCACCGACCTGGCCAATAACTTTACTTTCTGCCCATGGGCAGGTTTTTGTCCACCCTGCCCATGAATGATACCATTAGCAGTGCAAACGCTGGATATGTTCAAGTGGAGGGTGTTCAAAGGCCTTTCCAAGAAGGCAATGGCTGGATTTCGCATAAATCGTTGCCACCTCTCTAATACAGTGAAAGTGACATATCTGACATAATCAAGCTATTTTAGAGTGGTTGAGCTGGCAAACCAGGCTATCGCCAAAATCATAAAAATTCATTCGATATTTTGAGGGAAAATATGGTCTCAGCAAACCAAGTTAAAGAATTGCTAGTTCCATTTGGTGAGGTCAGGAGCCAATCTCTATCTGAATGGCGAGGAAGTATTGATCTACCTAAGTCTGTTCAAAAATTTTATGAAGAGATAGGACCGTTGGACACCTATATTCGAGGATACGGCAACGACTTTTACATTCCGAGCCTTGCAGGATTATGGTCGTTACAAGAGGGCTATCGATGGAACTCTCTCAGCGGTGAACCAGTATACGAATGGAATGCTGACTGGTTGGTCCTCGTTACTGAAGGATTTGATCCATTTATAGTTAAAGGACAATCTGGCACCATCTGGTTTGCGAATCATGGAGAAGGAGAATGGAATTTTTCAGAATATTTCTCTGATATCAACACAATGGTTGCCTGTATTGCACAATTAGGAATTATTGCAATAAGTGCCGGAGATGACTTCACTGACGAATACTCCGTTATAAAAGAGGAGCACTTCGAATTGGCTGAGCTTAAGCTCTCACATATACTCAAGTCACAAGAAAAAGCTAGAGAGACAATTGGCTTGCTTGGATGGGGCTAAAACTCCTTAAAAGAACAAGTCTGGAAAGCTTGGCTAGGAGAGGGATTTGGGCGACGGCTTGTTGGCATGCAACACAAGGAGCATTATCGGACTTGTTAGCATGCTAAAATTCTGGTGTCGCATACGGTGCTTATTTAGCAGTAAAATTTGAAAGAAATGCAAGGACTTTAAAGTGCACAAGAGGCGCATGAGAATTTCTTTTTTGATCCCGAAATTTTAGCGAGAGGCTATACTTTCCCACGATTGCAGGTATATTTTCTTGACAAGCTTAAGATGTTGGAAATTTCTCGAGTTTTTGTCTCTTTTAGTGTTGATGCTTCGTGACCATCAGTCTACTCGTCCGTTGTATTTTCTGTGTTCAGTTTATGTCGCCTTTGTGAGTGATATTTTTGGCTCAATCCGCTCGATATCCATAGATACGCTGCGTCCCCCTTGAGCTTTGGCTCTACGTTCCACACCGCAATTGCGCCCAGTTCATTGGCAAATTTGTTGATGAGGGCGAAAGCAGATTGTGCTCGCTCAAAATCGGCTTCTTCAAGCTCCACCACAATCTGAATTTTACTGCCAGCTAGTAATAGTTCGGCGGCATTAGCAAGTTTTGTGTGGTAGTCGTCGTCAATTCCCTCAAGCAATTTTATTTCTGCCAAATGAGTTGGTTCGAATGATTGCTCATCGTCTTCCTGCATTTTGTCTATGCTTGATTGTGCTTCGCTCGGTATAGCGTCTTCATCAGCATCAATTTGCTGTTGGCCTAGGCAATTTTCCATACGAGGCATTAGGCGAGTGATCGATGAAGACTCTAAAGGAGTTAGTAGTTCTTCTCGCAGGCTGGCGTGAAAAACAGAGGTGCCGTCGATTTTGTCAGACACTAGATTTTTGTTGATGAAACTTCGCACCTGCATTGGTTTAACGCCAAGTTCGCTGGCAATTTCGCGAATGGTTGGCACGCGGCCATATTGTCTCTCAAGTGCCGCAATGGTTTGCATGAAACGCTCTAGTTCATTGTTGCCCAATCGGTTGCGCCTTTTGCGTAGTAAATTCTATTCTACTCCTCGGGTCTTTGAAGGGTAACTGCTATTGTCTTGCCTGACACATGTGCCAGGCTCCATTACAAAGAAAACACCAAAAAGACGTAGGTCTCGGATTATTAAATGGTTTAATCAAGCCATTGCTGCTAGCTAACTTTGTGACAAGATCAATATCTGCAACAGAATGTCCAGTCATGCCGGTATTTTTGAGCCTATAAATGAAAATCAAAAACGTCTTTTTTATCTTCTTGTATTTTGTCCTGATATGTCTTCCGGCCCAGGCACAAATGGCAAAGCGGCTGGCTTCAGAGGCTACTCCAAGTACTCAGGCTATTGGAACCGGTAAAGTACCGAGAGAGAGATTTCTCAAAGTGCTCAAGCAATTGCCGGGCATGTCACAACCGGAATTGTATGCAGCCATTGGTCGACCAGCCATGTTGCGCAAGTCGGATTTGCCGGACTCTGAAAGCCTCTATTACTGTGTGGAACCACGATTTAAATGCGATCTTAAAGCTGGCGGCGCTCAGCCAGAAAGCGCAAATCTAATCATAAAGACCCAGCACGGGCAGGTGCGTTTTTTTCAAATACTGTTTGACACAACAGCTCGGATAAAAAATGGTACCGATCTGATCTCCTTAAAAGTCGCCCAGGCTGAGAAGGAAAGCCCAGTCGAGAAAAATATTCGCGCAGCAACGAATATGATCTCTAAGCCGCTCGAACGAGGAAATCAAACCAGCCCTTATGCGGAAGGAGACTCATATGAAGAGCGTTGGGCACGGTTTACCCGCTTAATTGCCACAGGCGACACAAGCGATGTCCCTAAAGTAGAAAAACTACTCGGTAAAGGGCGGACTGCTACCAGAGTGGCTTACCAGGGCAAGTCAGCCTTTCATCAATATTATTTATTGCTGTTTGATTTAAAGGAAACAGACAGAATTCAAACGGCCGAGCTCACCTACAATGAGCAAGAAAAGCTCGTAGAGATTATCTTTACTGATGATCCACAAGGCGGCAAGCATGTTCACTGATAGTGTCGCAACATGAAAGCTGTACTCACGACGTATCGCAGGAGTGCTAACTATATGGCGAATTTTCAGGTTAGTCTTAGGCTGTGTTTAGAACGGCTGTCAGGAAGCGATTAGGTTTTTTCCTAGGATCCTTACCGTTGGTCTATGTGCAGCTGAGCATAAGCGTGAATCGTTGCCACCCCTCTTAAATTGTTGTTCAAAAAGTCAGTAGCCAAGCTTAATACATCTTTGAATTGCCACAGTGATGGGCTGGCTTGGCATCTGGGCTATATCGCTGACCTATGTTTCTGTTGGATCTTGTATTTGTCCGGTTCCGCGCTACAATGGTTATAGGGGACGGTTCTGATCGAAGTCTTTAGTTCCACTAGAGCCACTTATGTAGGTCGAGCTGAGCCCCTATCATTTATTTTTCGGGTTGTATGAAGTGTTTGGCTCGGCGCTAGCGGGTTCGAACTTCCATTGTCTGTAGGGCAATGACCAGCGTTTTTGATGATAGTCGTCCGTGCCGTCGGCCGCGCGGTAAGCTGTCGTCTCGCCCACATTAAAATTATAGCCAGGGTACAGCTTCAGAATTTCATCGCGAATAGTCTTATAGACGGCTTCTTTTGCCTTTGCTCTTTTGCTGATGAAGCGTGATCCTGGAGTCTTTTGTTTGTGTCCTTCATTCAGTTTGCATTGGACTGATCCCATTATTATGTCCAAGCACTGCAATATGACGTGATTGTGTGAATGTACTTCGGCGATATTATCTTCCGTAACTAAAATGCCTTTGGCGGTAAACTCAGGTAGACGTGACAGGCCGCACAGATACTGTCGAAACTCCACTATGTCTGCCTTCGTCTGCGGAAAAACGTCGAAGTTTAAAAGTAGCTTGACGGGACCTTCTTCTGTCATGTGCTGCCAGCCAAAGCCATGTTTGATCAATTGATAATAGAGAAGGAAATACCTGTTTTTCTTCTTCTGCTCAGGCGTTAGGACGGGAATCTTGTCGTTCTGGGTGAACAATAGTCTTATTTTTACGTCGCCTGCCTTGATATGCTGGAAGAATTCGATCATCAGCTCTTGGTATTTCGTTTGATAGTTAGACGAAATTTTGGAAAACTTCACTTCGCCGCCAAGGTTGAGCGAGGTGAATTTTGCCGTCAGCTGGTCGTTTACGCGCTTTAGATTTTTCTCTTCGACCATTGCTGCGCCAAAGAAGTTGGAGTAATAAGGGCCGTCCTGGACCGACTCATCACAAAATAGGACCAAGCGCCGCATTTTTACCCCATTGTCTAGAACGTGTTAGCTCGGGCGGTGAGATGTCAGTAAAGTTAGGCTCGGCAATTATTTTGCGCCAGCAGACCGCTCCCAGAGTATAGCGTATAGCCAGAATTCGTTTTAAGAGCGGTGAAACTTTAAGTCAGTTCATTGCTTGGCGTTCGCATCATGAGGCACCGCTGGCGGTGAAAACTGTAACTTGCTAGCCGATGATTGTCGTTTCTTTTGAATTGTTTTCGGTACACGAGCTACTAGTTTGCTCGGTATAAAACCTCCGCTCTGGTGGGTCTTTGACTTTGTCTAAAAGGGTGCAATTGTGGCACCAGGTATTTGTGCAGGCGCCGCCTGCACAAATGCAAGATCGGGGTAGGCGTCGGCGATAGCTCTCATGTCCTTTAGGTTTCGGGGCGAAGAGCCTTTCATTTTAGGGAAGTCATTTTTCAGATCTTCTGCTAATTGGCCAATAACATTGGACCCCGGCCTTGGATTGGCTGCTGATTCAGTATTCCCTTACCTATTTGCCAGTAAAGAAGGACCAGCTCTCGGTTGACGGAGAGTACTGCCTTGATTTTGGCTTGTCTAATTGAGTTTTTCTAGAAACGGCAGGTAGTCCGTGAAGACTTCTGGTAACTCTTTCTTGGCCAATGTTTCTACCAGCTGATAGTCAGATGAATATTTTATCCCGGGGGCAACTAGAGGGTTGTCAGCTAATTTCATGCAAAGGGCTCACAATGGGCTCAAATGAGTTGAACGATGAGCCAGTCTGACTGGGCAAGGGCTTCACCGAACAGGACGTAGAGCATTAGCTTCGGCAGAGCTGGTTCTTTGCAGTAGAAAAGATTGATTAATCAGTATCTGAAAAATCAAGGTCCGGAGAGTGTAGTTGGGCTTGGCATAACGGGATTTTGATGTGTGGATCAGAACGGTGATTATCTGACGTCAGTTAAAAGGTGCCAGATACGGTGCGCTGACTCTTAGCTAATGGCTCAGCAGACGAGGTAAGCTCTCTATAGTGGTGCAGAGGCGGAAAGATTGAGGAACCTTCTTGGTGGTCACCGCTATCTGGCGCTGATATCAGTTCACTGTCGCCAAGGTTTTGCAACAATCACAAGCGGCATACCTTTGAAAGCTGTAGTTTCTTCTTGTAATGCTTCCGAAACGAATTCTGGAACTAGCCAGCCGTTAGCATCGGTGTAAATATCTAGGCCTCGGGCAAGTAGTCCGTCTGAAGAGGCTCGGGCCAGAAGTTCTTGTGAAGTGACTTGGGTGAACCGATGAATAATGATAGCGATACACTCGTCAAGGTCTTCTTTGCTTGCAAAAATCACGTCGGTAACGAACCTTTGGCCATCTCGGGTAGCAAACACCATATTAGGTGCCTTGACTAAAATTCTGTCAACGGAAGGATCGCGAAGCAAGGGACCCAGCGGACCGAAGCCCAAAATACCGTCGAGTAGCTGTTGTAGTACCATACCCCGCTCAATCAACGTGAGCGGCGCAGCATCCAAGTTAACTACCTGGCGTGCCATGGCTCGTAAGATCTCATGCTCAGATGGGTCTAGCTTTGCCCAAAACAGTGGCTCGGCGAGATCCGGGTGGGCACAGTCTTCATTGTCGTTTTCTCGCCATACTCTGGCCAACTCGACTTTGAGTGCTTGTTTGCACTCTTCGACTCTAGCCCTCACGAGAGCGTCATTCTTTGTAAATCTGTGTTTCGGGTTGCCGCCCCCTGCTAGTACTGTTAGAGTTTTGCACTCTGGGCGTGGAGTAAGGCTCTCATTGCAGGTTTTACACCGGGTCGCTTGATTGCGCACCATTTCGGCACAGGCTGGGCAGGGATAGAAGAAATCGGGAGAAAGGCCGCTGTTGCAAAAACGGCACATAATTGCATCTTTTTGAATTACCTCGGCGCAATTGGGGCATCTGTAATCATCTGGCTCTTTGCCTGTTCGAAATGCAATTGGCACGAGTATTTTCTCCACAGATGTAATTCCATCATATCAGTGGACCTAGATCCGGCAGTTACTCATACGCCTGGGCTGCTCTATTCTGTGCAAAGGCTTCGCACTAAACTGCAAGCAAATAATGCAATTGGGTTAAATTTGTCTTGTTGCTATCTCTGTCATCAAAGGGGCGAGAGTACAGACTTCGAGTCATTCTCCCGAATGGCTAAAGTTAGCGCCATCTAGTCTCGGTGCAAATGCACTCGGTCGGGCACTCACCTATTTTAGAAAGGATGTAATATTACAAAGTAGCACCGCCCATTAAGCCAATGGTTGTTGATTCCCTAACTGTAAGAGCGCGATCATGCTGGGCCGAATTCTTTTAACAATGATTGTCTTGGGGGTAGCATGGTTACTGCCACGCGAGGCAAAATGTGAGTCTTCGCCAAGTATGGGCGAAATAAAGTGGGCTATTTATGGCAATGGAAAAACAGCACTGGTGGCTAGTGGCGAAAGAGTTTTAGCTGCGAGTGATTTCGAAATTCGCAAAATTACCTCAGGGCAATACTCCAAGCGCATTACATTAACCGCCCCTTTTTTCTTTGCATTATCTGAAACGGGAAGAGACCTAGGCGAAAAAGAAGGTGGTTTCGGGCTAACGGGTGGGCGAACTGACGAGAAATTATTTTCCTGGGAATGGTTCAATGTTGACAAGCCCGGTCATGCCGTGAAAATTCAGGAGAATGGTGAGGTCAATTTCACAACGCACAAAACAAGTTTTGGATTGGAAATTGATCGCCTTGAATTTCCTGTGGACATTTCCTTGCGTACTTACAACAAAGCTGATTGGTTGCCAATCAACCCTAGGTGGAGAGTCACGATACTAAAGGGATCATGGGTGAGGTGGCCTGCAGTGCCAACCGTGCATACAAAGTAGTTGCGGATTCCAGCTCATTCTAGGCTGTGAACTTCGTACTCCTCACCTGCTTGGTTCAATTGACTGGTCCAAACCAAGAGCGCGGGCTCTTCGTAAGTTCATTTGCTCCGCTATCTCAGCGACAGATAGTGGTAATTCTGATTCTAGGATATATAGAGGACCTCCAGAAATTCCGAATAGCTCAAAAATAGAACAACAGACTGCTTCGGTCCAGCGGGTAAGCTTTTGAATCGGCCCCAACTGCGCTATCGTCTTATTGAAATTTATCGGCACTATCTCAAGAAGTGGTTCACTGAGACCAAGTTTAAAAGGTCTTGCCTCCTTCAGCTCACACCACGGAATAAACAAGTCCATATGCAGTGAATGAATTTCAACCCCTTCTGCCTTCATTGCAATAATCGGAAGAACCGCTCTTAAGTGCAATCTTCGCATGTGCAGGTAGGTAAATGCGAACATAAGTGAAATGGGAAAAGGCAGCCACCATTGAGCTGGATACATAAACAAAAAAAATATTGAGAGCACTAGTAAGATGTTATGCCGCAAGGATAACTGCCGCCTGACAATGAGTTTGAATCAAATAGGATTGCCGCTAATAATTTAAGTGACAAAGAGTCGCTCCTAATTCAGAGTGAGTTTTGCGAAAAACCACACAATTAAAAAGGAGCGACTTTCAATGAGTATATTGGGGAAAGCCGGTGCTTGCCTAGGGGAGTTTCTAAAATTAAGGGAGAATGGGCAGCTAATTGTTCCCGAGCGCCCCAAGTTCTGTGGAAATTGTCAGAAGTTTGATTGTTACTGGGCGCACGGCAGTTATTCGAGACAAGTAGAGGAAGGTTCAGAGAAAACAGAAGTTAAGGTTCCTCGCTGGAAGTGCAGCTGGTGTGGGCTTACGAGGTCTGAGCTGCCGTATTTTGTAGTGCCACGGCGGCGGTACACAGCCACTGTGTTGGCAGCAGGCGTGCAGATTTATGCTGTTAATTCGACCACGTATCGAGATGAAGTATCGAAACTGGGAGAGAGCGGGCCGTCGCCAGCTCAGGCTTTTCGATGGGTTGAGCTTTTATGCCAAAAAGCCAAAGGGCTATTGTTTGATGTGCAGAGCCTTTTGATATCGGCTGGCATGGAGCCGGAAGAGCTAATCGAGCTAGAGCAAGTAAGTTGTCCTAATTCAGAGCGAGCAAAAAAAGAAGGAAAGAGGGAGAAGCTCAACATCTTGGCCAAAGCGATTTCATTTGGGCAGGCGTTATTCAGGGATACAACCGTTTGGATTTTGGAGAGCCTTGGGCGCAATTTTCCAATGGAGACGAGTGAGGCCTGGTCGATTTTTTCAAGCCAAAGCAAGAGGAAGTCAACTCCACACGGGATGAAACCTGGAGCTAGTGTGGGCTTCTAGACTAAGGGCCGACTCTAAGGAGAGGAGGCACTTGATGGAGCTGGATGATCGAACAAAGAAGGCGTTATTTCGTTTAGAAGTAATTGCGCCGTTAATATCTGGGCGGCTAGAA
>JBAYTY010000022.1:0-117055 GCA_041675385.1 Candidatus Obscuribacterales bacterium
ATACTAATTACATAAGCGGTGAGCACCCACCAATAAATAAGTTGGGTACTTTGAGCCGAGGGGTTAAGTGGAAACGTCAGGTCTGCGCAGACCGGAAACTGTAGTGATAACCCGCTAGCTGTGAATACTGACTTGAAGCAGCAAGAAATATCGAGCCTACGCAATAGGCAGTCAGACGATAGTAATTAGACCGCCGCAGAGCAATCTGGGCGGTCTTTTTGTATGCGTCTTTTTGACCTATTTTTGTCAATAAGGGCTTAGATTGCCTCACTTACATCGAAACAGAACCGCGTCTATCGGCCAGCGATGAGCTAGGTTCTTCTTCAACAATCTTGGGGGTAATTAGCAGCATCAACTCAGTGCGGTTGCGACCTTTCAAAGTATTTCTAAAGAGTGCGCCAAGCACAGGTGCTTCCGCTAAATATGGAGTTTTCGAAAGCTGAGCGGCTTCGGTCTCGGAGAATAAACCACCGAGCACCAGAGTCTGTCCATCTTTAATGCGAACCTCTTGAGCCATAATATCGCGATAGTTCAAAAGTGTTACCACAACAGTTGGTTGGTTCACTGGTCCAAAAGTCTGCGGCGGCCCTAACGGCGTCGAGACTTGCGGACGCAAACGCATAGTAATGAAACCATCCTGACTTACTCTTGGCAGTACGTTCAAGAAAATTCCAGCCTTGGTCAACTCGACGTTAGCAGTAACAACACCCAAACTAACTGTAGATGTAACTTTGTGAATAACCTCAGAGGCAATCGTGATCAAAGCCTCTGAATTGTCTACCACCACCACTGACGGATTAGCTATGAGCTTGGCCTTGTTTGTTTGCAAGAGCAAATTGACCGAGAGGTTAATGGCATGGGGCACAGTAGCAATGTTAGCTCTACCACCAGCGCGACCATCCGCGGCGAGGAAGTTAAAAGCGCTCTGAGCAGTTGTAACAGCATTCACGCCAGCAATGGAGGGAGCAAGTATAGGTACCAATGAACCGATCAATCCGGTATATGCAGTACCAGGTGTACCAGCACCATTAGCAGCGCCATTGGTGACGTTAGAACCAGTGAACGGTATAGCCGGAATATTGGGATTGGCGATGGAATTGGCTGCCGAACCTAAACCAGGTAAGAACGACTTCAATGGGGCCTGTGAATTACCCATGATCGAACTAGAAAGACCCTCACCCTGAAGGTTCAGAGTGGCACCAAGCTGACGAATACCTTGATTGCTTAGCTCAATCAATGAAGCTTGAATATGCACCTGCTTAGGGCGTCTATCAATCAGGCGAATGGCATCTTCGGCGATATTAACATCATCAGCGGTGCCGACCACAATTACTTGTCGACCTTTTACATCAGGGATGACGATGGCGCCACCACCATTGGGGTCAACGCTAAAATCAGCTGCTATTTCAAGGTTGGCTCTGATCTGCTGAGTACCTGGGTCAGTAGCGGCATTGTTGAAGCCCACGCCCTCTTGCGTCTGAGCCCGACTGGTACCACGCAATGTCCGCGGTTGAGTCTCTAGAGAGTAGCTCTGAGTGCTATCGGTATCGCTCTTACTACCTTCACGATCACTGGTTTTCTCACCGGTATTTTCCACCGAAGGTCCGCTTAAATCGCCACCTTGACCCGAGCCCTTCTTCTCACTGGCTGTTTCATCGGTGGATTCATTTGCTAGTTGTCGCTTAGTAGTGGTCTTAAAATCTGGCAGATAACCTTTGTTGAAAATTGAAGCAGAAAGTAAGGCCGCAACATCATACGGATGGGAATAGCTGAGCTTAAAAGCCCTTGCCATTGGCCTGTTTAGACCTAACTGCACCATGGCTTGAGTTGAGCCAACAACAATTGTTTTGTTGTCGAGCATACGACTCTGCAAACCAGCGGCGGCTAAGACATTATCCATCGCCTCGTTAAGGTTGACGTCACGCAAATCACCAGTAATTTTGCCAGCGCAAGACTTATCTATGATGATGTTGACGTTGCCACGCCGAGCGATTTCGGTAATTACATCTTTGACTGGGGTATCTCTAAAACTCAAATGATGGATTAATTGACGCCCTTCTTCGCTCTGAGCAAAAAGTTGAAAAGGGCGCCGAATTTTCACATCGCCGGTCACTCCCGGCAGTGAATTGCGCGTTACTGAGCGCATCGAACCTTGGGCTAATTTACGATTGCTATCAGAACCAGAGCCGTAATCTGAATCAGAAAGAATGGCTGGTCCGCTGCTGCTTCCGCTGCTACTTCCAGTGCTACTTCCAGTGCTGCTTCCGCTGCTAGTCGGTGAAAAGGACAAGTCACTAGACTTAGAACTCGGCTTAGAATTTGAGCTTGAACTGCTATTAGAGTTTGAACTAGTAATAGAACTCGAACTTTCACTAGAACCAGTACTTGAACTTTCGCCCACACTGGGATTGTGGTCTCCCTCTTCCGACCAAGCAGGAAGCTGCGAAGCTGTAAAAGCGCAAGCACACAAAAGTGACAGTGATACCGCATTTGATATCAGCAAATTAAGTGCGGGCTTCTGGCCTTTGAATTGCACTAAGTGTGCCTCGCTAAGTGTGCCAAGAGTAGATGCTTTTCCAAAGCGCCATTCTAACTTGAATACCTCAGGAATTCCTTAAACTTATGGTCGCTTATTGCCAGTTAAGCCATATATGGCAATTTCTAGATTATTTCTAGCTTCTCCAAGGTGTGGATTGAGCCGCAGGGCTAAACGCAACTCTGAAACCGCTGAAGAGACATCCCCTCGGCCATACAATGCATATCCCAGGTCGTTTCGGGCCTGGGCGTTGAGGGGGTCAAGACGCACGGCCTGGCGAAATTCCTCCACCGCGCCATTCTTGTCTTTATTAGCATAGAGCGCCCGACCTAGGGCCAAATGGCTCTCGGCTGAAGCAGGCTCAAGCAGACTTGCCTGCCTGGCAGTTCGCAGAGCGGGGTGATAATCGCCAGCGGTCAGCAGTGCCTTGGTCAAGACCACATGGGCCCGAGCAGAGCTCGGCTCAACTGAGACAGCTTGGCGGGCGGCCTTGATCGAGCCACTAATGTCATGGGTAGCTAACAGGGCTTCGGACAAGCCAGAAAAGTTGCTGGCGCTTGGTTTGAGCTGAGTAGCAAGGCGGTATTCGCTAACAGCTTGGGAGACTTCAGCTCTAGTGAAGAGGCTATCAGCATAGTATTCGTGAGACTCAGCTGACTCGGGCCTGAGCTGCATCGCCCGTTTGAATTCCAGCTCAGCGTTGGCTTCATCCCCACTGTGGTCAAGAATTTTGGCCAAAATCATGTGGGCAAAATAGTCTTCAGGGGCAATCGCCACAGCCCGCTTCATCTCAGAAGCAGAGCCTTCCAAATCACCGGCAAGGTAAAGATAGCTGGCCAGCCTTAATCTTAAATTTTCATCATAGGGATCATCAGTAATCTTGCGCCGCAGCTGAATCATGAGGTCGCCCATAGAGCGCAAATCAACGCTCGCTGGCTTGCTACTCATTAGCTTCAACAACGCTGCCTGCGACACAGTGAGAGAACTCACGTCTTTAAGAGATTCCGATTTAGGACTTGCTGCCCGAGCGTGCTCACAAAAAAAAGCAAAACTGCCAGTCAACGCTAAGCAGACTGACAAAAATCGGTTAATAACTAAGTTTCTCGCTACAATCATTGCCAAATGATAGCAACAGATGCCCCTATAGAAAGTGAAGCCAAAGCCATCTCCCCGCAGAGCGCCTATATTCACATCCCTTTTTGCACCCACAAATGCGAATTTTGCGATTTTGCCGCCTTCGCTGGCCTTATCGAGTTAGAAGACGAATATTGTCAGGTTCTGGCTGGTGAAATAGAGTCGCGCTTAGCCCACAGGCCTGAGCCATTGAGCCTCAAAACTGTATTTTATGGCGGCGGCACCCCAGGGCTAATTAAGCCCAGCAACATTGCCATGATTCACAAGCAGCTCCTAAAATTCGCGCCACTGCAAAGCGGGCTTGGGCCAGATGAAATCGAAATTGCCATGGAAACTACCCCCCATGCAATCACGGCGCAAAAAGCCCAAGAATGGCGAGCTATAGGAATTAACCGCCTTTCAATTGGCATCGAGTCGCTCTCTGATGCCGAGCTAACCGCTATCGGACGAGATCACAGCGTGGCTGAGGCTATTGCTGGCATAAAATTAGCGCATCAAGCAGGCTTTACCAGCATCAGCATTGATTTCATGTACGGCTTGCCCACCCAAACTCTAGCTAGTTGGCAGGCCACCCTAGATGCGGCCATCGAACTGACTGAGCAATATCCCTCGATTCAGCACATATCAGCTTATGGCCTAGAAATAGCCAAAAATTCGCCCTTGCTCAGTCGTTTTCCCCGCGACTCATCTAGCTATCCCACTGACGACCTATGCGTTGAAATGTACGAGACACTAGTGAGCACACTTGAAGCACATAATTATCAGCAGTATGAAGTATCAAACTTTGCCAAGCCTGGCCAGCAGTCGCAGCATAACCTCACCTATTGGCGCAACGCCCCCTACTTTGCCTTCGGAGTCGGGGCTCATCGCTATGTCGACGGTGTGCGCAGCGCCAACCTACGCTCATTGAAAAAATACATGCGCAGCCCTCTGACCGATGAAGTAAGCGAAATAATTGACCCAAAAACCCGTATCAAAGAAGGCATAATGCTGGGTCTGAGACTAATTCAAGGAATTGACCTAGAGCAATTTGAGCAAGACTATGGAATCAATCTACTAGCCACACAAAGAGGCGAGATTGAATATTTATGTGAGCAAAAGTTGCTGGAATTATCGGACGGAAAACTGAAGATTACACCCCAGGGTATACCTATAAGTAACTCAATAATTGGCCGCCTAATTTGAGGATATTCATGGCTTTTAGGGGAATACCAGAATATAGGCGGTTGTTGTTGTTTTTACTAATGGCTTGGAGTTTAGGCTGTGAAGTCCTGTCCTGAGTGCTACTCAGAATACGAAGATGGTCTTGAAAGATGTCCTGCTGATTCCAGCCTTCTGAAATCAGGAGATCGCGACCCGCTCGTGGGCACTAGATTAGGCGACCGCTATGAAATAGTTTCAGTGATTGGTCGCGGCGGTATGGGAGTTGTCTATAAAGCTCGCCAAGAGCAAATGGACAAGCTCATGGCCATTAAAATGTTGCACTCGCATATGGTGTCAGATTCAGAGGCCGTCAAACGGTTTTATCGCGAAGCAAAAACAGTTTCACAGGTGAAACACCACCATATTGTCACTCTCTACGATTTCGGCATGAGTTCTCAGGGTCAACCGTTTTTGGTTATGGACTACCTGCAAGGGGTCAGTCTCAAAGACGAATTGAAACACAATGGCCCGCTTTCTTTTGAACGAGCCGATCGCATTTTTGGTCAAATTGTCGACGGGCTGGCAGCAGCCCATTCACTTGACGTTGTTCACCGCGATCTAAAGCCAGAAAATATTGTGCTTTCCTCCAATGCGCCAACCGGAGACTGGGTTACCCTGGTTGACTTTGGCCTTTCAAAGCTAAAGGAACCTAAAACTCAGGACGCCTACACAATTACCAAAACCGGTGATGTCTGTGGCAGCCCGCCGTACATGAGCCCAGAGCAGTGCCTAGCGGCATCCGCTGTTGACCCCCGCTCAGATATTTATTCGCTAGCCATTGTCGCTTATGAATCGCTCTCAGGCTTCCTGCCCTACAAAGCCAAATCTGCTATTGAAATGATGGACTGCCATTTGTATGGCATGCCCACTCCTTTTTCACAGGCATCAACTGATTTTAAAGTCTGTACGGAAGTGACCAATGTACTAAACAAAGCTCTTGCCAAAGAACCTGAACAAAGACAACAAGATATTCAAGAATTTGGCAAAGAGCTTCATGAAGCTCTGGCTCGAGATGGAATGAAACTGAAGTCATACAAGCATCGCATGGAAATTGCCGACTTCAAAGACATGGAGAGCGAAGCAGAGGCCTTAATGACAGGCTCCTATCCGACCTTAGGCCTGGCGGCTGAAGGTCACTTAAACGCTATCAACAATCAAACAGCAATGGAAATTGCCGCCAGCACTCAGGTAGATTCAAACTATAGTAAAACTACAAGAAATACCAAAGATTTCAAAAGCAACAACCAAACTAGCGCTCACGAAGTAGTCGACTTCTCTAACACCAATAACAATGGCAATAACAATGGTGATAGCAAGGGTGACGACCAAGATGCTCAGCGCAACTGGATCTCTCGAGTTATGAGTGCCGTGTTCGGCCCTCGACCACAGTCTCCCGCTGAACACGAAGAAGAAGAGCTCGAATCGAATTTACCGTATGCCAATTGTCCATACTGCCAAGCACCAGTGCGATCAATGATTCGCTTCTGCATTTCTTGTCAGCGCCAACTGCCTTCTGCTACTGAGTACGCCCGCATGCGGGTCAGTGCCGGCAGTAAGCTTGTGCCAGCAAAATCTCAATACAATACCGGCAGACATGCTAAACCGGGCTTCAGCAACCGCGCCAAAGAGTCAATGAATCGCCAGGCTTATCCAGGCATAACCAAATTTCTTATGATTGGCTTAGTTGGTGCCTGCATTTATGCTGGCTCTGTCGCTCTCAAAAATCCTGAATTCGTCAAGACAATGAAGCGAACAGTAGCGGCATTTCAAAAATAGTTTAGTCTAATATATGGCCAGCAAAAGCAAAGCAAAGACAAAGCCAGCGAGTAAAAAAGATAGAGACGAAGCTGCTAGTGCTCTCTATTTTGCCGCTCGTAAAATAGCAGACAAAGAACTTCGAGCAAAAAACTACAGCCAGTCGTGCAGTGAATATCTCAAGGGGGCAAGAAAGCTCGAGAACGGTTTTGTCGACCGCCAAAACCGCCTCTGCGCGCTCTATGCTGGCGCTGGCAATGCCGCTTACTGCCAGCGCAAATATGCAGCAGCCCTTCGCCACTTCGACCAATCAATAACTCATCTAAAAGCCAACCAAGAGAGCTTCATAGATCTAATGAATTACATTGCCGAATCATTAGTCGGCATCTCGACCTGGGTAAAAACCGAACGGCATAGAACTGCAATCAAACAATTGGCCAGCAAATTGCAGCTCAAGTTTGCTAGCATCCTGCAGAAACCAGCTCCGCAAGCCAAGACAAAGAGCTATTTGAAGGGCGGCCGACGCATTGAAGATAGATTTTCTTCTCTAGAAGTCAAAAGCGAATCAACAAAAAGCTGGTTAGAGAGACAAGCAATACTCACCCGTCTCAAACTTTTGCCCATAGTAATTGATTTCAAAAAGCCCAAAGAATTCTATCAAGCGGCCTTCGCTCAGCTGCACAAAGTTCCATTTAAACGCGGTGCCTTCTACTTCTTTAGCAGCAGCGATAGATCTGGGTTCACAACCATAAGACGAGCAGTTGCTAACAGCTCTAAAACCAGCATAACAAACATAACAAACAAGGGCAAAATTGTATTTGCCGCTAAAAAGGTCGGCGATGGTAACTCTTGGCTGAGTGGATTTAGAGTAAATAGAAGCGGTGATCTACTGGCCTATGGCCTATCAAGAAACGGCTCTGATTTTGAAACTTGGCGGGTGCGCGATCTCACAACTGGCAAAGATCTTCCTGACATAATTGCCGAGGTACCGGCTGGCTCAATTCGTTTTCACCCACGGCAACGTGGTTTGTACTACCGCCGGTCTACAAATACTAGTACAAAGTCTAATACGAGTACAAAGTCTAATACGAGTACAAAGTCTAATACTAATTCTAATACCGACAACAATGAGCCGTCCTATACAAAAGCAGCTTCAATCTATTTTCACCGCATTGGCGACCAACAAAAAAACGACAAAATCGTTCATAGCCCAAAGCAAAGCAAAACAAGAATTGACTGGGTAGATCTCTACACCCTGGCGCAAAGTAAGCATGTTCTGATTTCAGAATGGCCCGAAGGCAAACTACACAACCGCTTTCTGATCAAGTCTTTGACCACGGGCAAAATGTGCCCGCTCTTCCCCCGCAAAGCTGGCTACTATTCTCTGCTGGGCGAAGCCAACGGCAAACTCTACATCAAAACAGAT
The DNA here is from genome assembly GCA_041675385.1 of Candidatus Obscuribacterales bacterium. Lineage (GTDB taxonomy): Bacteria > Cyanobacteriota > Vampirovibrionia > Obscuribacterales > Obscuribacteraceae. Next base: position 8,055 of record JBAYTY010000022.1, read on the forward strand.
CACAGCGCACCAAGAGGACGAGTTTTAGCCCTAGTCTTCGACTTTCACCGCCTAAAAGTGAAGAGCGTTGAAGAAGTGATCAAAGAAAGTCAATTTACCATGCAAGAAGTGCACCTGTTGCACGACCGCATAGTAGCCTCTACCCTAGACAGTGAAGGGAAGACCAGACTCATACAATTTGACCTTGAGGGTCAAGAACTCGATGAAATCGAACTGCCGTTTGAAGGTACATTGAGCTCGCTATCAACGAGCTTCAAAGACACGAACATCTTCTTCAGCCTAGAAAATTTTGCCACACCGAAAACCATCTATCGCCACGATTTGACCAGCGCAAGCACCAGCCTATTGCACGAGCCCACATATTCTATGGCCAAGAGGGTGGTGCAGAGAATGGTGCAAGTGAAAAGTAAAGACGGAGTTATGGTGCCAATGAATATTGCTTATCTCAAAGGCACCAAATTCGACGGCAACAATGCCACCATATTGTCAGTTTATGGTGGCTTCAGTATAGCCAATTTGCCGCACTTCTCTTATCAAACTGCGACCTGGCTGGCCATGGGTGGCATCTGGGCTCAGCCCTATTTGAGAGGAGGAGACGAACTCGGTGCCCTTTGGCACTCGGCGGCAACCAAAGAAAACAAACAACGCACCTATGATGACACCATATCGAGTGCTCAGTGGTTGGTTAGCAACAGACTCGCTCGATCTAAAAAAATTGCCATTTGCGGCGCCAGTAACGGCGGCCTAACCGTAGGGGCCGCGATTACCCAGCGGCCCGATTTGTTTGGGGCGGCCATCGCCGACAACGGCCTCTTTGACATGCTCAAGTTTGCCAAGCATGGCCTTGGTTGGGCCTGGCAGAGTGAATACGGATCGCCAGAAAATAGTAGCGAATTTGAAGCCCTCAGGGCCTACTCTCCGTACCATCAAGTCGCTAAATTGAAAGTCAGAAAAGACTTTCCCCACCTTTTAATAAACGCTTCAGCTGGCGACAACAGAGTAGTCCCTTGGCACTCTTACAAGTTTGCTGCTGCTTGCCAACAGCAGGGCTTTGATGTTCTGCTCAACATAAAATGGCAAGAAGGACATGGCTGGGGAAGGCCAGACTGGTCAGTACGCGACAACTTAGCCTACTTGCAATGGGCCTTGAAAATGAGCTAAAAAAGCAAAAAACCGCCCCTTGGAATCCTAAACAAATTTGTGCTTTTCAACTTATATAGGGCATCTGACCATGTAACATAGCTGCAGCAGACAGTAGTTGTAATAGCAATAGCGATAATAGGCATCCATTTATTCCCTTTCTGTATTCCTTTCCCTTTCTGTATTCCTTTCCCTTTCTGTATTCCTTTCCCTTTCTAAACTAGGCGGGATTCAATGTTAGACATTTTCAAAAAGCAATTTATCGAAGTTATTGAATGGACAGAAGAAAGTGACGGCGTTCTCGCCTATCGCTTTCCTACTCTCGACAAAGAAATTCAAACTGGGGCGCAACTGACAGTTCGCGATTCGCAAATGGCTCTATTTGTCAACGAAGGCAACATTGCCGACCACTTTGGTCCTGGTCGCTACACTCTCAACACTCAAAACTTACCGATTCTCACGACTCTTATGAACTGGGATAAGGCCTTTAAATCCCCTTTCAAATCAGAAGTGTACTTCTTCTCTACCCGCGAACAAATCGATCAACGGTGGGGCACACAGACCCCTATAGCTATTCGCGATAAAGAATTTGGTGTAATTCGTCTGCGTGCCTTTGGTACATTCTCGTATCAAATAGAAGAACCAAATACTTTCTATCAAAAAATCAGCGGTACTCGCCAAGTTTATACAACTAGCGAACTGGACGGCCAGCTGCGTTCAATGATAATGACTCACATAGCGACAAAATTGGGCAAAGCCGATACCGCCTTTCTCGATATCGCCGCCAATCAACATAAGTTTTCAGAGCAGCTAAAATCAGAGCTTGACCTGCCCTTCTTACAATACGGCCTCAAGCTCAACACATTTTTAGTGCAGAGCGTCACTCTGCCAGAAGAACTGCAAGAATATCTCGACAAACAATCACAGATGAATCTTGTGGGCGACTTGAAAAAATATGCCAATTTCCAAGCTGCTGACAGTATTTCAGCTGCAGCCAATAACCCTGGTGGTTTAGCTGGAGCTGGAGTGGGTCTAGGCATGGGAGCTGTGATTGGTCAGACCATGGGCCAAGCTCTTGGTGGTCTAGGACAAGGCATGGGTGCCGGTGGAGCTAGTGAAGATGTCTATGCCAAGCTAGAAAAGCTGCACGGTCTTGTCAGCAAAGGCATATTAACCCAGGAAGAATTCGATGCTAAAAAGGCAGAGCTACTCAAGAGTATTTCCTAAATGCTGACACTGAGTTGTCCTTCCTGTGGGGCAAACGTAAACTTCCAATCAAAAGTATCAGTTTTTGCCGTATGTTCTTTCTGCAAGGCTAGCCTTGTGCGTCAAGGGATGGATCTCGACAAGATTGGCCAAGTGGCTGAGCTTCTAGATGATCTCACACCAATTCAAATTGGCACCACTGGCATGTACAAAGGGCAAAAATTTGAAGTAGTCGGACGCATGAAAGTGGGCTATGACGAAGGTTTTTGGAATGAATGGTTTACCTATTTTGCCGATGAAAAAATTGGCTGGCTAGCGGAAGCACAGGGCTTTTACGCCGTGTGCTTCCCTTGCTTTGATATGGTGCCACCAATTGGAAACCTTCATCCAGGCAAAGCAGTTGATTTTGGCAAATATGGCATTTACGAAATAGAAGACATTCGCAAAGTGAAATGTCTATACAGTGAAGGCGAATTACCCTTTAATGCTCTCCAAGGCCGCAAATCAGAGAGCATTGACTTAACAGGCTTTGAAGACGAAATGGCGACAATTGAAATTGCCGAAAAAGAAAATAGAGTCTATCTCGGAAGCTACGTCGACTTTGACGATCTGCAATTCAAAAATTTGAGGCGCATCGATGGCTGGTAAAGAAGAAGCTGGTAAAGAAGAAGAAGAAGAAGCTGACACCCCAGATGTGCCTAAAAAAGAACCCGCACCACCAAAGCCGCAAGCAAAAATGTTTGCCTGTACTGCTTGTGGTGCCTCAGTCACGATAAAATATCCCGGTGCCACCATGGCGGTGGTCTGCAGCAGTTGCAATTCAACAATTGACGTCACTAGTGAAAACTATCGAATACTGTCTACCTATGTTGGCAAAACCTCTCTTTTCAAACCCTCTATTCCTCTTGGGGCAAGGGGCAAGCTCAAAGGTAAAACTTGGGAAGTAATTGGCTTTCTCGTTCGCGAAGACACAGCCAGTAAGTATTTTTGGTCAGAATATTTATTGTTCAATCCTTACTACGGCTACCGCTGGCTAGTAGAAGATAAAGGTCACTGGAACTTTGTTCGCACGATAAAACGCAAACCCGATGCCAAAAACATCAATCAGTACCCAGCAAAAGGTCAACTGGCCAAGCTTGACGGCAAGAACTACCAAATCTACAACTACGGCACTGCTGCAGTTAAGTATGTTTTGGGAGAATTTTATTGGCGAGTAACAGTGGGTTCCTCCAATCTGGCTGCTGACTATATCGACCCACCACAAATGCTTTCGGCAGAAAAGGACGGCAAGGAAATTGTCTGGAGCTTGGCTGAATATATAGATGCCAAAGAGATTCATAAAGCTTTCAAAGTCACAGACAAATTTCCCTATCAAAGTGGCGTGCCTGCGACAAAGCCACCAACTGAACTAAAAGCTTGCACTCAAATTGGCTCACTCTGCGCTGTCTTTATTATCTTCCTGACCTGCGCCCAATTTTACTTTACAGCCAAAGCCTCGCAACAAACGGTTCTGCAATACGACGGAACATTTATTACCAACAGCAAAAAAGCCGACATTACTACGCCTGTTTTCTCTATGGGTGATGAAACAACTAACGCAGTTATTAGTATCAGTGCTCCGGTAAGCAACAGTTGGTTCTATGTTTCGGGAGAATTAGTGAACGACACCGATGGCACCACTTATCCATTTGAAAAGTCAGTAGAATACTATTCAGGAACCGATAGTGACGGCTTCTGGTCAGAAGGAAGCAATACTGCTCAGCTCGGCATCTCGTCCATTCCACCTGGTAAGTATTACATCAATATTGATACTGAAAGTGGTGACTTCTTGCAAACAAGAGTTCAACAGTTTTCAATTACCGTTGGTCGCAACTATCCAATTTACGACAACTACTGGTGGACATTGTTCGGACTATGCGTAATACCACTATATTCCTTCGCCGCCATGCACAGTGTAGAAGCGGCTCGTTGGTCGAATAGTGACTTCAGCCCCTACCCCGACCCAGAAAGTTACACAGAGAGCTATTAGTGCGGCAGTCAACAATCATTTAAATGGTTTATTTAAGAGGGCATAAGAAATGACGCGGTTCTATTTAGTTACAGGAATTCTTCTTTGCTCACTGTTTGTTTATGCAGGCATGAGGGGTTGGAAAATTATCGATCCTTGGGCCATTAGCGGTGCTAGACCAACCGGCCCCGGTAGTCATTATCACAAGTAAAATAATCACAAAAAGAGTTACGAGCGAAAGAGGAGAAAAAAGTGGAACAAGTTCTAACAGCCAAATATGTCCTGGCAGCAGTGGTGTACTCAACTCTTGGCATAGTCATTCTATGTGTGTCGACAAAAGTATTTGATATGCTCACCCCTGGCGATTTGTGGAAAGACATTGTCGTCGAGAAAAATCTACCACTAGCAATCACACTGGCAGCCATGATGATCGCTGTGGGCAATATAATCGCCGCAGCGATTCACGGGTAGTCGACTTGACATACGCTCTGCTCATAACCGTCTTTGTCATCTCGACATGCGGTCTAGTCTACGAACTGATTGCCGGAACTATAGCGAGCTACCTGCTAGGAGACTCAATCACCCAATTCTCTACAGTAATTGGCGTTTACCTATTTTCGATGGGTGTCGGGTCCTTTCTCTCTAAATACATTGAGAAAAATATTGCCCTGACTTTTGTTCAAGTAGAGCTGCTGATCGGCCTCATAGGTGGGGCTTCAGCCACATTGCTCTTCCTTATGTTCAATCACATTGATAATTTTCGCATTTTGCTCTATAGCTTAGTGGCAATTATCGGCATTTTAGTCGGTCTTGAAATTCCACTTCTAATGCGCATTCTCCAGCAGAGGCTGGACTTCAAAGACCTGGTGTCGCAGATATTTACCTTTGACTATGTCGGCGCCCTGCTAGCCTCACTACTCTTCCCGCTCTTGCTCGTGCCCTACCTCGGCTTGATGCGTACATCTTTTCTCTTCGGCCTTTTTAATCTGGGCGTAGCACTGTGGACCATTCACTTATTTAGAGAAGAGCTCCCCTGGCGCAATTCATTAAGGTCGACTGCATTTATTCTGATTGTGGTGCTTGTTTCAGGCTTTGCCTTTTCAGAGAGGTTGATGGGTATTGCCGAATCAGCAACTTATCAAGATCCTGTAATTTACTCAACAACAACTCCTTATCAACGCATAGTTCTAACTGGCAATAGCAAAGATTTACGCCTTTTTCTCAATGGCAATTTACAGTTCAGCTCGCGCGACGAATACCGCTATCATGAAGCCTTGATTCACCCAGCCATGGCCAGCCTAACTGAGCCCCGAGATATTCTAGTGCTCGGCGGAGGCGACGGCCTAGCCGTAAGAGAAATTCTCAAATATCCTTCAGTGCGCTCTGTCACCCTGGTCGACTTAGACAAGGCCATGACCGATCTATTTAAGAGCCAAGAAGTGTTGACACGCTTGAATCAAAATTCGTTGAATAGCAGCAGAGTAAAAGTAATCATTGACGACGCCTTTGTTTGGCTGCGAAGCACTCCGCAAAAATTTGACTTAGCAGTAATCGACTTTCCTGATCCTAGTAACTATTCACTGGGAAAGCTATACAGCGATACTTTCTATCGCGCTCTGAAAAAAGTGATGAAGCCTGAAGGCCTGATTGTAGTGCAAAGTACATCACCTTTTTACGCTAAAAATTCTTTCTGGTGTGTTGATAAGACCATTGCTTCCGTTGGTTTCAACACCACCCCCTATCATGCCTATGTTCCTGCCTTTGGCGATTGGGGCTATGTGATTGGCTCCCTGGCACCGTTTAAGACAGCGAAACAAGAACATTACCCCAACGGTTTGCGCTACATTAATAGCGATACCGTTGCTCAAATGCTTTGTTTTGCCCCAGATATGTTACCGACAGTCACCTCAGTCAACAAGCTCAATAACCAGTCTCTAGTTCACTTGTTTGAATCAGAGTGGAGCGAATATGTCGACGCCCATTAGTCGCGCTGCCTTTCTCAAGCTGCTCGCGGCCTTAGGCCTCTCTGCAGCTGCTGCAAAATTTCTAGCCGAGTCAAAAATTGGCTGCGAATGGCTTAGTCTTTTAAAACAAAGCACAAGTTTCAGTCCAAAATTTCCTTGTCGAATATTGGGTCCGTCGCAAAAGGTTGGTCACCTTTTACGAGGCAAGCAAAGAACTGGGCCAATCAGCCATTCAAGAAAAGCCACAGTCACTATCATTGGTGGCGGCATAGCTGGTTTGTCCGCGGCTTGGTGGCTAAAGAAAGAAGGCCTAACAGATTTCGTCGTGCTTGATTTAGAGCAAGATGTCGGCGGTAACTCTGCCTCTGGAAAAAATCAGATTAGTGCTTTTCCTTGGGGCGCACACTATGTCCCGATTGCCAATTCAGAATCTAAATATGTACGCCAACTCTTTGAAGAGCTAAAAATAATTCAAGGCTATGACGCTTCCGCAGAGCCCATCTACGACGAGCTAATGCTCTGCCATCAGCCCCAAGATAGACTATTCAAAGACGGTGCCTTTCATGACGGTCTCGTGCCCAAACGTGGGCTACAGAAGAGGGAGAGTGACGACATCAGTCGCTTCTTTGAGCAAATGATTGTCTTCCGCCAAGCGCAGGGTAACGATGGCCAACCAGCCTTTGCCATCCCGCTTGACCTAAGTTCGCAAGATAGACAATTCACAGCCCTCGACAAAATTTCAATGGCTCAGTGGCTAAAGGAAAACCAATACGATACCAAACCACTGCTTTGGTATGTCGACTATTGCTGCCGGGATGACTATGGCTCCACTGCTGAATTTGTCTCTGCCTGGGCTGGCATTCACTATTTCGCTGGACGTCGAGGCACTGCGGCTAATTCAGAGCAAAACGCAGTGCTTACCTGGCCGCAAGGCAATGGTTTTCTTGTGGAGAAGCTCAAAAAACCGCTCAGTAACAATATTCTAGTTAATGCTCTTGCTACTCAATTGAAGGAAGAAGAAGGAGGAAAAATACTGACCACCTATCTCAATACCCAAAGCAATAAATTTGCTGCAATTGAATCAGACTTTGTTGTTCTCGCCACACCGCGCTTCATTGCCAATCGCCTAGTGCCCGAAGCCGCGCCAATTTATGCTCACTCTTATGCGCCCATTTATCCTCCCATTTATGCGCCCTGGATGGTAGCTAACATCAGCCTAAAGCATCTTCCCGATGGTCAGGGTGCTCTACCAGCCTGGGACAATGTTAGCTACTACAGCCAATCTCTTGGCTATGTGGTGGCAAATCACCAAGAAATAACCACTAGGTTCAAGCCCACTGTAATCACTTATTATTTTCCCTTGTCACAGCAAGAGCCAAAGCTGGCAAGGAATGCGTTATACGCTGCCACCACCGAAGAGTGGTCGAAGTCTATAGTGCAGGATCTAGAAAAAATGCATCCAGGCATAGGAAACGAGATTATTTCAATAGATCTCTGGCCTTGGGGACATGGCATGGTTAGGCCATCCGTAGGCGAAATCTGGGGCGAATCACGGCAGTCAATGAAAGAACCGAGGGGTAATATATTTTTTGCCCATTCAGATATGTCGGGCATTTCCAACTTCGAAGAAGCTCAGTATCATGGAGTAGAAGCAGCCAAAATGATTTTGGCAAGGCTCCAAGACCAGAACAAGAGCAATTAGCATGCAGGCAAGCTTTCCCACTCAGCCAGATAGCAATGGAGTTGCCAGGCAGGCGACGGCTCTAGGCCAACAGGCCTGGCTATCATCGGCTACCTGGGATTGTATCTGGATACTTTCACCAGCCTTCATCTCCACGGCTTTTGTCATACTAGCTCGCCAGCAAATGGCGGCAAGCCAGAATATCCCACTCTGGGCCTGGGTTTGCTTTGTACTATTAATTGACGTCGCCCATGTTTACGCCACGCTCTTCCGCACATATCTTTCCTCCCAGGCCTTTGAAAAAAACAAAACAATTTTGCTGATTCTGCCAGCTATTGCCTGGATCGGTGGCAGTTTGCTCTATTCGCTAGATAGCATTTATTTCTGGCGGGCCCTAGCTTATTTGGCAGTCTTTCACTTCATCCGCCAACAATTTGGTTTTGTTGTTCTATATTCACGCAATGATCCTGAACCCATGAAGAAATTCAAATGGCTGGACAGCTCTGCTGTATATCTGGCGACACTCTATCCTATTCTTTTTTGGCACTCTAATCTGCCGCGAAATTTCAGCTGGTTTGTGGCTGGGGATTTTATCGAGACAATGCCAGAGCTATTTACTGGTGCCGCCTTTGCCGTCTACCTAATAGTGATGGTTAGCTATTTGGTCAAAGAACTTGTTTTGCTCAAAAAAACCACTTTCCTCAACATTCCTCGCAACCTTTTGATTGCTGGCACAGCTATAAGTTGGTGGACCGGTATCATCACCTTCAATTCAGACATGGCTTTTACCATAACCAATGTAGTCAGCCACGGTATTCCTTATATGGCGCTGGTCTGGCTATATCACCACGGGGAAAAGAGCGCGCCTGCTGGAGCGAAAAAGATCACACATGTCTTACTGAGCAATGTGCTCCTTTTCTTTGCCTTCTTAGCCCTGCTTGCCTACCTTGAAGAAGGTCTGTGGGACGGTCTAATTTGGCGAGAGCACCTGAGTATCTTCGCCTGGTTTTCCGCTCTGCCCACAATCAATGACCCAGCAGTACTGGCACTGCTCATACCTTTCTTGGCATTGCCGCAGTCAACTCATTACTTACTTGATGGTTATATCTGGCGCGTAAAAGACAGAAACAGTATTTGGTCGGCTTAGGTTTAGTTAGGCTTAAAATTGCCTCTAAGGTTCTGACCAATGCGGAAACCCTGGATTAGATTATGTCTAGTCAGTTGGAAAATTTCGTGCAGAGCCGCTGCGTCAGTAATGCCATGCTTATCAGAGATAGCATTGACCTGCTCCATTGCTACAGCTGAGAAATAGACATCAACATCGTCATGAACATGACCACGACCTTGATTGGGAAGTTTCAAAATTGCTTTACCAAAGTCATTGGTAACAGCATCGGCTATTTGAGCGGTAAGTAGATCAGCGTAGAATGAATCGGCCTTAACTGCCATATCTGAGCCCCCATGATTCCTTAGAATCTAAATACGCACGAAACTAAATATGCAATAAAAATCAAGTAAACAAAAAACCTATACAGACAATATCAATTTAAAAGATCTAGTTGCCTACGAACTTCTTGGATGTCTTTCCACATCAGCCACTTCGGTGAGCCCACTTCTTTTGAATCATTGCGCAACAAATAAGTGGGGTGGAAGACAGGCATAACTTTAGCACCGAACTGCCAATCAAACCATGTACCGCGAATACGGCTTATAGGATCCTTAACATGTAAAACTGCTTCAACAGCGGTCGCGCCAGCAAGCAAAATCAAAGCGGGGCGAACAAGCTCCAGTTGGGCATTTAAGTACTTTTGGCAGGCTTGAATTTCTGTTTTCAGAGGGAGCCGATTGTTGGGTGGACGACACTTTACGACATTGCAAAGGTATATCTCTTTTTCGCGATCAATTTGACCAGCTTCAAGAATTTTATCGAATAATTTCCCCGCCCTGCCAACAAACGGAACCCCGGCCTCATCCTCATTTCGCCCAGGTGCCTCGGCAATAACCATGAGCTTTGCCTGGGGATTTCCAGCGGCAAAAACAACATTTGTGCGCGTTTGACAAAGCCCGCACTGCTGGCAGGCCTTAGCTGAAGACTCAACCTCCTCAAGGCTTTGCCAGATTGGCGGCGGTGCCAGGTGGAGCTGCTCAGACATTATTTGCCTCTAAAAACTTATTAAGCAAACGAGCCAGAAGTAGCGACATCAATAGATACATTGGTGAGCTTGAAGCTTTTCTGCGGAGCGGCTTCTAATACTGCTATCTCGAGCTTCTGCACCGGTGCTATTTCTGCCCCCAGACAGAGTGAGGCAGCTAGAGCAAAATCAGAGACATTGCCCGTGGTGAAAAAGCGAAAGGCTTCTGTTCGATAATCTTGAGCTGAATATGTAGCTGAGTTAGTAGTTAATGGTATTAGTGGTGGTGCGTCATGACCTAACAGCTGATAAGCCAGAGCGTGGGCAGGATCAATTAGCTTAAGGCCAAGCGGGAACAACTCTTTGAGCTCACCGCTGACAAGCTTATCAATGCGGTTGGCAACAAAGGGGAAGTGTGTGCAGCCTAGAACTAAGGCATCCACTCCAGCCAGAATTTTCAAATACTCCGTCAAAGCAAGAGTCAGCGCTGATTCGCAATCGGCTTCACCCAAACGTCCGCTTTCAATCAGCGGTACCAATTTAGGGCAGCCTAGCTCCTGAACAGAGCCCTGGTAGCCCCTACTGATGAGAGCCTTGGAAAAAGCCTGACTGTTGGCTGTGTTGATGGTCGACATCACGCCAATTGCTTTTGGTGGATTAGCCACAAGCCATTCAGCTGTTGGCTCAATCAAATCGTAGACTTTCAGGCCAGGCACGCGAGCAGCGGCCTGCACAGCAGCATCTTTCGCCACGGCGGCACTGGTATTGCAGGCCATAACAATAGAATCAAGCTGGAAAGAAGTTAGCCAGCTAACAATTTCATCAACAAACGTAGCAATCTCAACTTTTGCTCGACTGCCGTAAGGGCAACGGGCAGCGTCACCGAGATAGACAAATTCAAGGCCCTCGCCCTGGGTGACCGCAACCAGGTGACGCAAAACGGACAGACCACCAACTCCAGAATCGAAAAGCCCGATTCGCTTGGTTGTGCGCTTGTACAAATTGTCTTCAGTTACTTTATTAGTCAATTTCGCTATCAACTTTTCTTTTCTGTTCCGATCTGTATCAATTACTAGTGTTTCTCTATGAATAGTTGCCGTCTATTTGGCTGGTTTCCAGCTATTTAGTAAGTTTCCAGCTCCCCGTCGCCAACCTTGAAGGCTTTTGAGCATCGGTAGAAGAGCTTACTGAACCAGCGGAATTATTAGCAAAGCCATTCTGTGATTTTATGTCTTGTAAATAGAGCATAACACCCCGAGCCAGTGCGCTAGCAACCTTTTGCTGGTAATCAGAGGAGATTAACCTGTCCCTTTCCGCCTTATTTGTAATGTAGCCGACTTCAGCCAGTATTGCAGGGATCGGAGTGTGATTAATAACATAGAAGCGAGCTTTTCTTACAGAGCGATCAGGAGCCCCAAGACCACTTACCAGAGAGGCATGCACCCGATCAGCAAGGGGTCGACTTTGGTCAGTCTGGAAATAGGTTTCTATGCCATATATATTCGAAGTACTTTCAAGCGAATTAATATGTACAGACAGAAATAAATTAGGTGAAACTGTATTGGTAATTTTCACTCGATCTTCGAGAGATACAAATGTATCATCAACGCGAGTGAGGACAATACGCGCACCTTTACTCTCCAAAACTCTTTTAAGCTTATTTATGATTTGCAAGGTCACTTCTTTCTCTTGTACGTCACCACGCACAGCACCAGGATCATTTCCGCCGTGACCAGCATCGAGCACAACCACAGTCTCGCTCGGAGCTCGTGGTACCAATATCGGACCGTTCGACGCCGCGCCAGGAAACGCAAGATTGCCGCTGCGCGCTATGCCAGAGTTACCTGTTAAGCCCTTAGCAAGGGTGACAGTCATATAGCTCGAACCAGAATTGAAAGACTCATCAATCGAGACCGTGTCATCGGTCAATTGCAGTACCAACCTGCCGGCCCCTTCCGATTCTCCCGGTAGACCAACGCGCATGGAGGAAACTAGCGGTGATGTTGAAACATCCGGCAAAACAGAATTTGCCAGCTCCCGATAATCGGGCATATCGACAACATAACGCTCGGGATTATGGAGGCGGAACGATTTAAAGCTGAGCTGCTTTCCATCAGGACGCTCCACTCTGAAAATTTCCAGCTTAGCGCCAGAACCCTGTGGGTCAGCAGTTTCTAATGTAATTAGCGGCGGTGGCCCCAAGGGCACTTCTGGCTTTTCAAATTCGCTGCCGTCATTCGTATCGCTAGAATCGCGATTAGCAGTTCCGGAACTAGTTCCGTTTCTAGTTCCGGTACTAGTTCCGTTTCTAGTTCCGGTACTAGTTCCGTTTCCAGTTCCGTTTCCAGTTCCGTTAGCGTTAGCCTTTGCCGCACCACCAGTAGTGCGCTCATTGGCCTTAAGTGGAGGAAAGGCACTGACGATAGATTCGCCATCAATAGAAGATGGGGCAACAGCGGGCATGCGCGCAGCTTTGGCTGCCGCTGGCGAAGTCTGGGCTATGGCTGGAGCAACCGCTAGGGCAGCTTCTTCGGGTGCTTGCTCCGGAGGCGCACTGAAATAATCTTTGGTTTTAGAGCGCAAGCGAGCTAACCATCCGCCTTTGGCCGCCTTTGACGAGGATGAGCCATTGGGAGCGGAAGCCAGAGCTGAACTTTTAGCTGATGCTATTGCCAATGGTTCAGACTTCGCCACGGCTAGGGGTGGCATCTGCTGTGCTGAAGCCAAATGCATCGATGGTGCTTTTGCTGGTAAAGCTGAATTTGGAGGGCCAGCTCCCTTCCAAGAAAGCTTCAAAATACCAGGAGCGGCGCCAATCGCAACTTTCTTCAAAACAGCCGGGTCGCGGGCAATGAAAGAGACTCTCAAAATACTAGGGCTTGCCTGAAATTGCCCTATTCGGATTTCCCTGATACCAGTGAACGGGCCATTACTTAGACCCTTCTCAGGTGAATTCAGTCTAATGATTTTGGTCGGATAATTCCAGCTTAACCCTTCAAAATCGGCAGTCAAAACAGTATCGCCATTGCTACCAGGTAAATACCTGAACTGTGGCCGACCTGCCACTGCCGTTGATTCAGTTTTGAGAATGACTTCACCACCAGCAATGGTAAGCAACTCAGAGGCTTGCCTTACCGGCGCACCGGGACCCCGATCGGCAAAATTTTGAGCAAATACGCTAATAGGGAAGGCAATGATTCCAAGGGCAATCGTTGGCGCTAAGAAAGCATAGGCTGAGGCAAAGAATGCGTTTTTGAAAGGCCTAGGGCTCATTGAATCCTTGATTTCTCGGGCTTTTTTCCCTTGGCCACAACTTATCAGTCGTTACTTCGGTATAAGCCTTGGAGCATGATCTCGGGACACTTACCAGTTATAAAGAGATCTCCTGAAAATTCTAACACAGAGACTAATCTGACCTATTTGCAGCCACCTATATCTAGTTGGCAACCAAGGTAATTGTTCAGTAAATTAAATAGTATTTGGGGTAGGACTATCCCCTTCCTGCTACTCTAAGCAGTCGTGGAGAACGGGAATATTTCTGCCCCAGGCGATTATTGCCGACAAATCTATCGCATCTTCATCGATCGAGATGGGTGCGCGATTGCGAATGAACTTTCGTTTCGTAGCAGAACATTGGAATGATGAGTCACTGCTGGTAAATCGATATTGGTAAACCATTGAGATTTTCCAATTCTGACTAACATTCAAACAGCGTAACTAGGGAGTAAAAAATGGGTGATCTGCCTCTACAAGTTGCCGTCGGATGCGGCCTACTTGCAGTTCTTTATGGTGCTTGGGCTGGTAAAAGCGTGCTCGATATGAGCCCTGGAAATGAGCGTATGCAAGCTATTGCAGCGGCCATTCAGGAAGGCGCTGGAGCCTATATGAACAAACAGTACACCGCCATCGCCGGCGTTGGAGCTATTCTTTTCTTCGTGATTGGATTTGGTTTAGGTTGGCCGTCGGCTGCTGGATTCCTCGTAGGAGCCGTACTTTCATCCATCTCTGGTTTTGTCGGCATGTACGTCTCTGTACGGGCCAACGTTCGCACGGCAGAAGCAGCTAGAAACGGCCTAGAATCAGCACTAGCTGTGGCGTTCAAAGGCGGTTCAGTTACTGGCCTTCTAGTTGTAGGTTTAGGCTTACTCGGAGTATCGCTCTTTTACGGTGCAACCCACGACGTTAATGCTCTAGTCGGCCTCGGCTTCGGAGCTTCTCTGATTTCAGTATTCGCTAGACTCGGTGGCGGTATCTATACCAAGGCTGCCGACGTAGGCGCTGACCTTGTCGGTAAAGTCGAAGCAGGAATTCCTGAAGACGACCCAAGAAACCCTGCCGTTATCGCCGACAACGTTGGCGACAACGTTGGTGACTGCGCCGGTATGGCTGCCGACTTATTCGAAACTTATGCAGTAACCGCTGTAGCAACTATGCTACTTGCCCATGAACTTTTCAAAGAACAAATCGTGGCAGGAACAGCTCCCTACGTTATCGAGTATCCACTCGTTTTGGGCGCAGTTTCAATCGTAACTTCAATCCTTGGTTGTATGTGCGTCAAGCTCGGCAAGAGCACCAATATCATGGGCGCTCTATACAAGGGCTTGATCGTCGCCGGAGCCCTAGCAGGGGTTGCCTTCTACTTCGTTACAGATAAGATGATGCAAGGCTTGTCGATTGCCGGCGCTCCAGTTCCAGCAATTAACTTCTTCTTCGCTTCTATGGTTGGTCTTGTAGTAACCGGTCTGCTCGTATACATCACCGAGTTCTATACATCGACATCTTACGGTCCAGTTAAATACATAGCCAAAGCATCTGAGACTGGTCACGCCACCAACATCATCGCCGGCCTGGCTGTATCGATGAAATCGACAGCATGGCCAGTTTTATCTATTGTTGTCGGTATCTTGGTTGCTTTTGCCCTCGCCGGTGTTTACGGTGTAGCACTAGCAGCAATGGCGATGCTTTCTATGGCTGGAATTATCGTCGCTATTGACTCTTACGGACCTATCACCGATAACGCTGGTGGTATTGCCGAAATGGCAGAAATGCCTAAAGAAGTACGCGAAGTGACAGATCCTCTAGACGCCGTGGGTAACACCACCAAAGCCGTCACCAAAGGCTATGCCATCGGCTCAGCCGGCCTAGCTGCCATCGTTCTGTTTAGTTCATACACTCAAGAACTGAACATGAAAATCTTAGAAAAAGGCGGCACTGCCATTACCTTTGACTTGTCTAGCCCATATGTTCTGGCTGGATTATTCATCGGTGGTTTGATTCCCTTCCTCTTCGCCGCACTTGCCATGGAAGCTGTTGGAGCTGCCGGTGGTCTAGTAGTCGAAGAAGTTAGACGTCAATTCCGTGAAATACCAGGCATTATGGAAGGAACGGCCAAGCCAGATTACGCAAAATGCGTCAGTATCGTAACTGGTGCAGCCATTCAAAAAATGATTGTACCGGCTCTTCTTCCCGTTCTAACTCCTGTGGTTATTGCTCTAATCGGCGCCTTCTACTTGAATAATGCTCTGCCTGGACAATACGCAGCAGCCAAGATTCTTGGCGGAATTCTAGTTGGTTCAATCGTTACTGGCTTGTTCGTGGCCATCTCCATGACTTCCGGTGGTGGCGCTTGGGACAATGCCAAGAAGTACATTGAAGAAGGCAACCACGGTGGCAAAGGTTCAGACGCTCACAAAGCTGCTGTTACCGGCGATACTGTTGGTGACCCATACAAAGACACTGCCGGCCCTGCTATCAACCCGATGATCAAAATCTTGAACATCGTCGCTCTACTGCTAGTGAGCCTCCTCGTTCAGTAAGAACTAGGCTAAGCATTAGCTGGTAAACAAATTAAAACGGCCGGTGCCCCCACAAGGTCATCGGCCGTTTTTCTATTAGTAGAAGCCCATTTCAATAGAAAACTATCACTCAAATAACTATCGAGCGCACACTACCGATCAGAAGTGGGAGCAAATCATGCAAATTCGCCTCTATAGCCGCCAAGATGACAAAGAGTTTCGCAATTTGATGCAGACAATCTGCCAGTCACAAGGAAGCGAACTTGACCTCGACGGCAAAGACAATGATTTACGCAACGTCGAGGGCAGTTATTTCGGCAATGATGGCCTATTTCTGGTAGCTGAAGACAACGGAGTGATTCAAGGATTTTGCGGTGCCCGAATAGAGCCCGGTACAAAAGTCAGTACCGAAACCCTGAGCAGCAATACTACTTCAACAACTGCGGGCCCAGCGCGCGACACAATGTGCGTCAAACGACTTTATGTAAGTCCTGAAATAGAGCAGCACCAAGTTTTAATCGACAGACTCTTAGACGTGGTCAAAAATCACGCCTACCAACTAGATTTCGAAACCATCTCACTGCCGAATTCTTAAATTCATTGCCGCCAAACTCTGGCAGGCGACTTAGCCACTAACCACCGACACCATCAGTGGTGACTCGTAATCAATCAAATTCCTATCTGGCGAAAGCGAAAAATCAAGAGAAACGAGCAGAAGCGCACCCTCTCGCCAAAAGTCACGATCGAAAAAGCACCAGAATGCTCCAAGATACAATTGTAGATACTTACGACTGACTCCTTGCCTAATCGCTTTTATATTTTCGACAGCCGCCTCAACAAACTCAATTAGCGCAGGTGAAAACTCAGTGTCGCTGCTTCTGCTGTTAACGTTCTTTGCAGCAATCACCCGCACAAAAGAATTACCCGGTGCTGGGGTAATATGGCCAAGAATCTCTAACATCGTTAGGGAGGCGCCAACAGAACCGACCGAATGCTGAACGTTTTCACATATGGTATCGACAGAAATGGGAGCAGCTGAGATTTGGGCGAGAACCTCTCTGTCCAAATCACCAAGATCGTCAGCTCCATTACTAGAGTCGCTATTTTGACTCCAATTCGCATCAGCATTGGGGTCGACATCAGCAACCGAGACCTCCTCTGGGATAGCCGACGCATGCTCATAAGCACCGGTTATTCGACTACGCTTTATCATGATCTCTGTAAAAATTGGACAATTTACTTTTTCTGAAATCGCATCAAAGGAAGTGCCACGCATGGCTTCTATAAACAAACCAATCGTATTGATGATGCTCAGCCCTGTTGACGTGGCAATGCCAAAGAGTTGATTGAGCTTAGTAGAAGTCACCACAGCTCCATGATCCATCAACCAAACGGCTCCCAAACGCGCTCGAACATTAGCGACACGTTCGTAGAGAGTACCAACAGTAAAGTAAATCTTCTTTCGGCAAACTTTGCATTTTACGCTACGCTCATACATTGCCCGCGCGGCAGTCTCAAAAACATAGCCACATCCACAGCGGAGTAGTCTCTGCTCAATCTGAATCTGTAAAATCAAATCTAGTGCTGCTTCTTCGTCAGGCACCAGAGCGTAAAATTCCGGCAAACAGCTAGATATTAACTGCTCGTTTGCAGCACTCACCAAATTGTGTTTTAGAGCCATAGCTTTTACCTCTCTGCTCCTCTTCTATACGAAGTTCGGAGGAAAAAAGTTCAATATACTGAGTGAGTGGTGATTTTTCTTGGCAATTTAAGACAGAAATAGAAACTCGTTCGATATCGAACGAGTTTCTATTTCGAGATAAGCGAAAAGATTCAATTTTCCCGGAAAGCTATGCTAATCAACGACAAGGGAGCTATTACTGGGGCTCAATCCCCACTCTAATTTGGGGTAGGTTCTTACCCAAACTATTCAGGGTTTGATAAGTCAAGGCCGCAACATCCGCTCTCGTTGCATTGACATTGGGCTTTATTTGACTTGGGTCTGGATAGCTGACAAGAATTCTAGCTTTAGCCGCTTTGGCCACAGACGGTGCGGCCCAAGCAGGCACAGAAGAGCCGTCGCCATAAGAATTGAGAATTGAGGTATCGGCTGCACCCTGCGAAGGCAATGCTTTAGCCAAAATGACCAGTGCCTGGGCTCTTGTAATTTTATCTTCCGGCTTAAAACTGCCATCAGGGAAGCCAGTCACCAAGCCAGCCTGACTAACTGCCGCAATTGCTCTATTTGCCCAATAAGATGCCGACACGTCAGCAAAGCTAGCGGGCCCGGACGCGCTAGGAAGATTCAATGCTTTGACAGCAATTGCAGCGAACTGCGCGCGAGTGATACCGTCATCCGGTTTGAAGGAACCGTCCGGGAATCCACCAATGATGCCGCGTTGAGTCAGTTGTCCTACATACGATTCAGCCCAATGCCCCTTGGTGTCAAATGGCACACTCGAGGATGATACCGGTGAAGAAACAGGATTATCTGCAATCAGTCTCGTCACGTCAGAATCGAGAGCATCGAGATCGCGATTGACCTTCATCGCCTCCCAATCACTCAAGCCACCATCCGAATTACGGAAAGAGTTCTCAACAGTGCTTATACGAGCGTACTCCTTTCTCAGGTCACTAAGCTGATTGTAATTTAGAGCACCAGAGGCCTCTGCCCCATTGAGCTTAGTGGTTATAGCCAGTTGCTTGCCGGCAATGTTTGGCAAAGGAGCCATTGCCTTTTCGAGCCGACTAGAAACATCGTCATACTCTCTGACAATTGCCAGAACTTGCTGGTCACTATATTGCCTATTGCCTCCGCTCATTGCAGACTCAAGACGGTTAGCGCGAGCTAGGTCTCTCCGGAAGTCGTCAGCTTGATCTGCTGTCAGACGTCCAGAGGCTAAAGCATCTTCAACTTGTTTGGCTAACTTGTCTTTCTTTAAATTGAGATCGGGAAGAGCTGTCAAAGATTGCTGCAGTCTGCCGTTGATTTGCTCTAAATCATTTGCTAATGACAATGTTTCACTATCACTGAGCTGACCATCGGCCTTATAGAGTCGCTCACGCGCGGCTACCCGCTCCAGCTCCGTCCTTAAATCTTGATATATGGCCTCACTAATTCTCTGATTGGCCCGGGCTTGATCAAGCTTAGCTTGAACTCGAGCCTGTCTCGAAGCAAGGGTATTAGTAGGCGCTTGGGTCAGGCTGCGATCAATTCGTTTATTCAACTTCTCCAACTCACCTGCAAGAGAGAGCGTCTCGTTGTCGCTCAAGGCACCATCGGCCCGATAACTGGCTTCAACAGTGGCAATTCGATCAAACTCCTGCTTGAGCACTGAAAGCTCTTGAGCGTCAAGCTGACCTGAGCTTTGACCCGCTGCAATTTTCTCAGACAGCGAACGTTGCATTTCATTGATACCAGGCAAACCGTTGCCACCACCGGCACTGGTGGCAGTAAACCGCTCCAATTTGCTATTCAGTCGCTCTAAGTCGAGCGCTAGTGAAAGCTGATCTTCAGTAGTAAGAAGGCGTCCGGAGGATGTCATTGAGACTTGGCGACTGCCAATACGATTTAGCTCTTGGCGATAGGCATCCGCATCAGTAGAAGAGATTCGACCAGCTGCTACTAGGTCGCCAATACGCACAGAAAGTTCTCTCGTTCTATCGGCAAACTTAAAGTCTTCTCCAGTTCTAGCTTTAAGTTGCGATTCTAGGGCACTGGATAAGCGGTCTAGGTCGAGTGCCAGCTCAAGAGTTTGCGTACTGCTTAAGGTCTGACCGGGGGCATTTACAGACAGATATGAACTTTCTTTAGCACTAATGTTAGCAAGTTGACTCTTGAAACTTTGTGTTTCTTGGGGAGTTAAACGACCAGCATTTAAGGCCTCATTTAGGCGCACTGTAATATCTAATTTCTTCCCGCTAATGTCAGTAAGGCCAAGGCTAGAACGTTCGTGCAGGCTCTTCTCAATATTGCTAGAGAGAACATCAAGTTCAAGGGTCAAACGCGCTTTTTGAAAGAAGGAAAACTTGCCGCTAGTTTTATAGCTCTCTTCCATATTTTTAAGACGCAGCAACTCTTGTTT
The DNA here is from genome assembly GCA_041675385.1 of Candidatus Obscuribacterales bacterium. GTDB lineage: Bacteria > Cyanobacteriota > Vampirovibrionia > Obscuribacterales > Obscuribacteraceae. The sequence continues at coordinate 28,066 of JBAYTY010000022.1, forward strand.
GAAAGGTTCTGCTTCTGAAGCAGTTAGACGTCCAGAGACAAGTGCTTCAGCAAGCTTTCTGTCTAAATCGCTCCGTCTTTTCTCAAAGTCTAGTAATGAAGGAATTTGACTGAGGTCACGACCACCAAATTGCGCCTGGGCTGAAGGCAGGTTGGTAATGCCACCAGCAAGCGAGGTGATAACAGTTATTAAAGCTACCGAACTAGCCAAAGACACTTTAGAGCGCATTTGTTCCCCTTTGCAATTACAAAATTCTGATACAGATTTTGTATCAAGACCATGTTATAGCGCAAAAAGTTCCACAAAGCCTTTCCTTAATACTGCAAAAAGGTTTGCTCGGCTGCCATTCGACAAATTTTAGCCAAGGAGACGTGAAATCAAGCCAAAATAAGACTCAAGATCGTCTCTAGATATCCCTAAGCGCGGACCAGGTGCGACTTCAGCTACCATGTCGGCAATTGCCTCTTGGTTATTAAGAAGAAAGGCAATGAAAGACTTCTCTTTTGCGCTCATTGATGGATCAAGCCGCGCCAAATGAAGCTCGGTGGATTCGATGAAACCATTACCGTCTTTATCTAACCTATCAAATGCTTCGTAGGCATAATCACGTATCGCGGCAATGTCTTGAATTTCCTCACCGTCATTGTCTGCACCCATCCAGCTACGATCGCCTTGCTCATTGCTATTTTCGTTGCTCATTGCGTTACTCATCTCATTAACCATCGTACTAACTAGTTGCAGACCCTTACAGAAGAAAATTGCCTCTGCCTACGGTTAGATTCCACGTCGCCCCACTGTCAAAACCGTTTAGTCAATTGCGCAATAGGGCATGTGCCAATAGAGGTGAGATTTTATGTTACAGACAAGCAGCAAATTGCCAGAGCAATTCAAGGGCGACATTAAAACCGATAATCAAGGTGAAGACCAAGTGAGCGAGCCCATTAATAAGGTATGGCTTGCGGTTGTAGCCGGATTGTTAATTGCTACATCGAATACATGGCTTTTTCATCCACAGCTTAAGCAATCAACCTACAGCGCTCCTTGGGTCTATCCGGGTTATGAGCCATTAGCCGAAACGCACTCCATTTGAGCCCTATCTAGAGTGCCCGTGCCTAATAACTAGACCTTTAGCGCACCAAAGATCAAACGAAAAAGAAGAAAAGCAAAGGCTGCCGAACACGGAATAGTTAAGAACCAAGCCCAAGCCATTTCTCTGGCAACAAGCCAATGCACTCCTTTGCGCCGATTGGCATAACCAACACCCATAACAGTTGAAGCTATTACCTGAGAGGCCGAGACCGGCCCGCCAGTTATCGAACCGGTAAGAACAACTACTGCGGAGGCAAACTCACTAGCAAAGCCGTGCACTGGACGTTGCTTGAAGATGCCGAGACCGACACGCTTAAGAATGCCAGGAGCCATACAAACAACACCGAAAACCATGAATGCTCCAATGGTAATCCTCACCCACAACGGAATACTCTCACTTGAAGCTAACGGATTCTGTCGGCCAAACAAGCCAGCAGCACTCATAGCCATGACGATAACCCCCATGACTTTCTGGGTATCGTTGGCGCCATGACCAAAGGCGAGAACAGGAAGAACTAGCAGCTGCAAACTCTTTAAAGCATTATTGACCTGATTCGTTGCTCTTGATAGCAAAAATTGAAGCAAGTGCAATGTAAAATAGCCAGCGCCAAAACCAACTAACGGCGAAAGGAAAAGTGTGGCGATCACTTTGCAGACTCCAGTCGGATGAATTAGGGCATTGAAACTACCCCAAACAATATATTCGAAGCTCCCAGTCGAAGCAAAGATAGCACCAATTAAGCCACCAACCAGGGCATGGGTAGAACTAGACGGTACTTTGAACAGCCGAGTGAGAAAATTCCATAATATTGCAGCCAACAATGCACAAGCCAGAACGTACAGAAACGGCTCACTGCGAGGATAGTTGGTAATTCCTGCTATAGCTGAGGCAACTTGTGAGCCGCCCAAGAGAGCTCCAAGAAATTCAAAGATGGCAGTAAGTAAAACCCCTTGCCACATCCCAATCGAACGTGATGCAATCGGACTGGCTGCAACCGAACTACCGTCCTGAAAGCCGTTTGTATAAGCAAACAAACAACCAAGCAGGAACACCAGAACAAAGTAGAAATTAATTGTCATTGCCTCTGTTCTTTTGCTAAGCCAGAATTTCCATTTGCTCTGGCACTTTCATTTTTAGCTAATTTTGACTATCACGTGATGTAATTTCTCGGCCACCATGTCTATGCGAGACGCTGTTTGTACCATAGTTCTATAAACTTCGAGCGTGCGTAAAATTGTCTTAAAATCGTTCAATTCAAACAGTTCACGCATGGCTTGCCTGTATACCTTCTCGAAACGATTCTCGGACTTGCGAGCAAGATTGGCTTGAGCGGAGGCCTCAGCTAAATTGACGTTGAGGTTGCGGAAGGAGTTATACAAACAACGACTACCTTCAACTAAGTTGCGTGCCATCTCAGATAAGCTGGAATCACGCGGACAGTAATTTAGCGCCTCCACCTCTCTGGCACTGTTCTTAGCGCTATTGAGCACTTCATCAAGCCGGACAGAAAGATCGTATATGTCTTCGCGATCAAAAGGAGTGACGAACGATTCAGCTAACTTGCGCTGCAGTGAGGCCTTGAGCACATCGCCCTGATGTTCTAAATCGCGCACGACCTGACAACGCTCGGCGGCTCCAGTACTGAGCCAAGCCTCAAGGCCTTCCACCCCTCTAAGGGTAGTGTCGGCTTGGGCAACCAGTAAAGCGTAGAAATCTATTCGCGGAGCAAAGAACCTTGCTAAGCCAGGCAGAATTACTCGTTTCCAGAGGGGCTTCTTAACAGATGCTTCCATTCAGGTTCTCGCCTTGAACCAATGCCCCTTTGACCTCAGATAAAAAGTCTTCAGGATCGATTCTGCTTTCCTTCCCGTCTACCAACTTAAGCCGGGCAATTATCTCATCGTTGCCAGTGAATTGCCAGCACCCTCGGCCATTTTCCATGGTCGTCAAAATCTTAGCTAAATTGCCGAGGTCTAACCGTTTGGCTAGTGGTCTAGAAACGAAATCAACCCAAGTTTCATAGCGGTAGTAAAATTCATAGTGCCGCCCCTGCATAACAAGCAAGCGCATACGTTCAGTGCGATTATGCAAAGCCATTGGATGCACTACCGATGAGATCCAGCTGGGACAGTGCTCTCTACTTATATACGGAAAACCATTATCTTGCACCCGGACTACTAACAAATCAACTTCAGGAAATTCTTGCAGCGTAATTAAACCAGAAGCAATGGCATTCTCGGTGGTATCAAGGAAGTCATCTTCTTCCTGCCAATAGCGCCTAAGGTTATCAATTTTTTGAATAATATTGGGTAAGCGTACCAGTAGTTCCTCATACAGAACGGCCGTTACTTCAGGATATGGCCGAGCAAAAACTCCCTGATTCAACGGCGAAAGGTCGGGATTGGACCAGGCCGACAAAACAAAGCAAACCCTAGCTGACTCGCGATCTTTGAACGTACCAAAATCACCAGCACTGGCAATATCAACCAAGGTAGATCGCTCTTCTAGAGCGGCCTGCGGATTAAGCAAGCAGTAGAGCGATACCAAACCATCTTCATCAAAATGGTTGTTTGATACCACATCGCAAGCGGGAGACAAAATGGAACCAGGATTATTTAGGTAGCGAAAAACAATCTCAGCCGACAGATCAGCTTTTAGATCTAAGGGAGTGTTGCTACTGGGCCAATGCGAAAGTGTCAGCACCGTAGAATCGTTTGCCTTACCGTCAACAATTATATTGGGTATATTGGCCAATCTATGATAAGGAACATATCGCACGCAAAGACACCACGATTCCTGAAATCCCAACCCCATTACCAGCTTAGCAAAAAGGGATCAACTGGAGACCTCAATATCAGGCCCGGCAGATAAGTTTTAGAAATCAGACAAAAACTAACAAACTTGAAACTGTCGCCTTTCAATCAAGCCTGGTTCGACCAAACAGATTATCGAGCCAATCTCGAAAAGCCCTGGCCCAATCAGAAGATCGGAACGCTTGCCTGACCTCCATGCGATTGTAGGCTTTATCAATGGCCATGTCGTATGGGGACAGAGCATGAGCCATTTCATAAGCCATCAACGCTTCTTTGTAATTGCGTCCATAGTTCTCATACAGCTGACCAAGCAGATAAAGACCTTCCACAGACTTAGGATCGCTCTCTAAAAGCCTTTCTAATTCGACCTTGGCTAGCTTTGGTTTGCCTTGTTTGTAGAAGATATTAGCAAGGTAATAATGAAAAGCTGGCTTGACCAAAATTTTGTCTTTCTTCAATTGTTCATAAAACTGATTGAGTTGCAGTTCAACATCATTAATAGGCAGTCGACTAATAACTTCGCCAAGCACCTCAGACGAAACTAGTGGACCACCAATTGCATGAGCTTCTTTACCAAGGAAGTACAAACCGGGGTTGAGAGCATCATGATAGCGCCCATCCCAAAACAGACAGCGCAAATAATAGTCAGCCGAGTGGTTAAATGTCGGTGATTGATTGTAGAGCTTCTTAAGCGGTGCTATAGCCTCAGCGAATTTCCCCATGTTCATCAGGGCTAGAGCCTTGACCTGGAGAGAGAGAAAATAGTCTGGATACTGAGCTAGGTCTTCATTAGCCAATTTCAGCGCAATAATAGGAGCGCTCTCTACATAGAGTTCACCCAATTCAACGGGCAGATGCTTCACTTTGTAGCCAGCCTTGTAGGCCCGGTTCAGTACCATCTGTGCTTCGGACCAATGCCGATGCTCTTTAAAGTTTTTGCCCATAAAGAAAAGGATCTCTGGCGAGTCTGGAAAGCGCTTAAGAGCCTTGCGAAGCAGTTCTGTGGCGGCGGCGCTATCGCCCCTGGCTAGAATATGATTCATAATCCCAGCTGTGCCACGAGGATCTTGAGGCCCTAACTTATCGGCTTGTTCAAATTCAGCCATGGCTTGCTCAGGCAAACCAAGATCATCAAGCACCAAGCCATAATAAAGATGTACCTTGTAATTGTTTGGATACTTCGCAGCTAATGCTTCCAGTTCGTTCTGTGAAGCTTGAGTGAGCTTGCGGTTATCCAATTCAGCTTGAATCCGCTTTAGGGCATTGCCAACAGCAACCCCACCAGGTAGTTGTTCGTCTGGTAATTCATCCTTTCGTACCGCGGTCTCAACTTCAGGTTCAGCTAAAACAGTGCCAACGCTCGCTGCCTCACCTTGAGCTAAGCCCGGCACGAGAAGAATCAGGGCAACAGCAAATGGCAGCGCTGGGCCAGTGACGTCACTGGCGATGGCAAATCGTTTTTGTCTTATCACTCTGGCAATCCTTTTAGTAACCCTTCTGGTAATTCTTGACTTGCTGGGGAAACACTTAGTAATTCATGCAGTCTAACTTTCATGCAACCACTCTTGCTACTTTGCGAGAGAAGTTCTCACCTGAGAGACAGAGATATTCTACCGCAAGAGCCAGTCAGATTAATTCTCGCTAAACGAAACTAACGCATAAGTGATAAGCGATTTAAAGAGGCACCTTGCGTGGCATAACTCTAATAAGAAATGTTTGAAATTCAGCTAGTAGCTGTGGCTTATTTTAATAAATCAAATTACCAAAAGCTAAAAGAACAAGGAATCTAGTGTTATTTGCAACTTTCCCGGGGGGGAACGCGGTATGAAGGCAAGAAGAAAGAGCACTGGTGGCCAAATCGCAGAATTAGCCCCTGCACTTCTAATTCTTTTCCTGGTTATCCTATTTCCAATGGTAGACCTGCTCTATCTCAGCATCGGTTATTGCGCTGGCTGGTATCTCAATCAGATGACAGCTAAAGCGTGCGCGACAACGCCGATAACTACTACTACTCCGACTCCAGCTGACTATGCTCCGGCAGCAAATGCCATGAAAACGGCCTGGGAAGGCAGCGGTCTTGCTGCCTTTACCGGCGCCGTAGTAGTGGCGAATGGTGCGAAATCTGTCAATTTTGGCACTGTGGTTGACCGCGAAACCGGTCTCCCCATGCGATTCGTTCAAGTTGATACCCAAGTACAAATCAAACCGTTTCTCTCTCTCGGCGGATTACCGTTTATGGCAGCCATGAACATCGATGGCTTAACCAGACCAATAACCTTTAGGTATCAAGACAATAGGCCATCGGAAGAGACGGGCGTAAACTAGGGAAAGACATGGCCTGCAATTGGAGATGAGGCAAATTGAAAACAGTCAGTATTAACCGAAGAGGAAAGCACGGGAGCAGCCTGATCGAGACTGTCGTTGGCTGTATTTTCATTGTCACTATTGCATTGTTTTTACTAGACGTTGCATCAATTGTCATTTGCCAAACACAAAACGATGCCCTTGCTAAACATTGCGCTAGAGCTGCTTCTAACTATGCCAGTTATGCACTGGCGCTACCGGCAGTAGATGATGTAGTCACCCAATTTATAGCCAGCGGTGGAGGTTCAAAAATTTGCCTCTTCCAAAGTAGAACATTGCAATACCCAGCCGGCTCGGCCCAAGTTTTAGTCGTCACAAGGGTTACTTGTAATTTCCCTGTACCTATTCCCTTCGGACCATCTTCTATGGTCTTTTCAGCAGAAGCCACAGAGCCAGTTGTAGCAGACGTTGTTCCGCCAATTTAGCTTGAAGTTTTTTGCAGCGATGTATATTTAGGAATCAGTACTACCGGTACTTTTTCTATTGTCTCGTCAATAGAATCTTTGACTGTCACTACGGTTTTGGGATCGGCAGTGATAGTTATTTTGGTTAGCTTCTGCACATCAGTAAGACCTGCATCATAGACAACAACGCCACCGTAGGGCTTACGCAGAGCCACCTCGCAGCGATTTACGCCTTTGGTCTGGCGCAAGGCAGTGCGAATATTAACAATGCAACGGCCACAGCTCACTCCTTCTAGACGAAAGTCAAAGCGATGCAGTTTCTGCTGTTTGGTGTTCGAATCAGCACCTTTAGTGGTCGTTTTGGCTTTGGCGTTAACAGAAGTAGCAGGTGCAGCTTGGGTCGTCAGCCACGAAGACAAATGTAAAAATGCGGAAAAGAGAAGTGCTGAGACGAAAAATTTACGCAAGATTGTCATTGTCACTTCCTCCAGAAAAAAATTTCAGACTGACTAAAAGCGCGAGATACTACACTTTATATCAGATCGCTAAAGTACGCAAAAGATTCAAAAGGTTTCTTTTTGAAATCAGAAAAAACAATCAATTTACTCATAGGCTGGCTGCTATACCCCCTTGGCGATTTAGTCGGGCAACTGCTGCTTGGTAAATTTGAGCCCGAGCGCATATTAATCATGACACTAGTAGGTGGGCTGCTATACCGCTTTGAAATACCGGCTTGGTTCAGAATGCTTGACAGTATTAGCATCAACGGCAAAAGTCTCACATGGATTGGTAGAACTATTGGTGCGATGTTTTATTTCAACCCGCTCTGGATTGCCCGCCATGTCTTTTTCATTTATCTTGCCACTCATCAATTTCACCTGGGCAATGACATGCACAGTGCAATATCAATAATTTCAGATTGCTTAGTCGTCGGCACAAAGTCATTCGTAGCAAACCTGCCAATTTCAATAGTCGGCAACTTGATCATTCAAACAAAGCTACCTGTGCAGTATAGATTCGCTGGTTCAGCCACTCTCAGCGCTATCTTTGCCGTCAGCTATGCCATTGAATATTTGCTCTTTCGCTAAACTCTATAACTAATCTTTTCCTCTAAAACAACGCTTTGCTAATGCTCGCAACATAGTCCGGTCGAAGAACTCCAGCTTCAGTAATGATGCCAGCAATCAATTTAGCAGGAGTGACATCGAAACCAGGGTTAAAAGCTTGGGCGCCCGGCACAGAAGTGGGAGCACCATCAATGGTGAGAACTTCACTTTGATCACGTTCTTCAATTGGAATAGTTTTACCGTCTTCCAGATTTCTATCAAATGTAGAAAGCGGTGCAGCAATGTAAAAAGGAATTTTGTGATAGTGCGCCAAAACAGCTAAATTATAAGTACCAATCTTATTGGCACTATCTCCATTTAAGGCAATTCTATCAGCGCCAGTAATGACCATATCTATTTGCCCTCTGCTCATCAGGTGTCCAGACATAGAATCACAAACCAAAGTAGATGGCACCAGATCTTGAGCAAGTTCCCACATGGTCAACTTGGCACCTTGATTGCGCGGCCTTGTTTCGTCGACATAGACTGATATATTCTTAGCGGCAAAATGAGCAGCACGAATGACACCAAGCGCAGTTCCGTAACCGCAGGCAGCAAGGCCACCGGCATTGCAATGCGTGATTATGCGCGCTCCATGTTGCACAAGCAATGAACCATACTGACTAATTGCCAGATTGGCACTTAGGTGCTCACTGAGTATTGTCTCTGCTTCACTATAAATTTGACTGGCAGTCTCTGCACAAGAGAGACCCTTGGCGAACGAAACCTCAGCAATTTTGGCCATGCGCTCTGTTGCCCAACGCAAGTTGACAGCAGTTGGCCGGGTTTGATTGAGTTCGTCCTTGGCCTGATTGAATTGATGCAAAAAATCTGTCTTATTGGGCTCATTTAAATTACTAGCCAAGCGCCGCGCCTCAAAAGCTAGACCAAAGGCTGCTGCCACGCCAATAGAAGGGGCCCCGCGAACAACCATATCTTTGATGGCAAAAACCATCTGATCGTGGCTGCTAGCATCAAAGTAACAAAATTCGTGAGGCAGTTTGCGTTGATCTACCAATAAAAGACGCTCGTCCTCTACTTTAATTGGTAAGACGCCTGGGGCAAAAGACATGTCGAGTGAAGCAGACATATAATAGACCTTACTATGTGAGACACGTAAATTATAGAGACATGGCAGACCTAATTCGAAAACAGTTTACGGCAAAACTACTCATGGGCAAAAAGGCTCCGAGCTTTACTACCTTCGCCCTTTTATTAGCTATCGTTGTAGCAGTACTAATAGTAAAGCCAGGCAAAACCCAACAAATTAGCTCAAACAGGCTATCAATTGGCCCCCAAGCGAAAGTTCAAAGCCCGCTTAACTTAGCCATCAATCCGCCCAGTGAATATGACTTCCAATCCCGAGTCGAAATTGAGAACCTACGAAAGAGTTTTGCCAATCAACACACCGAGCTTTTGCTTTATCAGTACACACCAATGCCAGCAATATTTAGCCAAATTGAAGATGGTAAGCCCTGGTGGGGCCTAGATGGCCAAGTATTTTTCGATTCAGGAAGCCGCAGTATCGATGGCCTTTCAGAAGAATCTCGTTTCATCAACAACCCCTTCATGCTTGCTTGCGCCAATATGGTTTTATCTGGCTATCACTATGAGAGCAGCAAGTTTCCTAGCAAAGAAGACTTTGCACTTAGCGGCCTGCCTCTAGAATGTGCACCGAGTCAAGCTGTAATCTACCCGCGTCAATCCAAAGAAGAAATTACCTACAACGTTACTAATTTCTTGCAGGCCAGTGCCAAAATCGTTGACTTACCGCTGCAACTTGGTAGTGCGCCATTTGATGTGGTGGCATACAACGCTCGCGACTTCGGCTTTAACTATCTTGCTGTCTCGCCACGGTATTCGCAGAACGTCAATAGAACAAGCGACAGACCAATTGAAATTGCTCAGCATTTCCACTGCGGTGACTCCTGCGGCTATAACGGCGGCTGTAATAATATGAGCCCCTACATTGAAGGACTGCACTCACTCTCATTGAAAGCACTTCCTGCTCGCGCATATGTCTTTCTTTGGCGAGCCCGTCCCTCATCAGTTGATCAAGCACCTGACTTTATGGTGCAGCTCAATTTCATTTAGTTAATAGCGCAAAAGAAAAGACCCAAGCGCAATGCTTGAGCCTCTTCATTTTTTTTTGCTTTAGTCTAGCGCAGACCTATTTATTAGGCGGTTTACCAGCCTATTTGCTAGGGTTGCGCTGCTTAAGAAATTCAGGAATATCGAGAATGTCGCTTGCCATTTTCTTCAACTCATTGCTTTGGCTCTGCTGAGCCTGTTGCTGTTGCACTTGCTGAGCTGGTCTAGCCTGTTGCTCAACTCGCTGCTGTTGTTGATTAGGAGTACTAGCTTGAGTTGGTCTTGCTTTTGGCTGAGACTGAACAAGCATGTCGAAACCAGTGGCAATTACAGTAATCAACACTTCACCGTGGAGGCGATCATCAAGCACCGCACCAAAGATAATGTTAGCTTCGTCTGAAACAGCTGAGTAGATAACATTTGCTGCTTCTTGAACTTCATGCAGGGTCAGGTCAGGGCCGCCGGTGACATTGAATATGACACCAGATGCTCCGTCGATGGTTGTCTCTAGCAAGGGGCTATTAATAGCGTTACGAGCAGCTTCAACAGCTCTACCTTCGCCAGTTGCACGGCCTACACCCATCAGGGCAGAGCCAGCAGTCTGCATAACAGCCTTGACGTCGGCAAAGTCAACGTTGATCAAGCCAGGCACAGTGATAATGTCAGATATACCTTGTACACCTTGCATCAAGACTTTATCGGCTTCGACAAAGGCTTCTTGCATCGATGCTCTATGGTCTACAACTTCTAGCAAACGCTGGTTCGGAATGACAATTAAAGTGTCAACCCGAGAGCGAATTTCATTAATGCCATTTTCAGCTTGATTGCTGCGACGCTTACCTTCAAAAAGGAAAGGTCTTGAAACCACACCTACAGTAAGGGCACCCATCTCTTTCGCTACTTCAGCAACGATTGGTGCAGCACCAGTACCGGTACCACCACCCATACCAGCGGCGATGAAAACCATGTCAGCACCCTGGAGGGCCTGAGCAATCTCTTCGCGGCTTTCTTCTGCTGCTTTCTGACCAATGCTAGGGTTGCCACCAGCACCAAGGCCGCGGGTGAGCTTAGAGCCTATCTGCAAACGATTTTTGGCCGCAGCCAAATCGAGAGCCTGAGCATCAGTGTTACAAGACCAGAATTCCACTCCATTCAAGCCTGCTGCAATCATCCGATTGACAGCATTGGAGCCGGCACCACCAACACCAACAACTTTAATGCTGGCCTTCATTTCGAAGCTTTTGGCAGCTTTCTCATCAATTTTAGCTCGCTCAAGCACAGCCTTTAGACCTCTTCAAACTAATACGACAAATTGGCTAATCAGAAAATACTTAGAACAGAAAATACTTATGAACAAAAATAATTCAAGCGGACAGTAACTAAATCAAGCTTAAGCCCTCCTAAACGAGGACCATCACTCACCTAATACGCCAGTTGAGACAGTTAGTAAGAGACAGCGATCAAGGGCCGTTCTAGGCACCTATATTCGAAGCACGTTACTGCTATCTTAGCTTAACTTATGTTAGAGCCTATCTAGTGTATTTGCAAGTTGCTACACATCTACGTGTAGTTAACCTTTTCACATACCTAAAGGTCATGCTTTTAGCGCTCGCGCCGGTTGTCAGCAGACGCGACGCCAACCTTTACAACCACCCCAATAATCGCTTTCCTGGCAAAAATGTCCAAAATAAAATTTTGAAACTGCTCCATCAAAGCAACATTACTTAGCCTTAGAGGCCAACTTTATTTTCTCAAGGGTAGCAGTATATGCTTTGTTGTCCGGATGGATATTGACAGCAGACTGAGCATAGTCAATAGCTTCTTTGAACTTGTGGTTCGAAGCCATGATTGCTGCCAATAGGCGGTAAGCATCAGCATTCTTCTTATCGAGCTCTACACAGCGCTGCAAGTAGGGCAAAGCCTCACTGCCTTTATTTGAAGCAGCATAAGCTGAACCCATGTAGAAATGAGCATCGGCGCTATCAGGAGCAAGAGTGAGTGCAATTTTTTCTTCAGCAATCTGACCAGGGAAATCACCCTTTAAGCCAAGCGCAGCCCCGTAATCACGGTGAGCAGCAGCATCTTTGCTGTCCAGCTTGATTGCTTGTTTGAACTCTTGCAGAGCCTGGTCGAGCTTCTTCTCATTGCGAGAAAGCAACTGCGCGTATTTCAAGTGATACTGAGCCTTGGTCGGAGCCAGGCGTACGGCTTCTTTGATATTGTCGCAAGCTTGCTGCACATCATTTTTGCGACCGTAGCAACGAGCCAAACCCATATAGACTTCGGGGTCTTCACTATTGAGCTTGACTGCAGCTTTGAAAGATTCAATGGCCTTATCGGTTTCACCACCCATCAAATAGGCCTTGCCCAGTTTGACATGGTTGACAGGATTACTTGGATTCTGCTCTGCGGCAGCCTGATATCTAAAGATGGCGCTCTTTATGTCTTCAGCGTCTTTGTCGTCGCAGAATCCAGGTAATGCCAGAGCAACCAAACTGGAGCAGGCCAAACCAGTAGCCACAGCCTTCAGCGACAAATCAGATAGAACCCGCATTTTCAATTACCTCACTTTAAATTCACAACTTCAGTTCAAATCAACAATCTCATTCGCCCGACTCACTCTAATGAGCCAACCGGTCTAAACTAGCAGTATTCGGCATACTTTTGATCAACAACTCACTCATCGCTGCTTTGCAATTATTATCGTTAGGAGCGATTTGCATGGCCTTACGAATACATTCAATAGCTTTGCCCGGTTCTTTAAGTGCTTCATACACCCGAGCTTTAGCCAAGTAAGCATAATGATTGTGAGCATCCAAAGAAATAACTTTGTCAATCATCAGCCTTGCTTCTTCGTACTGCTGCTTGGCTTCATAGCAAGAGGCAAGACCCAAAACCGCCATAGCCACTTGCGGATCTCTCTGATTTTTAGTCATTGCCCTTTCAAAATAAGACGAAGCCTGACTGTAGTCACCCTTAAGTGAAGAAGCCAGACCAAGGTTGTAGAGCGAGACAAAATTGTTTGGCTCAAGTGCCAGTACTTTCTTGAATTCAGCAATGGCCAAATCGACAAAGCCAATTTGCTCAAGGCAGATGCCAAGATTGCCACGAGCAGTAGCATTGGTAGGGGAAGCATCAACTATTTTCTTAAACTGACCACCAGCCTCATCATAGTTGCCACGTTTCATATAAATAGCGCCAATGGTCTCCCGCGCTTCTAGTCCTTTTATTGGATCGTCACTGAGCAGTGTCAACGCTTCCATCAATGACATGATTGCCTGGTCCTGGTTGCCAAGCCTATTTTGGATGCGCCCCAGTTCAAGATGAGCTTCGGCAATATCACGCCGCTTAGCAATCAAACCTTCCAAAAGCCGCGTAGCCTGGGTCAACCCGGTCAAAGTGTCTGTTTTCTCTAATTGATAGACCTGCTTCATCACCTGTTCACTTTCAGACTTTGGTGATTTAAAGCCAGCTAGGCTGTTCAAACCAGAGAGCGGAGAGGCCACAACCCCAATCTGAGCGCCAGAGAAGAGCAAGACAAGTGCAGCAGCTCCACTAGCTAAAGCTACTGACCGAGCACGGAGAGTACGCTCTAGAGCGGCTTCTACGTGATATTTTGCAACTGTTATGGTGATTTTGAAATTAGGCAATTGTGAACCGCTAGCGAGAATGAAAACAACAAGTCATTATATGAGAGGTCAAGGTGTTATCAGAGCGCTTAAAATAACTCCTATCTAAGCTTGAAGTTTCACAGGCAACCCAAAGGCATCAGGAAAGGCAAAAAACCACAACATGGAATTTCATTGGGCGTCTCTATTTGCCTCGCAGCATGCAACTTTCTGGAAAGTTATCATGCCCCCGTTTCTCTATTTTGCCCATGGCTACCTAGCCACATGGATGGCCGTGGCAGCCCTTTTCCGGCCCTACGAAGCCTGGTATATACCCTTTACAAAAATCCAGCTGCCTCTGACACCGGGTATCTTTCCTAAGAGGCGCGCAAAACTAGCACAAGCTGTTGCCAGCACAATAACTGAAACTTTACTCACACCGAACGATATCAAAGTGCAAGTCGAGCTTCTTTTGACCGAAGCAAACATTCACTTAGCCATTGGCTTGTTTGTTGATTCTGTTCTGAAGGAGTTCAGAGACACCACCAAATTGCACCGACTGGCTTCCGACATAGCAGAATTAAGCCCCACACTTATGGAGCATTTTGTCCGCTCGACAATTGAATCACTTGAGTCTGGCAAAGACAGCAAAGTAGCGGCAATCACCGAAAAGGTCTTCGACCAAGTGGTGTTGACCGCGCGCATCTCTTTGGACCAAGCTAACGAATTTGCCGCCCGCATAATAGAAGCCTTTCTCACACCGGCAAAAGTGCGTTCGTCCCTAATTACGCTTCTGAGCCCACAAAACATTAGCTCTCTGGACGAATCGATTAACGCTCACGCCAGCACCCCTTACAAAATTCTGGCAAGAATCATCGGCGTAAAAAGAGTCTGCTATGAATGTCGCAACTACTTAGAGAAAGAACCAGAAGAGTCTGAGAAGCTAATAGCTGACTTAACAAAGCGTTTTGGTATCAGAGATCAACTGGCAATTCAAATTGCCAACTTCGACCTCAGTTCGATGCCACTGCAGAGCATTGCCAAATTTAAGGCCAACATGGTCTCATTTGTTGAATCTTTCCTGGTCGAGCATAAAGCAGACATTTTGCTATCAGTGAGAAAGGTAGAAGGCGAGGCTATGAGTGCCGTGCGCCAATCAATCGTGCGCTTTAATCCAGAGTCAATACCAGAAGTCTGGCTAGAGCGCGCCAAAAACGACCTCTCGCAATTTACCCATTCATATCTCAAGCGCGAGCTTGGGGAACTTCTCGAGAAGGCAATACCGGCACTGGGTATGTATAACCTGATTGCAACCAAAATAGATTTATTCACCTCTCAACAACTTGAGGCCCTGGTCAAAAGAATTTGCAGTCAAGAATTGAAGGTCTTAGAATTGTTCGGTGGCCTAATTGGTTTGATGCTCGGGTTCGTACAAATCGTTGTCAACGCCATCGCCCCTTAAATCGCAGGTAAGCTTTTAAGCAGATGCCGCACTATGCAAGATCCCCAGCACGCAGCCTGCGAACGCTTCCGCATACCGGTAAGCCACCGCTTTACCGCATTCAAATACCTAACGACTTTAGAGACCTGTTGGTGGGCGCGACCCTGGGTAGTCGCTACTGGGTACTGAGTGTAATTGGCCGAGGGGGCATGAGCGTAGTCTACAAGGCCAAAGTAAAAGACACAGGAAAAATAGTTGCAGTCAAGACTTTGCGCACAGCTGGCATGACTGACGACATGGTGGTAAAACGCTTTCAGCGTGAAGCTGAACTACTAAGTCGGCTCAATCACCCGCGCATTGTCAATTTGCATGCCTACGGCTCTAGCGCCAAAGGGCAGCCATATTTCGTTATGGACTATTTGGTTGGACAGAATCTAACCGATTTACTTGCTCGTGAAAATCATCTAGAACCTGAGCGATTTCAAGACATTTTTGTGCAAGTTTGCGCTGCCATCGAGCACGCGCATAGACAGGGCGCAATTCACCGAGATATCAAACCAGGCAATATCATGTTGACGAGACAAGGTGCCACCACTGACTATGTCAAAGTTGTAGATTTTGGTATTGCCAAAATGGCCGAAGAAGCGCAACGGCTAACACGAATGGGAGAAGTTTGGGGCTCTCCTATCTACATGAGCCCAGAGCAGTGCATGGGCGCGCCAGTTGATGCTAGATCAGACATTTATTCGTTGGGAATTGTCATGTACGAAAGTCTGACAGGTAAAGTTCCTTTTTTGGGTAGAAATTATGCTGACACCATGACTAAACAAATCTCGGACGATCCCGCACCATTTGCCCAAATTCGACCTGATTTGAAAATTCCAGCCAGTCTCGAAAAAATTGTCATGGCGGCTATGGCAAAACAGCCAGAGAATCGCTATCAATCGCTAGGACAAATGCGAAAAGATCTTGAAGCTGCTCTCAGCGCCAAAGCGACAACAGAGATACCGCTAGCAGCCGCAGTCAAGCCCAACAAAGCCAAAGTCTCAGCCACTGGCATGAAGCGACCAAACGACAACGCCGTAACATCAGACAAGCTGCGGGCTCAATCGCAGAAATTAGATGCAAAAACAGAAGCAAAAAAAACAGCCGATCGTAAAATACCTTCAAAAAAAGACCTGGTAGAAGCGACCAAGCGAAAGCGCAAACGCAGTACCACTCTACATGGTATACCAGAGAAACGCAGCCTGAGCAGAGGCAAGCAACTACTAGTAGTGGCAATGACTTCTCTTGTTTTTTCGCTCTCACTAATAGCAATCATTAGTAACGCCGAAGCAATCAGCCAATTTTTAGCTTTCACTATCAAAGCATTGGTCGGTGGACCGGAAGACAACCAATCACCATTTTCAGAACCAACTACTGATACGCAAACCCGATCTCAAGATCAGCTTCAAGCTCAATCTAGCAGCGACCCGAATGCACAACCAGATCTCCAACCGAATCCGCAACCAGATCAAGCGCCAGATTTGTCCAGGCAGTAATATCGCTAAGTAAGATCTTTGTCGTATTCGTCTTTTAGTTTTGCCAAGCCTGCTTTGTACTCGCTAATCATCTCAGCTAGCTTGATCATATGCTCGGCACCCTTTAAATCGCGCCTGGCAAAAGCATCAGACCCTTTAGTAGAGATCAGCTCAAGTTCTTTATCGAAGGCTGTTATCACTCTTTCTATTTCGTTTTTCAAAGAGTGTTCACTAGCTGCTACTACAGATGGTGCAGAGCTACCAAGCGCGGCTGAAATCGGGGTAAAAGCAGGCATCGAAATTGGCTGCTCTATGGTCCGCCCCGGGGCCTGCTCTTGTCTAAAACCAGAACCTAAACCAGAGCTTATATCAGAACTTAGACCAGAACCTAGATCAGAGCGCGAACCAGATTCTGGCAGCTCGTGATCAGCCGGGCCACGCCACGGACTAACTGTCTGATTGAGGTCATCGGCTGAGTGAGCCAGTTCTTCCTCTAGCTCAGCAATCGACTCAACAGTATCGTCTTCAATCTGCGAAAGACTGGCAAGTTCATGCTCGCTTTGATCAAAAGCTTGACCAGCAGCAACAACAGACTCTTCACCCGAGTCTTCATCAGAGTCGTCATAAGAGCTATCTTCATCTATTTGTGTGTCGCCTTGCTCTTCTCTGTCTTGCTCTTGACGGTCTTGCTCTCTGTTGGAACGGGCTTCTTCTTCAGCATAATCTTCGTGTTCTTGCTCGACAAGACTGATTCCGGCTTGATCAGAATTGGGCTTTTCTAGATCAGAATCTGGCTGCCCGACTTCCAAATCAAGTGCTGACTCAAAATCTTCGACACCATCATCGAAACTAGCTTGAGGAGAGTCTTCTGACCGCTCAGTGGCAGGTTCACCTGTCGCAGAATCGCTTTCAGATTGATATTCAATAACTAGTTCTTCAGCGGGTTCCGTCTCAATCTCGTTTATCGGATCTGGTTCTGAATCTGGCTCTTTTGCAAAATCGAGAACCTCTAAGCATTCTGGCACGGAGGCAATGACTTCTGCAGCATGAGGTTCTGGATTTAGCCGGGTTGCTGGTTCTGTTGCTGGCACTGCCTGGTTGGCGATGTCAAAAGCAAAACGATCAACACTAAACTGCCCAGTAGAGACAATCTCAACTGTCTTGGTATCTTTAGCTTCTACATCAGAGACAGGCAACTCAGGCTCGAAGAAGCTGACTTCACCAGCAGCCTCCTTGGCGGGCATCGGAGCCTTCGGAGGTGAAATCATGCCAGTATGGGTGCTGCTAGCAGTTTGGTTGAAATCAGCCTTGTTCCCAGCTTGCGCCGCAGTCGGTGCTGCAGACCAAGGAGAAGCACCAGTGGCGGTGTTATCGCTCGGCGCAACCAGAGGTGTATAAAATGGATTGGCGTCGCTGTCCTCGGCCTCGCCTTGATAAGGACCTGGTGTCGGAGCTGGCGCTGGAGCAGATACTGGAGCAGATACTGGAGTTGGTCCTGGAGCAGGTCCTGGAGCAGGTCTCGGAATCGGTGGGGCAGGAGCAGGTCCTGGAATCGGCGGTGCTGGAGGCTGCCCAGAAGCAGGCACTGGGTTAGGCTTAGCAGCCGATACTGCGGAGAAAGGACGAGCAAAGGGACTAGAAAAATTAGAGGAACTACCAGTCTGACTAGGAGGCTGCGGTTGAGCAGGATGTCCCGGTTGATTCAAGCGCTCTGGAGGCGCACCGGCAGGCGCTGAAGCAGCTGGAAAACCCAAACTAGCAGGCATATCTGCAAAAAGATTGTTGGGGAAATTAACAGGCGGTTGCGCACCAGTATCTCGCTGAGCTTGTTTTGGAGATTCTTTGTCTACGGGGACAAAATTCCAATCATCACTAGAAGCAGGTGAATTGGCACTGCCGGCGGCAGGTCGTTGGCCAGACAAAGACTGCGATGTTCCCCCGACAAAAGAATCAGAGCTAACAGCAGGGGTAGCCGGCAAAGCAGGAAAAGCCGGTTTGAAGCCAGAAGAAGCACCACTCGGCGACGGCCGACTTGGACTATTGGCATCAACTCCACGCCAACCGTCATCATTACTGACGCCTTGGGCCCGTCCCGGTGCAGAAAAGTTCGCCGAAGGAGCATTTGGAGAATTGGCGTTTGGAGAACTAGCAAAAGATGGAGTGACGCTTGGCGGAGTGCCGAAAGGTGAAGTCGTTGGGGCACCTGGAGGACTAGATAACGGCGTAGGCGTAGGAGTAGAAGTTTCAACCGGAGCATTCTGAAACTGACGAAGATGTTGCAATGGCTGCGGGCCGGCTGCACCTCGAACAGAGCGCACCACGGGTTTCCAATCATCGCTACTATTCTGAGCATTGCCAGCGGGCTGATTGCCCATCATATTAGACGGCTGGCTAGGCGGAAACTGGCGGAAACTATTGAGCGAATTATTGTTGACAGATGAATTACCTGTGCTGCCATAACCGCCAGAAAATTGATTGCCCTGATTGCTATTTGGATTGCTGGGATTATTTGGATTATTGGCTAAATTGGCAGAAGAGTCACTAGAGAAATGCTGTCTGTAGCGCTCAGAGTAGTCAATATCGCCACCAAGCGCGCTCACACTTGGCTCAGAAGTAGACATTGACTGACTGGCTGTATCTACAACGGGAGGGGCTGGGGCGAAAAGATCTATGGGCTTAGACGGCGGCACATCTTCTTGGGCAACTTGCACCAAACTATCAAGCACAGCTCTGGCTGCTTGCTGGATATCCTCACTCTTCAATTGTTTTGGGCCAGCACTCCAGTAGACCATAGCTCCATCGAAATAAGGCATCATCTCAAGCATCGGCATGTAGTTGGCCGGGGCTGAATTAAAGGTAAGAAGCTTGTCTGCTGGAATTATATGAGCGGTAATAGTCTCGAAACTTCCCCTCACCACAAGCGTCCAGTATCTAGTTGATATGCGACCGCTGAAGACCGATATATATTGAGCGCCTGAGTGCCAATTTCCAACATTTTCACGATTGATACTAGGACGAATCCAAGTCAGCTCAAGATCTGAGGCAGAGGCCACTTGATTGAAATCGTATGCCAAATTCTGAAACTGATCGAACATGCGATCGACGATACCAATCATCGACTCATGCTGGGCATTAGTTCGAGCTTTCTCAGCCGCTTCCATAGCCACGCGATTTGCTGGTGAAGGAATGGCCGTGTTCTGGGGAGTTGGCTTGTTGCCGCCCATTAAGCGCGCCTTCCAGACACCAGACAATTGGTCGTCTAGACTGGCAGACTGTTCCGGAATTTTCAAGAATTCAGGCCCCGAGGCCCTGGCCTGCTCTTCTCTAGCCAATTGCTCTGCTGAAGCCTGGTCAGCCGCGCGGAAAATTTCGGCTTCTAAAAGCTCTTCAGGCGACATCTTCGCTTTAGCAGCAGGTTGATCACCAGTCTCTTGCAGAGCCCTGGCAGCTTCTGCTGTCATTGCCTTGAGCTTGGTCCTCGTGGCGCGGGGTTTTGACCGGGGCTTTTCATCATCACCGTCGTTAGACTTTGATGAACCACCCTTGCCACCCTTGCCCTTGGAATTTGGCCACATTTAATACAAGCCTCCACGGCGCCACATAAAGAACGCTCTACATTCATCTACCCCCGCTCAAAAGAGCCGAAACAGAACACTGAGGCTGTTATAAGAGAAATTTGTAAATTAATGAGACCGTCTCAGGGGAAATTTCAAAATAGTTTCTTAGAACTAGGGGCAAGCGATTACCGATCAAGCTAAGATATGCATGAAGTCAATATAAAGAAAGAGATGTTAAGCGAGACCAACCGCAACGGTTCTCACCTACATGACAATATAGTCGTGCGTGGGGCCAGGCAACACAACCTAAAAAACATAGACGTGAAGATCCCACGCGGCAAACTGGTGGTGATCACCGGCGTGAGCGGCTCAGGAAAGTCTTCCCTGGCATTTGATACGATTTTTGCCGAAGGGCAAAGGCGCTATGTTGAATCATTGTCGGCCTATGCCAGACAGTTTCTTGGCCAACTAGACAAACCAGACGTCGATGGCATTGACGGCCTTTCTCCGGCAATTTCAATTGATCAAAAATCAACCAGCCACAATCCGCGTTCAACGGTTGGAACCGTTACCGAAATTTACGATTACTTGCGCTTGCTTTTCGCGCGCACGGGTACGCCTCACTGCCCCCAGTGTGATCGACTAATCAATCCGCAGACAATAGATCAAATCGTCGATCAAGTTCTAGAGATGACCGATGGCACAAGAATACAAATTTTGGCACCGCTGGTCTCTGGAAAAAAAGGCGAATATCAATCGCTATTTACTGAACTAAGAAAAGAAGGTTTCGTCAGGGTAAGAGTAGACGGCGAAGTACTCGAACTAGAAGACGAAATTAAATTAGACAAGAACAAGAAGCACTCTATCGATTTAGTGGTCGATCGCCTCGTCATAAAAAAAGGGATTCAATCAAGATTGGCAGACAGCCTTTCTCTCGCCCTAAAGTGGGGGAAGTCGAATGTTCTGGTTGATACTGTTGCTGGTGCCAAACCAGAAGCTAAAGCAGACAGTAAATCAGAAAGTAAATCTGGGGCCAAAGCTGATGCAAATTCTGAAAATAGCAGCGCCAAAGAGATGCTATTTTCTGAGAATTTTGCCTGTGGCGCCTGTGGTATCAGTTTTGCCGAGATTTCCCCTCGAATATTTTCGTTCAATAGCCCTTACGGCGCCTGCGATTCTTGCCACGGCCTGGGCTGTAGCTTTGAAGTTGACCCGGCCCTAGTTGTACCAGACGCTAAGAAGACTCTAAAAGAAGGAGCTGTCTATCCCTGGTCGAAAACAAATAACCCATACTACGACCAGCTTCTAGCCTCGGTGGCAAAGCACTACAAATTTTCAGTTGATACACCATTTGACAAGCTAACCAAAGCTCAACAGGGAATCATCCTGTACGGCTCTGGCGTTGACCGCATCAAACTTGGCCATGACTCTTTTGATGGTCGTGAATTTTGGGAATACAAAAAACCATTTGAAGGGGTCGTCAACAATCTCAAGCGTCGCCACGAAGAATCAAACTCTGACAGAGTGCGAGGCGACATTGAGAACTACATGACACAGATGACCTGTGCGGCCTGCAATGGAGCCCGTTTAAAGCCAGAGAGCTTATCTGTGAAAGTAGGCTCACTGTCTATTGCTACCATCAGCAATCTCTCCGTTGAAAAAGCCATGAGCTTTTTTGCCAATCTGCCAGATAAGTTATCAGCACGACACAAAACCATTGCCCATCAGGTTCTAATTGAAATCAATGCCCGCCTCACTTTCCTCAACGATGTTGGACTCTCATACCTGACTCTCGATAGACAAGCCGGAACGCTATCGGGTGGAGAAGCTCAACGCATTCGTCTAGCCACCCAGATTGGTTCAGGACTATCAGGCGTGCTCTATGTTCTAGACGAACCATCTATTGGCTTGCACCAGCGCGACAATTCAAGATTGATAGAAACACTGAAACGCTTGCGCGATCTAGGCAATACCTTGTTAGTAGTCGAGCACGATGAAGACACCATAAGAGAAGCCGATTGGCTAATTGATATAGGCCCTGGCGCTGGAGTTCATGGTGGCGAACTGGTAGCCGAAGGGCAATTGCCGCAAATTTTGAATTCACTTAGATCTTCCACTGGGGCTTATCTCAGTGGCCGCAAGAAAATTCTTGTACCAACGAAACGCCGAACCGGCAATGGTTTAGCCCTTACTATTGAAGGAGCAACGCTAAACAACCTGCAAGACATCACGGTAGAAATTCCCCTGGGAAAACTTGTGGCAGTAACAGGAGTAAGTGGTTCGGGCAAATCGACTTTAGTCAACGATTTACTTTATCAACACCTGCGCCATTATTTCGGCCGCACAGTGCCTGCTCCGAAGGGAGTTAGAGCTGTCAAAGGCGTAGAAGCCCTCGACAAAGTAATCGACATTGATCAATCTCCCATCGGTCGCACGCCACGTTCTAACCCAGCGACATACACTGGTTTGTTTGACATAGTGCGCGAAGTTTTTTCAATGACCACTGAAGCCAAGGCCAGAGGTTACTTGCCTGGCCGATTTTCCTTCAACGTCAAGGGTGGCCGCTGCGAGGCCTGCCACGGTGAAGGAATGAACGAGATTGAAATGAATTTTCTTCCATCGGTTTTTGTCACGTGTGATGTTTGCAAAGGGGCGCGCTACAACAGAGAAACCCTTGAAGTTAAATTCAAGGGCAAGTCAATTGGCGAAGTGCTCGAAATGACAGTCGAAGACGGTTTGCAATTCTTCGAGAATATCCCCAAAGCACAGGCCAAGCTGGCTACACTAATGGAAGTTGGCCTTGATTATGTCAAGCTCGGTCAGCCGGCCACCACCCTTTCAGGCGGTGAAGCCCAGCGCGTCAAACTGGCCGAACAGCTGAGTAAGCGCTCAACTGGTAAAACTATTTACATCTTAGACGAACCAACCACCGGCCTCTCCTTCCACGACGTCGACAAGCTACTGCATGTACTCAACAGGTTGGCCGATTCAGGCAATACGGTCTTGATCATTGAGCACAACCTTGATGTCATCAAACAGGCAGACTGGGTGGTAGATCTGGGACCTGAAGGCGGAGACAAAGGGGGAACAGTTGTGGCCACAGGCACACCTGAAAAAATTGCCAGCCTCAAGCAATCTTATACAGGCGCTTATCTAAAACACTATCTCGATCAAAAAGCTATGCAAAAAACCAATGGCTAAATAAGGGGTAATGCTAAATAATAGTCATGAGGCTAGACCTCAAGGCCGTTACCTTGATGTATGATCGGCGACATAATGAACAGCGCTAAAAAAACTTCCGATGGTCTTGATAAAGACGAAGATAAACTGCCGGTTGGCGATCCAGGGCAAGATCCCGTTTTCGACAGCCTACGCAAACGCGGCCATCGCATTACAGCACAGCGCGAGACAATTCTTCAAATCTTCAGAGAGCAACCTCACGGCGAACATTTATCGGCCGAAGAATTGCACGCCAAGCTACTTGAGCGTGGCTCAAACGTCTCTCTAGCCACAGCTTATCGCACCTTAAAGCTGCTTTCATCTCTTGGCCTACTACGTGAACTCGATTTTGCCGAAGGTCACAAACACTATGAATTGAAGCAAGATACCTTGCCTCACCAGCATATTATTTGCACTGGGTGTAACCTGACTCTAGAATTCGAAGACCATTTTCTGGAAGAGGCCGGACAAAAAATCGGTTCTCGCTACAACTTCGAAGTAATAGACGCCCAATTCAAGATTTTCGGTTTATGCCCAAGCTGCAAACTAAAGAGAAGATGAAATGACACTCGCTGACGCCGTAGAAGGCAAAACTTTTACTATCAAAAATACCGATGGCGAAGAAGTCACAGTGCAAGCCATGAGGTTCGGCATTGCCCAGGGTGCAGTGATAAACATAGAAAAAAATATTCCCGGTGGCCCTGTCATTGTCAGCCGCAATCAAATGGAACTGGCAGTAGGTCGGCAATTTGCTCAACAAATTGAAGTAGAAGCGCAATAATTTAACAGGCAAGAGGCCATAGAGCGCCATGGATATACCGTTTAAGGTTGAAGCACAAGAGGCCAAAGAGAGCGAAACTGGCTCCAATAACGGAGAGCGTCTGATTTGCAGCAATTGCTCATTTCCCCTTGCAATTTCCTCTGGCTCAATCTCAAAAGTTTGCTGCCCTCGTTGCAATACATGGATGGATATTGACCCAGCTTGCTTCGGCAGCTGCCTCAAGTGCCACAAAGCCCAGCAGAGCGAGCCTTCACCATGCGTTGAGCCTTCATTAGCAAAATTGAAGGAAGAAAACGAGATTTCTTGTCAAGCAGCGGGAAGGAAAAGTCATGGACATTTACTGAAAAAGTTTAGCTTTCTTGTGGAAAAGGCGCGTGATTACCTGATCGGGAGGGTTTTCCTGTAATATTGATAGGTAAGGGTCAAGCGCTCTCAGAGACATTCAGGTTAAATTGCCCTTCGGCCGACTCACATATTCAAGAGTTAGCAAAAATATGATGCAAATACCTGTCTGTTCGTTTATGTGGAACTAGGGAATCACAATGGCAAAAATAAATCCCTGGAAGGTGACAGGGTACAAAGCAGGACAAAATGTGGTTTGCACAGTAAAAGGTGCAGACCAAGGTGGTTACGAAGTAGTAATCAAAAAAGACAATTTGCCTGGCTTTATCAAAACTACTGCCGCTCTTAAAATCGGCGACGAAATTCTTGCCCAGTTCGTCTGCGTTCATAAAGATCGAGTGCTATTGACTCCTATTTTCCAAGGCAACCGCGGCGCTCCTGGTCAGAGTGTAGCCGGTGGCGTCAATTGGCAAGAACATAGCCTAGAAAATCTTGACGAAGCCTACGAACAAAAGTCTCAAGAACAGCGGGCCTACCGTGGTCTTGACGACACTGCTGAAGCTCAAGCACAGCAACAAGCGACCAAGGCTTATCAGACCGGACACACTATCCAACTTGGAAATAACCCAAACCAGACTGGCAATAACGCGCCAATATTGCCGCAACAATCGCCTCAATCTTACGCGCCTCCTCCAGAGCATTACGCTGAGAATCTAAACCAAGAGCAACAATGGGAAGCGCCAAATCAGCACACACCACAAAAACGCTTCCGCCTCCGTCGAGCTATCGACTTATTAATGCCGCCTCCCGATCAAGAAAGTGTCGAAAGCTTGAAAACCTTCAAGATTTCTGACTACGACCTTGAATGGCTTATTACCGATGTCGAAGGCGGCATGCGCACCGGCTGCCTCAAGGCTACATGCGAATCAAAAATGTCCCGCGCTGCCATACTGCTATATAACGGCAGAGCAGTTGGTTGTATTTATGGCTGCAAATCCAACCCTGACGCTAAAGCAACTGAAGAATCACTGTCAATGACCCTTAGTGATCTAGAAGCAGCAGACACAGTGATTACTATGTACGATCTTCCAGAGGAAGCGGCTCTTGCCATGTCGGCCTTATTTCTTGGCCTTGCCCTAGAGAGAGAAGACAATCTCGATAGCCGCTCTTACTTTGATCACGTGATGAACTGGTTTGTCACAAGCGCCAGCACCGCTTGTGTAGTAATTACTCTGCCAGCGAGCAAATCTACTTATTTGGTCTTTGTTGGAAAAGGTCAATTTGGTGGCGCATTCTTTGTTGAAGAACAACAATTCACAAAAGATCGCAATGCCATCTACCAGCTCTTTGAACAAGACCAAGGGGCAGTGGTAGAAGTGAGCCTGCTTAGCCCCGAAGCCATCGCACCAGGGGTGCGCTTTGGTTATAGCTTGACCATGGCAAGACAAAAAAGACCAAGTTTCTAGGTCTTTATTTCGGTTTCGAAAAGGGAAGATTTTTTCGAAAAAATCTTCCCTTTATGTGCGCGTTCAAAAGAAACAAAGAAAGAAGAAGCCCTCACTTTTTCGTGAGGGCTTCTTCTTTATGGCTAGTTCTGCTGCTTTCGCTAATTGCAATATTTGCGAGTTTCTAGCTATCGCTTCATTCAGATTCTCGACTTGCCTTATTCTCGGCTTGCCTTATTCTTGTCTTGCCTTACTCTTGCTCGTGTCTGAAATCGTCGCCACCGTATTCGGTGGAAGAACGATCTCCTTCTTCATCTCCTGAGGGAGAATCAGAAACAGAAGCAGTGCTGGCAATTGGAATGCGCAACTGGCTGAAATCACCAACCGGAGCAGCTTCATCTTCAGAACTGAACAAAGCTGGTTCAGTTGAATTCAACCATGATCCATGAGAATCAGTGGCTAAATCAGATGAATCATTTGCTTGTTCATTAGAGGTCTGCTGACGATCAGCTTCTTCTTGCTCGGCTTTTGTTTTCAGACGATAGATTCCAGTTACTGGATCAACCTCAGCAGCGATTGGTGTTTCTGGAACTTCTTCCACAACAGTCTGCGCGGCTGGTTCAGCGTGACCATTCGAACCAGCATCATGGTGATGCTCAAATTCTGAATGCTCAGAATGATGCTCACCGGAACCTGCACCAGATTCTTCATATACAGGTTGATGTTCTGCTACTTCGGCGATGGCCTCTACTTCTATGGCAGCTTCCGCTCCATCATGCCTGAATTGAGTGTGCTCAACTTCACCAGCCTCAGCACTTTCCCCCAACTCTACTGGTTCAAGAAAGTCATTGGTGATGATAGTTGCCTCAACTACCTTATCAATTTCAATGTGAGCACCTGAGTGCGAGTCCATTTCTTGATAGACACTCTCAACAGCGGAGACACTGCGCGCCAAATCGGCAGCCATATCTTGGTCGTCATCACCAAAATCATCGTCATCGTCATCAGTAAGACTTGGACGTTTGACGCTCAATGAACCAGTTTCGTGCTCATCTTCGCCCTGACCCGAATGTCCTTCATGACCTTCGTGTCCTTCGTGTCCTTCGTAGTCATCTCCATCAAAATTCACACGTTTGCTAGGAGCTTTGCCTGATACTCTGGCATCAAGCAGGTCTTCTGGCATTTGAGCGAGAATTTCTTCTGGCACATCATCAAATTCATGACCTAGATCGGCACTTTCATCATGAGAATCATGACTATGTGAGCGATCGCTGTCATGGCTGTGACCATTATCTCTACTGTCACGACCAGAAATTACGCGGCCACCGACAGCACTTGCTGCTTTGAGCGGCTGATTACCGCCTCTGCCGCTGCCACCGCGAGATTTACCACGACGATTTTCCTCATCGCGATTTTTAAAGGCGATGATACGGCGATCTTCTGGGGGTCCAAGTTCTAATTGTGGAATCACACCTTGGCCAACACAGCTTTGGCACTTGATTGAGAACAACTCTCTCAAGCTTTGTCCTTGCCTGCGTCTAGTCAATTCAACTAGACCCAAATCAGACAGTTGACCAATTTGTGGCTTAGCCCGGTCTTCTTCAAGAGCGCGTTGGAAAGCTTCCAAAACTTGCTGCTGGTCTTTGCGACTATCCATGTCGATAAAGTCGACAATGACCATGCCGCCGATATTGCGCAAGCGCAACTGTCTTGGAATTTCTTGAGCGGCTTCAAGGTTGGTGCGACGCACAGTTTCTGCTTGGGTACGCGAGCTAGTGAAACGACCTGAGTTAACGTCAATAACTGTCAATGCTTCAGTTGGTTGAATGTTTAGGTGACCACCGGAAGGCAGTTCGGCCCGGTCAGAAAGTGCCATTTCAATTTCGCGATCAATTCCTTTTGCCAAAAGCAAAGGAACTTCATCGGTATGGAACGAAACTTTGGTCTGCTTGCTAGCCCAACCACTCAAGTATTCTTGAGCACGTCTTTGACCCTCTGGGCTATCAGCAATAATCTCACTGACTTCATGTGAGTAAGCATCGCGAATAACACGGAAGAGCAAATCTTGGTCTCTATAAATAAGAGTCGGCCCAATCGAAGCTTCAGCTTCAGAAACGATTGTCTGCCAACGGTCCCAGAGTTGTTCAAAGTCTTCGAACAATTCTTGATCGCCTTGGCCTTTAGCTTCAGTACGGATGATGATGCCGACGCCTGGTGGCTTCATCAAGTTGACCACAGACTTGAGCCTGGCTCTTTCTCTAGCTTCAGAGATGCGGCGAGAAATTGAAACTCCCCGCTCTTCTGGTACTAGAACTAAAAAGCGACCAGGCAAGCTGATGGCTGTAGAAACCCGTGGGCCTTTGTGACCAGTGGGCTCTTTTGTGATTTGAACCAGTAGCTTTTGTTTAGGCACCAGTCTCTCTTTAAGAGGACCTTGTCCTGGCACATCATTAGCGTGCAAGAAGCCCATTTTATCTTTGCCTAGATTGACGAAAGCGGCGTCAATACCGGGGAGAATATTCTCCACCGAGGCTGTGTAAATGTCACCGAGAAGCAGCTCGCCGCGATTGACGAAGAATTCGACCACTCGGTCGTTCTCCAACAATGCAGCAATATTATCTTGCTCCGAAATGACGATTGACTTTCTCATAATTTCCCTCTAAATGGAATTTAAATTGTGTGAGCGCACATTGGAAAAATTGATGCTCGGTTGAGTCAAAACCTCAAGCCGAGTAATACGCCAGTTGAGATTGAGCGTCGGACAAAGCAGTGCTAGCAAATCAGTTGGCTTGATATGGCCAACTCCATTGAGCCCAGTTCCAGATCCGGTAGCAATTTCAAATTCGAGCGTTGGTGCCTCATTGTTTAAATGTTCTGTTTGTGTTTGTTCAGATTTATCTCCAGCAGAAACAAGAGTCAAGCTAAGAAGACCCGGCCTTAAGTCTTTGCCCTGAGGATTCTTAGACTCATTTTTCTTCCTGATTTTTTCCTTACTGGATCTACTTGCTGTCGCGCTAGCTTCTTGCACCGGTGCATAAAGGTGCTCGCTATCGATCAGCTCTTTAATACCGATTTTCAGTGCCTCTACAAGTGCAGCAGTAGAAGCCTTCTTATCGGCGGCTGAACTTAAACTAGTGTCTAAGTTCAAAAGAGAGTCTTGAAGTACATGTAATTCAGCCCGATATCGAGCTGCAGTGACCAACGACGCAATTGAGGGTATAGCCTGAGCATCGCCGTTTATAGGCGGTAGCTTAGGCAACTCTACTGAGCCGACAATCTGTACTTCAGGAGGCAATTGCTGGTTTAGTCGCTGCATAAATTGTTCGCAAGTCATTTCTTCGGTTAGCTCGATATCGGCTAATTCACGAAGTCCTTCCTGGAACAGTGGCAGCGGACAAGCCAGCGAAAGTTTTGGCTGAGGGTTGAAACCCTGCGTGTAGGCCATTTTTAGCGCAGCCCGACGGGCAGCTCTTATGAGCAGATTTTGCATATCTAAGTGCCCGATGAATCTCAGGTCACCAATTTTGGTGAAAGCAAATCTGATTTTGTAGTTATCAGCTAAAGCCGGTACTTCGACTTCTTTGGGGGCAACAAAGAATAGTGACGGATGTGATTCAGCGTCACTCTTGTTTGCGTTCAATTCTTTGACAAATGGATTTTTCTTCATCACAGCTGGTATCGGGTTAGCCAGAGTGTGAGTTGTTTCAAGCTCTGTGCAGATACCACAGGCGTGACAAACGTTCTCAGTGCATGCGGCAGTCTCCACTGCATTAACGGCTTTTTCCCACTCACGCTTAAGCCAGAAATCATGCAAACCAATGTGCACGACATCAAATGCCTGCCTTGAACCAACTTCTAGATTAGGACAAGCCAAATCTTCAAGACTAGTAGAAAGCGAAGCCGCTGCTTGGTGCCACAGCTCAGGTTGATAGCGATCATCCCAAGCATCGAAAACTGCACCTGATTTCCAGGCCCGATAAATCAATTCACCAACCATACGATTGCCGCGCGAAATGGCCGCTTCAAGCAAACTAATGGCTGGATCAGTGACGTTCAATGTCACTTTGCGCAAACCAGATTCTCTTAGCTTAGACCTAAGCACACCATGGCGGCGTGCTGTCTCACGTGGGTCGACCTGACCAAACCACTGGAATGGTGTGAACGGCTTAGGTACAAAGTTAGAGATTGTGCAAGTAATCTCTATGCTCTTTTTGTATTTGGCGGGATCTGTGTTACGAATAACATTGCAGTGCACTTCGGCTTCTTTCAAAATATCGATAATGCCTTGCAAATCACTATCATCTTCAAAAGGCAAACCACACATAAAGTAAAGCTTGACCGAGGCCCAACCAGACTGATATGCAGCTTCAATGGCACTGATAATCTGCTGATGCGACAAGCCTTTATTAATGACAGCCCGCAATTTCTCTGTACCAGCTTCTGGTGCCAAAGTGATACCACTCTTACGCACCGCTCTTAATTCTTCTGCAATCTCAAGGTTCATACGGTCAGCGCGCTGACTGGGAAACGAAAGAGAAGCGCGAGTAACACTGTGTTCGCGGTTAAGGGCACGAACAGTATCGTGCAGTGATGTGTAATCGCTGACACACAATGACAAAAGCGAATACTCTTCATGGCCAGAATTAGCCAGGGCCTTCTTCGATAGCTCAACTAAATCTTCTGCCGAGCGCTCACGCACAGGCAAAAAAGTGTAGCCAGGCTGACAGAAGCGACAACCACGGTCACAACCTCTTCTTACTTCAAGGGTCTCACGGTCATGCACCAAAGCTAAATATGGCACAAGATTCGTAGTCGGCTGATTGCTATCAGTGAGAGGGGCAATCTGGCGCAAAACGCGTTTAGGAATTACAGCAGTACGTAACTGTTCAAGCGCTTCAGTATGGTCGGGAAGCGCCGCTAGAAGCGACTCAACAACTTGCTCTATTGCTATCGGTGTAACAACTACATCACCAGGCTTAAGATCATAAAGTGCAGGCACATAAACACCAGCGACTTCTGTAGCTAGCTTAGTAAGCAGCCACTGCCGGTAGTGCGGCGCTAATTGCGGTTGGTTATTTACTGTTTCTAAATGCTCAGCTTTAAACTGACGCACAATACTCATCACAGCAGGAATGGCCAGTTCGCCATCACCGATAATGAAGAAGTCCATAAATGGCGCCATCGGCTCTGGGTTAACAGAAGACGGACCACCGCCAAATACTAGAGGAAATAGCTCAGTACGCTCACTCGCCTTGACAGGCAGCTGGGCCAAGTCAAGCATGTTTAAGACATTGCTATAGGTAAGCTCATACTGCAGCGAGAAGCCAAGCAATTCGAAGTTATAGAGCGGCTGACGTGACTCAAAGCCAAATAGTGGAATGGCCGGTTTAGCAGCACGCATCAAAGCCTCAAGGTCTGAGGCTGGCGCATACGAGCGGTCTACAAGCAGCCCTTCGAAGTCATTAACTAGCTGATAAAGAATCTTCAGGCCAAAATTCGACATGCCAAGTTCGTACATGTCGGGAAAACAAAGAGCTAAGCGCACATCGCAGCTATCAAATGGTTTGCGTCGTGCGCCCCATTCGTTGCCCAGATACTGACCAGGTTTGAAAACCTGGGGCAGAAGACGCTCTACAAGCAGATCTGAGATCACTTTGCTTGAGAGTTTATCTCTGAGAGGGCTGACGATAGAATTTATAATGACCTATCTCCACAGACAAAACGGTCAACGACCGTGAACTGCCTAGAGATGCCAACTGCAAAAATGACGTTCGGAAGCGCCGTAGCGGCTTCGGAGAGATTATCGGATGGCATCAAAAGGGTTCTTGAGCTAAGTGCGTCCTCAAGTGCAAGAATTATAACCTTATTTGCCAATCAATATAGAGGGCATAAAGTTTAATTTCCTAAATCTTGACCCTTTTCTCCTTTGAGCAAAGCGAGAGTATTTCTTAGAGGCTAGTTCTAAGCGGCCATTTACTAGCTAGCCCTCCCCCACTTTACTTCCCCGTGCTATAGTCGCAAAGAAGCCCATA
This sequence comes from Candidatus Obscuribacterales bacterium, assembly GCA_041675385.1. Classification (GTDB taxonomy): domain Bacteria; phylum Cyanobacteriota; class Vampirovibrionia; order Obscuribacterales; family Obscuribacteraceae. The sequence goes on from JBAYTY010000022.1 coordinate 59,879, forward strand.
ACCCGTAAATAGACAATGATCCTAGAGGCCTTTGCCGAGTTTTTGCACAGTGTCCCTGAGTTGCCAGCCAACCAGGCGCTTTCGCTCTGGCTCTGGGAAAGGCTGAAGAAGCCGCCCAGTTCAGCTGTTGACCAAGTTATTCACTGCGAGGTCGATATCTCGTCAGCCAGCGGTCGGCAGTCACCTAGGCTCAACTTGGGCCGCAAAATTCGTCTACCGCAAGAGGCCGAATTGCTCATAAAAGCCCAAAAGTCAGGGGCAACTATCGAAACTGGCTCCGAAGTCAGTTATTTTTTTGAAGGCGCTTCCGGGTCTGGCGTGAGGCTGCTCAATAGCCTCTATGAATACTCTATGAGCTATGAGCAGCAAAAATGGTCGCGCTTTGTCCACGGCGTCAAAGCCAGTGATTTTAAGAGCAAAGAGTAGCCTCTCTTCTGCCAAGCCTAAAAGCTATTTAGTACAGCTTTGGGAACATCAAGGCCCGTTCCCTTGTCTATAATTATCATTGCTGGGTCTGGAAAAAGATTTCAGCACTGAGCAGGAAAGTACAGTCAAGTGCGAAAGCACCGACAAGCTCGAAAGTACAGCAAAGACCAAAAGTCAGGAGCGACAAAGTGAAATTGAAGAGAAGCACCGCATTTTTTGCCCTATTGGCAATGGTTGCTTTCAATATGTACACTCAGGCACAAGCAGCCGACGAGCTGAAGCTGAAAAAAGGCATTTCATTTGTCCAAGACACTGACTCCGGTTTTCCTATCGAAGCCGAAAAGTTTGATGATTGTCAGCTTGAACCGGGAAAGGCAACCGTCCTTTTCTTTGGCGCATCCGGCGACCTCAACACCAATCGCCAAGCCAAACGAGTTGTGGATCTCTACCGACAATCTAGCAATAAACCAGTGAAGTTCATTTTGATTGACGTCGATCATGCTCAAAACGATCAAGCTCGCAGCTTGATCAAAAATCACTATAAGGGTTACATTCCTTTCGAAGTAATCTTAAACAAAAGCGGCATTGTAGGCTGGAGTTCGATTGGAGAAGTAGAGACTTCAACTCTTAATCAGCAGCTAGAAAAAGCTTTGGCGAACTAGCTGAATCTAAATAAAATCCACTGCCCACAATGACTTTCAAGCGCATAAATGAATTAGCTGTCGACTATCTTACAGAGCTAGCTCTGAATGATGGTTTCGAACGCACTGAACTGGGATTGTCGCGCAATCTGGAATCTAGCCAAATTACGGCAAGCTATCAGATTGTCTTGCTGCCAGCGGAAGCCATATTCGGACAAATTGTCTCTAAAAAAGGTGAAGTTGCTTTTCTCATAGTGGTTAGGTGGGAAGAACTCGAGGCTATCGTGCAACAAATAGCTACAGCTGATTTTGAAATTGGACCATTTACTTTCGCAACAGCGACAAATATGTTGACCAAGCTACCACGCGCTCAACGCAAGTTAAAAGCGGCCACTGCAGAGCAGAGCTACAAAGAAGTCATTCTGGCTGTCTATCAAGAACTTCGCAAAAGTGGCGAAAACGCTCTTACAAACCTATGCACTCAAAAACAGCTTCTCCATCAATTTAAGAAGCCTGTTCGTATATTCAGCACTCCGGTTCAGAACCTGCGTGAAGTAGCAGTTTCGCTATATGCCAGAGACTTAGAGGAAGCCCGCTCGTCCGTGGGATTCTTCAACTACACGAGCCCTCAGTTCGCTGCTCTAAATTTAGGAGCAAAACTAGATGACATAATGGAAGCAATTGCCCCGGCAAAGAGCTAATCTTGTAAATGTGCGCGACGCAGGTCTTTAAGCACCTCTGGCGGCAATGAAATAGAACCCATCATTGATTCAAATTCTTGGTAGGGGCCGTGGCAGTCAGAGCCACCAGTGACAAGCATTTTGTGTTTATTGGCAAAACGTAGATACTGACGCAACAGCGGCAAAGAATGAACGCGATGATAGGCTTCCACACCAGCTAGTCCAACTTGCTGCAAAGCCTCTATCAGTGGTACCACATGCTTTTCTTTGCCCGGGTGAGCAATCGAAGCAATGCCACCAGCAGCCCTAATTGCAGCCACTGCCTCATAAGGGCTAATGCTCTTTCTATCGGCGTAAAACTGAGAGCCACGAACCATAAACTTCTCGTATGCCGCAGTTAAGTCAGGGGCGCCACCAGCACGAACAATTGCTTCTGTAAGATGAGCCTTACCAATGGCCCCCATCCCAGCGCATTCTTGCACGGCTTCGAGAGTTATAGACACACCGGCAGCCCTAATCAGCTCAATGCAATCGAGCACATGAGCGGCCCTGGCAGATTTTTGCTTAGCAATTGCAGCGGCTAAATCTTGATTATCTTTATCGATGAAATATCCAAGAATATGAACGTCATGACTAGCACCAGTTTCGTCTTTGTAGATGGTGTTGAGTTCGATTGCAGGAATAATTTCCAAGCGCCCACGAGCAGCCGCCAAACCTTCATCGATACCACAGACAGTATCATGATCAGAAATGGCAATGTGTTTCATGCCAATCTTGACGGCATGCTCTACCAGTTCGGCTGGCGACCAGGTGCCATCAGAATGGTGAGTATGCAAATGTAGATCAATCACTTTTACTTTTGCCGTCGTCGTGGAATCTTACACGCTTGATTGCCTGCGCTTTGCCACTATTCGGGTCAACTGTAATCAATACACCGCAGCAGACAGTTGGTCCGGCAGCAATTTCAAAGCGTGATGGTAATTGCTTCACCATCCGCCTAAAGACACCTTCCACAGCCATGCCAATGACGCCATCGGTGGGTCCACAACAACCAGCATCGGTAATAAAAGCCGTGCCCTTATGCAATAGCCTTTCATCAGCTGTCTGCACGTGGGTGTGAGTGCCGACAACAGCGGACACTTTGCCATCCAGATACCAACCCATGGCAATTTTTTCGGCCGTTGCTTCGGCATGAACATCGACAAGAATAATATTAGTCTCTTCTTTGACTTTGGCCACTAGCTGCTCAGCCACCAAAAATGGCGACTGCAGTGGCTCCATAAAGACTCGGCCCATAACATTTATGACAGCGAGCTTGTGCTCACCTTTCTCTAAAACGCAGTAGCCTTGACCAGCCGTACCCTCAGGATAGTTAGCCGGTCTCAGAACTGTAGGCTCCTGATCGATGAAATCGAAGATCTCTTTGCGGTCGAAGGTGTGGTTACCACCAGAGAACACATCAACGCCACATTCTTTCAAATCAGCTATATTGTCTTTTGTAACGCCAAAGCCATGTGCGGCGTTTTCTACGTTGACCACGACAAAGTCTGGAAATCCTTCACCATGGCCATTGTTCTCGGCCGACTCGGGCTTTAGACTCTGTAAGTATTTTTTCACCACAAGTCTACCTGGCTTGCCTATTACGTCGCCAAGGAAGAGGATTGTAATTGCCTGATCAGACTTATGATTTGTAGTCATGCTTAGAGCTTACACCATAGAATCTTTTGGAAACCACGATGCTGCCTGTACGTAAAAATATGTCTGCAAGAAGAATGCCCAACAAGGCCTTGTTGGCTCTCTCGGCACTGTCTCTGAGCAGCCTAGTTCAAGCATATATTTGTACGCTCAGCACGACTAGCATGATGGCAAGTGCTGCGGGTCCAGCCTTGAGGCCAATACCTGAAAGCACACAGAAACCTGTGAGTGAGAAGCCAAAGGCAGAAAAAGAAGCAGCAAAGACCACCGCTGCCGATACAGGGAAGAACGCAGCCAAGACCTCGCAAAAACCGTTGACAGCGGTGGCACAGCCTTTAGTGCCAGCAAAGTCTGCAGCCACCACAACTATCAATGCTAAGACCAAGGCCGAACCGGCCAGCACGAAGGCGGCCTCAGTGTCGGCAGCGCCAAGCCCTCTTGCTAAAAGCAGAGCGAAAGTAAACCTAGGCCGAGCATCCATGGTGCCACCACCGCCGCCCAATACTCCGTCTATGCTGTCAGACCCATCAATGATGGGTCTGGGAATGGGTTACGGCGCTTATGGCATGCAAGTGGAATACATGAGCCGCGAAGCTCTCAAAGATAGAGTGAAAGAACTCAGCATTCAGGTCAAAGACGCCTCAGCTGAATTCGAAAGTAGAAAACGCCTGAAAACCGAGAGAGAAGCCCGCGCTAAGAGCTTTGAGCAGCTCTACACTGAAGGAGTAGTCAGTCGTCGCGAGCTAGAAAATAGTCAAAGAGAAGCGACAGATTCGACCGATGAAGTGCAGCGCCTTGAGCACAAATACAAAGAATTGAGCAGTCTCTTAGAGCGCGTCAACAAGCGCCTGGCTGCCTTCCCCCAGCCAGCTAGCCGTAAGAGCAATCAGAAAGCCCAGCAAAAGTTGAAGAAGTCACAAGCCAAAGTTATTGCCCCTGCCAAGGAGCAAATAAAAGCGGCCGATTCGAAATTAATAAATTAAGCGCTCGCTCAGTCAAGCTTGTGGATGCCTAAGGCGGCATAGTAAGCAGCCTTTACTGCCTCACCCAAATATACAAACGCTACTGTCCATGAGATTTTTCTCTACTTCGAGAAAGATGCCAAGTCCGCAAACCTTGAATATGAACTGGTTCTCAGGTTCACAAGTGCAATGGCAAACGAATTGCGAAAATCCGCATATTAAGCCAGTTTCGCGCTAACATATGCAGCACGGAACAGCAACACCACTTCCAAAGACGGCCACAGAACTTACTCTGCGGCACCTTAGCTCACAGCTAATTTTAGGCTTGTTTATCACAAGTCGGTCTTTTAGCGGGTTCAAGTTCAAAATTACGACACTCTCGAGGAAAAACGATGTTTTACAATCGCAATTACAAGGGTTATCAGTCCGAAACTCACAGAGAATTCAACATGCCAGTAAGAAATCGTCTACACAACGATATCTACCGCTTCGAAATGCATCAATATGATGTTCCAAGCGCCGACATCTTGGAACTAGACGATCAATTCGTACTTGAATTGGCTCTACCAGGCGTTGTACTCGATGATGTCGAACTCAAAATCGAAGGCAATTTCCTCACAGTTATCGCCAAGCGCACACCAACAATGTTCGAAGAAAAAGCAAGCTACTTGCGCAGAGAACTTCCTGCCACATTGATGGTACGTGAGTTCGAATTCGAAACAGAAATTCTTTGGGAAAATGTAGAAGCTCGCCTAGACAGAGGCTTGCTCTTCATCAGCTTGCCTAAATTGGAAGCTGCTATCCGCATTCCAGTGTCACACGGTTCAATCGAAGGTCATGTATCTTCCACCAAAACCCGCACACTAAAAACCGAAGTTCGTTCCGGTAAAGAAATCACCATCAAGTAAGCAATTACCTGACTGGTAGAAACGTGATTCGAGAAGAGAGGGCCGAGAGGCTCTCTCTTTTTTTGTATTCTCTTGAATCAGTTCAAATCAACCTGCGGAATAATTACTGGGCGGATCACTGTTCATAGGCATCCGGTCACCGTCTGCAGAATGACTCGCTAAGCAAATTGATGCCCAAACCTACATCAAAGAAATTCCAATAACAGATGATCAACAGACATCATAGTAAGTATGCGTCCCAAGTTTATTATAGGATTCAGCGCAAAGGGAACGAGTCCAGCTTATCTCAAGCCTGGTTCCTTACAACGTTAACAGCAACAAGCATACAAATACAAGTGCACTTTCAAGGTTTTTGTGTTTCTTTTGGAATCTTGACTGGTGCCAAGGCTGCACTTAGGGGCTCTTGATTGAACTGCATCAGATAGAATAGTTGATCGACAGTCAACAATCCAAGCAGAGAAGCCTTTTTGTCCATGTCTCCAGTTACAGCCACGCCGTGCGAAACGGTGTGCCGAGAAACACCCTTCGGCTTCCGAGGGTCAAAGCTTTTAAAATAGACTTCCTTCAAAAATCGCCTAAATTGGGTGGGCAAAAGCAAGCTGTAATCATGGTGAGTACTCTCATGGGGCTGCACTAATGCCTCAGTCAACGAATCTTGACTGAAGTTTGATTGTAGCTCCTGGAAAATGTGAAATGTTCTTAGTAGACCCTCAATGCGCGGATAAAGAACAGCACTAGCACTTATAAAATCTTTGTTTTTATAATGCTTTACGACTAAATCTAGAAACTCATGATGGCCCAGCGCGTGAGGACTTTGCTTCCATGTTTTAAGCCTTTCATCAAGCTTTGGATCGAAATCAGCTGCAACCTTTTCAGCCAATTCATCAAAGTGCTCACCTGTTCTAGCAGACCAGAACATTGCCTCAATTGTAGCCTTCGACAAGCTAATGAAAGGAAACCAAGAATTCTCAATCAAGGTTTCCCATTCCTCGAATGAGGCACCGAAAATGTGCTGGTATTGTAGATAGCAGCGCATAGAAGCAAGTACAGGCCCTAAATCATATCGTCGAGGCTCCCCCTGAAGTGGACTGATGTCGTAGAAGAGGCCCTTTCGCCAATCTATCGAGAATAAGTAGAAGAAACCGCAATCACAGGGAATTTGCACACCTTCAAACTCAATGCGAGCGATATTTGTTACGCTCGACCGCAGAACAGGATCGCCTGGTTTGATTTCGACGTTCGTGCTGATTAGAGCTCTGACTTCCAATTCGTTGATGTACAGTGTCACTGTCGAATCTGGTTGGATAATTGCCAAAAGTGAGTCAATTTGTGAAGGACTGACCCGCAATGCTTCAGGTAACGAGTCCAACAAAAGTGTGGACATTCCTTCCAAGCGTTTAATAAGCTGATTACCGTCTTCGGAGGAAAGAAATTCTGAAACGACAAGTTTTGCAGTTCTGCCGGAACCATAGTCACCCACCGCAAATCCAGCAGGAAGTCCCTCCATCTTAAAAGATATGGGCATGCTCTAGTTTTCACCTCTAAACTGAATTCAGTAATTCTATCGTTGGAATCAAAAAATAATAGGCAAAAGCTTTACTAGTAAATATTGTGGCAGCCAGCTTTTACTCTGGGAAAATAAAGGACAGCCTCTTCAATCCCAAACCTGTTGGTGAACTCAAATCCATCTACGAAACTTCAAGATCATCACAACCGCTTCGTGTATCAACAATGCATTCCACTGACTAGAAAATCTGTTGTCGTCGGCCATGCAATACATTGGAATATCACAAGCTGGAATCCCAATCTTCGAGTTCCGCGATACGCACGTCCTCTGGCAGCAAAGCCAAGGCATTGATGAATTCCATTGAGATGATTTTACCGTCCAAATTAAGGTCGAATATTACTATGCCATTTGGGATGTTGACCTCAATTTGCTTTACCGAGTCGCCTGCATTTATCTTGCAAAACGAGATAAAGGCTATATCATCACTTACACTCAGATCAATCTCAAGCATTTTCTTCATAGCTATTTCGCCTTGCGATATCCGTAAGCAAAATAAAGAGCAAAGCCAACGCCCATCCAGACGACAAAGCGAATCCAGGTAGCGACCGGCAGACTGAGCATCAAAACAAAGCACGAGATAATACCAGCCCATGGCACAAACGGCACCCAAGGGCAGCTAAATGGTCGCTTGGTATCAGGCGAACTCTTGCGCAAGAAAAGCACACCAGCACAGACAATAATAAAAGCCGCCAAAGTGCCTATATTTGTTAGTTCCGCCGCTTGTCCAATATCAACTATCAGAGCTGACAGGCCAACAAAGAGCCCAGTCAAAATAGTAGGAATAAACGGTGTTCTATATTTCGGATGCAACTTAGCGAAGAATGCCGGTAGCAACTTGTCGCGAGCCATGGCCATAAAAATGCGCGGCTGGCCCATTTGAAAGACCAGTAGCACAGAAGTCATACCGGCCAGCGCACCGACCGACACCAACAAGTGCGCCCATGGCGCGCCACCAACGGCAATAGCAGTAGCCACAGGGGCGGCATCATTGGCATAGTTTTGATAGGGCATAATGCCCGTTAAAACTAGCGAAACCAGAGCATAAAGAATGGTGCAGACAATGAGCGAACCAATCATGCCAATAGGCATATCGCGCTGGGGGTTCTTGGTTTCTTCGGCAGTGGAAGATACCGCGTCAAAGCCGATGAAACTAAAGAAGACAATGGCAGCACCACCCATAATGCCGACAAATCCTGATGGCGCAAAGGGCACCCAGTTAGCTGGCTTGACCAAACCGCCGCCATAGATGATGAAGAAGATGACCACCACTACTTTGATTGCAACAGCTACAGTATTGGCAACAGCACTCTCTTTAATGCCGACAATTAAAATCCAAGTAACCAAGGCAACAATGACAAAGGCAGGCAAATTGATGCAAAACTGCTGGCCCAAAATCACTGGAATTTCAGTCGTAGAATAAAGGTGCGACTGCATACTCCCTTGCACTATCGACTTCTGCAAAGCTAGCGCCGTATGCAGGTCTGAGGTGAGCCAAAGCGGTAGCCCTTGACCGGTCAGCCCATAGAAGACATGCAGCATATGCTCTGACCAACTGACCGCCACGGCAATATTGCCCACCGCATATTCAAGAATTAAATCCCAGCCGATAATCCAGGCGACAACCTCACCCAGCGATGCATAGGCGAAAGTATAGGCAGAGCCTGATACAGGAATCATGGCTGCTAGCTCGGCGTAGCAAAGAGCAGCAAAACCGCATGCAATTGCCGCAATGAGAAAAGAAATAACCAAGGCCGGTCCGGCCCCTTCTCGCCCCAGAGCAGAGCCCATGATGAAGTTTAGGAGCGGGGTAGAGAACCAATCTTTGGCAGAGTCAAGCTGACCGGCTGCGGCAGTGCCAGTCAAAGCAAAGATGCCAGAGCCAATTGTGGCCCCCACACCAAAGGCCAGTAAGTCAAAAGCAGTTAGATGCTTGTGCATCAGGCGTGCCTCATCGTAGGCCTCGTCAACGAGTTCTTCTGGCGACTTCTTGCGCAATAACTTTGTAATCATATTTCTTAGGGTAGGTTCTCAGTTGTCTTGGTGGAGTTACCGGCTCTATCGAATACCTGAATTGTGATCTTCTTCGCACCTTTGGCGGGAGTGACATTATCTGCAGCCAGAGTGGCAGTCAAAGAGTCAGACAATGCGCCAGAAGATGAGCCAAGGGCGAAGCCATCTGACCCATCAATTTTGTAAGTGGAATCAGAAATGCATGAGAGATTGTCGTGAGCTGTCAGTCGAATTGAAAGGCCTGCACCTTTCTTTGTGATTTTCAGATCGCTAATTTTTGGTGGAGTATTGTCGATTGCTATCGAGCGCAACACAACGGCAGTCTTCTCTTGGCCTGGATTGGACGGCTTATCACTGAGAGTAATGCGCATCAAATACTGACCGTCTTTGATTTTCTTGGTCTCAAAGCTATAGGTGAATTTCTCTGTTGCCGAATACGCCTCTGAAGACTTGGCGCTATCAGATTCTTTCTCTTTGTCCTTATCTTTGTCTTTTTCTTTAGGAGCAGGTTTTGCTGCGGCAGCAGAAGACGAAGTAGTAGAACTAGTTGCAGCACTCGAATCATCAGTGCTAGCGGCACCAGAGTCGGAAGAAGATGGTGAAGAGGGACGATCTTCTAACTTGCGCTCCCCTTTCTTCTCGTCTCCGCCAGTCTTAGACTTGCCAGATTCCTCTTTTTTTGGCTCTTCTTTTTTCGGTTCTACTCTTCTAGGTGCTTCTTCCTTGGGCTCGGACTTATTAGGATCTATCTTGTCGAGGTCTGGCTTAGCGTCTGGCTTCTTCTCGGAAGCGCCTGGCTGTTTACCTGGATCTTTACCTGGATCTTTGCCAGGATCTTTAGCAGGGTCTTTTACAGACTTCTTCTCAGCATCTTTAGCAGACTCTTTAACAACTTCTTTTGCCGCCTCTTTGGCCTTTTCTTTCTTCTTAGCCTTCTCCGACTCAGATTCCCGGCTTCTTTGATCGCTGACAATTGGCTTCCAACTCTTGCCGCCATCGTCAGACAACTCAAGAGCCATCAACATATTGTCTTGGTCTAAGTCAGAGCCAGAAACAACGACAGGCACAGTGCCAGAGAAGGCATCATCAGCCTTGACAGAGATAGAAGCAACAGTAGGCGCAACATTGGTGGGCTGATAGGTAACGTCAACGCGCGAAACAATCAAATCATCTACGCTCTTTTTCTCACCTAATTTCCACGTCAGTTTATATTGCAAGAAGCGCGAGGGGCCGCTCTTAATCAAATAGCCGTCGTCGTTAGAGTCAGGAGCAGCATCCACCCATGCAGACCATGAGCCATCAGGCTGAGAAGTCTCACCACCCCTGGTGGCGACTCTTACTGTTTTCTGTAGACCATTCGTGCTCTCTCCTTTGACATTGGCAAGCCTTACTCTTGACCAGTTAGCTGGGCGCTGAGCGTCTTGCACAATAGAAGAGTAAGTCGGATCGCCCGATGGCTGTATTTCAAATGTTCTCACTTGAGCAACGTTACTGCTACCGCTAAACAATTTGCTGCCGTCAGAACAAAGGGCCATAACGGCTTCTTGCTCGGTATGACAGACCGGAATGAACTGAGCTTGATCAGTAACTGGGTCAATTTCTACCCGGGTAATGTCGCCTTCAGCGTCGCCAGAATAGACTCTATCGTCATGGCTATCATAATAGAGGGTATAAAAAGCATCACTAATAGCCACAGGTTCAGCTTGGCCATTGGCTTGCACTCTGAATAGCTTTCCGGCCCCAGCAGTGGTAACAAACAGATTGCCAGCCCTGTCTTTGGCCATGCCTGTAACAATATGCTCGCCGGTTTCAAACTCAGCTTTTACTTGCAAATTAGCGTCTAAGCTATACACGCAGCCTTTCTCAGCAGTGCCAACATAAAGTTTATTTTCTCTCTCGGAGAAATTGAGAGCGGTAACATGAGCTTGATTGCTATCAAAAACAAGCGTAGCAGCACCGTTATCAACCCGATAAACTTTGCCAGAGCCACTTGTACCGATAAACAAATGCCCACTAGAATCGCAGGCCATAGAGCTAACAATCGACTCTGACACTTTGACATAAGGCTTAGCGCTGCCAGCAGCGTCAATGGCAAATACTTCGCCACCCGGGGCATTGGCAGCATAAAGATTGCCCTTGTTATCGGCTGCCAGGCTTGTAATCATCATTCCTGGCAGGGTGGCAACCACACTTGGAGCGTCCCCATTTGTGCTCATTAGTTTATTGCCAGCGGCAAAATAAAACTTGCCCCGACTAGATACTGAAGCCCAAATGCGTTGCTCTTGCTCAAGAGAGAAGCGCGATAATTCACGGTAGCCAGGCGTTAGACGACCGACGCTGTCGATGGCTATGCCCTCAGATTTTCCGTTATGAAAATCGGGTTCGCTATCTTGCCGCCAGAGGCTGATTGCTCGCATGTGTGGAAAGGCATGAGCCTGAGACCAAGCCGGTGCGCTCGTATCTTTACTGCTAGAAGAAGAACTAGAAGTAGAAGCACTGGCACTAGAACCAGAAGAGCTAGACGAAGCGCTACTGGAAGTGCTAGAGGAATCTGACTTGCGACCAGCATCAATGGCTTTCTTGGCTTGCTCTGTGATGACAATACCATCAGTAGGGTGGGCCACTTGGCTGGGGCTGACCAAATAGGGAGACGACTTAGCAAAGATTTTGTCGGGGCGTTTGACCGTAACGGCGATTATATGGCTGCCATCAACCAGGTCTTCTAACAGCACCCGGGCGCGCTCTTCACCTTTGACCAGTGAGGGCACTTTGGTGCTGCGATCAGAGAAAAATAGCTTGACCCAATGGGCCGGAGGATTTCTTAAGACATCTCCACTAAACGAAATAGATTGAGTGGGCAAAGCCATAACGCCGCAGAGGGTATCACCTCTCTCTTTGCGCATAATACGACTGATTGCCTGTTTGAGAGTTTCAGATTGAGGGTCGACAATGCCTAGACGTTTTCGCAGTGCATCAAATTCATCACCACCACTGATACCAATGGCAATATCACCGTCAGGCAAATCTCTTGGTATGGCAAACGACAATTTCTCAACATAGAGAGGCCTGTTAAAAGGCTTCATTACTACATTTACGTTAACAGTCTCACCAGGTGCCACCACAGGCTTATCAACTGATATGCGGTCAATCTTAGCTACCTGCCGACCGTTCTCTACCACGACATCTACAGTCATACTGGTAATTGCAGCAGGCTCGAAGTCGTTGCCCATGAGCTTATCTACTAAGGTGCCCATATAACCACTAACAGGATCTGAAACAGAGCCCCTCATTCGAGAAAGAGCATCACCGGTCATGTGTGCAGGGAAATTAGCAGCAAAGCGATCGGTGCGAGCTAACTTGCCGTGGCCCTGGATCTCGATAGAAGAAGCAAGTTTTACTACGTTAGGTACTTCGGACTGATAGGTAGAATCCAAAGCCGACATTAGAGTGGCAGTAACAAGACTCGGTGTCAGTTCTGGATGGTCAACAAGTTGGCAATGATAAAGCTTTTTCACATGCCTATTCTGATCGGTGACACTAATAGTCAGTGGAATTAATTCGCTATAGCGACCAATTTCACCACCTATAGACCAGGGCCTGTCAGCAAATATAGTGCCAATCACTTGCAGCGGTGATGACAGTTTGAACGATACAGATAAGCTGGGCAAAATATCGTGAACATAGGCTGTAGCCATAGGAAAAGCCACTTGTCCAGCGTCCATGAAGGCGTGACCAAAAGCTATGACTTTGTTGCCGAAAATACATGTGGCAGTTCCTGTCGCTGAGCTAGAAAAGTCACCGGTAGAAAGCATGACCGCGACAGCACCACCGGGCACAAGCTTGACAGTGCCAACTTCAGCCGCTGCCACCGTAGCGGCCACATTATTTTCAGATTTAGACTCTGCTTTTGCTTCTAGTTTATTGTCTTTGCCGCTGTGTTTTACTGTCTTGGCGGCACTGGCGTTGAGAGTGCTGAGGCTAGCAGCTTGGCTAGTAACTTGGCTCTGGATCAGCGTCGGGTCTAAGGCGCCGGAAACACCAGAAGAGATAGAAAGACCCACATCTTTAAATTTGTCTTTGAGATATTCTTGAGCCCGGGGAGAAAAACCGGCCAAAGATACAGGCGCCATCAAAGGAACCAGGTGGCTAGCAGAAGAGCCAGAGCCAAAACCAGCTCCAGACCCAAACCCAGACCCAAAACCAGAGCTAGCTCCCGATGAGGTCGGCACCGCCCCTGATGAATTAGAGAAATCTCTGGAAGAATCTCTAGAAAAATCTTTGAAAGATCTAAACGAAGTCTTGCGATCAGTGACGCCAGGTCGATCATCAAACGAAAGTACTTCAAGCATATCGGCTACAGGTGTGATGCCGACAATGGGCTCTTTAGAGAAATCAAAACCATACGAAAGAGCTCCAGCCAGGCGACCATCAATGTAAATGGGCGAGCCCGACATGCCTCTAACCACATTATTTTTGCCCAGGGCTGCACCCGAGCAGCGCACCAAGATAGCGTCTCTGCCATTCAGAACTTTTTTAATGACACCAATTACTTTGACCTGAAATTTTTCTACCTTGGTCCCCTGAAACACGCTCAGGCCATAGCCTTCCATGCCAGGTTTTATTTCAGCCAAAGTAATATATTCGTTTTTCTTCAGGTACTTACTTATGAATGTATTGTCGTGTGGGCTAAAGTGAGTCGTCTCCACAGCCAAAGCAGGCAATATATTGAAATTTAGAAGCAGTAAAAATGCCGAACCAAAAGCAACGAGCCGTCTGGGCAGGCAATGCGCGGCAATATAATTAGAAAACACTGGCACCACAAGAAGTTGAACTACAATTTCAGCAATATACAAATGTCCATAGTAACAGTTTGCTAGAATCCGCATTCTAAAAGCTACATTCAAGAAAAGCGAGAAGTCATGAGTCTTTTTCGACCGACCACACTGACAACTAGTCTCAAAGGTCTGATTATTCCAGCCCTTACCGGTCTGACTCTCAGTGCTGCCTGGGCTCAATCACCTATACCTGGTGGCGCACCTAGACCCGGACGATATACCAGTGACGAATCGACGGGGTCGGCTCAAGAATCGGCAAACTCAAATAGCAACTTACCTACTGCTTTCAACTCTGAGAACTCAGGCGTCAGTCATAACGGCCCGCAAACAAAAGGTTCGCGCTACCGCCAACTGCCACTGACAGCAACCGATGCCAAACAAAAGCTGGACGAATTGAGGGCAGCCCTAGGCGTTTCAAGGCCACAAGACGTTCAAGACGGTATTTATGAAATGGTGGAATGGCTTCAAGACGCCGCCGATGCCCACTACCGCATGGCTACCGCCTTCGCTAAAGCTGACGCCAAGCGTGAAGCGGCCTCTGAGCGACAATTGACAAGCCGTTTTGGTCAGCTCAAAAGAGAAGCCCTCTTACTCAAAGCCGATCTACTGATCAAGCAAAAGCGGGCACCTGAAGCTCTCACCCCCCTGGTTGACATCGTTATTGCTGACCCTAAAGGGGCAACTGGAGTCGCCGCCTACCACCGCCTACAAGATCTTGGCTTCTCACAGGAATTGCCCAGCGATATTGCCAACAATCCGACGATACAAGCTGCGTCAGCCTCTGCGGCAACTTCAGTGGTGAAAACCGGCGGCAAATAGCAGAACAAAGTTATGCCAAGTTGGCTAACAACTAGCAGGGATGCTCCGGTCGATATAGAATGACGTTAAATCTGCAAGGGATGCATTCAATGAATAAGAAACTTACTCAGTACATTGCCCTGGCTCTTTTGACGGCTCCACTAGCCATATATTCGCCGCAACCAGCGTCGGCTGACCCGTTTCAACTCGGTGTTGAGGAACGCGGCCAAGGCCAGAACTATGCTCCAGCGTCATCTGCTGGTTACTTCACACCGCAGACCATGCAGCCAATCGCGCAACCAGTGCAACAGCGTCCGCCTATCCAAGGCAATGCCAACAGTAGCAGAATGCAGGCCGGCGCCCAACAGAACCGCCCACCAGTGCAGCGACCACCAATGCAGGCCACGGTTCAAGCGGGAACCTTACCGCCAGCTTTCATGGGTTCGTGGCTAGTACAGGGCCAGAGGACTAAAGTGCAAGGAAAAACTGCACAATTTCAACAGAACGCTGAGCAAAACATCCAAGTCAGTACTCGAAATATTTGGAACATAAGTGGAAATCCGCAGCAAGGTTACAAAATGAGCAATGACCAAGGCGTTCAGACCCCACTCCAGATTAGGCAAGTTCAGGGAGCCAAGGCAATAATTAGCTACCAGCACCCAGTGTTTAACGTTATGGCCCAGGAAATGATCATTATGGAACTGCAAAATGGTGGCGCAAACTTTGCCGGTGTTGAGAGAATGACAATCAGCAAACCTGGCGAACAAGGGCCGCCTAGAGCTACCGTAACTTATTCGCTTTCTGGTCAGCGCCAATAGACGAAAAACAGACACGCAAGAAATAAATAAAGCCAGCGTGAACGACCAAGCGAAATTTAGAGGAATCACAGTGAAAAAGAAAACCAATGACAAAAGAGCCCTTGCTCTTCTGGCTTTTGCCGCTCTGTTGTCATTAGCCCCGCTAGCTGCTTTTGCCGAAGAACTCACGCCCCTTCCACTAAAAACAGATCCGCTGCCGGTGAAAAATATTGGTGACACGGTAGCAGCACCAATGGTCGAACTGCCTATCACCCCGGATCAAGCTGAAGCAGATAAAAAAGTAGTCTTGAGCGGCACCGCAGCGTCTGGCAACTTCAACTTGCTAGGGGCAGCTGCAGTGGCAGCTAAACCACCATTGACTCGCTATGAAGGGCCACGACTTAAGTTTGTCGAAGTCACCATCAGAAATAACGGTACCTATCCAGTTGTAATTATTGGCGAAGGATCACGAGGCATCGGACCAGGGCTCAACCTCTCCCCGCTACCGTTAGATAAATTACTCAAGCTCGATGACCATATCTTCAGCAAGGCCGACAAAATTGCCGTCGGAGCCATTAGTGTGGGCACGGCGGGCTTGGCCGGACCATTAGCAAGCGAAATGCTGACCGCTCAAGATCACCGCAAACGCAATCTAGGCATAGCGGTGGGAAGAGATGCTGGCCGCCACGAAATTGAAGAAAGCCGATTAAACCGCCGCGTGATTTTGCCCCAAGACGAAACCAAAGGTTGGCTTGCCTTCTACGACAATGCCACAGATGGCATGAATAGCTTACTTGTACCATTGACTTATCCCTATAACAACAGCAGTGGATCGGTCACTATTCCGATATCTAATCCAACGGCAACAACAAGTGCTAAAGCCAAGCCTGTCTACAACAAAGCTGAAACTGCCGGGGCTGGCGGCGGTCCACAACCCGTTAAAGCAACGCTACCAAATATTTAAAACAGTAAGAGAATCCTGAGGAGGAATAAATGTCTAAGCTCAAGAGAGCCATATCAGCACTGTCGGCAGTATCACTACTGGCACCTCTATTGATTGGCATCGCCGCTAGCCCAGCTATGGCAGCCCCTTCTGCTAAGGGAACAGCAATAAAGAAAAACGTGGGGGATGCCATAGTTTTGATGGAGACCACCAAAGGTCCAATCAAACTAGTAGTCTACAAGACTGAAATGCCACAAACTTCCTACAACTTCTTAGACTTAGTGGGTAAGGGCTTCTACAACGGCTTAAGCTTCCACCGCTGGGAACCAGACTTCTGCATTCAAGGTGGCGACCCCGATGGCACCGGCTTCGGCAACTATGTTGACCCTAAAACGAATAAAATTCGCCGCATTAATTTAGAAATCAAACCTAACTTAAAGCACGATTCCGCCGGAGTTTTGGCCATGGCTCGCTCAGCCAGCAGAAACTCAGCCAGCTGTCAGTTCTATATCACTTTAGGACCAGCCTCCGGCCTTGACGGCGATTATGCAGTATTCGGCCGAGTAGTCGAAGGTCTAGACAATGTCATGGCCCTGCGCAAAGGCGACAAGATGACCAAGGTGACCGTGGTCGACCCAGGCAAGTAACCTAATTTATATACAGATGCTAAAATTACCCAGTTATTAGTTAAACGGAGGAAGCCCTCAGTAGAGCTTCAATCGCTCACTACAGAGGGCAAAGACGAATGACAGATCCAATCGTAGCGATCGAAACCGACAAAGGTACGATCAAGATTCAAGTGCATCAGACAGAAGCCCCAATCACAGCCAATAACTTCCTCGATCTAGTGGAAAAAGGCTTCTACAATGGTCTCAATTTCCACCGCTACGAGCCAGGCTTCTGCATCCAGGGTGGTTGCCCAACTGGTTCTGGTACTGGCGGATATTCAGATCCGGCGACCGGAAAGAAACGCAATATCAAGCTGGAAGTAAAACCGCACCTCAAGCATGATTCTGCTGGTGTGGTTGCCATGGCTCGCTCTAACGATCCGGACTCAGCTAGCAGTCAGTTTTACATTACCCTTGGACCAGCTAATTTTCTCGATATGGATTATGCAGTCTTCGGCAAAGTAATCGAAGGAGACGGCGTCTTCATGCAACTGCGCAAAGGCGACAAGATGAACAAAGTATCTGTTGTTCAAGCTGCTGTTAAATAGGCCGCACGAATAGTTAGAAGACCAGTACAAAAGTTAGAAAACCAATACAAAAGAGAGAAGAGGGCTCGCCTTCTTCTCTCTTTTTATTCTCTCCTTTTACTTCTCTCTTTTTTTGCTCACCCTACTTTTTCAATGTCTGAATTAGCATGCTTGTAGTAAAAGTAAATTGGCAACCCTGCTAGCAAAACCGCTATACCAGCGGCCTGGTGCACCCAATTGACACAAAAGAAAGCGGCATAGCCCCACACGCCAACAGTCAAACTAGCAACGAACCAAACTAGTAAATTCCCGCGCTTACCAATGCGAAAAGGCCGCTCCATATCAGGGTCGCTATAGCGCAAAGAGACCACACAAATGCCATAAAGCATGGCGACAAAGGCGTACATAAAGCCAAACACTTCAGCTAAGAAGGTGTAGGCATCAGGAAATAGCGAAGTATGGCTAAGTAATGATGCCGCTAAAGCAATAATAGTCATGCACCAAAACTGAAACCAAAGTGCATACTTGGGCACACCGGTCTTAGGGCAAAGTTGGCCAAACTGGCGAGGAAAGAGCTTAGTTTTGGCCATGGAATAACTCACACGCGATATGCCGAGCAAGGCCGTAAAGCCACAGCCGACAATAGATGCCACCACTGCTGCAGTAAACAAATTGCCGCCAACCGGCCCAGCGATAGCTCCAGCCAGTGCCGGGCAGTTCGCTTGCACAGTGCTGCCTAGCAAGACCAAAGTGGTTTTGTCAGCACTTAAAGTGAGCGGTGCCACTGAGGCAATTGAAATACAAATTACTAAGTAAATAGCTGTCACCGTCAGTAGTGTCAAAAATACCGCACGGGGAACACTCTTGCTGGCGTCTCTAGTTTCAGCTGACATGCAACCAGTCATTTCCATGAAAGAAAAACCAGCCATGGCCAGCATAAAGACCGAGGCTACTTTACTCCAGAAAGAGCCCGGCAAAGGGTCAACAGGGCAGTGGACGAGATTGTCTAAAGAAGCCCCTGGGTGAATCAAAACAAGTAGACAAAAGACAACCGCCATTGCTACTTTCATCAGCGTAAATACAATATTGATCGAAGCTGCCGTTCTTACCGTTTGCAAATTGAGCACCGTAGCGACAACACTAAGAGTGACAATCACCAGCGGTGCAAACCAGATTGGCGCAGCCTGGGCACTAGCAAAGAAAGCAGCAGCGAGCAAATTGGCCAAGCCATTGGCCATACAAGCGAGACCAACGATAATGGCAATCCAAAACAACCAACCAGTTAAGAAGCCAAGCATCTCGCCGCTACCGGGCACAAGGCGCTTCAGGGCATAAAATTTATAAACATACGGACCACCAGCCTGAGGGAACATTGAAGCTAGTTCCATCAAAATTAGAGCTAGAGGCAGCGACATTACCCCAGCAATTAGCCAAGCGACAATGGCAGCCAGAGCCCCTGAGCGAGCCAGCATCGGCCCATGAATGAGCCAAGCCATTGAGCCAATAATTGAACCCACCCCAAGCATCCAGGCGGCAAATGAAGTAATACCGACTCTCAGCCCCTCGCTAGAGGGTGCCAGGCTTTGCTCACCAGAATTCACGACGTACTTTACCCCATCTTAATCTCTCAGGTAAGTGCACTACTATCTAATACCCGGTCAGGGCCAACGCTGCTAACATAAGGCCCATGATTGAAAATTTAGCGGTTCTAGAGCCCTTACCGGCTACAGACAAAAACACTGGCCTATCGCAAGAGCAAGCAGAACAAAGACTCAAAGCAGACGGCCCCAATGAGTTGAGCAAAGGGGCCGCCATTAACCCCTGGAGCCTTCTCTTCGACCAATTCAAGTCGAGTGTGGTTATTTTGCTCTTGGTGGCAACCATAATCTCTTTTGCCATGAAAGAGTACTTGCAAACAGCTGGCATTCTTGTAGCCCTGGTAATCAATGCCGTGATTGGTTTTTTAACAGAGTATCGGGCCAAAGTGTCGCTCAATAGTCTGGCCAAATTGGCTGGTGCCACAGCGCGAGTTAGGCGGGCTGGTGGAGACATTGAGCTACCCGTCACCGAGCTTGTTTACGGCGACATTGTCATTTTGGAGGCCGGTAATCGCGCCCCAGCAGATTTAAGCATTTTGGAAAGTGCTGCTTTTTCTCTTGACCAATCGCAGTTAACTGGTGAGAGTGTGCCTGTATGGAAATCGGCTGAAGCCGAAGACCTCGAAGAACGTCTCGTCTATCAAGGCTCAAGTGTTCTAGGCGGAAGGGCCATATGCGTAGTTGTTGCCACTGGCGCAAAAACAAAGATGGGTAAGCTCGGCCTAATTCTGCAAGAAGTGATATCGGGCGAAACGCCACTAACAAAGTCTCTAGACACCCTCGGCCAGCAACTTAGCCTGCTTGTCATTGTGCTCTGTGTGGTCTTTGCTCTAATTGGAATTTTAAAGAATACCAGCATCGAGAGGATGCTCGAAACTAGCATTGCCCTAGCCGTTGCTGCCATACCCGAAGGCCTGCCTGTGATTGCCACGCTAGCACTAGCTGCGGGCATCAGAAGAATGGTTCGCTCTAAAGCACTGGTAAGGCGCTTAGCGGCGGTAGAAACCCTAGGTTGCACCACAGTTATTTGCACTGACAAGACCGGCACCCTGACTGAAAATAAGATGATGGTGACCGACATTGTTTTAGATGGCTTGGACCTGAAAATATCAGGCCACGGCTACGAGCCAGTCGGCGAACTTACAAGCAATGGCCAAGTCTGCAAGATTGACGAGCTAACCACCCGAGTCAACGACTTTTTAATTGCCATAGCGGCCTGCAACGACGCCAAGCTTGAGCACAAACCTAATACCACTTCTAGTACGGTTTCTAAGGCAGACTCAAGCGCTCCATTTAGCGATACTTCTAAAGAGCAGCCCGAAGAGCTCTGGCTTGTTCATGGCGACCCCACCGAAGGTGCGCTGATTACAGCTGCTGTCAAACTCGGCCTTAAACACGAACAAATATTAGAGCAGTTTCCGCGTATAGCAGAAGTTCCATTTGACCTAGAGCGCAAACGCATGTCTACAGTTCACGAGCATCCTGAGCGCGATGACCATGTCCTATTCTTGAAGGGTTCACCGGGAGTGGTACTAGATCTGTGCACCAGTCTGCGCACTGCCAGTGGTGACATCCCCCTTGTAGATGAAATGCGCTCGTGGTTTAGAACCAGAAATCAAGAACTAGCTAAACGCGGGCTGAGAGTTCTGGCTGTGGCTAGCCGCTATGTAGAAAGTATTCCGCACAAAGACCAGCTTGAGACTTTAGAAGAGAAGATGGTTTTGCTTGGCTTAGTAGCCATGTCTGACCGCCCCAAAGAAAACGTTCAAGCCGCAATTGAGACCTGCCAAAAAGCGGGTATTCGCCTAGTTATGCTCACTGGCGATCAACTGGAAACAGCAAAATCTATCGCTAAAGAATTAGGCATATTCTCTCCAGAAAACTCAGACCAACAAATATTGATTGGCAGCGATCTACAGAAGCTAACTGACGAACAGTTTAAAGAGACTCTTAAGCAAGTATCAGTCTTGGCTAGAGTAACGCCAGAGATGAAGCTCGATATCGTCAAACGTCTGCAAGGGGCCGGGCACATCGTCGCCATGACCGGCGACGGCGTCAATGACGCTCCGGCCTTGCGTCAGTCAAACATTGGTATCGCCATGGGTGAAACCGGAACTGACTTAGCCCGCGAAGCATCTGACCTGGTTATAACCGATGACAATTTCGCCACCATCGTCAAAGCCGTGCAACAAGGCCGCATTACCTACGCCAACATCAGTCGCGCGGTGGGCTACTTGCTGACGGCGAGCTTAACATCTGTAGTAGCCATTATGCTGGGCCTGCTGGCCAACACAGGCCTCTTCCTTGAGCCTTTGCAGTTGCTCTACCTCAACTTGATTATGCACGTCTTTCCTGGCCTAGGAATAGTCCTGCAAAGAGGCTCAAGTGAAGTAATGAAGCAGCGGCCGCGCAAGCAGACAGAACAACTAATGGATAGATACGAACAGATTCAAATTGTCACTCGTAGCGCTCTACTTGGTAGCTTTATTTTGGCAGCCGTGCTCTACAACCAGACCTATCTCGACCAATCAAATGCCGCCACCGTGGCCCTCGCCGCTCTCTCGCTAGCGCTGATTATGCAATCATGGTCGTGGCTATCAGTCAGAGGCTACGCCACCGATATAGCCTGGTACAAAAACGGGCCGATGCTGGTAAGCACGGCTATCAATCTCGCGCTACTGGCAGCGGCACTGTATCTTCCACCACTGCAAAGTGTGCTAAACACTGCCTCGTTAAGCAGCGCCCAGCTCTTGCTCGTCACTTCTGCGGCCCTAGCCACACAAGTGCTCTCGATACCAATAAAGGCACTAGGAGCCAAGAGCGTATCGACTTAAGCCCGCTCACCTGGAGCTTTCTTTAGAGTTTTGCAGTACTTATGCAAAGCTTCAAGAGTAGCCTTGTCCTTGACCAAAGTCTCATAGTAAGGCATGTGACCAGGCGGAGAGCTGAGATAATCTTTGAATCTAACAATGCTGGCAAGTTGAGTCGAACCGGCCAGAGGATGATTAGGGTCGACTTTGTTTCCACCACCAGCATGACAGCTGGCACAATACATCTTAAATGCTTCAGCTCCCGTAGCCTTTTTTGCTACCCCCTTGGCAGTACAAGGTAGAAAAGCAACGAGAAAGAGAGCCACGGCGGCTAAAGGCAAACCAAACTTGACATTCATGAAAACAACTCCGAAACCTAATGGGTTTATGCGCCTGCCAATGAAATTCTAAACCTCAATCAAAGCGGAGTTTAGAATATAGCGAAGTTTGGAAAATTTATTCAAGCATTACCGCAAAGAAAATTTTAAAAGGAAAGTCTTAGTGGTTACAAGGCTACGAGTTCTGACTTTACTGCTTGGCAGTTGCCTATGGCTGCAGACCACTACCGTTATGGCCGCTGAGAGTGACGAAGGCCTGAGGCTTGCTCTACTTTTCAAACAATCTTTTGCTAATTGGGACTATAACCAAGACGGTGTGCTGACAAAAGACGAACTGGACCAAGCCTTGCAAAATCCTGCCATCAAAGGCAACCAAGCAGCAGCGCTTGCAGCTATCAAGATTTACTCGCGCTCGGCCTGGAAGCAAGAGAATAAGCAAGTGAATAGCTTGGAGAGATTCACCTTGTCTGACCTTTGCTCTCGAAACAATACTGACACTACTGGTAATGACACGGCTACAGCTCTGCCTAAGCTCGTCAGTCTTTTCAATACATACCAAAAGAAAATTTCCAACGAATCGCCTCTGCTCTTCTCTGATGGCCGCCCGCATATAGAAGAAATCAGACAGGGTAAAACTGGAGACTGTTATTTTCTAGCCACCATAGGTGGCTTGGCTTACCATACGCCCCAGCGAGTGATAGACATGATCACTCAAAATTCTGATGGCAGCTATGCTGTCACTTTTCCAAGGCACCAGCCCATTGCTGTCCCGGCGCCCACCGACGCCGAAATTGCCTGCTATAGCGACGCTGGCGAAGATGGCGTCTGGCTGCACGTTTGTGAAAAAGCCTATGCCATATACAAAAACAGAAAGACACGAAAAGACGACACCGACCCCCTAGAAGTAGTAATTCATGGGGGTTCCGGCGCGCGTATGCTGATGTTCATGACCGGTAATTCATGCAGCCGCTACCCCACCAAAACTACTAGCATTGAGCAACTACGCCAAGAACTCACAGATGCTCTGAGCAATCATCGCATCGTTAATACCGGCACGTCAGGTCACTGCCTCACTATCCTTGGGTACAATCCCACAACCGATATTGTCACGGTTTGGAACCCTTGGGGCACCACAGGAAACTATTCAACAGTAAATCAGCAAATGAATCATGGTGTCTTCAGCATGCCACTGACCGACCTGCAGAACTACTTTGTCTCAATTCTGCCAGAGAAGGCTAGACCGTGGACAATAGCTGATTTTAAGCGATTTAGATAAGGGCTAAGTAGACCTAAAGCGAACCTAAAGCTTAATGCCTACAGTCTTATGCCTACAGTTTTATAAATCGGCCCGAGGTCCAGAGACTTCCACCAGCGCCCACAGCCACACCTAGAGCACACATCAAGCCCGCCGTTTGCAGCAAACTGAACTCTAGATTTTGGGGCATGAAGGGCACTAAACTCAAAATTTGATCTTTGACATAGGGGTCAACATAAAGGTGTATACCAAGCAACACCAGAGTAGCAAGCATGGCGGCAATGGCACCGTATGCGGCACCCTGAAAAACAAAAGGACACTTGATATAGAAGTGACCAACACCCATCAAACTAAGTATCTCAATTTCTCTATGGCGAGCTTTGATGACCAAATTGATAGTATTGCCGATAACAGTGAGAGTAGCAGTGGTCAAAACCGCGGTAATAAAGAAGCCAGCAATTTCTAAGAAGTGACGCACTTCAGTGATTTTCTTAGCAATCTTCAAAGGCGAGCGCACAGTTTCGACTGATGGCAAAAGCTTGAGCTTGGTGGCTAGTAGCTCAACTTGCTCAGGGTCAGCAAGCTTGACGTGCAATGTATTAGGCAGTGGATTGTTAATCACGGCAATTTTGAAAGTATGCTGCATATCGCGCCAGGCTACGTCTTTAGGCACAATTTCAACTTGTCTAACTTCGGGCAGTTGACTAATCTCGTTGGCAACTTTTTTGGGGTCATAGCTATCTTTAAGATAAGCCGACATTTCAATTTGGCTACCCCAAGCATTAACGAGATTTTTCAAACTCATAGTCATCTGCAATACGCCACCAAATATGGTGAGGGCCACAGCCAAAATACTGACTACCAACCAGTTAGACCAGCCACTGGCCTTAAGACCTAAGAAGGTCTCAATAAAAACTCGGCGAATAATTCTTAGAGTGCGCATCATAATTGCTAACTCATCTCCAATTCGTATATGCCGTTATCTACATCGGCCACCAGTTCACCATTTTTCAAGGCAATTACTCGCCGTCTCATGGCATTAACTATTGGTTGGTCGTGGGTTGAAATCAAAACTGTAGTGCCGCGCTGACTAATGCGCTCAAGTAGCTGCACAATTTCTAGAGAAGTTGCTGGGTCAAGGTTGCCGGTTGGTTCATCGGCAAGTAAGACAGGAGGGCCATTAACTATGGCGCGGGCAATACCGACACGTTGCTGCTCACCACCAGAAAGCTCAGTGGGGTAAGCGTCAGACTTGTGCTCTAGGTTGACCACAGCTAAGGCACTATTAACACGCTTAGCCACTTCTTTTTCGTCAACACCAAGGGCGCGCAAAACGTAAGCGACATTGTTAAAAACTGTTTGACTGGGAAGCAATTTGAAGTCTTGGAAAATAATGCCAAGGCGTCTGCGCAAAAGTGGAATCTGACCAGCATGAAGGCGGTTTAAGTTAACGCCACCAATGAAGACATTGCCATTAGTTGGCGTTTCTTCACGATAAAGCAGGCGCATTAAGGTCGACTTACCAGCACCACTTGGGCCCACCAAAAAGGCAAACTCCCCAAGGGCGATATGCAAGTTTATATTGACCAGAGCGGGTCTGCCGCCGTAGTTTTTGTTAACGTTCTGCAGTCGAATCATGCGTTAAAGGCTCTGATACGGCCAAAATGGCGTGGCTTGGATCTTCGATAGTTGATGATAACACAGTAGTCACGAGGAAGCCTTGGATCTCGCTCAAGGTGTCAGATTCTTCATTTTGAAGCGAGCATAAAGCACTAACAAAGCACCAAAACAGCCATTAGGTATAGCCACCGCGGGGCATTTCCAACATACCGGTAGCGAAGCAGAGCGGGCAGATTAGATTCGCCCCATGTAAGCGCGAAGTGACATCACCGCATTGCGAACAAACTGGGTAGTTGTGAGCCAAGCGCCATTTCTTCAAACGTAGTTCTTTTTCATATAGAGTGCGCATGCGAATAGCCAAGCGCGAGAAATCGGCCCCAGCGCTATCTTGATGCTCATCTGAATGGCTTTGTGGCTCGATGTTAAAGTTGGTAGCCACAGCAGCGATTTGCAAAGCTTCGTCAACACTAAGCTCAATAGCATAAAGGTCAGCTTCGGTCGGTTCGGCAAGCGGTACTTGAAACTGATAGGCAAACTCGTCGCTCGTAGCCTTTTCAAAATAGCGCTTCATGTCAAAACGCATACCATTTATTGAAATACCGACCCCACGCGCTGCTTGCTTGAGCTTCTTCAGTAGGTCACCTTTGGCAAAACTAATTTCTTGACCAGTAGAGGCATCTTTTACAGCAATAACGACATTGCCCTCACTATCAATAAATAGAGGTCTCGTGCGCGAAGCGAACGGCTCACCCACGATGTGAGGCCAAAGATGAAGGAAAGTATGCTCTTTCAAGCGATTATCAATGCCAAGCTGGCGCAGCAACTTGGGCAATACTTTAGCAATCGGCTGAAAATTGCGACCCTTACCTTTGCGCAACGGTTCTATGGCAGGCTTATTTGAGCCTTCAGCCTTGTCTTTAGATTTTTCTTTGCCATGATCAACCAAGAGCTTGTCACCTTAGAGTGAGAAAGACCTAACTGTTGAAGTAAAGTTAGCATGAATACGAAAATAGAATAGTATAAGGCCAGTCGGTTATAATCAGCAGCTTCAGTAAGTTTCAGCCAACTAGAGGTTAAGAACGTGTCAGCAGAAGAGACAATTGCAGTATTGAAAAAGCGCTTCAGACCTGAAGCCGCAAAAAATCTCAGCGCCACTTACTTGATCACTATCAAAGGCGATGGAGCTGCCGCCTATCTAACCAAAATTTCAGATGGTACATGTGAATTTGTTGAGCACAGCTCATCAGGTTATAGCCCAGCTGATTGCCAAATCACCATAGACTCTGATGACTTACACCAAATCATCAGCGGTCGTATGTCAGCCATGACTGCAGCACTTTCAGGCGTGCTTGCCATCGAAGGCGAGCTTGGCCTGGCGATGAAACTTGTGCCAATTTTCTTCGAAGGCTAAAGCTAGTAATTAGCAAGAACTAGTTATTAGTAAGAACTAGTTCCTCGCTCTTGCACAGGCCTCTAGCAGGGCGTTGAAGCCCACTTCGTAGGGTGGCAGTTGCCCGCTAAAGAGTTCGAATGCAAAACGCGCCTGATGAACAAGCATGGCCTTACCGTCAGCATTTTCTAATTGATACTTTTGAGAGAGTCCACAAAAAACTGTGGGCTCTCTATTTTTTGCATAGACTAAATCTTGAACGAAGGCAGCCTTTGGCATAGCCACCAGCAGCGGCTCTAGCCACGGTGGAACCTCACGATCTAAGTGTCCAACAGAAGTAGCATTGATAAAAACCTGACAGTATTCAACAGCAGCGGCAAAATTCTCCTGAGCTGACAAAGTAAACGAACTAAGACTCAATTGCGGCAATACTATCTGCGACAAAGCAATAGACTGCTCCAGACTAGCTATAAAACTCTCGGCTCGCTCTCTGCTGCGACCGAGTATCTGAAATTCGCTAGCACCCATTTCAGCCAGAGCAATTACTGCTGCGCGTGCAGCACCACCAGTGCCAGCAATGACAATTTTATTGAGCACACTAGAAGATAGATTTTGCTCAAGGCTAGATTTGAGGCCCAGAATATCGGTGTTGTGGCCCTCCAGTTTCTGTTCTTTAAAAACAACAGTATTAACGGCACCGGCTGCTCTTGCTTGGGGTGAGCAGCTTTGCAGAAAATCGAAAACTGCTACTTTATGAGGGATAGTGACATTGATGCCGTCCATGGCCTCAGGCCCATCACTCATCGACTTAAGACAATTTGCCAATGCACTTTCAGCCACATCAAAAAGGCGATAGCTACCAGCAATACCAGTGCAATCGAAAAACGCCTGATGAATGAAAGGCGACAGCGATCGACTAACAGAACTACCTATTAGTCCTAAATTTAGTGCTCGACTTGCCCCTAGACTTAGTCGGGGACTAGCACTCACTAATAGTTAGTTTGCTGCTGGGTAGCTACGCGCATTTTTTTAATGCCGGCAGCGGCCGCAGCACTCATAACTTCGACTACGTCTTTTTGCTTAGCATCACCATCAGCATTGAGGGTGACGTGCAATTCTTCTGGGTTTGGCGACTTGTCTTTGATCTCTTTGATCATGGCAGTAATGATATTGATATCGTGATCGCGAATGTACTTGCCATTAATGGCAAGCTGTCCGTCTTTGTCAATATCGAAACTAATACCCTTGGTGGCTTCGTCTTTCTTGGCGTTCCTTGTTTCAGGCGGCTTGATCTTCAAATCTGATTTGTCGATCAAGGGCGCAATTAAGATCATGATTACGAGCAAAACTAAGAACACGTCTGTAAGCGGGGTGACGTTAATATCGGTGAATTGATCACCGACCGCTCCCATAGACATGGCTTACCTCCCCGTTTACTCTTGTCGGCTTCTTCTAATACGAAGCTTAGTGTGTAGCTGCTTCGTGGCCAACAAAGCTCAAGAAGAGCAGTTTGAGCAACAAGAAGTCATCGTTGAAACGCTTCACAGTATTAGTGTAAGTGTTGTTGAAAATAACAGCCATAATCGAAACAATTAGACCATAACCAGTTGCGATAAGTGCTTTAGCCACACCGGTAACAACCACCGGAGTACCACCACCAGATGCGCCCAGTTGGTCGAGGGTGAACACAACCCCTACCACTGTGCCGAACAAACCGATGAACGGGCAAGTCGCACCAATGGTTCCAAGTACAGCTAAGTGCTTCTCTAGCTTACGTGATACCAAGCCGACTGTAATGTCAAAGGCCTTGGAGAAATCTTCTTTTTGGTCTGCCATCAAACGAACGCCTTCTTCAGCAACTTCGCCGATAACACCACCCAATTGGCTGCAAGATTTTTGCGCCTTTTGTAGGTCGTTGGTTTCCAAATATCTTTGCAGAGTATGGATAAATTGAGTGACATCGCGGCGATTCTGTTGATAGTACATATAGCGCTCAACAGTTACAGCAATTGTCAACACCGAACAAATCGTGATCGGAATGGAAGCAAACCAGTCATGAATCATGAATTCGAGGAAGTATTGGAGGAATTTACTTTCCATAAACGTTTATCAACATCTCCTTATTTGCTGGCCATTCCAACAGTTTACTTTGCTCGTGCCAACATCCTGACGAGTCTATCAGAAATTGCGGAATTTCCCGACACCACCACCATTGAATACGTTGTAGTCGAAGGTGAACTCAATATCTACATCATCAGGCGCTCCGGCAGGAAGCGGTCTGAAGGGAGCAGCATTCTCAACTGCTTTCAAAGCGGCCTGGTCGGCTATTGTTAAGCCAGATGAAGTAACCATTCTTAAGTTGGTCATTTGACCATCTTTGTGCACCTTGAAAACAACTTTGACTCGCTTAGATTCATTACCTTTCGGTGGGAACCAAGCGCGCTTAATTCTTCTCTGCAAATCGGCCATGTAAGGTCCGAAGTCTACGTCAGCCCGAGCAGCCACTGATGGACGACCTTTGCCATCGTCAGGGTTACCAGCTTCGCCACTGCCACCACCGCCACCAGGGGCGCGAGCAACAGAAGGAGCCACAGCAATACCAGGTGAACCGCCACCGGCTGCGCCACCACCACCAGAACCACGACCGGCCCGAGTAGGAGCTGGAGATGGTCCAGGACCACTACCACCACCGAGTGATCTCGCTCCGCCACCGACTGGCACTGGAGTAGGTGGACCACCACCACCAGACATACCGGAGGTAGAAGCAATGTTAATTGGAGTCGGAGCTGGACCAGGGGCAGTAGCAGAACCAGCGCCTACACCTGCTTTAGGCATAGGGGCGATAGAGGAACCGCCAATTTTAGGCATTGATACAGGCGACGGAGATGGGCTCGGAGACGGAGCTGCCGAGGGATGGAAAAATGGATTAGGCATCTTCGGAGCTGGCGAAGGCGATGGGCTCGGAGATGGGCTTGGTGAAGGTGATGGCGACGGGCTAGGCGACGGCGAAGGAGTAGGACTAGGCCTAGGAGTTGGCCGCGGCGAAGGGGTCGGAGATGGAGTGGGCGAAGGAGTCGGAGTAGGCTTAGACTGACTAGGCTTGGCCTCAGTTGGTTTAGTCTGCTCTTGAGCCTTGCTTGGCGCCTTAGGAGCCGGCGACGGTTGAACCGACGGTTTATTGGGATCGTGCTTGCCACCAGCTTGTGAATTGTGGGCAGCACGCTTCTGAGTTTTCGGTGGAGTCTTGGTGTTTTCTTCGTTTTGAATAAACTCGATATCAGTAATCTGAGATCTTGGTGGCGGTGGAATCAAGAAGAAGAAAGCCAGCAAGAAACAAGTAAGAAAAATACTTATATGGAATATATATGAGCCACTCGTGGCCTCAGGCATTTCTAAGAAGTAATCGTGATAAAGCGACTTACGTTGAAGGTGCGAGGCTTTATCAAAGGCATCGCGGGCAGCAAAGACAGCAAACGACAAGAACAAGCCAATCAACATGAATGAAGCGCCAGAGCCAATTTGCAGCTGGGCTAATGAATCGGCCAGAGCGCCGTTCAACTTCATCTGGTTGCCATCGCCAAAGCTCTTCAAATTGGCCATTAATGGAGCGGCAAAAATCAACCCTAACAAACATAGATAGTTGATTACGCCAACCACCATGAAAAACAGGCCTTTGCGCTGCTCGCCATTGTAAAACTGACCCAAACCAGGCAAGAAGAGAGACATCCCCCCGGCCATGTTGGGATCGCGCTGTGTGCCTTGTTGTCTAGGTGATGCTGCAGTCATGAATTTGTCCTACGCTTCTACCGTCTTTGTCTAAGTATGGGCGCAGCTGGTAATTTAAAGAGGGTGCTTAACCGTAGCATCTATAAATTGATACTAGAGGTCTTGAGTGTAGCACAACAGACACTAGCCTGGCCTGGGTATCAAAGCTTGTCTAAAAATTCCAACCGCCTGCTACTGGCAACTTATTGTCAGTAACATCACTATAACTTCTGCATCAGACACTAGCTAACTCCTTTTTGCTAGTCGTTGCCCCGGGTTAACCCCAGGGCAACGACTGCCAAGCCAAAATTGCCATCTCAAAATGCTCTAAAGCTACCGCTACCGCCACCATTGAAGACGTTGTAATCGAAAGTAAATTCAATATCGACATCAGCCGGTGCGCCAGTTGGCAAGGTATGAAAGGGGGCTGCGGTTTCAATGGCCTTGAGGGCAGCTTCATCGGCAGCGGTCAAACCCGAAGAATTTGCCAAGCGTAAATTAGACATCTCACCATTGCGGTGCACTTTGAAAATTACCTTAACCCGTTTAGAACGGGCGTCTCTAGGTGGGAACCAAGCACGTTTGATACGCCGCTGTAGCTCCGCCATGTATGGCCCGAAATCAACGCTCTTGCTAGCGCCAATGCTTTCCTTTCCTGCACCATCATCTGGGTTTGTCAAATCACCTTTGCCGCTCTTATTTTGACCATGTTGATTGCCCAAAGAAGGCGCGACAGCTGGACCAGTTCCAGTTGAACCATTAGGCCCATTGCCAACGCCGGAGCGGCTTGGGGCAGGAGCTAAACCAGAGGCACCATTGTTGTTAGAACCTGAGCGAGTACCATTACCAGAGCGCATGCCGACCGGAAGCGGCATCACCGGGCCGCCGCTAGCTCCAGACGAGGCCGCAATTCCTGGCACAGAAGCAATCTTGACGTCGGCGCCGCTACCCGGACTAAGCGAAGGCACGGGCAATTTAGGCAAATTCAAATTACTAGCAGCTGAACTAGGTGGCATTGATAGCGACGGCCTCGGTACATTCAAAGGCGGTAGTGATGACGAAGCCAATAAAGTAGGCACTGCCGGTAGTGGCGCACTATTGTTAGCCTTTAAGTTCTGGCTGGGTGTAAAACTTGGAGCAGAACTAGCTGGAGTTGCTGAGACCGGCTTAGGTTGAAACAAATTCTGAGCCAGCTTTTGCAGAGTGGGCTGCGGTGCGGGCGGCGCAGATTGAGACGATTGAGAAGGCCGAGAAGATTGAGAAGCCGGCGGGGCGCTAGCAGCCTGGGCCAAAGGTTGGTCCGGGGCCTGAGACTGGGCCGTTCGGGCTGGAGCGTGTCGCGCCGGTGAACTAGAACTAGAACTAGAAGAGCTAGAACTAGAGGCTGACACGGCAGAGGGACGACTGTGATCTCGCTTGCCACCGGCCTTAGAATTATTCTCGGCGAGAGTTTTTGTCTTTTGAGTCTCTTTAGTATTCTCTTCGGCCTGCTTGAACTCAATTTCAGTAATCTGAGACTGCGGTGGTGCTGGAATCAAAAAGAAGAAAGCGAGTATGAAGCAAGACATCAATAGACTAATATGAAAGATATAAGAGCCACTAGTGGCTTCAGGCATACCAACAACATAATCGCGATAGATGGCAGCACGTTTAAAATATTGAGCCCGATCGTAGGCGTCGCGGGCAGCAAATAGAGAGAAACCAATAAACAAACTAATGAGAGCAAAACAAGCCCCAGAGCCAAGCTGCAACTGAGTGATAGAAATGGCCAAAGCTTGATTGAGCCTAACTTGGTTGGCTGCTCCAAAAACCTTGAGTGCCTGCATTATCTGCGGTGCCATAATTAGCACCAGCAAGAGCAGATAGTTGACACATCCAGCAGCCATAAAGAATAGAGCTTTGCGCTTCTCTTTATTGTAGAGCTGACCTAAGCCCGGTAACAGCATCGACATGCCGCAAGCCAAATTGGCGTCGCGCTGTGGTTCTGCCGCATTTGCATAAGGTGTGTATATAGGCATGATTAGTCCTGCGCTGTTGGAAAACCAATAACGAACACAAATTTCAATTTTGAGAATTTGGTTTCGGACCTTCTCTACTCTATAACTTCAAAGTGCGCTAACTTAAGCCCGTTTTGACTGAGCTTAGTACCGGGTTTTCCCTCTATTTATTCTCAAGACAAAAACAGGCTCCCATAAGGAACCTGTTTTGCATGCTATCTGTCATGAGGGGCCATTTGGCTTTTAAGGCTATTTATCAAACTACATAGTGGGCATGCGCAGTTCTTCAGCAAGTTCAATCTTTAGTTCATCACCAGGACGAACCTCAATCTTCTTACCTTTCTTGGCACAAAGAACAGCAATACCAACCGCTAAACCGATGCCAGCACCAAGAGCTGCGGCAGCGCCTTTGCTCATACCACTGCTGCTGCTGCTAGTCGTAGAGCTGCTATTGCTGCTATTTCCAGCGAGAGCACCGATAGCCAAACCAGCGACAAAGGGCAGGGCGACAGTACCAGTATCGATGGCAATATCTTTCATACCGCGACGGGCATGAACAACCCCACCACGGGCAACAATGGTGGCTACGAGAGGGATTTGACGATTATCAGGAGTGGTGATGTTATCAAACTTAAGGGCTACCGAACCAGATCTATTTAGAGCGCGCGGTGAATTCAAAGTAGCAATACGACCTTTAATGATCGAACCAGCAGGCACCACTGTGCTGCCATCAATGGTCAAATCTTCCGATGTACGGGCAGAGAACTCATCGCCTTCCTGACTGGTATCAGAGTCAACGGCTGTATCCATCACAATTGGAATCTTTGTGCCGGTAGGAACAACGCGGATGTAACCCTGCAAAACTTTGGAGTCTTTGGTGGCGACACTTGTTGTAGTTGTCGCTTTAGTTTCGCTTTCAGCACTAGTTTCAACTTTAGCTTCAGACGTAGTCTGAGCCGCAGTCTCAGCAGTGGTCTCGGTAGCGGCAGGGCTTGCAGTTTCGGCTACTGGCTCTGCGACTGGTACTGCAGAAGGTTCAGCTAATGACTCAGCTGGAGCGCTAGCGCTGGTAGGTGTTGTGTCGACGACTGGCGTCTCTTTTACAGGCGCTGCTACAGGAGTAGCCTTAGCCGATTCTTCTTCGAAAATCGATGGATCAGCAGGAGAGCTGGCAGTGCTGGTTGCGGCACTAGAGCTATCAGGCATATCACTCTTAGGTGCGTCAGCATCAGCAGAAGGACTCTCAGCTGGTGGGTCTTGAGGGCTATAGATTTTAAAGTTGAGTTGCGGGTCAGCGGCCAAAACCGCACACGTGGTGGCAGGTGAAACGGCCAGCATTAAACTAGCTGCCAAACATATAGCCTTAGAACTGAACATCTATTTTCTATCCCTTTGTTTGAGAGAATCGTCAATCTGTTAACGAACTACCGAGTGCACTTACTAACTTACTGACAGGTATTCATAATTACAGGCATCATAACGATCTTGGACCTTATTCGCCAATTCACATTGGCTTCAGCAGTCAAGCGGTAATTCATCGCAGTCTAACACTTGCGCAGCCTCAAATAATTAGCGTCTTCCAAGAAATCAACAGGTAAAATTGGCGAGAGGCCATGACAACCGCATTACAACAAGATTACGCTGAATGAAAAAAGTACTTAACTTTCTATATATAGATGAATTAAACTGGGACCGGAGCCACTCAGTATAAAGTGGCATCTAGGACTCGATGAGGAAACGTCAGTGATTCAATGCCAGATATGCCAGGTCGCAAACGAAGACATTGCACAGTTTTGCAAAGAATGCGGCGGTCGCTTAACCCCAGCCAAGCCCCTCATTACTAACTCATCTCCACTTCAACAGGCTCCAGTTCAGCAGGCCCCAGCACCAGTAGAGAGCCATGCTCAGCCTAAGCCAAAATTGCGCTCACCACTATTTGGTGGCGGTTCTGACGCCGATAATAATTTTGATGATGATGAAGAGGTCAAGCCCTCATTAAATAAAGCTAAGGGTAAGGGGCTACGCTCACCACTGCTTGGTGGTGTTGATGAAGATGAAGAGCCAGCCTTCGACCCCAAACCAAGAGATGCAAAGTCTCGCGGAGCACTGCGCTCACCAATGCTAGGTGGTGGTGGCGGAGGCGGTGCCGATAGTGGCAAGAACAAAGAGCACAAGTCAACGTTCCCGCATCGCAGCCATGACGTCGAGGCCGAACAGGAACCAAGCCCAGCGGCAAAACTTGAACCAGGTAGGCACCAAAGCAAAGGCCTGCGCTCACCTTTATTAGGTGGCGACGACTTTGACCCCGAAGCCGGTCTAGCAGAAGAGCCCGGCATGCATAGCAAAGCTGGGGGCCAAGTTAAGGCTCATCATCGCTTGCGCTCGCCCATTCTTGGCGCTACTGATGACGGCTATGAAGATGAAATCTTTGATGAAGAAGCAGATGATGTTGACGACCCAAATGTTTTGCGTTCTCCATTGCTAGCAGTCAAAACGCCAAGGGCCAAACCAGTGCAGGCCCAAGCCCCAGCGCCTGCTCCAGCACCGGCTCCAGTTCCAGCGCCAATGCCAGTACAAACTATGCCGGCGCCAACACCTTTACAGCAAGCCCCAGCACCCTATCCCGCTGCGCCCCAAGCGTTTGCCCCGAACTCTCCTTCGTCCCCACCGGCGGCACCAACTTCGGCACCACAGTATGAACCCAAACCAGCACCAAGCCCTAGCAATTCACAGTTCGGCATGGCCGCTCAAAATCCTAGTCATTATGACTACGGGGTTCCTAATAACAGTGCTACTCCATCCCCCAAGCCTGCGCCAATGCCGGTTCCTGCTCCCCAAATAGTCCAGCCTGCACCAAGCCCTGGTCCTAGCCCTAGTTCTGTTTCGGACAGTGACAGCGGGGTTAAAAAAGGTTTGCGCGGCTCTAAGCTGCTTGGTAGCAGTGGTAATGGAGACGATGATGACGATGAATTATTGGGACCACAAGACCGCCGCAACAAGTCTAGAGAGAGGCGGATGTCGAGACCTGATAGACGCAGTTCATCATCTATAGATATAGATGATGATGACGATGTTTTGGCGCCATCAATTAGACGTGGAAGCTCTGGTGCTGGCGGCGGTGCCAACCCCATGGCACCACTATTAATGGCAGCAGCGGCATTTGCCTTAATAATCAAAGCATATGTGTTCATACCGCTATTGGGCAATCCAGATTTGTTTACGAAAAACATGCCATACGTCTTAGAGCAAGTTTCGACCATGGCAGTTTTACTTTCTCTAATAATGTACGCAATGAAAGCCTCACAGAAACCATAGACGCGGTTGCCAAGGGCCTATTGCCAATATCAAGATTATCTCAAGATGCCAACTGAGATTGACAAAAGGTAACTTTCAAAGAGATAGCCGCATGGTATATTGACGCTTGCACAGGTAGATTGAATCTTGTCCAAATAGTTTGAATTTGCCAGTTCGCCACCGAAACTTCCTAACTACTTCGACGTCTTCGTATTACATAAAGAAAAAAAATACGAGTGCGAGAGAAAATTAGTGAAAGAGAAAAGGACCCACTTAATGTTCTTAGAAAAGCTTGCCAGCTTAGGTGTCAGTACCTGCTCCAGCAGATCACATTTACATTTCTCCCGTAGAGTTTTTAGCATGGCCTGCTCGATCATGCTCTTGGGCTCAGCAGCTCTAAGCTCTCAGGCCATGGCTCTCTCTATGCCTAAGGGGCAAAAGAAAGGCAACTTCCAACTACCTCTAAATAGCAGACTAGAGGATGGTCTCGATTCTGGTATCACGACTAGTGCTACTCAAAATACAACAGCGACACCAGCCTCTGCTATAGAAGGGCTCAAAGTTGAAACTACTAAAAGTATCGACCTCAAGCCCTTTGGCCTGAACGACAGCGACACTGCTGCTAAGCCAGTAGAAGAGACTAGTGGTGATACACCTACTTTTAAAATTCAAGCTAGCGAATCAAATCTTTTGCCCAATGGCACCACTGCCAACGAAGGTCTTCCGGCAAAGAGCATGAAGGCTGAAAAATCTGAGAAATCAGAAAGAGGCTTCTTGGGCTTAGGCAAAAAACATGCCAAAGATTTGATCAAGACACCAATGGACGCTGCTAAAGCCACCAACTCAATGCCTTTAGCGTTGATCACTAGCGAAGACGAAACCCAGCAAAAAGCTGAGTTTCTCGAAACTAGTGAGCAAAAACAAATCGCTGCTCTCTGGGACGCTACTCTTAACCGCTCACCAGATATTCAATTTGTTGTGCAAAAACTTGTACCAACCAGCGATAGCGGTCATGCCGCCACGGTTATGACCCGCATGCTTGGTGGTGTTCTAGCTGGTTCGATCGGTGTAGCAGGAATGATGGCGCCGGGAAACGCAGCCATATACACCGGACAAAATTTTGCCTACCAAGCTCTCGGTCAGCTTATGGGTGCTGTTGATGACAAAGCCAAGCGTAAAGCTCAACTTGGCCAAGCCGAGTTAATTTCGCTCTATCAAATGGTGCGCAGTACTTCAGACAAACTAGTCGACAACTATCGTCAGTACAAGAAACATGTTGTTGGTCTCAATCGTGCCACCACTGATTTTGAAGACCTCAACAATATGATGAAAGATGCCCGTGCGGGTCAAGATGCTGCTAAGCAACTTGATATGGAATACACAGTGCGCAAAGCTCAACGCGATGTTATTGCTATCAGCGATGATATTCACCGCTTCCGCCAAGGCTTGATTGATATGTCTGGTGCTGATGCCGTCGACAAGCTAGATCAAGCTATACAAGAAGAACTGCAAAATCTTGGTGAAAGCTCTTCTAGTACTGCCATTGGCAGCAGTAAGAAGATAGAGCCCAAAGACAAAACCCTATAATTGAAAGTCGAGTGACATAATCTGATGCGCATAAATCAACGTGGATTCGTCTGGCTAATTCTAGGCCTCTGCGTAATGGCTGTACCTGCGGCAGTTCTCACTCAAAGCGCTGGCGGCCAAAATGCTGACAGTAGTAAAGACTCATCTGGCAGCTCAGATAGCATGATGACGCGCTTCAAAGATCACATTCAAGTGGTGCGTCTTTCAGGCATGATAATCGACAAGGCTGACCATTCACTTTTTACTTCATCGGTCGGTTCGTCGAACAATGCTCTCAAAGAGCTGCGCAAAGCTTTAAAGTCGAAAAAAGTAAAAGCAGTGCTACTGCGAGTTAACTCTCCTGGTGGCACAGTGCCAATGTCGCAAGAAATTCACGAAGCCGTGGTGCAACTAAAAGCCGCTGGTAAACCAGTGGTGGTATCAATGGGTGATGTGGCCGCATCAGGCGGTTACTACATTTCTTGCGCTGCCGACAAAATTGTCGCTAATCCTGGCACCCTCACTGGTTCAATTGGTGTAATCATCAATTTGATGAACTTCAAAGCCTTAGCTGACAAAGTTGGCGTCGAGCCAGAAGTAATTAAGTCTGGTCTATTTAAAGACATTGCATCGCCCTATAAAAAGATGACCAGAGAAGAGCACGACATCTTGCTCGCTCTGATTATGGATTCATACGAGCAGTTCACAACCGCCATTGCCGAAGGGCGCAAGCTTCCTATTGAAAAAGTAAAGACCATTGCCGATGGTCGCATTTACTCTGGTCGCCAAGCTCAAAAGCTTGGCCTAGTCGATGAACTAGGTTCATATAGTGATGCTCTAACACTTTTGCAGACCATGACCAAAGAGCGCTATAAGTTAAAAGCTGACTTAGCCGTTGATGAAGACGATGATAGCGGCATTTTAGCTTCTTTGATGGAAGGCCGCGCCCAGCTTGCTCCCCCAGGGGCAAGTTCACCCCTAGACAAACTAATTCCTTCGCAGTTCAACCCTGAGCTCAACAAACAACCTCTATGGTTGATGCAATAAGTCATGGCAGACGACAGCTCACTCAATGAAGATTCAATCGCTCCTGATAAGCGTATTTCAGAGAGCGATCCGCGTGAACTTGAACTGGCGTTTAGACAAGTATTGATTCAAACTCCCAAAGCTGGCGAAAGCTCCCAGGCTGATCCTCTAGTCGAGGCTGTGCCAGCCGAAGAGACAAGTGAGGGCAAAAGTAGAGACATCTACAAAAATGGTTTCACGCTTTGGGCCGATATTTTTTATGGCGTCCTTGTAGCTCCGCGTCAAACAATGATGATTTTGAGCGACTCTAGCCGCTTTCCAACAAATTTCGCCAACTTTAGCTCAGCGGCAATGCTTGTGGTGCTGACTCTTTCGATTACAGCTTTTCTCAAAATCAAACCTGATAATACGGCCGCGAGCCTTCTCAACTGCTCACTCTTCATTTTCTCTGGTCTCGGCTATTGGGTGACACTGTCTTGTATTCTCTATTATTTGAGCATTTGGCTTAGAGGGCACAGGCTTACTTTCGGCAATGCTTTTATTGCCACAGGCTGGGCCTTTCTGCCCTTTGCCTTC
The DNA here is from genome assembly GCA_041675385.1 of Candidatus Obscuribacterales bacterium. Classification (GTDB taxonomy): domain Bacteria; phylum Cyanobacteriota; class Vampirovibrionia; order Obscuribacterales; family Obscuribacteraceae. Next base: position 98,571 of record JBAYTY010000022.1, read on the forward strand.
TTTGCACCGATAGCCTGCATGCGACATACACCGTTGTTTTTTGTGCTAGCGGCCGTACCAGCATTCTGGTTTATTGCCCTTGAATGGATTGCTTTTCAAACTTCTCTTCGCACCTCAACAATCAAGCTGGCATTGATTCTACTGGTTGTCCCCCCGGTGCTGGCATTGGTCTATATCTTCTGGATCGGGCTAGCGAGCTTTTCGCTTATTTCACAGCTGCTAGCTGCCTTCTAAAAGTATGCAGCCTCAATTACCGCTGGTCATTGCTGTAGTCGGTCCAACCTGCTCGGGTAAAACCAGCCTGGCTATTGAGTTAGCAAAAGCTCTAGGCGGAGAGATTGTAGCCAGCGACTCAAGAACAATCTACAAGTATATGAACATCGGCACAGCCAAACCCACGGCTACCGAGCAAGCTCAAGTGCCACACCATATGCTCGATATTATTGAGCCTGACCAGGTTTACACAGCTTCTCAGTTTAAGCGCGAAGCTGGCGAAATTCTTAGGCAACTAACTGAGGCAAGAAAAATACCTGTGGTTTGCGGCGGTACAGGCTTCTATATCAGGGCTTTGCTTGAAGGTCTTAAAATGCCGGAGGTCGAACCCCAGCAAGAGATTCGAGACGAGTTGGCAAAAGTAGCCGAAGAGCGCGGAGTAGAGCATTTACGTGAAATTTTGCGCCAGTTAGATCCTATTTCTGCGCAAAAAATTGGTGTCAACGATCGCTTTAGACTTATTCGAGCAATAGAAGTTTCACGGGTTTTAGAAGTTCCTTTTTCGCAAGCAGCTAGCCGAGAGCCTGTGCCCTACAATATCGCCTGGATTGGTCTCACAGCCGCCCGTCGCGAGCTATTAAAAGAGCGCATTATTGAGCGAATTGATGGCCAATTGCAAGATGGCTTATTGGCTGAAGTGCAATCTATTTATACTAAATTTGGTGCCACTCAAGCATTGAAAAATACTGTGGCATACGCTGAATTTATACAACATATTGATGGTACCTTGAGCTTAGAGCAAGCCCGCGATGAAACCATCAAACACTCAGTGGCGCTGGCTCGGCGGCAATTAATTTGGTTCAGATCAAACAGCGAAATGAACTGGTTTGCCATCGATGAACTAGACAGTAAAACAATTTTTGATCAATGTATTAGCAAAATAAAGAGCATGTAGTACGAAAAAGGTATCGCAGCAACATAACTAAGACTAGACGCCATCGCAATTAGAGCTATACTAAGATTATTCTTGGATAGGCATTTTTGAATGAAGCTAACTAAAAATCAGGAAGTAAGAGAAGTTCCTCTTCCCTTCAGTGATGGCCTTCTTTCAGCAAAATTGTGGAAAGTCAAAAACCGTTTTGTAGCATCAGTGCCAGAGCTGGGCTTGAGCTGCTACGGTGAATCAGATACCGAGGCATCCTTTCGCCTTTTCACAGCATTGTTGAAATATTACCGTCAACTAAAAGCACACAAAGAAAAATTAGGCGAAAAAGGAATCAATCACCTAGAAATATTGAGCAAGTGGATGGAAGGTATCGAGAAGCGCATGTCTGGAGGCGCTGCTGCGTCCAACTTACGCTCGAGAGAAAGCAACTTGGTTAGCTTGTCCTCCCGCCGCCCACGCCTGTCTTAAAGTAAAGACTATTCAAAAAGTTATCTTCGGTTCAGCGAAACCGCGCTCTCTCATTACTATGTCGAGCTTCATTTTGTGCAAGCCTGATTCTAAACCAACCGGATATTGGTGGGGATTGAGTAGGCGCATTATTGATGGATGAAAAGCTTGAAGACGTTTATGGCGCCGTTCTCTTGCCTGGTCAAGGGTGGGCAGCTTATAAACTAGCTTTCCCTCTCTAAAAATGGGCACGAGCAAATCTTCAAAAACAGCTTGAGGCGGAATGCTCTTACGGCGAGTGAAATCAATCGGGTCGACAATCACGGGCGCTTCAAGATCTTCTGCTATCCCGCGATTTTGACAATCGAAAATCATGTCAGCAATGAAGCGCTTATCGCCTGGGCGGCCATCGCTGTGGTCCTCTCCGCTCAAGTAAAAACGCCTAACCTGATGGATACCTGGGGTAGATATTTTGATTACTTGCTCAGAGAGCTTGAGGCGATACTGCCAATCTTGTTGCTTATCATCGCGCACACAAGACAATTTGTAGACACCACCGAGAGACGACTGATCGCCTGCGGTGACAAGCTTAGTACCCACTCCCCAGACATCAATTGCTGCGCCTTGGTCAATCAAAGAAGCAATCAAAAACTCATCTAAATCATTAGATGCAACAATTTTTGCTTGAAGAAAGCCTGCAGCATCAAGCATTTTGCGTGCCTCAGTACTGAGGTAAGCCAAGTCACCAGAGTCAAGTCTGACTCCGGCTAAATCATGACCATGGGCCCGCAACTCAAGCCCAGCTTCAATAGCGTGAGCCACCCCTTGCAGAGTGTCATAAGTGTCTACCAAAAAAATACAATTGTTCGGCATGATGCGGGCATATTCACGAAAGGCTGTCAGTTCGCTGTCGTAAGACATCACCCAGCTATGGGCGTGAGTGCCCTTAACCGGAATGCCGTAAAGCCTTCCAGCCAACACGTTTGAAGTAGCGTCGCATCCACCCAAATAAGCAGCACGACTGGCAGAAAGACCACCATCGATACCTTGGGCGCGGCGCAATCCGAACTCTAGTATCGACCCACCCTGAGCCGCTAGTTTTAGCCTTGAAGCTTTGGTCGCTATCAATGTCTGGAAATTGACGATATTGAGCAAAGCAGTCTCTAAAAGCTGACATTGAATGATCGGGCCTTGCACTCTCACTAGAGGCTCGTGGGCGAAAACTACCTCGCCTTCTTGCACTGCATCAATATCAACAGCAAGTTTTAGCTCACTTAAGTAAGTGAGAAATTCAGCACTAAAAAGAGGGAGTCGGTCACTGCCTACCAAGGTAGCCAGATATTCAAGATCGGCCTGTGAGAAGTGAAAATTTTGGACAAAATCCACCAGGGCCTCTAAACCGGCAGCGATGGCGAAACCACCAGCAAACGGGTTCTTGCGAAAAGACATGTGAAAAACTGCTTCTTTGTTCAGGGTTCCTGAAGCGAAGTATCCATAGGCCATGGTCAGCTGGTAAAGATCAGTCAAAGTGGCAAGACTTGGTTGATAGACATTACTAGGCGCACCAGATATAGCATTTTGCCGAGGGGTACTTTCGATTTCCATTAATGACAATGCTTCCTATTTTTTGAATCTTCGTGCTTTTGAACCTTCGTGCTTTTGAACTAAAACTGGCGCCAAGACGTTTTTACATATAAATGACAAAGTTTACTCCTTCAACAGGCTAACTAATGAAAATCTCTAAAATTGCCACCCTTTGGCCCGCAATAGCCCTACTTTTGATTCCTGTAATAGTGCCAAATTTAAGCCCAGCAGTGGCTAACGAAACCTTTGGCTCGGTTTCGGCGACCTATAAATATGAAGGCAATTTGATTTCGCGCAAATTTCACCAGCCTAATTGCCCCTATAGCCTAGTTATGGCCCGGTTCAGGAAGATCAAGTTCGATACGAAAAAACAAGCTTTGGCCGAAGGCTATAAAGCCTGCCGCTTCTGCCTAGCCGCCTCTACTCGAACAGTTCAGGCCAAACTGCTCAGCCAAACAGATTAACATCGACATTTCAAGATGAGACAACCTGTGATATCAGACTGATGAGCAGTAAAAGGTGGCGCTGGTCTGTGGTATAAACGACTTTGAGGGACGGTTACTAACGAGCTATACCTATGACTTTTCAAATTCTGGAACAGGACATGGCCAATGCAATTGGTTTTGTCTATGACCGCACAGTAAGCCCACCAAAATTCTTGGCCCAAGGATTTTTGATATCTAAGAGTAGATTTGTTACCACTGCCGGTAACGTCTTCCACTACCCAGATGCGCCGTGGGCTCTGAGCATTTACTTCCCCCATGCCGATATCACCATGGGCGTGAAGACACTGTCTTTGCACAACGAATTTGATAAAGTGCAAGCTCGCAGCCAATATTTGCAACAAAGCGGCTATCCCGGCGAAATGCTGCCATGTCTACCCAACGATATGGCCCTCCTTGTAGTAGACAGCTCACTGCCTGACCTTCAGGCCGAAAAAGTAGCTGAGTTGACCAGAGCCATGTCCATTCCTTTCAAGAAGGATGGCGTCGAGTCATCAGGAAACATTCACGGCAAAGAATTTTTGCAAGTTATCAATACTCTTTTAGAGCAGAAGCGCTCAGGCCTGCTCACCCTAATTGATACTCACAACATTCCTGTAGCCCGTATGCTTTTAGCCGAAGGCACAATTCCTTTGGTCTATTACCGTCAACCAGAGTTATTGCCAGCTTATGCTTTCTTTGAATTAGTTATCAAGCAGCCCGCTCATGGATTTACATTTGAACCAGAAGGGCAATTCCCCTGGCCAGATGCCGTGCCAATCAGCGCCCCAGCCGACCGCCTGGTATGGGAAGGGATGCGGCGCGCCAACGAGCTAAGCAGTGTTTACGCTCAACTGGGCGGCAAAGACGCCCGTTACCAGAGAGTAGTGCAATCTTACGATCCGGCTAGTTCATCTGAAGAAATTCGCTGGATGGCCGGCCGTTTGTGGGAAGCAATGGACGGCTTCCTTACCCTTGAGAACCTGGCGGAGCGCGTCGGTTCAGACAGCTACACTGTTTTGGTGGCAGTACGTGAGCTAGTCAACCGCGGTGTCTGCTCGCAAATTAATCGTAAAACTCCGTTCCATTGCAACGGCACAGTTGGGCCACCATTGACCTCGCACACCGACTTTGAAGTCAATAACTGGGACAATTTGCAGTGCTTTTATTTAGATCCTTTGTCAGGTAAACCAATCTGGCTGCAAGGTAATTATTTTGGCAGTGCCAGCGCTGCTCAACCTAAAAATATGCTGCACACAATTGTGGTACCAGCAGAAATTACCGGTGCCCTGGTTTGCAAAGACTACAAACTAATTGGCTTGCATAGCGGTCCGCAGTCGGTGAAAGCTGGTCAAGCAGCTCCACCAGTGAAGTGCTATCAATTTATGTGGATGGGCGCCTTGCTCGATATGAGCAGCAAGAAGTTGCGGACATCAACTGAAGCCGAAGATGCCGAAGGTGGCTTGGGTACTCTGCGCAGTAAACTCGATGCCGAAGTTGTTGCCGCAGCATCACCAGACATCGATAGAATCGTCTGCCCTGTTTGCTTCTCTAGCAATGCCAATTATGGAGCATGCTCTAGTTGTGGACACATCATTGACGCACCGCCACCAGAAATTGATACCACTTCAGTTAAAGGTAAGGCCAGCAAAGCTGTCAAAGTGATGCAGAAGAAAACTGGCCTAACCAAAAAGCAATTGATTATTGCTGGTGCAGTTCTGCTTCCGCTTTTCCTAATCACATTGATGAGCATGCCCAAGCCCCCAGCAGTAGTGGCGCCAACTACTGGTACCACTTCTGTAGTGCCAGAACAACATCCTTCGTCAGAAAAAGCCACTGCTTTAGCAGTAAAGTCAGCGGGCTTCAAAGTACTGGCTATTCCAGATTTCTGGTATGAAGACACGAGTGAAATTTCGAAACCTAATGATTCATTTGGAGTCTATTCCGAACGCGCCAATCAAAAGATTATCTGTACAGAATTTGCAGATCTTTCTCCAGTCAGTAACCTCAATGCCTTCATTGGCAAACCACCGTATGTAGACATGGTGGTTGAAGATACCAGAGGATGTGTCGTAGACCAGGGCAAACAAGTTCTCGGTGATGGCACTCTGAGCTGGATGGTTGTGAAAGGCAAGGCAAAAGATGAAAAAGACAAGTCCGTTTTAGTGGCATCTTTCCCATCTATCATTGCCGGAAAGTCTTTCTTAGTTATCGGTCAATCTCTCAAAGACGATACCGGCAACCAGTCTTATGATGCCAAAGGAGCAGTTAGCATTATTGACCAACTAGCTACTGAGCGCACCCAGCAGGCAAACAACAAAAATGCCGAGCCTGATGATGATCCCGATATTGACGATGAAAACAGCAAAGAAGCAAGCGACGTAGAACTCAAAGCCTTTTACGCCAAAGTCAAAGAAGCCATCAAAGAAAAGCTAGTGCTGCCTGACTTCGCTCAAGAAGAGATGAAGAAAGAAAAGTCGGTGCGGAAGAGATGGAAAATCAGACTTACTGTCGGAGTAGATTCTGACGGCAACGTTAAACGGCTAGAGAAACAAGCACTAGAAGAAGAAGAATACGAGAAAATTTCTAGCGCTCTGCAACGGGCTGTTAGCGCCGCTGCACCGTTCAAAGATGTGCCCCACATCAAGAAGCCTGAGCTAATTTTCTTAGTTAAACTCTCCGGCGACAAAGTCAAAGTTGAAGTACCTGAAAGCGATTCAGGTCTATAAGCAAAGGCTCTATAAAACTTCGATATTAGATCCTGGGAAGTAATGTCCCAGGATCTTTTTATAGTCGTAGCCAGCCTTAGCAAATCCTTGGGCACCGGTCTGCTGCAAACCCACACCATGACCAAAGCCAAGACCATAGACATTGAGATTCTTGAGCAGCTTTAGATCATCAGTCTCGTGAGAGAAGAAAATACGGGCGCTATTGAGCCGAGCAAGCTTTACTTCGCTATTAGCAAAAGCCTTGCGAATTACTAGCTCTTTTTTGATCTGCCAATCACCGGTACTGGTTTTAATACTCATAGCAATGGCAACACCAGAAATCCCGCGTTTAAGCACCTCTATGCGCTCAATATGACCAAACTTACCTGACTTAGGTGGTATCACGAATGGTGCAGTATCGGAGGCGGCAGCTAGCTTCTCTACAACATGGTGCATCTGAGATTCAAGGGCGTCAGCAGACAACCTCACTCGCCAGTGAAACTTCGGCGTCCAGCTATCCATCGAAAACTGAGTATCGTGTTTCAGTGCTGAGGTTTGATACAAATAGCGAAGAAACTCTTCGGTACCAGGTGCCACTGTAAATTTGCCCTCAGGCCGGCCAGCTAAATAGGCCAATGGTTGAGGTGGAAATTCGTTGGTTAGTGGGTCAGAGAAACAATTCTCGTAATTTTCAGTATGGCCACCGGCGTTAGAACTAAAAAGTGCTAACAGTGGCTGACCTTGATAGGTAAGAACCTGGCCAGCTGTTGAGACAACCGCCCGTTCAATGCGCTCGTCAATCTCTCCCAATCCAGCAAAATATTGGCAGCACATGTAAGAATCACAAACGTTGGCATTATCTCTATCGTGAGGCAAACGCGGCTTCAGGGCATAGGTACGAGCAGCCAGAGCCTGACACTTAAGAGCTTCAAAATGATAGCTCGCCGGCATTTCAGAGGTGAGAACCCCCCTGAGGTATTGATCAAGGCTAACGCGCAACGAAACTCGGAGCTTTCCTCCGAGATTAGCTACTCTAATCTCGCCAAGATAACTTGGATGCTCTCCCTTGCCGCCAGCCCGCTTAATCGAAGCTACTGTAATTGGGCCCTTGGCCGCAACTACAATTTGATTGCCAACCAGCTTTTGCACCGCTTGGCTAGGCAGGGTAACACGCAGTTGATTATTCTCTAGGCTAAAGCGCAGGCGATTAGCCCCCCGGACTCTTCCTTCTTTATCAGAAAGAGAGACGCCTTCCAACAACACTTCTTTATGGTCAAGCGAAGTCAGATCGTTATTCGAGATGGCTACCCAGATTTGCATTTCTCGCTTTTGAAGCCAAGAACAGGGTAAAAGATGGCGGAGCAGGAGGGACTCGAACCCCCAACCCCTTACGGGGCAGCCGCTTTCAAGGCGGTGTCTTCATCCAGCCAGGTCTACTCCACGTATGACGGTTTAGCTGATACTTGTTATTCTACATTAGGTCTGAGCTAATAGTTGCTAGCGCCAACAATTGCTTAAAGAACAAAGTTACCAAGTGAAACTTCAAATCTAAATGAAAGCCAAAGAACGCTTAGATCAACTACTAGTTGCACGGCAACTCTTCCCTTCTCGCGAAAGCGCCAGAACTGCCATCATGGATGGTGGCATAATTGTCAACGGAGAGAAACTAACAAAACCAGGACAAGCTGTCAGTGTAGAGGCAAATATTGAACTTATTTCTAGCTACAACCGCTGTGCTTATGTTAGCCGCGGCGGCCTAAAATTAGAAAAAGCCCTGAGCACTTTCGCGATAACCACTGAAGGCCGCATTTGCATCGATGCTGGCGCCTCTACTGGTGGCTTTACCGACTGTCTATTAAAAGCCGGTGCCGCTTTCGTATATGCCATTGATGTAGGCTATGGCCAACTCGATTGGTCACTGCGAAGTGATAGCCGAGTGCACACTCTAGAGCGCACAAACATTCGCTTCCTTACGGCCGAAAAACTCTATGGTGAAGGGCTCCATGATAAAGCCACCCTAGCCGTTGCCGACCTTTCTTTTATTTCAGTTACTAAGGTTTTAGAAGCGGTGCTCAACCTTATGAGCGAAAACGAGCGCGAATTAGTAATTTTAGTAAAACCACAATTTGAAGCAGGTCGCGAAAAAGTAGGCAAAGGTGGTGTCGTTAGAGAACCAGCCAGCCACGTAGAGGTTTTGAAATTTGTCATCAATTTTGCTCAAACACAGAAGCTCGAAGTGCGTGGCCTCACTTATTCACCGCTGAAAGGGCCGTCAGGCAACATCGAATATTTGCTCTGGTTACAGCAGCAAAAAGCAGCGGTGCCACTGAGCTGCTCTCAGCGAGTTGACCCAGAAACAGTTGTAAAAGAGGCTTTCGCTTCGCTCTAGTATTGCTGTTTGGCTAAAGAGTAACGCCCAAAGATTTGAACTCTTCTACCATAGAAAGAAAATCGGCAACTGTTTCTTCGACATTACTTGAATGGCGGCAAGCCAGTGCAATCAGCTCGCCATATGAGCTATCAGATTTCGCTAACATAGCCTCAACTATTTCACAGGTCAATTCGCTCATGTCTAAATAATGGCAGTTGTGATCTGCTGCGCGGTAAGCCAATAGCCACGATGCTTGAGCTTTCTGTCGCCGAGGTAACTTCTCGCCTTGTTCCAGCAAATTGGCAATCTCAGATATCGGGTACTTATAGCAGCGAGTAATCACAGTCGGATTCACACGCGGCACACTGGCAGCAAATGCTTTGAGATCTAGTTCTTCACAGCTATTGCTTTGCAAAATCGATTGCGTACTAGCTTCACAACTTAGATCAACAAGCACATCAGCTTCAAGAACGGCCAGTTCAATCCATTCATAGTCTGCTAATTCAGCCAAAAAGGGATGGCGCTTCAAATGAAGTTCGGCATGGTTCGCCAAAAAGAGCGGAAATTTTCGAGCTGACTGGTTGAGGTTGAAGTGGTCTGGTGGCATGACCTCAAAATACTCATGCACTAAAGTACTAAAGTGTTTACCTAGTACTTTCTTACAGAGCGGGTAGACCGAAGCCATCAAATCAAGTCGGCCCAAATTAATTAGCGAGGCGTAGAGCTTAACGCCACGATGATCAATGTGCTTGATTAGGGACGGATGAATATCTGATTCGCCAGAAAAAAATTGTTCGCGCTTATCCCTGCGAGTCCAGAGCAGAGTCATTGCATGTTCTATATCACGTAGGCTGGGGGCATCCACTTTCAATTGGCCACTTAGTTCGAAATGAGGGCTGGCAATAGAGCTGGCTGAACCCTTTCGATAATTTCGCGTATTTGACCTAACTCAGCCAATATTTCACTAAACTCTGGATAGTTTTGATCGCGCTCTAACATGACGGCTTTTACTTCGCTGCGCTTGAGCACGTATTCAAGCAGCTCAAACACAGGTTCAATCACAGCGGCCCCATGGGTATCAATCAAAAGTTCATCGCCATAGCCATGGCCGGCGATGTGAATCTGCACTGTTCTCTCTAAGGGCAGCCGATCAAGATAAGCATAAGGGTCAAAATTATGATTGACTGAATTGACATAGACATTATTGACATCAAGCAGCAAGCCGCAGTCGGCTTTCTCTAAAACTTCTGAGAGAAAATCTACTTCATCCATCTGCGAGCCTGGCATTTGCATGTAGTACGAAATGTTCTCAAGCAAAAGCGGCCGCTTGACTGTTTCTTGAGCAACCTTGACACGCTTTACCACATGCTTGAGAGCTTCAGCCGATAAGGGCAGCGGTAACAAATCATGGAGATACAAATTTTCTATCGATGTAAAACAAAGATGGTCACTCCACCAAGGAGCATTGATTCGGTTCAGTAGTTTTGCGATTGAAGCGAGATATTCTGCGCTTAGAGGATCTGTACTGCCGATTGACAGGTTGACACCGTGTGTCACTAGGGGAAATTTTTCTAAGGCCTTATCCAGGCGCTCGCGGATTCTCCCACCCAGCTCCATATAATTTTCGGGCACTAGTTCGAGAAAATCAATTCGTTCGGCATTGGCAAATGTTTCAGCGGCTAACTCGCGCCTTAGACCAAGGCCAACACCAAGGTTGGGCATTTGTTTTTTAGCTGCGAGAAAGCCGCTGGACATTTAATGGCATCCTAAAGAAGGAGAAGAAATCAGAGTTCTATGAAAAAGAACTATTTGGTTTCTTTGGTCTCTTTTACTTCTTTGGTTTCTTTAGTTTCTTTAGTGGTTTTGCAAGAACCTTCTTTGCCCTTGCATGAACCTTCTTTGCCTTTAGCTTCTTCTTTGGCTTTGCAAGAAGCATCTTTGCCTTTTTCTTTGCACTCTTTCTTGCACTCTTTATCTTTCTTAGCTACTTTGATTTTCTTTTCTGTTTTTACTGTTTCTTTCTTTTCAGTAGATTCAGTTTCAGCAGCGCGAACTGCTGTGTTCAAGGAAAGGCCGAGGACAGCTACGAGAGCTACGGCTAATTGAGTCTTCTGCATTTAGACCTCCAGAAGTGGGATACTGACCATTGAGACTTCCCAAAACACTGTCTGGGCAAGTACATCAACATGTGGGCCATGCTAACCCACATTCATTAAATGCGACGAACTGCTAGGTTATGACTGTGTAAAAGTCTTTACAGCCCAGCTCAGCTTGACTCTCAAGCTGTAACGATTCTTAACGGCAGCCACTGCTTGGAAACGCCAAATATTCACCAAAGCCTCTCACAAAAATGGTCACTCTCGCTCTGGCAGGAGAAAACCTTGGCATCATCAACTTATTATTCATCTGATCTGTTATATCTAGTAAGCTTAATAGCATTCGACAATAGTCGCGGTAGTATTCAACAGCGTAAAAGTGATGACTCAAACAACCATCCACTCATATTTTCAGCAGATTTTTGAAGATTGGGTAGAAAATGGGCGATTCCCCGAATCTACAGTAGAAGCCTGCACCCCGGCCATGGCCAGCAAGCTTGGCGTTCCCTCCGAGAAATTCACTTTCGATTCGTTTGTGCACTCAAGCCAAACCCCCGAGTGGACACTTAAGCCAGTAGATTTCGGCAGTCAGTTAGACAGTACTCTCTTTATTTATCTGCCAACTCAATGGTCTGACTTTGAAAAACTAGAAAATGCCATTCAAGTTTCTGACAACGGTTCAGTGCGGCAGACAATTTATCTCTTAGACAAAAGTACCTGGCGCAATGACCTGAGCAAATTTTTCGAGCAAGGTGAAGTCAGTGCCTTTGTCTACTATCTGATTCAACCTCCAGCATTTCATCAATGGATTTGCTGCCTAGAAAAAGATCAACGGGTCTGGGTATTTGCCGTTTACTCGACCGAAGACAAAATTCTGATCACAAAGGCAGATGCTTCAGACAAAGGTCTGTTAGAGACTCAATTGATTTCATTGATCAATTCAAACCCTTGGTACGGCTTCGTCAAGCCAGCCCCATAAAGTCAAAATTGAATTTGAATTTTCTTTACCTCCATGGCTTTGCCTCCTCTCCGCAATCCAGAAAAGCTCGTTTCTTCAAAGAAAAGATTGAGCTAAACGGCTGGCATTGTTCTGTGCCTGATCTTAATGTGCCAAGCTTTGAGGAACTTTCGCTGGCTGCCCAAATTGATTTAAGCAGCGAGCTGATATCGCAACTAAACGGTAAACCATTTGTGCTCATCGGCTCAAGCATGGGTGGACTATTAGCGGCGCTACTCGAGCAAAGCCTAAGAGCTAAAGGGTCGCGGGCCAACCTTAAAGCAATAATTCTCTTAGCTCCCGGTTTCGGAATAACAAAACGCTGGCCGCAAATCATCGGTCAAGAAGGAATGGATAACTGGAAGAGAACTGGATTCAGACCTTTCTTTCATTACTGCGCGAACCAAGAACTGCCGTTGCATTTTGCCTTTGCCAGAGACCTTGAACACTACCAAACAGACAATTTCAAAACTGATATTCCCACCATAGTCTTCCATGGTATTGACGATCAAACAGTACCCATCGAGCACGCAAGGCAATTCGCCCAGCTCAATCAATCGAGCAAGCTTGTCCAATTAGTCGAACTAAATGATGGGCACGAGCTAGCAAATAGCCTTGATACAATTTGGTTGCAGTCATACCAGTTCACAAAGGCTTTGCACTGCCAGCGATACTAGCCCCGTTAACTAGCTTCCGGCTGTTCTCACTTGGCTTTATCAGACTATATCCACTATCTAAAAGATAAACAGAAAGGGCCTCGGAGAACCGAGACCCTTTCTTAACTACTTTTCCAGTTATTACTAGAAGAGCTTAGGCGGAAGCGCCACCCATGTCGCCAGTTGTTGCTGGAGCAACAGCGGCTTTGGTGCGCTTAGGAGCAGCTTTCTTGGCTGGCTTTTTAGCAGCAGCTTTCTTAGCTGGAGCTTTTTTAGCTACGGCTTTCTTAGGAGCGGCTTTCTTAGCTACGGTCTTTTTAGGAGCAGCTTTCTTTGCAACTGTTTTCTTAGCAGCGGCTTTCTTAGGAGCAGCTTTCTTAGCTACAGTCTTTTTAGGAGCAGCTTTCTTAGCTACTGTTTTCTTAGCAGCAGCTTTCTTAGGAGCGGCTTTCTTAGCTGGAGCTTTTTTAGCTACGGCTTTTTTAGCAACTGTCTTCTTAGCAGCAGCTTTCTTAGGAGCAGCTTTCTTAGCTACAGTTTTCTTAGCAGCAGCTTTCTTAGGAGCAGCTTTCTTAACAGCGGCTTTTTTAGGAGCAGCTTTCTTAGCTACAGCTTTCTTAGGAGCAGCTTTCTTAGCTACAGCTTTCTTAACAGCGGCTTTCTTAGGAGCAGCTTTTTTAGCAGCGGCTTTCTTAGGAGCAGCTTTCTTTGTTACTTTTTTAGCAGCGGCTTTCTTAGGCTTAGCTGCAGTACCGGTTGACTCTTCAGCCATAGCGGCAGCAGGAGAGATCTTTGCTCTCTTAGTGGACTTCTTCTTGGTTGGCTTGGTTGCCATTTAGTTTTCCTCCCTTGGAAATCAATCTGGTGGGCAGGAACTTTCGCAGACACAAGCTGGAAAAGAATCCCTAATATTGAACGCTTGCTCTCGGCGATATCTAATGAACTACTAAAGTGACTCGAAACTGCTACTTCATATTGATGTATCAACTTGATGTATCAATCGCATATCAAATTTGATTGCTCATTTATCGCTTTGACTAAACGCTAACTACCACCGTCTTTTTTTTGTAGAGACATCATTTAAAAAAAATGACACTCATTTACTTTCACACCACACGCGTCATAGATTACATTCGAATGGAATAAATTGCAACATATAGATCTCCCCTGAGTTGCTAACCATCAAGTACACAGAGCAGAGAAAAAGACAAAGTCACCAGAAGCAGCACCAGACAAAACTGTCTACACAAGCCAGTTTCAGAAGTATTGAGAAGGTAAGTGGTACCACTTCAAAGCAGTCGATTTGATTGAAAAAATATTTTTCGGAACTGTCACAAAAAAAGTATTGAGCACTAGAAAACCGCAATTTTTTTCCTAAGCCGATCAAAACAGCCACAAAACAGATCTACCAAATTAGCGAAAAGTTTCTTCGATACCACTCCCGGTGGCCAGCAGTTATCAAGCGTGAGAGCGATTTCACTATTCGGACAAAAGCCCGCACAGGGGCTTGATTCTAGCCCTGAAATGTCGGCCCGGAGTGGACAAGTGAATAGACAAAAGGGAACGAACAAAATGAATGGACACAAACAAATCTGACCGCTGATCAACAACTATAGGTTTGAAAGATCTAGGCTAGAGAAAACGCGAAGTGCCGACGAAACCGAAAGCAGATCTAAATGCTTCACCCTGAATCTCTTTCAATTGCCGAAAATCAATTACATCATTGTCTATCAAGCGTTCATACTCACCGGGCAAAGTGCACGGCGAAGGATTCCTACCTGGATTGTCGGTACACACCGCAATCGCTACCCCAGCTTCCCTACAGCGATTGAACACCGTCTTCAATTCAGAAAAATCTTTGAGCACTCCGGTCTGTTTGTAGCTAGTCGGACAAACCTCTAAAGTGATCTGTCGCTTCGAAAGCTCCTTGAGCATGCTCGGTTTTTGCAAAGGAATGTGTATGCCGTGACCAATGCGATCAAGGGTAGCGAAATAACGAGGATCGACATTGTCGATACCGGTCTCGCCAAGGTGGCAGGTTGTCTTCAAGCCAGAGGCTCGTGCCCGAGCCATAAGCTTGATCCACTCTTCGGTCTTTTCAGTATTGATTTCAGGACCAGCAAGATCGACACCGACCACAGGTCCAAGATTGTCTTGGGCAACTTTGAGAATGGCCTCGTTGATTTTGAGCGGCAGCCTTCTATCGAAACATAGAATCTGCTTAACAGTAATCGGATAGTCGGCAGGTCTTAAGTTCAAAGTGATCACCTCGACAATGAGATGCATCTGACTAAGCCTTTTCGCCGGAGTTAGCTTGTGGTCTGTTCTGAAATAAGGGTTGTAGCGCAATTCAAGATATTGGAGATTTTCAAAAGTATAAGCACCTCGGCACAGGCGCAAACAAAAATATGGAAGATGCTCAAGACTTTGTAGTTCTTCAACCAGCGAGTGAATTTTGACGAACTCTTCTAGGGTGCGACAAGGCCGAGTAAACCAATTGTAAAAGCCATCATAGTCAGGAAAGTAATTGAGAATCGGATGATCTGTCCGGCGCAAGAACTTATAGATGATCCGAGGATGCAGGGCTCCACCAAGGTGCCTGTGAAGATCCGCATATAAAGCCATTTGTGAGCCACCTTTCGATTTCTGATGCCTAATTTTTGAATCTTGTTCAGCTGGGTAAATATCAGTTGAGCGATTAATTGCTTATTCCATACCTTATATATAGAATTTCAAACACAAAGAAAATACCAGCAAAACTAATGAAATCTTTTACCCAACTATTTGCTAGACAAATCATTAGCTCATCTAAAGCCCTAGTTATCCTGGCCATAGGGGCAGCAAGCCTGGCGCCAGCTTACGCCCAAAACGATCCAATCGTGATCATGCAAACCACCAAGGGGCGAATTGTCATAAGAGTTTTTCGCAACATGGTTCCCTATACTGCCAATAATTTTCTTGACCTTGTTTCAAGAGGATATTACGACGGCAAGTCTTTTCACCGAGTAGAAGGTTGGGTCGTGCAAGGTGGCTGCCCCTATGGCAATGGTCAGGGCAATTACACAGACCCTGATACGGGCAGAGAGCGTTTCCTCCGCCTTGAAATCAACCGCAACCTCAACCATAACTCGGCCGGAGTAGTAGCGATGGCGCGGGGAGGGAATCCAGATTCTGCCAGCTGCCAATTCTATATTTTGAAGAAACCAATGTCGCAGCTAAACGGCAAATATGCTGTATTTGGGGGTGTTGTAGACGGCCTCAACAACATCTATCGCATAAGCCCTGGTGACCGTATCATCTCGGCCCAAATCGCCGGTGGTCAGGCACAGAGAGCAGCCAACCAAGAACCAAGCGAACGACCAGCCACACCAACGGCGGCATCGGGTGAGAACAAAGAAGCCACCGGCGAAAGCGGCTTTTAAATAATCAGCGGCTTTTAAATAGAGAATCGCTTAGGCAAATAGCTGGGATCCCCAGCATTCTTGGTTAACTTGCCATCTTTGAGTAAATCCACAGACTCGAGCCAGACTTCAAACTCTGGAGCTGGTAGCAACTGATGAATTTCCCGCAGAGCAGCAATGTCGTGAAAACTTGTGCTCTGATAGGAGAGCATCACATCATCACCCATGGGTACGCCCATAAAGTAATTTACTCCAGCGGCGGTAAGCAAAATCGTCAAATTCTCAAGATCGTTTTGATCAGCCTCCATATGATTCGTGTAGCAAGCATCTACGCCCATCGGCAAGCCCAACAGCTTAGCCATAAAATGATCTTCGAGACCAGCCCGAATCATTTGCCTGCCATCAGCAAGATATTCTGGACCAATAAAGCCGACGACATCGTTCACCAAAAAAGGATTGAAACAGCGGGCTAGTGCATAACAGCGAGCTTCCATTGTCAGTTGATCGGCGCCAAAGTGAGAGAGTGATGAGAGTTCAGAGCCTTGTCCTGTTTCAAAATACATGAAGGGCAATTCCTTCGAAATTTCTTTTTTCCCCAGTGCGCAAGCTTCTTTTATCAAGTCAATATCGATGCCAAAAGCTTTGTTACCCTTTTCACTACCAGCAATACTTTGAAAAATCAGTCCAGCCGGCGCTCCTCGCTCAATAGCCTTAATCTGAGTGGTGATATGAGAAAGAATACAATTTTGGGTGGGAATATTGAGCAGCTCGATAATTTTGTGGGTTTCTTCAAGTAGTCGCCCGACGGTGTCAGCACTGTCATAAACAGGATTGATACCAATAACTGCATCGCCCACTCCATAAGACAGGCCTTCGAAAATAGAAGCTTTGATGCCATCTATAGAATCGCTTGGATGATTAGGCTGCAACCTTGATGCAAGTCTTCCGCTTAACCCTAGTGTTGTTTTTGCTTTGACGACAACCTGGCATTTTTTACCCGCCAGTATCAAATCAATGTTCGACATCAGCTTAGTAACTGCAGCGACCATCTCACCGCTCAGACCCCAGCGAATTTGCTCAATCATCTTGAGATCTGTGTCGCTATCAAGCAAAAATTCTCGTAGCTCAGCGACTGTCCATTCTTTAATATGATCATAGGCAACAGGATCAAGACTATCGTCAATCAGTCGCGTCACTTCATCGAGGTCGTAAGGTACAACCGGCTGCTCACGCAAAACAGAAAGAGGTAGTTGACTCAAGACACACTTGGCAGCTATGCGCTCTATCTCGCTCCGGCTGCCAATTTGCGCTAGTTGATCGCCCGATTTCTCTTCATTAGCCTGGGCTAGTACGCCCTTGATCTCAGCAAACTGATAGTGGCGACCGCCAATCTTAGTATCGAGCTTGAGCAATTTTTCACCAGTCTTAAAATAGCGACAAAACAAATAGTGTACCCTATGGCATATGCAGGCTAGAACAGAACAGCTCAAGACTCTTACTCCCGCACGAATCGGTGTATCTCGCACGGGCTCTCGCCCCCTTACGTCTACCTGGCTTAGCTTCCGGGCCGACCATGCCCTCGCTCGTGACGCCGTGCACAGCGAAATTAGCGAAAGCTTTTTACAACAGTTCACGACGCCAAGACAATTTCCGCTGATCAAAAGCACAGCCGAAGATCGCCACGATTTTATTCTCTATCCACCCAAAGGAAAAAGAGCGGCTCAAAGTGTCTTAGAAGAACTGAAGAAGGTCTGCCCTAGCGACATAGATGTGCAGATAGTAGTAAGCGATGGTCTCTCAGCTTTAGCAGTGGAAGAAAATCTACTAGACCTATTACCCATGCTTGAATACGGTTTTTCCTTGAGCAATATTACTGTTGGTCAAATTGTCATTGCCAAATATGCCCGAGTTGCTATTGCCGACCAAATTGGCCATAGCCTCAATGCCAAGATTGCCCTCAACTTAATTGGCGAACGGCCTGGCCTCTCTTGCGCCAGCGGTCTATCGGCATACATAACCTACAACCCTGGCCCTCAGACAGTTAGCTCAGATCGCACAGTAGTCTCTAACATTCACAAAGGCGGCACACCGCCAACTGAGGCAGGAGCTTTTATAGTGAAAACAATCGAGCGCATTCTCGACAAAAAAGTATCAGGCGTAAAATTGCAGCAGCTAGGCTAACAAAGCAATGAGCAACGCACTTATAAGTGTTGGCATCGACATCGGCACCACCACTTCGCATTTAGTAGTAACGAAGCTGACCTTCGCCAATGCATCCCTGGTCAATGCCGCTCCCAATCTAGCGATTACTAATCGCGAAATAATTTTTGAAAGCGATGTATTTCTCACCCCTCTCACCGCCACTGGCGAGATTGCTGCCAAGCAAACAGCCGAGTTGATTGAAAAGGCCTATCAGACGATTGGTCTAAAGAAGAGCGACATCGACACCGGGGCCTTGATCATCACCGGACAATCGGCTCGCGCTCGCAACGCCGAAGAAGTTAGTGCACACCTAGCAGAACTAGCCGGCGACTTTGTCGTTGAGAGCGCGGGCCCACATCTTGAAAGTGCGCTAGCTGCAAGG
>JBAYTY010000023.1:0-112652 GCA_041675385.1 Candidatus Obscuribacterales bacterium
GTTAAGTGGAAACGTCAGGTCTGCGCAGACCGGAAACTGTAGTGATAACCCGCTAGCTGTGGATTCTGACTTGAAGCAGCAAGAAATATCGAGCCTACGCAATAGGCAGTCAGACGATAGTGAAAAAGCCGCCGCAGAGCAATCTGGGTGGCTTTTTTATTGCAGATTTTTTATTGCAGATTTTCTGGGCCGACCAGGGCAGTGTTCTTCACTTTGAATTTGACCACCCGCTTCAGTGTTGGTTTGCTGGCGCTGTCGCTGCTGCGGTGACCAAGAACATCCAGGGTGACAGTGCCATGACTAATCTTCAAGCTATTGGCTATTGAGCGGTCACCGAGGGTTCTTTCGCCCACAGGCTTTGCTCCTTTTTCACTGGCAAGGAACACTAATAGAGAAGTGAAGTAGCCTGAGCCGCCTGAATTGTAGGTAAAGACAAAAGCACCGTCATTGATACCATCGCCGTTTAGGTCTCCGATAGCGGTTTTGACAATCTCACCCCGGCAACCGTTCCACTCGGCTTTGCCATCCTTAAACTGCACAGTTTCGCTGCCCGCTTCTGAGACAGTTGGCACATTGCAAAGACCATTTAGCAGCCCGGCCTCAGTTAGGGGCGCGATAGTCTCACTGGCGCTACTGGGCAAGTTGCTTCGACTGCCAAGTGTGACAATGGCCAGGATGGCGGCGATTCGGGTAATAGAAATGCGCTTCCTAGATATTGTTTTCATCTGCTCTTTACATTCTCTTAAGGCATTTAGTGCTTTTGGGTCTACATGCAAGGTCTGGGCGGTGGTATCTTTATCCACTATTCCGCAGTCAGAGAGTTTTCCGCTACAAGAGGTTGTCATGGCGACGTCCACCCTTAGAGAAACCCCGTTAGCTTCGGCTCACCGCAAGCTATCAGCCAAGATGGTCGATTTCGCTGGCTGGAATATGCCAGTGCAATATAAAAGTATCATCGCTGAGCACATGGCAACACGCGAGAGAATTGGTCTGTTCGATGTATCTCACATGGGTGAATTTCTAGTTACTGGTTCGGGTGCTCATGACTTCGTGCAATATATTATTGCCAATGATCTAAACCGCCTAGCCACTCCTGATCGCGCTCTCTATTCACAGCTTTGCTATGAAGACGGCGGCACGGTTGATGACTTAATTGTCTATCGGCGCAAAGAAGATTTTCTTCTAGTTGTAAATGCCTCAAATATTGATAAAGACTTTGAATGGATTAGCAGTCACGCTTCTAAATTTGATGTCAAATTGACCAATATTTCTGATCAGCTTGGCCTGCTTGCTTTGCAAGGTCCACAAGCGGTGCCCCTTTTAAGTGAGATTGTCGGTGATTGGGTTGGTCAATTGCCGTCCTTTGGTTATGGCGAAGCTACTATCGACGGCACAAACTTCAGCTTTGGTCGCACTGGTTATACCGGTGAGGATGGTTTCGAAATTTTTGTACCGACTGCTAAAGCTGAGTGGCTCTGGAATCTTTTGCTAGAGCGAGGCCAAGCAAAAGGTATCGAACCATGCGGCTT
This sequence comes from Candidatus Obscuribacterales bacterium, assembly GCA_041675385.1. Taxonomy (GTDB): domain Bacteria; phylum Cyanobacteriota; class Vampirovibrionia; order Obscuribacterales; family Obscuribacteraceae. Next base: position 1,530 of record JBAYTY010000023.1, read on the forward strand.
AGGCGCTCGCGATACATTGCGCTTAGAAGCTGGTTTGCCTCTTTATGGACATGAACTAGAACGCGACATTACTCCCATTGAATCGGGCTTAGGCTGGAGTGTGAAACCAGACAAAGGCGATTTTATTGGTCGTGAAGTTCTCGCTAAGCAAAAAGCTGGCGGTTTGGAGCGGCAGATTGTTTGCTTGAAAGGCACTGGTAAAGCAGCTCCTCGTCAAGGTTATAGTGTTTTCGACGGCGAAAAAGAAGTGGGTAAAGTAACCAGTGGTGCTCCTGGCGTTTTTGTTGGTTATCCATTGGCCTTTGCTCTCGTGCCTGTGGCTTTGACCAAAATTGGAACAGAGCTTTCAATTGGTATTCGCGACACCAAAGTGCCTGCTTCTGTAGTGAGCCGGCCATGGTACAAGCGTAAGAAGGTATAAGCGTAAGAAATAGTTTGCCTAGCAATTTTAAACTCAAATTGAGAGACCGTATTCTTGACTGATGAAAGCTCTACATTTTTAGTGATTTGTCTCCTGGCTGGTGGTGCGTTATCTGTTATCGCCTTGTTTGTGCTTTCAGGCATAAGCAAGAGCCCTAGCCCATCAGGGCGCATACCGCCAGCTCGTAGCTTTTATCTGGAACAAGAAGAAGCCATGTCTCGAGTGCGTGCCATTTTGCAAGGACCATTGGTTGGCTGCCGTTGGCGTATCACCTATGACCGCGCCGGTGAGGGGCGGCTGCAAGCTCGGGTTTACGGTACTCCGACAGAGGCAACCGGTAAGCAACCGGTCGATATTTTGCTCAATATGCTTTTTCACAAACTCGATGCTAACACCACCGAGCTTGAGTGGAGCTATGTGGTTATGAGCGGTAAGTCTGAAGATGCTGACTTGCTTATAAACGAAAGCAATAGTTGTTTTCTTGCTGCCCTGGCGCAAGAGCAGATACAGAATCCAGCTTAGATAGCGAGCTTAGATAGCAAGCCTAGATAGTTACCATAGATAACTAGGTGGTGAGCTTCCTCCGCTTGGGTTTATTTCTTTGGGTGATTTTTGAAAAATTCCCACATCATGTCTGTGGCAGAAACCTCGGTTGATGGATCGTCGCCTTGGGCTCGCGGTTTTGTCCCACCAGGCCATGAATGTTTGCCATTCTTGATGGTGCAGATAACAACATCGGCGTTCGTACTTTGGCTCTTGTAGGTATCTGTTATGACGTTACCGCTCCGATTGACCTGCCTCTGTGGCCGAGGGGAGCAGCCATTTCGTTTGGTCCAAAAGTCGACGGCATAGGCAACAGATTTATCCACTCGTGGTTCAAACGATTTTCTAGGAGTTCCGCCTTCGTACAGCACAGGATCGTCTGCCATGCCGTTGAACATAATGATAGAGACCGGATTAGCTGGCTTGCTGTCAACATTCAGGGCACCGGCTACTGGTGCTGCTGCTGCTATCAAATCTGAGAGTTCACAGGCCAATCTAAACGACATCATGCCACCATTAGAAATACCAGTTACAAAAACTCGTTTGGCATCAACGTTCTCTGTTGCTACGAGTGTCTCGATCAGCTTTCTGATAAATCCAACATCATCGATATTGTTTCGCATGGCATAGGCGCAGCAGTTGCCAGAATTCCAGGTGAGCATGTTGTTTGTTCGCCCGCTTCCGTTGGGATAGACGACCAAGAACCCCTCTCTATCACTTTTTTCGCTCATCTGAGACATAGAGGCCGCGTTGCTGGAGTTGCCCCCTCCACCGTGTAGGACGATAACCACTGGAACTAGTTGGTCACTCTTAAGTTGGTCTTTCTTCAGCTTATCTGCGCTGAGGCTTGTCGGGCGATGAATCACATACGAGCGTGTCAGTTGGCCGACCTGAAGAGTTCTCAGCTCATCGCTGCCAGCTAAATTGCTAGATCTATTAGATCTGTTTGAACTATTAGAACTATTAGAACTGGTCGAACTGGCCAACGGGCTAGATTGAGCTACTTGCGCCCAAGCGCCAATGGAGAACGAGTTACACGAGCATAAGAGTGCCATCAAAACCAACAGTCTTGCAGCTAATTTGGGACAGCTTTTCTGCGATGCAGTCTCTTTCAATGAGTACGCTTGGTTTGGCATATTCTTCTCTTGTAATAGGGCTGGCTGTTTAGACTTATACGCAAGCCCGAGTTAAAAGTTACAGCCCCCTTATTTTTTGCTGTAAATTAAAGCATTGCCAAGCCTTGTGGCGCTTAGTAAGAAACTATCATCCTTATCGGATATCACTCGAACATAGAAACTGCCGGGGCATTTAACTACTGCGGCAACTTCGTTGCAGAGTTTTTGAGCTTTAATTTGGCGATTTTCGTCAGGAATAAGTCCGGGATCTTTTTGCATCCTAATTAATAGCAGAAACACGCGCTCGTCTTCTTGTCGTTCGACATTTTTCTCAAGTAAATAAAGTGCACGAATTTCTTTCAGGTGCTTTAGTGATTCTAGTAACGCCTCAATTTCTTCTTGATTGGCTGTGTGTGAAATTAGTTCCTCGACTGGTTGAATTACGCTTGTCTCTTGGCGAGATTGATATAACTCCTCATAGTAGGCAATCAATAACTTTTCGTATTCTGCTGCCTTTTGCATTTCCTTCTGCTTAGTAAAGTGGTGCAGCAAAATTTCGCAAGCTCGGTGATAACGGCTGCCAGCTTTCGCGGCAATTTCTAGCAGGGGTATACCAGCTTCGTCTCTCTTTGTTAGAAGCAGGTGCGATCCGACAATAGCGGCACTAAATGGTTCTGATGGATTGTCTTTGAGAATTGCTTCAAAGTAAGACAGTGCTTTGTCCATGCCTTCAAGAGTCACAACGATATTGGCATATTCGATTTTTTCTTCAAGGCTTAGTTCAGTGCCATCTGTTACTTTTTTGTTGAGTTCGTTCTGCCGGCCAACTGATTGCTGCATCAGCTCTGCCCGTATTGCCCAGCTTTCGGCAACTTCGCTCTGCCATTCTTGGCTTGCTGCATTAAGGGCTTTTTGGTAGTCGGCGCCAAATATGGTTTCGGCTGCATTCTGCTCAATCGCCTCAGCCAATGCGAAAATTTCTACTAGGCGCTCGGCTTTTAGCTGAACATTGAGCCCATCTAGCGCAGTTACAAGAGCGCTAGAGCGAATTCTTTCAGCTGTTGAGGGGTGGGGGTCAAACGGGTGTAGCTCTCCTGTCAGTAAAGTTTCTATTGCTTCAACCAATATTGCTTTTTCACTTATTGCCCTAGTTATCTGTTCTGCGAACTTGTTGTAAATATCGTTTGGTGGCTTCGTTTCAAAGGGATAGGTCCGGTAAATCGAATACACCGCGTTATCACTCATTAGTGTCTCTCTGGCGGTTAATGCTAGAAAGCTTCTAGCGTTGGTATCAGCACCGGCAATGGCGATAGCTAAAGTATCTGCTTCTCTTTCTTGTCGTCTGGCAATAACCTGAGTGAGAGTGAGAAACCGTGGGTGATACCATTCGAGAAAGCGCATCATTAACCCTAGCAAGACTGATGACTTGGCATGAAGTGTGATCAAAATCTGGGTCCAGCGGACGCGCATGCTGTAAATCCAGGCACTGCGCTTAGAGTGGTGGTTGGCCAAGTGACCTAACTCATGAGCTATAACTGATTGAAATTCTTTTTCTGTCAGGGCCAGCATGAGGTTGAGGCCGATGTTGAGATAATTTTCGTAGAAGCCAAACAAACCAAATTTGGGATACTGTACAACGCCGGCGTTGAAGTCGCGCCTCAGTAAGACGTGGTCAACTTTAACCCCAGTCTGTTGGCTTAGTCTGTCGATAAAAGCAAATAGTTGAGGGTAATCCTTTCTGCTCAGCTCGTTGCCGCTCGGTGGTTCAATACGCACCCAAAGAGCTTTGATGTAGCATCCAAAGGCGACAGCTATAGCGGCGACTACTGGTTTTAGACCGACTACTACGGCAATGCTGAATTTTGAGGCTACCAGTATTACTAAAGCAAAAGTAGCTATTAGACAAACAGGCACAATGAACATGTACAGGTATCCAATTAAGGCCCACAAAATGACGCGTAACTTGTAACTGCCTGGAGATTTTTCCGCTAGCTCTTCTGCCTGTTTGACCCGAGCTAAGAATCGCTCTTCTTCTTTTTTGGCATTGTCGATTTGCTGCACACTATTGGTGGAATTTAGGTTTGTGGATTCTTCTTCTAATGCTGATGACGTCATTGAGAACTCGCCTTTTATTTGATTGCAGTGCAAATATTGTGCCAGTTTCATTTAAAGGAGCGTGCTGGGCGTAGATTCCAAGACCACTCTTTTAAGTTACATTCATGCATAAAGTTATGCAAATGGGATGCCAACTCTATTACTCTTTAGAGAGTAATTTTTGTCGCGAAGTACCAGGGAGAACCTTCATGCTGAGTCATCCAGATGAGCTTAAGTACGTAAAAAGCCATGAGTTCGTTAGTGTTGATGGAGATATCGCTACCATCGGCATTACTGCTTTTGCTGCCGACCAGCTGGGCGATGTCACATTTGTGGAACTGCCGAAAGTGGGCGAAAAGTTCAAGACCGAGCAAAAGTTCGGCGTAATTGAATCAGTTAAGTCCGTTTCTGATTTGTTCATGCCAATAGCCGGCGAGATTACGGCCATAAACGACAATCTCAATTCTGAGCCTGAGCTTGTCAACCTTGATACTTACAAGGGTGGCTGGATGATCAAGGTCAAAATCGAGAATGCTTCTGAAGTGGGCAGCTTGATGAGTGCTGAAGACTACAAGAAGTTTATCGTCGACTAAGTTTTAGCAGAGCCAAAGACTTAGTATCGACCACGAATTAGCTATGACTAAGATTGAGCGATGTCTAAGGCTTAGACATCGCTCAATCACAAGCTCTTTGGAGAAGCGGCAGATCTACTGATTTGTCGCTTCTTTTTGCTTGGACACTTCTGGCAGTGTTTGGTCCACTTTCATTGCTTCTGGTTTTGATTCTTCCAGCTTTGCTGTATCTGGCTTTGGTTCTACTTGACCAGGCTCTACTTGACTAGGTCCTGCTAGATTAGGTTCTACTAAATTGGAACCGCTTGGATTCAAGCCACTTTGACTAGCGCCATTGACATTTGACTCAAGTGGCTTCGGCTCTGGTTGAGCCAATTGCCGCAGTTGATCTTGGGCCAGATCGTAAAACCGTGAGCCTGCCGAAATTTTCGCTAGCTCTTGCACGGCGGTCTGATCATTGCGGTCAGCGTCTAGTTTGGTCATGGCATCTAAATAGAGAGCTTGGTTGAGCAAATCTTCGCTGTTATCGGCACTGGTGCCGCCAAAAAATTCAGGTATTGGAGAGCTGCGCAAAATACCAATAGCCGCTTTGTAATTGCCTTGCATGATATTGGTTTTGGCCGAATGGGTAGTTAATCCCTTGACAAAGCTCACGGTTAAGCCAGCCATGGCAAACAGCAGGCCTAGAGCTAGCAGAATATCTACAGCCATTGGATGCTTGTAGGTTTTTTGTTGGGCTTTGCCATTTTGATTGGCGGGCTCTGTTGAAGCGCTTTCTTTTGCTTCAACTTCTGCCAGAAAAGAATCGGCGATTTTGTCCATCGCTGAAACGTGTTCTTTGGTGTCGCTAGTTTCCGAGTCCACTATTTCTGCTGCCTAATTTTTATGCTAATTGGTTTCTATCTTAGTATAGAAGCACTAAAGATAGCCAATCTAGCAATTCTGACTGAGAAATTCGTCAATTCGTTTGATTTTGACCGTGCTGCTAGTGGTCTTCTTGATATCGGTTAAGGCGGCTGCAACTGCAGACTTGTGGCCAGAGTTAACTAAAGATGCCAGGGTGTCGAAGCTGGCTTTTGACACCGATATTTCTTGAGCATTGATCATTCTAGTTACGGCCGATATTTGTTCTTCTAAATTTAGTTTCGCCACCCCTTCCAGTGCTTGCAGACGCACCTGGGTTGATGGGTCATTGAGGGCCTTGGACACTGCCGCCTTAATTGCCGTTTTGTCTCCGCTAAAGCCGCTAGCGGCGCAGAGTTTGACTGCCGAAGCCAGGGCTTCTTCTCGTTTGTCCGAGGCGTAGTCACCGGTTGCCAAAAGCAAGAATTCGAGAGACTCGCTATGGGGAAGATGGGCTAGGGCTTTGAGTATGTACCAGTAAGAATTAGCCGCTTCGAGATCGGCTTCTAGAATTGGACTAGCACTGAGGGGCATATGGGTGCGGCTCTCGACGTTGACAAGTTGCTTCGCCAGCTTGACCAGTTGTGGTGCCGCTTGGCCATTGCCTAGACGGCCAAGTGCTTCAATCATTTCATTGCGGTAAGGCAAGGCTTGCTGGTTCTCAACCATAGAGGAGAGAAGCTGGGCGTTTTCTTGCAAATTGATTTCGCCGGTGAGCTTAAGGCCATGACGCAGGGCGCTAGATGTGATTTTTGCATTATCTATCGCAGTATCCGTTGCACTATTAGCGCTGGCTGTGCCCAGAGCAAGAATCAAGCTCTCAATTTCCGCCACCACTTTCTCGCGCAGCTCTTTGTTCTCAATTAAGGCCTGGGCCTCAGTTGTCGACTGATCAGGATAGTTGTCATCGAGCCAGTCAGTTAGCTGATGCAGCGCTCTCAGGCGCAGAGCATTGGGCTTAGCTTTTAGGGAGTTCACTAGAAGTGGCAAACATTGGTGCACACCAGCCTCGGTCAATACTTCAGGAGCCCCTGAAAACGTTTGCTTCGAGGCCTCAATTAGACCAACAATTAAAGCTGCGCCTAAGTCAACTAGTTTTTCGTCGTCTAAGGCCAGTAGCTCTAGGGGCTTGTGCTGGCGAGCTACGCCAACGGCTGCATAATCGGTGAAAGGGTGATACTGGCTAAAGGCCGAGCTAATTTCGTTGCCGACTTCAGCAATTGGCCAGCGGGCTAGGGCGCTGACTGCATCGACTTTGATCCAGGGTTCATCGTTGCTTAGGTATTGCACTAAGGCCTGCTTCGCTTCTTCTGTGCGGAAGGCTGCTAGTGCTCTAGAGATATGGCAAAATGCTGGAGTGGTATTGTCAGCAGTGGCGGCCAGGGCTCTGATAACTCCCTCTTGCGCCTGGGCAATTTGCAGGTCTGCCAAGATTAGTGCTGCATTGGCGCGTACACGCCAGTCTTGGTGGCGCAATGGGTCATAGTCGTGCACTTCATAATCGTCTGATTTGGGAGGTAGCAGAGCTGCCAACATGCGCTCTGAGTTTGCCTCTTTCAATTCAGTAAATATGCGCACTAACTTGTCTTCCCACCAAAGTGGAGCCAGTTTTAAGTTGATGCAAAGATTGTGCGAATTGCTGCGGTTAACAGCTGAGGTAATGTCCGCCCGCACGTCCTTGAATTCTCGATGGTTATCGGGGCTGGTTCCGACCAAGCCGTGATAGACGAGAAAGTGCTCTAGACCGAAGTCATCCACTTTGACGTCTGGTTTTTCGCTAAAAATAGTTGAGGCGCGTTTTAGCCACTTTGCAAGCAGGGTCATGCTTCTGGTTCCGTAAATGCTATGATCAGCAGTTTATCAGGGTTTTATTACCCTTTCTCATCTATCTTTTCTACTGGGGGTTTCCGTGAACACCTTCTTAAGCAGCGGTCAGCTGGCCTTGCAAGAACAGTATTTAAAATTTGTAGCCGAGCAAATCGCTCCGCTAGCCCTGGCCTTAGATACCGAGCAAGTGAGCTCGAAAGAAGCCATGACTCTTTTGGCTAAAGGTGGCTACCTGGGTTTGACCGTTCCTCGTGAATATGGCGGTCAAGGGCTAGGAGCCATTGAGCTAGTTCTTTTGGCAGAAGCTCTCGCTAGTGCTTCTGCTGGCCTGGCTGTCGCTCTTGCCAGCCACTACAGCGTCATCGAACTAATAAACAAGTTTGGTTCTGACACACAAAAATCACGCTATCTATCGCAGCTAGCTACTGGCGACCTAATTGGCGCCCAGGCCTTTGGCGAAGAAAAAGCGGGTTCTGATTTTAAGGCCGTGCAAACTACTGCAACGGCTGACGGGTCTAACGGCTGGCTGCTCAGTGGCGAGAAGACCTGGGTGGTCAATGGCCAATTGGCTGGTTTGATCGCGGTTCTGGCTGTCACTAAAACTGCAACCGATACTGCAACTGATGATCAGTTGAGTATTTTCCTCGTTGATGGCACGCCGGGTTCGAGCATTGAAGTTGGAGCGAACAAAGCTAAGTTTGGCCTGCGCTCTGCGGCGACTTGCGATATTACTTTTAAAGAGTACAAAGCTAGTGGCGAGAATAAGTTGGCTAGTGCAACAAGCGCTGAAGTAGAGAGCCAAGTGAACGCAGTGCTTGACTTGAGCAAAACTGTGGTTGCCGCTGCCGCTGTCGGAATTGCCGAAGAAGCTCTTAAGTTCTCAGCAGAGCACGCTCGCACAAGAGAGCAATTCGGGCAGCCGATTTCAAAGTTTCAAGGTATTCAGTGGAAGCTCGCCGATCACTCTGTTGAGTCACAGGCCGCCCGCTTGCTTACCTATCGAGCTGCTTGGAGCCATGATGAAGAGCCCGCTGATTTTCGTAAGTTTGCGGCTATGGCTAAAATGTTTGCTGCAAAAACTGCCAGATTTCATAGTGGCGAAGCTGTACAAATATTCGGTATGCTGGGTGCAAGCCCCGACTCGCCGGTAGAAAGGCTTTACCGCGACGGCAAGCTCACTGAAATATTTGAAGGTACCTCTGAGTTGCAAAAAGTTGTTCTTAAAGAAGAACTTGGCGTTTAGGCACAGCAAGTAAAAGACTCGAAATAGACTAGGCAGAGGTAAAGCGTTATGCGACAGACATCGAGGATTGCTCCGAGACTTTCGCGTTTTGCTGCTTTATCTCTGCTTTTGGTTGTTTCTGGTCTTGGTTCTATCCGTCAGGCTCAGGCTGATTCTTATGCCGAAGGCTCAAAACTTTTTCAAGCGAAAAAATATGCCAGTGCCGCTAAGTGTTTCGACGCTTCTATCAAGCAAAATCCTGGTAACGACAACGCCTATTACTATCACGCCTTAGCTCTTCATTATGCAAAAGATATAAAGGGTGCAATCGCTGAGTACGGTCGCATAGTTAGTAATTTTCCTTCAAGTCAGGCTGCGGACCATTCACGCCGGGCATTGATGGTGCTCGACCCGGTGCTGTTGAAAAGACTTAGCCCCGAGTTGTTCACGGCTGCACCGCCAGCAGCTGCTAGGAGTGCCGGGAGCAATATAATCAGTGGTTCGCGCTATGGTAGTTCTGGTAGCTCTTCGCCAGACGATCATTATCCGCCCGAGGCAAAGCTAAATTTCACCAAAGAAGTTGGCTGCATGATGGTTGAAGCGCAGTTCAATAACCGACCTATGAAAGTTACTTTTGATACCGGCTCGCAAGGCACCACCCTGGGAAAAAATCATTTACAAAGTCTGGGTTTAGCCGAACCGACCGGACCGCGCAATTCTCTTGGGTACTGGGACATGCGCCTCAATATTAAATTGGGTGGCATCGAGCGTAATAATTTTCCTTGTGCAATTAAAGAGTCGATGTTAGATAGCCCTTCTATCGGCCAATCTTTCTTCAAAGACTTTGTCTATACTGTCGACAATAATGCCCAAACCATCAGGCTAGTAAAGAAAGCCGCTGGCTCTAGTTCCGGTGTTGCTTCTAGTTCTGGTTCTAGCTCTAGTTCTGGTTCGTCCAGGTCTAGTGCCGATGCCAATGCCGTGCCGTTTAGTCGCGATGATAACTATGACTTGATGATCGTTTCAGTTACGGTGGATGGCCGACCTGGTCGCATGTATGTTGATACTGGTGCTACATCAGTCTGTATGTCTGCTGCTCAAGCGAGAAACTTTGGTTTGAATGTGCCTGAAGATGCAGTCGATACTGTTATCAACACCACCACAGGGCGTATGACTGGTAAGAAGTTCTCAGTTCGCACGCTGAAATTAGGACCAGTTGAAAAACGTAACGTTGATGTTATGGTAGTGGATAACTACACTATTCCATTGCCGTTGCTTGGTCAGAGCTTCTTAGGCGATGCCAATTATTCAGTGGACGATCAAGCGAAAGTCATTCGCTTCAATCGTCGCTAGTTAGTTAGAAGATTATGCCAACGGTATCACTGGTAATAGTTGCTCAAGATGAAGAGCGCACTATTGGTCAGGTGATTGATGCTGCCAAAAGTCTAGTTGATGAAATTATCGTGGTCGATTCAGGTTCGACGGATCGTACCAAAGAAATAGCCCGAGAAAGAGGTGCCATCGTTCAGCATCAAGATTGGCTTGGTTTTGCTAAGCAGAAAAATTTTGCCATTGATCTAGCTAAAAGTGATTGGATATTGAGTCTTGATGCTGACGAAATTTTGACTGATAAGCTTGTCGCTGAAATTGCTGCATTGCTCAAGAGTTCAAGTTTCGATCAGTTTGATGGTTACAAGATTCCCCGCATTCTTTATATTGGCGATCAAGCCGTTTCGCGCGGTGGCTTTTATCCTGACGCGCAACTGCGTTTGTTCAAGCGAGGCAAGGGAAAGTTTGGTGATCGCCTTGTACACGAAGCTATAAAAATGACCGGCCCTGTTACTATGCTGGCCAATCCCATGCACCATTATGCTTACAAAACTGTGGAAGACTTCGCTAGCGCTATGGACAAATATGCCAAGCTATCGGCTCAAGAGTATTTCAACAGAGGCAATTATGGTTTAAGAGCCAGTCGCTTAAGTGAGTTAGTTAAACCTGTCCTGACTTTTTTGTATCGCTACTTAGTTCGAGGCGGTATTCTGGAAGGTGCGCTAGGCTATAGGCTAACAGTAATTTATAGTGATTATGTGCGCAAGAAGATTGTTTATCTAAGACAGCTAGTGGCCCAGAATAGCGGCAGCCGTGACGGAAGCGATAAATTAAGCAATAACGGCAGACATGAGAGAAGTAGTAAAGGAAGTGACAATGTTCAAAGCTAGATTCGCTGTGCCAGCTCTATCGCTAATTTTGGCCATTGGTTCCTTTGCATCGCCGGCTCATTCCGCTCCTGACTCCTTTGCTTTAGGGGTAAAACAGTTTGGTGCTAAGACTTACCCGTTGGCGATTGCTAGTTTCAAAAAGGCCATAGCCGCCAATCCTAAAAACGATAGTGCTCGCTATTACTATGCTCTTTCTTTGCACTACAGCAAAAATATTCCAGCAGCGATTAAGGCTTATGCTGAGCTAATTCGCCTGATGCCAGATTCTAATGGTGCCAACTATGCTAGAGCGGCTCTAGCTAAATTGGATGCTCCTCTGCTTAGTTCGCTGCCACCTTCTCGCATGGCGCAACAGCAATATAGTCAGTCTATGGCGAATGCTAGTGCAAGTGGGCAGTCGGGCCGGCAGCAGATCGTTCAGTATCAATCGCCTCAAGGTAGATCAAGTAGAAACAGTGCTGATGACACAATCCCAGATGATTGCCGGGTCTATTACACCTTGGAAGGAAACAGCTTTATTGTTGATGTCTACGTAAATGGTCGGCCAATGAAAATGATTTTTGATACTGGTGCTTCTATTTGTGCCTTCGGTAAGAATAATCTTTCTGCGGTTGGTATTGCGCCACCTTCCGGAAAACCAACAGGAGCGGTAGTTGGAGTTGGTGAGGGTGGTGAGCAGGCCACCTGGGATATGGAGGTGGATTTGAAATTAGGGCCCATCGAGCGTAGACATTTTCCGATTGCGGTACAAAATCAGCTCGGACTGCATCCCCTACTCGGCCAGACTTTCTTTCAGGACTTTACCTATACCATCGACAATGGTGCCCAAAGTATTCATTTCGTGAAAAAGCGCAACAAGAGTGGTTCTATATACGCTGATGTTAGTCGCGATCCTTATGCTGTTCCATTTGTCAGAGAGAGAAACGAGTTAGCCGTGACTGTAGAAATCAATGGAAAACCAGCAAAAATGTATTTTGATACTGGTGCTGCCGTCGTTACCCTCACGAAAAGGCAATGTCAGTCTCTCGGTGTTACTATACCGGAAGATGCACAAACTACAACTGTTAACGGCATCGCTGGCGAAAGTCGCGCTCGGGTCTTCAATTTGAGTAGTATCAAACTTGGTGGTATCACCAAGCGCGATTTCCAAATTGTGGTGCCTGATGATGAGGCCGCTGGAGTTGGTCTACTTGGCCAGACTTTCTACAACGATCATCAATACACAATCGACTATGAACGGGGCCTAATTCACTTCCTGCGGCGTTAGATGCTGGCACCAGTTGCTATTGCTGTTGACTAGCTAGTCCAAAATATCGCGCATCAGTGCTCGATAGCGGGCAAGATTGGTGCCGTAGTCATCTGACGAGCCCTGAGTATCAGTGATTTGCAAAGGTACCGATTTGCGCATGGCACTGATTTCAACGCTATCTGTGTTGCTTTCTCTTTTGGCAAAAAGCCAAGGTGCATGTTTTCTCAATGTCGGGGCGTCTAGCCAGCCGCGCGCCAAGAGCACTTCATCAATGGTCATGCCCATATTTTCGCTATCAGACTGAGCCAACTGGGCCTGAGCCTGGGAAATTATCTGGGCCTCAATTAAGACTTGAAGTAGATCTTTTTCGTTTTCGTCTGGAGTTTGCATAGCTAATACTCAAAGACGCAGTGTAGAAAAATCAACACTGCGGCTTCTGGTTATCTAATTTTGTTGCCAAATTATGTGATTTCGATGTCTACGCGCTTGCCAAACCGGCTGGCTGCGGCGCGTATCAAAGAACGTAAGGCGGTAATCGTTCTACCGTCTTTGCCAATCAATCTACCGGTGACCAGCGGATCGCAGGTCACAGCTACTCGGCAACGCCCTGGGTTGAGGGCTTCCCTTTCGAATTGCAGGGCGTCAGGGTCTTTGGCCAGTACCTTTAAAATGTACTCTGCCAAATCTTCTGCCGCTGTTGAGTCAACTTGGGGCCTTACGCGCCCAAAGCCGCCTGGTCTACCGCGCGAGGGGCCCTTTTTAAAAGGCTTGCTACCGTTTCGCTTTGCTGGGCGCCGTGTGTCATCCATTTTTGTACCGCTTCTCTGTCGACAACCAACTCTTTAGTACGGGGGTTGTAGTAGCCAAGCTCTTCGATTGGCATACCGTCTCTTCTACTTCTAGAGTCAACGGCGACGATTCTGTAATGCGGGGCTTTTTTTTGGCCGACGCGCTTTAGCCGTATCTTTACCACTGGGACAATGTTCTCCAAACTGTACTTGCGTGCGATTCGTTATTCTAACAGCTCAATAGCTCTGGCCGTATGTCTGTACTGTATATGTTGTTAACCTGGCGATACGCTTCTGCCCTAGATAGGGGTTATGCTTCATTCTTGGCTGTTTTGCCAGTGCTTCTTACTTCTTCTTCTTTTTCTTTTTCAAGCCATAGGGGCTCTGAAAACCGGGTCTTGATGGGGAACCGGGCATGCCGCCGCCTAGGCCACCCATGCCTGGGGGCATTTTGAAGCCTGGGGGTAGAGGAGGCATCTTGCCCCCGCCGCCGCCAAAGGGATTGCCGCCGCCTCCAAATGGGTTACCGCCACCGCCAAAGGGGTTGCCCCCTCCTAACATGCCGCCCAATCCACCCATTCCGCCCATCATGGCCTTCATCTGGCGCATGGCTTCGCGCATTTTCTCAAACTCGTTTAACATTTTTCCTATCTCATTTTCTTTGAGACCAGAGCCGCGGGCGATGCGGCGTCTTCTTGGAAAGTCGATAAGGTCGGGTTTGCGCCTTTCGGCAACTGTCATTGAATTGATGGCGATTTCGTACTTGTTCATCATCGCTTCGCCTTCGGTGGCGATTTTATTTTGATCTTCAGATGAGAGGCCGAGCATGCCGCCTACTCCCATCATCTTCATGATGTCGCCCATATTGCCCATTTTCTTCATCATGCTCTGCATGTTGACGAACTGCTCGAACGAAAAATCATTGCTGAACATGTCCATGACAGCTCTCTCAGCGTCTTTTTCATCGATGTTTTTCTGGGCTTTCTCAACGAGCGAAAGTACGTCACCCATGCCGAGAATGCGGCTGGCCATGCGGTCTGGATAGAAAGTCTCAAGGTTGTCGAGCTTTTCGCCAGTGGAGATAAATTTGATTGGTTTGCCGACTGCTTCTCTTACTGAGAGCGCTGCTCCACCGCGAGCATCACCATCTATTTTAGTTAGGAGTAAGCCGGTTAAATCAAGTTGAGTATTGAATGTTTCGGCGACGTTGACGGCTTCTTGGCCGGTCATGCTGTCTATAACCAGAATTTTTTCGGATGGTTGAAGCAGGCGGTCGATGATTAGCAACTCTGCCATCAGTGGTGTATCCACTTGCAAGCGGCCAGCAGTGTCGAGAATAACTGGGTTGTAGCCTTTCTCTTTGGCAAGTTCTATGGCTTTTTCGGCAATGTCTTGCACATCTTGGCTAGCTTCAATGGTGAAAACTGGCACATCTACTTGTTTGCCCAGGGTCTGAAGTTGGTGAATGGCGGCCGGTCTTTGCACGTCGCAAGCAACTAGAAGGGGGCTCTGGCCCTCGCCCTTTAGTTTTAGTGCCAACTTGCCGCAGGCAGTAGTCTTTCCAGAACCTTGGAGGCCGACCATCATGATGATGCCCGGTGCACCTTTGAGATTGAGTGGTACATTCTCGCCACCGAGTATGGTGACTAGCTCATCGCTTACCACTTTAATAAATTGCTGGGCGGGAGTAACTGAGTCGATAACCTCAGTGCCTAGTGCCTTTTGCCGCACATTGCTGATGAAGATTTTTACTACCTTCAAGCTGACGTCTGCTTCTAAAAGCGACTTGCGCACTTCGCGAATGGCATCTTCGATATTCTCGTGAGACAACTTGTCGTTGCCAGCTAGAGTTCTAAAAGCGCCTTGCAGTCTGTCGGTAAGGTTGTCGAACATGGTTTAAGTTCCTGATTTGGTGGTCTAGTTTAGTGGTCCAATTTAGTAGTTACAGCGAGGTTTGATTTTGTGCGAATTTTTTCTACTGCTTCAGTTGCTTCTTGTGGATAGATTAGCCAGTATGAAGTGTGATTGCCCTTTACCAGCGCTTCTACAGCGAGGGAGAGCTGAGACAATTCTTTTACATCTCCGTTATCGGTGCGTACCACAATATTGGTCTGGGGATGGTCTGAATCGGGCCTATAGTAGTCGTAAGGGACAAAGCCCGTTGATTCGACAGCCACGTAATAGTCAGGGTCGAAGCCGAGTTTAGAGACTGCCTGTCTTACTTGTTTTTCAATCTCGTCAATTTCAGACTGCACTTGGGTATTGATGCGCGATGCCTTGAAAATGCGGCGATTGAGAAAGCGGTGAGAAAGATCGGCTAGAATCGGGTCATTATCTTTGAGCCAGCGTTTAATGTGATAGCCCAGTTGAATGTCATCAAGGCTAAGATACTCTTCTACTGTCAGTTTCTCGCCAGTGAGCCATTTGCCTGTGGCTTCATCAATAAAGGCAATTGAGCCCACCCCTTTATCGATAACGTGCAGGGCGCGCTTTATTAGTTTGCCAAGCAGGGCGCGAGCGGCTAGATTTTTGCGGTGATAATAGACTTGAGCGTACATTGAATAGCGAGCAAAGAGGTAGTCTTCGACTGCTATTTGGCCTTTCTCTCCCACTACTAACATGCGGTCATTTTCTTCGTCGACCTCAATTGAGCGTAGAATGCGTTGCAAAGCAAACAAACCGTAAGCTGTTCCGGTCATATAGCTATCGCGCAGCAAATAGTCAAAGCGATCGCAGTCAAGTTGGCTAGAGACAACGTGAGAGACGTAGGCGGGCTTATAAGTCTTTTTCAGAACTTTGACAATTTTGTCTGCTAGGCCCGGTTCTTCTGTATACGAATCTAAAATTGAGCGAATCTGTGTATCGCCTGAAATAATCTTGCAAGACCAGTCTTCATGATCGTAGCCAAGAATTTTTTCAGTAACATGGCTGAAAGGGCCGTGACCGACGTCATGCAAAAGTGCTGAAGTGAGCATTAAAGCTCTCTCTTTTTCAGCCGATTCACAGCGACTAGAGAGAATATTGCTCAGTTGTGAAGCGACATGCATGACGCCCACAGAGTGGGTAAAGCGCGAACCCTCAGCGCCTTGAAAGGTAAAGTATGAAACGCCTAGCTGGTGAATGCGCCGCATGCGCTGAAATTCCACTGCGTCAATTAAATCGACTACTAGACGTTCGGCTGGTATAGATCTGTCAAGAACAATATCTTGGTGGATAGGATCTAGATAGGTGCGCTTGTTTGAAACTCTTTGCATGCCGTTCGCTTTGTATAGGTGAAAGATATTATACTGGGCCTCACTGTAGTTATGGTCGATAAGTGTTTCCAGATTTAGTCACAGAGCCAGGACCTAAGTCGCAGCTGGCACCCTTGCCTGAGAAAGTGCTTTCTCTGGGCGACATCGTCAGCTTGACTTTTAGACGGTTTCGACTTTATTACAAACTGTATTTTAAGGCCTTGCTTTGGCCGGCCGTATTTTGTTCACTGGCTAGTCATGGTGCCTACTTAAGTTTTCAGCACTGGGTTAGTATTGCTGCTAATTCGTTACTGGCTGCTGGGCCATTTCTCTTGCATATGGCAGTGTCGCTTTTGTACATGGTGGTCTGGTTTTTCAGCGCCTGGCAGCTTTGTCTGCGTTCATGCGCCCTGGTTCGCACGGTGCTCTGTCTTGATCCTAGCTATAAAGAAAGTATTGGCATTTTGAAGAAACGTTCTGGCACAGTTTTTTTTGCTTGCAATCTCGCCTTGCTGCCACCCGCTCTCTGCTTGATATTTTGGTTCATCCTCATTGTGGCAGTGGCCGCTGCATTGAATGTAGCCTCTGGAGGCTCAGCTAAAGTTGCTGTCGGAGCCGTGGTGTTTGCCGTAATTGGATTCGGCTTGACAGTCTCAGTGATGATTTCGGGGCTTTTCGGTTCGCTACTTTTGGCTATTGTTACTCTTGAACAGATTTCTTTTATCGAGTCGTTTAAGCGCACGTGGCTTTTGGTCAGTCTGCGCATGATGCGCGGTGGCTCATTCACGTCATTGTTGGCTATTGCTATTGCCTTGGTTTGCGTGGTAATTGAAAGCCCGATGATTATTTTGCAAGTGGTGGAGCAATCCAGTCATGCCAGTTTTAAGTTGTCGCAGACGCCTTACTTAATTGACCTTCTAGAGATCATGCTAGAAGTACCGTTTAACATATTTACTTTTTCAATCTCATTTACTGCCTACGGACTCTTTTATCGCGATTTGAAGTTGCGTTTAGAAGGGGTAGACCTACTATGGCGACTGGCGCGTCTCTCTAAGCATGAGCAGAATCAGGCCTGAAAGTAAAATCAGGCCTGAAAGTAAAAAGATTAGGGTCAATTGGAGCGCTCTAGTTGGCGCCGTCGCCGGCCCACTTTACACCTTTGGGTAAAGCTGGAACATAGAAATGAATTTTTGCTGGAAGATCGGGATCGCAGTTGCGGGCCGATTCAATATCAGCTTGGAGCAAAATCGTTTTGCCCAATTGATAATACAAAGAGGCGCGGCCTAAGTAATAACGGGCGTTATTAGGAGCTTGTGAAATGGCTGATTCGAAATCACCCATAGCTTCATTGACTTTGTTTAGCTTCTGATAGGCCTTAGCCCGGCGGAAATAATATTCACCGTTGGTAGGGTCAAGACCAAGAGCTTGGTTGTAATCGATGATAGCTTTCTTTGGGTCTCCGTCGAACTCGCCTGTGCCAGCTAGTTTGCCAATCTCTCCCCGGTTTGGATCTTGGTCAAGGGTGGTGACAAAGCGCTTATCTTTTGCCGCCGGTATAGTGTCCGAGCTTTCCATTGCGGCGTTGTTCTGGGCGTCGCTGTTGATATATGGCATGCCTTCATCATTGTTGGTCATGCCTGTTCCAGCCTTACCCGGCGGCGCGATTGCCTGAGTGGCGCCGACTGAACCGGGTTGGTTTTTAATAGATATTTTGCTGCCACTGCTAGCGGTGCCCTTCGCTGGTGTGCTTGAGCCTAGCGCGCCCGTCCAGCCTGGGGCATTATCTGAACTGTCGGTATCTTTATAGCTATTGGGGTAGACGTTGTTCATGGCTTCTTTGTAGTCTTGAACTGCTTCAGTGTTGCCCGCGCCGCCTTCAGCTTTTGTGCCTAGGTCTGAATGAGGCAGGTCGTTTTTAGCACTGGCGAAATAGCGCTTGGCTAGAGTTGGGTCCATGCGAATTGCTGCTTCGTAGTCGACGATGGCCATGGCGTCATGCCCTAAGATGCTGTGGCAAGTGCCACGCAGCAGCAGACCTTTGAGGTTGTTTGGAGCGTATTGCAGCGAGCTGTCTAAATCTTGTATTGCCAGTTTGTAATTGCCCATTTTGTAGAAGCATTGGCCCCGCAGTGACAGAGCGTTCGGGTCGGTGGCATTGAGTCCGAGCGATTCGCCGAAAGCTGTGGCTGCTTGATCCCATTCGCCGCTTGCCATAAGTGCCTTGCCCCGATCGAAGGCGGGGTCGACGTAGGCTTGGGTTTGGCCAATACTGATTGTGCCTAAAATGGCAACGGAAGCGGCTAATAGAAGCAGTTTACGCATGATCTTTTTCCTGTGTTAATCACTAATTCTTTTGGTCGAGATTACTGGCAGCACCAATGATGCCAAGGCAAAGACGATTGTGCCTGTGAATATCAGCCGGGATGCTTCGTGCAACTTTTGAAATTGTTGTTTGGCGCTGTCGTCAGTTTTCATCAAGACACGTACATCTTCCATTTGGGGGACAATGGCTAAAGCAAAAATGAAGGTTGAAATGGCGCAGACGATTGAAGAAAAATAGCGAGCCATGCGCCAGCGTGTTCCTTTTTCTAGGCTTTTAAGATCGCCTTTGATTTCGATAGCTTCAGCTACTACTAGAGAAATGGCAAATACCAGAGCAACTTTGCTGAATTCTATAAAGACTGGGGCGTTTGCCGCAGCTGCTTCTGAAACTGGAATTCCTTGAGCTTTGGCAGCGCTGATTAGGGTGATGGCGGCGAATACAGTGGCCGTCGATCCACCGAAAAGCATTGCCAGTGAAATCAAACGAAGGATGCGCGCGAACATTTGCATTGGTATGGCTCTTTGGCTGTTGGGGGCAATCAATAGTATGTGATGTGAAATATACACTCTTGGCAGGCTTGGCAACTTTGGTGGGCTGAGATTGCTTCGGCCATTTCACGTAAATTCATTCAGGCCGATGCTACCTTGACAGTATGACAGTAATTTGATTGAATACTGTTATGAACACTGAGCATAGTAAAAATCCTGAATTAATGAGCCTTGAGCAGCTATCTCAAGAGGTGGCAAGGCTTTTGCAGGCGGAATATGGCATCAGTGACTCGGCTGGCAGAGACCAGAGAGTTTCCTCTTTGCCGGATGCTCGCACTATTCGCTATTACACAACTCTTGGTTTGCTCGACCGTCCTTTTATAGATGGGCGACAGGCTCGTTATGGCCAGCGCCATGTTCTGCAACTACTTGCTGTGAAAGCTTTGCAAAGCATGCAATTTCCCCTTGCCCGTGTGCAAGAAAAGCTCTATGGCCTGACTGAGTCAGAGCTTAAATCTTTGCTTCAGTCGATAGCCACTTCTAATAAAGAACGAAAACACTCTCAGGCTGCCATGCCGGTGGCAAGTATTTATCGAGAGATCATTTTGGAACCAGGTTTGAAGTTAACGGTAGCCGATGGATACAAGTCTAATCTCAGCATTGAGGCTCTCAGAGAGCGTATTGAGATTGCTTTGAAGGTCTTATCAAATGCAACGGAGAATTAAAATGAGTGATAGCGACAGATCCGCACGTTCTCAAATATTTGAAAGAATCACGTTGCTAGAGTTTGAGCGACTTGAAGTCTTTTCTCAGCCTAGGCGCCTGTTTGGCTCGTTCGAAAACGAGATGCGAGAAGCCGGTAGGCCAGCTCTGCCTCTTGCTAGTGTTGATATTTCGGCTAATGTAGTTGACCGCATTGCTTCTGTAACTGTAGTGCAAAAGTTTGTCAATCAGCTCAAAGAGCCAATCGAGGCAGTATATGTTTTCCCTTTGGCAGGCTCTTCGTCTGTCAGCAAATTTCAGATGCAAGTGGGTGAGCGCACTATTGAAGGAGTAGTCAAAGAGCGCGCCGCTGCCAGACAAGAGTATCAGGCCGCCATTGAAGAAGGTAAACGGGCTGCCATACTTGAACAAGAACGTGATGATGTCTTCACTGCTCAAGTCGGCAATATTATGCCTGGTGAAGAAATTACTGTCACGATTGTCTATAGCGAGCGCTTGACTTATTTTGCTAGTGGCCATACTGAAATTCGCCTACCATTAGTGGTGGCACCGCGTTATGTGGCTGGCGTGCCGCTGTCTCGCGAGAGCGTTGGTGATGGTGTTGAGCTTGATACTGACAAAGTCAGCGATGCCTCACGTATTACCCCACCGCGCTTGGCGCCTGGTTTTGACCCCAAAGTTAGTCTTACCCTGAGTGTCAATATCGAACTGGCTGATGATGATCAAGTGGCTGATATGGTTTGTTCACAGCACGCCACAAAATCAGGCTTTGGCAAGACTGGCATAAAAGTTGGTTTGGTCAATGATGATGAACCCTTAGATCGCGATTTCGTTTTGTCGTGGAAGCTGGCTGGCCGTGACCTTTCATCAGTGGGATTGATTAGTGAGAAGCCCAAGCTTATGAAAGACGTAGCCTTTCAATATGGCATGGTCTCAATCAATCCCCCTGCCCTAGAGCAAGGTGCTTCTAAAGTTGTGGCTCGTGATGTGGTTTTCTTGCTTGATCGCTCCGGTTCAATGAATGGCCTTAAAATGACCTCAGCAGCTCGGTCGCTCATTATCTTGCTCAATACTTTGCGCCCAGATGATCGCTTTGCTATTTGTGCTTTTGACAATTCTTTTGAGTGGCTTGAAAGTAGTGTTGGGCAGCATAAATTTTTCCCAGCTTCTCTCAAAGCAATTGAACGGGGCATTGACTACTTGCGCTCCATTGATGCTAGGGGTGGCACTGAGATGCAAGGGGCGCTAGAAGCGTGTTTTGATGCTATCGACCATGCACCCAAAATTGAACAAGCAAAGTCGAAGGCAAAGAGGCAAGAGATTGTAGTTGTGATCACCGATGGTGAAGTGGCTGATGAGTCTCATATTTTGAAAACTATTCAGGGTCGCATCAAGACTACGCGCGTGTTCACCGTTGGGGTTGATACTGCTGTTAATGACGGATTTTTGAAGAGACTAGCCACTTTGGGCGGGGGTACTTGCACCTTGGTTCCTCCGGGCGATGCCTTAGAAAAAGCTTTGATAAATGTTGCTCGCGAAATTGGTGTGCCGTTGGTTACAGACCTGCAGATTGTTGACCCGGAGAAGTTGACTTGCGCACCGGTGAAGACAATAGACTTGTTTGAAGGTCGGCCAGTATCAATCTATTTTCAATGTACCCCCGACAAACTTCCTACTAGTGTAGAAGTTGTCGGTCGCCTTGCCAATGGTGGCAAGTACAAAGAAAGAATTACTTTGACAGCAACTGATAATGCCGCTCTCCCACAGCTTTATGCTAAAGCGCGCATTAGCGAGCTAGAAGATCTAATGCGCGATGCTGGATCAAAAGACGGCCGAATTTATGAGCGCGAAATTGTTGAATTATCTGTAGGTCATAGTTTACTGACGCGCTTTACTGCTTTCTTGGCCATTGATCACAGTGAGATAGCTAATGAGAGTGGCGACCTGCGTAAGATCGTACAGCCGGTGGAGACTCCAGCTCAGTGGAAAGAATTTCCAGCAGCAAGCGGGTGGGGAGCCGCTCAGCCAAGCTCGGCGGTGAGATTAAAATGTATGACCCCACCGTCTTCCCCAGTGCCTTGCCAGGCCTTTGGTCAAGCTGATACTGGTGCCTGGGGCGGTGGCGCTTGGGGCGCGGCAGCTCCTATTGATGGTTCAGTAACTGGATCTGGTTCGAGCAATTCATACGGGGCCTCTGGAGCTGTGCCGCCAAGTCCAGCTTGTCCACCAGCAAATTCTCCACCTGCAAACTCTGGATTATTTGGCAAGATCTCGAATATGTTAGGGCGTTCAAGAGTACCTGAATCGGATCAGTCTATGGACGTGATTTTCGAGGCAATGGGTGCGCCACAAGAGCCTAGTCAGTCTAATCAGTCTATGCCGTCGCAACAGTCTAGCGACGCTAGTAACTCTTGGGCTACTAATCAAGACAATCTTGATAAAGATTGGCGCGAACTTTTAGCTTTGATTGAGCGCTTTCAACAAGCAATTGAGTCGCTGCTTCGAGTTTTGGAAAATGGTGGCCCTGACTGGAGCTTCGAACTTGTGGAGTTGAGTAAAATCGAAAGTGCTCTTTTGGCTTTGTCTGGTTTGAACCAAGTGGTTGATTCTCACCCGGATGTTGCATTCTTGCTGGTTGATAAGATCTTACCGGCCTTGTCTTCTTTGCTCAACACCAATGGAACTAATTTGTCTACCCGTGAACTCGCCTCTGTTGCGCGATTAACTCTAGGCTATTTAGATCAAGTGAAGCTGTGTGCTCCAGCCAATATTGATAGTCAAAATAATAGTGATGCTGATTCATTCTGGAGAAATAATATTTAGGAATCGCGAGTGTGCTCGCCAGAAGTAAATCGCTAGAAGTAAATCAGATTGCTGGCTGTGGTAGGAAAAACTAAAATAGTTGTATATACAACTATTTTAGTTTTTCGGTATTTAGTCTCGGTGACTTAATCTCAATAGTCTCGGTGACTTAATCTCAAGACTTAGGCTCTGGAGTGGCAGTTAAAAGGAAAAAGCGTGTATATACACGCTTTTTCCTTTTGCTTATATAGCGTGAGGCTTATATAGCGCGAGGCGACAGCCTGCGGCTTACCATCCTCTGATTTTGTTGATAATTTGCCGGCCGAGATTATTGTTGTAGCCGTTGGCGTACTGGCCATTTATATTGTAGCCGTTGGCGTTATATCCATTGGCATTGTAGCCATTGGCGTCATAGACATTGCTGTAGTTGCCGTTGGTGTAATTTGGGTTGATATATGGCCTGCGGTGACCATGACGGTGGTAGTTAATACCATTGTTGTTGTAGGCACCATAGTTGTAGTTTGGTGTACCACCTGGCAGATAACCACCTTTTTGCAAGTTGGAAATATTCAGATCATATTGGTTCTGTGGTGGTTCAGCTTGGGCTTGTGAATTTAAATAGTTCTGCATGGCGATGGCATTCAGAGCTTTCTGTTGATCATTGTTTTTAGACTCAGCAGGAGCCGAGAATGCAAGACCTGCGACAACTAGAGTCGCCATTAAGGTACTCGATATTTTTAAAAATTTACTGCTCATCTTACTCTTCCTTTGTCCGTGTCGATGGTCCGACGGGGCGAGCTAGTGATAGTTCCGTATTTATTTCCCATAGGCTATGCAAAAACCTGATATAAAGACGGGGTTTCTATAACTGCTGTGACAATAATGAGTGAGACAGATAAGTATTCCTTTCAAGGTGAGACAGGCGCACTGCCAGCTATTGGTGACTCCCGGTGCAGAAGAAGCAAGTTCTTTGCTGTAGCTCTTGCCGCACTTCTATGCGCCTCGTGCATAGTACCGCCAGATTCTGCGGCTGCTGAGCGTCAGCATTGCAAGTTGGAAAACGGCTCCGTACTTATAGACGCCGATAAGATTGTCGGCGGCATTGTCGGAGACGGCGACGGCAGCAAACAAAACGGCGGCGCGAATGGCGACAAGTTTGGCGACAAGAATCAGACCACTGCTTTTAGCGCTACTGGGGCAGTCGTGGTTGCAGTACCCGGGCAGGATGCGCGAATCCAAGCTGATGCAATTCAATATGATCGGCAGACACGCACCATAGAAGCCACAGGTCATGCTCGAATCCTGAAAAAGGGCTTCGAGAAGAAGGGAGACAAGCTGACTTTTGTTGTCGCTAAACCAGAGCCTCCCAGAGAGGTGTCTTCGATGGCAGAGCCCATTCAAGGCAGTTTGTTTGATGATCGACTGAGCCTGTATCGGTGTATAAGAAGTGCTGCTAAAGCTGGAGTAAATGTTTCGGCTTTCATTCCGCCCTACGATGCTATCGAAAAGTTGGTGCAGAAAAATGAATCACCGGCGGAAGTGCAGGCGAAGCTGATCGAATTGCGGTTCGAAATAGGAAAGGAGCTGGGCCGCAAAGAACTACTGGTCGAGCAAGAATACGGCAATGGACCATTGTCCAAACTTTGCCGTCAAGCTGAGCAGACATTGCGTGCCAATTGCAAGTTTGGTACTGGATTTAGTGACAAAGTATTCGTTCTTTGCGCAGTAAACCAAGACGGATCTTTCTCGCGCATTGCAGCAGATGATCCAGCTAAATATGGCCCCGCCGTTAGTGCTTTGGCGTGCGACAAAGTTAAGGCCTTAAATCTAAAGGCGCCAGGAAAAGACCCGGTACCGCTGGTAATATCGTTGAGTAACAAGCCTGAATTGAACATCGTCTACGTCAGTGGCATAAACTACGATACGTATATTGCCTATTTAGAAAGTCATATCAAAAAGCAGTGGCACCCAACGCCTGCGAAAACTGCGAAGCTGGTGCAGTTGCAGCTTACGATTCTCCGTGACGGTAGCATTAAAACAGCCTCGGTGCTTAGAGGTAGTGGTGTGCCTGCGGCCGATAAGGCTGCTGTAGATGCTGTTCTCCGTTCCAAACCCTTCAAGCCTTTGCCAGATGGTAGTTGCGAAGATCTTTATCTGGCATTTTCTTTGGACTACTACTGAACTTTGAGCTTGCCGACATTCACTGCTGTTTCTGGGCTAGGGGTTTCGGTAGAAATTGCATTGAGTATTTGCAGCTTGCGCTTCGTTTCAGGCTCAATCACAGACAAATAGGCTGTGTATTCGCCCGGCTTTATTGACTTGGTTGCTAACTCAGATTCCCAGGTAATGGGCTGACCAGACTTCCATTTATTGGTGGGCATGCCCGGGGTGTGTCTGATCAAGGCAATGGCTTTGCCGTTAGCATCACGCAATTCGATTTGAACAATATAAGAAGATGGCACATCGCGATCTAAATTGCGCACTGGGCGAAGAGCGCCAGCGGCGCCGAGATTGCTGAAAGTAAACGATGCTTTGAGCTTCTCTCCGGCTTTGACTTCAGCGGGAATGGTCACCTTCTGTGATACCAGCTGGTAGCCTAGGTGTGAGCGAATATCTTCAAGGGCTTTCTTCACTGGTTCTGAATCTGAATTGAGAAGTGATGGTGGTACTTCGACAAAGCTGACGCCATCGTCCAAGGCGTTTTTGGCCAGTTTGGTCATCTCTTCAGGTGTTACCGATGGCAGAAGTTGATAACCGGTCAAAGTGTCAGAGTGGAACTTGAGCAAGACGCGATATTGGTCAAAGCCATGTTTGGCATCGGCAATATTCTGTCTGGTTAAATAAATGCGCTGACCGTAGCGATAAACTAGATAATCTGAAATTTCATCAAGGCTGTCTTGGCCGGCTCGATTTGGCGTAGTTGGATCTATGTCAAAATTGAGACGGGCGGTGGGAAAAGCTTTGGGGAAAATGTCTGCGACATATTTCCAGTGCTCGACCAATTGTCTTTGGCTCATGCCATGATCTTTTGTCAATTGGTCTTGCAGTACCTTGTAGGTTTCTTTGTTCATAGGTTGGCTCATTTCTGGCACCACTGGGGTGCCTCCCATAACGCCACCGCCCGTAATGCCGACGCTGTGTAGCGATTCGTTCTTATCGAACTTAGTACCAAGATCGGCAACGAAGTTGCCCCATTTGGCTAAGTAGGTTGAATCCCAGAAAATCGGCATCTTGTGGTCTTTGCCATCGGTTCCTTTAAAGGTGATTGATTTCACTCCAGCTTCGTAGATCCAGCTTGGTGTGTCTGATTCAGCCGAGTTATCGCTGCCACAAGTTGAAACTCTGAGAATCAGCGTTTTGTTTTTTTGCTTGCAAATTGCCAGGAGTTTCTCGATTTTTGACCAATCGTATTTTTCTTCTTCTGGCGCTAAGTCGCGCCAGGGGATGATCACTGAAAGACCGTTCACTTCCGGTTTGTCAAGGAGCTTATCGATCAGGCCTGTGCTGTTGGTCAGTTCACTATTTACGGTGGCAGTATCGAGCAGGGCAAAAAAGCCGAGCTCGCGATTGGCAACTGGTTTGGCCCCAGCAATTGCCACACTTTTGAAACCTTTCTTCTTAATAGCTCTATCTTGACTTTCGTTCAAGCTGTAGTTCTTGCGCGGCATTGGGTTCAAATACTTGACCCATTCTTTGGGCTGGGGGGCAGCTTCTGCCGCATTTGTCTTACAACCGTAAGTTGCGGATACAATTGGCGTGAGAGCTAGGAGGCCTGAAAGAAAAAGTAGCGGTCTTCTCATTGTCATAGAACCTGAAAGGGTGTGGATAATTGATAGGCTCTGATTGTACTAAGAGGAGTCCCCTGGAGAAGTGCTTTGAATCTAACCTTTCTAGGACATAGCGCCGTCAAGTTTGAAATTGGCAACCTTTGTATCTATACCGATCCCTATTTACAAGCGCCGGTAGATCTAGCCAAATTACCTCAGGCTGATCTTGTGCTTTTCTCGCATGGGCACTTTGATCACGGTGCTTTGATGGCACGCAAACTTTATGACACTTGGGGCTGTCATTTTGCCGGTCCGGCGAAGTTGATGCACTGGCTGCACAAGCGTCGTAAAATTCCTCTAGATAAACTTATTGCCATTGACCATGGGGAGACGATCGTTTTCAAGGGTTTGGAAATTTTAGCCATTCCCGCTCACCATCCACTCAATCGCCTCGGTAAGACCATAATGGCTTTATTCGCTCGCAGTCGGGCTCCGGGTAAACCGGTCAATGGCTACTATTTTGCCGGTTATTACCATGCTGGTGCCACTATTTATACGCCACTGATAGCTGATTCGTTGGCAGGAAAAATAGTCCATACTGCTCTATTGCCTATTGGTGGCAAATACGCCACTGCCAAGCCAGCAGAAGCTTTGCGCATTGCTGAGGAAGTCAAGGCTGTGAGGTTGGTGCCCATGCATTGGCAACCACTCAAAGATCAAGTCTTCTTTCGTTATCAGTCGTCCGACTTACTCAACTTAGCTCGAGATACTGGCTCAGTGGTTGATGTCAGGGCCTTAGCCATAGGCGAAGTTTTGCCTGCCCTTGAAGCTTGAGGGCAAACAAAATTTGTAGTTCGCATAAAAGCGGGTAAAAGGTAGATAGGCGTAAGCTTGCTGTTGTTAGAATTTTGGCGACAGTAGTCAAATATGTTGGCGTTGGAAACTAGAACTTCATAGGTTATTGGATAAACAGAGCGTGCTTGGAAAGAAGCCCGAAGAGCGGAGCATAACCAACCTGCCTAAGCAGATCAGTTTGCCTTCACTCAAACAATTGCAAAACATGTTGGCTGAGAGCCTTAAGGAACCGGGTCATACTACCCAGCTCCCTTTTGGTGATGCGCCTGAAGAATTGTCGTTGGCTGTTTTCAAAGACCGGGGCAAGGGCGATTATCACTGGGCCCTCTATCGTGGCGATCAGGGCAACTTGATGCTCGTCTGGGAGCAAGTTTCTTCAGATCCGGCCTTTATTCACCAGTTAATTACAGCCCAATTTCCTGCATTAGAAGTAGTTTCGCAGAGTCGACAAGCCGTTACTCAGAGCTTCGACAGTCAGTCGACTAGCGGCCGAGTTCGCGGCAAAGCTACCTTAGAAGGTAACTTAGAGGACATGCAGATGCCCAATGTGCTGCAATCTGTTGGCATGAGCAAGGGCACTGGCCGGCTTGAAGTTGAGACCACGAGCGAGAATGCCACCGTTTATTTTGATGATGGCAATCCAATTCATTGCACTCTCGGTAGCCTGGAGGGCTCGTCGGCTCTAATTGAGCTGGTTGGTTGGGAGGAGGGTGAATTTCGCTTTTATCCTGAAGCCAAGTATGAAACTGTAACTATCAAGAAGCGCCTAGACATGATGTTGATGGAGGGCGCGGCCCTTGACGACCAGCGTCAATTGCTCAAGCAAAAAAATATTCGCGATGAAAGTTATTTGCTGCGCAATCATCCATCTATAACTGAGCAGCTTTTTGAACAATTGCTAGAGAAAGGCACCGGCGCTGACATGACTTTGCAAAAGCGCATGTATCAGCTGATTGACAATAAAAGTAGGCTGATCGACATTTTGCGCAAGTGCAATGTCAGTAAGCAGAAGTGGGTGCCGATCATCTTCAACTTCGCCACTTGCAATCTGGTTACTTTTGCCGATGAACTTCCTGACTCGACTGAAAAGCCCATGCAAGAGGCTGATATTGACTGGAATCAAGCTCGTGAAGCTGAGCGCTCGCTCATGAGTGCAGAGACCGGTATCTTGTCTCAGCAAGCCTTCCTTTATCTATTAGAAAGAGAATTTCATCGCTTCGAGCGTTTCGGCCGTCCTGTTTCTGTAATTTTGCTAGAGCTCTGTATCCGCCCGACCGACCCCAGTGGTCCGCCACAGCCTCTTCCCCTTGGAGCTATCCGAGAAGTGGCTGAGAGAGTCAATAAAATGAAGCGCAAGACCGATTCGTTTGCTCACTATGAAGCTTCTGGGTTTGCCCTACTGTTGCCCGAAACCGAAAGCACCTCTGCTCGCAATTTTGCTGGTCGTATGGCTGAGATGCTCATGACTACCCCGCTTAGTTCTAAATTCGGTGGCAGCCCTGTGGTTGCTTCTGTGGGGGTTGGCTCGGTTCCTGATGATTGCAATAGCCTTGGGGCGATGTTGGCTTTAGCGAAGCCTGCCAGGCCGCAGTAAAAGCCTCGACCGAAGCTGCCCTTTTCAACCTGTTTTTGCAATTTGTCTTGAAAATGAAAAGTTATTTCAGCAAAATAGGCGTTTGAAATTTGTTGAATTAGCGAATATGAATCTTTGTATAAGTTTCAGTTCACAGCCCAGCCGAATTGGCATCATGGGACTATTACCAGAGTTACGTTGGGTAAATCGCCATTTTCTTGGTTGTTAAGAATTCAACGTGCGGAAAACTGTAGTTTTGGTACTCAGATCACGAGGCTATCCCAAGTATAATTTCTTGGGGTCTCCAGCCTGAGCTTTCAAGTAGGTCCGAAGGGAGTTTCAAAGTATATGGGTAAGTCAGTAGGCATTGATTTGGGAACAACCAACTCAGTCGTCGCGGTTATGGAAGGTGGTCAGCCGACCGTAGTTTCCAACGCCGAGGGTGGTCGAACCACTCCATCGGTTGTCGCCTTCACCAAATCTGGTGAGCGTCTTGTTGGACAGCTTGCTCGTCGTCAGGCGGTGCTCAATCCTGAAAACACCGTTTATTCAATTAAACGCTTCGTCGGACGTCGCTTCTCTGAAGTTGAATCAGAGAAGAAGATCGTTTCCTACAAAGTGAAGGAAGGCGCTGACGGCGGATGTAAGGTATCGATTCAAGGCAAAGAATATTCGCCAGAAGAAATTTCAGCGATGATTTTGCGCAAGTTGAAAGAAGATGCTGAAAAGTATCTCGGTGAAAAAGTGACGTCAGCCGTTATTACGGTTCCTGCTTATTTCAATGACTCTCAACGGCAATCAACTAAAAACGCTGGCACAATTGCCGGCTTAGAAGTTCTCCGTATTATCAACGAGCCTACGGCAGCTGCTCTTGCCTACGGTCTCGATAAGAAAGACAACGAAACCATTCTGGTATTCGACTTGGGCGGCGGTACTTTCGACGTTTCTATTCTAGAAGTGGGCGATGGCGTCTTCGAAGTTAAGTCAACATCAGGCGACACCCACTTGGGCGGAGACGACTTCGACCACTGTGTCGTCACCTGGGTGGCCGATGAGTTCATGAACTTGGAAGGCATTGACCTGCGCAAAGACAGACAAGCTCTGCAGCGTCTGACTGAAGCAGCAGAGAAAGCCAAAATTGAATGCTCATCAGTTACTGAAACCAATATTTCTCTACCGTTCATCACCGCTGATGCTTCTGGTCCTAAGCACCTTGAAATGAAGCTATCGCGCTCACGCTTCAACGAACTAACCAGACATTTGGTTGAGCGTTGCCGCATGCCGATGGAACAATCTCTTAAAGATGCCAAACTAACTTATGACAACCTCGATGAAGTTGTATTGGTAGGTGGTTCTACTCGTATTCCAGCCGTGCAAGAACTTGTTAAGCAAGTAACTGGCGGTAAAGAGCCTAACCAAAGCGTTAACCCTGACGAAGTGGTTGCTGTTGGTGCTGCGATTCAAGCCGGTGTTTTGGGCGGTGAAGTTAAGGGCGTTGTGCTCCTTGACGTTACTCCTTTGTCACTTGGTATTGAGACCATGGGTGGTGTCATGACCAAACTGGTTGATCGCAACACCACAATTCCAACTCGCAAAACTGAAGTATTCTCAACTGCTGACGATAACCAGACAGCCGTAGACATCTACGTCTTCCAAGGTGAGCGCCCAATGGCTCGCGATAACAAACTACTAGGTAACTTCCGTCTCGATGGTATTCCACCATCGCAGCGCGGCGTTCCCAAAGTAGAAGTTACTTTCGACATTGACGCCAACGGTATTATGAACGTCACAGCTCGTGACCAATCTACCGGAAAAGAGCAACGCATCACTATTACCGCTTCTACCAACTTGGGCAAAGAAGACATCGAACGCGCTATTCGCGAAGCCGAGTCTTATGCACAAGACGACAGAAAGCGCAAAGAAGAAGCCGACGTCAGAAACGAAGCAGACAGCATCTGTTATGCCGTTGAAAGACAAGTCAAAGAACTTGGCGATCGAGTTACCCCGGGCGAAAAATCGCGTTGCGAAATGCTCGTTGGCGATCTGCGCGACAAGCTCAAAGAAGAAGCCGATCTCGAAACTATCAAGAGCATCATGAACGAACTCAGAGGAGCTCTCGTTCTCTTGCAGCAAGCCGCTCACCAGCGTGATGGTGGTGGCGAGGGTGGTGAAGGCTACGAAGGCGGCGGTTACGAAGGTAACGGCGGCGGCAACGGTTCTGAGGGTGGCGGATATCAAGGCTCCGGCGATGATGTCGTCGACGCTGAGTTCCGTGCTTCGGAAGACTAGTTCTTCACAGCAATTTCTTGAAGGTTATTCTTTGAAGGCTAGCCAGTAATCGAAAAATATAGAACCGCTCCTATCGTAGATAAATCTACCGGGGGCGGTTTTTAATTGTGGAGCTACTCTTAGAGTCTGAGCCTGAGGGGGCAGAAGGCACGGTTTGACATCTCTGCTATGCTGAATAGGTAAGCTATCAGGACTATAAAAAGATGAAGTTACGACAATTTACTCACCCTTGGGTTATTGCTTTAGCTTGCAGTCTATTTGTACAGAGCGGAGCTTTAGCCCTGAAAGCAAGAACTTCCGATAAAACTGCTAGTAAAACTGTATCCGGTCCGGCCGATAAAGCATCTAGCTTGAGTGAACAAGCCCTCGATAAAGAGATCGTGGTTCTAGAGAATCGCTTTTTCTTCCATCATTATGGTCATGACCCAATCGAAAAGCGCCTTGAGCGGCTTGAGCTTTTGACTTTGGGCTCTTCGCAGTTCGGCACAAATGATGAGAGGCTGAGCCATTTAAAGGCTGCTATAGTGCAGCGTGACAAACAGGCTGCTCAGATTATGGCAGAGCACAAAGCCGAGCAGGCCAAGGCCAGTGCCGGAAAACCAGGCGCAAAAGCTGAGACCAGTTACCCTGTGCTTTCCACCCTTGAGTGGCGTATTTTGAAAAAGACTTATGCGGGCGAGACCATTGACCAGCGGCTCGATCGCCTAGAGTCGCAGCTATTCGGTGTACCTGCCCAGGCCATGTCATATGTCGACCGCATTGAACGTTTGAAAAAAACAGCAGGAGTTGGGGCCGAGTCATTTGCAGCCTCTCCGTACACTCCTGGACCGGGATTGAACTCGCGATTCGGTGCTTCACAGGGTACGGCTGGACCTTTCACGGCTATTCGCAAAGGGCCAATGCCGCGCGCTGGTTCTGGAACTGGAACTGGAACTGGAGCTGGTTCTTTGTTTGGCAGTTTGACTGAAAATGGCTCCCCCTTTATGGGCTCTCCTTTTGCGGGGTCTCCGTTTGCCGGCTCTCCCTTTGAAGATTTTGATGAGGGTTCTCTGACTGATAGGCTTTTGCCTGAAATGCCCGATATGCAAAACATGACCGATATCGGTAAATTACGCGAGTTTGCCGCTAGACCCGGTGGCGGTGGGTTTTCTGGGCAAGAAATTCATATTCGCATTGGACCAGACGGCACCACTAGTTCGGTGCGCAACTTTGGGCCTGATGGAACCACTGGTTCGACCAATAGCTTTGGACCGACTGATAATATATTTGAGCAACTGCAAAAGCCCATGTTCGAATTCTTCAAAAACTTTGGATTTGGACCTTTTTCCGGTGGCTCTAGTTCTAGTTCAGTTACTCCACCCTCTTCTTTAACCCCGCCAATAAACGATTTGCCAAATTTAAATAAGCGGCCCGCCCGCGAGGAGATACCTCCTTACTCAGATCCCAATTCGATTTGACGTTGATCTTAGAAATGGCTAACATTCAAGGCTGTAAAGTTGACTAAAATAGTCAAGTGCTATTTGGAGATCCTCTTTAGTTGCCTGCCCCTTCAGCCTCTACTACATCATCGATAACGCAGTCGACAACGCCGACAAAATCGTCGACTGCAGCCGGGCTAGGCCGTACAAAGCTACATCCTGAGCTTTTGCCTGGAAAATATTCAGGGCCAGAAAAGACCAAGGGCCCGAAAACTGGCTGGAAGCGACCTATTTCTTGGGCACTGGCGATTTTTGCCGTGGTAAATCTTGGCCTGGCTCAAGCTTCAAGCATGCAACAAGAGCGCTCGGCTCGCTCTAGCGGCGGTGATTTCTGGACTAATCCAGCCTTGATTGATTTGGCTATTAAAGAGTACAGAGCGCAGAAGCCACCAGCGAATGTCGTGCTGTTAGGCTCATCTCTCATGATGTTTCCCTTTTGGGCCATGGACGCTTCCTTCGATCCTAAAATTGCCGATATTGCCCACTACCATAAGTCTGTGGCTCTCCAGGCCGTTTTAGAAAAGAACGGCATCAAGAATAGTTCGGTGTTCTCGTTGGCTAGTGCTGGGCAGATGAGCTCTGATGCTTTTCTGTATGCCAATGAATTTCTCAAAGGTGATACTAAACCTGAGGTTGTTGTTTGGGGAATCGCCCCCCGCGACTTCGCCGATGATAACGTTAAAAGCCCTATGGCTACCGTTTCTTTCAAGCAAATTGTCGATCTTCATAACTTTTCTAGTTATGCCAAAACATTTTTGCCTCGCTTTGAAGACAAGGCCGAATTCATAGCCAATCACAGCTGCTTTCTCTACGGGCGCCGTTGGCGCTTTCAGAAAGAAGCAGATCGCACGCTAGAGAAAATCAGCGGCGCTATCGCCCGAATCTTTACTGCTAGAGATGGTCTTAATAAAGATGGTGCCACTGTTGGTGGTGCGACTCCCGCTTCGACTACTGTTTCGGTTTCTTCACCAGCTTCTAAGTCGGCAAGCACGCCAGACCTTGCAATGTCAGCGCTTCTGGCCGGAACTGCTGAGCAACGCTGGGAGACAAGCACAAGAGAGTATCGCGGCCGCTATAAAAATATTGCCGAGCGTGATTTGAGCGTGCAGATGTCGTGCCTAGACAATACTCTTAAAGTTTGCCAGGAGCGCGGAATTAAAGTCGTTCTTGTTAATATGCCACTGACCAAGCTCAATCAAGGGTTAATGGCCGATGGCTTCTATCAGCGCTTCAATCAGCAAGTGAAAACTCTAGCAACGGCCTACGGTAAAGATGTTACTCTGGTAGATATGACCAATCAAAGTCAGTTTCATGAAAGCGACTTTTGGGATACTGTCCATATGAATCACATTGGCGGCTCTAAATTGATTGGTGGAATACTACCGGCCATTCGTAGCTATTTGAACAAGTAATGACGAAAAAAATTCCTTCTATCATTCTCTTTTTTGTTGGCGTGTCTTTCTTCTTTGTCGCCAATTACTTGAATACATCAGAGCATGAAAGTGGTCCTGTGGCTGCACTTTCTAACATAATTTTTGGCGCAGGTGGATGCATCACTATAGTGCTGTCAGTAATTATGTTTTTCAATACAAAAGACGACGAAGATATAGAGTCTGGCTAGCTATTCAGAGGCTGTCATCGCTAATATGCGGTCGCCAATGGCAATGCGTTGTACTACGTCTATGCCTTGAATGACGCCACCAATTACGGTGTATTGATTGTCGAGCTGTTGCTTCGGTCCGAGGGTAATATAAAACTGACAGCTGGATGAATCGCGGTTGTTTGGTTTTCTGGCCATGGCTACAACACCAGCGGCGTTGTGGCGAGCATAGGGCGAAGTTTCTAGAGGCAAGTAGCGCGGCACAGTTTGACCTGGTGGAATATAGTCGCCGGTACCGTTGCCGTTGGGGCAACCACCCTGGACGACAAAGCCTGGTTCTACCCTGTGAAATATCAGGCCGTTGTAAAAGCCAGTTCTAACCATTTGCAAAAAGGCTTGTACTGTAATCGGCGCATGCTGCCGGAATAGCCGCATTACGATTGTGCCTTTGTTAGTCTGGAGGGTGACGACTGGGTCAGTTTGGCCAGATTGACCTTGGCCTTGGGCAGCTAGTTGCTTTTGCAGTGGTGTGGCCGGTGCTGGTGGTTGTTGTCCAGGTTGAAGAAAGGCTGACGAACCTTGAGGTGGCCCGCCCATTTGCTGTCCATAACCTGGTTGACCATAGCCCTGTTGACCAGACATTTGTTGACCTGCTCCGGCCTGAGGGTAGCCTGGGCTCGAAGCTGCGCCCGGTGGAGTGGAGCCACGACCAGGAATGCTAGTTCCCGGCGGAATGCGCAACCGGTCCGCTGCCTTCATCAAAAAAGGATTAGGCTGATTGGGATTGTTCATGCCGGGAATTGCCCCTGAGCCTTGGGCAAATCCAGCGGCCGCTGAGCCCATGTTGGCCATACCGGGAGCCGGGGTATTACCAGCGCCGCTGGCTGTAGTTGGTACCTGCGTTGCCGGGTTGTAGCGCGCTGGCATCGGTAGAGTAATTTCGGGCGGTACAAAGTCGGGGTTAGTCTGGTCGGCAAGCGCGCTATTTATAGTGCCGCCGGTGAGCGAAACAAGAGCCAGGCTCAATAATTGCATTTTGCGCTGTCGGGCAATTTGACTTGGAAGAACCATTTTGTACCCTTTTGAATTTTTTTTATATTTGAGCTACATTTTATAACGGAAGCTTTTTTCATAGCCAAAATCGGTCCAAACATCTGCATGGCTATGGGTTTGCAAAAGAGACGCCGGTAAATCTAGAGTAACTGGTCCATCAAAGGCCTGCTCGACAATACTTCGTTTTGCTTCAGAACTGGCCATGAGTATTATTCTAGCGCTGGCGAAAATCGTTTGTAACCCCATGGTTATCCCGGTGAGCGGAGTACTTTCGAGACTGCCGAAAGCCTTTTGATTGGCTATTCTCGTAGATTCAGAAAGCCAAATGCAGTGGGTGTAGCTTAGGGCCAAGGTGCCCGGTTCGTTGAAGGCAATATGGCCGTTGCTGCCAATGCCGAGGATGGTTAAATCAAGCCCGCCGCAGCTCTCGATGAGGAGGTCGTAGTCTTCAGGCTGGCAGGGGTTTAAGCGATTGTCTAGGGGCAAATTGGTGTGGCTGTATAGATGCTTTTCTAAAAAAGCCTCAAATGAGTGCTTTTCGTCGACATTGAAATAATCATCTAGGGCGAAGCAGAGCACTTGCGACCAGTCGATGGCCGGTGCATCGCTATCGGCGTATGGGCCCTGGCCCGATGACCAGTTTGCCAATATATGGTAGGTCAAAAGCGGTGTGTTTCCGGTGGGCAAGCCCAAGCAGCAATTTGGCTTAATCCTGATTTGTTCGGCTATGGCATGGGCCACCTTGAGGCTAAGTTGTTCATACGATGCAGATTGCATAATTGGCGCCAAGTCTCAGTCTGTTTTATTATTGAAAAGGTGCGGTAAGTAAATATCGGTAGGTCTAATTCTTTGTAGCATGAGCTATTTTGATAGGACCTCTCCGAGAAAGAGCCCTTCACGAAACATCGGCTTTTATTATGTCATCTAGTCGTTTCTTTGAGGCCACTTTAGGTTGTGTGTGTGTTATAGGTTATCTAGGTTGTATAAATTGAGAAATAGCCAGACAGCGCTGTCCCGGAGAGCCAAGGCTCTTGGGCAATTTAGTCGTTTCAAAGTGGCTGGCAAGGCCCTAGCGCTGGCCGCTGCTCTTTTCTCGCTGGTTGCGCCATTGGCGCTAGAAGCCCAGGGGCAGACGCGCAAATTGCAACGGGCTACTTTTCAGAGCTTCTCAAACCCCGGAGGGGCTCAGCCCCTGCAGCACAGCAATGGTTTGCACCTCACTGAAGGTTATGACCGTGCGCCCGGTACAAATTCGACTGCTTATAATCCAGGCGAGCCCAGTCTTAATATGGCTTTGGTGCGCTGGGAAAGCAAGAAAATGCCACTGAAGATCTGGATTAGCCCTGGGCTTAAATTGCCAGAGATGCCCTTTGGTGAATTGCAAAAGGTACGGCCAGATCAGGTCTACTCAATGATTTGCCTGCCGGAAGGCTTTACTACGCTAGAAAAGGCCCCGCAATGGACCGAAGACACAAACTTTCAGGTAGCGACTGGTATTGAGCAGTGGAGACAATTTGAGCGTGAGGGGATATTTCAATTTGGCTTTGTTGACGATCCGAAACAAGCACAAGTTCTAGTTTTCTTTGTTGATTCATTTAAAGACTCGACTAGTCCAGGCGGTATCATGGTTGGTGGCAATACCTGTGCGCAGGTTTATCCATATGATCAAGCTCAGCGCGTCAATATTCAACAAAAGCCAGTGGTCATTGAGCTTTCGACGCTAGTTGCCTCTACTCCTGAAAAAATGATAGGAGCTTCCGCTCATGAGTTTGGTCATGCCCTTGGCATTAAGGCCCACAGCCCTTATCGAGACGACATTATGCATGAGAACCGCATAGTCAATCAACTTTCGCCAGCTGACAAAACTACAATTAGAAATCTATATCGCAGCAAGCCTGCTTATGTGATGTAAGGAAGTCTAGTTGAGATTGAGTGCTAGACTTCTTTTTCGTCGGTAATTACCATGGCTATTTCCATCAGTAGCCGCTTCATTTTTGCTAGTTCGCCTTGCAATTGCTCAAGCATAACCATGCGAACATTTAAATTGTCTATCGATAGGCCTTTCTTTTGTGCCGCTGTGGCCGTGATAATGTCAATTTCTTTCGAGTTTGCTTTGTCAGTGAAAGATGGAATGTTTTTGTCCGAGACCCAGCGAGCAATGAGTTGCTCCTTTCGCGTTTTCCCTGTGTTGTTATCGGTTTCACCAGCCGGGGCGGTGTTGAGAAAAGACCAGACTGATTTGGGATAGTCTATGTCCGAGTTGATTGGTCGGTCGAATATCTTCGCCAACATATTGGGGTCGCATTCAGATTTTGAATGCTTTCCACTATATGCTTTTAGGGCGTAGCCTGAAGCGATTGATGGCACGATACCAGCTGCGATACCAACGATTCCTGACTGAATGGCATAGTTTGGATGCAGTGGAGAGACTATAGCTAGTGCTTCGCAGACGGTCCAAAGAACGCCGTTGAGAATGAAACTTCCTGCGTTGACACGGGCCACTAGCTTGTCTCTAGAGCCTTGTAGCGACGAAAGCACTTCACTATAGATGTTTTGTTCTGCGTTTATTTCGGCGAGGACAAAGTCAATTTCTAGAGCGGTTCTAATAAGAATACTCTGGGCCTTCTGGGTCAGCTCCAGTAGCTCTTGTCTGTCGCTTAGTGACTCTATAGTATTGACATTATTGCTACCAGTGCGCTGCGATGTTTTTGCTCTTAGCTCTTGCAAGCGGCTGAGGGTGGGCAGCAAGTTCAAATTTTGAGCAAGCTGAAGTGTGTTGGGGGAGACCGTTCTAGCCTCAAGGTTGATGCCTGTACGCAGAATTTGCTTCGGTACTTCGACTGTGTTGATTGTCGAGGTTGAAGGTGCTGCTGCTGCTTCTGGTAAAAAAGTCGATGGTAAAATCACCTGAGCTATGACAAGTGCGGCTGAAAAACAAACCGTTGCGCAACGGCGATTAGATTCCACGAGCAAACCTCCAGATAATTATTCAACCTTTAGCTTTGGCAATCGTCAAAGACTGAATAGTATCAAGGTTTCGAGGTTTCAATATTTCAAGATTGATAAGTCTATATTTATTGAAGGCTGTTCTTTTAAGCTGAGCCAGGTGGGCCTTGCTACTTTGTGGAGGTCTTGAGATAGGGCGCTTGAGTCTGAGTCAGCTTTAATCTAAAGCTTCTCTATGTCGAGTAGGCAGTCTCTAATCTGCTCTCTTGCTTCATCGGATGCTAAAGCCAGCCGCTTCGTGTAAAAGCTAGACTTCTTTCTCATCTGTCACAACCATGGCTAGTTCCATTAATAGTCGTTTCATCTTCGCTAGTTCACCTTGCAATTGCTCGAGCATAACCAAGCGTACATTTAAATTGTCTATGGAGAGGCCTTTCTTCTGAGAGGCGGTGGCTGTCAGAATATCTATTTCTTTTGAGTTAGACAGGTCTGTGAACGATGGAATGTTTTTGTCAGATATCCAGCGGTCGATGAGCTGATCTTTGCGGGTTTTACCGGAACTCGCTGTGCCGGTTTCTCCAGCCGGTGCAGTATTGAGAAATGACCAAACAGATTTTGGGTATTCGATGTCTTGGTTGGTTGGACGATTGAATATTTTAGCCAGCATATTGGGCTCACATTCAGATTTTTTGTGTTTTCCGCTATAGGCCTTAAGTGCGTAGCCCGAAGCGAGAGAAGGTACTATAC
Organism: Candidatus Obscuribacterales bacterium; assembly: GCA_041675385.1. Lineage (GTDB taxonomy): Bacteria > Cyanobacteriota > Vampirovibrionia > Obscuribacterales > Obscuribacteraceae. Next base: position 40,360 of record JBAYTY010000023.1, read on the forward strand.
CGGCAGCGATACCAACGATGCCCGAGTGAATAGCATAGTTGGGGTGCAAGGGAGAGACGATGGCTAGAGCTTCGCAAACGGTCCAGAGTGCGCCGTTGAGAATGAAGCTTCCGGCGTTGACGCGGGCAACAAGTTTGTCTCTCGAAGCCTGAAAGGTTGAAAGTACTTCGCTATATATATTCTGTTCGGCGTCTATTTCAGAGTTGACAAAGTCGATTTCAAGTGAAGTTCTAATGAGAATATTCTGTGCTTTTTGAGTCAGTTCGAGCAACTCCTGTCTGTCACTTAGTGACTCTATTGTATTGCCACCACTCTGTTGCGATGTTTTTGCTCTCAGTTCCTGTAGCCGACTAAGAATTGGCAGTAAATTCAAATTTTGAGCTAGCTGAAGTGTATTGGGCGAGACAGTTCTAGAATCGAGGTTAATGCCCGTACGCAATATTTGCCTCGGTACGTCAATGGTGTTGATTTGCGAGGTTGAGGGAGTGGCAGCAATGCAAGGCAATCCAATACTTTGAACCGTACTAAGCGCGACCATCAAGCAAATTGTGCTGAATTTTTTGCTAGCCGAAATTCTTTTGGCTGAAACTCCACCTACTGCTATTTGATCTGCCCACATTTGTAAATACTCCGTGTTGATGAGGCCAGTTTTTGACCTGTGCCAATATAACTTTTAGCTGATCAAGATAGTGTCAAGATTGGCTTACTGCCGTAAAAATGGCATAAAAAACAACGCTTGGCAACGACTGCGCCTGCGTCTTCAGTCGTTAAAATTGCTATTAGCTGATTAGTGAAATAAGTCAGTTGGCAGTGGTGACGAAGCGGTAGCCAATTCTAGTTTCGGTTTGAATTAGTTGCGGGCGAGTGGGATCGCTTTCTATTTTGTTGCGCAAATTGGCAATGTGTACCCGTAGCGAATGATGATCTTCGGCATATTCAATGCCCCAAATCTTGGTGAGCAGCTGTCTGTGGGTGAGTACTCTGTTAGCGTTGTTGATGAGCATGTGCAATAAATCATATTCTTTCGGTGTCAGGTGAACTGTGTCACCAGATACGGTGACTATCCGTTTGTCGAAATCTACAACTAGATTGCCTTCGCAAAAAATTGGCGTACTAAGAGAGGCTTCTGCACCTTTGGCCCGGCGAATAATCGCTCTTATGCGCGCCAGTAGCTCGCCCACGCCAAAAGGCTTGGTCAAATAATCATCGGCTCCACAGTCAAGCGCTTTGATTTTGTCGTCTTCGCTGTCTCTAACCGATAGCACTACGATTGGCACTTGGCTCCAGCTGCGAATTTGGCGGCAGACTTCAAAGCCATCCATGCCTGGCATGGCTAAATCAAGTACGACCAGCTCAAATGGTTCGGTAGCCATCTTGTCTAGGCCTTCTTCTCCGCTTCCGGCTAAGCTCACAATATATTCATTGCGCTCTAGGCCCATCTTTAGAGCCCGTCTAATTTGCGGTTCGTCGTCGATGACCAGTACTTTCATAGTCTATGATTTTTTCTCTATTGGAAGTTTGACTTCAAATACGCTGCCGCCGCCTACCCTTGTAGTCATGGTCAGGCTGCCGTGATGGGCTTCAACTAGGGCTTTGCATATCGCCAGACCAATTCCTACTCCTGGTGTAGCTGTTTCTTTAAGTTTCGGATTTCTATAAAAACGATCAAAAATTCTGTTAGCATCTTCGGGCGCGACGCCTATACCTCGGTCCAAAACGCTCAATACTACTTCTTGATCAAGGGTGCTCACTAAGATTTCCACTAGAGTTTCCTTGTCCGAGTATTTTAGTGCATTTTCGATCAAGTTCTTAATTACTTGCTCTATTTGTACCGGGTCAACTGTCACTTCTTCTAGATCGCGCGGCAGGCGGACAGTAATACGTTTGTTGTCATCAGCAGAAAAGGATGCTAAAGCTGATCCGATTATTTCTGCTAGTGAACTGCTTTCTAGGTCTGGCTTCCAGGCGTCAGCTTCGAGTCTTGATAGATTGAGAATATTGCCAACCATTCTGTTAATGCGGTCGGCTTCTTGCTCGATACCTTGCAGTAGTAGTTTTGCTTCAGAGCTGTCTAGCTCTTTGGGCGACTCTTGTAAAAGAGCAGAAACGGCAGCTTTGATGCCTGTTAGCGGGCTGCGAAAGTCATGAGATACCATTGACAATAAAGCGGTTTTCAATTTGTCAGCTTCTTTCAGGGCCTGGGTGCGAGATTGCTCTTTCATTAGCTCTTCTCGTTGCAATATCACGACCGCATGGTTGACCAATGCGTCAATCAAGCGTTTCTGCTCTCGGCTTTCTTCCATTTTCTCGTTGAGCTTGACGTATACTGCCCCGGCTTGGTTGCCGCCGTGGGCCACTGGTGTCCAGAGGCTCTCGTTTGAGTTGTTGCCGCGGGCAAGGTCTATGTGTTTGTCAATTTCCGCAAGCAGAGTCTTCTTATCGGTATCGCCTGAAGTGCTAATACTGGCGCGTAGTAAAACTTTTCCATCTTGATCGAATGATATTACTGCAGCAGTCTCTATATCGGCCACCCGGTGCAGTTGTTCTAGCACCTCAGTTAGTGCTTCTTCTGTGGTTAGCTGCGATGAAACCGCCCAGCTTGCTTTGGCTAGGGTCTCAGTTTCGGTCTGCCGTTGCTTTGCTTCAGCAGCAGCGGCTTGAACTCTTGAAGTAAGCTGCCCGGTAATGGTTGAGATCAAAAGAAACATACAGAGGGCCAGCCATTCAGAGGCGCTGTGAACTGATAGGGTTAGCTTCGGTTCGACAAAAAACCAGTTGAAGGCGGCAAACGAAAGCAGGGCCGAAACCACTGAGGCTGAGCGACCGACATACAACCCCAATAAAAACACCACAAGCAAGTAGAGCATTGAGACGTTGGCCAGCACGGTATCGAGGTGGAATACCATAATTATTCCAGTGACAAAGATGACGCTGGCTATACCGATGCCGTGTTTCCAGAGTTGTCTCATTAGTTTTCTAGGCACTTATACTTCAAATAGCTGAGTAACTTAGCCGACGTGAACCACTGGTCGCTTTTTGACATCTTTTTCGATGCTGCGAAGAATTTCTCTTGTCAGTGGAGCCGTTTCGCCTTCGCCAAAGAATATGTATTTGACAGCATACATAGCTGGGCTACCTTCGGTCCAGCCGAAGTATACATGAGGATTGATACCTGTTGAATTGCGCAAGGATAGCAGTAAGGCAGCAATGGCGTTCGGCACTGCGGGGCTCTGGCAACGCATGATTTTGTATTCACCGTCACTGATGCCACTGACGTCAAGTACTTCGTCTTCAAATTCGGATGGGTCAAGGGCGCTGACTTCGAGGAAAATTACATGGTCGCAACTCATGTTTAGGCCATGGGTTTCTTTTAACTCGGCCATTTTTACCGCATAGCTTGCTCCGCCTGGTCTGTGGGCGATAATTCGTATGGGTTTGTCGCTATTGCTGTGGACGAAAGAGGCAGCCGTAGAGTCTAGGCTGACATCTTTGATGCGCAACTCTAACGATCTGGCTATGCGCGAGCAAAGAGAGATAGCTAGAATCGTAAAAATGAAGAAGCTGGCAATTTGAATGCCATCGGGGCGCTCAACAATATTTGCACCTGTGGTGTAGAGAAGTATGGCTGTCACTGACATAAAACCTAAGCGCAAAATGCTTGATCTCTTCCACATACTCACAGTTACAGCCGCAGCTGCAGAGGTCATGAGCACCAATACGCCTGTGGCGTAGGCTGCCGCTTGGGCATCGACATTGGCTTTAAAGATCAAAGTCACTGCTACCGTGACGACAAAGAAGAATATTACTAGCGGGCGAGTGGCGGCACTCCACTCTGGTGCCATGCCATAGCGTGGTAGATAGCGCGGTACCAATGTCAGCAAACCAGCTAGTGCCGAAGCGCCAGCAAACCAGAGAATGGCAATGGTGACAATATCGTAGACAGAGCCAAAGGTTGGGCCCATGTACATGTGTGCCAAGTAAGAGATAGCTCGGCCATTGGCTTCTCCGCCTGGTGCAAATTGCGCTGCGGGGATGAGCATTGTCGTGACAATACTGCTGGCCATGAGCATGACGCTCATAATCAATGCCGCGCTGACTAATAGTTTTCTGGTGTTGGCTATGCGCTTTTGCGGTTGAGCAGGGTCATCGCTGGCTGCACCGCGCACCAAAGGCATCACTGATACACCGGTTTCAAATCCGGATAAGCCTAGGGCCAGTTTTGGAAAAACCAGTGCTGCCGCCGCTATCATGGCTAGTGGATTGAGATATTGGGCATTGAGCTGTAGCTGCCAATTTCCGAGCAAGGCAGGATTGGCAATAATTTTTTGCCCACCGATAGTCAAAACATAAATATTGAGGCTTATATAGGCGATAACAAGAGCTGTTGAGATGCCAATCGCTTCTCTAAAGCCCATGAGAAAGACAGCCGCCAATAGTAAAAGTAGAAGGCTGGTGCAGAAGATAGGGTTGTGCGGAACAAAACTGAGCTGTTGTACAACTGGATTTTCTAGGATGTGCGAAGTGGCATCAGCGGCTGATAGAGTAATTGTAATAACGAAATCGGTGGCGGCAAATCCGAGTAAGACTAAAACGATTGTTTTGCCAATCCAACCCGGAAAAAGTTTTTCCAGCATGGCAATACTGCCCTGTCCATGTGGGCTTTCTCGCGCTACTACCCAGTAGACAGGTAAGGCGCCAAGTAGAGTCAATAGCACTACTATCAGTGTTGCAACGGGCGAGAGAATGCCCGCAGCAAGAAAGGCAATACCTGGCTGATAGCCGAGTGTTGAGAAATAGTCTACTCCGGTCAGGCACATTACCCGCCACCAAGATGCTTGCTCTTTCGAGTGATCTCTCTTAGTAGTTTTGCTTTCTTGCTTTGTCTCTAAAGCTTTTTCGGCCTTTGTCAAAACAGTATTCTTACTCATTGAAAGTGGTATTCCTGATGCTTATTAGCTTGATTGCTTGGTCGGTCGTCAATTTATTCTTAGTGTCTGGCCGTAGCGGAAGGCACTAAGTAAAGTCTGGCTGGCTCTTTGCCTGGGGTCTTTATTGTGGTCTTGTCGGAATCGTAAATAACTTCTTGCTTTGGCTTTGTCATAAATTCTTCTTCGGCCTCTGCTGGCTTGATGGCCTTTTCAACTGTGTTGAAGACGTAGTCGAGAGCATGACCACCTAACCAGGCCACAAACAAGAGCACTAAAATTAGAAGGATGTCCATTGCTCTGCCTCCACAGCTGTCATCCATATCAAACCGCTTATGCAGTCAACGAGGTATCAAGTAAGACTCTTTGGAGGTCAAGAAAGTATCAAGATGCTCTCAAGAAGCTGTTAGCAGCGGGCTTTTATCCGGGGTAGTCAGTATTTAGAAAATGCTCACTGCAAAGATCGGCCAAAACATCGGCCGAATTGACTATCTTTTGGGCTAAAATGCATGTTTATTCAGAAAAACTAGTGTGAGGATATCGGCCAAAGTGATTGAGTCGACTGCTCGAATAGAGCCAACGAAACTAGAAAAAATAAGTTTGGAGATAGTCGATGCTGTGGCCGAATTGTCGGCTCAAAGCGCAATTCTCGGAGCGTCGCTCCATCCGGCCACGGCTGCGAATCTAGCCTCGCTGGTAAGAATTATGAGTTGCTCATGTGCGTATACAAGCTGAGATAGAACGGTTAGTGGTTGCAGGTAATTTGCCTGAGCCCGCCTCGGTTGATTTCATTTGTTGGTCGACACCTGCCGCCATCTAGTGATAACGTCGGAGAGTTTATGCAGCATTTTTCTACCAGCTATCGCTTCGCCAATGCTGGAAAGGCTTCGCAGATTCTCTCTATTGCAGCAGCGCATCATAGGCTCAATTATATTCACCCATTCCCTGATGGAAACGGTCGTGTTAGTCGCCTTGTCAGTCATGCTATGGCGCTCAAGGCTGGCATTGGTGCCCATGGTTTGTGGTCTGTGTCAAGGGGCTTGGCCAGAGGCATTGAGGGTGAAAATGGCTACAAAGCAATGATGGCCCTCGCTGATAGCCCGCGTCGTGGCGACCTCGATGGTCGGGGAAATCTGTCGCATCAGGCCTTGGCCGATTTTACTCTTTGGTTTCTAAGAGTTTGCATTGATCAAGTGAGCTTCATGTCAAGTTTGTTTGATCTGAACAATTTGGGTCGTCGACTTAAGGCTTATGTTGAGGGCTCTGGGAGCCTCAAGCCTGAATCTATCAATCTTTTGCAAGAGGCGCTCATTCGCGGACGTTTTGATCGTGGTGAGTCGGCTAGAATAACTGGCCTGCCTGAGCGATCGGCTCGAAGAGTTTTGAATGACGTCATTGCCGCAGGATTGCTCGCTTCGGAAAGTCCAAAGGCTGCAGTCTCTTTGCGCTTTCCGGCCGCTGCTCTAGATACACTTTTCCCGCAGTTATATCCGTTTGGTGTCGCACCTGATACCACTAAATAACTCTATTTTTGTCGGCGCAGTATTTCTTATCGCTGAGAAATTGGCACAGTTAGGTGCAGGTCACCCATGCCGACAATAGCCAGGCTAGAAGCTGGTATGAACACATCTGCTGTCGGATCTAGATTGCTACCAGCTATTTTGATTGTGCCAGTGACTGAGGCACCTGGGCTCACTGTTTTGCCTGCGAAGCTAGCCTTGCCTTGTCGTTCTCCTTGGCTGGCACTGCGCACAGAAGCTTTTAGATTGCTAGGTAGTTTTATTTCTTGTCCGGTCTCGTTGCGTAGCAGAACCTTAAGCTGAACGTCGTCTTTGGCAGCCTTTACACCTTGTAGAAGGAGACGGACTGAGCCGCTTGGTGGCATCATAGGTTGGGTCTGAGTCATTGATTGACCGGGCATCTGTGGTTGCCCAGGCATCATTTGCGGTGGCATTGATTGCTCTGGTGCGTTTCTGCCTTGCAGCTGCTTGATGTATGAATTTGCCTGAGATAGTTGCGCTAGTAGCTGCTGATTGTTGGTTTGTAGTGAATTGATTTGTGAAATTTGATCATATTGCGGTGGTGCAGCTTGTTGGTATCCACCTTGCGTGTAGGGTGCTGCTTGAGATTGTGGAGGCGCCTCTAGGGGAACTGGTGACGGCATCGGAGCTGCACTGTAACTCTGGGCGGCAGCATAAGAAGGAGCTGTGGTATAGCTAGAAGTAGTTGTACTCGGCGCCATCTGCGCCGAAGTCGATGTAGCGGTAACTGGCTTAGCAGTAGCTGCCTTAACTGCAACAGGTTTAGTTGCAAATTTGCTCGCTGCTTTTTGGGCTGCCGTGACTAGGTCTTGCTTGTTGATAGTTTTCAATTTACCAGCAAATAGAGCTGGCGCTGAGCTTGCAGTCATACTGGCAAGCGAGCCAATGCCCGAGGTCTTGTAAGCATCTTGAGCCTGCATGGCCCAACTTGCATAAGTGTTCGGAGGGGCTGCTGCTGTAGGTTCTGCTGTGCTTGTAGCACTGGCCGAATTGGCTGTAGTACTTGTCGTGGAGCTTGCTGCAGAACTAGCGACATTACTAGCAGTACTATTTGTATTGGCTAGAGCCTTAGCGGCATTTCTTAGAACGTCGGCCATAGAGTTAGGTTGGGATGCCGATGAAACCGAAGCTGAAGGTGCGGCCGCAGGCAGGCCTGAGGGCACACTGCTACTGCCTACGGCTGTGTCGGCTGTAGAATCTGCGTCACCAGCAAGGCCAGGCAGAATAGATTTTTTCTTTGTTGTTCCTAAGGTCCAGATACTGTTGTCTTCGGCGTCGCTTATCTGATTTTGCTGCTGCATCGTGAAGTTTCGCAGGCTAACCAGGAAGTTTGACATGCTAGAAACTTGACGGTCTGTGGATATTGGCTGATACATGTTTTCATGAGCGAAAGGTGCTGTCGAGATTGCTGGTACTGCCGCTGGTGCCAGCCCCATTGCTTGCGCTGTTGGTATCAAGTTTGGTGGTGCTTCCGGAGTGTTGCCCGGTATCAGAGTTGAGAGAGGCGTCAGCGGCGATTGCTGCCCCATTGCGCTTGTTAGATCGGTTGCGGCATTTGGCATTGCGGTAAGAGCTGCTGCTGCTCCGGTGAAGGCTGCACTGGCCACTCCTGAATTTATATTAGGTTGACCATTGTTTTGGCCATTATTTGTAACCGAGGCTTGCAACTTGGCCGCAAGCTGGGCCGCATAACTTTGATAGCGAGTCTCAGATGGGTAGAGGCCTACTGCGTCACTGGCCTTCTGATAGGCGCTGAGAAGTGATCCCTGACTCTCTAAAGTATGAGCTAAATCATAGGCCTTGCCTGCCTCTTGCTTGGCATAAGCGAGCTTGAAGCTCTGTCTTGCTGCCGGTAAGTTTGGGTGCTCTGGATGAATTTTGACTACAGTTTTGTATTCGTTTTGAGCTGCTGGAAGATCGCCAGCAACTTGGTAGGCTCGAGCTAATCCCAAATGCGAATTGGCATCGGTTGGTCGGCTGGCTACTTGGTGGTGCCACAGCTCAAGTAAGGTACTCGCCGCTTCTTTGTCGCCTGAGTTTATTACCAAGGCCCTAGTCAAATCGGCGCTGGCGCCAGCATAATCTTTAAGGTGATATCGGGCAATGCCCAGCTCTCTTAACGCAGGCTCAGAGTTAGGGTTCAACTCAAGAGCTTCTTGGAAATATTTCTTCGCTTGCAGTTGGTGGCCGCCTTTCATGGCTGCTCCACCAGCTCCCAAATAGGCTTCTACTGAGGGTTTTAGCTTAGCTGCTGCACTGTACTCGATGATCGCTTCGTCGTAGCGAGCCTGACCCATCAGTTTTGTGCCTAGATCAAAGCGATCTTCTGGGGCATTGGCTTTCACTCCGATTTTTTGCAGACTAGAGTTAAGCGTGCCGTGAGCAGCCTGTACAATTTCTGGTGCGTGCTCTCCGTGGGTGATTGCCAGTCGCGCTTGCTCGGTGGCCGCCTCGTGGTTGCCAGCTTTTGCTTGGCTTTGAGCGCGCTGCAATGAAATCTTGCTGAGCTCTGTCGCCAGAGTTTTCTCATGGGGATTGCTCTTGAGGTATCCGCCTATAAGGGTCTGGGCCTCGGCTGCTTTACCTTTTTTGACGAGGGCTTCAGCTTGAGCTTTAATCTGAGCAACCTTTTGTGGACTCAATGCAGCTGCTGTTGTGTGTGCGGCCGTGCTGGTCTTGGCTGGCAACTCTTTAGTGAGACTGTTGGGAAGCAGTGAGGATTTGATCGGTGGCGGAGGCGGCGCTATACCGGCCCGGCTAACCTTTCCTATGGGTTTGCGTCCACTTTGACTAGGGTTGCCGAGACTCTCAGCTGTGGCGGATAAACCGCCGTCGTTGTACATTGCATCTTGATTTGAATTCGCTTGCGGAAGCCCACTAGCGTACGGATCTGAGCCAGCATTTTGGTAGCCGTTACTGTCTCGTGTGTAGCGTGGGTTGCCTCCGCCGGCTCCGGCTGGAGGAAATTTAGGTACATAGTTAGGCAGCATCAATGAGTCGCGCCCAGGCAAAGCCTGGTAGTCAATTCTTCTGAGGTTTTCAGAAGCTGGCACGATTAAACGCTTTCTATGCTTGAAGTCTTTGACCTGGCGACCGGACGCGTCTTGAGCCCAAGCTGGTTGGGCTGAACTGGAAAAGCCTATTGCCGAAAATGATAAAGCAAGTAAGCCGAGGCCGAGGGTTTGCGTCGATATAAAAAAGGCCGTTTGGTTTTTAGCTTGTTTCAATTTTTGTTCGCCATGTTTGTTCGCCATGTTTGTTCGCCATATCTGCTGGCAGGTTTGTCGGCCTGTCTGTCGGACTGTCTGTCGACCGAGCCCTGCCACGTAATTGTAGTACCTGCCGCTTGACATGCATAGGTGGTGGATATACTCAACCGCTCAGTTCGGTGCGTAATCACCCCACCCCTGAGGGCGCCGAGGCACTTGAAATTATAGAATAAGTTTTAATCAAGCCTTCTTAACCTTTTATCTTATAGATGCGGTTTTGCCTTACACTTGATAAGTTTGTTGCTGCGTCTAGATATATTTGCTGATTTCCGTTTGTTCGGCTTGAGCGTTCTGGACAATTTTAGAGTCAACGTGTCAGAGAAAAATAAATGACTGTATCGTCCGAACAAGAGCTGATGCTCACCCAGCGTGCTAATCATTTGGTGCGTCAAGCTCGTCTAGCAGCAGCCGTTTTTACTCAGTATTCGCAAGAAAAAGTCGATAAAATCGTCAGAGCAATGACAGCTGCCGCCATTGAAAATGCCGGCAAGTTGGCTTTGATGGCCCATCAAGAGACCCGCATGGGTGTCACCGAAGACAAGATTTTGAAGAATCTTGTGGCCTCCGAATTTCTCTATCACCAAATCAAAGATAAGCGTTCAGTCGGTATCACCCGTGAATTTCCCGACTTGAACATGGTTGAAGTGGCTGAGCCAATGGGTGTAATTTTTGCCCTAGCGCCGGTGACCAACCCTACTTCAACTGTCATTTTTAAAAGTATTTGCTGCGCTAAGACGCGCAACACAGTTATCTTTAGCGCTCACTTAATGGCCGCTGAGTCGTCAAACTATGCCGCTAAAATAATGTATGAAGCGGCCCTAGCTGCCGGAGCACCAAAAGGCTTTATCACTTGGGTGGATAAATCTTCGCGCTTGCGCCGCACCAGCGAACTATTGATGAGCCATCCTGAAGTTGATTTGATCTTCGCCACTGGTGGAACCCAGATGGTCAAAGCGGCCTATAGCTCTGGCAAACCAGCCTTGGGTGTTGGTCCTGGTAACACACCTGTTTATGTGCACAAGAGTGCCAATGTGCTCTCGGCTGCCATGGACATAATTATTTCGAAGACTTTCGACAATGGCACAGAATGCCCATCCGAGCAAACTCTTGTCATTGATCGCGAAGTATCAGAGCAACTGCTTAACGAATTTAAGCGCCTCGGCTGTCACCTTTGCACCCAAGAGGAAGTTGAAAAAGTCAGTGACCTAATTGTTGATAGTCGCACTGGTGGCATCAACTATAAGTTAGTGGGGCAGCCAGCCAATCTCATTGCCGATCAAGCTGGTTTGAATATCACAACTCCTATTAAGATGCTGCTCTGCCCGCTCAACGGTGAGTTGCGTCACCACAAACTGGCCATTGAAAAATTGATGCCAGTGCTCGGCTACGTTGTTGTTGATTCAGTCAATGAAGGTATCAACAAAGCTCTCGATATTAACTACGCTGGCGGAACTGGCCATACTGCAGGCATCTTCTGTGAAGATGATGATGTCATTGAGCGTTTCTCTGATGCTATCAATGCCGGGCGTATTATCGTCAATTCGCCTGCTTCAATTGGCGGTCTTGGTGGTGTCTACAACCACCTCAATACAACATTGAGCTTTGGCTGCGGTACAGGTGGTGGCAACATCACCACCGATAACGTCGGCATCAAAAACTTGATTAACTTCAAGCGTGTGCCCCGCAGAAGAAACTATGTCATTAGTTTCCAGACCACAAAAAATATCTATATCAATCCAGGCTCTATCGACCATTTGAAGAGTTTGAAGTGTCAGAGCGCTTTCATCATTACGTCGCGCAGTGCATCACGTCGTGGTCATTTAGCCCAAGTAACTGAGCGCTTGCCTCAAGATTGCCATGTCGATGTCTTCACCGATATGGGGCCAGAACCTGATTTCGCTACAATTCAACGAGTTGTAGCTTCGATGCGGCATAGCAAGCCTGATACGGTCATCGCCTTAGGTGGTGGCTCTGTTCTGGATGCAGCCAAGATTGTTCGTTTATTCTACGATTACCCCGAATTGAAAATCTCTGAAATTGCCGTCAATTTCCTTGATTTCCACCACCGTATGATTGAGTTTCCCAAAGACATGAAAACTCAGTTGGTAGCTATTCCCACAACTTCTGGTACCGGTTCAGAAGTAACTCCGTTTGCTGTGCTAAAAGATGGCCATCGCAAGATTTCGTTGATTGACGAATGTCTCTTGCCTGACGTTGCCATCATCGATGCCCACCTCACTCGCAGCCTTCCGCCTGATATCACTGGCGATACTGCTTTCGATGCCCTCACTCACGCTCTTGAAGCCCTTGTTTCAACCTTCTCGTCTGATTATACCGACGGTTTGGCTCTAGAAGCACTAAGGTTGATCTTCGAATCGTTGCCAGAGACTTTGAAAAATCCAAACAATGTTCTCTATCGCCACAAACTGCACAACGCTGCCACCCTTGCTGGCATGGCAATCGGCAATGCCTCAGTTGGCGTCAACCATGCCTTGGCCCACGCTTTTGGAGCCAGGTTCGATATTGCTCACGGCCGGGCTAACGCTGCCTTCTTGCTCTCGACTATTGAATACAATGCTCAGATTCCATCTAAGTTTGTTTCTATTCCTTGTTATCCGCTTTGGGTCGCCGATCGCAAATATGCTCGGGCAGCTCAATTCATCGGTTTAACAGTAGAACCAATTGAAGGTGAAGGCGAAGAAGCTAGAGGTTTGAGATTAGTGCATAAGCTCAGGCAAGCTGTGTACGACTTGGCCAAATTGGCCAATCAACCGCTTTCAGTATCCGAGTTGGGTATTCCTGTTGAGACATACATGGCTGCCATTCCTGAGCTTACTGAAGTGGCCTTCAGTGATATGAGTATTCGCACCAACCCAAGATACACACTGGCACCAGAAGTTGCTCAATTGTTTGCTTCTGCCTATGCGCCTAGAGAAAGACCATAAAGATAAGGGATTTGATAACAATGGCTGAAGGAAAAAAAGCAAAGAAGCTAGAAAAGATTCGCATCATGGGCGAGTTAGAGCGCGGTCTAGATGATGTTGATAAGATTTTGGCTACGGGCAAAACCGATATTGAGCTAGATTTTTCCGCTTGTACTTTTATTTCTGTTGATGGCCTAGAGTGGCTCGAAGAGTTCTTATTGCGGGCTGATTCACTGAAGTCTGCTGTTACCTTCGTCAATGTGCAAACACCTGTCTACAAAGTCTTCAAAGTTGCCCACATCGATAGTTTGATGCGCGCTTGTGGTTCTCCTAGTCAGGATGCCCAAGGACTGGTTTGCTAAGTTCAGATTTGCTAAGTTCAGGTTTACCAAGCCTAGGCAGGCAAGCGTCAGTTTCAGCACACAATTTGACCAAACGATTTGGTCAGAGATTGTCTGTTGATAATCTCAACTTGAATATTTATCCCGGAGAGCTTTATGCCCTCTTGGGTGACAACGGGGCTGGTAAAACCACAACAATTAGTATGCTCACAACTCTCCTGCCACCCAGCTCAGGAGAGTTTTTCATTTGTGGCTTCAACGGCCTCACCGAGGCCGAGAAAATCAAAGGTTGCTTTGGTGTGGTGTCGCAAGATCTGGCTGTCTACAATGAGCTAACGCCCTACGAGAATCTAAAATTTCTTTCGGACCTTTATGGCTTGCCTAAGAAAGTCGGTGAAGAGCGCATAGAGAAACTATTGCGTCGGGCTGGTTTAGTAGATCGCTTAAACGATCGCACTGAGAATCTTTCTGGCGGCATGATGCGCCGTTTAGCTATTGCCTGCGCCATGATTAATGAACCCAAAGTTTTGTTCATGGATGAGCCCACAGTTGGTTTGGACCCCGCTGCCCGGCGGCTTATTTGGGCAACATTGAAAGAGCTAAAGAGTGCTGGCGTCACTATTTTGCTCACCACTCACTATCTAGAAGAAGCCGAACTCTTGGCCGATCGCATTGGTATCATTCGCGATGGCCGTCTCACTATTGAAGGCACAGTGCCAGAATTAGCCCAGCGCATTCGTGGCATGCGTGGTATTTCAATTAGACTGGTGCAAGAATGTGCTGTCGATTCGGAGCAAATAGCTAGCGCTATTGATTTGCTTAAATCTAAATTTGACCTTGAAATTCGCCTTGACACCCTGCGCAATACCATTTATTTGACACAGCCAACTCAAGATAACGACGAGCATTATCATAAAGAAGTCTTTGCCTGGTTGTATCAGGAGAATATTCCCTTCTTGCGTTTTGCCACCGGTGAGCCAAACTTAGAAGAAGTATTTTTGGCTGTCTCTAAAGACGAGGTTGCTACCTAGTGCATGCGATTTTAGCGATCATGTACAAAGACATCTTGCAGTGGACTCGGCGGCCCCTGTACTTTGGCGCCAGCGTAATGCTGGCAATTTTAATTTTGGTTTGTGTTGGCAATACTATATCTGGTGCTAACGATATGCCCTTTGGGCTCTACGACCCCGCTGGCATTAGCGAACTATCGAGGCACCTGACTGACACCAAGCGCTTTAGAGTAAGAGTCTACGACGATTTAGAAAAGGCCAAAGGTGATTTGGCTCGTGAAAAAATTGTTGCCCTAGCCAACGTTTCACAAGACCCGTTGGAAGACTCTGTACAGATTCTCTCAAGTGGCAACAACCCCCTGATTGATGATCAAATAGCCATGGGTTTGCTCGCTGTGCTTACCCAGAGAGCGAAAGAGCTAAATATTCCCCTCCACTCGGCTGCACTCTTTCAAGTCAATTTTGGTCTGCGCGACTATATAACATCTGGTCTCGTGGCCTATCTTTGCTATGTGCTGGCTTCGATGAACGTGGGCTTCAGCTGGATTTACGAATGGATGGAGCGCACCTATCGCCAGATTGTTTTTGCGCCTGGTGGACTCAACGCTGCCATTGTCGCCAAAACATTGACTGTTACTCTTGAGGCCTCGCTTGTGCTCTGGTTGGCCCTGGGCATCACTTCACCCATCGTTGGCTTTACTCTTGGCGGCAATTTCTTTGGTCTACTTGGGGCCACGGTTTTGTCGGTCTTTACCTTCGCCTGCATCGGCCTGTGTTTCGCTTGTGTACTTAAAACCATTAGAATTTACACAATGACAGTTTCAATTTTGGGGGTGGCACTGATGTTTGTCTCAGGCATCATCACACCCGTCAAAGCTATGCCAGGCTGGGAACAGAAGCTGGCCATGGCGTTGCCGATGTATTACGCCGCCGACATCACTAAAGGCGTGATGTTGGGTATTCCTGCTGACTACACTCGTGATATCCTCATACTGATAAGTTGGTCGTTTGTTTCATTGTGGGTGGCCCGCTTTTTACTAATCCGCAGCAAAGCCTCTATTTAGGGCTTTTCTCAGGCAGTTATCTGGAGACTCCACTTGGCAAGATCTGTGTCTAAGTTCATTTATAGAACTGCAATGGCCACGGCTTTGCTCGGTTTTGCTGGCATGAATGGTCTAGCCGGTCTGAATGGTATGGGGTCGGCTGGTATAAACGGTCTAGATGCTGCTTATGCTGCTCCGGCTGGTGTCGCTCAGGCAAATACAGCCGGACCTGGTTGGGCCGCTGTTGGACAGCTGCTGCAGACATTTGAAGGTGCTGGAGCTTCCAAGGTTTCGAAGTCTGCTGCAAAAGCTACTGCAAAGTCGGCTTCAAAGGTCGCAAGCGACCCATCGAGTTTAATTGACTACCAAGAAATGTCTGTGCGTTGTCTGGGCAAAAAAGACTGGGACAGTTTGACCGTCAGTCAGCGTACTCAGTTTGTTGCATCTCTCAAAGGCTTGGTTGAGCAGCGCTACTATCCGCGGTGGCGCAAAATATTTGGCAAGGGCAAAGTTACCTTCCAGGAAGAGACCAGCCAGGCTGGCGATATCTTAGTGCGTACCAAGCTTTTGCTGGGCAAGAAGGATGAGCTTTTGTCGTGGCGAGTAGCCGAGCGAAGTGGCGCCCAAAAGATTGTCAGTTTGTCCGTTGCTAACAACGACCTCTTAGAGCGTCTTAAATCGCGCATCAAGGCTCGTCAAAAGAAAGTTGGCTTTGATGCATTGCTAGCTTGGATGAAAGGCCGCAGTACCGACGATAGTGGTATTTCTAGTGGCAGTGCTCTTGCTCTAGGTAGCAGCACTCACGACGATACTCTTTCTGACTAGTATTTGAATTTCTGAAAAATGATTCTCTCTAATTTAGTACAGGCCAAGTTGGTCAAACGCTACAAGCGTTTTCTGGCCGATGTTGAATTTAAAGACGGCACGGTTGTTACTGCCCATTGTCCAAACCCAGGCAGCATGCTGGGTATGTGCGATGCGGGCATGAACGCATACCTTAGTCATAGTGCCGACCCTAAGCGCAAATTGCCCTGGACTCTCAAGCTGGTTGAGTGCCCCAGTTCGCTGGTGGTGGTTGATACCATGTTAGCTAACAAGCTATTCAAAGAAGCTTTCGAGTTGGGCCGTCTGACAGAGTTCAGTCGCTTTGATCAAATACTTAGCGAACAAGTATTTTCAGATAGCCGTTTTGATTTTCTTTTGAGTCATTCTTCTAGCGGAACTAAGTCATGCTATGTTGAAGTGAAGTCGGCAACTATGTGGCAGGATGGCCGTGCGCTCTTTCCTGATGCCCGCACCGAGCGCGGCCGCAAGCACCTTGCCACTTTGAGCAAAGCTGTTGCCGATGGTTTTGATGCTTGTCAGTTTTACTTAGTGGGTCGCAGTGATGCTCAGTCATTTGGCACCGCAGATGATATCGACCCCCTCTATGGTCAAGCCCTGAGGTTGGCTAAACAGCAAGGGGTAACAGTGGCGGTGCGTGCTCTTGAGTTTAACTACTTGAACTTAGAAAAAGAGAAGATTGCTGCTGGTTTGCCCTTTGATATGGCCTTGTCTGTGGGCGGAGTTGTAGATGCCGTCTTCAGTGATGATCCCCCTATTTGCTAAATTATTAACTCCGCTTAAAGTCGTCAATCCAGCTTCGTTTTGAGGCTGATTTTTCTTTTGAGAGGTGTTCTTATGTTTTCTTTCAAACGCATGCGGTTTTGGCTTGTTCTGTTGCTGCTCACTGCTTGTTGGCACACTGCAGCTACTGTAAGTGCTCAAGGTTTGGTGGGGGCGCCTGTTGACCCTCGACAGGTTGGCGGCTCAAGTATTGGGTCACTGTCTGACTATGCTTATGATAATGCCCGAGACATGGTGCGCATTGCCACTGGTGTATCGGTGCTGCTCGCATGTTTGTTCGGCTGGTACAGGTCTAGAAAGGTTTCTGGAAAGCGCCTTGTGAAAGAGCTTGTCTTGCTCGTGTTGGTTCCGCTGGCGATTTATTTCGGTGGAGTTTATTCAATCAATAATGTTGGTGGATTAGGCGGGTGTCCGGTTGCCAGCCTACTTCGTGCCGGGCTTTCTTGCTCTGGCTGCTTCTTCTCTTTCTAGAAGAGCCTTTTCTGCTTCAGCGCTTCTGGGCTGCAGCTTTCCATCATAGGAGCGCATAAACTTTCCGGGTCCGTGGGTCATATCTATTTCTTTTTGATCGATGCCTTTCATCATTCCATATAACTTGTTATCGGTTTGCATAAGTTGTGTTCTGTGGCTATCACCTAGGCGCAGCATGGTCAGCCCTTCTGCCAACATTTCGTGCGGTCCGGTAAAATAATTGGTGGCGGGCTTTACCTGGGCCAGTCGCTCTACTCGATCGGGGCTGACTTCCCCAGTCACTCTCCCTTTATCATCGATTCTCTGCCAGTTTGAGTGGGGCGTGGGGCCGCCTGGTGCATACCCTCGACCATCTCGACCGTTCATCATCCATTGATTTTCTTCTGGCTTTGAGCCTGGAACAGGCGACCATCCCATATCCTTGTAGAAGTCTGCTTTCTCTGCCGGATTTTTAAAGACTTTTTCTTCACTGTGATGGCCAAGTTCATGGATCATGACACTTTCAATGCTGCGGTGGGGGCCATCTCTTTTAGTATCACGATCGCGTTCTGTTATTGGTGTTTTGTCGAGTGAGTTAGGATCGACTATCACCGCTGGATTGCCGTGAACGTCTGGTTCGAAGGCCGCTACACCTTTGGCCGAAGGTTCAAACGACTGATTCTTTAAGAAATAGAATTTTACGGCTTTGCCACTGTCGCCGGTGGCGTGAGATGGGTTGGCCTTGTCTAGGGCTGCTTCGATTCCCAGCAGTTCTTTGAGTTTTGGACTGCGAACTTCAAGCTCTTTGCCTGGTTTGCTACCGGGATCTGATGCTTGCCGTGGCTTAGGGTCTCCTGGTTGTGCGAATTTTACCCCGAATTTATTTTCTAGTTCTAGTTGCTTCAGGCTGGTCATCTCTTTTAGCGTTCGGTCAATTTCTTTGAAACCTTCTCGGGTTTTATCGACTGTGCCTATGGTGAGCTTTTCGCCATTGTTTTTGAGACTGAACTCTACCTTGCCATCGGGTGTGTTTCTGGTGTCTAGCCCGTTGGTTCTTGCAAAGTCGTTGAATGGCTTATCGCCTAACTTGTCTGGTGTTTTATCGCCGGCGTCGTTCTTGGTGGGTGTTTCTGCTTTGGCGAACTTGGTGGAGTCTTGAATTGGAGGCTTGCCAAAAATTGAACCTAGTTCGTCGCGAAAGCGATTGGCTGTGGCAGCGGATAAGTCATTGTCGCCTACCGCGGTTGGACTTTTGTCACGAGCTGCTGTTGTGTCGTGGGCTGTATCTGCTTTCGCGATTGCCATATTGGTCTAGCTTTCCTTGTGACTGGCTGTCGCCATCTTAGGAGGCTGGACGTGAAACAATCGTGACAGTGGTTTGGTGGGAGTTTATGGGAGCTAGTTTTCAGTGCATTTTTCTGTTTTATCGCAGGGCTGGTGTCATAGTGATAGTCTTAGTGTGGATCGTTCGTCTGGGGAATTAACGTAGCCGTGGATTTTGATGAGTTAAGGGCTGAAAGTAATCGTCATAGTGTTATGCAGATTTTGGTTTGCTTGCTTATCTTCGCTGCTTGTACAAATTTCGGCTTGACTCTTTTTAACTTGAGCCCTCGATATGCTTTGTTGGCAATGATTTTGTTGCTTGTTAGATTCTGCATACCTTCCCTTGCCGTTCTGATTTTGCTTTGGGGGCCAAGAAGCGTCTTTCGCACTTGGGGTCTGATTATTCTTCTGCCTTGTTCTATTGCGTCTATCATCTTGGTTAACTTTTGGTACTCGATGACGACTCATGATTTCCTTCCCCCTCCAGGTGTTACGGAGTCAATAGGGCCCGCTAGAGAAGGATATTCTGAAGTGCAAATAAAGAATGATATCTATTGTCTTGGCGACGATGGCTGGAATCATGGTCAGTGCCCACAAGCAATTTATCATTCGAGAAGCTTCGGCCCGTTCTTTACGCAGCGAATTGAAGCTATCTATCTTCCAGGTAGTTTGGTTTGTTCATTCTTGCCGAAGACTGACGATCGAGTGATTGTGAAGATCGAAAGACTGGATGCAGGCGAGTGCAAATTTGTGATGAACGCTGACGTGAAAGACATTCTTAGTCGGCGAGTTAAATTGGGCATTTAAAATGCCCCGCTATCGTCTGTTTTGCCACGGTGGAGAATGCTGTGTTTGTAACAGTGAAAAGATTGCCTGCTGGCTATATAGTCGAAACTATGACATTTAGCATTAAACATGCCCGCAATCAGGTCATTGCAGTAAAACTGCTTGACGAACGAGATTTCAAGGCGAGACCATCATAAATAGGAAAGCCGACCGGTGCGGCAAAAGTAGTTAGTGAGGTCTATAAATGACTGGCGATAATCGTGCAGAAGAATACAAATGGGCCGAGAACTTCGGTGCTGGAATAGCCTCACTGGAGGACGGTAACTTTGCCAAAGCTGCCCGTTCGCTCGAGACGGCTGCTGCCATAGCTGAAAAGCTGGAGCTGACCGAGCCTTTATCGAACACATTGATTGCCTTGGGTGATGCTTATCGTCTGGCTGAACAATATGATAAAGCAGAGCAGACATTTAAAAAGGCTGTCGCTTTTTCTGATAAGTTTTTAGAGGACAAGACACAGTATGCCTTTGCAAATGCAGCTCTTGGACGTCTTTATATTGAACTTGATAAAACGATTGAAGCTAAGAATGCTTTTGAACAGGCCGTTTCAATATTTAAACGACAACGTGCTGAAGCAGAGTCCGAGTCAATTTCAGCGTTCGTTGGTTTGATCACATGCTACCTACAGCTCAATGATTTTGTACAAGGCGAAAAGTTGGCAGAGTATGCCGCTGATTTGTCGAAAAGTTTGTTAGGACCAGCTGATAGCACCACTCTTGTGGTGATGAATCTATGGGCTGTGTGTGCTGAGGCACGTGGTAAGGGCAAGAAGGCTGCTGAAATTCGCGCCTGCATAGACTCTTTTGATACTGTCGCCGTGACGGCTCACGGGTAGTTACATGTTTAAATAGGAGGCCATGCAAGTGAAGCTATCAGTGACGGTGCTGGCGATATCTGTTGTGGCCGCGCTTGCAATGGGCAGCAATATAATTGCTGGCGCTGCTACCTTGAGCGCTGACGACAAGAAGTTCATCATAAGTACAGCGCAAGCTGGAATGACGGAAGTAAAGCTCGGTGAAATTGCCAAGCAAAAGGTAAAGTCAGATGCTGCTCGTGAATTCGCCGAAAGTATGATGGCTGACCACAAGAGAGCCAATGCTAAGCTCAGAGCTATTGCCGAGAAGAAGGGGCTAGAGGTACCCACAACTTTTGATAGTGAGCATCAAGCATTGGTCGACAAATTTATCGCAATGGACAAAACCGGTTTCGAGAGATTTTATGCCAATCAAATAGTTGCAGACCAGCGTAAACTTTTGGCTTCTCTCGAGATTCAATCGGGCAAAGGTGACATTGACCTGCAGAAATTTTCTAAAGAAACGATTCCTGCTATTAAGAACCACCTGCGCATGGCTGAGAAGTTGAACGCTTTGTAGGGTGTTGGTTTGTCGCGCGGTGCAATTTGCAAATGCTATGGTTGTAAGAGTGGAGATTTCTGTTTAGGTGATTCGAGCCGATGTCCAAACCCAAGCACGGCTCAAGCGGCAAGTCTATTGCCAAGCCCCAAGATGCTCTCGATTCTGAGCTATCCTCCAAAATTAGTGGGTGGTGTGAGGACTGCCAGTGCTCGCATGACCCGTCCCCCTTGCTGAGAGAATGGTTGGATCTTCGCAAGAGTTTGGACGATAAGGAACTTTTGCAGCAGGGCTGGCGATGGTTGAAGCGAAATAAGTCTCAGCCTGAAGCAGGCTCAGCTATTGTCGACCTTATTAAAATAAAGCCTACTGCTAACCTTTTGGCTATCGGCGACGCTTGGCTGCGTCAATACTCCGATGATGACATGGCACTTTGGGTCGTTGTAGAAATGCTTCCGATCGCACCTTCGCGGCTGCTGCGCCGGATAGCCGGTGAATTGCTTGATCAGCCCGAGGAATTGCTGGATCTCAGCGAAGTCTCTCACTTGATTTGGTCGATAGTCAAAGGCCCACCACATGCTGGTCTCTTCAAGAAGATTGAAAAGCTGATTGTCAAATTTCCCCATAATCTACATTGGGCTAGTGACCTCACGCCTTTTGACGTGGAAAGAAATTCGAGCTTGGATGAGTTGCTTCTGCTTTATCTGCGGTTGAACGTGAACAATCCTAAAGTGGTTATTCTTAGCCCGCTTATTGGAGAACCGTCAATCGAAATTTTGGAAGCGTGTTTGAGCTGGATGAAAGCAGGTGGGTGGGCCCATGAGTATATGCCGTCTTACATTCGTCTTTTACTTGAAGTTTCTTCAAAAGGTAAACAGACACTACTTCCGCGTGCTCTGAGATTTGCTAGGGCGTGGGTTAAGGCAAATCCAGCAAACAGTAGTGCAGGTTCTATTCATGCAGGCATAATCTGCGCTACCGGATCTATGGCTGATATCTATCGAGCGAAGCAATGGCATGAGCAACATAAAGACAGTTTTTCGGCTTCAGCTGTACTTGTTGCACTGTTAGAGCTTGCGTACTCGGCCGAGATTAAGGCGGATGAGTATGTTGTGAAAGAGGCAAAGCTATTGCTGCGTGATGAGGCCACAAGGCACAAAAAGCAGCGTCTCGTTGGTGCCCTGGTTGGTGTGTACCCGGATGAGGAAAGTACTGTTTGGGCGAAAGAAGAATACCGAAGGCTTAGGCCGCTGGAGATATTGATTCGCTTACTCAAACGTGCGCCTGATGCAGAGTCGATAGCCGCTGCTGAATGGGCTTATGATCGATGGAAGGACAAAGAAGACTTAGAGCCAGAGATGATTGACGCTCTCCTGAGTGCAGATCCAACCAACAAATTGGCATTGCGTCGTGCCAGGGTCTGGCAGAAACGCAGTCCAAAGAATAAGTGGATAAAGGCAATCAACCTCTTGATTCTCGCTGTCTTGGCGCTGGCGTTAAACGTATTGCCGGTGATGGCGAGTAGCGAACTTGACCCTACTGCGGCAAAGCCTCAAGGATATTTCTATTTCCCTTATCCAGATTGCATTCTTGGAAGGGTTAAGGCTATCGAGGTGCAAACTAATCCTAAGAAGTCTAATAAAGGCTGCACGGAGATGACAGTCGAAATTGAGGATGTTCTGCGGGGAAGTCTTAAGGGTGGAGAACGTCCAGTTTTTTCTTTTAGCGAACCACTTTCAGAAGTATTTCCTGGTAGGTCCAAAGATGAAATTCTGGGCTCAAAATTTGTTCTTGCATTCCGTCTATTCGATCCTTACGACGGACATCGATCTATTTGTCACCTCTATTCACCCTTCGCCAAACAAAAATTTAGTGCTGTTGACGTAGCAAACCTAAAAGCAAAACTGCAATTTCCGACCTTCCCTAACAGTGAATGTGTCTTGCTGAAGGTGACACAAGTGCGCACAAAGGCAACGTCGGGTGGAGTGGGTGTAAAAGCTGTTGTAGAAGAAGTTTTACTTGGAGATGTTCGAAGAGAGTTCGATAAGTTGGTCAAGCAGGCCGGAGCAAAGAAGATAGCTCTAGACCTCTTCTTGCAGCCAGCCGAGTCGCCGGAAGCCGAGCGCGAACTTAAAAAGATTCGCGCTGGTATGAGATGCATTTTGGGGTTCGATAGCTCTCAGTCTGACGGCAATGAGATTAGGCTATGGAACGTCACCACTCCATTTCCTGGGCAGACTTTTTGCAATTCTGATATCGAACGTCTTCGGGGCAGATTGAGGCTGCTTGTAGAAAACAATGCCAAGCTGAAAGATATTCTACAAAAACGTCTTGAAGAGCGTTGGACGGTGGAGCGCATTAGGAAGTACTGTCAGCCGGAGCGCCGCGTTGCTCAGCCGTGTCAGAACTTGGTCTGCCGTAATAGTTTTGTGCTCTATGGTGAGCTGTATCCATCGTTGAAGGGCGAGCTTGGTGATGTAAGTTGGTATTGTGGAGTGGATAGCAATGTGCCTGATCAATATTCTGTAAACGTTGAGCGTAAGACGAGTACACATGGGTTAACCTACCCCGATCATTGGATTCTGGATCTCGGCGAACCTGGTTTTTCTAACTACACTGAAGACGAGTTCAATAACGATTTAGTAGCTGTATCTCTGTCTAACTGTGCTCGCAATTACGATAGTGTCCATCGCGAGACAACTAAAGCCGACCTGTCTGGGCGCGTTTGGGGGCTGACGAAGGCGCAAGTTATTAAGGCACAAAACGGCCAGGTAACGGCCTACTCCTGTGTTTTGTCGAACGGTGCGAAGCTGGTTGCCGAGCTAGATCAGAATCTATCAATCAAGTCTATTCTAATTGACGGAAAGCCCGATAAAGACTGGACTAAGGCTGTAGCTGAGGCAGCCGAAAATATTGATATCTTAAATCGAATTGACCAAGGCTATTATAAGAGGTCTGACTTGAAGCCTTGAGCATGGGTTCTATCGTTGTAGCAGCGGAAATTCTCTTTGCAGGTGAATCATGCCGATGACCAAACTAAAATGCGATTGGTGCGGCAAGAATAGTGATGAGGTTGATGAACTCATAGTGGGTGAGGACGTCCGAATCTGCAATCATTGTGTCGTTCTTTGCGTTAGGCAAGTAGCCAAGGACGTGACCATAGAGTTTGCGTCAGAAGTAGCAGCTGAAATCGTTGCCACCAAGTGTTCATTCTGTGGGCAAGAGTCGATAACCCCCAATCTGATTTTGCTGCCACGCCCTAGGGTTCATATCTGCAAATCGTGTTTGAATCTATGCCTCGATATCATTAAGAGTCGGTTGAGTCGATTGGTTATTGATGGCGAAGGGCCAGTTGATTCTTCCGGTGCGCGCATAGAGCTATCTCCTAAAGCAAAGGAATGGTCGCGGTTGGTCGATGATGCTTTAGATCAAAAAGATCTTGTGCGAGAGGGCCGAATATGGCTGAAGAAGAACAAGTCGGACGAAGCTGCTGGAGCCGCTTTTGTTATGCTCTTATCGATAAAACCGACAGCCAGTCTTGTCGCTGACGGAGAGTCCTGGCTGCTTCTGCATAGAGACCATGAATCTGCACCAGAACTTGTGGCTGAGCTACTTAAGGCTGATCCATCGCCGAAGATAGTTCGATTGGCCGGAAGATACCTCAGAAGTTCAGACGATGTTAGCTACTTGCGTCCAATTATTCGAGCCATTATAGAAAGCCCTCCGCATAAGGGCTTGTATGACAAGATTGGATATCTTTTGGAGCGAAACCCTACTGCCGATACCTGGTCCTTGGTTCTTTTAGTCACCCCCAAGCGCAATTGCAAGAGCGTCCAGAACCTGGTGCTAAAGTGGTTGAGATTGAACGTCCGAAACCCAGAGGCTTATGCCTACTCTCACATTTTAGTTTCAAAGTCGCCCGAGGTTATTGAAGCTGTCTTTGACTGGGCGCGCATAGGTGGCCGCACTAGCGATGATATTTCCAGTACACTTGATGGTTTGGTCTCTGCCGCTGCGAAATATCACAGGTCTATTCTGCCTAGTGTTCTAAGGGTTGCTAGGGCTTGGTTGA
This sequence comes from Candidatus Obscuribacterales bacterium, assembly GCA_041675385.1. Classification (GTDB taxonomy): domain Bacteria; phylum Cyanobacteriota; class Vampirovibrionia; order Obscuribacterales; family Obscuribacteraceae. Next base: position 65,079 of record JBAYTY010000023.1, read on the forward strand.
AGAAGAATCCTGACCATGCGGCCGCCGGTCGAGTATACGCCTCTGTACTTTCTGCCACAGGTTCTCAACTGGATATTGGCAGAGCGAGACAGTGGCACCGAGAGCATAGGACCAGTGAAGACGCCTGGTACGTAATTTCTGACATTTTAAACCATGGATATTGGCAAGGCACGAAGCCGGATGACTTCGCTGTAAAAGAAGCGCAGCTTTTGCTGAGAGCAGAAACCCCGACTTCCCGTAAGCCACGATTGGTTGGGGCCCTGCTCGGCGCGCATACTGATGCCGAGAGCATTGCTTGGGCGAAGGAAGCGTACGCGAGGCTCATGGCCCCGTGGATTCTAGTGAGATTATTGTTGCGAGCACCGGATGCCGAAACGATTGCCGAAGCAGAGGCCTCGTTTAAACGATTGAAAGATAATGAAGAATTGGAACCAGAAATGATTTACTCAGTGCTCACCGCCGATCCGAAAAACAAAGTGGCTTTGAAGCGTGCTCGTGTATGGTTGAAACGCAGTCCAGAGAACAAGTGGATTAAGGCGATTACGCCATTGATTAGTCTAGCGGGTAAAAGTAAGTGATAGTTGGGTGCCACTATGGCAATTCTTTTTGCAGGTAATTCATGCCGATGTCCAAACTAAAATGTGACTGGTGCGGTAAGGATAGTGATGAACTTGAAACGCTGATTGTGGGGCTAATAGCTAACATCTGCAACCGGTGCGTGACCTTTTGCTTGCAGGAGTTTTCTCGAAAAGCACCTGAGGAGTGGAAACCAAAGCGAGCTAAGTGTTCATTCTGTTGGTACTGTTCGTCGAGTTCAGACGAGAAACTGATTTCTGGCGATGGTGTCTATATCTGCTTAGAATGCGTGCATTTGTGCGTTGAGAAATTGGAGGAGAAAGCGGCTGAGCGAGCTGCGGGTAGCGAGGCTGATGAAACTGGTAACAGTGATGACGAACATGCCGATTGTGCCTGTGAGCACCGGGAGTGGACTCCGAAAGAGAAGGAATGGTTGCATCTGGCCAATGAAGCATCAGATGACAAGGATTTTCTGAAGCAAGGCCGCGTCTGGCTGAAGGAAAACAAATCTGATGAAGCTGCCGGAAAAGCCATCGCTATGCTCTTGGAGCTAAGGCCGTCTGCCAGTCTCGTAGCCGATGGTCTGTCGTGGCTGGTCCAGCAGAAGAGTCATGACTCAGCGCCAGAGCTTGTTGCTGAGCTGCTTAAGGCTGATCCATCAGTTAAGACAGTTCGCTTGGCTGGATGGTATCTAAAGACCTCAGATGATGTTCGTAGCCTGGGACCAATTATTCAAGCAATTCTGGAAAGTCCTCCGCATAAAGGCCTGTACAAAAAGATTGAAGATCTTTTGGAGCGAAATCCTACTGCCGATACTTGGTCCTTTAATCTCTTAGTCACTTCCAAGGTGAAACGCGAGAGCGTCCAAGGGTTTGTATTGAAGTGGTTGAGATTGAATGTCCGTAACCCAGAGGCTTACGCGTCTGTTCACATTTCAAGATCAAAGTCGCCCGAAATTATTGAAGCGGCTTTTGACTGGGCGCGCAGAGGGGGCCGTACTAGCGACAATTTGCCCAGTACACTTGAACGATTGGTCCCAGCTGCTGCAAATAATCACAGGTCTATTCTACCTGGTGTTGTGAGGGTTGCCAGAGCTTGGTTGAAGGAAAACCCTGACCATGAGGTCGCTGGTCGAGTTTACGCTTCTGTGCTTTCTGCTACAGGTTCTAAACTAGATATTGGCAGGGCGAAGCAGTGGCACCAAGAGCATCGGACCAGTCCACACGCTTGGAATGTAATTTCTGACATTTTAAACTATGGATATTGCTACAACAGAAAACCAGATGAGTACTCAGTGAAAGAAGCACAGCTTTTGCTGAGAGCGGAGGCATCTGCTGACCGTAAGTCACATGTGGTTGGCACCCTGCTTGGTGCGCATGCTGATGACGAGAGCATTGCCTGGGCAAAGGAAGCATACGCGAGGGACAGGGCTCCGTGGATTTTAATAAGGCTGCTGCTGCGAGCACCGGATGTCGAAACGATTGTCGAAGCCGAGGCCGCGTTTGCTCGTTTAAAAGATCGTGAAGACACAGAGCCAGAAATGATTTACGCTGTGTTGCGGGCTGATCCGAGAAACAAAGTGGCTTTGCGCCGTGGTCGCGTATGGTTGAAACGCAGCCCTGAGAATAAGTGGATTAAGGCAGTCACGCCATTGATTCGCAAAGCGGGTAAGAGGAAGGCATAGGTGGTTTTAGCTCATATTTTGGTTAAGCAATGAGTGGCGACGAGAATGAAAACAGTAATTCTTTGCCTGATGCAGTAGATTTGACGCCCGCGCTTGACTGGAAATTTCAGTTCAATCGATTGATGCCGGCCGCGTTGATAAATGCCACGCTCACTGCTCTGTGCGTATTCTTGTCCTTGTATTTTGCGATTGTAATTGCGCTTGCTTACAATGTTTTCGAGTCGAGCGATTATTTTGGCGAGTTTTTCGAATGCCTGGCGTTCATCGTATCAGTCTTGGCGCCTGTGTCTTATCGAATGATCTGGCATGCTTTAAGATTCGAACGAAGCCCTGGTGAGCAATGGCTGTTGCTTCACTGGCCCGTTCAGAAGAAGTGCCAGTTTCAAGTAGTTCTGAAAGAGATCGCAGTGGGCCTAGTTGCAACGTTAATTGCTCTTGCTAGTTTTAGCTTGTGCAAAATGTTCGTTGATCATTTCTTTGGTCATTCATCAATTGGGCTTGCCTTTATGGCTGGTTGGACCATGGTGCCTCTCGTGTATTGCTCTGTTCTCATGCTTTTCATGCTTTTGGGATACCGTAAGCATTCTGCTTTTCTTGTTTCTGGCAGCGTTGGAGCCTCATTCAATAACTTCAAGAATGCAACTAGCCTGAAAAGAGCGGTAGTAGTGTTCTGTATGCCGTTCGTTTACTGCACTGCTGGCTACCTGCTCACACCTGCTTATTTTTCGACGCTTCGCTATCAGTCAGCAACATGGCTGATACTGATGATTGTAATGATTTGGTGGGCTGCTGGTGCAGTTATTGTTAGGTATTGGGATAGTCGAAACTCTTACATGTTCTACTTGTTTTTCTTTCTTCTTCTAGGTGGCAGCTATCTTGGCGCCATGCCTGCTGTTTCTGGAGCATTCTTCACAATCGGCCCGTAGAGAGTTATTGAACATCGCTGAACGGCGTGCGGCCCCGTGCTAGGTGGTTATTCTATTTTTCGTTGTAACTTCCAAGATGCAATATAATGGCAGTATCTAGTCGCGTGCCTAAAATGATCACATTTAATGCCGACCCGAACAAAATGGAAGATGAGATTGAGATCTGCCGAGTGCGGATTCGGGTTTGGTTTGAGCGTGCCGCAATAGCTTACGAGAAGGATGCTGTAGCTCTGTCGAAGGATGCATTGCTGCGCTGGTGGCAATACAGGTTCGCGTTGGCTGAGTTGGAAGGGACGGAGCCACCGGAACAACCGAAAGCTCCAATATACTATTTCGCCTGGCGTGAAGACTCTAAACATAGCTCATCGTTCTATCGGCGACCTGGTAGCGATCCGGATCAGCCAGCATTAGTTCCGCTGCGTCCGCGCCCCGATGCTGGTGCCGGTGAAATTGAACTTCCTTTGCCTGAGTCACCTCAGCAGGGCTGGATTTAGTCATAATGACCAAGCCACGCATTAGTAGCTATACTTGGCTACGAATATCTAAGGCAATCGCAGTTGCGCTACTCACTTTGACAGTTCTAGTTTTTGTTGGTGCTGTTGGAGTATCCTGCGGTACTTGGTATGCCAACCATAATTTTAAAACTGTTAAAGAGGCCTTTGAGTTCGGTAAGGGGTGCCAAGTGATTTCCTTGGTGTTTTGTACTAGAGACATGCCGATTGGAACACTAGTAACACCTGACTGTTTAAGTACGGTCTATTGGTGGGAGCCGATGTATCCACAAGACGCCATCTCAAAACCTAGTGAAGTGATTGGCAAGAAAGTCGTCTATGGTATGCAGAAGAATGAGATGGTGATGTATCACAATGTAGAAAAAGGTTCTGCTTGTATGAGGGGCAAGCCTTAGTGTCTGTTGTGATTTGGCTCCGCGGTCGAAGACTGGGTATACTTCATTGACTACAGACTGTTCGTAGAATTTGTTTGACATTGGAGTCATCTGAGCCGCTGTGCGAATTGAAGAAATTGCTATAGAACGTTCACGCCACAAACGCATGGTTCTGTTGGTTTGCCTTATCGCGTTCCTTTTTGTCACTGACTTTGGCTTGGGTCTCTTTTTCTTGAGGCCGAGACATCAGTTGTTGGCAGAAATTCAGCTCATGGTTAGATTCCTGCTACCGAGTCTTGTTGTGCTCACTTTGCTCTATGGTCAGCGGAGTTTCTTTCGTGGCTTTGGTTTGTTTATTTGGGTACCTATTTCGATCTTCTATCTTACTCTTCTAGGTCTTTATCATATCGGGTCTCTGATTGGTTCTAGGCACCAGTTCTTTCCGGATGCTAGCGTCAAAGAAAGCATAGACTTAAACTGGCCTGGTGGAATGGGTTACAACGAAGTGCACAATAAGGATGATCTTTATGCGATTTCGCACGGAGACTGGGAGTACTATAAAAGCAATTATGTGCTTTGGCATTCCAGAAATTTCGGACCGTATTATACACAGTACGTGAATTCGATTGCTTTTCCTGGCCATTTAGTGTGTGAGTTTCTACCGCAGTCTGGTGACCGTGTTTTCGTTAAGATTGAGAAATAGTCTAAGGATGGAAACAAGTTTGTGATGAAGGCAGAGGTAGAGGATGTGCTGAATAAGCGCGTTAAGTTAATGCTCGCGGAGTGACTTTGAAGGTGCAATAGATTGTGAGGAAGACACAGAATTTTTTGCGCACATGCGATATTTTCTGGCTAGGATTAAATGGCCTTGCCGTTGACGTTGCGCATGTCACCAGTGGTGCCAAGCCGCGCACGCCGCTAAGCACAATTGGAACGCTGAAGATTGAGCCCTCGTTGATTCCTGGTGTGGATTTTCGACTAAACAAAGTCTTGAAAAAATATGGTGGTTGGAATTATGTCATGACTGTTGCTTTCGAGCCATCTGAAACGTTCTACGAGGAATTGCTTGCCGCCGGTTACGATCGTCCGCGCTTTGATCGATCACGTGCTTATATCATCAACCCAACGGCCTATACCCATGACGCGCTTGAGGCCAGCAAGAAATCAGAATAGAATTGAAGCAAAGTCGGAGCAATTTTGAATGGCTGAACTAGTTACCGTAAATAGGTTTGCTATCCGTGAATTTGCAGCTCTTCCATTAAAGAAGAGCACTCTTGATGGAACGGTGTTGATTTTGCGTACCTAGTAAAGCTAAGAGCCCTCTTTGTCCTGAGCGTTTGCGATATACTTTCCTTCTTTCCCATGTTTGAGAGCGCAAATGCAGCGGCGTAGCCTGAACGAACTTATTAACAAAGACGATCCGCGATGGCCAACTATTCAAGGCTGGCTACAAGCGGCTAAGAATCAGGTTTACAGTCTGCCAGCAAGTGACCCCGGTCGTGGTGATGCACTTGTGGGAACACAGGTGACAACAAGATCGCCCATGGGTGCTGTTGTGTATGAGTCGGGCGGGTTGTTGGTGGACCACGGTTGGCTTAGGATATTGGGCTCAGGACATCCTCGAATACCTCGGTCGCTGCCAGAGTGGAACAACTCTGTGGGTAATGGTTTTCTTGATAAATCACCGCCTTTTCTTTTAATTGCTGATGATGCAGTTGGTGGATTTTTTGCGGTTGATGGTGGTGCATTGGGTAGGCCTGGCAATGTCTTCTACCATGCTCCAGATACACTTACTTGGGAAGACCTCGGGAGCGGCTACGGAGAATTTCTCTTCTGGTGCCTAAATGGTGATTTGCAGCAATTCTATTTGAATTTTCGCTGGCCAGATTGGCAAGCGGAAGTTGCAGAACTTGGCGGAGACCAAGGCATATCGGTCTATCCATTCTTGCTTGCTGATGGGCCGCCAATAGGTTCTCGCCATAGAGCTGTAGTCCCTATCCATGAATTATATGGGCTGTACATAAACGATTTGCCGAGTCAGCTGTTGCTGTCATAGATAGTTCGGAGTGATGACGGCTTGTACTGGTTCATAAACGGTTTGACTAGAGGCTTTCGATTGTGTCGTTGGCTCTTCTTAGTCCAGTTTTGGCTGAGAGCCAACATATTTTCTACGGTCATTGTAGGGATTATGCGTTATTTGCGTATGCGTGGCCCTATTTGTTCAGGTTCTAGTTCTAACTCTAGTTTTGATTCTTTTCTTCGTTTGCTTGGCATACAGGAATTATAGACCGGGTTTGTGGAAGGCTCAGTTGGCTGCGCAAACACCCGTCCTTACGAGTATTTTCACCACAGACGTGTCCACAGCATACTGCTAGCATGGCATGATTGAGAGGTTTTGTGGGCTATGACCATGAACAAATTTCGCTGGATACTATGCATTGCTATGGTCACCTTGGCCAACTTTTTTGTGTTTGCCAGATACCTTGTGGAAGCATGGCATTTCGGCCCACTCGGCTCGTATACGTCTGTAATTAAGCCTTTGCTGCTCACTTGCTTAGGTTGCTTCTTGCTCTGGCGGCGGCAGGCATTGCTCAGCGCGTTTAGCAAAAATGCGATTTGGCGTCGATGGCGTGAGTGCTGTATTAACTTCGACTGCTCAAGCTCGTTGCTTTGTTTTAGTCAGGCACTTGTCTCGCTAGGGCTTGCTTTGTTTACCTGTGCTGCCGGTTATAGCGCTATCTGGAACAGTGGTCTCTTTGTTGCTGAATCGTTCAATAGCCTCAATGCTTATGCAATTGGGGAAAGAATTTTCAAATATATTCCTGACCCTTGGAACATAAAGAAGGATAGAACGCTTGCAACTACTTGGTATATTCGAGATCATGAAGAAGAAACTAATGGGGACGAACCTCGTTTAGACCAGATAGTTTCTCAGGTGTATGGGGCTAGCAGCCTCCAGGTTGGTGAACGGTATTTGATAGCGGGTGAGAACAATCGATTGCTTTCGATGAGGTGTTTCTTCAATCGCGATGAGGTTCAAGCAAAAGCGGCTGTAGCAAATGCCATGCTCTACTACGAAAAAGCATTCCTAGTCTATCGCAGTCACTCGTCCTACTCCGCCTGCGCTCGCTTGACGACCATGATCGCTCTCTGCGAGCTGACAAACGAGAGCCATTTCGTTCACAATGATGAGCCACCCAAACGAGCAAAACCGAACGTATCGCCAGAACACTTGGTGGCTGGTAAAGCTAGGCTGGCTGAGGCATTAGCCTATTTGCCCTTTTGTGTAGATCGTAGCGGTCTAAAGGCCATGTACTCTCGACCTGAGTCTCTGTGTGGTATCCCTGTCCGATTCGAATTTAGAGACCTCAGTTTTGTCGGATCAACGATAAGCTATCTGAGTACTGTTGCCTCTATGATTGGTGATAGAGAATTGGCAGTCAAAATGGATAGCATGGAAAGTGGTTTGAATGCCTTTGCTAAAGAGCCTGAATTTAAATTTGAGCAGACCCTGTGCGAGTTCTTGCCTCTGTTGGCTGGGGTCGGTTGTCTCTTGTTAGTTGAGCAGATTTTATTAGGTGGTATCACCTTCAGCTTGAATAAGCGACTTTCTTCCTCGTCGGATGCCCATGCCAAACTGGATACACTAAATAAGCTTGTTTCTCTTTCGCTATTTCGAGGCAATTTAGCAGAGGCTGATCACTATAGCGCTCGCTTATTGAAGCTTGCCGAAAGCATCTATGGCTAGTTTGCCGCCAACTGAGCGATCGCTTGCTTGTGTCATAGGCCTTGCTGATTGTCTTAGAAACACGTTGGTCTCCGGTTGCAGTTCAGAATTGAATTGAGATGCACCCAAGTTTCGTTTTCGACGGCATCCTTAATTATGTCAGAATCTCTAAGCCATGTTTTCGGACAACCGTCAATAGCTTTAATGCAGCACCGTTAGGTCGTTTTGCTCCTGATTCCCATTTTTCCACAGTGCTCGGGCTTGTATTCAAATAGCGCGCAAATACTGGTTGGCTGACTTTGCACCATTCACGTAGAGCCTTTATTTGTTTGGGCTCTAGTTCTGCCGGAACTGCAAGACAGGCTTCGTCGAAATGGCGCATTGTTTCTTTGCTGATGGTCCCGGCTTCGTGCATTCCAGAAACTGCGCTGTGAACGGCTTCGAAAACATCGCTTTTAAATTTCTTGGCCATGACAAATCTCCAGTAATTGTTCTGAGTCGAGCTCTTGTTGAATGTCTCTATCTGTCTTGTCTTTATAAGTGTTTGCAAGTTCCCGAAGAATCCTCAGTTCATGCTCGTCAATATTCGCTCTGTCTTTTTTAGCAAATAGAAATGCAAAGACCCAATATCTGCCACCTTTTGCAATCACTAGGCTGCGATGCATATTGTTGTTGAGGCGCTTTTTGAACACGCCCCCGCCTAGGTCGTCACACTTCCCTTCTATAACTTGCTTTATCGCTTTGCACAATTCTTCATCGGCGATTTTCGATTTCCTGGCCGTTTTTGCGAACCATGGAGTCTTAAAGGTGCGAGGGGTGATGACGCATTCCAGTGATTTAGTCTAGCACTGAGTGCTACCTTGGTCAATTGCTTTTAGTCTTGGCGTACCTAATTCTTCGCCGCAATCTCCACATGCAGCCCGTCCACCCAGTTCTTGTCCTCGTCTGTGTAATACAGATAAGCACGGCTGGCTGGTCCGGTGTAGCTGCCGGGTACTGCCGCTATGAGGCTGAGCGGTAGTTGCAACTTTGAGCTAGCCGCAAGGGTGCGCCAGTAGAGCACAACTTCGCGTCCGCGCACTTCATAGGCATCGATGGTGCCGCGCTTAACCAACTCTTTTAGTTGGTCGTGGCGTGGCTCTAGACCGCCTGGTAGGCCAATGATAGCCACTGGCGAGGGCACCACTTCTTTTGTGGCGTTCTCTACAGTGACGTTGGCTTCAGTTGACGCACCTTCAATTACTTTGTCTTGTGCCATCTTCACCGCAAGATTGAGTTTGCAGTCTTTAGCATTGGCTGGGCTCAGTGTGTTGTATTTGACGGCAAGCGAGTAGGGCATTGGGCTGCCATCTGCCATCTCAATTTCAACAGTGTGATCACCGGCATTAAGTAGTTCGCTGAGGTCAGGAAGTTTGATTGATTCTTGGGTCGATTTGTCGAAGGTAATCCAATCACCGATGGCCTGTCCGTCTACATATAGACGTAACTTACCTGGCGCTTTAGGCCGAGCACGCTGCTTGTCATAGCTGACAATCGTGCGCAATGCCAGCACGGTTGCTTGAGTAGAACCAAAGCGACCGGCCTTGCATGAGTCTGCCAAATACTTGATGCTCTTTTCGACGTTGCCTGCAAATTCTGGATCACGCAACCAGGCAAGAGCTGCTAAGGCTGTGCCTTCTACTTCCAGTGATTCGCCGCCGCTGCCGACTATTGAACTTGTAATTTTGTCTACTGCGCCATCGCTCTTTTGCAATTTCGCTAAGCGTTGCATCAGTTGTTTGGCTTGTGTTTTATCTCCTGACAAATAGAGTGCATTGGCTGCCAGCGCCACTACATAACTATTTTTGCTATTGGCAGCTGCAGTCTTGAGTGATTCAATTTCGGCTTTTAGTTCGCTGATGTCTGCGCCAGTTTCTAGCAGCGCCCAGACGATATACGCGTTCGAACAGTCTTTATCTTCAATCCAAGTATGCAGTGCCCGGCGCTTGCGACTGAAGCCACCAGCTCCATCTTTCTGCTTCAATAGCCAGGTGCGAGTGTTGGCCACCATGTTGCGGTCGACATCTCGAACTTGTGCCATGTCAGTAAAGTGCATCAGGCCGAAGGCTGTTAGTGCTTCGTGTCCTGGATTTTCGCCAAACCATTCATAGCCTTTGTCGGGGCACCAGAAGCCAACTAACATTTTATATCCGCTGTCTAACTTCTTGCGTGACTCATCAATTAGCTTTGGCGCAACACCGGTGTGTGAAAGAAAGTATTGCTGCGCCATGGTCAGTGGGTAGCTGGTGGATGATGTCTGTTCGAAGCAGCCACATGGTTCTTGAATCATTCTTTCAAGCGCCCCAGTCAGGTTGGCTAGCGGTGAAGGGAATACCAGTGTGTTGGATACGACACTCTCAGGCACTACATTGCTCTCCATGGTGATTTGCAACTTAGCTTTTTTGCCTGGTTCAAGTATTCCACCGAATGCTTTTTCTACAGGAAAACCTTTCGGCGCGATTGTTATTTGTCGTGTGACATTGTCCTCGTATGATCCAGCCTTGGCTTTCAGTACGAAATTCATTATGCCTTTGCCGAAGCCCACTGTAATTGGTTGAATACAGCGCACTCGTGCATCAGATGCTATCTGCTGTAACCTTTGCAAAATTGGCAAGAGCTTGAACGGGCCTGGCAAGTCGACCTGCACATCTGCACTTTGCAATGCATTGGTAGTGCCGTTGATTAGACTGATGGGAAGTAGTATTTGGTCGCCGGAGGTTACTTCTAATGGCAACTTTGCCTCGGCATAGAATGGTTGGACTGCTTTGAGTTCTAGATTGGATGCACCAATAGCACCATCGGCGAAACCATCAGCAAAGACCTGGAACGTGGTGACACTATCGTTGAGGCCAAAATTAATTGTGCCTTCACCAGTTGTGGCGTCAGTCTTGACTGCGGCATTCCAATAAATTGTTTCTTTGAAGTCTGTACGCTCGTTTGGTTTGCGATCTGGCCTTACTTGGTGAGCGAACTCTCGCACCACGACAAAGGGAGGTCCGTAGTTGTGATGACTAACATTACTATCGCTGAAGAAAGGGAAACGCTGAGCAGGCATTTCGTCATTGTCTGGTATGGGCGCTCCTTCGGGTAAGGTTGGGCTAGTCTTTTGATGTCTTTCGGCGCGCCCTGATGAAAAGTGGCGCTCGTCAAGTACTGTTGGTTCCACGCAAAACATATTCATGTCGCGTGGGCCTTCTACCCGCCCAATGTTAGCTGCTATGTTAAAGCGGTCATCGTTTGCAGCGTCTTGCTTGCCACCTCTTTCTCCAATGCGGCCGGCAACAATGCGCGAATTTACACCCGAAAATCTGGCTAGTTGTGCCAATTCCATAGGTGTTCCTACCGCCAGGACGCGTTTGCCTTGGTCACCGTTGTCACTAATGAATTTTCTGAGATCAATAAGTGCGAATCGACGCCAGCCCTGAGTGCCAAGCAAAAGGTCTGTGGCCATCGGCGCTTTGGGGTTTTTGGAATCGAGATAGACATGTGCGTCAGCTAAGTCTTTTACTTCTGGTTCTAGAAATACCATGACTGGCAGTCGCGGTGCCTGCTCGCGTTTCTCTACCATTTGCAGAATACTTTCGTCGGTCACGGTCACGCCAACTACTGCCGAAACTGGTTTGCCGTCAGCGTCAGTGGCTTTGATTTTTACTTCAGCATTGTCGCCTGGTACATAGTTTGTCTTGCTCGCAGATATGCTTATGTTTAGAGGCTTAGACTCTTCGCGGAAGATCAGGCGCTCTGCAAGGGGCACGCCGTTGCCATCCCATACAGTTGCTGTCAGCACACCGTCTGCATCATCTGGCATCGGTAGAGTAATCGCTTTTAAGCTGGGGTGCTTAGAGCTTCTGTTAGGAGTTGTGCACAGTTTGCTTGCAGCCAACTCCACTTCACGCTTCGCTACTGAGACGCGAAACATCTTGCTTGTAGAGCCAACCTTGAGAGTGATTGGCTGTCCTCTTTTGAAGACATCAGTATCAGTAGAGATTACTGCGCCTTCGAGTTTGATCTTCGGCAGCGGAAACATCTTTTTAATTCCCGATGGCTTCGATACCTTCAAGAAGTACTGAAGTCTGCTGTCTGGCGTGAATTCAAACCGACCGCGACCTTCGTGTTCAGTGCGAAATTTCGTAATTTCTTTTTCTTGCGTACCATTTTCTTTGCTGTCAGCAGTGCTATTAGCGGTGCTCTCAATGCTGCCGTTGATGGTGCTTACAACTGTTGCTTCTAGATCCGCAGGCTTGCCATTAGGCTGATTAGCTTGCACGTACACGCGATTCTTGAAACCGCTAACTAAATAACCGCCTTCAGGAAATATTTGAATGTCTACTGTTTGCAGCAATATAGGGATAGTTTTCGAGGCGGTCTCAACCACGCCACCATCCTGAATTGTTAGAGCTAGAGTGCCTTCGCCCTTGGCAATTTCGCGAGGTAAGTCGAAGCTCACTGAGCAAAGGCCCTTGTCGTCTACCTTTGCGCTTTCAGAATTGATTGCAACTCCGTCAACTCTGGCGTTGACAGATACTGTCGCGCCGCTGGGCACGCCCCCTTCTGCTCTCTTCACCTCAAGAGTGGCTGTAACCTTTTCACCAGGGCCGTATCCGTCTCTCGAGAACGTTATATGCGAATTTAGTCTGGGGGCACGATATGCTCGAATGTCAAACTTGCGTTCCGCTGGTGCGTAGTTTGGCTCTCGATAGGTTGCCTTAATGCTGTATTCGCCACCGGCTAGTGATTCAGAAATCGGCCATTCGAAAGACCACACGCTGTCTCGCGTTTGAGCCGTGCCGCTGGCGACTACGTCACCTTTCGGCCCGCGAATTTCGATGATAGCGTTGGCAGTTGTTTCATTGGCAATGGGCTTGCGATTGGCCGCGTTTAGCATGACGCCCCGTATGTAGGCTTTTTCATTGAGCCGATAGATCGGTTTGTCTGTACTTATATGAGTGTGGAATCTAGTGGGGCCGCCCGGTACCTTAAGCTCTGCCTGTTGTGCTGCCTTTTGTAATGTCTGTGCTTTGTCGGTGGGCTTTTCTTGCTTAGCCTGCAAACCAGCGATTGTAAGCGGCGAGATTATTGTAGAGCCGAGGCAGACAAGGGCGAGATAGGTTCGGGTGCGAGCCATGTTTTACTCCAGTAAGAAGCCAGACTAAGCTGATTGTTTTGCTGTCTGGCGGAAACTGGCGATATATTAGCAGACCATCGAGCGCTGAAAACCCCTGTTGGCAGCATTCTTCGAGCCTGACGTTTTTAAGATTTTTTTGTTTCCACTTTGAAGATTATTTTTTTGCCAGAGCCCAATGGTCGTTTTTGGCGCTTGGCTATTAGCGAGTAAGTGTACCTTAGAGATGCTACTTATTCATCTAGCAGAGCTAGTTGCTTTTTGGGCAATGTCTTAATTGCTTCATTCGATTGCCTAAGTTGCCGTAGTGAGAATTTGTTTCTTGCATCTTTAAACAGTGCTATGGCCTCTGGGTATGCACGCGCGCGGATGGCCCCTTTAATCAGTCCTGCATAGACGCGGTCGCTGCACTCAATGCTGAGAATCTTGGAGACGAATGTCGCTGCGACTTGCTTCTCGCCCAGGCCAAAGGCAACTTCACAGCTCATCGTGCCATCGCCAAGTGCGTATTGGACGTGTCTAGCAAGCTCTTCACTGCGGTGTTTCTTGCCTAGCTTTCGGTGGGTAGGAAATAGAACAAGGCTATCGTATTCGACTGCATTGAGAAGCAGATGGAAGCCTAGTGTCGGCAAGTAGTCTCTCAGCATTTCGTATTTTTTCGCACGGGCAATTTTCTGCCAAATACGATAGAGAATTGAATTACTTAGCTCCTTGTTGGCTCCAGCAGCCACGAGCTGCATGAATACATCTAATGTTCTATTCTTTTCACCAAGGCACGAGTTCAGGGTGTCCCATTGGCCTATCAACTTTGAGTCACCATTGTGCTGAATCAGCAATCTTTCTTTGTCATTTCGCCAGCGCTTTATCACGGCAGCTGCGGGAGGGTGGTTTTTGCATAGTTTGATGATTTCGCGACTTGGCAGAAAGAGATCATAGCTAGCGTCATTGGCAAAGACCCACTTAAATTTCTTCAGAGCCTCTTTGTAGCGCCCTTCGCCCAGTAATGTCTGAGCAATCGTGAATTCTTCGTCGATTCGCTTTTCGGCGGCGAGTCTAGTTTTTGGAGCTACTTGCTCTTTGAGCTTGTCCGGTAGTTCATCTTTCATACAGGCTATTATAGAGTGTGGACATCGATTGGTTTTTAAAGATAGATTTTCAAAGTGGGTTTTTAAAGATAGGTTATAGTGCCATGCCTTTTAGCAGCTGCGACGAGAATAGGCTGGAGTTATCCAACCAAGCCGAGTTAATGTTTAAGCAAGCGCGTGAATTGGCCAAAACCGACGATCATGCTGGTGCTTTGGAGGCTTATCTATTTGCCTTCGACAATGGTAAGGCTGTTTATGGCTGGGGTGGAGTGCGCCTCTCGTACATACCTGGTGAAATAGCGTTACTGGGCGAGAAATACCCACCGGCTAAGTTAGCATTGCAATCTAGGCGTGAAGCCAGAGAACGGCTTCTGCGTGATGGAGAGACAGACTTTGATGTTCTGTCTGAGTGGCTTTGCCTCAATGAGTATTTGAATGAGAAGGATCGCGAGCTGGAGCTGCTAAAGGATTTGGAGGCAAAGGGAATCTTAGATGATTCTGTCAAGGAGCGCATTGTTGAATCGAACTTTGAGCGATTGCTCGAAGAGCAGCGCTATGAAGTGTTGGCCGAATACCTTGATGAGTTTGGCCATAAGTTTATGTTTCAGATCTTCCACTATGATAACGAAGTGCTCTTTCCGGATAGGCGCGAACGCCAAATTGCGGGTGAATCGATGTCTGATTTCTGGAAGAGTCATATTGCAATAGAGGGTGCCAAAGTATTCGAGCTGGCTCTGGGCGTGAAGAAAGATTTGCAAGCCGATGAAATTGCAAAGCGAGTTCTCTTGGTAAACAGTACTGTCGAGACCTACGCTATGCTGCTCGTTGCCGCTTCGCGAGCTGGACGAAAGAACAAAGCGCGCGAGCTGTTAAAGATGGCCAAAGTTAATCTGGCGAAAGAAGACTATGAGACGCTGAAGAATGGTTGACGTGCCGATGGGTGCAATGGAAGTCCCCACTGTTCGTCTCGGATTGCACCATACGCAGTGCCTTCATTTACTTCCCACCGTAGCCAGCTTCTTTCTTCAGTTTTTCAAGATCTGGTTTCTTGAGATCGCCTTGCTTAGCATCAAAGCGAGCAGCCATATAGACGTGTCCTAGATTGGTTGCCTCTGCCACCATAAATTTCGAGCGATCTAGTCTTTCTGCTGGCGGGTCTTGTGGAGCAAGGTTTAAGCCACGCGATCTCACCTCAAAGGCTTGTTTTTCGATGGCAAATTTACCGTCTTTATTTGCGGCCCAAATGGCGTCCATTTTAGCTTGAGCAATATAGAAGTTTGTATCCTTGACTCCTAAACCAATGATGCCTGAAAGGTCTTGCTGCACTTTCTTTTCATAGGCCGGAAATTCAATTGGCCCCTGCTTACCTTCAGTTTGCAGGGCTTTTGTAATCATCCTCTGGGCGTAGTTACTGTAGTCCATACCGGCCGGTAGGTTGCCCGGGTCGGCAATAGCAAAAGTTCGCGCGCCACTTGCGTCTTTGTGAATTTCAAAAACTTTGACTCCGTCTACTTGGTAGACAGTGCCTTGTTTATAAATGCTGTCTGCCTTGCCATCGGGACGATTGGGGTTTTGCACTATATTGCCGCGCTCGTCTTTGATCTCCATATCTTTGGCCTTGGCTGTCCATGTATCGCTTTTGGCAATACTTCCGGCCAGATAGAGGCTGTCGGGTCGACCACTGTCTTCCAGCTTCGTGCCCACTGCGTCATTGACTATTTTTGCTCCACCAACTCCTTGGGCGGCCATGGCTTTGATTTCCAGGCCGGGTGGCAGCTGGTCAAGATTGGCAGCGGCTGCCGGCATTGCTTTCGACCACCATGCTTGTTCGGTCGTCTTTGGATTCCATTTGCCGCTCGATAGCAGGTCGACTCCGAGCTTTTCTTTCAGCGCAGTAAAGGCCACCGCTGATACATCGACGCTATAGGGTTCTTTGGTGAACTCACCGGTACGCTTAGTGTCGCCCTGCGGCTGCTGACCTTCGGCCTTATCATTGATCTTGGCCGGACCGCTTATCTCTTGAAGCTTTCCAGCATTTATCTTATCTACAGGCGTATTATCTAATTCGCCTTTGGGATTTTTTACAGCGGTAGCGTCATTTCTTTGGTCCACCATCTCATTTCTCCAAATTTACTAGCCGGATTGCATGATAAGGCACGGATGCGTGTAATCTCGTGAAAGTTTGTCGGCGTTTTAAATTTGTACCCTGGGAGGGTAGTTGCTATTCTGCTAATGACGTAAGGCCCACTTACCAGAGCTATTACCAAAGTTTTTCATTTTATTGACCATGAAAAATTGCCTGGTCACATCGCTCAAACTACTTCAAAGTCTCGCACTAGTGCAAGTCAGTGACTCACTTGCTCGACCGGCTTCAGTTGCCGACCCACTCTGTCGGATAACTTCCTCAGGCGCACTTCCATACTCTTAAGAACGTTGTTCGATAGAGCCTCTTCTGCTTTCTGTTGTTCTTCTCTTCTGCTATTCCGGAGAAGCTGTTCCCTATAACTATTGGCCCAATCTCGTCCAAAGAGGTCATTCGCAACTTCAATAGATCCTCTATTTACTCGCACTGCTACATTAGCAAGCTCACAGGTGCAGGTTTCAGTAGTCACTGGGAGTATCTGTAATTCTTTGACTGTGGCTGAATTCGGCAAACCCGCCAGAGTCTTGTGTTGGTTAGTTGTTAGCGTGATTTTGTCTTTCCCTTTAGCTAAACCTGATATCTGGTCTTTCGTTAGAGTCACTAGTGTATGAGGTCCCCTGACGTGGCCGTTAGAGATTAGGCCGTCAGCGACAGCCGAAGGGCATGCAGTTACTGCAACGAGCGCGAGCACTAACATGATTGAATTCTTTTGCATCTGTAGCCTCGACCCTTAGTTTCCGTTGATTATACTTCCTGGCATATTTTCCTCTTCGGTAGGGTTTTATGCCACCCAGAGCTGTCGACCGCAGGTAGCTCAGCCCGACCCCACCCTCTATCGGTTCCTTTCTACTTTGCAAGCCTCACGAAATAATCACAGGTTAGGCTTAAGCTGTGTCTATGGTTCGAGGTTGGTCCCGTGTTTATCAAAACCACTTCTGTTGCGCTTCTGCTGCTGACTCTTGCTGCGCTGTCGTTCTCTGATGCTGAGGCTAGAGGATCAGGCCGCATGGGCGGTATGCGCATGGGTGGTATGCGTATGGGCGGCGGATTGAGCGGTTTGGGAATGGGCGCTGCAGGCCGAAGTGCCTTTGGCGGTCAGATTCGCTTAGGCCGTGGTCGCGGCGGTCGGCGGGGTGGTTATAACAGAGCTGCCAATATGGGTCCTACGGTCGAGCAGCAGCAGGCCGTCTATTTCCAGGCACGCAGAGCGGAAAACCCTTACTCGAATGTGCCCCTGCGCGTTAACGTCAGCGATTACGTCAGAGATTATCGCTAGCTCTTCTAGGTAACTGTGGTTAAATTGTGTAGTGGCTTGAGGAAAGAGAGAATTTCAGCAGCTCGACCTTGCCTTTATACAATTTGTTGGAGCAGCCTAGTATTTCTAAGTCATCTCAAATGCTATTCAAGAAGCGTCTTTTGATGTTCACGGTTTGCGCCGTCACGTTTTCTAGTGGTGCCGCCCTAGCTGAGCGGCAAAAATATAGCGGTGTTGTAAAATATACTGCTCCATCAATCACCGGTTTGCATAGCGATAAAGCATTGCCAGGGCCCACGACACCGGTGCCAGACCTGGATGAGAACATGAATCAGTGCGCTGGCACTGTTCAGCATTATCGCCTTCCTGCAACTGGCTATACTCCCCCGCCTCCGTCTAATGACAGTCGAGCTGGCAAGCTTCTATACGTTAAGCGCAATTGTGGCAGCTGTCACCAGGCGGAGAACAAAGGCGGTACCTTGGGCCCACCTCTTGATGGCATTGGCGGTGCCCGCGGAGAGCAGTTCATTACCGCTCATCTTTTAGATCCTGAAAAACAGATGCTTGAGTTTCCTAATTTATTTGGCGGTAGATCAAATATAATGCCGCACTTAGGCATCAGGTTGAATGAGGCTAAGCTGATTACGGCTTATCTGCTTACTTTGCCAGAGCCGAAGAACGGTTTTCTTGTCAGTTCACATCCTAAAATAGGTGCGCCCAGCAAAGAGCATTCTGAAGTAAAGATAGTTGCTAAACCTGCTACTGCCAATGGTGCTACTGCTAATGGTGCTGATTCTATAAGTAAGGGCCGCGCTTTGTTTCTCAGTCGCGGTTGCGCTGCTTGCCACACAGTGGACGGTGGGCCAAGCAGGTTTGGTCCGAGGCTTGAGGGAATTTCGTCGCGTCGCACTCAACAGGAGTTAGAGGAAGCCTTGAGAAGCGGCTACGACGAACCTGAGATGATTCGCACACTGCATTTATCCAGCGCAGAAATGCAAAATATAATTGCTTTTCTCAACAGCCTTCCAAGCGCAAAACTGGAAAAAACCAGTTCGCACAAACCCGGGTCGAAAGGGGATGGAGCTGTAAGAAAGAAACAAAAATGAGCTGTGATATTCGACGCAGCTTATAAGAGGTAAAGCCGCGCTATTCGCGGTTTTGCTCTTTGTGCTTGTTTTCAATCTCAAGCCATTTGGCCTCTTCTTCGTCTTGCAGTGACTTGAGTAGTAACTCCGGATCTTGGACGTGTGTATCACCGCCGGCGGCGATTTGATTTCTCTTTTGCTGCGCTGCTGCTTGGTACTTTTTGGCAAGAGCAAAAACCGCTTCGGCTTCTTCGCGGCTGGCAAAAGCGCACGGTGGTATCTGTATGCCGTTGACCCAGGCAAGCACATAGATACTGCCTTTTTTCATTTCAACGTCACGGATCTGGTGCCATTTGTAGTTGAACTTTATTCCTCCGAGTGAGTCTCTAATGCCATCCTCATCAATAGTTGTCGTACATGCACCATAGAACTTGCTTAAGAATAGAACTGATACGGTGTGGAGAAAAGCAAGGAAAAGAGTAGTGAAAAAGAAGAATAATGCAGTAGCGGCGAAAATGCCCAGAAATGTCGCAAGAAAGGCAGCGAAGCTCGCCTTGGAAGCGAGAACCAGTCCAGCAAGCACGCAGACGATCGTGTTCAAAACAAGCAAGCGTCGCGTGCTACAGAAATAGACCCCGCCTTCCCAGACCTCAGCCTGGTTTGTGGCCTTATATGTCAGCGTATAGGCTGTTTCCGCTGGCAGGTTCAAAGGGAATTCCTCACTTTGTTTGCTCTGTCTTGTCTTGTTTTGCCTTGTCTAAGCAAGCCGTTCGAACACTAGTGCTGAGTATCCAAAAACTTCCCTATAACATTGCCTTCTTCGCTGCCATCTGGACGCAAAATCGTCCAATCGAGCACGTCTTTCTCTAAGACCAATAAGGGCTCACCAAATTTGTAATTATTCAGTTTCACTTCACTATTTAAAGTGCCTTCGATATAATCTTTGTTCCAGCTAACTACGGTGACGAAGACTTGCTCCATCTGTTTGCCATCAGAGTCAAGAAGCCGCGTGGTTACCGACAGTGACTGACCAGCAGGTAGCCCTTTCAAATAGCGTTCTTTGACTGCTGGCAATGTTTTTCGAGCTTGCTCCACATATGGTGCCAGTATGGCATCCATGTGTTCTTTGCTGTCCCTTACGGGGCGATCTGGTGGCGGGCTGCCAGTTGGGCGAAAACCCAGAGTCTTTGCTGTTTCTAGTTTGGTGGCGTCAGTGCCAACTGCCTTTTCGGCTGCTTTTGAATCAGGGGCGGCGCCTGAGCCCGGAATGGCAATCACTGTTCGACCTGAAGGAGCCCCTACCATTGAAAGTCTCAGCTCCATCACTGCTTCTTTCATCTTCTTCTGGGCAAACAAAGCGGTGCCTTTTATTTTGTGAGCGTCTCTGACTGCGCCCTCCGGTAGGTGCTCGCCCTTGTACTGAAGAATCTTGTCGGCATCTGCAATGGCCAAATCATATTGCCTGGCAGCAAGATAGGCCTGCCCGCGCATCTCCGTGGCCAGCAGTGCAATTGTTGTATCCTTCTCTAGCTCGATAGTGCGAGTAAAGTCGGCAATGGCGGCGGCAGAGTTTGACATTTGTAGCTCAGCTAGTGCTTTGAAGAGATAAATGTCACCCTTTTTCTCCCCAAGCTCAATGGCTTTGGTAAGGTCTTTTAAGGCATCTTCAGGCTTTCTCGTCAGGCAATAATTCATGCCGCGCAGCGCGTAAGCCCTTCTAAGCTTTCCATTGAGTTTAATTGCTTCATCGCAATCTGAAAAAGCACCTTGACTGTCTTTTAAATTGAAACGCACAGTAGCTCTCAGCAGAAAGGCGTAGGCTTCTGGTCGTTTGCCAATTATCCGATCTAGCTCTTCTTTCATGCCATTGAGGCGACCGTCATCAACTTTGCCTTTCAATAGCTGGCTGTCTATGAGCTCCAGCGCCTTTTTGTTGTCAGCAGCCTGCACCGGCATCTGAGCTATGCCAAGCCAACAAGCACTAATCAAGCTACATGCTTGGGCCACGACAATTAGGTAACGGCACTTAGTTCTGGCAATGCTGCGCACGCTGTGAATTTCCTTTTTCTGAGGGGTTGCACTAGAGATTTATTCATTGGTTCCCGGCGGCCAAACTTTTCCTTTGGGCAGATCGGCGCCAGAGACCTTGGTTACGGCAAACTGTAAATTGACGAGAAATGGATCTGATGCGTCTGGAATTAGCACGTTCTTTTCAATCCAGGGCTCTTGGTGATCTTTATCAATCACTCTCCAGGCGCAAACTTTTCCTTCATGTAGTTTGACCTGTACAGATGCACCACGCATTCTAGAATACACAAATAACTCGTCTCCGCTTTCGTCTTTCTCAATTGCTGAGTCGCCCGCTCCGAGATGCTGCAAGAGTTCATCGCGGCTCATGCCGATCAAGTCAAAGTCTTTGAGGAAGTATGCAAACATAGCGCAGCCATCAAGTTCTTTCGCCCACATATTTGGGTAGAACCGTTGCCATTCTGGGCCTAGTGGATTAGCAATGAACTTGTCGTTTGAAATCGGCTGCAGGAGTATGGAGCTAGGTGGTAAGACATATTTACCAGCCAAGTCAATAACTGCGTGGTGTCTGTTATCGATCCACTTCATCTTCAATTTCCCTTGGGCCGCTCTTTCGACTTCATCTTGCTTTTTGGCATCCATTTCATCACTGATTTTTCCGGCCAGCACTTCGTCTTTGGTCCTTATTACTTCTTTGCCGTTTTGGTCAATGACGAGATGATAGAGCACCCCATTCTCTTCTATTTGGCCATAAGCGTTGGTTAGCTTAGATATGCAGTACGACAATTTCATTGGATAGACCAACTTGCCATTGCTGTTTATTACTCCGAATCTCTGGGGCTCGCCAGGTTTGGTTTGAGCTTCCACTGCAGATATGCCAAATCGGAGTGTTCCATTGAGCTGGGCTATGTTCTCAAATTTCGTTGGATGACCGGAAGAGTCTATTATTGTCGTTATTTGCTTATTCGTTTTTTTATCGTGGCTCTTAGCTTCAAATGTTTTTCCATCGCCAGCAAAGACTATGTCGTCATATAAAGGCTCAATGTAAATTTCTCCCGTTACTCGTTTCATGCCAAACGAACCTTCCTGGCCAATGCTTTGCAACAAGTGTCTTCGTGGGTCTTCACCTGCCTCGACTGGCACGTCTAGCCAGCTAAGATCACGCTGGCGCTCTCTAAAATCACCAGCTTTCCTAATCTCGTCGTCGAGCGGATATTCTTTATGCGGTGATATTGAAGTGTCGATGAGTGCTGCTGAGTTTGTTTCTTGTTTTATGACAAAGAAATAGTTTGGTGCAAACTCAATAATTTGCCTGTATATAGGCTGCAGCACCCATTTTAGGTTGCTATCAAAGACGCCGTATAAGCTCCCTGGTATTGCCTTGTTTTCCGCCTGTATTTTCTTGCAGGTTTCAATAACTGTTTGGGGCTCTGCGGCATTCGCTGACTGATTTAATACAAGGCACAGGTAGGCGCTGCATAAAGCTGTTGCTGCGCCTGTAAGGTGTTTTAGTAGCAAAATACGACTCCACTTCTGTTAAAAGGATGCTTCAATCTTTCGCTGCTATCTGCGGTGGGCTTGTTTTGCCCTTTTTGCTCAATATCATGATGATTATTAGAATGCCTATCAAATAGTATTTTTGCTCTGAGAATAATTGATAGCCAGTTTGAATCATTTCGCCTGGCACGCTGAGCATGTGCGCAATCAGCATCGCTGCTATCCACAGCGCGGCGTTCAGCGGTTCAACAAACCACAAGAGTCCAAATACTATCCATATGCCAAATTGGCCGAAGCGATTCATGGCCTCTTGAGCGCCGCGGGGCAGCCAAGGTTCGATTACACCGTAACCATCGAGAGGGGGAATTGGCATTGAGTTGAGAATCAAGCAGACGATTTGCAGCAGCACAAGCAGTGCCAGTGCTGGCCAGAGGGGGTTGTCGGGATTTTGCTTGACGAACCCAAGCATGAATGGTGAAGCGTAGACAAAAATCATTACTGCGCTGCCAAATGGTCCGGCAGCTGATACCGCTGAATTCCAAAACCGGTTGCGCAGGGCGCTTCTGTCTATGTATACTGCCGCGCCAGGCAGTGCGATCCCGCCCAGCATCAGCATGATGATTGGAATGACTAGTGTCAGGCCGGGGTCAGTATATTTGATGGGGTTGAGAGTTAAGTAGCCTTTGTCTTTGACAGACTTGTCACCGCCGGCGTATGCCACCACTGCATGGCAAAACTCGTGGATGCACAAGGCGAAAATCCAGCCGATACAAACTACTAACGCTAAGCTCATCTTTTTTTTGCCCTTATATGTTCAATCTAAACAGTAGCATAGCTGGTTGTGAAGCCCCGAGGCTGGTTAGGCAATTTATAGTTAGGCAATTTATAGTTTAGGCAAATTATGGTTTACGCAAATTATGGTTTTGGCTGCTTGGTCTTGGCCGGTCTCACTTTGCCGATGTTTAGCATTTCGCCAAATTCGTCGATAGAGCCAGCCATACCTTTGAACTTGAAGCTGCTATCTAGTGTTTTCAGCAATTTGTAGTTTTTTGGTAAGGCAAATGTTGAAGCCGGTATAGTATCGCTTTTTCTCAGCTCTATTGTATGTATAAACCACCGCATATCGTTTGTCTCTTTGACTTTTCCAAGACAACTAATTAAGAGGCCGTCAAGTTGTACGCAGTTGTACAGATGGCATTGTATTGCCGCTACCTGCGGTGCCTTTGATAGTTGATATGAATCTACAAAATAGTTGGTAACCTGTCTCGGCTTCTCTGTTTGGAATATGGCCGTTGTAATTGATTCGCCAGGAAATAAATATTGAAATGACGGCACGTCGATGCCTCTTAATTTAATTGGCTTTTTTGAGATTGGCTTTTCGAGAGTGCACTCATCTGTTGCCCCGACTGTATTGGTGTTGAACCGTTGCCAATGTGAGAGCTTGACGAATCCCATCTCTTTTGTGTCTGGTCTGAAAACACAGATGTTCCAGTCTGGGGCTTTGGCAATGGCAGAGAAGCAGCATGAGCGCATGTCAATACGTATGGCTTGGTCTGTGACGGTAACTTTTATTGGGCCGCCGTTGCTAGATTCTTGAAATACTAGCCAGCCTTTGTAGGTAACTTCTTTGCTGATTGGAGCTGCCCAAGATGGTCGGCCGGTGGCTAAGAAGATTACTAAGGCGAGAGCTAAGGCGAGACCTATGGCTAGAGCTACGGCTCGAGCTGTGGAAGGTCCTAAACCAAAGAGCTGGTAGGGGCGAGTCGCTGTCATTAAGCGTAGGTTGCCATAGCTGGATTTGGTGGATTTCAATTTCGAATGGCTCCTGTTCTAATTTTCGCTCTTCTTCAGTTTTTTCTGTTTGAAAGCTTTATCCATTACTTACTTACTTACTTACTTACTTACTTGAGCAACTTCTTGCGACTGCCCGCAACCCATTCGTTGTCTCTGATTATTGTTGCTGTGGCATTATCTATTTTGTACAGTTGGTAGATGATGGTATCAATTTCTTGTTGTATTTTCCTTTCGGCTTCAACTAATTCTGCTGCATCTAGTTCTGCCGCGTTCGTGCCTTGCGGATTTTCGTGCCAGTGGCGCATCAGGCCTATTGCTTCTTTAGCTAAATTGGCAACTTGGGTTGATATTTCGGCTGATGGAGCGCTGAACGGTAGGCGGCGCAAGTCGCCAATTTGAAAATTGATGGTGGGGTTAAGTACTCCTAACAGGTAGATTGCTAAGGATGAATTGAGGAAGCCGAGTAGATAATGGTGGTCAATTTTGGTTGAGAAAATGGCTGAACTGGCAATGTCGAAAATAGAATTCTCGCTCAATAGTCGTGCTTTGAATCCAGTGGTGCCAATGTACGAATAAGTGAGGCCGGGTTTGAAATAGTACTCTTCGCCAGGCAAGGCCCGCGATTGGCCCCGTTCTTTGCGGTATTGGCGAATGTTGTCGCCGTTGTCTTGCCAAAGTAAGCGGTAGCTGGTTTGGTGATACCATTTTTGACCGCCGCCCTTATCGTAGGGTACATAGAGATGCTTGTCGCTTTCGCTAAGTTGCGAAGCTAGCTTGACGAACTTTTTATTGTTGCAGGTGAATAGTCCATTGACGATGGCGATGCCTTCAGTTTCACTGAGAGCTGGAAGTTCTTTGAAGCAATTTGCTAAGGCCGTGGGGCAGTCGAAGGCAAAGGGATTACCGCTAATTGCGGCAATTTTCGCGAGTGCCGTTTCTTCTGCGATTAAGTTGGCACTTAGTTTGTTATTTTCCATGCGGCCGACGCGCATTGTACGAGTGTTCGAGTCAATGGTCTGGCAAATTCTAGAGTCCGTGCTCGAGCAAATTGTTGAGTCAGTGGCTGAGTCAATGCTTAAGTTTGTGTTGTTCTCATTTTGTTTTTTCTCTAAAGTTAAAATTGCGCTATTGACCTTTTCACCTGGGCGGGCGCTGAAGCTTCCTAGTCCGAGCGTGAGGCATGAGGTGATATGGCAGTGCTCTAAAAGCTTCAGGCGAAAGGCCCGGTAGCGCTGGATAGAGAGAAAGCTCTGTTGAACAATCATTGATAGTTTGCCGCCGGGAGCGAGCAGTCTGGTGGCAAGTTCTATGAAAGCTGTGTAGAGATCACCGGCGCTGTCAGGGTAGCAGCGCTTGAGGAAAATTGCATTGGTATCGCCCATGATGCGAGTGCTGAGATAGGGCGGATTCATTACGATTTGATTGTAGGTAATAGCGCATAGCCCGGTAGCGGCTTTCCCTTGCAGATCAAACCAGTCGCTATTTTCGTTTGTTCCAAGAGTGAGGCTGCCAGCAGATGACTTGTTGAGAAACAATCGCGGAAGTGGTAGTTCGCATAGTGATTCATCTAGTAATTCGTTCGACGTTTTACTGGGCGATGGCCTTAGCTCTGTTAGGTGATCACGGGCTAGAAGGTAGAAAGAGAAGCCGCATAGCTGAAGCAATTTGGGGTCCACATCAAGGCCTGTGATTACTTCTGATAGGAGTATTTTCAGTTGTTCGCGCTTTTCAGATTGCTCGATCACTGCTTTTTTGTTGCCACCTATGGCAAGGTGGGATAACCAATGCTCGGCGGCTGGTATGAGCAAGTGTCCCGCACCGCAGGCCGGATCCAAAATTTTGCTGGGAGCTGTAGGTGCAGGCTCGAAAACTTCGGCTGCCAAATGTTGGGCAATGTTTTCAGGGGTAAAAACCTGGGTGCTTTGGCCAAATAGTTCTTGGGCCCAGCCGGTAGATAAAGTGTTCTGCGCAATTGCTTTGATTTGAGGTAGGCATGTGGGGCTAGTCTTTGCGGTGCTGTTTTCAGGCTGCACTAGGCTGCTCTGCTTTACTGTGCTCTGGTCAAAAGTTTGGCTCACCCATCTAATCAGTTCTTCTGGTGTTCCGGGCCAATCGCAAGGGTTGATAATGAGCGGAGAAGTCAAGGTTTCGGCGAAAGCTGTGTCGTCTATTTGGCTTCCTTCTATCTCAGGTTTTGGCTCAGGTTTTGGCTCAGGTTTTGGCTTAGATTCGGGCTCTTCTCCGAAGTAGCTTTCTCTGAAATATTTGAACAGAGCGACGCTCAACTCTGATTTATTAAATTGGCGGGGAAAGAGATTTCTTTCCGCCAAATTAAGATGACCAATTATTTTGACTGCCAAAACTTGACCGATATCGGTCAAGTTTCGATTGCTGGGTGTCAGCTTTTTCACTAATTTTCGCAAAAACGCCAGATTAATTTCCGAAAGGCTCTTGCTTGGCCGTTCTTCGTTTAATTCAGTGAGCAATATTTGGGCCTTTGCCAAGAGCTAAATACCTTTGCTGGGGCAACACCATGAAGATAAGGCTATTATTTGCCTAGGGAGTGATGTCATTTGGTGTATAAAACTTGACAGTTCATACTTATTTTGGGGATCAGGTCATGGGTAAGGCAGGTCTTGAGGACATAGTAGCCGCGTCGTCGGCAATCTGTGCTGTCGATGGTACGGAAGGTAGACTTATCTACCACGGTTACGATATTCACGATCTCGCTGAACATTCAACCTTTGAAGAAACTATTTATTTGCTCTGGTACGGCCGCTTGCCCACTAAGAGCGAACTTGAGACTTTAAGCAAAGGCTTGCGCACTAATCGTAGCTTGCCGGCAGACGTGATCAAGGCTATGAAGCAAATGCCTAAAGCAGCTTTGCCGATGGAAGTTTTGAGAACTACTGTTTCAATGCTTTCAATGTACGACGCTGATGCTGAAGACAATGTGCGTGAAGCTAATCTGCGCAAGGCCATTCGCCTCACTGCTCAGATTCCAACAATTGTTGCTTACTGGGATTTGATCAGAAACAACAAAGAAGTTGTTGCACCTAAAGAAGATAATTCGCTGGCTGCCAATTTCCTCTATATGCTCAGTGGTGGCAAAGAGCCAAATGAAGTTAGCGTCAAGTCTCTCGACATCGCCCTTATTTTGCATGCTGACCACGAACTAAACGCTTCCACTTTTGCTGCCCGTGTTGCTGCTGCTACTTTGACTGACATGCACTCGGCCATTGTTGCCGGTATCTGTGCGTTGAAGGGGCCACTGCATGGTGGAGCCAACCAAGAAGTTATCAAAATGCTGCTTGAGATGGGGACACTCGACAATGTTGAAGCCCACCTCGACAAAATGTTTGAGCGTCACGAGAAGGTCATGGGCTTTGGTCACCGCGTCTACAAGACTGAAGATCCACGCGCTTCTCACTTGCGCAAGATGTCTGAAGAGCTTGGTAAGCGCGCTGGCGATACCAAGTGGTTCGATATGTCTTACAAGATTGAGCAAATTGTCAAAGGTGACAAGGGCTTGAATCCTAACGTTGACTTCTATTCGGCTTCGGTCTACTACATGCTCGGTATTCCAAACGACTTGTACACACCAATTTTCGCCATTAGTCGTATGTCTGGTTGGGCGGCTCATGTGCTTGAGCAGTATGCCAACAACCGCTTGATTCGCCCTCGCGCTGAGTATATCGGCGAGATGGACCTCAAATACGTAGAAATCGACAAGCGTCAAGTTCCGGCACTGAGCGACAGCGCTAAGTAATATTATTCGTTTGCCCGTGCTTGGTATGAATGAAATACTTGCTCTAGATAAGCCTCTGGAGCCGAGTCTTGATTGTCGATTGCACCTAGCTTTTCGTGGAAGTACTTGGCTAGCTTTTGCGCTACTAATGGCCGATAGCCTTTGGCTAAAGACTTGCGGCGCTTGAGGAAGTCGACAATCAGATCGTATTCAGCTGGTGTAACTCGACCAATATCGAGCAAGTTGGCAGCGCTGGTTGGGTTGGCGAGCAGTAACTGAGTGGTTGAAATGTCTGGTTTGTGTTCGCGAATGACAATCGTTCCAGCGGCCATGTCTCCAAGTCGTCTCTCGTTTTTGTCGAAAAGCATTATTAGTAGGCCGAGGAAGAGAATCTGGTCGACCATGCGAAGTAAATTGCGAATGATGGCTCCGGCCCAGCCGAGTGGTTGACCGTTCGCTTCGATTACTCTAATTTCGGCTACTCTTTTGCCTGGAGTCTGGCCCTGCCAAATCGCTTCAAACACTATAAAGTAGCAGTTCAGTTGGATGAATATGATGAATATCGCAATCATCGCTAGAACGCCGTACCAGATACTTTTATTTTGCGAGTCTAAGGGCGAAACAGATATTAAATACCCAGTGATTACGGCCATTATAATAACCAGCAAGGCCGTGAGCAGATTGATTAGGCTATCTACCAGTTGGGCTAAGAGGCGGTTGCCGACCCCGGCGATTTCCAGGTGTAAATCGACATTTTCAGGGGTAGAGATAGAGTAGTCGGGCTGTTGCATTTGCTGGCTATTACCATAGTTGGGGTCGGGAAGAAAGTAATTGGGTAAGTCTAACGAATGAATGTAGAGCGCTGGCTCAAGAGCAAAAGGGTATCATGGCAACAGCTTGAAGACTTGCTCAAGCTCGTTGATAAGCGAGGCCTGAAAGCGCTTGATCGCCAACAGCTGCGAGAGCTAGGTCGCCTTTATCGTGCAGCTTCGGCTGATTTGTCAAGGGCGCGAGCGTTGAAGCTGGGCACTGAAGTGCAGCTCTATTTAAATAACCTCGTGGTAAAAGCTCACAACCAAGTTTATCAAACTCGTGATGACCGTTTTGCCGGCTTATGGCGCTTTTTGTATCGGGGATTCCCTCAGCTGGTGCAGCAATACATTATTTATGTGACAGTGGCATTCTTGCTGTTCATTATTCCCTGTGCTGGCTGCTATTTTGAAGCCGTCAAAGATGTGCATTTTGGCCAGATGGAGGTCAGCCCTGGTCGTGCCCTGGTGTCTGACGACCTTTGGCATATGATTGAGAATAAGAGATTGTGGACCGATTCTATGCAAGATAACGGCCCGGCAATTTCAAGCCTAATTGCCACCAATAATATTCGTGTTGCAATTTCGGCCTTTGTTCTAGGTATCAGTTTCGGTTTAGGAACGGTAGTTGTTCTAATTACCAATGGGATGAGCATTGGCACCATATTTGGTGTGTGTCAAGATTATGGAATGGCGATGCGCTTATTGGCTTTTGTGGCTGGCCATGGAGTGCTTGAGCTTAGTGCCATTTTTATCAGTGGGGGCGCTGGGCTTCTGCTGGGTAAGTCGTTGATGTTTCCCGGGCAGTTGAGTCGTTCTGACTCACTGCGCCGTACTGCTAAGCCTGCTATGCAGCTCTTCGCTGGTTGCGTAACTTTACTTCTCATTGCTGGCGCCATAGAGGGCTTCGTCTCTCCGCGCACCGATATTAGTGCCCAGACCAAATATCTAGTAAGCCTAGCCACAGCTATTTTGTTATTGATTTATCTTTTTGCGCCACGAAGTATTGGATCGACAAAACCGTTAGACAGATGAGACGAACGAGACGCTTAGTAGTACACTCTTACAATTCCTAATAGGTAGATTATGGACGAGCAAGGCTTTTGGTACATCATCGCCACATCAATAGAAGACGCTGACGGAGATAGAGAAGTTCAGCTTGCCAAGCTGAAGGAGCTACTTCACCAAGCGCCCGATGAAGACATTATTGCCTTTCAAGAGATGGTCGATCATATGATGGACCGGGCCTATCGCTGGGAGCTCTGGGGAGCTGCTCATGTCATTAACGGCGGCCTTGCTGATGATGGCTTTGAGTATTTCAGGGCTGGCCTGATTATGGCTGGTAAAGAAATCTACGAAGCCGCTTTGGCTGAGCCTGATTCATTGGCCTATGTTGAAGATATTGACGATTGCGAAGAATTTCTTTTTCTTGCTTGCGAAGTCTACGAAGAGCGCAACAATGATGGTGCCATTTACGATCGCTTCCGCGAAGAGAGCTTAGTTACACCTGATGGTGAGCCCTTTGATGTTGAAGACAAGAATTATTTTCGCGCTCAATACCCCCGTCTCTGGGAAAAATATTGTGAAGAAGAGCCTGCTTAGCTATTCGCTTAGTTATGGTGACAGCTATGGTGTCTTTCATTAAAAGTTTTCGGCAGACCCTTGTTGGTGCTCGACATATGAGATTGCTAAGTTAGAATAGCGGTGGCTCATCTGGTGTCATAGATAAGTTGGCAATTTAGCTCAACACCAGATATGATGCCTTGTATATCTTCCGCATATTCCAGGCGAAGGGGTAACGAATGGCTTTAGAGGCCCCCGAGAAAACCAAAGACGCTGTCGCGCTGCAAAATACTACCAGTGGCTTTAGTCTGGCTAGTTTGGAGCGACTGACCACAGTTAAGCGTTTCATCTCTGTGCTCAAGCACAAGCCGACCAAGAAGATTTCTGTGCGCAGGCGCAAGCGCAAGTTACCGCCCGGTCAAAGGCTTTTGCGTGCTATGGCCGTGGCTATGCTTCTTGCTACTGGTCAAGGGCTGATCCATCCATTGACTAGTCCTTGTGAGAGTACCACTGGTGGTGCTCAACCTTTGGTGCCTTTGGCTGCTCCTTTTGCCATGACTACTCCGTTGGTGAACCTTCGAGACAATGTGCAAACTGTCTGCCAGGTGAAGAAGCTTACGCCTGGTGTGTTTGCTATTGATCCAGCAACGGGTGCCTATCTCGATTACAATGGCAATAACTCGTTTTCTGCTGCCAGCATGATCAAAGTGCCTGTTCTGGTGGCGCTTTTGAATGCCATTGACAGTGGTGACATTGACCCCAGTCAAATAATGAGCATTAAGACGCACCATGTGGCCGGTGGCTCTGGTCACTTGCAGTGGCGTCCGGTTGGCACGAAGCTGCCCTTGCTTGATGTGGCTGAGCTGATGATTATCATCTCTGATAACACAGCTACAAATATGATTATCGATTTGCTCGGTGGCAAGGCTGTAGTCAATAAGAAATTCGCTAAATGGGGCCTGAAAAATACGGTTATTAATGCACCGTTGGCTGATTTAGAAGGCACCAATAAAACCAGCCCGTATGATTTAGTTTACTTGTTGGCGCGTGTTGAGCGCGGGGAGCTAATGTCAGATCTTTGGCGCAATCGTATGCGCGCCATCATGGCCAGAACAAAGACTCGTACTCTCATTAACCAGGGCATTCCACCAGGTGCTAAGTTGGCCCATAAGACCGGCGATATCGGTTCTATGGTTGGTGACACTGGGGTGATCACTACCCCTGATGGTCATAAATTGATTATGGCCATGCAGGTGCAAAGGCCCCATAACGATCGTCGCGCCAATGAATTGATTCGCAAAGTCACCGGTATTCTCTATAACGGTTTCGAAAAAACTAGACCAACTCTTGAGGCTCAGGCTAAAGCTGTGAAGCCCAATCCGGCCAAGTTAGATTTGACCAAGCCACTGGTGGGAACTCCTGAGCCTGGTGCTTCTGCTAATTCGACCCATTTGGCTAATCCGACTAATTCAGGTGCTTCGACCAATTTAGTTAATCCAACTAATTTAGATTTACCGGCTGCCAATTCTGCTTCGCACTGAATAGTCCCTGGGAATGAGACGAAAAAAAAGAGGCAGCGATGCCTCTTTTTTTGACTTTCTTGTTAGTGACTTTCTTGTTAGTGACTTTCTTGTTACGGATTTAGTTGTTACCACATTTTGCGAAGTGTCTTTGTCTTGGCAAAATTGGGGGGGCGGGATTGGACTAGTCTAAATATTATTCGCTGCCAATACTGGAAGCGACTTATTCGAACCGACTTATTCGAAGCGACCACCAGATAGAAGCGGGCTCGACAGGCCACTAGGCATAGCGCCTGGTGACATGTTTTGCACTGGCATAACGCCTGGAGCAACATTGATCATATTTAGGTTTTGGTTTGGATTTTGACCCAGTGGCTGGCCGAGGGGTTGGCTCAGGCTGCCGTGTCTTTTTACTTGACCCAGCAAGCGTTGTCCGTTTCTGACAATTTGTTGTGATTCGGTAACCCGTACAGCTAGACCTTGAAGATCGCCTTCCATGCGAGTCAATACTTGCTCGGCATAATGATCTGCCCCTTCGCGAATCTTGGCTGCATCTTCATCGGCTTCGAGTCTGATGCGCTCGGCTTCAGCAAGTGCTTCGCGGCGCATTTGCTCAACTTCTTGAACAACTTGCTTGCGAATACGCTCAACTTCAGCTTGTACAGCTTTGAGAAGCTCCGACTCGTGCAGCATGGTTTCTGCTTGGCGGCGAGCGGTGGTGATGATTTGTTCAGAGCGACGCTGCGACTCTGCGATGATTTCGTCTCTCTGTTGGAGAACGTCGGCTGCTTCACGCAGCTCTTCGGGAAGGCGTGCCCGTGCTTTGTCTAGCACGTCAAGGAAATCATCAGCATTGATGAATTTGAACTTGTAGACACCGGCCGCATCATCAATTAGATGCTCAAGCAAATCTAGGTGCTTATAGATCGTAGTTTGCTTGAAGGTGTTAGCTGCCTGGGCTGTCGGTGCAGTGATCATGGTCATTGTTGGTAGATACCCCTGCTGAAATGCTCTTTAAGGTGATCATTCACAGTACGTGGAACGAATTGCGATACGTCTCCGCCCATGCGGGCGATTTCTTTCACAGTTGAGGAGCTAATAAAAGAATACTCGGCTTTTGTCATCAGGAAAATAGTTTCTAGTTCAGGTAAAAGTTGCTTATTTGCTTGGGCCATACCTAGTTCTGCTTCGAAGTCGGAAATGGCTCGCAGGCCGCGAATGAGAATAGTTACCCCATTATCCTTCGCATAATTAACTGTCAGTCCTTGAAACTCTCCTACTGTGACTCCTTTGAGGTCTTTTACTACTTCCGTAATAAGGCTCTTGCGTACATCCACGGGCAATAAGGGAGATTTTCCCGGATTACCTACCACCGCCATAATCACTTCATCGAAGAGCTTGCTCGCCCGTTGAACGATATCTAGGTGGCCCAAGGTCATAGGATCAAACGAACCTGGATAGATTGCTCTAACCAACCCGATTGCTCCTCCTTTCTTTCCGCTGTTTGCGGTCATTCAGTAGTTCCAAGTGTGGATGCCCCCGAGGACGCCAGTCCAAAGAGACCTTGTCAACGGAACGATAATAACACGACCATCCTTGAAAACCCACTATGTAAATGGATAAGTTGCTAATGTTCAGGGGATTTACCGGTGGTAGCTGGCGCATATCCAGTGCTATTTACGGGGTATATGCATTGGTCTTTTCAGCGTCTTGGCCAAGTTTTTGTTTAGCCAGTTACTTCGCTGGAAGCGGCCTGGCCATCCTTTACATTTACCTGGGCGCTGGCGCCCTCATTACCTGATTTATTCTCGCCTTTATTCTCGGCTTTATTGGTCGTTTTACCAGAGCCATTGCCCACACTATCGGCCCCGCTGCCGTTCTCGCTATCTGAGCCGACACGAGCAAGCTTAAGAGCTGGATCTATATAAAAAGGAATGAAGAAGCTAAAGGTTGATCCCTCGCCCAAAGATGAAGCAACTGTAATGCGACCTTCGTGTTTTTCCAAAATCTTGGTGACGATGGTGAGGCCGAGACCGGTGCCCTTTATGGTGTGCACTTTCTTCTCCACTCTGAAGAAGCGGTCAAAGATGTGCTCTAGCGAGTCTTCGGGAATGCCGATGCCTGTGTCTTTAATATGAACGGCGATTTCTTTGTCGGTTACTCCCAGAATCACCGAGACTTTGCCACCTTCGGGAGTGTATTTGATACCGTTCGAGATCAAGTTGATGATTACTCTTTCAATTGATTCTTGATTGAGGATAGCTAGGGGAATATTGGCATAGGGAACCAGCTCAAGCTCAATGCCGCGGTCACGGGCCATGAGGTTGAGGGAACGCACTGCTGATTCGCAAGCGCGGTGGATATCCATTGGCACCATTTCCATGTCGCGCTCAGCTTCTTCAAATTTAGAAAGCTCAAGTACGTCATTGACTAAGTGCATCAAGCGATCGGCTTCGTTATCGATGATTTCTAAAAACTCGCGGTGAATTTCTGGATCGAGCTTTTCACCGTGATTGCAGAGTGTATCGACATAGCTCTTAATCGATGTAATTGGTGTGCGCAGCTCGTGGCTGACATTGCTCATGAACTCAGCTTTCATGCGCTCTAGTTCAGCTTGTTTGGTGTTGTCTTGCATAATCATTACTGAGCCGAGAAATTCTTTATTGAGAATAATCGGGGCAATGTGCAGGCGCACGGTGAGCTCACCTAGCTGAATTTGTTCGACTATGGGCTCTAAGGCACCAGGGGCAATAGTGGTATCAGTGAAGGCTTGCACCACCTGACAAATTTGTGGTTGATCCGGTCCTTCCGTGCAAACCACAAGTGGCTTGCCCACTAAGTCTTTAGCATCTTTGTCAAAAATCTCAGTGGCTGCACGGTTGACGATTTGTACTTTATTATCGCGATCGCATACAACTACTCCGTCGGCAATCGACATCAGCACTAGTTCTAACTTGTTGCGTTCTGAAATAAATTTGTTACGCTCAGCCATCAAGCTGTCGACGTTTTGTTTATCGTAGAGCTGCAGCCGGTTTGACATGTAGTTAAAGGCGTTGACGAGCTGGTCGATTTCTTTTCCGGCTCGCTGTACTTTAATAATGTGGCCGAAATGTCCGGCGGCAATTTGGCTGGCACCCTGCGACAACGTGCGCAATGGGCCATTGATTAAGGCATAGTTGGCCCAGACACCAAGGGCGCCGAGAGCACCAACTAAGCAAAATATATTGATCAAGAAATTAGTAGTTTCTTGTTGTGTACCAAGAATTGTGAAGGCCTCGCTGTCGAGACCAACCCAACAAAGACCAAGGTCTTTATTGTTTTTGCGCATCGGTACAACAAAGTGAGTAATGGCGCGATAGCCTTTGGGGCTGGTTTTCTGACCAGGAACGATGAAGTTTTCTGGATTGGTTTTATAGTCTTTGTAGTAGGGATAGATGTTTTTCAGATCTTGAGGCGAATTGGGATTTAGCAAAATATTGCCGGCCATATCCTCATATATAACGTAGGCGATTGCTCTAATTTTGCCGCGCTGAGTGAGAATGTAGTATTTCAAACTCTTCAAATCGCCAGAGTTTGTCAGGGCTTCAGCGCCGCCTCGGGCTAAGGCTTGAGCAAAGCCCATGCCAAATTGTTCAACTGAGTCGTTGATTGATTCTTGTGCTCGCTGCAACCAGAACCGTGCGGTGAAAGTTACAAGAGCGGCAATGCAAGCCAGGCCCATGAAGAGTAGCTGTTTTTGGGCCGGTACTTTGGCCCAGAGCACTCTCATTTTTGCAATTGTCTTGGTGGCCTTATTCATAGTGCAATTGTAGCCAAAACCGTCGATTTAGCTAGCACGCCCTTGTGGGCAAGAGGGTAGTGCCAAAACAAGGTTGTTTAAATCGGAGATGTCAAGGGTATAAGGGCTTTGGGGCTGATTAAATACTGGGGCTTGGAGTGAGGGTACAGGGTCAATCGTAATTAGTTGAAAATTGCGGGAGAGTTGACCTTGACTAGAAAAATGCCGACTGGCAGTGAAGT
The DNA here is from genome assembly GCA_041675385.1 of Candidatus Obscuribacterales bacterium. Lineage (GTDB taxonomy): Bacteria > Cyanobacteriota > Vampirovibrionia > Obscuribacterales > Obscuribacteraceae. The sequence goes on from JBAYTY010000023.1 coordinate 100,586, forward strand.
TTTGTTGAGCGGATGCAATGCATTCGCACCTTCGGCTGTTTGCGAGCGAGATGGCGAGAGCGCTGTTAGTGCTTTCACTAATCTTAGAAACGACATAGAGCGCGAACTTGAGCAGGAAACAGCGCGCGAACTTGAGCACGACGTAGAGCGCGACACCGAGAGCCGTCAGCGAGCCAGCGGTGACCAGCCTAATGCCATGTCGAGCCCGCGCATATCGCGGTCGGGCATGCGCCCTGTGATATCACAGGCGGTCGGTGTTGGGCCAAACGGTTTACCAGGCGCAGATGAACTTGTGCGCTCTCACATGAGCTTAGTTCGGCAAATTGCCCGCAAATATAGTCAGTATCAACCTGATAGCTTCGAAGACTTGGTACAGGTCGGCTCAATTGGCTTGCTTAAGGCGATTAAGTATTACGACCCGATGCGCACACGTTCGGCTAGTTTTCGCACTTTGGCTACTTGCTATGTCAGGGGCGAAATACGTCACTATTTGCGCGATCATTGCTCGCTAGTGCAGGTGCCACGTCGCCTCACTGAGATGAATACGCAATTGAGCCAGCTAGAAGAGCGCCTTACTAAAACACTTGACCGCGCCCCTACAGTGGCAGAACTGGCCCAGCATTCAGGCTTTTCAGTGGAAGATATTCTCGAAGCGCAGCAGTCGTGGGAGGCCCGTCTTCACTACGATTCGCTTGACTCAGGAGCTGACGAAGAAGAAAGAGACGACCGCCGCTCGCTCTGCGATGTCGTTCCAGACAAGCGTTGCCAAGACCTCTTCAGTGCTTCGGAAGAGCGCGAAGTGATCGTCCAGGCCCTAAAACGGCTTGGTGACAGAACAAGACAAATTGTTGAGTTTGTTTTCTTCTATGACCTTTCGCAAAAAGAAACAGCTTATGTGCTGGGCTTGTCTGAAATGGGCGTTTCTAGAGCTGTTCACAGCGGTTTGAAGCGGCTAAAAGAGATCATTGGAAGTGAAACTCGCTAGTCTTTAATTGGCTTATTGAGCCAATTTGATTAAATTCTTGATTTCTTAGCCAATGGTTGTTGACAATCGGTTAATCTCTGCTAACATTCTCCACTTGTGGCCTATGCTGCGAGTATTACTGCTTTTTATTGATGAGGTCTTTCCTCATGTCCTTTTTACCAGACGAACTACCAGTCGCTTTAGACAAACTAGAAGATCATCTCCGGGCGATCTTGAAAATCAAGATTCGTGAGTTTGTTCATCTCAATCCAATCTTTAATTGCATTCCGTCTATCGATGTAGATATTTACAACCGCACGGTGACTGACGCTGCAGCTGCTGACGCTGTATATAAGGTTGAACAATCTTCAAAGCCGGTTGTGCAGATTCATCCAGCATTAAAGCATGAGCTGGCTTTGAATCTTGAGAATGATGGTCAAGCAGCAAAGCCACTTATCGCTTTGCCTGAAGGCAAGCCACAGACCTCTCTTGAGCCCATTAGCCGCAGTCAGTTTAGGCAGAATATTCTTGGCAATGGCCAGGTTTCCTCCCGCCCGCCGGCTGAGGTGACTCCTAATTCTTTGTCTGTGCCACTATCAAGCAAGTCATTCTTTGCTGGTTTTGACGTTGAATGTCCAAATCACAGCCGCCAGCTGCCGACTAGACGTCGCTACAGCCGTCGGTCTACGGTTTAGTAGTCGAGATATCAATTTCTCAAAGTGTCAGAAATTCCTAGGAATATCTGACACTTTTGCACCATATTTAGTATTGTCTCCAGTCTGAGCTAAGCCTGTAGTAAGGCTGAACTAAGCCTGAACTAAGCCTATTTGTAAGTCTGTGCTTTGTCTTCTTGATTTTGGCTAGAAGTCGCCGTCGGCCACTTGCAGGCAGGTGATACCTTCGTCTCGCCACATGGCCACAACTGAATTGCGGTCATCGAAAGACAGAATAGGATGATAGCCTTTGGCGCGAATGCGCTCTAGTAGCTCGCGCTTGACGATTGTGTCGGCGCGCATATCGCCTTCTTTTCGCAAATAGAGCAAGCGGGGCGGAAACCAGAGATCATGTTCTTTCAGCCAGTTTTCTGTAACTTTTCGCAAGCTGCTGTTGCGAGCTGAGACATAAATAATGGGATACGAAGCTTGAGCCAAGGCCGATATCACTTTTGCTACCGGTTCGTGCAAGCTGTCGAGGGCGGCCATCTCCGGTGAAAGAAATGATTTCCAGTCTTTTACCTCGCCATCTAAAAAGTGCCGGCGATGCTCACAATCGGCCAGCGTTCCGTCAATATCAACCAATACGCAGTCATTAGCCAAGTAGATTTTAGCTCGCAGTTGAAATAGTTCGAAGTCTAATTAGTTCGAAGTCTAACTAGTGCCAAGTGAAATTAGGGCAGAGTCTAACTAGCTCAAAGTCTAATTTTTAGTTTTAACTGGTCGGGACGAGAGGAATCGAACCTCCGGCCTCACCCACCCCAAAGGTGCGCGCTACCCCTGCGCTACGTCCCGGTATCTTTTAAAAGAGATAGGGGCAATTATACCGCAGACTATATTTCCTGTAATTGTCAGGGCCGTTTTTGAGCATTTGCTGAGCCAATCACTGCTAAAATCCCTTAATAACTCAGACCAAAGTCCATGGAGACCATTCCTACCCAGTGCAAATTGACGTAGCCCACCTGTTTCCCTTCCCGCTGGACGAGTTCCAGCTTGATGCGATGAAGCACCTGGAAGAAGGCAAGAGCGTAATTGTATGCGCGCCGACCGGTTCGGGAAAAACTGTTGTGGCAGAGTACGCTGTAGAAATGGCGCTGATGGCGAACAAGCGTTGTTATTACACGACACCGCTCAAGGCCCTCTCCAACCAGAAGCTTTATGACCTCAAGCAAAAGTATGGCGAGGACAAAGTTGGCCTGTTGACTGGCGACCTCTCCATCAATCGTGACGCGCCGATAGTTGTAATGACCACAGAAGTTTTTCGCAACATGTTGTATGGCACCATCCTTGGTGACGTCAGTCGCAACTTACGAGATGTTGCCTTTGTCGTTTTAGATGAATGTCACTACATGAATGACGCTGATAGAGGCACGGTTTGGGAAGAATCGATTATTTATGCCCCTAAAGATATTCAGCTTGTTGGCCTATCGGCTACGGTGGCTAATGCCCAAGAGTTGACGACCTGGATAGATGAGACCCATGGACCGACCGAATTGGTTGTCTCTGACTTTAGGCCTGTGCCACTGCGATTCCATTACTTTGGTGAGCGCAAGATTTATCCTTTACTTGCTCCTGGTGGAGCCGTCAATTCGTTTTTGAAATCTCGTTTCGGCAGAAAGAAACCTCAGCATAGCGGCTCTGATAAAAGACGCCGGCCTATGGGCGGCTTGTACACTCATCCTGGTGATGTGCTCGGCAATCTATCGGCGCGTAATATGTTGCCAGCAATTTATTTCTTGTTCTCTCGCCGCGGCTGCGAAGAAGCAATGAAAATGGCACGAGGCATTCCTTTGTTGCATGCTGATGAACAAAAAGAACTGAAGCGTCAGGTGGAAGAATTCACCAAGGACAATCCTAATTTAGCTAATCACCCCCACATTCCATATTTGCTAGAAGGCATGTCGGTGCACCATGCCGGCATGTTGCCGAGCTGGAAAGGCATGATTGAAAAGCTATTCCAAAAGGGTTTGCTAAAAGTAGTATTTGCTACTGAGACACTGGCTGCCGGTATCAACATGCCGGCTCGCTCTACTGTAATTGCCTCCATTCATAAACGTTCTGATGAGGGTCATAGGCAGTTAACAGCTTCTGAATTTTTGCAAATGTCAGGCAGGGCCGGGCGCCGCGGTATGGACGAAGTTGGTCACGTAGTGGTCTTGCACAATCCCTTTGAGAGTGTTGATGAAGCCGCTAAGCTGGCGACATCAGGGGCGGATCCCCTTTCTAGCCGCTTCACGCCTTCTTATGGCATGGTCTTGAATTTGCTTGAGCGTCATACCATTGATGATGCACGTGAATTGATCGAACGAAGTTTTGGTCAATTCTTGGTCAACCAGCAACTAGAACCGGCCTATACCCAGAAAATGGCCTGGGAAGCTGAACTGCAAAAGCTCAGCGCACCGCTTTGTCCGGCAGAGATTGGCGACTTGCCGCTATATGCTAAACGGCTTGAAACTATTCGCTCTAAACACAAACAGCTTAAAGCCACCGAGAAGGGCCTCAAGCCTTCTGCCATCAAGCCCGGTTCACCAGCGATTATGGCCTTAGCTGAAACTCGCGCTGAGATTCAAGTTCTTTTGAAAGAAGCTTACGCTATGCCATGCCACGGCTGCCCTGTGCAGAAGCCTTGTAGCACGCAAACCGAGCGCATTGAGCATTTGCAGAAACGCATCAAAGATCTCGATAAGCGCGTGCAGCGTGAAACAACAAAGTATTGGACGACCTTTGAAGCACTGGCCAATATCTTGCGCACGCTTGGTTATCTCGATGGCAATAAGCCAACCAAGCTTGGCCGCATGGCCGCTTCTATTCGCGGTTCGAATGAATTATTCTTGAGCGAAATTGCCATCAGCGGTATGTTCGATCAATTGAAGCCTACTGAACTGGCAGCTCTTTTAACTGTGCTTATTGGCGATGAGCCACGCGGCAACGAGCAAATGCGCGTGCACGTCACGCACAATGTCGACCATGCCATCATCGAAATCGGCAAAATGGCCAAGAAAATTGTGCGCTTGCAAAAGGACTTTGATGTTGATATGCCTATTGAGTTTGGTGCGCAGCTAGCTGGCCTAACCGAGATGTGGGCACAGGGGTCGCCGTGGGATCAAATCCGCATGTCTTCACCGCGCGATGAAGGTGATGTGGTCAGAGCAATCAGAAGAACACTCGATCTTTGTCGGCAGTTCATCAGAGCTTCAGACATGCCCGAGAAAGTTGTTGAGCTTTGCAAGCAAGTGGAAGAGCTACTCAATAGAGACGAAGTAAAAGAAGATTTCTAATGGAAAATTCCTCTATCTCAGTGTTAGTCGATCAAGATGGGCACAAGTTTCATGGGCGTCATATGATGGCGAGCTTGATTGGTTGTTCGACATCAGCATTGCTTGATGTCGAATTGCTTTTAGAGAAATTTTCAGCGGCAGCCACAGCCGCTGGCGCCACTGTTCTTGAGGCCCGCCATCATGTCTTTCCTAATGGTGGCATGACTGCCGTGCTTTTGCTTTCTGAGAGCCATGCTAGTATCCACACCTACCCTGAGAATGCCGCTTGTTTTGTTGATCTGTTTACCTGCGGAAGTGCTGTGGATCAATCAAAATTCAATCAAGTTTTGTCCGCTTACTTGCAGCCAACCCAAATTAATCAGAATGCTTTCAATCGCGGTCTCACGGCTGAATTGGTTGAATTTGCTGCATCTATAACTGAGTAAGTAAGTAAGTAAGATTTGGCGGGTTCATTTTATTGAATTGTTGCTTAAAGACGCTTGGCATTTTGCTTTTTCTTGCTTCTATCGGCGCTTCTTGTTCTTTGTGTTGTGAACAATCGGATTTGAAAGTGGTTGCAACTTACATCCGGAAAGGGAAGATTTTCTCTCGAAAAAATCTTCCCTTTTTGGCGAACGCTGAAGAAGAGGAGCAATCGATCTTGTTCTGTAAGTCGCATCTTTGAAGTGTATGCAGATAGACGCAGATTGGGCCGTTTTCATCTGCCAGCTTTCATATCGGTAGCCTGCTGGTCTACAGTTACTTTTGCTCGCTGGCTGTCACTAGAATTTTGTGACATTTTTCTGATTAGCTCTTCTTCTTTTGCGCGCAGGTTGCGTTCGTGCTCAGCTGGATTGCTAGTAACGTGGACATCAGCCAAGATGCAGAGCAAAACGGCCATCACAACAAACCAAGCTGCCGCCTTTATCGCTTTTCTAAATTGGAATCGCTCCAATTTCATTGTTTGTCGTCACTGGTCTAAATCGTTAGTGCACTGCTTGTGGTAGCACAACGCCCCATTCGAAGTGGCGGCCTAGATCGTCAGCTGGTAGCCAGTTAACGTAGAATCCAATTGGTTGCAGTTGCAGCAATTTCATTTCTTGTTCAGTGGCATAGAAGCTTTGAACGTAGCCATCTGGAAATACTACATCAAGCATTTTGTTGAACAGATGGAATTTGATCTGACCACCTGATTTAGGCTCCATGGTCAAATAATTGCCATCGGCCGAAAAGATCATGCGGCCTTCTTTGCCGATTACTACCTGGCTTCTGTCGGGCAAAAGTTGAAACTCGCGAGCGTCGCCTTTTTCTTTGAGAGTGGCATATTTAGCACCGTTAGACGATTCTTTGATTTGGGCGGAGCGTTTGCCGAAGGTGGTTTTGTAGCAGAGTTCGCCGTCGTTCATGTCTAGTTTGAGGTTTTTCAATTTGACATCAGGCTGTAGATTGTCTAAATAGTACTCGCCACCATCTGTGGTGGTAAGCACGCGGCCGTCAGAGAAGGTCAGGGTTTCGATTCTTCCTTTTAGACCATAGTTGACAGTGATGGTGCGGCCGTCGCTTAGGGAGAGAACAGCAAAAGCTGGCTGCTTTTTACTATAAGTCTGGCCTTTTGCCTGGGCTTGGCCATGAGCTAGATCAACGCGTTGAAAAATTTGTTTGAGCTCGGCCACTTCTGTTGGCTGCGGAGCAACACTCGGCGCGGCTTGTGGCTTATCCAGAACTTTTGATTTTGCCTTGGCCATGGTGCTCTCCTTGATTCCTAGAAAGTGGGGTTCGAAAAAGTAATCAGAATGTTTATCAGCTACTAATGTTATAGGTTATTAAGATACAACCTTCTGTATATCCTTGTCGACCGGTCCTTATATGTAGTCCTGGTCGGCTCTTATATGCAGATTCGGGCGGGCGCATGATTTCAGGTTTGCTGTTACAGCAAGCCTTCAAAACTTTGGAGATTAAATCGATCGCCCGACCCTACTTTTATACCCGGCTGATAATTCCTTAACCAATTATCACAATGGCGTTTAGTTGCCGCTTCCAGTCCCAGTAGGCTTGGAAGTTGTCCCTCCAGAGCCTCCAGCTGAGGTGGCTGGCAGCTTTGCCCTCAGGGCTAATAGTGCATCATTGATTGCGGCAATGCTTTTGGGGAATCCCAACTCAAAGGACTTGCCTGATGTTGAGCCGCCTTCACGCACGGCTATTCCTTCGGCGCAGGCCTCTTGTTTGCCACCATCACCCGATTGCAGGAAGTATTTAAGCGTGCCTGTGAGAGCGGCTGGCATGGCTTTGGTGTCATCTTCGTAGGCCTGGGTGTAAGCCTTGCTGTCAGACAATTTTCCTATGGCAAAATCTGCGGCGTGGCCGACTTCGTGCCTGGTGACGTCTTCTGTACGGTTGCTCTTAACCCACTTATTGCTTGTATCTTTGGTTTCTTCGGCGACCACAACTAGGTTGCGGCTGGGGCTGTAAGCGCCATCTACTGCATCCCAAGTTAATCCGGGCGGCCATCCCCGCGGCTTTTGTCCTTTTAGCTCGGGCAGGGCATCGGTAATGCGGCGAGTTGGTGTTACTACTGTTCCGTCTTTTGTCAGTAGGTCACGCACCTCTGGCGACATTTTTGAGTAGGTGTCGTTGACGGTGGTGACGAATTGGGTAGAGGCCGGAATTATTACCTCTGGAATTGGCACGTCTGGAACTAATCCACTAGGCGCGGTTGCGTCGGTGGTTGCGCCAGAAGATTGATCTCCAGGCTTGGTGCCTGGATCTTTGCCTGGATCTTTGCCTGGATCTTTGCCTGGATCTTTGCCGGGTTCTTTTGCTGGCTCTTGTTCAGGAGTTTTCGGCCCGTCCGTGGTCGATTGCCTTGCTGGCTGTTGACCTTGCTTGCTTGTGGCATCGTCTTGCCAGGCTGGCACTAACTTGGTTTCGCCCTTCTTGATGCCGCCCAAATGTTTGTAGACTTCGTCGTAGAGCTTGTCGCCCAGTTTATATTCGACCTCAGCTTCGCCGCTTAAATCACCTTTGTTTCCTTTTATATGGAGAACAATTGTCTCGTTGTCTTTCAACAGCGCTACACCGATAGGTGGTTCTTTGGCGCTTGTGTCTGTGCTTGCCGGAAGGCGTATCTTTTCGCCCGGTGCGGTTTGTGGCGTTTCACCTGGCTTTTGATCGCCTGCTTTATTAGATTGGCCGGGTTTACTGCTGCCCTGCATAATGTCGACCGAATTTAGCTGAGGGTGTTCACCGCCCTTGTTCTTTGGGTCTAACTTGTCGTTGCCGGATTGGTTATCCATTCAGAACCCAGTTCTAGGCGATTGGCAAACGCATATTGCCTGGCGAATATAGCCTAGCTAATATAGCTGGCAAATCACAGTCTGGCGCTGGTGAACTTACGTATTCTCGGACGTATTCTTTGGCGTATTTTAGAGCCTAATTTTTTTTTGTATTTTTAGCGCGCTTGCTAGTGGAGCTCAGAGTAAATTTTCGATTTAGACTTCTTGGGCTTCGGGCAATTCTTGCAGTTCCTGATATGGGAGGTCGGCGCTGTCTAACTGGGCCTCACGCTCATGTGAGCGCGCCTGCCGGTGCTGTGGAAATGGTTCTGGAGCTGGTTGAAACGCTTCTTTGGCTAGCCTCTCTAGTTCTAGAACAACTTCGTCGATGGTCATGTTGTCGGTGATTAGTTCTATGGCATCCACAGCGCGCATCAGCGGCGAGACGGCGCGGTTACAGTCGAGATGATCGCGCTCATTGATGGCTTTCAGTAGGTCGTCAAAATCAGGGGTTTCGCCTTGAGCCGCTAACTCGATCTGGCGCCTGCGAGCGCGCTCTTCTGGGCTAGCGGTCAAGAAAACTTTTAGGCCAGCATCAGGCATAACCACGGTGCCAATATCACGGCCGTCAATGACGCAATGCCCTTCTCTGGCTAGTTCACGCTGCTTCTCTACTAATACTGCGCGAACCTTGCCTAGTGCGGCAATACCAGCAGTTAATTCAGACATCTTCTGTGTGCGAATTTCGCGTGTAATCTCTTCGCCATCAACGAATACTCTGATCTTGCCATCAGAGCTTTCGTCAGCGGGCTTGAGCTGAATATTGCTGCTGCTTGCCAGAGCGGCAATGGCGTCGCCATCAGTCAAAGCAATGTTGTGCTTTAGAGCTAACCAGGTGGAGGCTCTGTACATGGCCCCAGTATCTATATATAGATAACCAAGGTGGTCGGCTAACTTACGGGCCACGGTTGATTTGCCGGCGCCTGCGGGTCCATCGATAGCTATTTGCAGCGCTTGAGGATGTCCCACTCGTGTCCCCGACTTATTTGTGTGAAGGTGCTCTAAAAAGGCTATAGATCCAGTCCAAGACTCCGCCGCTATGTCCAGCTTCGTGGGCTGCATTTGTTTGTGCCTCTTCCAAGGGATGTCCGTCTTTGATCTGTTTGATGATACTTTGCACTTCGCCTTCCTCAGGGAAGCGATCGCTAGTTTTCTTAGAGAAGATCAGCACTCCTTGGTCTTCTACTTCAAAAACGCCACTATCGGCTGGTACAAGAAGGCAGGTGTCGCTTGAATCTTTTTCTAGCTGCTCTGACAGTTTTACTGCTCTATCTTTGTAATCCATCAGAGACGTGCAGTAAGTGATTTTGAAGCGTTTGTCTGCAGTATCAGCCATGAACAAGTCCTCTATTGGTGCTTTTCAGGTTTCCTGGAAGTCTGTGCGAGCGAGCATTTTACTTTTAGAAGTGTGACCGTCTAAGGCGTCTTGCGGAATAGCTTTTTGTACCATGGAAGAGCAAGGAAAGCTTGATATTGCGAGCGGTGTTCTTTCAATGCTTGTTGGGCATAGCTTAGATCTTGCTTGAGCTCACCGGTTTCTTTGGCATTGACTTCCAGTAAAAGCATAGAGCGTTGCATCTCTTGCATCAAGCGCAAATCATCAAGGTGCATGCGACGCTGTTCAGCCAATTCTTTTTGAGTATTGGCTAGTTCGCGCAGTAGCTTTTCAACTTCATCAGAGCGATCGATGACGATAGTGGCATGTTCGATATCCGCATCAACTATGCCAGCTAATTCGTTGCGGTTGCGGCGAGTGCTCTGATCGCTGACAGGTCCCACTGCTAAACCGAAAGATGCTAACTCTTTTTGGGCCATCTTGCCTGCTGATTGGAGAAATTTCTCTAGGGAGAAAGGTTCGCTTATGGACGACGGCGCTGCCACTGCGGGGTTTGTTGTTGTTGCCATCTTTTTCTCTTGCGATTGAGTTGCCGTTTTTTCTGCAGGCTTTCCCGCTTGCTTGTCAGTGGTAGCTTCAGCGCAGTCGCTTATTGGGCTAGCGTCCACGTCTTCTATGTGACTTTCTGCTTGATGTTCAGGGTGATGCTCTGCGTGGTTTTCGGCTGAGGCTTCGCGCCTTGTTGTTTCGCGACGACTGTGTTTTATGCGGAAGCCGGGTGGAGGAATAATGCGCCATTCATCGACGCCGTCGATGCGCACACGGCGAGCCGTCCAGCCCTCGGGTAGGCGGTTACCCCACTTTCCTAATATTGATCGTTCGACACCTCTGGCTGATCTTCCTAGCATGCTTGCAGCTTGATCAACTGTCAGCCAAGGTCTTGGTACTTCATAAGACCAACTGTCTGCATAATTGTCGACAATTTCGTTGCCATCATTGTTGCCGTCAATGTCGTCATTGACGTCGCCATTTACGTCTTTGTCTGTAGCTCTGTCTATATGTACATTGACGTCAACATCGACGATTAATTCGTGATCTTCGGTAATTTGTCCGATTGAACCCAGACTGGTTGTTGTTGCTGTTTCTTTCATGAGCTTCAGCCTTTGATTCTGCAAGACCAGTGCTTATTCTACTGTTCTCAAGAGGCCCTGTCTCGTTTCTCACCCATTATTATGGGTTGATTTCTTTTAAGGCCAGCTTTTTGCTTGTCCAGAGCACTCTCTAGCCTGTGCCTGTAAGTGAAAAGGGCAGGAATTAAATTCCCACCCTCTCGCAATATCGCTTATTTTTCTAAACAACTAGTCACTTAAGCAGTCTTACTTAAGCAGTCTGGCTTCAACCTTTTCCCAGTCAATGTTGCTGTAGAAAGCTTCAATGTACTTAGGACGATCGGCTGGAACGTAGTCGAGCAAGAAAGCATGCTCCCAAACGTCCATTACCAATATTGGCTGGAAGCCAGCAATGTTGCCTTCTTCGTGCAAAGTAATCCAGTGATTGGAAAGAGTTTTAGTGAAGGGGTCTTGGAACAAGACAGCCCAGCCAACACCGCGCATGGCGCCGACTTTGAAGAAGTCATTTTTCCAAACATCGATGGAAGAGTAGGTTTCGGTGATCAATTTGCCGATAGCGCTTGATTCTTTAAGCTCAGAACCGCCTGGTTTGAGGTTGCCGAAGTAGTACTCGTGCAGTCTCATGCCGTTGTATTCGAAGCCATAGCGACGCTTCAATTCGGCGTATTCGAGTGAGCCGCTCTTGCCAGCTTCGGTTAGTTCGATGATTTTCTCGTTCAAATCGTTTGTGTTCTTGACATAACCAGCATAAAGCTTGAAGTGAATTTCTAAAGTCTTGTCTGAAATGCCGGTCAAGCCCAACAGGTGTTTGAAATCCTGAACTGGGTATGGCTTGTAAGTAATCTTTTGCTGAAGCATGAAGCTCTCCTATGCAGCGCAGTATTTAGTCTGGGTGCGGATCTTGAGTGCTATTCATACCATATGCTTCGTGATTATTGAGCGAATTTCATAAAATCTGTATTCTTCGCTGGTTTTCTGGTCGTAAATCGGCTAAAAATCCCAATGCTTACTCCTTGGAAACCGGCACTAAGGCAAGGTTTGCACCGTCGATTAGCTGTTCTATTTCAAGCCTGATCGCTAGACTAAATTCAGGTCAAATTTCTGGCCTATCTTTGGCCTACTTGAGCGGATATTCTTTAGCCGGCAAGCACCGCTGGTGGTGGCTTCTTTTGGCTTCTAGTTCTAGCTTCTGCTTGTAGCCAATCGGTGAAATCTCTAGGGAATTAAGTCTCTAGGGAATTAAGTCTCTAGGGAATTAAGTCTCTAGGGAATTAAGTCTCTAGGGAATTAAGTCTCTAGGGAATTAAGTCTCTAGGGAATTAAGTCTCTAGGGAA
>JBAYTY010000024.1:0-107452 GCA_041675385.1 Candidatus Obscuribacterales bacterium
AGTTTCATGCTTGGCGTACTGTTCTATGTAAGTTCGGAAGAGCCGATCATAAGTAAGTTCGCCAAGTTCTATCACTATCGGGTTTTTGCCTTGGCCAATAATGCGATTGAGTTCGTCGGCTTTTTGACGTGCCTGCTCGATTGAGAGATCACCGAATCGACCAAGAACAATTTCTACTAAAGTCCCTGGGTTTTCATTGTTGGCAGGTAAGCGCCTTTGGAAAATGAAGGCCTTCGGGCCAGATTTCATAAGCCGAAGTTTCAGGCCCTGTGTCTTAGGGTCTGGAATCAGTAGCCATTTCTTGTCTACTGGGCACTCTGCCTTGTTTAGAGAGTCAATTATGAACTTGATTTTTGTCTTCATCGTTCACCTCTAAATCGATTATATCGATTCTATCCCAACAATGCAGGTGAAATTTTCAACGTTTTTCAAGATATTGCCTGGTTTTAGTGCCATTTCCATCCCAACAATATCCCAACTTTGGAGGGGAATTTAGAGGAATGATTAGGAACCAAAATATACCCAAAATGCGCTGTAGGTAAGTATTTTGGGGAAAGTTGGCGAAAAATGGTAAAAGTCCCGAAAGGCCCATAAAACCATTAACCTACTCATTTACACCGAGGGGGTTGGGAACGAGTCTCTCATCGCCCAAGACTTTCGGGAATCGACAGAGCGGCGGTGCCACTTAACCTTCAATTTTCGCAGAACTGGCACTATATAAAGTGCGCACAGCTGAGACCAACTACAGAGTCCAAGTTATCTCTCTACCAGCTTTTAATTACTATTGGCTCAAAACCGCTTTTTCTATGGACTGAATATATTCCTAAATTTTAGGCCATAGAGTCTAGGGATGAATCACTAGCTCGCGGCTCTGTAATTGGCAATACAACCGTAAAAGTTGTTCCTAGAGCTCCTTCGGATGTACAGATCAATTTGCCTTGATGTCCCTCGACAATCGTTCTACACAGATACAAGCCCAACCCTGTTCCAGGGGGACATGGTTGGCCGGCAACACCTTTCCAGAAACCAACAAACAGAGCTTCCTTTTCCTTATCAGAAATTATTTTTCCATAGTTGTGCACTGCCAACTCTATACTCCGCCCGTTCTTGCAAAGGGTTACTTTGACTTCGCCAGCCTCATCGCTAAACTTGATTGCGTTATCTAAAAGGTTTTCTAGAACTCGAGTGATTCCAACTCTATCAACTCGGATACCATCAACATCATCACAAATCTCCGTTACTAAAACAACCCTACGAGCTTCCGCTAAAGACAATGCATCATTTATACAAGACCGCACCAGCTTTGCGATTTTGATTGGACTGGCATGAAGTACGCGAGGATCGGTTTCATACTGATATATTTCAATCAATTCATTCATCATGCTCAGTACTTTTCGATTACTCAGTTTTAGTTCAGAAAAAATTCTAGTCAGGTCCGGAGACAAGTGCCCGAATCGATCTGAGGTTACGACCTCCAGCACACGGTCAGCGCCAATGATCGGATTCTTCAAATTATGCATTAGAGCAGCAAGAAAATCCTGCCGTGTCGATAACAGCTGTAAACGTCTCGATTGTTCTTCTGCTTCCTTACGTTCACTGATGTCTCTAATCGCAGCTGAAATTATTGTTCCATGTTCCGTTTCGAGAGGTCCTAAACTAATCTCCACAGGAAACTCCTTTCCGTCCTTCCGCACGCCATAAAGAGACAATCCGGCTCCCATTGGTCGCGGATGAGGATTACTGAACAACTTTGATCGATGATCTACATGCCGGCTTCTAATACTCTCAGGAATTAGCATTTCTACTCGGTTTCCGAGCAGCTCATCACGAGAATATCCAAACAACTTTTCAGCTTGAGCATTTACGATGATCATTTCGGCACTTTCATTTACTATGACCATGGCATCAGGAGCCGCTTCCAAGAGCCCACGAAATCTCTGTTCAGCCTTTTGTCGTTCTGTGATATCTCTGACAACCGCCGTAAACCAAATTCGATCCGTTTCTCTCCATTCTCCCAGTGAGAGTTCTAACGGGAATTCTTCACCGTTCTTTTTCACGCCTGCCAGCTCTACAGTCTTTCCAAAAACACGTGCATCACCGCCAATCAGATAGCTCTGAAAATCGACTGTATAAGCTGCATGAAAGCGTTGTGGCATCAACATTTTCAGAGGCTGGCCCAAGACTTCAGTCGATAAATAGCCAAAGACTGACTCAAATGCAGTATTTACGAAGGTAATGATTCCTTGTGAGTTCGCTGAGATGACTGCATCAGTAACACTTTCGGTGACAGAACGATACTTTTCCTCGCTACTTCTTAGCGCTTCCGCGTACATTCGCGTCTTATCTTCGCGTTCCAAGGCGTGGGTGATCCAATAGGAAAGCACGGTCATTACCATCATCATGGATAGAACCATTATCGCTACCCCAAATTCGGATGGATACAAACCTGCCCTTTCACCCTGTAGCCTAAACCACCCCAATAATGGTGGCAAAATGACGGCGGTAGGTATCAAACGTCGCGCAACTATACCGCCAACTGTCTTACTAGTAAGAACTGCGAACAGACCGTCTTTGGGATAGGCGCCAAGAACGCCGACGGACAACAATACAAAAGCGATTCCTGTAGAAAGCGCCATCTCACTGAATGTAGCTATTTTGTACAGATATGGAACACCATACAAATAACCAATCAAGCTAAAAGTGGCTGCAACTGCCACGAGCACAGCGAGTGTATAACCGACCTTTCTAAACAGTCTGTTTGTCAGACCTAATAATAATTGGCTCGAACCAAAACAAAGAAACAACGTGGCTGTATTCAAACCCATGCGCCCAGGTACCGCTGTGCCTTTTTGGCTTCCCCAATCCTGTACGACCAATTGATCGATACCGAAACTTTGTCCTGTACTATATTCCAAAATCGTAAGAAAACCAATAATGGCTGCTAGCAGGGCTGCCACGTGACACACTGTTTTCCACTTACTGTCTTTGCTTCGCTCATGCAGGACTAAGGTTAAGACGGATAGAGCTGACAACAATAGAGCGGCTGCCGTATTTGCCTTCATCGTGGCTTGCCCAGCCCACGGCTCAATTAACACCGGGATGTGACCCAACCAACCAACAAGCGAAATACTTGAAATTGCCGCCGCAGCCCCCGCGCTTAAGACTGTCCAGAATAGAAGCACCGAGACGTTACCGCGGCCTGTCTGTTCACCCGTATCGGTTGAGATCAAAATTTTCCTCTTCATCCAATAGAAAATTGTAAGCATATGAAATGTAGCGGAAATTACATATATAAAAAACCATACATGTCAAAATCCCTACATTTTATCCGTTGCGATTGAGAAACCAGACTTCCGATTAGCCTCAAGAACTCATAGATCAATCGCTAAAGCTGCACAGCTTGTGGCAAGCGTGACTGCTTTGCACTTGAATTAGATCCAACATCTCGATCTTGCAGATATTCCTGCACCATACCCAGAAATAACTGATGAACTCTAAGGTCGTCAGTTATTTCTGGGTGAAAAGCTGTGACTAATAGATTGTCTTGACGAGCCATGACTATACCTTCGTCTATGGCCGACAGCACTTGCACCGTTTTTCCACATTCAACAATGACAGGGGCGCGAATGAATACGGCAGGAAATGCCTCAGCACCAAGAGCATCAATAACCAAGTCAGATTCAAAACTGCGGCGTTGGGGCCCGAAGGCATTGCGTTTGACCTTAATATCCATCACAGCCAATCGCCCCTGACTAGAGCCTTCTATTTCTTTGGCAAGAAAAATAGAGCCCATACAAGTTCCGTACACAGGCATCGATTTACTTTGAGTTGACAAGCCGGATGCGGCTCCCATCTTTTCACTCGGCGCAATCTTAGCCTTGATAGCAGAAAAGATAGGAGCAGAGCCTTCATCAGTCAGCTTCGCTACAGCGGTTGATTCACCACCAGGAATTATGAGGCCGTCAATGAGGTCAAGTTCTTCGGCATAGCGCACGGCAATAGCACTGACACCGCATTGCTCTAGCATTTTTATATGCTCAGCGAAGTCGCCTTGTAAGGCGAGCACACCGACAACAATAGTTTTGCAATTTTCTACACTCGTGCAATCTTGACTCATACGGTCCTCATAATTTTTCTCTAAAATCTACCAGCCGCGGCTAGCTAGATTTTCCGATGGTGCTAAATCACGGCAGTTGCGACCAACCATCGCTTCACCTAGATTGCGGCTAACTTTGGCTAATACTTCAGGATCTTTATAGAAGGTTGTGGCCTTCACAATGGCTTGAGCGCGCTGCATTGGATTACCTGATTTAAAAATACCAGAGCCAACGAAAACACCGTCTACGCCTAGTTGCATCATCAAAGCAGCGTCAGCAGGTGTAGCAATGCCACCAGCAGCGAAGTTAACTACAGGCAATTTGCCTTCAGCAGCAACTTTAAGTACTAGGTCATAAGGAGCGCCAATGTTTTTGGCATAGCTCATCAACTCTTCTTTAGGCATGCCATGTAGTCTTCTGATTTCGCCCAAAATTGTACGAGCGTGACGTACAGCTTCAACCACATCACCAGTACCAGCTTCGCCTTTAGTGCGCATCATCGCTGCACCTTCGCCAATGCGACGAAGAGCTTCACCTAAGTTTTTAGCGCCACAGACAAAAGGAATAGTGAATTGGCTCTTGTCGATATGAAACTCTTCATCGGCAGGTGTCAAAACTTCACTTTCATCAACGCAGTCAACGCCTAGTGATTCAAGAATCTGCGCTTCGACAAAATGCCCAATGCGAGCTTTGGCCATAACTGGAATAGAAACGGACTCAAGAATTTGAATGATCAGTTCAGGGTCGCTCATGCGAGCAACGCCGCCATCGGCGCGAATATCGGCTGGTACTCTCTCTAAAGCCATGACCGCTACAGCACCAGCTTCTTCTGCAATCTTAGCTTGCTCGGCATTGACCACATCCATGATCACTCCGCCTTTGAGCATTTGTGCCAAGGCTTCTTTAACTAGTTTGGTGCCGGTTCTAGGCTTAATTACTGTAGACATATTTCTCCCCAATCTTATTTAGTAGTGGTCAAATCAGTACATGTTCGTTGCGTCTTTGCCTAACTGAATGGGCCAGACGTTCTTTGGCTAAATGAGCAAGATACTTGCTCAAGGCTTGCGCTAGGCGCTTGATGCCTTCGGCAATTTTTGACTCTGCGTTTTGAATAAAGCAGAGCCTTAGGTAGTTAAGTGAATCTGCATCAGCGTCTAAGAAACAAATATCACCTGGCGAGAAAACAACTTTTTCAGCCACGGCAAATTCAAGTAAATCACGATTAGAACTACCTTTTGGCAAAGTTAGCCAGATAAATAAACCACCTGTAGGGATGGTCCAACTAACCTCTGGTAGCGACTTAAATTCTTGAGCTAGAGCAGACAATATGGCATCGCGGCGCTGACCGTAAATGAAGTTGACCTTACTGAGATGCTCTTGGTACAGACCTTTCTGCAAAAATTCAGTGAGAATTACTTGCACCATAGAATTAGTAGCAAGGTCACTAGTTCGCTTAGCAAAGCTTAAGCGGTCGATTACTTCTTGCGGGCCAACTAACCAACCCAAGCGAATTCCCGGGCAGAGGGCTTTAGAGAAAGTGCCTTGATAAATTACTATATCTTCGCCGCCCTCAATCTCTGCAGCTAGTGTGCGCAACGAAGGCAAAGGCTCACAACCGTATACTAAATCACCAGAAAAATCGTCTTCGAGTATGGGGGTTTGATATCTGCGGGCTAAGGCTAAAAGGCCCCGACGCCGAGCTAGCGACATAGTTATGCCGGTTGGGTTTTGACTGTTAGGCATGACATAAATAAATTTTGGCTGATACCTAATTAAGTGCGCTTCCACAGCGGCCAAATCGATACCTTCATCATCTAGCGGACATCCAAGCAGCTGAGCTTGTCTCGCTTTGAAATTAGAAATGGCCCAAAAATATGTGGGCTCTTCTACTAATACATGATCGCCTGGGTTAATAAGTAGATTAGCAACCAGGTCAATACCTTGCTGTGAACCGCTCAATATCAATAGTTCTTGATCGCGCACGGCAATGCCCCGCAGAGCTAAGTGAGCAGTCACTGCCTGACGCAAATCTGGCTCACCAGCAAAAGGGCTGTAGTCAAACATAGAGGCACCACGGCCGCCACCAAGAAGATCTAAAACTATCTTTTGGAAGTCATCACTAGGATAGGAATCTTGCGAAGGAATGCCCCCAGCAAATGAGATAAAGTCGTCTCCAGAAGCCAATTGCGGCAGCTTTTCAATCGAAGAACTCAGGCCATCGGCATAGCGCGAAAAGCGACTGAGCCAATTGAGTTCGCCCCTAGGCAACTTTGGCGCTAGAGACGAAGCAATAAAAGCAGCATTGGAAGAATTAGAAGAAGCAAGAGCAGAACTCGAAACAAAAGTGCCGCGACCCACCTGCGAGGCGATGAAGCCAAGTTGGGCCAGCTCTAAGTAGGCCCGGGCGACAGTTGAACGATCAACCTTAAGGTAAGCTGCCAAGTCACGATTGGTAGGCAAGCGATCGCCAACCTTCATGCGGCCATCTTCTATAGCAGTCTTGAGGGTCTCAACAATGCGAGCATAGACATACATAGAAGCAGAGGCCTCTGAAGGCCCTTGCTCAAGCATTGCGCTGAAGACATCCTGCCAATTCATATATAACGCATAGACCTTTATTAAAAGCCCGACCCAGCCATTACAGCCAAAGCATACACGCCAAACCCGGCCAATGCCTGAAAAATACCAGCCAATTTACAAAAAGTACTTTAAAAGAGCTTTAAATGGCGCTTTGATCTGCTGAATCCAAAGGCTCAGCCTGATCTGATACAGGGCGCTCTGGGCTAGGCTCTGGGCCAGAGCCTGAAACAAACGGAGCGTCAGGCTTTGGCTCTTTCTTCTGCTCTAGCACAGAATCAATCGATACCCCAGAGAAGGCCGCCAGAAAAGACAAACCCAAATTGCCGGCAAACATTAACGACATGGCCACAGGCAAATAACCGGCAAATGTTGCGATGGCGGTCGAGAGCATGCAGAGCCAAACGGGCAAATGGGCCCAGGCTAGCGACCGAGGCAAGACTCTCGTTCTACTGAGGCAATAGCAAATGCCCATACCGGCTGTTCCATATAAGAAAGAAGAGACCATAAATGTCTCAGTGATAGATTGATTGATTAAAGTCCAGCCAATTTGCACAAGTTCGTTGCCGGTGTAGGTACAAATGGCATTGCCCTGCAAAGCAATATCACTAAAGAGCACCATCATACGACTGACCGCTGCTAAATCTTGTGAACAAGCTAGCACAGCTAAACAGACAGCCACGCCGATGATAAAGCGAAATTTTTCTTCCAAAACTTCGCGCATGGCAAGAATAAAGACTAGACTTGAAACGCTCGAAAGTATTGCCGAGAGACAGCAAAAGCGCCACAGCACTAGATGGCGAGGAACAAACTCCATCAGCCGAGCTGGTGTAAAGTCAGTGAAATTGCCTTCGCGAAAAGCATAGACACAAACTAGTGTAGCCACTGTGTGAGCAATGGTGGCAAACAAACAAGTGATTTGCACAAAGCGGTGGCGCCGCATCGGTGAAGGAGCAGAAACAAGAGCCGTAGTGTCTGGAATAAACTCGGCCATGCCAACACTAAGTGACGGCAGCGAGCTTAGGAGAAATTACAGTGACACCAGACATATAGGGCTGCAACACCGTTGGTACTTTAACTGAGCCATCAGGCTGTTGATAATTTTCAAGGATGGCCGCCATGGCTCTTCCTATCGCCAAGCCAGAACCATTGATGGTATGCAAGAAGCGAGCTTTGCCACCATCTTTAGGCTTATAGCGAAGATTGGCACGCCGGGCCTGAAAATCACCAAAGACAGAGCACGAGCTAATTTCGCGATACTTGTCTTGAGCTGGAAACCAAACTTCAAGGTCGTAGCACTTATTAGCACAGAAGCCCATATCACCACTACAGAGCAAAACCCTGCGGTAAGGTAATTCAAGTGCTTCTAAAATCAGCTCAGCATCACGAGTAAGCTTCTCATGCTCTTCTGTACTGGTTTCAGGAGTACAGAACTTCACTAGTTCGACTTTATTAAATTGGTGCTGCCGAATGTAACCGCGGGTATCTTTGCCAGCACTACCAGCTTCACGCCTAAAATTCGGCGTATAGGCGCAGTGATAGATAGGCAGGGCTTCTTCATCGATTACTTCCTCTCTATACAAGTTGGTAATCGGTACTTCTGCTGTTGGCACCAAATAAAGTTCGTCATCAGCGCATTTATAGAAGTCGTTCTCGAACTTTGGCAATTGCCCTGTGCCAACCAAACAATCGCGGTTGACCAAAATCGGAGGAAAGACTTCGCTATAGCCTCTAGCAGAGTGGCTGTCGAGCATGAAATTCATCAAGGCTCGCTCAAGCTTGGCGCCCCAATTCATGAGCACGGTGAAACGTGATTCGGCGATTTTTACGCCGCGCTCAAAATCAAAGACTCCAAGTTCTGCCCCCAACTCATAGTGGTGCTTTGGATTTTTGATACTAGGGATGGTGCCCCAAGTACTCTCAATTTTATTGTCGTGCTCATCTTTGCCGTCAGGAACTTCACTGGCTGGCATATTAGGAATAGAGAGCGAAAGTATGTGGCGCTGAGACTCAAACTCACGCTTTTCTTCTTCAACTTCGCCCTGCCGTTTTTTAATTTCTTTGGTTTCGCCTTTAAACGCTTCTTTCTGCTCAGCAGTTAATTTGCCCGACTTAAAAAGTTCAGATATCTCATTGCTGCGACAGTTGAGTGCTTCCCACTCACCTTGAACTTTGCGTAATTTTAGGTCAATTTCGACTAGTTCCTTAATTGAATAATCACCGTGGCGGCGAGCCAGGGCAGCTTCAACAAGGTCTGGATTTTCTCTAACAAGTTTTAGGTCTAGCATTTTTGAACTTCTTTGTGAGCTTGAGCGTTTATAGATTTAGGACCAAATTATAGCTTTTGAAGGGGGTATTGCGATGGACCTGACAGCTAATACTAAGAAGTGGAGACAAACCCTGGGCAACCTTGGCGAGCAAATTGCTGGTGACTATCTTGAAGAAATAGGTTTTACGGTCTGGGCCCGCAATTATCGGGCTGCACGCTTGGGCGAAGTCGACCTAATTGCCAGTAAAGACGACAAATCACTTGTCTTTGCCGAAGTGAAAACCCGCATGGCCGGGCCGACACTTGAAGACCATAGTGGTCAATGGGCCGTTGACCCTCGCAAACAGCGCAAAATCATCAATAGCGCCTTTCATTTTGTTGACCTAAACCGCGGCAAAATCGGAGCACAGCGCCGAATTTTGCAGTTCGATGTCGTGCTTATTGACTATCATCTCAGCCGCAGTCAACTACTCGCCCTGCTTGTGGCCGGAGATTTAGCCATGTTGCGCCAGCACGCCAAAGTGTTACACATTCCTGAAGCATTCGGCCGCTTTCAATGAAAAAGCTCTCACCTATAAACTCGCTAAATAATCGGCCAAATTAAAACAGCCTGCCTAATAAAGAGCAACTATTAGTCTAGCCAATATGGGCTAGACTAATGCTGTCAGAGATTGCCAACTAGCACAGAGTAAGAAATTGCTGTAGCACTTGTTGAGGGAAAGAAAATGTCTTTTTGGAAAGAAAAACGGTCTCATCTCGAACAAGCTCAAATGCTGCAAAATACAGCGAGCAATCAAAAAGGCCTGAACAAGAGAGCAGTTGGCCTTTTCCCCCAACCAAAAGATGACAAGGCAAGTCTAATAGACCTGTCGAGCCAAGTGAAGTTTCACAACTTATTGGTAGCCATTGAAGGGCGGGAAGAAACCTGCGTCATTCGCATGATTTGCCAAAGTCAAAAATCCAGAGCTGCCGCTCTAGTGTTTCGAGGTCGGGTCTTAGCCTGCGTCTACGGTTGCGATGATGACGAAACGCAATTACTTGGCCAAGAAGCTTTCAATCAGGCAAAGCTACAAATGTTATCAAGCGATGCCATCGTCGATACTTATAAAATTGACGACAAAACAGCAATTGCAGCTTCGTCAATTTTTCACGGCGAACTCTATGAACCGCAGTGCATGATGACACCAACTGATGTCCTGCAATATTCTCTCGAGCATCTGTTAGAGAGCAATGCACCAGGCACCATTATCATTAACGAAGGCGACGGAGCCAAAGCGATTATCTATACTTTCAAGGGCAAAGTACACGGCATTTTTTCTTACAAAGAGGGCTGGTTAGAACCTTCAATTGAAGCAGCCAAAGCCCTCCTAATTGACGTTTATGGTGCCACCATTTCGGCTTCGAAACTAAGACTTTGCAATATCTGGGAATTGAAACCACTGACATTCTCACTGACAGGCTTAGAAGAACAGCTTACAAGTGGTAAGCAATACGCGTCTCTGAGTCTCGATTATTCCGAGTTGAGTAAAATAGAACAGAAACACAAAGACAGCCTGAGCAATTCTTTTTCACATATTGAGCGTGAAGAAGAATGGGCGGCAAAACAACATCAAACTCCAAACCCTAACAAAGGCAGCAACCCATGGAAAAGCGCCAAGGGCAACAAAATAGGCGGAAGCTAAGCAGATAAGATGATCTCCAACCAAATTGAAAGCCCAAACCAATCAATCATGCCGTCCTCGGCTACAATTAACGACCAAAATCACCTTTGTCTGGGTGGAATTGATAGCAGCAAACTAGTAGCAGAATTTGGCAGCCCCCTTTGGGTAATGTGCGAAGATTCAATTTTGCAGTCGGCCGCTGCTGTTAAAGAAGGCTTAACGGCCTACCCCAAGGCCCTGCCCTGCTATGCCGGCAAAGCTTTTCTCTGCCTGGCCATGGTCAAACTAATTGACAAGGCTGGCTTTGGCCTTGATGTCGTTTCAGATGGCGAACTATTTACGGCCCTCCAAGCCAATTTTCCTCCTGAGCGCATTTTCTTTCATGGCAATAATAAAAGCCCAAAAGAACTGGCCATGGCGCTGCAAGCAGGAGTTAAAATTGTAGTAGACAGCATGAGCGAGCTAGAGGCGCTGATTGTCTTGGCCCAAGCTGAGCAAAAGACCGTCGATATTTTACTGCGGATTATTCCGGGCATCGAGCTAGATACGCACGACCACATAAAAACCGGCCACGATACAAGTAAATTTGGCATACCACTAGATCAACTTGACGCGGCTATTAACAAGATTTTGAGCAATGCAAAAGTTCGTTTAATCGGTCTACATGCTCATATCGGCAGTCAGGCTATGGACCTCGGCCCATACCTCGAGAGCGTTGATTTGTTTGCCGATCTTTACCTCGAAATCCAGAAAAAATTCAATCTTACCCTACCCCATTTAGATGTTGGAGGCGGCCTCGGTATCGCCTATACAGAAGCAGACAAACCACTATCAATGCAGCACTGGGCGCGGGTTGTTAGTGAGCGAGTAAAGACAGCGTTCAAAAGCCGTAACCTGGCCCTGCCCGAGTTATCAGTGGAGCCTGGTCGGGCAATTGTCGGCAGTGCTGGAGTGACCTTGTATAGCACTGGCCACCTCAAGCAATTGCCGGGTGGCACTAACTATTTGGCTGTCGATGGTGGCATGGCCGATAATCCGCGACCAATTACCTATCAAGCTCAATACACAGCCGCTGTGGCCAACCGCATGAAGCCAGAAGTCGAAGCCAAAAGCTGGTCAATCGTCGGACGCTATTGTGAGTCAGGGGATATAATCGTAGAGGAAGCTAAATTGGACGCTCGAGATGGCGACCTCATCGCAATATTTGCCACTGGCGCCTATAACTACAGCATGTCCTCTAACTACAACCGCACGGGCAGACCAGCCTGCGTACTTGTTCGGAACGGCCAGGCAGAGGTCATTATCGAACGGGAAACCTGTACAGATTTAGTCAGTCACGACCGCTTACCCACTTGGTTGAGATAGTTGGCCAAAACAATTGGTTAGACTAGACTAAAATTTCGAGGCAAGGGGAAAAGCTAGATGCCTGACTTCAGCAACTTCTTCGATCAAATAGATCTGCTAGTCTGGGGCAAAACCTTGGTGCAGGTTTTGATCATTTGCTATGCCGTGCTCTGGCTCTGGCGCAGGATTGCCGGCACTCACGCAGAACGTTTAGTTAAAGGGATGCTAGTTCTCACAGCCATCAGCTTTGCCTCATGGTGGCTCCAACTCACAATTATCACCTCAATATTGCATCACATGATTCCGGCTGCGGCCTTGGCCCTAGTCATGGTCTTCCAGCCAGAAATTAGACGGGGCCTCGGTTATCTTGGCCGGGTACAGACTTTTAAATTTGATCTTTCTTTGGCTCACACTGACGCTACCCGCACAGCCAGCGACATAAAACAAATTATTCAAGCTGTCAAAGAACTATCGCGCAGCAAAACTGGGGCACTAATTGTAATTGAGCCTCCTCACGGAGAGCGCGACTATCTCAGCCCAGGTACCCCGGTCAATGCCGACATTTCAGCCACACTACTGCTCACTCTCTTCTTTCCTAAATCGCCTCTGCACGACGGGGCCGTGGTCATTCGCAAAGAAAAAATTGTGGCTGCTGGTGTAATTTTGCCGATGACTGACAATCCCAAACTTTCATATAAGTACGGCACCAGACACAGAGCGGCAATTGGATTATCTGAAACCTACGACGGTCTTTGTATTGTTGTCTCTGAAGAAACTGGGGCAATCTCAGCAGCCAGCCGAGGTATGCTGGCTCGCTATAGCAATGCCGAAGACCTAACTGAGCCGATTGCTTACCTCTACCATCAAGGCGACAATAGCGACAACAACGGCCCACTCAGTTCATTTCTATCACTCTTTGGCCGAGGCAAATCTGAAGGTCAAAATGGGGCTAATAACAGTCAAGCCGTCACTTTAAGCGATAACGACCGAAATCTGGACATAACGGTAAGCTCAAGCGAAAGCTTAAAAGGCGAAGCAGAGCAAAGTCTGACATAGCTTTAGATAGAAAGTTCTTCGACAATTTTGCGAGCAGCAGCTACGCGATCTGGCGCTTTGACAATCGGTCGGCCAACGACAATATAATCGGCACCACGGGCAATGGCATCACGAGGGGTGACGATACGTGCTTGATCGTTAGCTTCAGCCCAGCTCGGTCTAATTCCTGGGGTGATAATGAGAAAATCGTCGCCACAACTCTCGCGTATGGCAGTGGCTTCTTGGGCCGAGGCCACTACACCATCGAGCTTGCTCTTCTGGGCGAGCTTGGCCAAATAGGTCACCATTTTATCTAAGGGTAAACTGACGTTTAACTCATCGCTCAAAGTTTTAGCAGTCATACTAGTCAAAATTGTCACAGCAATGAGCGCTGGCTTGCTAGCGTTGGGCTCGACCTTGAGCAATTCTTGGTAGGCAACAGCGGTGGCTTCGGCCGCAGCTTCCATCATGGCGCTGCCACCAGTGGCATGGAGATTGAAAATATCAACCGACTGACTAACGGCAGCTCGGCAAGCCTGGGCTACCGTATTGGGAATGTCGTGAAACTTACCATCAAAGAAAAGCTTGACCCTATACTCACGGGCGATAGCAAAGAGGGCTGTGCCACAAGAGGTAAAAAGCTCTAAGCCGCACTTGAAGACACCCACTTCATCACGCAGCTCCTTTATTAAAGCTCTAGCCTCAGCTTCTGATGAGACATCAAGGGCGACGATCAGCCTATCCTTGCCGGTCAGCGTTCTTTTCATACACTCTCTTTTCTCTATTGTTTTTCAAGACAGCTTAATAGAAATTTACATGCAAAACGACCTGGCAATCCAAAACTGCCAAGTCGTTTAACAAATTTGCTCTGCACTCACCTAGGTTTAAGACTAAGCCTAAAGGCCTAAGGAGCGATGGCAGCCTTGTCTTTGTCGAGCTTGTAACGCTTGACAAAGCGATCTACCCGACCTTCTGTGTCAACGATTTTTTGTTGACCGGTATAGAAGGGATGGCAGGCGCTACAGATTTCAACGCGGATTGCGTTCTTTGTGGAACCCAATTTGACAGCAGCACCGCAGACACAAGTCGCGATCACTTCTGAATACTTGGGATGAATTCCTTCCTTCATGATGACACCCTGAATTTTTAGAATAAGGCAAAAGATACCACACCATTGAGAGGCCTTGCCGCTCCTCTCAATATAATCGTAAGGTCCCTTAACAGGAAATAGTTAAAGCCTTCTATATTTATACTACTGATTGATTGGCTGAGCCACATCAATGCCGTCACCAGTGGCCTGAGAGAGCCTCTCCCCTTCAACATTAAGGAAAACTGCCTTTGGCGGGCTGTCATGGCTGGCAATCTCATTGACCGTGCGCTTAAGCTGTTCCAATCTTAGGCCAAAAGATTCAGCTCCACTGCCTGAAAGAAAGCGTTTCGATAGATTCAACACTATTCCTGTTCGATCTTTAGTTGGACCGACCGAGATTAGAACAGTGCCTCTTGGTACTTCACTACCGAAACCCGATGCTTCTTCATCAGTTGTGGGACCTTTTACCAGTTCATTCACCGCCGCTTCGATAGCCTTCAAACTTGGTGTCTGCTCTTCGCTGCCAGAGCCAGGCTGATACGAGCGAGCCACCGGTTCATAGGTGATTTTCTCGCCGTCATTTTTAACGAACCAGATCAGAAGGGCATCGCGCTCAACTGGGGCAATCTTAGTCTTGGCACCAAATCTAGTGACGGAACTGGCAGACTTGCTTTCTTTATCTTCACTATGTTCACTCAAAATTGTGCGATTGCCAGCACAACTACACAGCAATGGCGACAGGAAGAAGCCTAGCACTAGATATTTCAGTCTATTTTTTAGTGGAATCAACCTTAGAGTCTCCGGCCACAACTTTTGGTACCAAAAGAAGTTTACCATCACCAGAGACGCCACCATCACCAACTCTCAAATCGGCTAAACGAAAAGCATGATCACGCCTATCCATGCGAGCAAAGTCAATTAGCGGGTTAAGTAAGTCTTGGGCAAATTGAGCAAATTTATCAGGCTCGACAATATCAGGGCCTTCCACTTGCAAATCTTCCAGCATAATTTTGCTATCGCCAACAAGCTTAGGTCGAGCCGAAATTTTTATCGGTACACCAGTATCAATACTGGCTCCCTTGGTGACCAGTGTCGCCTCTAACTTGAGCATGTCACCAACGATCTGCACGGTGGGCTTCATTACTTCTAGCTGCTGTTCACCAAGACCAGGCAAATCAAGCTTAAGGCCACTCATTGAAGCCACCAAGCGCGGGGTCTTAAGGGCCTCGGCAATTTGTTCTTGGCTCAGGTCAGCCCGCATAAATAGCATGGTTGGCGCCTTCAAACCAATAGCACCATTCTTTTTGCGATAGTTAAACCAAATTGGATTTTGCGAGGCCACAGACAAATCACCCAAGCCAACACCTTTGAGCTTCGGCTGCTCAACATCAACAGATACAGCTTTGACTTTTCCTGCAATCAAATCAGTAAGACTATAGGTTTTTATACGCACTCTCACTTTGCCACCAAGTTTGCGCTGCAAAATGATTTTGCTAGCTTGATTGGCGACTACCTCGGTAAGAAAGTTGATACCAGTAACAGCTTGCACTGTGCGCGAAAACTTAGAGCCGATGGTAAAAGTAGGCGCAGGAGTAGCTATTTTTGGCTTTTCTGCGCTACTAGTAATAGTACTGGTACTGCTGTCACTGGCAGAAGCCGCAGACAAGCAAAATGGCGCCGTCAAAAGCAACAGGCACACAACTAAAGAGGCAATTCCTGCAACTTCGCTGTAACCTTGAAGTAGCTTAGCGAACTTAAGCATTGAGAAATTCTACTAGAATGACTGCTGCGGTGGATGCGGGTTCTTCATCTTGTCTTGGAGAGCCTCTTTAAGCATTTCATTCTGCCTCAAGAGTGCTTTCAAATGCTCGTTGGCAATGGCCAATTCAGCTTGTAGCTCAGCCACGGTCTGCTCGTGTGAGACGCCAGTAACCGGGTCACGACCAGGCATTTTAGGAAGAAGAACATAACCCAACTGCACAGCTTTAAGGGCAGCAGCTGTACGAGTAGGAACTTTCAACTTAGCGAGAATACATTCAATATGTTTTTCAACAGTACGCAGCTTCATGTCTAATTCTTCGGCAATTTCTTTGTTTCGCAAGTCTAGACGAATCAGAACCTCAATCTCTCTATCGGTGAGATTGGAGTTCGGCATGTTTGTGGCTGGGGCTTGTTTAACCAGCTGCGTAATTTTAGGATCGCAATAGGGCAGACCCCTAGTCACCTGTTCAATAGCTTCAAACAGAGTTCTTGGACCAGAACTCTTCAAACAAAAGCCACGAGCACCAGCTCGCATTAGTTGGTTGTGATACTTAGTAGCGTGATAAGAATCAGTCAAAACCAAAACATTTGAGTTCGGCAATTCGGTGCTAACGCGGCGGCAGACTTCAACACCATTGAGCACATCGAGATCGACGTCTAAGATAACGAAATCGGGTCTAAGTCGACGAACCATTTCAGTAGCAGCCATACCATCAGCTGCTTCACCAACGATTTCTACCACTTCAGAGACTACACGCTTGAGACCAAAGCGAATCAGTTCGTGCCTCTCACAGAGAACTGTTCGAGGTCGAAAAATTGATGGTCTTTGAGTTGAATCCAAGAGTGTCTCCCGTCTTTCCGTCTGCGATTAGAAACTCAGTAGCTGTCAATATTTGAGTTTAGAACCGAATTTATTGTAACAGTGTGGGCAGTTCTGTCACCATCGAGCCAGTAACTTCTTTATATACCCTATATTCTCTGAGACCTAATCGTTTACTCATCTCTCGAAACGCCGGTCTATTGTGCACTTGCAGCCCCAGTGCCATTCACTCCACAACCGCAAGCGAAAAAGCTGAATGATGAAAAGCAGCATTATCAGACAAAAAAGGATCTCTCAGTTACACAAATGCATAGCACCAGCATATACCCGCTAAGTCAAACATCTACCCTGAGCAAACAAATAGCCAACAAATTTCTCCAGAGAAATCGGCTCTTGTCATAGCCAGGCAATCAATTTGGGATATAAACTAACAATAGAGTAAAAATATTGCTTAGCGCTAGCTAAAACAGCTGTATTTAGGGGAATCTTACGAGAAGCATGGGAAAAATCCCAGTAGCAGCCTCCTCTTGAAATGGTTAAGCTGACCTCATAATCAATAAACCGAAGGGCCACAGAGCCGCATTTTCTAAGTTTTCAAAAGAAGTAATGACAAGCACAGGATTTAAAATCGAGAAGAAGTACTTTCATATAGCTATTGCA
Organism: Candidatus Obscuribacterales bacterium; assembly: GCA_041675385.1. GTDB lineage: Bacteria > Cyanobacteriota > Vampirovibrionia > Obscuribacterales > Obscuribacteraceae. The sequence goes on from JBAYTY010000024.1 coordinate 17,315, forward strand.
ACTAGCCTTGTATTGTCGCTTGTCTTCCTAGCTACTCCTAAACCGGCCCAAGCCACCAAGATGAATGCAAATCCCCTGCCACACCGGGGCGAAGCTAATCCTGACAATCAAAATAACTGGAATAGACCAAGCAAAAGAGATTTTTCGCAACCAGCTGAGCGCGAAGCCTTACCACCATCGCAATGGGCCGGTAGAAGGCCTGATTATCGCGACGAAGAAAAGCGCAAAAAAGCAGAAGAGGCCGCCAATGCCCTCAAAGCCATAGAAGAACAAAAGAAACAAGCAGAAGCAGCTCGGCGCGCGGAACAAGCCCAGGTCAATGCCTCTAAACAAGTACTACAAAATGCTATAGATGCAAACAATCGCGGTTATGCTCTAGGTCGAGCCGGTCGCTGGAACGAAGCCATTGCCCAGCACGAATTGGCTTGCAAACTTGACCCTAGCAATAAGCAATTTCGCACCAATCTATCGTCAGCCAGAGTTTGCTATGGACAGCAGCGCTTAGCACAAAAAGACTTCAGCGGCTCAGCTCACCTCTTCCGCAAAGCTTTGACAGCTGCACACGACAATTCTCTGGCAGCAAAGCTTTTGAACGAAGCGATTCAAAGAGGTGGTCTAGACCCCACTCTTGCCGAAAATCGTCTTGGTATAGGCGACCAGCTGGCCGCTTCCGGCGACCTTGACGGCGCCATGATTGAGTATCAACAGGCCATGCAACTTGACCCCGGTGCGCGCACTTACGTCAAAATGGGCGACATGTCGATGCGCTATGGCCAAGCCACCAACGCTCTTAATTGGTACCGTCAAGCCGTTGTAAAAGACACTAATTATGGGCCAGCCCATAGACAACTTGGCCTCATTTATATGATGCAAAAAGATTACACCTCGGCAGCGGCATCCCTGCGCAAAGCGGTCATTATAGACGCCAAAGACAATGCCGCCGGTCTAGCACTAATAGATATCTGGCGCAAACAAGTGTCAATGAATCCTGAGTTGGCTGAAAACCACTTGGGCCTGGCTGGCGCTTATCAGCTCACCGGTGATTATCAGTCAGCAGCTGGAGAATATTTACAGGTCGAACAACTCGACCCGGGCAATGCCAGGTTGGCCCCAGGCAGAGAGAGCCTGGCACGAGCAATGAGACACACTACAGCCGAGAAACATCGCGTGGCCGCTGAAGTATTTATCAGCCAAGGTTTAGCTAAAGATGCTCTTTCTGAAATTAGCCAAGCAGTAAACGTTGAGCCCAGAAATGCTCGCTATCAATTTTTGATGGGAGAAGCGCTAGAGAGTGGTGGCGACATTCAAGGTGCCTTAAGGGCCTACCACACCTCAGTTTTGATTGATCCACAAAACAACCAAGAAGCAGCGGCCCGCATGCGTGACCTGCAAAATCGCTCTAATAACCCCAATAATGGTGGCAATAGTTCTCCTGCTAATAGTTCTCCTGCTAACAATGCTGCGCCTCAAGGTCAAAGCAATAATTCTAGTACTAATACTAAGCGCCCAAAAGCACTCTATGAAGGTAGCCCGTCTAGTACAGGTACAGGCACAAATGCTGGTTCAAGTACACCATTCACGGGAAGCTTCCGCACCCACGATGAACAATCATCAATGGGAAGCAATTCATTGCAGAATCCTAATTCTAGTAATCCTAATATTAGTGTTCAGCGCCTAGAAAACTCAGCAGCTAGCCAAACGGAAGCACGGCCTGAGCCTAAACAAGCGCAAAGCAAAGACAGTCAAACACAAGCTACTCTAAAAGCTTGTGATGAAATGGAGATGCGTCGCGATTTTCAAGGCGCTACTAATTTGCTGAGAGAAGCACTAAATAATAACCTGCAAAATGCTGACATTCACCATCGCCTCGGCCTAACTTTGCTCAACTCTGGACAACTGTCAGAATCGGTTTCTGAGCTGCGCATTGCCAGCGCCCTAAATCCGGCTAATAAAGTATTTTCAGCCGATCTTGCTCGCGCTCTCAATATCCACAAACGCTCACTAACAGCAGATCCGGGCCTTGCTTCTCCAAGCGGAGGAGCTGGCCAATGAGTTTCTATTTTCAAGCACCTGACCTAGCCGAATTTCCTAGACGTTCATATCGCCGCTTTCTAGAAGAAACCATTGGCAATCTTTTTGCTGAAATATCACCAGTAGCCAGCGAATACTCCGCTCGCTTTGAACTGACATTTTTAGGGCCCGACGGCAAAGTGCATTGGCGCTTTGAAGACTACGCGACAGACTCGGGCTATCCCACCTCACCTGAACAAGCACGCAAATCAAACATGACGCACTCTAAGCGCATGATGATGGAAGTGTGGTTGCGCGATACATTGACTGGTGAATTGCGCAAATCAACTGCCTATGTCACTGACGTACCAGTGATAACCGACCGCGGCACATTTGTCATTAACGGCTCAGAGCGTGTGGTCTTGGGCCAACTAGTACGGGCCCCAGGTATTTATTTCAGCCAAGGTGGCCAGACCAGCTACAAGGCTCTTATGCTCGCTGAAATGGGGGCACCAATTGCCTTTGAACTAGAACTAGATGCCAGCGGCGGCAAAACAAGCAGGGCAAAATGCCGCATCAAATTACCCAAACGCAGCTGGGTAGCCGCAACAACGGTACTAGCAGCTTTAGGCGTTGACGCCCAAGATTTGCAAAAACGTATTGGCAGTTTGCTTGAGCGCAATCGCATTGATTTCAAGCCACTAACCCAAACTGAAGCTTTAGCAGTGGTGGGCCGCTCCTGGAAGCCAGACGGTGGTGGTGGCTCATCTGGTGGCGCTACTGCCCTGAAAGAATTAACAGATAGACGCCGTTATTCGCTAGGAAAGCTTGGTCGCAAGCGCGTCAACGCTAAGCTTGGCATAGAAGAGCAGTCACATCAGTTAAGTGGTGATGATATTCTCGCCGCTGTCGAATATTTACTTGGCCTACCACTCGATATGGGGCGCACCGATCAAATAGACAGTTTAGAAAATCGCCACCTAAGAGGTGTCGGCGAGACTCTGACAAAGGCTGTCAGACCAGCACTTGGCCAGATGACCAGATCAATTCGCACCCGTTTAGAAATGAATGAAGACGAAGAAATTGGTTCGCCCAATGAACTTCTAGACATCAGACCATTTTCTAATGCCCTCAATAAGTATTTTGTCGGCAACCCTCTAGTGCAATATCTTGACCAACAAAACCCTCTTTCTGAACTATCACACCGCCGCAGAATCACATCATTTGGCCCTGGTGGTATCGACCCCAATGCCGCCCCAGTTGAAATGCGCGATATTCACCCGTCGCAAATTGGTCGAGTCTGCTTAGTAGAATCGCCGGAAGGTAAGAACTGCGGCATGGTCTCTTATATGGCCACTTATTGTCGCATCGACGATGACGGTTTTATGACGGTGCCCTACAGAAAAGTATTTAACGGCCTGGTATCAGATGAGGTGCAATTCCTTACCCCAGCTGATGACAAACGCTATACTCTGGCACCACCAGATACCAAAGTAGTGGACGGCAAAATTTCAGGAACCATGGTCGCGGCTAGACGAGGCGAAAGCTTCATTGAAGTCAGTCCTGAAGATGTCGATATGATCGGTATTGCGCCCCAGGGATTTATCTCAGTTGGTTCGGGTTTAATTCCATTTTTAGAACATGACGACGCTAACCGCGCCCTCATGGGTGGTGGCATGATGCGGCAGACTCTGCCGCTAATTCGGCCTGAGAGGCCGCGGGTGGGCACGGGCATGGAGCGCATTGTCGCTCGCTCAAGTGGACACTCTGTTATAGCTAGACGGGCTGGCACAGTAACCAAGGTTACAGGCAAAGAAATCACTGTTGCCCAAGGCTCTGGCGAATCTAGAACCTATACACTAACTCGCTTTGATAGAACCAACCAAAACACAATTTTAGACCAACGCCCTTCGGTACAAGTAGGGCAGAAAGTTGAAACTGGCCAAATTATTGCCGACGGCCCAGCCATTGACGCCGGTGAGTTAGCTCTCGGTCGCAACCTACTGATTGCCTTCATGCCTTGGAATGGCTACAACTTTGAAGACGCCATTGTTGTGCGAGAAGGTTTGGTAAAAGATCAAAAACTGACCCATATCGAAATTGAGAAACATTCATGCGGCGTGCACCAAACTCTGCGGGGCCCCGAAATTCTCACCCCAGAGCTGCCTAACGTCACAGCTAAAGACCTAGAGCACCTAGACGATCGCGGCATTGCCAAAATTGGCTGCTATGTTAACCCTGGCGACATTTTGGTCTCTAAATTATCGCCCAAAGAAGCAAAGGCTCTCTCAGCCGAAGAAGAACTATTGCAAGCTATCTTTGGCAAAGTAGCAGAAGAGATGGGTGACACAAGCTTACGAGTGCCCCATGGCTCTGGTGGCCGCGTAATTGACGTGCGCATCTTCACACCAGAGACCACCCCAGAACTCAAAGCTGGCATTATCTGCGAAATTGAAGTCTTGATTGCCAGAATGTGCCCAGTAGAAGTAGGGGACAAATTGGCCGGTCGCCACGGTAACAAGGGCATTGTTTCAATTATTGTTCCTGACTGCGATATGCCCTACATGCCTGATGGCACCCCAGTTGATCTCTGCCTCAATGCTCTGGGTGTACCGAGCCGTATGAATGTCGGACAGGTATTCGACACCCAACTAGGCTATTACGCCAGCATTCTCAACCGCTACTACCGCATTCACCAATTTGACGAATCTATCGCCCCTGATGCCTCTTTCAGACTGGTCACTGACGCCCTAAAAGAAGTGCGCCAATTGCCCGGCTATGAATGGATGGGTGCCGACGGCAAAGTCAAACTAACCGATGGTCGCACCGGCGAACCATTTGACCGGCCAATCTTAGTGGGCCGTCAATATATGCTCAAACTGAATCAACTAGTGCTGCACAAAATCAACGCTAGGTCGGGCCTAGGAGGCCCCTACGCCGCTGTGACGCAACAGCCTGTGGGTGGTAAAGCCAACCATGGTGGCCAGCGCATGGGCGAGATGGAAGTCTGGGCCATTCAGGCCTATGGCGCAGCCAACATTTTGCACGAAATGATGACCATTAAGGCCGACGACATTCAAGGCCGCCATCAGTCTTATGCCGACATGGTGCAAGGGAATCCTATAACCCCAGGCGGGCGAACCGCAGCCTTCGATGGCCTCTGCTGCGAAATTCGTGGTTTGGGTATGGAAGTCACCCTCGGCAAGGTCGTTGACTCCTTTGAACCGATAGAAGACCGCTCTTGTGTGCAACCAAATGGGCATCCTACGAAGACTCTAGAAGAGAAATATCAGGTCTCTGCAGTGCACCAAATGGAAGATAACGAAGGGCACAAAGTGCTCGAAATCCCCGCTGGTGACTTCGTTCCGGCTTCAAGACCACCGGCTTTACCACTGATTACATCACTAACTAGCGGGAAACACGGTGGGAAACCACGTATTGAAATGTCCCAGGAACCGTTGTTTGATGACATAGAAGAGGGCGCCCCCGAATCTGATAAGGGTTCTGCAACAGATTCGATAATGGATGCCTTCATTGCCCAAGTCCTAAACGAAGTGGAAGAAGTTAGTCCTCTAGACCTACCAAAAGTTGTATCAGTAGAGCCACCTAAAGAAGCACAAAAGAGCAATGGAGCTGCAGCAAACTATCTATCAGAGGTACTGGCAAGAGAACTAGGAGCACAATCAACGCTCAACAGCTTCCCTTCACTAAGTGAACTATCAACACTGGCTCAACAACTAGTAACCCTAAATCAAGACGCACTCGGGCAACACACAGAAAATCCAGCCACTAGCATCCAGAACGAAACAGAAAAGCTCACCGAGCTAGCTGGCTACTTCAAAAAATCAACCAAAAACTCAGACATAGAAGCAACAAGCGATAACTCGCCAACAACTAATCAAGAAGACTCCAGTTAAAGCATAGGAAACAACAGAAATGACAGGCCGGTCAAGAGCAGGTGAACACAAAAGCAATGGCAAATGCCTGGCTAGCCTGGCTTTATTGATTAGCTCGCTTCTTTTAGCTGTTGCCTTCACAACTTTGAATGCCGAAGTAGCCTCAGCTCAATTCGGCGGCGCTGTACCTCCACCAGTCGGCGATGGCCCTACACCTGAACCAGTCAATCCTGGTGATACCACAGGACCAAGCGCAGTACCTACTGGCGCCGCTGACCCAACACCTGGAACAAACAACGCTACTGCTCCCGGCAGAGACAGAACAATCATCCGCATATACGAACAAGGCACCACTGGCCGTGGCAATCGTATGGTGCAGACTCTCAGACCAGATACCCTTTCAGCCGAAGCCCAAGGCAGAATCGGCGGAATTCTTGGTATCAACATGAATTCAGGGGAGCAGTCAATCGACGTCACAGTAAGCAGAGACCAAATTGCTCAGATACAAGATGTCATAGCAGCCTACCCTCAAACCACTCAAGTAGATGGCCGCAATAAAATCGTTGGTGATGACCCGGCAGCTGGTTACCCCAGACCAGGCAATGGCAGCCTCTATCGCTTCGATGGTCAACTGCCTACGGTCGCCACCTTCTCTCGCTACCTAGTCATTCTCGGCGTAGTTGTCTCAACAGTTTTCATGGCCATAGCCGCCTACTCAGTGGTGATGGGCAGCAGAGATGGTGGCAACAGAGTAATCGGTGCAGCATCGGGCCTGCTCTTCTTGATGGCGGCTTACACCATCTGGAAAATCGTGACAATGAATACCTTCCACGGTAACTCACCAGACACAGCTCGGGCTCAAAATCGCCCCAGCCAAGGCTTAGTGCAAGATGCCTTCATGACCAGACCGAACCTGCCGGTCACCCCTGGTGGTGGTGTCAATAGTGGTGCACCTCGCGGTGGAGTTCCTGTTCAACCACTCGGCACCGCCGGAAACTAGGTAATAGAAAATGAAAACACTAAACCTAACTAAAAATAAAATGATAGCTATTCCACTGGCTGCAGCCTTGGTTACTTGTACAGCTCTAGCTGGCGACGCCCAACCCAAGAATGAATATTTCGGCGGTAACTCCAACGGCACTCCACCGAAAGGCTACACCAACTATCAAGGACCACCACCCAAAGCTATCAATGGAGTAACCAGCAAAGGCCGTGGAGCGATGGATTCAGACGCCAGTCCAGAACTAACTTGGTTCGAGAAATTTGATGAAGTGAGCTTCCTTGGCCGACCAAACGATTCAGAACGCATCATCTTAAATATGCCATTTAACCAGGAACAAGAAAGAGTACAACGATGGACACAAGTGGCAGCTACGGTAGCCAAACGCTATCGGCAAACGGCCAAGGCCCTGAGAGCAGTGCAAGCCCCAGCCGGTAGAGCCGACCTAGACGAGTACCGCACCCTAAGAATGGAATGGTTCAACGATGCCGCTGCAGTTTACGAAGAGATGATCAAACCGAGGCAACCGGCCCAGACCATAGAAGAGCTCAATGACCAGCTCAGACAAGTAAAAGACCAAGCCAATAGTCTAGGCAAGATGAATATCAGTCTACTCAATTCAGACCACAACTTAAGACGCAGATACGGAGTGCATAACCCAAAACAAACCGACTCACTAACGAAATATGTTACCGGCACATACACGAAAAACTAGCTAACCAAACTTTTAGACCTACAGCGAACCCCCAGCAACAAGCACCCCAAAAACCCGAGGACCTAGGCAAAATGGCAATACAGTTAAATGACAGAGATCATCTGATTTTCAAGCTCGTTGATGAGCATGAAGTATTGCTGGAAAAGCATATTTCTTGGTTTATTGCTGGTGAAGAGAAGCCTGTTTTAATTAGAGACCGCTTACGCAAGCTCTTCTATCTCGACTACTTGCTCTGCCACCGCCACGGCAGCAAACTACCTTGGTGGACCACACCAACCAAGCCACTGGTATACATGCTCTCATCTATGGCCAGAACAATTTCTGGGGCACCTGAAGCCACTGATGCCATGCTCGACAATGAGTTTCAACGGCACCACCTAGAAGTAGCAAATTTGCGCATGCTTTATCTGGTTGCTCAAAAAGACGCTCAAATCAGCCAGTTTCAGTGGACAACCTGCAAACAGCCAAAGAAAAGCGAGTGTGGCCTTGATGCCATGGTCACTTTCAAATTAAACGGCGCTGCCAATGGTTCAACCAAACTAGGCTTGGTCAACAATCTCGCTCTCAACTCCGAGGCTATAAGCAAACTGACCAGCGCCATCGATGGTGAAAAGCTCGATTCAATTCTGCTTATCTCACGCGATGACCTAGCGCAAAAAGCTCTGCAGCAACTAGTTGTGCAAGCTGGCGGTGAATTGGCCAAACGTACTTTGTTTGCCACTCACCAAGAGTTATACAAAGATGGCATTGTCGCCACTCGCTGGCAGAGTGCCACCGGCCAATCGGCCAGTCGAGAAATGGAAGCAGCCGTGGCCTATATCGGACCAATCACTCAACCAATTGCTGTATAAAGATTGAATACTTAAATTTAAGGTTAGATCTAGGTCTAACTCTTAATCAAATGAACGCTGTGGGAGAAGGCTGGCATGGGGATGCCAGCCTTCATCTTTGCAACAACAGCCTTCTAGAGCTAAGACCAGCCAATTGTTTCGCGTTTATTGACAGACTAAGCTGGGAAGAATAGCATTAAAGCATTAGAGCTTTCTAACGAACGCGACTTTGAGCCTGGGGGGGCTTTACCTATGCCTAATTACATCAGACCGGCAAACCGGTCGGAATCAGGCAGCATGCTAGTCTTTGGCACGGCGATTACCATTGCTATTGTGGCAGTGTTAGCCTTCTTTAGTTTGAGCTACGTCAGGCTCCTGGGTAGCAGTAGCGAACAACGCACTGCTATTGAAGCAGCAGCCCTGGCAGCCGCTCGTGACTTAAGTATGATCGCTGTCAATACAGACGAGTACGGCTGGATATCACTATCTGACTCAGCGCCGAACGGGAGCAGTACCTTAGCCCCCGACCAATGGTATGTGCCGGTCAGAGGCATAAACACTATATTGGGCACAATCAGGCTTGATCTAATCATTGCCAGCGAACTCAACGATCCCAACCTAAAAACTATCATTAAAGCAGATCTGGCAAGAGCCAAAGCTGCGCAAGCTCTATTGGCGGCCGAACTAACCAAATCGCTGGCCAAAGGTTATACAGCCAAAGGTCTAGATGGAAAGAACATAGATGTTTATGGCGATGCTCAAACCGCCTATACATCAAATCAAGTGAGAATGACTGGCTCCTCTAACTACATTGCGAACTCACTTAAGCTTTCTCTCGGTGGTATCAACAATGGTGGCGTGACCAACACCCCCTTGCCAACCCCAAATAGTAAAGCTGACGTACCTGCTGGCAAGCAGCAGAACAACTTTTACCTATCGTACATGGACATACCTACCGACGGCGAAAGCTTTGTCTTTGCTGGAATTGGTAACTCCATTAAGCTGATGGATCCCAAACAATGGACTGCGACAGTGGCAGGCTTGCCCTATCAAGTTGCAACCATAGTCAAGGCCGAAGCAGACCAGCATGTCAACGATACTCAAAACCCTAACGGTTATGACATTCATGCTATAGCCTGTGCCCAGCCAGCTAACGTCATTGACCCCAAACCTACTCCAGGAGCACTGACCTTTAGCTTCCCCGATGGTATGCCACCAGAGATGATCGGACCAGGCACGATGCTTACAGACGCTGAACTAAACAAGAAGAACAACTGTACCTATCAGACCTCTGTGAACGGAGACTATCCAATAGGCAGACCAGTGACGAGAATCGATGATACGGCCTGGCCTTACACCTGCGATGACAGCTCAGGCGATGTTTTCAGACAGGCTTTGACAGACTGGTGGCGGCGCGCTGGAACAAAGTTAGACATAAACTCTGCTGTCGGTATGCTAGACGCTGCCAGTTGCAAATTCTGGCGACCAGCTCCTCCAGACTTGGTAGATTGGAAAACAGAAGCAGTTCTAGGTGACACAGTTATATACAATCTTGGCCCTATTCCACGCGGCTACATACACATATACCGCATCGACAAAAACAGCGGCGCCATCAGCTATACCCATGACGGTTTGACTCCTACAAACTACAGTGTGGCTGGAGAAAGTCAGATGTACTCTGAGAACATTGACGCCATAGACAAGAGCGCCATCGGTAAGCAGACAGTCGGACCATTCACATTTCCTGCGGGCAAGAAAGCAGGTGGTTTAACCGACAACAACGTTGTTACTTTGTTAGATAAATACGATCTTTATATACGTGATCAAGTCAGCCAACCAGGTTCGAATCAAGGGGGAAGACATGCGGGAGAACCCATGGACTTCACAAAGGTAGCTATTGGTCAGAATCACGACCTCGGTGGTGCCGGTCTAGGCGCCGCAAAGAAACCCAAGAGCACTGGTCTACCGCCCGCGATTACAAATCAGTCTGACTTTGCTGAAGCAGCTGGTTTCCCTGATACTGAATACAACAAATACACACAAGGTAAGGGCGTTGACTATATTCGTCCAACCTATAAGAAGAACGGGATGGCAGTGGATATTAGATTCCGCAGACAAGTAGAGACTGGAACCTTAGGCTCACTACTAGGTTTCAAAATAGGCTATGTCGGCCATAAGTACGGCAACACAGTAACCGCTCTTCCTGCGGTGCCGAGCGTCACTGGTAACAGTGGTAACGACAACGACGAGAGTGATAATGACGATGATGATAATTAAGAAGGTGCGAAAGCCCGCCATCGCCTAAATGATGCTAACTAAAGGACCAAAAGAGAGCCTGCACTTCTATGCAGGCTCTCTTAGCTTTAAAAGATAAAGGCTAAATTACTAGTGATCATTCAGCCGGGGCGCATCTACCGTTCAGGCAGAACTACTCAATGTCTCAATCAATTAATAATCCAAGACTTATGATTTAAAGTGAAAGGTTCGGAACCGAGATCGACATTAGGATCGATCAGCTCTCTAAAGGGATGTCCATTAAGAGAAGCCACAAGCTTTACTGTCATACGCGGTCTCTTGCCAGTTTTACGCTCCTCTAGATCTGCCAACCACCAGCAGAATTGATGAACCATATCTGGTTGCGTTTTCATCACTTTCATTTGTCTTTTAGTCAGCCATTTTTGCTGATTTACAATCGATACTTCTCCAGTTTCAGGATCAGTTCTGTAAATTTCCAATCGGGCATCTTTATGATGCAGCATCATACGCCATGAAAAATAATAGCCTTCCTCGGTCCAGTCAACATTGCCGGGATAAGCAAAATGCCTAAGAGGAATAAGAAGCTGGCCAATTACGTATAGATGAAAAAAAAGTAGCGATAAAAAAGCAGCCCCAGAGCGCAAGCTTAACTCTGTTTTCACGGCAGAAATGGTTGCTGATGGCAGAACAATTGATGGTTTTTTTAGCCATACCGCTAATTTGTTTGACACAGTACCTGGCCAATTGGCTGGTGGAAATAACGAAATAGTTGCCAGCATCAGCCAGGGGAAAACACCAATTTTAAATAGGACCGAATTAGTAATATGAAAACACATGGCCATGGCAACGCCAAAGGGAAAGGTGGGCCTGAAGATAAGTAGGAATGGCAAACTAAAATCGACCAAGATACCGCCAAAAGTTACAAGCCAAACAAACCATTCTTGACTAATAATTGGGCCAATCACGGGATATGCTGCCTTATGCAAAAGCCAAGTTCGTTGCGGCTCACCACTGAGCCAGTCAGGATTGAGCTTCCAGATGCCACCATACAAGTAGACAATGAACAATTGAATGCGCATGATCAGCAAATTCCATCTCGGTATCAGCCTCTCTTTTCTTCGCCAAAGTAAATTGTCCAAGCTATAGACAGAGTCTGCCTCAACAACCGTTAAAAGCAGACTGAGCAAACAGATCAAGTATGTATGATTGAGATACTGAGAGCGGTCAAGCAAAAACACATAAGTAATAGACAGACAAAAAAACAAGGCGCTGATACGATAAAACAAGCCGAGACCCACAAATAATGCGGCCACAGCCAGTAAAATAAAGAGGGCGAACAAAGCTGAATGATCTGGCAAAGCTTGAGCAGGAAAGAAGGGGAAGAGAAATTTCGGTTCGAGATATTTGCCTTGCAAGCGCCCAGTCAGCAAATACAAAAGAACATAGGCGAACATTAACAGTCCAAAGAGAATGCGAAATACAGCTAAGCTATCAGCACTCGTCTTGGCCAACAAAAACTTTGACCATCTTTCGAAGCGGTTGAGCATAATATCAATTACCGTGTAGGGCCAATTCTAGTTATCGGCAAATTTGCTATTAATGACTGTGTGGGTGACTTTGCCCTATTGGTTGAAGTAGTTATTAAGGGACAGCTGCCAAATTTATATTCCCCATTAAGGTGAAGCCCCCCTCATTTCCAAGTGCATGCTTGCCACCATGAGCTTCAAGCGGGCATTTTCAAATTCCAACGCCTTGAAGCTTTTGACTTCCGAGCCTTACCGGCCGCCCTACTTTTATCTCTACCGATAGATGGTTTGTGGAAGAAGAAGAAGCATCATTAAGCCAAATCGATAAATGAAATGCTACTAATATTTCTTTTCCACATTAGTCGCGCTTAATCCAAAAACAGCTACCAAAAGCCCAAAAGAGAGCCTGCACCGTACTGCAGGCTCTCTTTACCTTCCAGCAAAACCCTGAATTACACTTACTTAGAGGCATCAGCAGCAATTGACAGGATGGCCAGTTACTTATACGATGGAATTATTAGAGCCGCTTAAGCAATGCCTTTTATGGCATGGCGCTGGGGGATATTTTATGGTCAGTCGAAGAATTTTACTAATGCGATCAAAATCGGGCAATATGCTGGTGTTTAGTACCGCAGTTACCATTGCCATCGTCGCTGTCCTAGCTTTTTTCAGCCTTAGCTATGTGCGGCTTTTAGGCAGCAACAACGAGCAACGCAATGCCATTGAAGCAGCAGCTCTAGCAGCCGCTCGCGACTTGAGCATGATTGCAATTAACACAGATGACTACGGTTGGATTTCGCTTTCTGATGCAGCTCCCACCGGTGACAGCACCACAGCAGGAGATGCCTACAACATACCAGTGCGTGGTATCAATACTATCCTTGGCACACTGCGGCTTGATTTAATAATTGCTGACAAACTGGGCGATGCCAACCTCAAGACAATCATCAAAGCTGACATTACCAAAGCCAAAGCAGCGCAGGCACTTCTAGGAACAGAGCTGTCGAAATCACTAGTGACAGGTTACGGCGCCAAAGATATCAACGGCAATACAGTCAATGTTTATGCCGATGCAGAGGCCGCCTACAAGGCAAATCAAATTAGAATGACCGGCTCTTCTAACTATATAAACAACTCACTCAAACTCTCGCTTGGTGGCATCATCAACGGTGCCATGACTAACACACCACTGCCTAACCCAAGAGGCATGGCAGACGTGCCTGCTGCTAAACAGCAAAATGACTTCTACCTTTCCTATATAAATATTCCTACAGACGGAGAAAGCTTTGTATTTGCTGGTATTGGCGACTCCATGAAATTAGTTGACCCTAAACAATGGGCCTCAGTGGTACCTGGCCTTCCCTATCAGGTAGCAACTATAGTCAAAGCCGAAGCAGATCAACATGTAACCGACACCCAAAACCCAGCAGGCTATAACATCCACGCTGTCGCCTGCGCCCAGCCAGCTAACGTAGCAGACCCCAAACCAGCTCCTGGAGCACTGTCGTTCAGCTTCCCTGATGGCATTCCACCAGAGATAACTGGCCCCATGAGCATTCTAGCGAACGCACAACTGAACAGTGGAGACAACTGCTCCTATCAAACTTCAATTAACGGTGACTATCCAATTGGCGCACCAAAAACCCAAATGGGTGATTTAGATTGGCCCCACACCGCTCTACCTCAAAGCACTGGCAATGTCTTTAGAGTAGCCTTACTTGACTGGTGGAAACGTGCTGGCACCAAGCTAAATGTTTCGTCTGCAGCAAACATGTTCTTAGCAAGTGCCAACAACTTTGTGCCACCAGCAGCTGACGTTCTCTGGAAAACCCATTCCTCCCCCACCGGCACCACAGTCTACGAATTGGGTATGATCCCCGCTGGTAACATCCACATCTACCGGGTTGACCCAAGCACAGGCCAGGTCAGCTATCAAAACAAACCGCTCACCCCCTTCAATCTAGCCGTAGCTGGCGAAGATCAAATGTACTCAGAAAACATTGATGCCATGACCAGCGCCATTGCTAAAGACAAAGTCGTTGGTCCATTTGAATTCCCTGACACCGGCTACATTTTAGACACTGTGACACTGAAGAAAAAATTCGATGTCTACATTAGGGACCAGGTCTATCAGCCAGGATCAACAAAAGGCGGCAAACACGCCGGCGAGCCAATGGACTTTCCGCCTGCAGCAGTGACCCAATTGCCCGCCAGCCTCAGACCAAACCAAGATCTTGGCGGCCCCGGATTTGGCGCCTATAGCTACAAGCCACCACCCCCTCCCAACAAAAAGAACCCTGCTCTGCCCCCTGCAATCACCAATCAATCTGACTTTGCCGAAACTTCGGGCTTCACTACAGCTAAGTACTATCAATACAGCCAAGGGCCAGGAACAGGAAAAAATCCTAAAATGCGCCCAACATACCAGAAGAATGGCATGGCAGTTGATGTTCGCTTCCGCAGACAAGTCAACACCGGAACGCTAGCCAAGTCATTAGGATTCGACACCGGTTATGTCGGCGAAAAGCTAGATGCCGCGACAGTTTCGACCCCAGCCAAACCGCCAGTAGCACTCCCACCAGACCCTACAGACCCCGGAACCGGAACTGGCACTGACCCCGGAACCGGAACTGGTACAGACCCAGGAACCGGAACAGGTACAGACCCCGGAACCGGAACTGGTACAGACCCCGGAACCGGAACAGGTACTCTCTAATACAAAAAGAATAAGTACAAAACAAAAAGAGCATTGCCTATAGTGGCAGTGCTCTTTTTCTCATTTATCCAGATCTGGCTTAGTTAAGGCTTCGACTGTCTTGATTTTAAGCATGCGACAGCCCCCTAAATCGCCCACCCAGCCTGTAGCTTTGACTTTCTCGCCCATATAGGGAATGAGCAAATCTTTGCAGCCCTGGAAGCCTTTATATTTGGCAGCCACATAGAGATCTTTAGTACCATCTTCAAGAATGCCAATACTGACACCACCATGGGCACAAGCAAGAGCACAGGCCTTATGGCCGGGGCCACGCCCAGGCCCCATAGTTTGAGAAGCGTAGCACCAAGCATCCACAACTTCTCCCACCACCACAACCTCTCTAGTGGTTGGCTTAGTCTCAGTGGAGCGATAATGAGGTTGCTTAGACTGATAGAAATAATAAGCACCAGCACAAACCAACAGCAAAGAAAATAGAGCTATAGCAATTTTCTTGCTTGCAGATGGATTGGCGAGTTTATACGAGAGTTTAACCATAAATATCCTAATGAGCAGTTAATGACTTCCACTTCTCAATAACTTCCACTTCTCTTCGATCTGCTGATCTTTACCACTATTTAGCTCATGAGCTTTCTTGAAAGAAGCGCTGGCCGCTTTCAAATCTTTGCTATGTTTTTCGAGGTCAAGCCCCAAGCGGTAGTGACCGCGCGCAAATAGAGGGTCGAGCTTAAGGCCAGCCTGATACTGTTTAATGGCAAAATCAAATTGACTCTTGCGATCATAAACGTCACCTAGAGCGAAGTGCATGCGAGCTTTCACCCGAAGATCTTTAATACGCCCCTCAGCCTTTGCTATCACATTTGGTGGCACACCCTCTGGCATTGGACCAAGCAAATTCGTCACTCGCTGCTTGCTCATCTCCATTTCTTTACCATTGGCATTGGCCAATAGACATAGGGCTACTTCTAGAGCCTTTAAGCGATTGCCTTGATTGGCTAAAGTTGAAGCATAGAGCTTGTTGTTGGCGAAGTTAGCAGGGTCTTGATTGAAATTCTTGTCAAGTTCAGCTAAAGCTTGGTCGTAGCGTTTCAACGCTAATAAAATCTTGGCCTTCTCATAAATACTAAGAGTAGTTGGCTGGCTGACTTTGTCAAAACGAGCCATCTCCTGCAAGGCCTGCTCTGGCTTATTCATAGCAGCTAGAACATCAGCAATGGCTAAGCAGATTTGCGCGTCCTGGGGCCGAGCAGCACGGGCCCGCTGATACATGTTCAGTGCAGCTGGCAATTTATTTTGATTGTGCAGAACATAACCGGCCGTTAGAAGCATGCCATAGTCTTTCGGAAATAAATGGAGACCATCAGTTGCCACCTTTTCGGCAGTGGCATAATCACTACTTTTCAGAGCTAGTTGAGCCAGCCTCTTGTAAGCATCAGGCTTAACCGGTGGGAAGCTTAGAGCTTGACGAAATTCGTCTTGGGCTTGTCCATAAAAGCCTTGAGACTCATAAAGCTGTCCGGCTGCATAGTGGGCGGCATAAGTTTTTGGTTGATTTTTTAGCAATTGCTCAACTTGTTTGGCCGTAGGCACCTGACCAGCTGTCGACTGGAGTGCTTGAGCTTTAATTAGAGAGGAGCCAATCAACAAAACAGCGAAACAAACAATTGTTTGCATTCTTCGAGTCAGTCTATTCACAATTTAGCCCTAGCGATCAGTGTAAGAAATCTGGACAGCAGTGCGATCTTTACTTGTAAGCGGGGCCAACACATTAATTGAACAGCTAACGCCATTCTTGACAGCCGAAATGCTTGATACCCCTCTTGCTCCACCACTTGCGGCATTTTCGCGCATAACCCAACCGCCACTCTGCAAAGTACGCTTGTACCAATCAAGAACACTTGCTGCTGGATTAACAGTAGTAAAACGAAAAAAAGTCATACTTTTAGTGTTTAAATACTGACTCTGGTAGCCAGCTACAAATTTGGCATCAGGCGGCAGCGGCACTGGCACAGTGTTAGGCCATTGCTGCAAATTACGATGCACACTTTCTACAGGAGCCGGCCGCCTAGGTCTTTGAACAGGTTGACTCTGAACTTGTTGTGGTTGTTGTAATTGCTGTTGCTGAACCTGTTGTTGCTGGCACATTACTGGCGCTGCCAGTAACAAACTCAGACATACACTCTGTAGCAAAACAGAAGCAGAAGCAAAAGAAAATGACAAGACTGTTCTTTTCGCAGATGAATAGATAGCGGTCATCGATTAAGCCTTTGATCCTGTTGAGCCTGCTTGTACATACTTAACCCTTATATCTTATGCCTTATGCCTTATACCTTAACACGTAAAATGAGGCATGGGCCAGATAGCCCATGCCTCATAACAACTCACTCTAGCTTTACCGCTTCTAACCGACTAACCAGCTATACGACTTAGCAGGGGCCAGTAGAATCGCAGGTAGTGGTGGCTGGGCAAGCGCATCCGTTAGGGATAGTGATAGTGTCCCCACTTCCTGAATAGGTAATACCAAAGGCACCCGAACCAGTCGAGCCTTCGGGGCAGCAGGTTGTACTGATTGCTCCCATATTGAGCTGACCCAGTAGGTTGTTCCAACCACTAGCAGGAGTGAAGGAGAACCAATTCATCAAACAAATTTTACCAGGGTAGTCATATGGCTGTGGGTAGTTCCAGTCGCCAGCTACGTTGATTTGAGAGAAAGGCATCAGTTCAAACTGGCGAGTTTCAGTCGGCGAAGTTGGGCTCTTAGCGTCTGGCAATTGACCGATAAAGTCTTTGAGCCATGGCGCGTCTGAAATTGCCGCACTTTCTTCTTTCAAGACTAGGCCACCTTTGCCAGCGTTGGCCCCTTGGCTAAAGTATATATAGCCGCGGCCACCCATTGGCACTATGTTTTGAGTGAGAATGTAGTCGAGTGGGCGATTCTCAGAACCATAAACACCGGTATTGGCATAAGTTAGCCATTCAGGATCGATTTGATACATGCGTTGAGTCAAGTACTTCCACATCGGGCCGTTCAAACTAATGCCTTCTGCACTCTTACTGTCTAAGTGCACACCTTGATCAGTGGTTATGCGATAGTCGGGACTGCTCAGAGCAGGGCGACTGGGAGGCACGTGAGCAATACCAGACTGGTAGGTGCCAGGATGGAAGTCGTTACCTTCAGCACGGTCGCTGAGAAGCTTCAAATTGACTATATCAGCAACGTTGACACTAGCAGTGCCACTGCTGATGGGAGAAGGAGGCAAAATATTGTAAGCGGCTTCAATAACCGGCCTAGCCCACAAGTTACGGCTATCTGGCTTGCTGTAGATAGCCATGTCAGTATTAGCTTTAGATGAGGGATTATCAAGAACGATATTGTCGACACCAGCACCGCCGATGCCACCAATTGAATTGCAATTGGCTTGATTGACACCACCGAGACCAAGGGTATCTCCAGCAAGGGCTACGCCGACGCTCAAGCCACTGCAATCAGGTGTCTTACCATCTTTGATGTCTTGAGCAATTTTGTTGATATAGTCAGAACCATTGCTACAACCACCAGGCAAGGGCGAATCGTTCATACCAACCAAATAAGGCAGCGGCTTACCGCTAACGTCTACTGGATAAACTTGGGGATTGTTCATGACATAGACGAAGACATCTTGCTTGTTACCATTGGCTACACCAGTGGCAGGTGAACTGGCACCATTCTGAATGCGAACGAAACCGTGCGGTAAAGCTGCAGCAAACCCTTTCGGATCAATGGGCTCGACAATGGCACAAGCATTGAAGCCGCCATTGTAACCTTGAGCAGAGAGAGCCTGAGCCTTCAATGACAATGCATTGGGAACTGGCTTAGTCCAGCTAAAAGCATTGGCACCAACCGAGGCTTTGCTATTGCCGTCAAAATCACCCTGAGTAACTAAGTGTGGCTTAGCACCAGGCTTGAGCGGAACAAAGTAAGTATTAGCGAAACTGGCATCTGGTGACATGCCTTCAAGGTATCCCTTAAGGTAATTGTGATTACCACTGGGGTCTATGTCTGAACTGACAGGAGTAACCCATCCACTAACTTTATCGGTATAAATTTTAGAGGTTTTGGTGGCATGGTCAAAATCAGGCATAGCAGAAGAAGCTATATAGACGTTAGAAGCACCGGTTCTATCGAGATAAGAGAACGTTGGAGCGCCCAGTGGTGAAATATCTTGTGGGCCAAACTGCTTGGTCGGATTGAGCTTAGCGATAGAGCTGAAAAAGTCTTCTACTGAAGATGGCTTGGCCAACTGATCACTCAATTGTTTGCCTAGATTCTGGGCAGTCAGTGTGATTTGAGCAGCGTGAGCGCTGGCGCCTTGGTCTAAACCATCTTGGGCAATTTTATGAGCATTGAAGTTAACGATCATCGATTGCGCCATCAACCGATTGATGTTGCGCAAATTGACGACACCGTGGGCGCCTGAGGTGTGATCAGTGACACCATTAAACTGAACAGCATCTCCGCTGCTAGGAATCGGCACTGCCACTTTGACTAAGACAGAACGAGCCAGCGAGAGGTTTCCGGCATCAGTTGCTCGCTGCATTTGCTGCCCACCACCAAGCAAATTGATAAGGGCAATGGCCGCCACGATTATCACAGCTAGGGCCAAAATGAATGCAACCACTAATACCATGGAGGCTGCGCGCTTCCTTCTTATATGCACGTACATCGAAAAGAACCTCGCCAAATGGTAATGAATCTGAACTGAACCAACTAGTAACGATACACTTGTCAGCAGGCCGAGAAGGCACTGACGAGAATTTTATGAAAGCTCAAACCCAATTGAGATGAGGGTAACAACGAAGGTTTGGCCTGTTTATTATAGCAGTTTAATATTATCTGACAAGCGAAATTTATGTAATTCAGCCTCATCTATGGTAGGAACCCCACTGAACATGGGGGAAAGCTTCAAAGGTGCAATATATCCCGTTGAAAGCTGCCCAGATAGGGGCATAATCTATCATGTGCAGCAAATGCTGCAACAGTGACCGTTTAATAGAATATTGCCTGGCAGCGGATACCTTGATGAAACACTCATGCAACGAGCTTCGTGACATAAGACATGTACTTTCATATAAGCGCACTCATAGAGGGAGCGCAATTACAGAGTTCGCTCCGGCCCTCTTCATCTTTATCATGGTGTTTTTCTTTCCCTTTCTCAACCTAATCGGAATGGCAATTTCTTATGCCGATTGCCTCTATCTCGACACTCTGCTGCTGCGCCAAGCGGCCATAGAAAATGTGCTGACGCTAGACAACACCACCACGCCGCCAGCCCTGAAGCCAGACCTGACCTGCAGCACCTCCCCAACAGGCTCGCTCAATAACATTATCAATCAGTGGCTACAACTTGGCCTTGGTCGGTTCGCTAGCACCGCCAAGATGCCGCTACAGACCTGCTACATCGACCTGACAGAAGGCACAAACAAAGTTAGGTTTATCCACCTCGACTTACAAGCCGAATGCCGCCCCTTTCTCCAAATTCCTTTTCCGCTTCCAATACCCGGCTTGAACAAACCTGTAACTTTTAGATATAGCGGAAGAGCCGTCATTGAGAACATCCCCAGCTAGAATAGTCAGGTGGCAAATTGATGGATCGTTCTAATTTGAGCAATTTGTATAAAGGCAAACGCGGTAAGCGTGGCCAGAGTATTATCGAAGTACTAGTTGGTTCAATTGTTCTGGTACCAATTGTTCTCGCTATTATCGACCTAGCGGTTGTCTACATTGGCGGGGATATTTGCAACGATTTAGCCAAGCAGGCAGCGCGTGCTGCAGCCAATGCCTCTGACATCACAGAAGCCACCACAGCAGTAGCCGACGTGCAAACCAATTTCAACAAGTCGCCCACGTACAAAAATCTTGTGCTCAAGCTAGACAAGTACGACGGCACCCACGATGGCTTAGCCAATGTTAAATGCACCGTGACGATTGTCTTGCCAGTACCAATACCATTTTTGAGCTTAGGGCCAGAAATGACTATCAACACTCAAGCATCAGAAGCAATTGTTGGTATAGCCCCACCAAGACCAAGCTGATTACTTACGAGTAGGTATCAACAGAGCCGGTACATCTTTTACTTTGACGTCAAGAGCCTGCTCGGCGTATGCCTTTTCCGATTCAAGCACTTTTTTCAGTGCCGCCATCGATGTCTTTTTGGAATCATAGACAACAACCGCTGGGTATGGTCGATAAACAGAAACCATAGCTTTAACCACACCAGGCATAGCTTTCAATTTTTTCTCGATGCGAAGCAGGCAAGAGGCACAGCTGCTTCCGCCGATCAGCATATCCACGCGCCTAAGCTCGTTGGCGCGTGGATATGCTGATCGGCTAACTAACAGCGGCAACAATATGGCAACCAGTAAACTAGCAAGAAAGCGCATTAGAAATAACATTGGCATTCTCATAAATATAGATTACTGCAAAGAGGCTACATTTTTCGCCAGCGTTTTCAAGATGAACCAGTAAAACACTTGACCTTGATTGGCGGAAATAGTGCAAGGGCTGCTAAAATGAAAAAATATTTTTGTAGTCTACCGAGTGAGGAAGTATAGTGTCGCGCAAAGTTCCAAGCCGCAAAATCAATTCACTAGCCCTGGCTACCCTACTATCTATTGGTCTGAGCAGTGTTTCTCAAAATTCAGCTCAAGCAACAGTGACAGTCAATCAAATCGTCACTACTGTAGAGAAAGCCAAGATTTTGGCTAACGGCACGCGGGTTTCAGCAGCTATAAATGGCAGCGAAGTGTATGTCTCTACCTACCGCAATGCGCGCGCCAACGACAACGACTGCAAGATTGAAGCACTCTTAATCGCCAAAACAGCAATGGACCTTGCTCCTTCAGACATAGGCAGAGTGACAGTTTATTTTCACAGCGCTGCCAATATCAATAAGCGCAAAGTAGTGTCGGTGACAGCAGGAGACGTCAAAGCTTTTGGCTCTGGTCAAATGGGCAAAGAACAGTTACTAGCCTCACTGACAATCAAAGACGATGAAGTAAACGATCCAGCAAGCAGACTTTCTGCCTACCTTCAACAAAAAGAATCAGCTCGCAGCAACAAGCGTATCGACACTACCATGGTTGGTGACACACTAGAAGTGATCGCCGATGCCGATAACGACATGAGCGAACGTGATATGCGTTATGAAGCGCTCAAAATTGCCGAAAAAGCTATAGAAACTGCCGGTGCTTCTGCTAAAAAAATCAAAATCAGTTTTGCCGATCCAGCCATGAAAGGTAGTTTCAAACAAATAGACTTTGATGCTAACCAACTCAAAAGTTTAGATAACAGCTTGAATTCAGCTCTAACACCAGTGCAAATTGTCACCATAACTACTAAAGTTGATGTGCAAACTCTTGCCACTGCTGATGGTGCAGACAAAGACTTGCGCGATAAAGCTCTAGACAAATTAAAAAACCTAGACAGCAAAGGTGTTGGAGTAGGACCTTTCTTACGCGCGTTCTTTGATGTCGAACGCCTAATTTCAGTTGGTAGCGATGAACAAGCTCATACTTCAATCGTCAAGCTAATCTCTGCCCTCGACGAGCAAGAAGAGCGAGCCAAAAATGCCAAAGAAATCAAGCCAACCAAGCCTACAACAACTGCCAGCACCGAAGTGGTTAAGAAGGGTAGTTCTAAAAGTCGCTACAGCGGTGCTTCGGCCCTGCCTGAGAGTGAAATCTTGACCGACCCAGATCGGGCCTTAAAGCGCCAAGAAGATGAGCTAGGAGATCCACTCAACGCTAGAATACTTGGTGTCTATACAAACATCATCAACACCTTGAATAAGAACAACCGCGCAGCAGACGCTCAAAAATTCACACAGAAACTCAACGAGATTAGAAGCAAGGTTCACTAATTTCTGAATCAGAGAAACTTCACAGCTCTATCGAGCAATTGCTGGCAGGCTTGATCAGCAATTGCTTGCTGAGAACGTTTTACTTCAGATGAACCTTGCGCAATTTCATTGCCGCAAAGTCTGTCATAAGAAGTGGATATTTCGTCGGCAAAGTCGACAATTTTTTCGCGAAAAGCCAAGGCAATGTCACCTTCAGCTTGAGCTATAGCCATTCGCCTAGCCTCAGCCAGGTTTTTGCCCATCCCGTTATAACTCTTGCCCACAACCGCAGCAGCAGCCTGCCTAACAACAACTGGCGCCCGATCATAGACTTTGCGACAAATATAGACATGGCCATTCTCGTGCTCACGCACCAAGGCCGAAGAGTCTTGAGCTAACCAAATTGTAATAGGACAACTCAATCTAATTTGCACAGCTTTAATTTTTAGCCGCACCGTTGAGGCACCAACAGTATCATCAATATGCTCGTCTTGCGTTTGAAAATCGGCGAAACAATGATAAAACCAAATTGTAAAAGCATCATAGTTAGGGTCTTTAGTAACGTTTTCATCAAGAGAACGAAATTCTCTTGATTTACTGTCTTTGAAATAACTCGTATGCACGGCCAGGGGAGCCACACTGACACTAACTGGCTGACTGATATCAGTATTGCCACAGGCGCTTAAAAGAGCAAGCGGCAAAGCACTAAAACCGGCAGCTAATGCCACTTTCAAAAATATAGTGTCTACTGGTTTACTGAAACTGATGTTCATTCAATTACTCAAAGCTTGAGAGCTCTTAAGCTCTAATGTCACACGACGACTAAGGTCAGCGCTAATAGAAAGTTGCCGGATTGTCTTTTCTTGAAACGAGCCAGCGTCAGGTGGAGTAAATCTAAATGTATAAACACCTGACGGCAAAGTCAACAGGCAGCTCCCCTGCTCGCCAGTGAGTACATAGCCATGAGGCAGAGCTAGTGCACCTCGACTAGATAACGAATCTTCTAGAGCAAAATCTAAGTCAGAACCATAAGGCTGGTAGAAGACCTGACAACGAGGTATCACTTGATTATCTTCACCAATAACCTCAAATCTTATTTGCGACCAGCCGTGCCAAACGATATCTTCATTTACTGGCTCAGTGGTAATCTCAATCAATTTGGCATTGGCAAAATCTTTGTGCACCACCAGCCAGTATTGACCGGGAGCCAAAAATAAGCCATAGCAGCCTTCACCGTCAGTAATACCATAAGCTAAGGCAGATCGCCCTTCGGCTAAGAATTGAGTTGGAGATTGACCAGCGTGAGCTGCATAAATAGACACTTTAACGCTTGAACGTGCTTGACCAGAATCATCGCAAATACGACCTCTTAAAGCCGTTCCTAAGGCCAAGCGAACGGCCACATGAGTATCTCCACCAACGATGATATTGCGGGTCCAAGGAGCCAGAGCACTGTATTCCAAACCATCAATGGTCACTTGTGGTGAATCCTTCGGGTGAGCCTGCACAATCAATTTATAGCTTCCGCCCGGCACTGTAATAGCAAACTGACCATCGCAATCTGTGCGAGATATGTAATCGTGCTTCTGTCCATCAAGACTTTGCACGCGTACAAGACTCTGTGAAAGCAGTTGATCATCGAAGACAACTTGCCCTTTAAGGCGGTGACCTTGAGCCAGAACGAAGTGATGGTGGCAGCCAGCAGTGACATTCAAATTTTTCTCAACACAGCCAAACAATAAAGAATCGGATGGCTCAACAACAATATCGTATGCACCTGATTCTAGAAATAGTTGAAATTGCCCGCATTCATCACTTATGGTTTTAGCAGCAAAGCACAGTTCGCTCAAAAGCAAACTGTGCCTTGAGGCTGCGGGCCCAACAGTGACCAAAGCATTAGCCACAGGCTGGCCCAAGTGATCGACAATTTCGCCTTCAAACAAAAAGAGTTCGGGCCATTCAAGAGTTAAATCAACATCGTTTGCAATTGTTATAACATCACTATGGGTCGAAACAAGCTTGAACTTAGCTGGAGTGAGAATTTCTCGGCCATCTATCTCACGCTGAGAGCAACGCAAGGCAATATGATATTTGCCCCGAGGCACAACCAAGCTAAAGCTACCGTCCTCTGCCACGGGGCTGACAGCCTTATACGAAGATGGTTCAATACCTAAAACAACAACTTCAGTAGCAGTCAACATTTCTACTGTTAAATCAGAATTTTGATTAGATAAGCTATTAATTCGACCAGAAACAATCGAACCTGTTGCCAAAGAAATATTGAGATTAGTGTTAGTAGTTACTTTTATCTCTGAAAGAGAATGACCTAGAATGCGAGTGGCAGAGGCTGGTACCACCTCAAGGCGATAAACACCGGTCTTAACTGAGAAAGAGAAGTCGCCCTTAACGCCTGTCCTGAGCTCGCGTAGAGGCTCAGCTCCAACCAAACTATCACTCTCATGAGCGAACTGATCAAAGAGCAAGACCCTTACACCAGCCAAAGACAAGCCTTGATGCCTGATGTGCCCAGCCAGATTGAAAGTGTGGTCAGAATTCAAATTATCACCCCTGAACTGCTTCGATTTTACATAGTCTTAGAGAAAAAGACTGAAGTTTTTGCTTATTGCTCCTTGGCAAAGCAGGTAGCTTCACGCACCGTGGCAAACGAACCAGTAGCAATCAGATAGGGAGCATAAATAGCAGTGTTTGCCAATATTGCTTGACCTCGCGCCACAGCTTCAGCATAACTGTCGACAACATAACCTTGAGCGCCTAAGCCCTGAGCTATTTGCACCAAAGCTTCAGGCCCATGCATTTTTCTTTCACTTAATGGAGCAAAGGCAACAATCGAATCACCAGGGGCAAGCAGCGAATGCAGTAATTCATCGGCATTTTTATTTTCAAAACAAGTGAGAATAAAAACGAATTTTACGAAACCAAATTTTTCTAACAGAGCCGCTCGTAAAGCTTTGGCACCATGGGGATTATGAGCACCATCCAGAATCATTTTAGGCTCTTCAAATATTTCAAACCGCCCTGGCCAGCTAGCCTTTGACAGACCAGTCTTCAGTAATTGAATAGTAGCTTGCCGCTGATCATTGCTGGCGTTCAAAGGCTCTGTCAAGATGCCGCTCGCACCTAAGGCAACAAGGGCAGTAAGCATATTGACCCTTTGATATGAACCACTCAAACCAGAAACGAAGAGTGATTGAGAGCCCTCATCAATGAAAAACTCATTTTTCAGCAGTTCAACAAAATCACTAACTGATGACTTTTCATGCTCTAGACCAAAGTACTGAATCTCAAAATTATGAAACAATTGACCAAGATCATGGCTGACGTTTGGCTGAGAAAGCGCGTAAACTGGGCATTGCAACTTCTTGGCTCGGCTAGTGATTACGGCCAAGGCTGCGCCATCGCAGGTAGTGACAACCGGAACATTTGCTTTAATAATTCCAGATTTTTCAAAGGCAATTTTCTCTCTGGTATCACCAAGAAATTGCATATGATCGAGATCTACATTTGTCAGAACTGTAGCCCTTACATTAGTCAAAATATTTGTGGCATCAAAGCGGCCGCCCATACCAACTTCAAAAACGCTGTAACGAACTTGCTCTTGCCTAAAGTAAGCGACGGCCATAGCCGTAAGAAACTCAAACCAAGTGAGAGCGCCAAAATCTGGATGAGCAAGGGCAAACTGATCTGACAAGTCTTTGGTAATACTAGCTACCTTTGCAAATTGATCAGGAGCAATGGCTTGGCCATTGACGACAAAGCGCTCATTAAATGAGAGCAGATGGGGTCCGGTAAATTTGCCGCAGCGATTGCCCAAGGCCTCAAGCATCGAAGCAATCAGTGTAACTACTGAACCTTTACCATTAGTGCCACCAACATGAAAACACTCAAGCATTGACTGCGGCCGACCTTGCGCATTGAAGAAT
Source organism: Candidatus Obscuribacterales bacterium (assembly GCA_041675385.1). GTDB lineage: Bacteria > Cyanobacteriota > Vampirovibrionia > Obscuribacterales > Obscuribacteraceae. Next base: position 44,079 of record JBAYTY010000024.1, read on the forward strand.
TCTTCGATACGCCCAAGGCTTGGTCGCTCTAAAGTCGGCACGAGCGACTTTATGTAGTCAAGACTTTGCTGGTAATTCAACTTCTATTTACGGTTCGAACTCGAAAGTGACTATCACCACTAAATTCTAGATGATTGCCTCGGCCAATGCTTTGCTTTACGATAAGCCGTTACTTTGACGCTCATGAGGGACTAATGCTTTTTACCAAAGATCATTGCGTATCAACAGAACGTATCTGGGAAGGCACAATCATCAATTTGCGTGTGGACACCCTCAATGTTGACAACACTGTAGCCACAAGAGAAGTGGTCGAACACAATGGCGGTGTGGTCATTGCTGGCTTGACTAGCGAAGACAAAGTAATACTGGTCAAGCAATATCGCTATTCAGTTGACCGAGAGCTAATTGAACTACCAGCAGGACGAATTGAAGCAGGGGAAGATCCATATCCAGCAGCCCAACGGGAGCTGACAGAAGAAACCGGTTATCAGGCAGAAAGCTGGCAAGAACTATCAAGAATGTACAGTGCGCCAGGATTTTGCAATGAAATTATCTATATCTACCTAGCGGAAAATCTCACTTACAAGGGAAAAAATCTTGACTTCGACGAAGAAACCGATGTCATCGAACTGACCTTAAGCGAAGCCTGGGCAATGGTGCACAATGGCCAAATACAAGACGCCAAAACGATTGCTGGCCTTGGCCTGTTGAGTCAGAGAGCGATTAAGTAAGCCGATTTGGTCACGGCTGAGCACGACTAGAGCAAGTATGAGATTTTTTGAAGTTTGAGATTTAAAGTTTGAAAAATATATTTACTCTGTAAAGCCCTGAAGAAACCTAGAGCTTCACCCTCGGCGGTGCTACAATTTGCACTGTATTTTGGTTAAGAGTGCATTAGGACGTAATAAATGGGTACCAAGAAAGCCACCAGTTCCTCACTTCCCATTGCCGCGATGTTTATCATCAGCATCATTTCGGCCCTTGTTGTAGCTGGTTCGTTTGAAGTGATTAAGATCTGGCCTCTACCGGTTAGCGTGGTTCCAATGTTCGGCTGGAAAGGCGGACTGGCTTGGGGCCTAGTGGTTGGTGCAGTGAGCGGCCTAGTAATCGGCTTCCTTACCGACGACACTCACTACGACGACCAACAATCTAGTACTTAAGAATCTACTGACGCCTAAAATATACAAGAATTAAGGAAAGGGGGCCTAGATTACTAGTCCCCTTTTTGCTGAAAGAAACTTTGCTGAAAAGAACCATTAATCGAGCAATATTTTGCTGTAATTTTCCTGGTCAAAGCCCACCAAAAGTACCCTACCCTTCTTCAGAATAGGCGCTCTTAGATTACCCGTAGGACCTAACATAGCTGCGAGTAGCTGGTCTTGGTGAGGTTTTTCTTGCTTTAAATTGAAATAGACCCGATTACTGCCTTTGGTGGCATAAATCTCGTCAACCGATTGCACCAACTTAAGGGCTTCTTCGGCCCGAAGAGCCTTCTTCTTGGCTTCAACCATCTCTAACGCCCCAAGATTATGCTGCTCAAGAAAATCTTGAGTCTTCTGACAGGTAGAACACCCAGAGCGATGATATCTCCACTCAATATTTTGCTTGATAGTTGTATTTGCCTTGGCCACTATATACTCCTAGTATCTCGCTGACTTGGTAGAAAATGACAGAGTGGAAGAGATTAGCATTGTGGGTATGAACCCAATGTGAATAATGCTGTGATCATATTGAATTCCAAGACAATTTTCCCAGGTCAGTAACGGACATGCAAAGCGAAAACTTTCGAATGCCCGCACAGGCTGCCAGCAACAACTTAGAACAAGCCAATTTGCTTGCTAGAGCAGGCCGCTTTGAAGAGGCCGTTCCTTTATTTGAAAGCTCGCTAATTGGACTTGAACGCCAAAATGGACCAGAAGCACCAGAGCTAGCCGAGTGTTTGCAAAATCTCGCCGATGCTTATCAGTCAGTGGGACGCTACGACGACTCACTTAGAACCAACTGGCGCCTAGTGAGGATCGGTGAAAAAATCCTTGGTAGAGTTCATCCTGACATGGTGAGCATGCTGCTCAAGATTGCCGAAACAAACGAGATGATGGGCAAAACAGAAGACGCCTTGCACATCGTCGAATCAGCAATTGCCACGGCCAAACAGTGCATGCAGGCTGACAATCCGCTGGCTGTTCGCCTAATAGAGCGACATACTTATCTAGTCAACCTAATGCGGAACCAAGGCGCCATGCGCTCGCAGTACGATGATCCGTCTATATATCAAAGTCAGGAGCAGAGCCAAGCTCAAAACCAGCCCAACAATCTTCCTACTAATGCCGCCAATATAGGCGCCGAACAAACAAGTGCGTCCGAAATTGGCCCTCCAGAGCCGCAAGTGCACAAACAGGTTCTTAAACAAGTACAGCAACAAATACAAAACCAGTTACAGCAGCAGGCTGCAGCGACCAACAGCCAGCTTCCCGCCGTCGACCAAAATATTGCACTAAACCCACAACTCAATTCCCAGTTTAACGCTCAGGCCAACGCCCAGTTCAACCAAATGGAAGTCTCACAAGGGTCATCAGGCGAAACAGCCATGCAAGCCTTCGCCAGAGAAATGCTCAGAGACATGCCAGTGGCCCCGGCAAGCAAAACTGGTTTTAGTCAATCAGCCAAATTTAACGAAACCAGTGGAGTGCACTTCCCGCAAATTGATGCGCAAGAGGCTTTAGCTCTCAATCCTTCCCTTGTACCCATGCCATCCCCCCCGCAGCGCAGCACTGGCATCGAAGCAAAAGCTAGCTATGGCAACGCTCTAGCTCGACCGGAGTCAAACCAATTTGAACAGTATGACAATCTCGAGGAAGAACCCTATACAGCCGAAGCAATAGCAAGCCTGACCAATCGCAGCAAGGTCAACACACGTTCAAACGCTAAAGGCCGGCGACCATCAGTTAGCGAGCAAAGCCGCATTCGCACCGGTCGTTTATTGAAAGACTTTGGCATTCCTCTGATAGCTGCTACAGTGCTCATAGGCCTAGTGCTCTACTTATTCTCAGGTAAAGTCGCGGTGAGGCCAGGAGCGACCTCATCTAAGAGCACAACCACCGTATATGAGTCACCTGACCAAAAAAAGCAGTTAAGACTTCTGGGAACAGAAGTCTTAATCGCCAACCAAAACACAGCCACTAGAATTCCATTTAAGCGCATAAAGAACAACTGGGGTGACTTATTCAGCGCCCTAGCTCAATCAGCTACCGAAAAACAAATATGGATGGCTGATAGTTCGTCTTCTATTAAGAGTGAGGATGGCATCACTTACTATTTGACTAGCGGTCCAGACAATCGCGTCATAGAAAAAATGCGTCAGCTAGCGAACTATGCTCAGCTATTTTGGCTCAGCAGCGGGGAATACCCAAGAACCATCCCCCCTGGTGCCGAATTCCAATTTTCGTATAGCAGCCCCTACAACGGCAAAGCCTTGAGCATTCCGATCATGTCTGACCGCACCACTGACAAAGATGGCACAACCATGAAGCTCAACCTAGAAGGCGGAGTGCATCTAGGCAATGAAGAAACCTCGCTGCCAGGCTATATTGGCTGCTATGGGGCACTCTACAATGAAAACAATATTCTCAAATGCACAAAATTTTTCGTGCGTGGCAGCAATAGAGAAGGCCGCTTCCTCACCACTGACAATGATCAAATTTTTGTTTTATCAGCTGGCAATCAGGTTTCTAATCCGGCTCCAACTGAAATAGAGAAGAAACCAAAGGTTGTAGCCAAAAATGGCAAAAAATCTAAGAAGGGCACGAAACCCAAAGAAAGCCTATCTATTCAAAAACCAACTGACAGCCAAACTGCACCAGCGCCGCAAGTAAAGGAGCTAAGCTCAATTGCCAATGCCAAGCCACCAGAGAAACCAACTACTGTCTATCTCGCTGCCGATGCAGTGTTACCCCTATTTCTAATGCACCATTTGCTACCAATCTTTCTGGCTGCGCTTGCTGTTCTTTCATTTGTCCGGGCCCGTATGGTTGGCTTTGATATTAAAGGCGAAGAAGTTGCCTCTGGTTCTAAGGCTGCCCTCATTGCTGGCATAATTTTCTCAGTGCTAACAGTACTGTGCCTAGTTATGCAATTCGCGGTTTTTGGCTGAAGTAGATTAGTTGGCTAGAGCAAAATCTCAGCAAAAAAATAAGCGGCCACACCAAAAGCAACAGAAGCATTTAGTGATTCTTTTTTGCCGCGCATATTAAGGTGACAAATATCGTCGCAGAGTGCTAGACCCTCAACTGATACACCTTGAACTTCATTTCCCACTAGCAAACAGAGCGGTAATTTCAAAGCACCACAAATCAAGGCCTGATAAAGCGAGCGCGAGTTTTGCTCTCTTTCTAGGGCAACAATGCTATAGCCAGCGGCCTTAAGAGGAAGCAGTATTTCAGGAAGGAACAAGTGGTAAGAATAGGGCAGCCAATCTTCGGCACCAAGGCTGACTTTAGCAATTTCCTTTCGTGGTGGCACTCCAGTGATACCACTAAGATAAACATGCGAAAATCCAGCTGCATCAGCAGTACGAAAAACAGCACCAACATTGTGAAGGCTTCGAACATCATCGAGCACCACTACCAATTTGGCAAGGTCCGGCTCAGGGGCTATGATTGATCGATTAAGTCCTAAGTCTAGGCCTCTCTTGCTAGCTAAGGCAGAGATTAGCTCAGCTGGGCGGGCAACACAATCACGATGGCAATCAGGACATTGCCCACAGCCGAAGCGATCGCTTTGCTGATATTGTTCGCCCACCACTTCAAAAGTTGAACGGCAGTCAGGATATGGGCAAATGGTTTTCAATTGCTCTCAGCTTTCAATTGCTCTCAGTTTTCAATTGCTCGAGGCCTTCAGCTTAGACTCGATACCACTGGCGAATTGTTCCATTTGCGAAGCAATCGAATCGCGTGAAGTCTTGCGCAATAGATGGGCGTAGTTACGAAGCAAATTGATCAAGTCTGGATGATTGTTTCCGAGAGACTTATTCTTGATATCAAGAGTCTTACGATAGTGCCCATCGGCCTCGTCATAGCGCTGCTCCGCATGGCAGACAAGAGCAAGATGATAGAGCGACTTACCCACTTCTAAATGTTCTGCTGGAAAACACTTGCGCCGCAGGGCCAAAGAACGCTCAAAATGACTCATGGCATCTTTATAGAAACCCCGTTTAAAATAAACGGCACCTAGGTTATTGAGCACTGTGGCAATGTCTTGGTGGTCATTGCCTTGGGCACTTTCTCTCAAGGCCAAGGCTCGCTTGTAAAGTGATTCTGCCTCAGCATGGTTGCCTTTAAGAAACTGCACCTGTGCCAGGCCTTCTAGTGACGCAACTAAGCGGCCATCACCCTTTGCAAACTTCTCGGCTTCTTCTAGGGCGCCTTGCCATTCTTTGATAGCAACTTCCCAATCTTTGGCATCGAGAGCCTTATTGGCGGCGTCTTTGTGATCGGTCCAGACTTGAGACATTTACGCTTACCTTAGATTTGACTGACTATGTGCTATGTACCCACTAAAGAGACTCTGTTTAAAGTTTAATATTATCAACCCAGCTTTCATAATTTTAAGACCAGGCAGGCCTTAAAGCTGAGCAATGAACCTTAACAAGCGTTACACTAGCTGTCCGATATTCAAGAGTCTAATTTCAAGAATCAAATTCTAGAGTCTATTTTCTAGAATCAAGCAATCCGCCCTTTGGAGGAATTTATGAAGGTTGTCGAAAAGGGTCCTAAGGGTACAAACAGCCCTAGTCCAAAGTCTACAGGCCACAAAGCCAATAATGCTGCTAAAACAGCGGATGAAAAGTCTCCCCAAAGCTCTACAGACCCGCACAAAACCCCAAAGGGCGTCAGGCAAGAAATCATCAAAAAATTTCCTGTGCGCTGCAACTTAGAAGACTACGAGACAACCTACAACACCTTTTCTTGGGAAGATGCTAAGCGCGAAATCTCTTACTTTGCCGGTGGCAAAGTCAACGCCGCTTACAATGCCGTGGACCGCCATCTCGTTAATGGCCGCAAGAACAAGGTCGCCCTCTACTCAGTCGATCCCAGCGGCGAGCTGAGCAAATTCACCTTCCTTGAAATTTACGAAGCAGCCAATCGTCTTGGCAATGCACTTAAATCTATCGGCGTCAAAAAAGGCGATCGCGTTTTTGTCTTCTTGCCCCGGGTGGCAGAGCTTTATATAGCAACCATTGCTATCGCTAAAATTGGTGCCATCGCTGGGCCTCTGTTCTCCGCTTTCGGTCCCGACGCCTTGCGCGACCGCTTGCAAGATTCAGAAGCCAAAGTAGTGATCACCAATCCATCTCTCAAAGACAAGATAGACGGTATCAAAAAAGAGCTACCAGATCTTGAGCACTTGATCATTGTCGATGCCAAAGAAAAAGATTTGAAGAACGGCGAACTTTGCTACAACACACTAGTTGCCAATCAATCTACTGAACTGAAGTGCGAGCCAATGGATCCAGAAGATCCGCTCTATTTGCTCTACACCTCAGGCACCACCGGCAAACCAAAAGGTGTGGTGCACGTTCACAACGACATTCTTGGTCAGCACATGACCACCAAGTGGGTGCTAGATCTTAAAGACGATGATATCTACTGGTGCACAGCCGATCCAGGCTGGGTGACTGGTACCGTGTACGGTATCTTTGGCCCTTGGTCAAATGGTGCTTCTTGTGTCAGCTACGAAGGCCGTTTCGATGCTGCCAGCTGGTATCAAGTAATCGATAAGCTCAAAGTCACTGTCTGGTACACAGCTCCAACAGCCCTGCGCATGCTGATGAAGGCTGGCGATGATGTTGTTTTCGAACATTCACTGGCGAGCCTGCGTCATATTCTCTCTGTAGGCGAGCCGCTCAACCCAGAAGTGGTGCGCTGGGGCATGAAAGTCTACGGTCTGCCAATCCACGACAATTGGTGGCAAACTGAAACTGGTATGCAATTAATTGCCAACCTACCCTGCAACCCAATTAAGCCAGGCTCTATGGGCAAGCCTCTGCCGGGCGTCTATGGTGCCATCGTTGACGACGACGGCGAAGAACTAGAAGCCGGTGAACTAGGGCGCCTAGTGGTCAGACCAGGCTGGCCTGCCATGCTCAGAACAGTCTGGCGCAACGAGCCCAAATTCCATGAATATTTCAAAATACCTGGCTGGTACTTCTCCGGCGACAATGCCTGGAAAGATGAAGATGGTTATTTCTGGTTCGTTGGCCGGGCTGATGACGTCATCAATACATCCGGCCATAGAGTTGGCCCCTTTGAAGTAGAGTCAGCTCTAGTTGAACACTATGCCGTGGCAGAAGCCGGCGTAATCGGCAAGCCAGACCATGAACGCGGTGAGATCATCAAAGCCTTCATCGTCATGTCGAATGACGTCAAGGTCACCGACGAGCTGCTCGATGAAATCAAAGAGCATTGCAAGAAAACCCTAGCGGCCCATGCCTATCCTCGCGAAATTGAAGTAAAAGAGACCTTGCCTAAGACCCGCTCCGGCAAGATCATGAGGCGCTTGCTCAAAGCCTGGGAACTAGGCTTGCCAACTGGAGATATGTCGTCCCTCGACGACGACTGATATAGCCCTAGTTAGCGATCGCATATATTAAAGATATTAGGGGCCTATAAAAAGGCCCCTAACTTTTATTTTGTTTAGGCTCTAAGCTCAAATTTTGCTTTAAACTGAAGCAATCACCTTATATTGAACTATTTTCGGTAAGAGAGCGTTTAGGTATCTATGAGCGCAGAACTATCACCTATGACTGATTCCACCATGGAGAGATTGCCACCGCAGTCTCTTGATGCTGAGCAGGCTGTTCTGGGCGCCTTACTCGTCAGCGGTGATGGCGTTTCGCGTGTAGTAGATGTGCTTGAGCCTGAGTATTTTTACCGAAAAGCCCACCAAGTCATTTATGCCGCAGTTCTAGACCTTTACGAAAAGAACGAGCCCATCGATATCGTCACTATCTCAGCCTTCCTCCAAGACCAGGGCAAGCTTGAGCTGGTGGGTGGCCGCTTGTACATAACCGACCTTTCTAGATCTGTGGCTACCACGGCCAACCTTGAGTACTACGCTAAGTTAGTGCAAGAGAAAGCACTACTGCGCAGCTTGATTAAGGCGGGTACCGAAATTGTCGGTAGCTGTTATGAAGAAACCGACGCTGACACGGCTTTAGACAAAGCTGAGCACATGATCTTCAACCTCGCCCAGCGCCGCAACATGCAGCAAATGGTGCACATCAAACACATCGTTGAAGCTTCATTTCAGAAAATCGAAGAACGCTACGAAAACAAAGATACGCTTTCTGGCACCCCTTCTGGCTTCTACGATCTTGACGCCATGACCTCGGGCTTCCAACCGTCAGATTTAGTGATCATTGCCGCTCGTCCTTCAATGGGTAAAACGGCTTTTGTGCTCAATATCGCCCAGGCCTGCGCTGTTGAACATGGCGTACCTTGTGCTATTTTCTCACTAGAAATGTCCAAAGAATCACTTGTACAGAGAATGCTCTGTGCTGAAGCAAAAATTGACTCTAACCGTCTGCGCACTGGCCACCTTCACACCAACGACTGGCAGGCCTTAGCAATGGCCATGGGCCGCCTGGGCGAAGCACCAATCTTTATTGATGACTCAGCCATGGTTAACGTTCTTGAAATTCGCGCCAAGTGCCGCCGACTTAAAGCTGAGAATAAAGCTCTCGGCATGATCATCATCGACTACATTCAGTTATTGCAAGGCCGCAAAGCTACAGATAACCGCGTACAAGAAGTATCTGAAATTTCACGTTCGCTGAAAACTTTAGCCCGCGAATTATCGGTGCCTGTAATTGCGCTCTCGCAGCTCTCTCGAGCAGTAGAAGCTCGCCAAAACAAAAGACCAATGCTTTCAGACTTGAGAGAATCTGGCTCAATCGAGCAAGACGCCGACTTAGTCATGTTCATTTATCGCGACGAATACTACAACCCTGAAACTGAACAACGGGGCGAAGCCGAAATCATTATTGCCAAACAGAGAAACGGCCCCACCGGTACAGTCGATTTGCTTTATCAAGGCTCAATCACACGCTTCCTCAACAAAGTGCACACTGACGGCGCCCCCAATCCTAATCGTGATTAGTGTTTAGTTTAGGAAGATAAAGCTATGTGGGTGAGAGGCAAAAGACCACCAATTATGATTCCGCCGCTAGTAATGCTCATAGTTATTATTGGTATTGCTGTTCTCATAACAATGGTCGTAACCAGCAATCAAACAGCTCACGAAGAGACTTTAAGAGAGAAAGAAGCTGAGCTTATTCAGAAGCTGAAAAATAAATAGCCGAAAAACAGTTTAGCTACTAAACCTTCTACTTTTCGAAAAAAAATGGTTTCCATGGAAACCATTTTTTTTCGAGAGAACAGACAAGGTTAGCTCTAAGTGCTTGTTTGTTGACCCGACTATTTGTTTATCTATTCTAGTGGCGCACAGATTATTTCATCTGAGCTGTGGCCGATTACAGGCTGACACTCGAATTCACCAGTCTCAATATTGAGTACACCAAAGGCTGTTGTGGTAGCACTTGATACAATCAGTTTTTTTCCGTCAGGTAGTAGAAAAATATTGCCTGGAAAATCAATATCAAGGGGCAGCTTAATTTGCTTAACTGAAGCTTTGGTGGCGGTGTCAAAAACAGCAATCATATTGTCTTTGGCGATGGCATTATAGAGAGTACCGCCATCAGCCGAAATTGCCAGTCCAGTTGGACCATTCCCAGTTTTGATATTGGCGAGAATGCCCCGTTTAGCAATATCAATTACGGCAATATGATTGAGCTCACCACGACAAGATACGTAGGCCGTTTTACCGTCCGGTGAAATCACTACAGCCGTTGGATTGGCACCAACAACAATGCTGCCCAATACTCTTTGATTTAAAGTAGAAACAAAAGTTACCTGTCCAGTGATAGTGTTCAAAACCAGAATAGTATTGCCGTTGGGCGTGATAGCCATACGACCTGGTCCGGGCGGCACTTTTGTGCGCAGTAAGACTTTGCTAGTATCAACTTCAACCACAGCAATGTCAGCGGTTCCACTTTCTGATACGTACAACAATTTTCCGCTGCCCATGGCCACGATAGATTTTGGTGCAGACTTAGGCAACAAATTTATTTGGCCAACAAACTGTTTAGCAATAGTGTCAAGAATCAATATACGATTTTTACTTATGTCGGCAATATAGAGCCTACCCGCAACATAAGCCATGCCGGCCGGTGTTCCTTCAGTGGGGAAATCGCTGATTTTTTTCCAGTTCGACTGATCGACAAGAGTAATATTGCCCGAATTGCGCGATGTCAGAAAAAGACCGAGGTGTGCCTTTGCCTGGCCATTGCTTGGCTTAATTGCTCCGGCAGTACCGATTGCCCCGGTATTAGCAGAACTAACGACAGCTGGCTTGGCTGGTTCAGCCAATACAACTGCAGTTTGACCAACCACCGATTTATATATAGGTGGCAAAACAAAACCTTCAGGCACAATCAAATCTTCTGTAAGATGACCAGCCAAGACGATCTTGCGTCCTTTTTCACTGAGAGCGGTCAGCGGTAGAAAAGTTCTGCTCTTGCCGCTGACGAGCACTCGAATAAATGTCACACCATTATCAAAGAAAAGCACCTGCGGCTTAACTTTAACCGGCTGCTGTAGTGGATAAACTTCAAGCAGCTTCACCCGGGGCTTTTTCAGTACTTGCGCTGGCATTACTGGCAAGTACAAATCTCCCTCTTTTGTCTCTAAGGCACCATCAAGACGCATGCGACAATCAGGGAAGATACTCTTTAGAGCAGTAACAAGTTCAGGACTTTGTCGCGTAGCCTGAGCAGGTAGCGCAAGAGCGAAACAAACAAGTAAAAGAATGATTGAAGCTAGAGCGAGCTTCAAGACAAACAACGATTTTACGAAGCAAAAACTAGGTTCAAAAAAACCTGCTGTACGGCCACTGCTAGGGTAGAAAGCTTGCAAGCCTTTAGTCTTTGTGCCTAAATACGTCGACAATTTTATCTAAGATTCCTTTATCTTCAGCCTCAGCAGGCTCAGAATCCTTCTCTTGCGACTTTTTCTTCTTACTACTATTGCTGGTGCTAGTGCTCGAATCTTTTTTGTGCTCCTCTTTATGCTCAGAGTGAGAAGAAGCATCTTTTGCGCTAGCAGTCTCTGTTTTATCAGGAACAGGAGCACTTACTTTCAATTTCTCGTGGCGAATTTCAGCCAATTGCTCAAGCAATTTACGTTCTTCGCCACTTAATTTAGTCGGTGTTTCAACCACCACATGCACCACATGATCGCCGCGCCGTGAAGGATTATTTAAGTGTGGCACACCTAAATCACGCATCACCAACTGGCTTGAAGATTGGGTACCAGCAGGCACTTTGAGAACCTTGGCACCTTCCACTGTGGGCACTAAAATTTCAGCACCTAGAGCAGCCATTGAGAAACTAATCGGTTGCTTAACATGGATGGTAAAGCCATCACGAACAAATTCAGGATGGTCTTTGACATTCAAGACAACAAATAGGTCACCGTAAACACCACCACGAGGACCCTTATCACCGGCCCCTTGGAGCTTGAGGCGATCGCCGTCTTTAACACCGGCTGGCACCTTAACATCGAACTCACGTGACTTTCTGGTTTGACCTGCACCCTTACAATCTTTGCAAGGTTTCTCAATTTTCTTACCAGAACCAGAGCAATCAGGACAAGCAATAATTTGATAGCTCTGCATAAACAGCATATTGACCAGCTGTTTCACTTGACCTTGACCCTGGCATGTATTGCAGGTAGACAGATTACTGCCAGGAGTGGCACCACTGCCTTCGCAGGTCGTGCAGTCTTCTAGACGCTTGACCGTTATCTTCTTTTCTAGACCGAAAACAGAATCAAGAAATTCCAAATCGAGGTCATAGCGCAAGTGAGCACCCTGACGCGGTCCAGAACGTCCGCCACCACCGCTAGAGAAACCGCCACGCATGCCGCCGCCAAAAAGAGCATCGATTATGTCTTCCATGCCAAAGCCCTGGAACGAACTGAAATCGACGTTATCAAAGTCGCGTGTGGACCCCTTCACGCCTTCATGGCCATAACGGTCATAAGACGCTTTTTTCTGCTCGTCAGAGAGTACTTCATAGGCTTCAGCCAGTTCTTTGAAAGCCGCTTCGTCGCCGCTCTCTTTGTTATCTGGGTGAAGCTGTCTGGCGCGATTGCGAAAAGACTTCTTTATCTCGTCCGATGAAGCCCCGCGGGCTAGACCTAGAACTTCGTAATAATCACGTTTTGCCATAGTTTCCAAGCGAGCACCTTTGGTTAAATCCGAACTTTTCTGTCACCGTTTTCACAGCTCTTCTTATTAAAGGTCAAAAAAGAAGCTCTGTCGCAAAATTTTTCTTTGCCTTAATCCAATCCTTCACTATTTTTATCGAGCACTAAATCGGCGTCGAGAGCTAAATCAGGCTCAAGCGATAAGTCTTTATCGATCAGCGAGCTTAACACTTGTTGGCTCGGACGGCCAACCTCACCCAGTTCTATGGGACGCTCGTCACCATAACTAGGCTTCTTTTTACCGCTATTCGGCACTGTCGACTGACGCTCTTCCTTGCGCGGCTGAGACTGGCGATTGCCAGAGTGAATCACGCGACCCAAATCAAGCAGCGACACATCAAGACCAGCTACCAACTGCTTAAGTTCCGAAGCATTGTCTTGAGCAAGAGCGTCCTTAACCAGTTCTACAGCCTTCATAACTTTGTCTACATGCACTTTATCAACCCGGTCACCGTATTTTGTTACGGTGCGCTCAGCTTCAGCGCACATAGATTCTGCATGGACACGAGTCGAAATGCGTTCACGCACCAGCTTATCTTGGTCAGCAAATTCTTCAGCTTCTCGCTGTAGATGCTCAACTTCACCGGGGCTCAGACCAGTAGTACGTTGAATCGTGACAGAATGTTTAATACCAGAGCCATGGTCACGCGCCGAGCAGTGCACAATACCATCAGCATCAATATCAAAGGTTACTTCAATTTTCGGCACACCGCGAGGAGCACCGGGGATGCCGGTGAGGTGAAACTTGGCCAATGACTTGTTGTCTGAGGCCAACTCACGCTCACCCTGCAAGGCATGTACTTCAACAGAAGTTTGGGCATCTTCAGTGGTTGTAAAAGTCATGGTGCGGCTAGTAGGAATAGTGGTATTGCGCTCGATGATGCGGGTGAACAAACCACCGGCTGTCTCAATTCCCAGGGACAGTGGAATGACATCAAGCAATAGTACATCTTGCAAATCACCAGCCAAAATTGAAGCTTGAATGGCAGCACCAAGAGCTACAGCTTCATCAGGATTGACCGACTTAGAAGGTTCTTTCTGAAAGAAGCGACGAATCATGTCTTGCACAGCTGGTATGCGAGTCGATCCACCGACCAAAATTATGTGTTCAATATCTTGAGGGCTCAAACCTGAGTCTTCGAGCGCTTGCTGCAATGGACCGATAGTTGCCTCAACTAGGCCAGCAGTAATTTCGTTAAACTTAGCTCTAGTAATTGTTGTTTCTAAATGCTTAGGCCCACTTTGATCGGCAGTCAAAAACGGTAAATGCACTTCTGAAACAAGTGCCGAAGATAGCTCTATTTTAGTTTTCTCAGCAGTTTCTTTTAGCCTTTGCACAGCCATTAAATCGCCAGCAATGTCAAGCCCAGTCTGCTTCTTAAACTCTTCCACCAAATAATCGATGATCGCTTGGTCGAAGTCATCACCACCAAGGCGGTTATTACCACTGGTTGCCTGCACTTCAAAGACGCCTTCAGTAATCTCCAGAATACTGACATCAAAAGTGCCGCCACCAAGATCAAAGACCAAGACAACAGCATGCTCGTTGAGCTTGTTAAGACCGTAGGCCAGAGCACTGGCAGTCGGTTCATTGATAATGCGCATGACTTCAAGACCGGCAATTTGGCCAGCATCTCGCGTAGCTTGCCTTTGAGCATCATTGAAATAGGCAGGAACAGTAATTACTGCTCTTGTCACTTTCTCACCCAAATAGGCTTCGGCATCTGCCTTGATCTTCTGTAGCACCATCGCTGATATCTGCTCTGGGCTGTGAGAAACACCGTCTACTTGCACGCGATAGTTGGTGCCCATCTCGCGCTTAATAGACTGCACTGTGCGAGTAGGATTGGTCACGGCCTGCCGTTTTGCCAATTGGCCCACAAGCCGATCACCGGCCTTAGTAAATGCCACTACAGACGGTGTGGTGCGAGCGCCCTCTGAATTTTCAATGATGACTGGTTTTCCGACTTCCATAACAGCCACACACGAATATGTGGTGCCTAGGTCAATACCAATAATTTTGTCATCACTCATCAGAGTCTAGAATCCAAATTCATACACAAGAGCAATTACTCTTCAACATCAGTAAGGTCATAGACCTTACTTTCTTTACTAGCATTAGCGGCCTCATCCTCAACTTGACCAGAAGAAGAAGAAGAAGAAGAAGAAGAAGGAGCAGAATCGTTAGCTGAAAGCGAAGCTTCGTATGCAGCCTTGATTTCTTCAAAGGGAATGTCTTGAGTACTTCTCTCATTGCCAATTGATTCAAGGCTCTCAGAGGTCTCAGTACAAGAAGAAGGAACCATAGTTTCTTCTTCCGCCACTGCGGTAACAACAGGAGTGATATCGATAACTTCTGAAGTTTCAGAGGCAGGGGCTGCACTTGCTTTTTCCGCTTGGGCCCGCTCGTATGCCTCAGCCGCTTCACCAGAAAGTGCCACTGCCACGTTAACGAGAGCTGGTCTTAAGACTTTATCGCGGAACATATAGCCATTGCGCAACTGATGGGCCACAGCGCCATCTGGCACTTCATTAGTAGGCACTTCTTGTACGGGCTCGTGATACATCGGATCAAATGGCTCGCCAATGGGTTGCATTTGCTTAATACCAACTTGCTCTAAGCAGCGTCCAAAGCGGTTACAAACCATTTTCAAGCTGTCGAGCATAACTTTAGGCTCAGTCTTCTCGGTCAATTTCGACTGGGCCATATCTAAGTCATCAAGAGCTGGCAAAATCGCCTCAAGGGCCTTTTGCATTCCTATGGCTTGGAATTCTTCGCGCTCGCGGTCAATGCGTTTGCGATAGTTTTCGAAGTCGGCAGCCAAGCGCTTGTATGAATTTTCCCATTCGCTAGCTTTACCTTCAGAGTCTCTCAAGGCATTTTCAAGATTGTTTATTGCCAGTTGATGGCCTTTATCATTTTGGCCAGCCGGGGCTTTGCCCAAATCAAGGCCAAAAGTTTCAGGGTCAGGAGTGTCACCACCTGCATACATAGCCCGATAAAAAGCCTTCGCCTTAGACTGGCGATCTTCTTTTTCTTTTGATGACTCCTCTGTTGGAGGGGTCAGGGCGTCGTTATCGTCAATAGCCATCCCAGAAAAGGTCTCCCAACTATCTTGACATGTGCCAAGCGGTATAAATCACTAACTCTAATTTTAAACTGAGCCTTATAATTCTAATGCCTTTGGCGGGCAATAATGTCAATTCCTCACCGATCTTAAAAACCGCAAACTTAAAAACACAAAACTAAAAACATCCCAATACTTCCCAGAACATCCCCAAAACATATATGTATATCGAAGAAACCGCCCGCTTGGCACTCTATGCCCCTGGAGAATTCGGCAAAGGCAGCTCAAAAACCGCTGAAGGGGTGCTCCGTTACGCCAAGAATCCTATAACTTGTGTAATTGATCAAAGCCAAGTTGGCAACTCAATTAAGTCTGTTACAGGAATAGATGCAAAGGCCCCTATTGTCGGCACTATAGAAGAAGCTCTGGCACTCGGAGCCGACGCTCTGCTGCTAGGCACAGCCTGGAATGGCGGCGCCATGCCCGACCATTGGCGCGCCGACATAGTCAAGGCATTGGCAGGAGGCTTAGATGTCGTAAATGGTCTCCATGACTTCCTTGAAGACGATGCCAACATAGTTGCGGCGGCAAAGAAACACGGCAAACGACTATTCGACGTGCGCAAACCACCTGAAAACCTGCCAGTGGCAGCAGGTAGAGTGCTCGATGGCGGCAAGTACAAAGGCAAAGACAGCCTTGTGGTGCTTACTATTGGCAGTGACTGCTCAGTGGGCAAGATGACAGCTGCTCTTGAGATTCAACGCTCAGCAACCAAACAGGGCAGGCAAGCAGCATTCGTTGCCACTGGACAGACCGGAATTATGATCTGCGGTCAGGGCATTGCCATAGATCGAGTAATCGGCGACTTTATGGCCGGCGCCACTGAAATGATGGTTCTAGAAGCAGCCCAAGAAGCGCCACTAGTACTAGTTGAAGGTCAAGGCTCATTAGCCCATCCTGGTTTTTCTGGAGTAACCATGGCTCTTGTACATGGCGCCTGCCCCCAGGCCATGATTCTCTGCCATCGACCCAGCCGCACGCACATTAAGGGAACGAACTTCGCTATTTCGGATTTGAACACGTTGATCAAAACCTATGAATCGATAGCAGCCTATCTCAGACCAAGCAAAGTAATCGCTGTGGCTCTCAACACAAGTGATTTAAGCGAAACTGAAGCGCAAGCGGCCATTGCTGAAATAGGTGCTCAAACGAAACTGCCCACCACCGACCCGGTGAGATTCTCTGCCGATGTACTCTTTCAAGCAATCGAAGATTTCTCTCTCACCCCAGCCAAGATCTAATAAGGAAAGCCTGTGAAATCAGCTACTAACACAAAATCGAAGTCAATTTCTCTCAGCTTTGAAGCACTAGATTTAACTCTAGCCTATCCTTTTGGCATTTCTTATGGCACCTCTGCTGTCTCCCACAATGTCTTAGTAAAACTTTCGTACGAAGGCTATGTCGGCCTCGGTGAAGCTTCTCCGGCTAGCTATCACAGCGAAACACCAGCCACAGTGCTCGCTGTGCTAGATCAAATTGCCTCTAAGCAAGAAGAGATTTTAGGCTGCGACCCGTTTGCTGCAGTAGAAGTTTCAAGGCGCATGGATCTTATGATCGCCGGCAATTTTTCTGCCAAGGCCGCCATCGAAATGGCGCTGCATGATTTGGCAGGAAAAATTTGTGGTCAGCCCACCTATAAAATGCTCGGTCTCTCCGGCCATGCCTATCCTATGACCGACTTTACTATCGGCATTGATTCGCCTGAAATGATCGAACGCAAAACCAAAGAGGCCGTTGAAGCAGGCTATAAAATGCTCAAAGTAAAAGTAGGCACAAACTACGATCATCAAATCATAAAGAGTGTTCGCAAAATGGCGCCACATATACCTTTGCGCGTTGACGCCAATGGTGGTTGGACGGTCAAGCAAGCAATTGAAATGTCAAAATTTCTAGCCGAAAATGGCGTCGAATTCATCGAACAACCATTACCGAAAAATGCCTTGGCTGAAGATTTTCGTCTAGTGAGACAAAACGCAGCTATTCCAATATTCGCCGACGAAAGTGTCTGCCGCGCGAGCGATGTAGCAAGACTCGCCGGTGCTGTAGATGGAGTTGTTGTTAAACTAGCTAAGTGTGGTGGTTTACTGGAAGCAATTAGAGTGATTGCAACAGCTCGTGCCCACTCGATGAAAGTTATGTTCGGCATGATGATTGAGTCATCAATTGGTGTCACTGCAGCGGCTCATCTCTCTAGCCTGTGTGATTATCTAGACTTAGATGGCGCCTTGCTTTTACGCAACGACCCCTATCAGGGTGCGGTCTACGACGATGGTTATCTACGCCTACCAGAAAGCCCAGGCCTAGGAGTTTCTGAACGCAAATAAGTTTTGCAAGTAAGAACTTAGCCCCACTTAGACAATCTATCTTTTATACGCTCAATGGTTGAAGGCGAATAGAGCTTGAATGCTTTAATTTTATTGCGCGGCACAAGGGCTGCCACAGTCTCTTCACTCAAGCTGTCACAAACAAACAGATTGGCATGCTTAACAATATATTTCAGTTCTTGTTGTTCATCGCGACCAATTGCCCTCACTGCCACTTCTTCTCCCCGCATAGCTGCCACCAAATTCGATGCCATGTGCAGCAAGGTAGGAGAAACAGAAACCAAAACTACTAGACTCTGAGCCGGTAAATTGGCAACGGCTTCAAGCTCTACTCTAGCTGGCTCAATATTGCATGCCACCAGCCGAGTTAAGTCAGTGACATGCTTTTGAAATGAAAACAAATGATAGAGGCTAGCCACCAGCAGTGACTCTTTCATTTGACCAAGATCGGCTAATAACTCAAGGGGAGTAATTGTCTCTACCGGAATTTTAAAATGGGGAGCAAGCTCACCGACAATTACTTTGTGAAAATCTTTGTTGGCATCAACCGCAAGAATGCGCTTCACCGATTTACGCGCCTTCAAAGTGGCGAGACAAGCTTGAACTTGCTCATTTGAATAGCCACGTTCTGAAGCTCTAGCGACAAACTCACTAAACATTTCATCTAAATTAAGAGTGGCGTCATCCGCTTCTGACTTGCGCCCTGTGGAGGCCACCCGCACACCGCTACCTTGCCGCACTTCTAACAAGCCGACCTCGGCCATATGGTTGTATGCCGCTGTGATAGTGCTGTAATGCACTCCTAACCGGTCAGCCAAAGCACGGATACTTGGCAGCTTTTCGTGGGCAGCAAGAGTACCAGAAGCAATTTGCAAGCCCAGCTGCTCAATTAGTTGATCTCTGATTGGAACGGCGCTCTCTTTGTTGATACTAATTTTCAAGTGCTTTCCAACTCTTTGGTTACTACTGGCCCAGGCCCAAACCAGTCAAGGGTCGAACTTGTTCAAAGAAGATTATAAGGGAGGGAGCAAGCACCAACACCATCAATGTTGGCATAATGCAAAACCAAAGAGGAAAGGCCATCAGTACAGGCAGCCTGGCCGCTTTCTCTTCAGCCTTCTGACCCAGTTTGTTACGCAAAAACTCGGCCTGATTGCGCAATACCTTAGAAACGCTGATGCCAAGCTGGGCACTTTGGTTTAGAGCAGCAGAAAGAGAGCGTAGTTCATCCACACCTGTACGGTTATATAGCTCTTGGTAAGCTTTCTCGCGATTCATGCCAAGCAAAACATCTCTACTCAAAGTCAACAGCTCATCGTTAATAGCCGATGACAGAGCAGTTCTTTCACTGGCTACTTTCTGAATAGTGGCATCTAGACCCAAGCCGGCATCAACACAAAGCACCATCAAATCAATCACTTGAGGCAGACTATCGGCCACTGACTGCTGCCGTTTCTTGGCTAAGAAAGCTAAAAGGCAGTCTGGCGAGAAAAACAGTACTACCAGTGCCAACAATGCAAAGCCCGGATGAACAAATAGGGGCAGAAACAAAGTGAGCAAGCAAGGATAAATCTTAGCGGCACAAAGACTGCCAAAATAAAGGTTATTGCGCAATCCGGCAAAAACCAAACGCTGCTGCAACCAAACAAGATAATTGCCAGGAGCAAGTCTCAGTAGATAGACGGCTGGCTCGGTCAAAATTGCAGGCAACAAAAAAGAATTTACCTGATTAGCATTAGCCTGTTTGCCGGTAGCTTTGGGCTGGATCAATACCAAGAGCAAGACCACGACTACAAGGACGGCAGCAGCAACAAGCTCTGGGTAAGTTGTAAGAAATTGAGCCAAGGCAGAAAGCATGCTAAATTTTCACCTCAGTCATCTTATTTATCAACACTATGCCAACAACCTCAAGCACTACTGCTAGTGCTAGCAACATACGCCCAAGATCGCTCGTAAATAAAGGCTCTAAATAACCAGGACTAAGAAACTCAAGAGCACTTCCCAACATCAGTGGCAATAGCCCGACGATAATTCCGGTCAATCGACTTTGACTTGTTAAGACACGCACCTGTCTTTTGAGCTTAAGCCTTTGCCGCAGAGTCAAATTGGTCTTCTCTAAAAGCTCAGCTAGACTGCCGCCCACCTCAGCTTGAATAGTGATAGCCCGTCTAATCAAGTCAAGCTCATCTGACTTGTACTTAGCTACTGTGGAGCTAAGAGCTTCACCAAAGGGCTGTCCTAGATTGATACGTTGCAAAATCTGGGAGAATTCCTCACCCAGAGGCTGAGCTGATTCTTTGCCAACCGAGCGCACAGCTTGTGCCACGCTATGCCCAGTGCGCAGAACTGAAACCATCAAATCAATGGCATCGGGCAGTTGTTCAATAAACTTAGTGCGCTTGCGCGTGGCCAGCACCGCAATATAAATCATCGGCAAAGAGCAACAAACAAGAGACAATGCCAGACAAATTAGCTCAGGCACAGCAAATATGTAAGCAGTCAAGCCCGGCACTAAAGCACAGGCGAATAGAACTAAAACAAAATCAGAAACAGACATTGCAATAGCAGACTGCTCAACCAAGCGCACAAGCCATCGTGGCGCCGACAAGCGAGCGAATCTAGGAATAACGACTTTGGGCTTAAGAATAGAGACAAATAGTGAACTTGCGCTTTTGGAACTTGTATTTTTAGAACCCCCAGCAGAGCCACTGGCGGGGTCTCCGTATGCGCCAGAGGCAGCGACTAGAACAGGTGACTCTAACTGCCTATTGGCAGAACTGCTAAGCGCTTGCTGCACACGTAGTGCAACTTGCTTTCTCCGTTTAGAGATTTTGATTAACCGAACAGCCAGCACGCCCGCTAATATAGAAAAAACCAAAACAGCAACCAAGTTAGCTAGATTCATGTTTACTATGTTCACGGGGCACCATCACTTATTGACGTGTCGACGTGACTAGAAGACCTTTCATTTTCAGCTTTCTGCGCTTCCTTAAATTGATAATCAAAGCGGCTCTCATCCTCGGGCTCGAACCAATAAGAAGGCAGCGGTAATCCGTGTTCAACAAAGCGTTCAGACTTAAGTGGTCTGATACCACAAGCATTGTGAAATCCAATAGAGTTGCCGTCTTGGCCAGCACCAATTTGACGAAACTCAAACAGGTCTTGCATGCCGACGACGCCTTCTTGCACTCCAGTAACCTCAGTGATGCTGACTACTCTTCTCGTACCATCAGATAGGCGTTTGACTTGAACAACCAAATCGAAAGCTGAACCAATTTGTTCACGGATGCTGCGCTGAGAGAGCTCAACACCCGACAATAAAACCAATGTTTCAATACGACTGAGAGCATCACGACCACTATTAGCGTGCACTGTGGTGAGCGATCCTTCGTGGCCGGTATTCATAGCCTGAAGCATATCTAGGGCCTCTGGACCCCGTACCTCTCCTACAACAATGCGATCTGGCCTCATACGCAAAGCATTCTTTACTAGCTCACGTTGACCGACGGCACCACTGCCCTCGGTATTAGCAGGTCGAGACTCTAGGCGAATAACATGCCGCTGTTGTAGGCGTAGTTCAGCAGTATCTTCAATCGTGACAATACGCTCATTGTCACCAATATAAGATGACAATACATTGAGCAAAGTTGTCTTACCGGCTGATGTGCCACCAGAAATTAAAATATTGAGCCTAGCCTTAACGGCTTGCTGCAGAAAATCAGCCATATTCTTAGTCAGGGCATTTCTGCCGATCAAGTCTTCAAAGGCAAATGGCACAGGACGGAAGCGCCGAATTGAAAGCACCGGCCCATCTAAAGAAAGCGGTGGAATAATAGCGTTAACGCGGGAACCATCAGGCAGACGAGCATCGACAATAGGTGACGACTCGTCTATACGCCGGCCAATTCGAGCGACGATACGATTGATAATATGCAGTAAGTGCCGATCGTCCTTAAAGCGAATAGCAGTTTCAACCAGCTTGCCATCGCGGTCAATCCACACACTCTGCGAACCATTGACCAAAATGTCGTTGACCATAGGATCAGACAAAAGAGGTTCAAGCGGCCCCAAGCCAAGAGTTTCGTAAAGCACTTCTTGAGCTAAGTTGTCGCGCTCCACAGTCGAAAGGGGCAATCTTTCTTCGGCAATCAGTAGGCGAATAGTACCCTCAATTGCTTCTTCTAAGGCTTCACTGCCGTCAAGCTGCGTGAGAACAGAGACATCAATTGTCTCGATTAATCGCTCATGAATTTTCGATTTAAGATCATGATAGAGATTAGATTCACGCTCGCCCTTAGCTTCAGCGTCAGAAATTTTGCTGATGCGACGACTGAGAGATAAGCCTACTTTTTTCTCTGCCACGACTTCGCTCGGCGCCCCAACCGGAACTGCTGTCATTCTTGACGGGTCAACAACAGGGCTACTGGCGAGCGCATCTTTCGCTGGCAGCAATGAAGATGGGTTCTGACTTTGGCTCGTTAGGAGTTTGCGCAACTTAGACATACTATTTCTCCTGCTCTGAAGAAATAAAATCTAGGCCAGCCCTTTGGCAGACCAAAAGTAAATCATCGATGGCCTTAGAAAAAGCAATGCGCGGATACTTTGCTAGGACCGGAACACCTTCAATAGAAGCGCTCTCGCAAGCTTCATAGGCATTAGGCAAACGCAATAAGGGAACGCCATTGAGATCGGCAGATAGCTGCTTTTCTATCTCCTTTAACTTGCCGCCAGAGCGGTTGAGCACAGCCACTAAGCGGTCATTAGTAATGCCTAAATCTTGAAAAACATCAAACCAACGGCGGGCAGCAGCAAGAGCTGTCACTGTGGGCTCAAGCACTAAGACAATGCAATCACAAAGATCAAGCATCGAAACCAAATCAAGATTAACCAGTCGTGGCAAATCAACCACACATGAACCCGGAAGGTCTTTGAATATGCCGAGCAGGCGACCGACATCGGCTAATGAGACTTGCAGAGCTTGATTGGCATCTATGGGCGGGCTAAATAGGCGAAACTGGTGACCCAATTTAGCTGGCTCTAAAACGATATTCTCGGCGCAAGCCGCAATCACTTCAGGATCAATTTGTAGTACTTCAGCCGAACGGCGTGTCAGGTCAAGCAACGAGTAACGCAAGGTGCAATTCAAAAGGCAGGCAGCATCAGGCTGTTGCAAATTAGCATCGAGCAAAGAGATCGTTTCTTTTGTCGAACTTAAGGCTAGGGCAGCTGCCAAATTAATGCTTATAGTTGTGGCACCGACACCACCCTTGGCACCAAGAACTCCAATAATCTTTGCGGTACTCTGTGAGGCTGTAGTTTGCAGCTTGCTCTTGCTCAAGATCATCTAATTCACCATAACGCGAGGTGAAAGAGATGGAGCCATAACCACAGAGTGTGGCCTCGTGCTGATGCCTATACCATCTGAAAGTAAAACTCTGGTGCTAAATGGCATCACCGGTGCCGGTAGCATCCCATTACTAGAAGTACCACTAGAAGTATTACTAGGAACGACAGCCCTGGCATTGGCAAAGCTAGCATTGCGCAAGGCCACCGAATCAGGTTCAAGCATGACTGTGAGAGCGATAGTTTGATCAAACACCACGGGAGTGGCAAGCAGTCTTAGGCGAGCAAAGCCCACTACTTCATTGCCCTGAGCACTAGCTAAACCGGAAGCTACAAAACTAGGGTCGCTAGCAAGAACTGGAAAAATATAAGAGCGCCCCACAGGCAATTTTTGCAGCTGAGTAAGCAACTGCTGTTGCACTGTCGCTGACGAAAACAAACTAGAACTAGTACTAGAACTAGTACTTAAATTGAAGGCTGAAAGATGACTGCCCCGCTCAACTAGAGCCGAAGGAATCTCATTATTGCTGATAGCAGGTGAAAAGTAGGCCAAATTGTTGAGAAGCTGATTGACGGAGGCATTGCTAGAAGCATCATTGTAGTAATTAAGTGAAGATGATGAACGGGTCAAATTAACCAAGGCACCACGTATAGTATTAGCTGGCAGAGCACCAACGCTAGGGGCCAAAATTAGTCTGTATGAAGCAGTTGAACGCGCGGCATTAGGATCTGCTAGAAGACGAAACTGCAAGTTACTTAGAGCGACTGGCAAAGTAGCAAAACCACTAAGGTCTTGTTCACGACCAGAAGTATTACCTCGAGGCACACCTGCCCCAATGCGCGAAGCAGGCTGAGCAATGACTTCTACTAACCTGTGCGGACTGGCCGAGCGCGACTCTGGAGGCACCGCATTACCTGGCAAACCTGCGCTTACACCGCTCGAAGGTCCACCGCTAAAAGCGTAAATCATTGGCAAGAAGAAAAGCTTGAGAGCATCGCTGCCATCACGCCGACCTCGTACTTGTAAAAAATAATCGCCGCTATCAGCAGTGTTAGGGTTGTTAACGATGGTGACGTCGCTAGCATCAAACCGTATGGCACTCTCTGCGGCCGCCGCGCCCTGCCTGGAAGAATCAGGACCATAGGGGGCGCTATTCCATGCGAAGTTATCGATCACTCCAGAAGCCTGATTAATAGTTTGGCGGATATTAGCTTCAGCTTGACTGCGATTGAAGATTTGCTCAGGCCTAGTCAAACTAGCCGAAAAAGCACCAAGAGCAGCAGCTTCAGCTCCATACCTCACAGCTGAAGAGGCATACGCCGTGCGCATAACATCAACCGAAAAGGCCATGAAGGCAACACCGAGAACAATAATAAAGGCGACAAGAGGTAGGACAGCACCTCTTGTCCTCCGCGTAAACTTATTACTATTGCTGTGTCGACTGAGGAATTTCATACAAATCTCTTTTGCTACCAGAGAAGACTTCTACAACCCATCTAGCAGTCTTGCCAATAGGAGATAGAGGGACTAAAGCCTCATCAATTGAAGTTGGAAGAGGCGCAGGCATGCCTAAAAGACCAGCTGTCAGTGGCGGTGGTGGCAACAAGGTGGCATTGGCGCCAACACTAGAATTAGATGCAAAATTAGCTGAAACTTGACTTTCAGAAGCTAGTTTCAAACGCGCTCTTGCTTCTAAAGCCTTAGAAGGAAGCAAGTCAGATTCGCCATAACCTGCAAGATGAGGTAGCTCTGACGATAAACGATTGCGCAACACCAACTTAATTTTGCCACTCTCTTCTGCAAGCGCCAGAAGTTCTGCTTGTTCTGAGCTTACAGCCAAAGTAATACGACTGCTTTCTTGACCTCGCAATGACGAGCTGTGTAAGGCCTCCCTTGGATAGCTGAATAACACAGGAACACTTTGACAAACAGTCTTGCTATATTTCTTTCCATCGAGAGTGCTGGTGACAATGACATCAACCTTGTCACCACTATTGATACTGTGATCAACTAAGGCATAGTCGTCCAACTTCAGGGTAATAGCCCTTTCGTGATTCTCGATTCGCTGAGCTATGCCATCTTTACCAGCAAAAAGGTTGGCGCTGACTATTGGCTCGCCCTTACCTATATAGGTATTAGCCACTCGACCTACGAGCAAATTTGTTTTGGTGAACATATCGTCGCTGTAGTATGAGTCAGGCACAATCACATAGTGCAAATCATGAAAAGTAATACGAGTACCAGGGAAAATATCTTGCCCAGCCCCCACAATCTGGACAGTCTTAGCCACTGGTGCATGCGGAGCGAAGGTACGAGCTGCTGCCACTAAAACAAGAATCACCACAAGTGCTATCAGTATTGGCACCAAGTTGAAAGCTCGCGGCGCAACATTCTTGGATGGAAGGCGTTCGCGTCCAAGTAATGAAGAAACCGAAGATATTTCTGAGCTAGTTGCTGGGCTTGACGTACGCATAGACACCTCGAAATAGAACTAATTAGTTACTACTGCTGGTAAACCTCGGTGAAAGAAACCGCTCTCTCAGATATCGGAAAATTGAGAAAAGAAACAGGCGAACCACCGGCACCGGTATAAACCCCAACTGCATTTCCAAACTCGCTGGCACCAGTTGAGAAGGCACTCCCAACGAAAACAAAAGGATATTCAATGCGCACAGCTACAGTACCTGGCGCTACTTCATCTTCAATAGTGCCGTCAGAATCAAAGGGTAAAACCTTAACCTTGGCACCTGGCGGCAAGTTGCCAGTGGTGCCTTGGGACAAGAGCCGGGCTGAGCCGAGCTGCTGAGCAACAACAGAAGTTGAATTGACAACATCACCGCTAGTTGAGAAGCCCGTTAAGCTCTCGCGTACTTGGGCATCACTGAGTTCAGGAGTACGACTAGCTAGTCGAGCCGCTTCCTGGCAGGCCATTGCCACTGCCTGTTTTGTATAAAATACCCGGCCAAAATACATAATGGTAAGCACGATCAGCAGCAAAAAAGGAATTGCAAAAGCGAATTCAACCATTGACTGACCACTTGATATACGCAAATTACGGCAGGAGCAGCGCTTGCCCCTACCGTAATATGTTTGTCTCTTTGACTTACAACTAGAACTAGATTTTGACATTAGTTACCTTAAAAGTTCGAAGAGCGCTTGCCAAGCAAACACTCTTCAAACTACATAAACAACCAGGTCTATTGAAGAACCCATGGAGTGGCGCCGACTTTGATAGTGCGACCGACATCGGCTGAAGTTTGGCCGCCATAGTTAGTGGCTTGCTCAACGTTTCTAATCATGTCACCAGAAATGTGACCGAGGGAACCAAGAGCAACGACGCAAAGAGCGGCTACGCAACCAATGCCGAGAGCATACTCAACCATGCTCTGGCCACGTTTGCTGCGGTTGTTATTTGACTTGTTAGATTTCACGGTGATCTCCAATGCTGTTTGAAAAAGTACTAAAGCTCTGATTGCACATGCAAATGCCGTTAAACAACGACTACCTGCCGAGAACTCCTCCATCCGCCTATGGAGCACAAGTACTCCGTTGGCAATTGCGAATTATTCTCATTAGCAACTATTGAAAGTTATCACTCTCAATAGTGAGTGTCAATCAAACATGTCTAAAGAAAATATAAAGGCGCGAGGAAAAAACGAAAGAAAAAGCGCACCTAGACTCACTCTAGCTAGCATACAAGGTGATGATTCCCAATCTCAATTGAGACAAACTGACATTTTCAAGAAAGCTCAAATAAGCTCTTGAAAATAAAGCAAAACTAAGACGAGTCGGGGCAAAGGCCCAATTTTCACGATTTAGAAATCATTCTCAATTAGAATCAGAACAATGCAATTGAATATGTTGAAAGCTATGATCACTCTGGCGCGAAATCGGCGAACATATATGTATGGATGAAACAAAAAACAGATTGCTCTCCACTCAAGAAGCAATCGAAGCTATCGTCAAAGCAATTCCGAGGGGAGACCACTTAACCGCCCCCGAGGTGTACGAGCTGGCTGTCGAACGTGGTTTAAAGGTAAGTCTATCAACCGTTTATCGCACCCTCAATCGACTCAAGGCTGATGGTAACGTCATTACAGTTAGTGGCGATCGCGGCTTGCGCTATGAAGCGGCTGAAGAAGGGCCTGCTCACGACCATCTAATATGCTTGGCCTGCGGCATGACAATCGAGTTTTACGACGAACTAATTCGCGGCTTCGGCAAAGCTGTGGCCCAGCGCAAAGGTTTTGATCACACCACAAGTCGTTTCGACATTTTAGGATATTGCCAAAACTGTCGCTCAAAAGACACCAGCCACAAAATCGACTTAGTTCAAGACGCTGTAGCTGCAGCCATCGAACGCACAGAAGAAGCACTGGGCCAAATGCGCTTGGGCTTAGAGCAATTACGTATGCGTAAATTTACCAAGGCCTACTCACCAATCAAGTCGGCCACTTCTCAACTCACTCAAACCATCGAGGATCTTGACTACGCCGCCAACTCACTCAGCGGCGACGGAGCGTCAGCACCAGCCAATTCTCAATCGCATTTAGGACCTAACGAGCACCCTTAATGGTCTCAGTCACTTTTTTTTATAAAGGCGATCGCGAGCAGCTGTTAAGTCATTTTCTGATTCAACAATAACGTCTTCAAAATATTTGAGGCTAACTTTGCGCTTTTTATCTATTTGAGCGCGCTTACCAAGCATTTTAGGTAACAGCAATAAGGCTTTAAAACTGCCTTCTAGCCAGGGGAGAACTTGCCCACCACGCACACAGACCACAGCCAGATAGTAAGCCTGCCAGAAGGCAATCTGGGGCAAAAACTTAATCAACAGCGGCATAGGAATATTTTTGACGATCGTATTCCAGTTGTTTTGCGCCGATAGCTTTACCACCAGAGGCGAATAACCACTACCAGTGGTGCCACAACCAAGATGATAAATGCGCGCAGTCGGTATGTAATAGCACTTATAACCAGCGCTCTGGGCCCGTAAAGCAATATCGACATCTTCTAAATAAGCAAAATAGTCGTCATCAAACAAGCCAATATCAGAGAAGAGCGAACGGCGATAAAGGGCTGCACCGCCACAGGCCCCAAGAATATAGCGACCTTGATCAAAGAGACCGGTATCTTTCTCGCGATGACCAATGCGCCCAGGTAAGCCACCACGCCGATAGCCGTCTCCAACACCATCAAGGAGAGTATGGTCATCATAAGCCAGCATCTTACAACCAAGGGAGCCGCACTCAGGATGCTCAGCCATACCCTTGACGAGTTCAGCTATGAACTCATCTTCGAGCACAGTGTCGTTATTAATCAGTGCTATAAACTCGCCTTTAGACTCTCTAATGCCACGATTAACAGCAACTGCAAAACCGGTGTTTTTCTCATAGAGGGCTAAACGCACAAAAGCATAATTTTCGCGTATGAACTCGACCGATCCGTCGTGAGAGCCATTATCAACGACTATTACTTCAACCGACTTGTAGGTCTGCTTGGCCAGTGAATCAAGCACTCCAGTCAAAAAACGCTTGCCGTTCCAGTTTGGAATTACAACCGAGACCAAGCCTTCAATAGACTCTGGCGCCAAAGTATCGCTCAAAATTTGATTCCTTGTCTTCGACTAGTGCTTCACAGCCAGCTATTTTACTGCTTGTAAGCTCTTCTTTCTACAACCGCATGTTGTATACAGCTATAATTGACCTCTACACACTGAGCATTTACATTGAGCAATTCGAAGATTCTTATAATCACCTTAGAGCCAATCTCAAAGAAGATGGCCGGTCCTGCCATTCGCGCAGTAGAGTTGGGCAAGGCAATTGCTCCAGAATTTCCGGTGGTCATCTTTTCGCCAGTCGAAGTTGATAGTACAGAAAGTGAAGAGCCGTCAACTATCGAGAAGCTTGGAAATAATTTACAAGTGGTTACCGGTGGCGGCCGCAAGAAACTCACTGAATTAGCCAATGAAGCCAGCACAATCTTCTTGCAAGCTAATGTACTCAAACCATATCCATTTCTCAGTGAAATGAACAAGCATTTGATTGTCGATCTCTATGACCCTTACTTGTTCAGTGTTTTAGTGCAATACAAAGACGACGCCGTGCAAGCATCATCTAGTTATCGCTTGATGCACAAAGTTTTAGAAAAGCACATGTTAGCGGCAGACCTGACAGTTTGTGCCTCAGAGAGACAGCGCGACTACTGGCTAGGAAGATTCTGTGCCCTTGGCCGTATCAACCCAGCCATGTACGGCTTTGACCCCAGCCTACGCAAACTGATAGACGTCGTTCCTTTTGGTCTACCAGCCACAGCAGCAGTAAAAAATGGCCCGGGCTTGCGGGATCGCATTGCCCAGATTGGCCCCGATGATCCGGTGCTCTTATGGGGCGGCGGTATCTGGGACTGGTTTGATCCACTAACCGTAATTGAGGCAGTAAAGCAAGTCGCCATCGACATACCCAACATTCGCCTGGTCTTTATGGGCACAAAATCGCCTAATCCCAAAGTGCCTGTAATGGACATGACCACTAGGGCTATTGACCTAGCTGCCAAGCTAGGGCTAACTGACAAGAACGTCTTCTTCTTACCTGGTTGGGTTGACTATGAAGAACGAGTCAACTATTTGCTCGATGCCACCATTGCCGTTTCATCTCACTTTGACTTGCCTGAGACTCGCTTTTCATTCCGCACGCGCTTGCTCGATTACTTCTGGTGCGGCATACCAATTCTCACCACTGGCGGAGACCAGCTAGCTGAACTAATAGAAGCGGGAGGTGCGGGAATGGCCCTACCCTACAGCGATAAAGATGCTTGGGCTCAAGCCATAAAGCTTTGCTTAAGTGACAAAGAAAAATTGTCAGCGATGAAACAAAGCGCCTTGCAGCTTGGTCAGCGCTTCCACTGGCAAGACAATGCTGAGCCTATTCGCAAGTTCTTGAGAAACCCCTATCATCTGCCCGCCCACGAAGTAGTAACCATGCCTTCTTTGATAGAAAGAGCCAGAGCGGTATATCGAAGAGGGGGCAAAGAATTGATCATAAAGCGATCAAGTGAGCTATTAAATGACATACTTAAATGATGTCATCCAAAATCAAACATGCCCCTGAACACTTGATTGGAGTGTCCTGGCTTTCACAAGAAGAAAGTCGAGCACTGCATGTCATGCGTGATATCGAAAAGTGCCTAGGTAAAGCCCACAAGAAGCTTACTTTCCGCCGCGTGCACGAGATCAGGGTGGTGCTTAGGCGCTGGTACTCAATCTGGGACATTCTGTGCCTTGACCGCTGGCAAGACGAGCAATATGAAAAACAAATCGGCAGTACTTTTAAAGAGTTAAACAAGCAGCTTGGCAAGCTCCGCGACATCGATGTCAACATTGCCCATGCTAAAGAATACTCCCTCCCAGAAGCAGTGATTTTGCTTTGGGTGAAAAAGCGCAAGCGCCTGACGAAAGTAGTGGCCAAGAAGATTGGCAAGCTCAAATTGCATAGGGCCGTCAACTCACTCAAAGCTTATATGGGGAGAAAGGCATACGAGCTTGAGCAATACCTGGCCTTCGATGAAGACGAACTGAAGCTATCAATCAATGATTCAGCCTACCATCACATGGTGGGCTTTCTGGAGGCCACCGAAAGAGTCGCCCACGAACAAGCAAAGTCGGCCAATACAGATGAAGAGCTACACCAGCTGCGTCTTTCAGTAAAGCGCTGGCGCTATATTTTGGCTGAATTTTTTGGCCTGACAAACTTAGAGCTAGTGCTGGCTCAACAGCTTCTCGGCAAGCATCATGACTTGACTTTATTAAAGGAAGCTCTAGAAGCAAGCGCCAAGAAATTAGGGCCCAAAGGCATTATTGGCCTAGAAGAAGCCAAAAGCCGATTGGTCCTTGAACTTCGCAGCTTAACAGAAGAAATAATGCCCTTAAAAGATAACTTGCCTTACGGCCTGCGCCCTTCAACTTCGTTTGAGACAACTTACTGAGTGCAAAATTCAATCGGCAATTGTCAATAGATACTTAGCGTTGATTTGGTTTAGTGATTAATTTGATCAGTTAAGTAATATTGAAAGTAGCTCTAATATCCAAGTCATGAACATACAATTTAAGTATCTGAAATTCTGGAAAACTCAATGCCAATAAGAAAGAAAGTAACTATTCTCGGCTCCGGCTCTGCTGGACTTACAGCCGCCATTTATGCGGCCCGCGCCAACCTAGAACCCCTGGTGATTCAGGGCCTGCAAGCTGGCGGTCAGCTGACTATTACTTCTGATGTTGAGAATTTCCCCGGTTTTCCTAATGGCATCCTCGGACCAGAACTAATGGAAGAGATGCACAAACAGGCCGAACGTTTCGGCACCCAATTTATCTATGACAATGCTGAATCTGTCGATTTAAGCAGCCGCCCTTTTAAAATCAAGACTAGCTCTGATGAAATAATCACCGATGTATTGATTATCGGCACAGGCGCCTCAGCCAAACTTCTGGGCCTTGAATCTGAAAGCAAATTGATGGGCCATGGCGTATCTGCCTGCGCTACCTGCGATGGCTTCTTCTTCCGCGACAAAACTGTCTTTGTCGTTGGGGGCGGTGACACAGCCCTTGAAGAAGCGACATTCTTAACGCGCTTTGCCAGCTCTGTCACAGTCGTGCACAGAAGAGATAGCTTTAGAGCTTCAGCGATCATGGCCGATCGGGCACGCAACAATGCAAAAGTACATTTCATCTTAGACTCTGTTGTAGAAGATATTCTTGACGTCAAAGAAGGCCAAGTCACGGCCATTCGCCTGCGTAATATCAAGACTAACGAAGTGCAAGAGCTGCCTGCTGACGGTGTTTTCGTCGCCATTGGCCACAAGCCAAATACAGAACTTTTCCAAGGCCAAATTGAACTGACCGATACCGGCTATATCAAAACCGACGGTGTCAAAACCTCAATCAAAGGCGTATATGCTGCTGGCGACGTGCAAGATGAACTATATCGTCAAGCCATCACCGCTGCTGGTACAGGCTGTATGGCGGCTCTAGAGGCTCAGTGGCTTCTCGAAAACGAAGAGGCTGAAGGTGAAAGTGAAAAAAAAACTCTAGCCAGCAGTAAAGCCTCTTAATTACGCTCTTCTTGCGACGTAAGACTTGAAATGACTTTAGCCACAAATTTCAGTAAGTTGGGCACAGACCTCGACTGCAAGTCTGAATCTCAGACCAACCTGAGAGAAGCCTTGAGCAATGTTGATATGAGTCTGGCTCTGCGAAATTTCGCCAACCAGCATGGCGCATTTAGTCATCCACTTTTCACCGCTTTAAGAACAGACAAAATTACAGTCGCCAGCGCTGGCCGACTACTCAAGAACTACGACGCCCATGCCTCGCATTTACGTAGGCTCTTACTCAAAGCGGCCACGATCATGCCAGAATCAGCAGTAGGTTTTATTCTCGAGAACGTGCGCAATGAATACGGCAACGGTATCGATAGCGAGCGCCACCAACTACAATTGCAAGATGTTGCGTTCAGCGCGGGCGTAAACCGTGAAGACTATAAAAGTTACAGTGTCGAAAAATCAGTTAAGACGTTCATCAAAACAGTGACACCTCTTTATTTTCCTATAGAGCAACATACAGCCAAGCACGCACCACAATTCAAGAAACAGACAAGTGCTTTGTCAAAAGCTGCCATTGCCGCTGGTGCTATTACAGCTACAGAACTAATGGCAGTAGAAGAATTCAAAGCACTGCAGATTGCCTTTAGACAATTTGATTTGCAGGACCATATTTGGTTTGATCATGTGCAAGTTGAAGAAGAACATTCTGGTGACTCAATTGCCTTAGCTCTCTATTTTCTTACTCGCCATCAAAGTTTCGAAGCCGTCGAGTTTGGCTTAAGGGGTGTACTCGATGCCAACATTCACCTCTATGATGGACTACTGGCAACAATCAAGCTATGAGCGAGAGGCTCCATATCGCCCTTGTGATGCGTCTTTTCTCCAGCCAAGGCGGCCTAGAGCTTTATGCTCTGAAGTTGATTGAAGGCCTGCTTGGTCGCGGTCACAGAATTACTGTAATTTGCGAAATTGACGAGAGCAATCTCAGCCATGCCAATTTAGTTGTACAAAAATTTGCCGGGGCAAAGAAAGGCAGCAAAAAATGGCAAAAAATAGAGCATTACCGAAAAGTGGCCACAGAAGCCGTAGATAGCTCTGGCCCCTTTGACATTGTTCATTCGCAGCACTTCCCACTCAACAGCGTTCAATTAGATGCTGTCACTTTTCACAACCATACAGCCGGCCGCTTGTCGCTGGTTGGTTATCCGTTAGAAAAGCTGCTCAACAACTTCAAGATGGCTACAGCCAAGAACTACAAATTGCGCCACAAATACGATCTTGAACTTTGTCAAAGAGCGCTGATGCGTATATTTGTTGCCACGGTGATGAAAGATGATTTCTACAATACTTACCAGTTAGACCAGTTAGACAAATTGGCTCCATTCGCCATTGCTCCACCGGGAGCCAGCCTAGCCCAAGAGCCAAGTGCAATACAGGAAGACCTAGCAAATACAGACAGCGACGGGCCTTTCACATTTCTCTTTGTCGGCAAGGGCATGCGCAAAAAAGGTCTTGATACTCTCTTTAAAGCTTGCTCAATACTAAAAAAACGCAAGCTCAATTTTCGCCTGTTGATAGCGGGCTTAAAAGAGAAACCGCTGCAAAAGTTTGACTTGATCAATTTAGGCATCAGCTCTAATGTCGAGTTTCTCGGCTACCAAAAAGATATGGCCAATGTCTTTAGCAAGGCAAAAGCACTAGTTCTGCCATCCAAAATTGAACCATTCGGTATGGCACCAATTCAGGCTATGCAATACGGCCTAGTACCAATCGTCAGTCAAGTTTGCGGTGTAGCCGAAGTTTTAAGCGACAACAACGACGCCTTGATTCTACAAAATCATCTTAGTGCACCTGAACTGGCCGACTTAATGGCCAAGCTTATGGGCAACCTAGAATTGTACAAAAAATTATCGAAACAAGCCCGCCAATCGGCTCAAGCCATTAGCTGGGAAAAGACTGTACAAGCTACAGAGGAAGCCTACCAACGCATTATTGCAAACAAAGATTTAAAACTGGTGAAAGAGGATGTACTGTGACTAAAAAGCACGCTGAAAAGCAAGGCGACAAAAGCGCCACTACCAATAGTGTCACAAACCGCCTGGCCAATGAAACCAGCACTTATTTGCAGCAGCACTGTGAGAATCCGGTTGATTGGTATCCCTGGGGCGAAGAAGCGCTAAAGCTATCTAAGAAAGAAAACAAACCAATTTTACTGTCTATTGGCTATGCCGCTTGCCACTGGTGTCATGTCATGGCCCACGAATCATTTGAAGATCAAGAGACAGCCGACTTGATGAATGAATTATTCGTCAATATCAAAGTAGATCGCGAAGAACGAACCGATCTTGACGAAATTTATATGAAAGCTATTCAACTCATGACTGGTCATGGCGGCTGGCCTATGACTGTATTTCTCACACCAGAATGCAAGCCATTCTTTGGTGGTACTTACTTTCCTGTAAACGATCACCACGGCCTTCCTGGCTTCAAAAAAGTCTTGAAAAATGTGGCAGCGGCTTGGCAGACCAGCAATGCTCAAATTCTCGACAGTGCTTCCGAACTATCAAATCATTTAAAACTAATGGAGCGCATTAAGTCAGATAAGCCCGCAACTGATGATAATGAGAATAGCGGCTTCGCCGCGGTAGCTAACACCAATACAATCAACGCCGCCCTAGAAAAACTACAGCGCAATTTCGACAGCGACTTTGGTGGCTTCGGTGGTGCACCGAAATTTCCCCATTCAATGAGTCTAGATCTAGCAATGCGCGCCTGCGCAAAGTCGTCTACTTTTAGCGATAGCCGCAAAGAAGAATGCCTAGATCTCGTGCAAATCACCCTGGACAAAATGGCCTATGGCGGCATTCATGACCAAATTGGCGGCGGCTTTGCCCGTTATTCAGTAGATAGACATTGGTTAGTGCCTCACTTTGAAAAAATGCTCTACGACAATGCCCTCCTGGCAAAGACCTATATTGACGGTTATTTATTGACTGGCCGCGAGTACTGGTTACGAGTAGGAGAAGGCATTTTAACTTTTGTCAGTCGTGAGCTGACAACCAAGCAAGGGGCATTTTTTTCGAGCTTAGATGCCGACTCAGAAGGTGAGGAAGGCAAGTTCTATGTCTGGCGCCCAGAGCAAATCGTGGAGGTATTAGGTGAAGAAGAAGCCTCTTGGTTCAACCAAGTTTTCGGCGTTACTGAACGCGGCAATTTCGAGCACACCTCTATTTTGCACTTGAGCAAATCACCAGAAGAGCTTTCACGACAATTTACTATGCCTCTAGACAAGCTCTGGCAGCGCATTGATACTGCTGCAGCAAAGCTCATGGCAGAGCGCGCCAAGCGCATTCGGCCAACCCGCGACGAAAAAGTACTGACGAGCTGGAATAGCTTGATGATTACTGCCTTTGTAGAAGGCTACAAAGCCACGGCTAAGCCAGAATATTTGCAATCAGCACTGAAGGCGGCCAACTTTATACTAGCCAATCTCAAAATAGATGACCGCCTAATGCGTGTTTGGGGCATGCCCGTCAATGCTCTAGATGATAAGGGCATAGTCAAGCTCCAAGGCTGCCTTGACGACTACGCTTACTTTATCGAAGCACTTCTAAATATTGCCAGTGTCGATGGCGATAAAAAATGGCTGAACACAGCCGAGCAACTTTGTCAGTCGATGATCAAGTATTTCAGAGATGAAGATGAAGGCGGTTTCTTCTTCACTGCCAGCGATCACGAAGAGCTAGTAGTGAGGCCGCGCAGCCACTATGACGGCTCAGTGCCTTCGGGTACATCGGTGGCCACCTCAGTTTTGTTGAAACTGGCGAAATTGACTGGTAAAGCCGAATATCTCAACTTAGCAGAAGAAGTATTTAGCCTCTACGGTCCACACTTTAGCCGCATGCCCGATCAATTTGCCAACTTGCTCAGCTGCCTAGATATGTATTTATTCAATGGGCCAGAAGTGGCTATAGCTCTGTCACATGCCGACGATCGAGACATGCTATTGGCCCTACATCAGAAGTACTATCCCAACAAAGTGGTGGCAGTAGCGAGTGAAAAAGCAGACCTCGATTTTCTCAAAGACAAGAAAGCACTAGAGCAGAAAACTACAGTTTATATTTGTCAAAACTTCACCTGTGACAAACCTGTAAACAATCTAGCTGACCTTAAAGCGCGACTGACCGGCTGGTAGCCAAGCGGGTTAACCCTCAACAGAAATAAGGCTTTGTCACTTATCAATCTTGGTAGGCCCTTGGTTGTCTTCACCGCTGGCTTTCGGTGGCACAATCAAAAATAGATGTACATGCTTATCAATCTCTGGATCAAGCTTCTTAGCCATGGCCAAATAGCGCTCAGCAGCAGCTTTATCACCTAACTGTTTTGCTAACCCAGATGTAACCTTATAGGCCTCGGCGCTAGGTTGGGGTGTGCGAGCAAAGTATTGATTGATCAGAGCAATTCCTTTACGAATCCGCCCTGTTTCTAGGCAAGCTCGAGCCCACAATAGCTGGGTAGTCGCCGAGTTCTTAATTTTGTAAGCAGTACGCGCAGCACCATGTGCCACTTCAAAGCGGAAAGGATAGCCTGTACTCAGCGCCGCTCGCACATATGGTTCAGTAAAATCGACATCGTTGCGGTCAAAGAGACGACCACGGTCGAACTGGCGACAGGCAAGCTCTGCTGATTCAGGTTTGTTTTCAGCTAGCATCGCCTTACCGAGAGC
Source organism: Candidatus Obscuribacterales bacterium (assembly GCA_041675385.1). Taxonomy (GTDB): domain Bacteria; phylum Cyanobacteriota; class Vampirovibrionia; order Obscuribacterales; family Obscuribacteraceae. Next base: position 81,080 of record JBAYTY010000024.1, read on the forward strand.
CAAATACAGCCTCGCCTTAGCCGGGTAGAGAGCAAGGGCGCTCTGAGCCAGCTCTCGTATATAAAGCGGATTGCTAATTGTCTCTTGCTCAGCCATAGCTAGGGCCAAACCGGCTTTAGCTGAAAGAATAATCTCAGAAGAAAGCTTCTGCTCTTCGGCCAGTTTTAGAGCAGCAGAATATAGATTGGCAGACTCTGAGTTCATGCGCTGATAGGTTTGATAGCTAGCTTGTGCCATAAGAGCGAGAGGTAATTTCACATCTTGCTTGAGAGCGCGCGAAGCCTCAATGTTACCCCGCTCGATGTTAACTCCACCGTCAATGCTGAGCAAGAAAGCCAGTAAGGCTCTTAGCTTCGAATCATTTGGCTCTAGCCTAAGTGCGCCACGAAGAAGAGCGCTATTCGTAGAATAGGCGCGGTCACGCCAGTTAGACAAACCAACCAAAGTAAGCAAGGTGAGCGAAACAACTAACAAGGGTTTGGCTGCTACTCCTATCAATCGGCGTCCACCGTGCTGCAGCATAGCGGCGAGCAAAGGAGCTAGGAAGTCGGCAACAACAAGAGAAAGACCAAAGCACGACATATAGAAACGCTCGGCAGATGCATACTCAGGCTGCCACACCAAAGCCTGAGGAATTAAGCCAATCAAAAACAAATACAAGCCAAAAAATCGCATAGGCTTGCTTCTAAATTTAAACATCAGGGCCAAGGCGAAGGCGACTACAGCCATTCCAGCGAGGGCACCAGGATCGCTATAACCGCTGGCAATAGCGAATATTGGCGCTATGGTCAGACCAAACGGCAGAATAAAAATACGCAGGTAGTACGAGAATAAGACTTTGAACTGCGTAGCAAAATAAATTTGTTCGGGCAGAAGCGGCAAGCCTAGGCCATTTCCTACGGGTAGGGTGCTCTTAAAAAGGAAGAGAAAGGGCAAACCGATTGCTGTGACAATTAGGGCACCAAACTCCCACGCTCTCTCGAAAAGCCAATCTTGCCAAGAATAGCTACCTTCTTTTCCGTCATTGCTTGGTTTCAACAGCAGACCAAGAACAATCATAGAAAGCGGAATGGTGATGGCCTGACAGGAGGAGAAAACAGAGACAGCTACACAAAGATAAGCGACCAAATAACCTAGCACGCCACGGCTAACCGAGTTGGCCATGAAGCCGGTGAGAAAGGCATTCAAGGCCAAAGCGAAGCAGAAGAAAGTAATTAGACTGCCTCGGCTCATAATGTGAGCCACTGAATCACTAGCTATGGGGTGCACGGCTAATAGTGCACAAGAGAGAAAGGGCACAAGAAGAGGAAAATTGCTGGCAGCTACATACTTACGTCCTGCCTGAAAATAAGTTGTTAGTCGACCTAGCAAAAGGAAAGAACTGATAACACAGCCACCATGAAGAAGCACGTTGACCGCATGATAGAGGGCTGGATTAAAGCCAGCTGATTGAAAATCTAAAGCAATAGAGGCAGCAGTTATTGGTGCAGAGAAAGGATGAAGAAAACCATCGGCGAAAAGCTGAATCCAGTATTCACTCCATTTTTTAGGCTCAATACCGCGTAAAGGTTGGATCTGAAAATAGTCGCTCAAAGTAAAACCATTCCAGACAGAAGCGGCATGAGCAGCGAGGCAAAGCAAGAAGAGAATCGAGCAAAAAGCAAGAACCGCTTTGTGCCCTACCCAATGTTGAACTTGACTGACATCATCACTGATACCGCTAATAGGTACTCCAGGCGAGCTCTTCTTGGTCATTTAAAAATCTTTCGTTCCCGACTTAACCCATTCTTCATAAGATGGCGGCTCGGCAGCACTACCATTATGGCGCACAAAATAGTCAGCCAAAAGTTCATTGTAGCGAGCTATTCCCTTTACAGGGCTAGGCACAGAACTCGACTCAGAACCAGGCAAAGAACCAGATTGAGTTGACGATATCGACTGGCTCGATACTTTTACCGGTGTGCGCGCTGTATGAACAGCCGTAGCCTGAGCCGGAGCAAGTGCAGAATTTGCCGCCGCTGTCGAGTTCAACTTATCGCTTGATTTAGTTGTGCTCTTAGAAGAAGTAGAAGACGGCACCACTGTCATAACTGCTTTCTCTAGCCGACTCATGTTGGCACTTTTAGCACCACTGGCCTGGTGCATTAAGATACCAACCGGGCTAACATCTTGCCCTTTGTCAGCGCTCTCTGCTGCAGAACCAAAAATAACTGGCAATGCCTTATCTGAATACTCAGCAATAAGCTTGAGCACTTCATCGTGGTGCTCAAAACCTGGGGAAATGCGGGAATAGCATGTGACTGCGTCGCGATACTTACCTTGAGTCACTAATTTAGCGGCAAGAGCATAAAGGGCGCGATCTAGCAAAATTTGTCTTTGCTCTTGCTTGGGTCGCTTCTCTTCTAAGAGACTGCGTTCCAAAACGCTGACAGCATTAGCTTCATCGCCCTTGGCTAAATAGCTCTCAGCTAGACGAACTAAATCTTTATGGCTAGCATCAAAATTGTTGCAGCACTCATAGACTGTAAGAGCAAACAATCCGAGCAAAATGGTGGCAAGCAAACCACCAACGAGAAGCACTGGGGTCTTGAGTGGTGAGCCCCGCAAAACTCTCCTAGCTTCCCGTGCTTGCGGCATTGCCACAGATCTTTGCCGACCACTTCTAGTCAAAGATTTAGAAGAAAAAGAACTGGTCGGCTCAATGAAGTCACCACAATCCAAGCAAAAATCCATCCGCTTATTTACTGGTCGGCGGCACTGCGGACACTGCTTTTCTAAATCAGTTCTAGTTTTAGACTTAATCGGAAACTTTGACATCGTCACCAGTGTATCATCCCAGGCAAATTCTTTTAATGGTTGTTAGCGCAAAGCAAAGCAGGCTGATGCTGATGCTAATATATAGTCAAGCAGGCACTAAATAGTGGCCTAACAAGGAGCATTATGAGTACAGGTGAGCTAGCCGAAAAACTAGTAGAAGAGCGCAAACTTGAGGGCCAAGAGCCAAAAGTTACATTTACGGCAGAACAAATTGCGGCCAAGAAGCAGCGCCACGAGGCCGAACTAGCAGCCGAGAAAGCTGAAGTTTGGCAATCAATCAGTGCCCTTTATATTCCACTTTCACTATTTCTCTCGTGCGTAAGCTTTTCTGCTGGAGCCTTTCTGCTTTACAACTATCAGGAACCAGCGGGTTGGGGCTTCATTGCTTTGACTGCGGCCATAGCTCTTTCTGCTTTCGTGGCACTCTTTCGCTTTCAGAACAAATTCAGAGCTCAGGGCATTGTCGGTGGCAAGGATACAGAGATGATAAGCCCATCCAATAGCACAGACAAAACAGGCCAAGAAAAAGAATAGGACGCTAATAGAATAACCATGTGAAAGGCAGAGTTTAGGCTCTGCCTTTTTTTCTCACTGAAGCAAAAACAAAAACGGCCAGGAAATCCCGGCCGTCTTGATGATTTCTGAATTGATTTTCGCAAGCATGCTGTTTGACTGACTGGAATGAGCCAATCGAGCAAATTAACGCTTGGAGAACTGGAACCGTTTACGAGCTCTCTTACGACCAGCTTTCTTCCGCTCTTTGATACGTGGGTCGCGGGTAAGGAGACCTTCAGCACGCAAAGTTGGACGATTTTGTGGAGCAGCCTCAGATAGCGCCCGAGCGATACCGTGGCGAATAGCACCAACTTGACCAGCAATACCACCACCGCGGACCAAAACCATGACATCAAATCTGCCCATGGCGTCTGCCGCTTCAAAACCAGCATAAATTTCTTTAGCTAGACCGGGGCGACCACCAATGTAGTCTTCCATAGTGCGGCCATTAATAGTGACCGAACCCGTACCAGGGATCAAACGAACTCTGGCTGTGGCGCACTTTCTTCGTCCTGTGCCGATGTACTGAATAACGCTAGTCATGTGGAACTCTTTTTCCTATGTATATATCTTCGAATGCTCTGAATATTGTCTATCGGTCGCTAATTAGCTAGCGTGAACGTGTTCAGGAAGTTTCATGTCAGAAGGCTTTTGAGCAATGTGTGGATGCTCGGCACCAGCATAGACTTTCAACTTGGTGAATTGGCGATCGCCCAAACGGTTATGGGGCATCATGCCACGGATAGCTTTCTCAAGGATAGCGATAGGCCGTCTTGCTCTCAAGTGAGCAAGGGTTTCTTCCTTGAATCCACCTGGGAAACCAGAGTGGTGTCTGTACATCTTTTGCACTTCTTTCTTACCGGAGACTTGAATCTTCTCGGCATTAACTACAACGACGAAGTCGCCACAATCAACGTGAGGAGTGTATTCCGGTTTGTGCTTGCCTCTAAGTACATTGGCAACTTCAACGGCAATGCGACCCAAAGTCTTACCTTCGGCATCGACTACCAACCATTCTCTGGTTACTTCTTCTGATTTCGGGCAATAAGTCTTCACTTTAAAATCTCCTGGAACTTTTGCTCCCACAGCCGGAAGGCTTCGGGGTAATGGACCGAATCCAACGTTAAACCCCAAGGGGGAGCGTTAGGGCCGGCAAGCTCTCTATCTCTCTTCTCAAGAGCCTGAGAAACACTCCCCGCGTCCCTTTTGCCGAGCCCTATTTCTAGTAGGGTTCCGACAATAATGCGGACCATATTGTACACGAAGTGATCGGCCGCTATCCAGAATTCCAGCTCCCCTTCACGTAAATTCAATAATTCAGCGCGGTAAATCAGGCAAGATGGGTTGGCATTTGAGGTAGTAGAGGAACGAAAAGCACTAAAGTCATGTTGGCCCAAGAGGCGAGAAGCCCCGTCCTGCATAGGTTTCAAGTTCAACGGCTGGCGCACATGCAGGTGAGTATCTTTTAACAAGGCTGATCGTTGCGAACGGTTCAAGATTCGATAAACATATTGTCTTTTTGTCGCACTGTAACGAGCGTGAAATGTTTCGGGCACCACCTGCAAATCGACAACCGAAATATCTCTAGGCAGAATTCCGTTTAAGCTCCAGGCCATCTGATGCAAATCTAGTTGGTCATCGAGCGTCAAGGCAGGAAAGTCAAAGTGCACCACTTGGCCGCCGGCATTGACACCAGCATCGGTGCGTCCACTCATATGAGCGCGTACTTCAGATTTTGCTAAAACGCTAATTGCCTTTTCTAATTCATGCTGAACAGTGCGAACGCCCCCCTGGAATTGAGAGCCGTGGAAATTTTTCCCGGAATACTCAAGCAGGAGGGCGATGCGTGGCACTTAGATAATGCCTACAGAATCTATGTCTAGACCAGTTGGATGATCGCCATTTCGGAGTTGTCTCCGCGGCGAGGTCCAATTTTGATAATGCGGGTGTAACCGCCTTGACGATCTTTATAACGAGGAGCGATATTGTCGAATACCTTTCTCACTACTTCTTTATCGTAAAGGTAGCTAGACACCTGACGACGCAAGTGCACAACACGAGCTACTTCTTTAGCGGCTGCTTTATCGCCGTTTTTAGCTTTCTCATGAAGAGCTTTGTAATCGCCTACCTGACCGTGCTTACCTTTGGTGATGATCTTCTCAGCGTGGGAGCGAACTGCTTTTGCTTTAGCAAGAGTAGTTTCGATCTCATCGTGACGAAGAAGCTCGGTTGCTAGTGCGCGCAATACCGCTTTTCTTTGGTCGGCGGGGCGGCCTAGTTGGTGGCCGGGTACTCTGTGACGCATGACAGTTCCTTCTAATCTCTCTAATGTGTTACTTATTTGTCTTTCGGTGTATCAGCCAAGGTGAGGCCAAATTGACGAAGACGCTCAATCACTTCATCAGCTGACTTCTTACCGAAGTTTTTGATATTCATCAGATCGTCGTAAGACAATTTGAGAAGCTCGCCGAGTGAATTGATATTGGCTCTCTTCAAGCAGTTGTAGGCACGTACTGAAAGCTCTAGCTCTTCAATAGAGATTGAGCTGTGTTTGCCGTCTTGCTGTTGAGGCTGAGTAGCTGCCGGCACCATTGGCTTACCAGACAGTTCTGCTATCGGCAGCAAATGCTCAATGATCTGACGAGCAGCTTGAGAAATTGCTTCGGTAGCGTCCATCGAGCCATTGGACCAAAGTTCAATGGTCAATTTATCAAAATCAGTTGATTCGCCGACGCGAGTAGGCTCAACGTTGTAGCTTACTTTGCGAATAGGCATGAAGACAGCATCGATTGGAAGCACGTCGATGGCTTGTTTGTAATGGCTATGTGAATCAGCAGGAACGTAGCCTCTGCCACGCTCAACTGTGATTTCAGCGCGGATGCGACCACCCTCTGCCAATGTGCAAAGCTGCCAATCGGGGTTGATGATAGTAGCGTCAGCGGGGCACATGATATCGCGGCCGGTGACAGCACCAGATCTATCGATATCGAGATGCAAATATTGTGGTTCGTTGCTAAAAGTCTTTACGACCAAGCCCTTGAGATTGAGCATGATGTCGATCACGTCTTCAACAACACCAGGAACGGTGGTGAATTCGTGAGTGATGCCTTCAATTCTTACAGCAGTAACGGCTGAACCATCAAGAGAAGAGAGTAATACTCGTCTAACGGCATTACCAAGAGTGGTGCCATAACCTTTTTCCAATGGTTCAATGACGAACTTGCCGTATATAGAGCCGTCAGCTCCGGTCTTGTTCTCAAGGCACTTGATTCTTAATGGTTCCATATTATCTCCGTGACGAAAGTGGCTGTCGGCGAAGCTTCTAGTATCGATTGATGTGTTCATTGATTTGAATAGTACTCAACTATAAGGGCTTCTGGTGGCAGTAACGACGCTTAAAAGGGCAAGAACAGTCAGATGAATGACTAGACTCTTCTACGCTTAGGTGGACGGCAACCATTGTGGGGAATAGGGGTGACGTCTTTGATCAAAGTGATTTCTAGACCAGAGCTTTGCAAAGCGCGAATCGCAGTTTCGCGACCGGCTCCAGGGCCTTTGACCAGTACTTCAACTTGTCTCATGCCTTGGTCCATTGAACGCTTGGCCACAGATTCAGCAGCTTGCTGAGCGGCGAAGGGAGTGCCCTTCTTAGCGCCCTTGAAGCCCGCTGTACCAGCAGAACCCCAAGCGATCACCTGACCTTGAGGGTCAGTAGAAGTGACGATGGTGTTATTGAAGGTACTTGAAATGTGAACGATGCCTTGAAGGACATAACGACGTTCTTTTTTCTTAGTTCTAGCCTTCGGTGACTTAGCCATAGCTTTCCTGCTTCTATCCTTTAGTTAATGCTCTTACTACTTATTGAGTTACCCTGATTTATTTACCAGGAGCTTGCTTCTTACCAGCAACGGTGACGCGCTTGCGACCGCGACGAGTTCTAGCATTGGTTTTTGTGCGCTGACCACGGGTGGGCAGGCCTCTTCTGTGTCTTTGGCCACGGAAGCAATTGATTTCAATCAAACGCTTAACGTTCAGACCTTCAACCCGTCTAAGATCGCCCTCGACCTGGTAATTTCCGCTCTTCTCGATTTCTTCACGAACACGACCGACTTCTTCTTCAGTCATGTCTTGTACGCGTTTAGAATCGGGAATGCCTACTTTTTTACAGATTTTGGCGGCAGTTGTTCTGCCAATGCCGTGGATATAAGTAAGCGCAATTGGCGCTCTCTTGTTTCTCGGCAGGTCTACACCGGCGATACGGGCCATTTGTCCTTTAACCTCAAACAGATACTCAAAACAGATACTTAGAAACTAGTTCATGCGAACTCAGGGGCAAGCCCTCGTCAGGTATCAAAGTAGCGCAATATATGCGTCTAATATCCTAACAAGAGTTAACTTGTCACTTCTTAACCTTGGCGTTGTTTGTGCTTTGGATTTTCACAAATCACAGCGACGCGACCTTTACGGCGTATCACTTTGCACTTCTCACAAATCTTCTTTACTGACGCTCTAACTTTCATAATTCAGCTCTCTGAGCGGCTTTCACCGCATCCCTTATTTACTTGTTGTGTCTCTTTTTCACTTATTACGTATGAAACCACGCTAAGCTTATTTCACCGAAGTTGTTACCTGCCCGCATTTACATGCAAAACAAGCGCCCTTCAGACAAACGTCTCATTGTACCGCAAATCACTACAAATCAATCAATCTTTGATTCGGTATGTGATTCTTCCGCGCGTGAGGTCATACGGAGTGAGCTCTACACGAACGCGATCGCCAGGAAGTATCTTAATAAAGTTCTTCCGAATCTTGCCTGAAATGTGAGCCAGAACTTTGTGTCCATTGTCCAGCTCTACCCGAAACATGGCATTGGGCAAGGATTCCCGGATGGTACCCTCGAATTCTATTACGCCCTGTTTAGTCATCCAACTACCTCGTTGGGACGCTTAGTAAGTATTTCAGCGTCACCATCAGTGATGAGCAAAGAATGCTCAAAATGGGCCGATGGTCTGTAATCTTGTGTTACAACAGTCCAGCCATCTGGTTTGGTGCGAACCTTGTCGCCGCCCTGATTGAACATCGGTTCAATCGCTATTACCATACCAGGTTTCAACTTAGTCTTGCTACCAGTGCGATAGTTGAAGATGAATGGATCTTCATGGTAGTCAGGCCCAATGCCGTGTCCGCCGTAATCTCGCACGATGCCATAAGCACCCTCTTTGCCAACATCTTCGACGGCACCACCGATTTGATCGAGAGTAGCACCGGCTTTGGCCACTTTTATTGCTTCATACAAAGAACGTTGGGTATCATCTAAAAGCTTTTGTACGGCTTTCGTTACAGTTCCAATCGGCACGGTTATGGCGGTGTCGCCAATAAAGTTGAATGGTTTGCCATCAACCATGCGCCTGACAGAAACGCCAATATCAAGGCTTAAAATATCGCCATCTTTAAGCACTTTCTTCTTATTAGGAATACCGTGCACCACCTCTTCATTAACCGAGGCACAGACTGTGGCCGGGAAGCCACGGTAGCCTTTGAATGTAGGAATGTGACCAGCATCGGTAATGGCTTTTTCTGCCATCTGATCAAGTTCATAAGTGGTTATGCCAGGAGCGGCAGCTCTTGAAATCATTTCAAGAACCTGGCCAGCAAGGCGACCGGCCTCACGAATCAGTTCGATATCTTCTTCTTTGGTTAATATCATTTTCTAGCTGGATACCTTCGACTGCAGGGCTTTCAAAATATCGGCAAAAATTGCTTCTTGCTCGCCCTCGCCATTAACCGCTGTGACAAGACCTTTACTACCGTAATAGTCAATCAAAGGTGCAGTCAGTTCGTGATAGACAGTCAAGCGTTGCTTCACTAACTCAGGCTTATCGTCAGAACGGTGAGAAAGCTCGGTGCCGCAAAGGTCGCAAATACCATCTTTTTGAGCAGGTGAGAACTTGACGTGATAGACAGCATTGCAAGCTTTGTTAGGACAGACGCGACGACCAGTAATACGTTCTTCTAAGATCGAATCACTAGTTTGCAAATCAATGACTACATCAAGAGCGGCCTTCAGCTCAGTCAAGAGGCCGTCAAGGCTTTCGGCCTGAGCGCGGTTTCTAGGGAAGCCGTCAAGAATGAAGCCCTTGGCGCTTTCAGGTTGACTGAGCTTCTCGCGAAAGAGGTCAATTAAAACTTGGTCAGGCACCAATTGCCCTTTATCCATATATTCTTTTGCGGCGAGACCGGCTTTAGTACTGTTTTTTACAGCCTCACGCAAAAGGTCTCCTGATGACAAATGCAGCAATGAAAACTTAGTCGAAAGTTTTTTACACTGCGTGCCTTTGCCCGCTCCCGGAGCGCCTAAAAACAAAATGCGCATTTAGTTTAGATTTCCTTTTTGTCTTGAGATTTGAATAAGCCACGCGCTTGATACTTAGAAGAAAGCGCATGGGTGAGGATCTGACGTTGAGTATCGATGGCGACACCAACCAGAATAATTAGAGATGTACTACCGAGGCCCTGTAATGTAGTCACTTGTGTCCATTGCTCGATGTGAATAGGAGCAATAGCAATGACGGCAACGGATGCAGCACCAATGAAAGTTAGCCGATTGAGGGTCTTTTCTAAGAAGTCGGCAGTAGGCCGACCTGGACGTACGCCTTGAATGGCGCGACCACTTCTTCTCAGATTCTCAGACATATCGCGCACTGGCAAAATGATTGATGAATAGAAGAAAGCAAAGAAGAGAATCAAACAGAAATAAACCAGCGAATGCTCCCAGCGGTAATACGAGAAGGCATTGGCGCCCTCTTGAGCGAGGAAGCCCCAAGTATCTTTAGCCCAAGTTTGCTGACACAGACTAACGAAAGCGGCACCAATGCCAGGAATATCTTTGATGACGTTATAGACGACCTGCCCAGGATCTGTCTTCTGCTGGGCCATGAACTGCATGATTGTCGATGGGAACATCAAAAGTGAAGAAGCAAAGATGATAGCCATAACGCCAGAGGGGTTAACTGGAAGATACATATAGTCTTCTGGCGCAGCAAAAATTTGCCGTCCGACATTTCGCCTCGAACCCATTACCATCACTTTGCGCACACCCTGCTGCAAACGAACGATGAAAGCCACTACTAAAAGGAAGAAAATCACCAAAGCAGTGACCCCCCAAACCGGAGCTTGACCAGTTTGCACTGACTCGTAAGTATTTTTGATCATGACCGGCATGCGAGCGGCGATACCAAGGAAGATCAAAAGTGAAGCACCGTTACCGACACCACGCTCAGTGATAAGCTCACCCATCCACATGATAAAAACAGCACAGGATGTCAGGATGATTGTCGTGTTGATCAAAAATAGTGGACCTGGAGTAATTACGACACCAGGAATACGCGACAAGAGTTGAGCCAGCATGAACGATTGGAATACTGCCAAAAATACGGTGGCGACCCGCGAAATTTGAGCGAGCTGACGACGACCCTGCTCACCTTGTTCTTTTTGCAAATTCTCTAGTTTAGGAATAACCACGGTCATCAACTGCATGACAATCGATGAAGTGATGAATGGTCCAATACCCATAGAGAAGACTGAAAGTTTGTTCAAGGCACCGCCGGTGAACAAGTCAATCATGCCCAGCAAATTCTGAGCCAATTCAGGGTGTTTGGTAAAAGCACCAGGGTCAACACCGGGAATCGGCACGTGCACGCCTAAGCGATAAAGAAAAATCATAGTAAGAGTGAAAATGATTCTTTCTTTTAGGCCGGGAGCACCAAGCAGAGCGAGCCAGTCCTCTGGTCCACCAATCTTTGCACCACGTTTGCTCACACTCTCTGACATTCTGTTCCCCTATTCTCTTTGCAAGTCCTAATTAGCTTAGTAAGCATTGCAAGATCTGTTCTTCAACTCTTCAACTTTTAATTGTAGGCTCTATTGCGAACAATGCTCTGTTGCTGCGGTAAAAAATAGCAAAATATTAGAACGCTCCAGCAGGTAAAACTACTGGAGCGTTGTCATTTTCAACTAGTTCAATACTAGCGGTTTTTTGGATTGCGGGTTGGAGCAGCTGGTTGAATTACTTCATACGAACCGCCTGCAGCCTGAATCTTATCGATAGCACCCTGGGAGAAGTGATGAGCGCTGACCTTAACAGCCACTTTCAAATCACCATTGCCAAGTACTCTCAAACTATCGTTGTGCTTGCGGATAACACCGTGAGCAACCAATGCATCTGGAGTAGCTTCGGTATTAGCTGGCAAAACGTTCAAGGCATCTACGTTGATGATTACCCAGTCGCGTCCTGGCACTGAATCGAAGTTATGAATCTTAGGCAGTCTTCTGAACAAAGGTGTTTGACCACCTTCAAAACCGAAACGTCTGGCTTCACCAGATCTTTGGCCTTGTCCGTTGTGACCGCGAGTAGACGTTTTACCGTGTCCGGAAGCGCGACCGCGACCTACTCTTTTTCTTTTCTTGCGTGACCCTTGGTCTGGTCTTACTTCATCAATTTCCATCTTTTCTCCTTTGCCTCACGCCGCCAACTATTTAAATGACGACTCGGCTGACTTTTACTTCGTACTTATATTTAAGAGCTAATTACTTAGCCTTCTTGGCGCCTTTTTCAGCGGCAGCAGCTTCTTTCTCTTCAACCACTGTGACCAAGTGATGAACTTTGTTCACCATGCCACGGATGGTTGGGCTGTCGGCGTGCAATACACTGCTGTTGAACTTACGTAGTCCAAGCGCGCGAACGACTTTCTTCTGGTCGTCTCTCTTACCGACGAGACCCTTCGTTAAAGTTATCCGTAACATTTCGACCCCTCAATTGAACTTTAGATTTGTATGAACTGTATTTGCTGCAGTTCTTGATTAGGAGAACAGCTGACGAATGCTTACGCCTCTGAGGCGAGCAGCATCTTCGTAGGTTCTCAGACCTTTGAGACCAGCAACTGTAGCGCGAGCTACGTTTAGTGGTGAACGTGATCCTAGTGATTTGGAAAGCACATCGCCCACACCAGCTAGTTCAAGGATGGCACGTGCAGCACCACCGGCGATAACTCCGGTACCTTTAGCAGCTGGCTTCAAAAGAATGCGGCTGGCGCCGGTCTTTCCAGTGATTGTGTGAGGAATTGTCGTGCCTACTAGAGGAACTGAGACAAGGGATTTTCTTGCATCAACAACGCCTTTTTGAATGGCCGATACAACTTCGGATGCTTTACCAACACCGATGCCGACTTGGCCTTTACCGTTACCGACAGCAACTACAGCGCGGAAGGAGAGTTTTTTACCACCCTTAACTACTTTAGTTACGCGGCGAACTTGAATGATTTTTTCTTCCCATTCAGATTCAACGCGCTCACGCTTGTTGTCATCGGGACGACGACTAGGGCCACCATCGCGGCCTCCACCACCAGGTCCGCGACGGCCGCGACGAGCGCCATCGGGTGCTGCTACTGGAGCAATTGCATCCTCGATTCCGGCAACCTTATCTTCTCTGTCCATCTAGAAGTACCCTCTACTATCTTTTAAATCGGAAAACATAAAAACTATTTTTGAACTCTAGAACTCAAGGCCAGCTTCGCGAGCGGCTTCTGCCACTGCAGCGACACGGCCATGATAAATGTAGCCACCGCGATCGAACACAACAGATTCAATGCCGGCAGCTTTAGCGCGTTTGGCAACAAGGGCACCAACGGTTTTGGCTGATTCGACATTCCAGGTTTTGGCGTCTTTCAGTTCGGCATCTAGAGTGCTTGCCATTACAAGTGTCTTGGCAGTGGTATCGTCGATGATTTGAGCATAAATATGCTTGTTCGAACGATATACACATAGCCGTGGACGCTCAGTGCTACCAGACAACCGGCGACGGATGCGGTAGTGAACTTTGATGCGATTGAGCTTTCTGTCTAGCTTCTTAATCATTATCGGTCCTCTATAAATTACTTCTTCTTACCAGCAGCCTTACCAGCTTTACGGCGGATAACTTCACCGGCATATTTGATGCCCTTACCTTTGTAGACTTCAGGTGGGCGTTTCTCACGAATAAAGGACGCGATATCACCAACTGCTTGTTTGTCGATACCACTTACGGTAATGACGTTACCTTTACCAACAACAATCGTGACGCCTGCAGGTGGCTGGATTTCGACTGGGTGGGAATAACCTAGTTGCATTACTAACTTGGTGCCATCCATGGCGGCGCGATAGCCAACGCCGACGATTTCTAGGTTGCGATCGAAACCGTCACTTACCCCTTTGACCATGTTGGCCAAAAGTGTCCGGCTCAAACCATGCAAACTACGGGTAGTTCTGTTTTCAGAATTACGGGTGACTGTGATTTTGCCATCTTCATGCTTGAAAGACATCTCAGGGACAAAAGTACGTTCTAGTTGTCCTTTAGGTCCTTTGATGACCACTTTGTGATCATCAATTTGAACCGTCACGCCAGATGGCACTGGGATTGGTGCTTTACCGATACGAGACATTGCTCTTAACTCCTACCTACTTATTTCTTGATTACCAGACTTCGGCAACGACTTCGCCGCCGAGGTTGCTCTTGCGAGCTTGGCGATCGGTCATTAGCCCGCGGCTGGTGCTAACTATTGCTACGCCCATACCGTTATAAACTCTAGGCACTTTTTTGGATGGGCGGTAAACCCGTAGACCAGGCTTGGACACGCGCTTCAAACCTTGAATAACGTGCTCGCCCTTACTGCCGTATTTAAGAACAATGCGCATGCGTTGTTCAGGAGAGCCTAGGGCTCTTGTTTCGAATGAAGAAATGAATCCTTCATTACGCAACAGCTCGGCAATAGCTACCTTCGCCTTGGAGGCGGGCATCTCAACGGCCGGAGCCTGAACGCGGATGGCGTTTCTAATACGTGTGAACATGTCCGAAATTGGATCTGTGACCGGCATTTGCTATCTCCTACCAGCTAGACTTCGTGAGTCCAGGAATCAAACCTTCGTGAGCCATTTTTCTCAAGCAACAGCGGCACAAGCCAAAGTCGCGATAAACCGCTCTGGGCCGCCCGCATATGCGACAGCGATTGTGCAAGCGCACCTTCGGGTATTTGCCTTTGGCGACCAATACCTGGCGCTTATGCTCCTTATCAACCATGGATGTTTTAGCCACGTTGTGCTTTCCTCTCCTTACGACTCTTCTTTAAAATCTAACTATTGACTGACGTTTTGCTTCTTGAAGGGCATGCCCATGGCGGCTAGCAGTGCATACGCTTCTTGATCTGTTGGAGCAGTGGTGACGATGGAAATATCCATGCCGCGTACTGCATCAATTGATTCGTAATTGATTTCAGGGAAAATCAATTGCTCCTTGATACCAACGGAGAAATTGCCGCGACCATCAAACGATTTGCCAGAAAGACCGCGGAAGTCGCGGATTCTTGGCAGTGAAATGTGAATGAGCTTGGCCAGGAAGTTCCACATGCGCTCTCCACGGAGAGTGACTGAGGCACCCACAGGCATACCCTTTCTCAATTTGAAAGTAGCGATGGATTTCTTGGCGCGATTTGTCACTGGCTTTTGGCCAGCGATAATGCCCAATTCTTTGACGCCATTTTCAATTGCTTTAGCGTTGCTGGTGGCTTCGCCCAAACCCATATTGATTACAACTTTGACAATGCGGGGAACCTGCAAGTCATTCTTGTAGCCAAATTGCTTTTTAAGACTTTCTCTTACCTGGGTTTGGTAATTTTCTTTGATATCGAACATTGCCTTCTACCTTACTTTTGATTAGCTGCTTCGAGAGACGGTCTTTGTCGTCTCTGCTTCTTATATATAGGTCTTAAACGCCTAGCTCTTTGCGGAACTCAGCTCTAACAGGTTTCTTCTTCTCGTTGGAGTAGAGCATTACTTTGCAAGCAAACAAAGGTGCTTCTTGCTTGATGATGCCGCTCTTGCCATAAGCATTTTTAGCTTTGACGTGACGAGTGACGACGTTTACGCCTTCTACAAGAATTTTGCCGAGCTTAGGGAATACCTTAAGCACCTTGCCAATCTTGCCTCTGTCGCCTTCAAGCTTCTGGCCATTTTTCTTGGTGCGTGTTCTGCAGCCAGAGATAACCATAACTAAGTCACCGCGTTTGACGTGAACCGAAGGTACCAGGTTGGTGGCACTTGGCTTAACGAGAGCGCGTGAGATAACTTGCTTGTTGCCCATTTTGACTTTGGTCTTAATGGGAGCGTTGGTGTAGCGCACCGACATTTCTTTTTTAGCTGTGTAAGCCATTGTTAGAGAACCTCCGGAGCCAATGAGATGATCTTGGTGAAGTTCTTGTCTCTAAGTTCACGTGCGATTGGTCCAAACACACGAGTACCTTTTGGGTTGCCGTCTTTTTGCACAATCACAGCAGCGTTGTCATCAAAGCGGATGGTTGAACCATCTGGACGACTAACGTTCTGTTTGACACGTACAACAACTGCACGGACAACTTCTGACTTCTTCACGGGCATGTTAGGTAGAGCATCTTTGACCGTAGCCACGATGACATCGCCAACAGTTGCAAATGTTTTGTTCGATCCGCCCAGGACTCTGATGCACAAGAGCTCTCTAGCTCCAGTGTTATCGGCACAGGTCAGTCTAGTTTCTTGCTGAATCATGAGGCAGATACCTCGCTGGCTTTATTAGAGATGGCATGGCCAGTCACTTCAATAACGGTGAATCTTTTGTCTTTGGACAATGGACGGCATTCTTCAATGCGAACCACGTCGCCCATTTGACACTTGTTTTCAGCATCGTGAGCTTTGAACTTGCGCGTCTCGGCAATTTGCTTCTCATACTTGTGGTGCGGTGAACGGCTTTCAACAGCTACTACAACTGTCTTATCCATTTTGTTGGATACAACCTTCCCGACTAATACCTTCTTTGGCATTTCTCGACCCCTTAGTCTCTCTCTTTAACTCAGTCCAGCTTCTTCTTAAGCAGTGACAAAAATGACTTTTTCTGTAGCCACTGTCAGCAGTTGCGCTAGTTTTTTTCTTTCTAAACGCAATTTAGCTGGACTCTCCAACTTTCTTAGAGCCAACTGAAAACGCAGGTCGACGATAGTCTTACGAGTCTCATCAATACGTGCATTCAGCTCCTCAGGGGAAAGCTCTCTCATTTCTCGCACTCTCATTTCGCGGCTCCTCCGGCATGCCTTTCAATTACACGGCATTTAACAGGTAACTTCTGGGCGGCCAATTCAAGCGCGTGGTGCGCATCTTTCTGGGCCACTCCGGACATTTCAAACATTACGCGTCCGGTTTTGACAACGGCTACCCAGAATTCTGGGTTACCTTTACCGGAGCCCATTCTGGTCTCGGCTGCTTTCTTAGTTACTGGCTTGTCTGGAAAAACGCGAATCCACATTTTTCCGCCGCGGCGTACACTACGCACCATGGCTTTACGAGCAGCTTCTATTTGACGTGAAGTAATCCAGCAAGGCTCGAGTACTTGCAAGCCGAAGTCGCCAAATTGGACTTCAACTCCTCGAGTTTCATGTCCGCACATGCGGCCGCGCTGCATCTTTCTGTATTTTGTTCTCTTGGGCATTAACATGGGTTATTGACCTGCCTTCCTGGGTCTACGACCAGACTTAACTGGATCTCTCGCATCTTTATTATTGTTGCGAGCTCCGCCTTCTTGTGAACGTTCTTGTTGCGTCTTGATGTTTGGAGGTGACCATTGACCAGGCTCCAACTCACCGCGGAAGATCCACACCTTGATGCCGATGATACCCATCATGGTATTTCCTTCGGCAGTGGCGTAGTCGATATCGGCACGCAAGGTTTGTAGTGGAATACGACCTTCTTTGGCCCATTCTGTACGAGCGATTTCAGCACCGCCCAAACGGCCGGCAACCATGATTTTGACGCCGATAGCGCCAGCACGCATACAACGTTGCATTGCTTGCTTCATAGCGCGACGGAAGGCAACACGTTTTTCTAATTGCTGAGCGATTGACTCGGCAACGAGCTTAGCTTCTAGATCTACGCGGTTGACTTCAAGAATGTTGATCTTGATATCGAGACCAGTGCGATTAAGCAAGGCACGTAGTTTTAAGCTCAAGTTCTCAATGCCTTGACCGCCCTTACCTACTACCACACCAGGTCTGGCTGTGTAGATATCGATTGTTACTTGGTCTGCTTTTCTAGAAATTTCTACTTTGGAGCAACCGGCGCCAGAGAGTTCTTTCTTTAGGTAGGCTCTAAGGCGAGCATCCTCTTCAATCAGAGGGGCAACGTCTTTCTTCTGAACAAACCAGTTAGAAGCCCAGCCCCGGTGAATACCGACGCGAAAACCAACAGGATTTACTTTCTGACCCAACTTCTTAGTCCTCACTTACTCTAACTCGAGTCTTTTGACTCGCAATTTGACTCTTGTCCCTAAATAAACTTACGAAACTAAATATCCGAAAGTTTCAGCGTGATGTGGCTGGAGCGCTTAAGGATGGGATAAGCCCGGCCTCTTGCTCTTGGCTGGAAGCGTTCCAGAGTTGGTCCCTGGTCGCAGAATGCTTCTACTACTTTGAATTTGTCAGCTTCCGTCTCAGAGACGGCTTGCTTTTCGGCATGCGTGAGGTTGGAAACGGCTGAATACAGCAGCTTCTCAATGACGCGAGCGGCGGTGTAAGGCATAAACTTGAGCATAACTCTAGCTTCGCCAACTTCTTTACCGCGAATCTCATTGACTACACGGCGCACCTTCCGCGGTGACATTCTGATCCATTTTGCGCAAACTTTGCTTTCCACTTTTGCGATCCTTCTAACTATTCCGGTCTAACTTACTGCCAGTACTAACTTAGAGTTAGCCTCTTTTGCCAGTTTTGTCTCCGCCGGCGTGTCCTTTGAACAGTCTGGTGGGAGCGAACTCACCGAGACGGTGGCCAATCATTTGTTCAGTCACGTAGACCGGAACATGTTTGCGGCCGTTGTATATAGCGATTGTGTGGCCAATCATTTCGGGCACAATCATCGAAGCGCGAGACCAGGATTTGATAACGCGTTTGTCGCCCTTCTTATTCATCTCATCAACTTTTTTTACAAGTGCTGGATGAACGAATGGTCCCTTTTTAAGCGATCGAGACACTTAAACCTCCAAAATTACTTAGTTCTGCGCTTAACGATGAATTTGTCCGATGTATAAGACTTACCGCGACGAGTTTTGTAACCCATAGCTGGTTTGCCCCATGGTGTTTGTGGCTTACCGCCGATTGGCGATTTACCTTCACCACCACCATGTGGGTGGTCAATGGCGTTCATGGTGACACCACGGTTGGTAGGTTTGATACCTAACCAACGAGTGCGGCCGGCTTTACCCAGACGCAAGTTTTTGTCGTCGGTATTACCCAACTGACCGATGGTGGCCATGCACTCGAGATGCACCATACGCATTTCGCCAGATGGCAAACGCAAAGTGGCATATCTGCCTTCTTTGGCCAGAACTTGAATTTGAGCTCCAGCAGCACGACCCATTTGGCCGCCTCTACCGAGAGTCAATTCAACGTTGTGAACCATAGTACCTAGAGGGATAGCGCGAAGAGGAAGAGCGTTGCCGTTCTTGATCTCAGCTGCTGGCCCAGACATAACTTTCTCACCAACCTTGATACCGTTTGGCGCCAAGATATAGCGCTTGTCTCCGTCGGCATAGTGCACTAGACAGATACGGCAGTTGCGGTTTGGATCGTATTCGATAGTAGCGATAACGCCAGGGACGTCATGCTTGTTGCGCTTGAAGTCGATAACGCGGTAGGCCTGTTTGTGGCCGCCGCCTTTATGTCTAACTGTCAAACGGCCTTGGTTATTGCGACCGCCATGCTTTTTCAAGGGGCGCAGCAAGCTCTTCAAAGGAGTATGTGTGGTTATATCCGAATAATCGGCTAACGACATATTCCTGCGGCCTGCGGAGGTTGGATTCACTTTGCGGGTAGGCATCTTACTGTTCCTAAATAATTCCCATAACTGTGAGTTGAGTGCTTAATTGAAAAATTAGGCAGTGAACAACTCGAGCGGATCACCAGACATGGTGACAATAGCCTTCTTGCTGTCTTTTGGAGCGCGACCATGACGCTTGCTTCTTCTGAAGCGACCGCGGATAGCGCTTGTATTGACAGAGACGACCTCGCTCTTGCTCTTCGGATAGAGTTCCTTAAGCATCTGCTCAATAGCTTGAGCAATTTCAACTTTGTTGGCGTCTTTCATCACTTCGAAAGTGTATTGACCGAGTTCCATCTGTTGAGCAGACTTCTCAGTAATCATTGGTCTGATGATGATTTGCGAATGACGTTTGTTCATCTCACTTGGTCCTTAGATATTCTAATTACTCTTCGCTCTTCTCTTTTTTAGCGCGAGCAGGCTTTTTGGCTTCAGCTTCTGCTTCTTTAGGAGCTGCAGCTTTCTTAGGAGCAGCGGCTTTCTTTGGAGCTTCAGCAGCATCTTTAGCTGGTGTTTTTTCAGCTTTAGCAGCAGGAGCAGCTTTCTCTTTTGCTTCTACTTTTGCGGCTTTCTTAACTACCGGCTTATCACCTTCAGCTTTATCTTTGCTGGTAGCTTCGAAGCGAGTATTGATTGCTTCGAGGGTTCTAGCATTGGTGAGGATGACTTCGTAATGGAGCAAATCTTTGACGTTCAAGTTGCTCATGGCGATCACTTTAAGACCGTCAATGTTGCGAGCAGCACGTTCAACACGGGCGCAAGCATCGCAGGCATAGTCGAGAACGACCAACACTTTCTTGCCTACGTGTCCAAGATCTTTCAATACTTGGCTGAACAATTTTGTTTTGGCTTCTTTGAGATTATCGAAGTCTTGAACGACTACCAACTTCTCAACACTAGCTGCAAGAGCAGACTTAAGTGCAAGCACTCTCATCTTCTTGTTCATAGTGATGGAATAATCGCGCGGCTTAGGACCGAACGGAACGCCACCACCAGCCCACAAAGGTGAACGGATAGAACCGGCTCTGGCGCGGCCAGTACCTTTTTGACGCCATGGCTTACGACCGCCACCACGAACTTCTGCTCTGGTTTTGGTGTTAGCACTACCTTGTCTGGCATTGGCGAGCTGTCTGACCAGGGCATTGTGAATTACGCCCATGTTCGGCTTAATGCCAAAGACTGCGTCGCTGAGTGCTACTTCACTCAGCTTCTTGCCTTTGAGATCAACTACTTGCGCGGATGTCATTTTACTTTCTCTCTCTTAAGTTCAGAAACTAATTCCATTTGGTTACAGATGCGGAGATCACAACCAAACCACCGTCAACACCAGGTACAGAGCCTCTGACAAGGAGCAGACCTTTTTCGGTATCAACTCTCACCACAGTCAAGCGGCGAGCACAAACATTGTCGTCACCCATGTGACCGGGCATATGAAGACCACGAACGACGCGACCTGGAGTGGTACCAGCGCCGATAGAACCCATTGAGCGGTGGAATTTAGAGCCGTGGCTCATTGGTCCACGACCGTGGTTATAACGCTTGATACAGCCTTGGAAGCCTTTACCAATCGACTTACCGCGGACATCAACTTTCATACCAGGTGTAAGCAAAGCCTCAACATTGAGAGCTTCGCCAACCTTATAAGAAGAAACGTCATCGACGCGATACTCTTTGAGCGGCTTCAAAGGTTGAATGTCTTTCTTTTTGAAAGCGCCAAGAGCTGGCTTGGTGAGCTTTTTCTCTTTAATAGCGAAGCCACCAACTTGAACGGCTACATAGCCATGCTTCTCTTTGGTTTTGGTTTCGGTGACGATATTCTCGCCCAACTTAACTACGGTGACAGGAACTGCCAGGCCATTCTCATCGAATACCTGTGTCATTCCAACTTTTTTTCCCATTACGCCTAATGTCATGGCTTTTTAGTCCTTCTCAAATCAGCATCAAATCAGAATCATTCAAATCAGCATCAAATCAACTTTAAGTACAAACCTTAGAGTTTGACTTCGATATCAACACCGGCTGGCAAATCAAGACGCATAAGCGCATCAGCTGTAGTTGGTGTTGGATCGTTGATATCAATCAATCTCTTGTGCACTCTGATTTCGAAGTGCTCGCGTGATTTTTTGTCGACGTGCGGTGAACGCAACACGCAATAAACACGCTTCTTGGTTGGCAACGGCACTGGGCCGCAAACTGTCGCACCGGTGCGCTTAGCAGTATCTACGATTTGATCTGAAGACTTGTCGAGCAATCTGTGATCGTAAGACTTAAGACGAATGCGGATTCTTTGCACTTTCGACGCTGCGGCATCGGTTTTTGTTTTTTTGGCGCTTGCCATATTGCCTACTTTCTCCCTAGTGCTCCTAGCGAATAACCAGGATGCGTTCAACATAAGTAATCGCGTTTAGCGATAACGTCGCCATCAAGACTTTAGCTATACCAGATGCGTTCAAGACATATCTGATAGGGCACCAGTCTAATCTCCCCGGCCCGAGCAACAAGACGCATTAACTGCCTCTTATAATTGCGGACGGCACGGGATGACCGTTCCAGCGAACGAACCACACATTGTACAGAGATCGCCCGGGGGCGCCAGAGTAAATTTATTTCAGCTTTGGTTTCCAACAGGGCCAAATCAAGCAACTATGTTGACATACTTTTCTCAAATACTGCGCCCGTGATGGTTTCAGCTGTCTAGTATGGTAAAAAAATAGTTTGAAATTGATTCAAATCACTGTTAACAACCGCAACATCAGGTCACGCCTTAATTTCAACAATCAGGCAACCTCAGCAATGTCTTAAGTATTGAGCTGTTTAGGGCGTTTTGGAAGGGGAAAGATAAGTGTATCTCTTGGCAGCCCCTTATTACTTCAGACAAATTGCCACCAACCATGACTTATCGCTTCGACAAATCCGGTAAACGAATTCCCGCAAGCACAGCAAAAGACAAACTAGTCGCCGCAGCAGAAAACAGAGATAGCCAATCTAACGGATTGCAAAATTCGACTACAGCTCAAAGAACCACCGGCACATCGCATTTGGTGCAGACGCAAAAGAGTGCCCTGGCCAATCAAAAAATTGGTCGCAAGGGTCCTGATGCAGACTTGAGCAAACCCCTGCGCCATATCGGCCTGGCGGTAGGCACGGTGATCACCATCGTCATAATGATGGTGATATTCAGTGTTGTTAGTTCGTTGTTTAGAGGGGCCGCCCCGTCACAAGAAAAGCCTGCATCTCCACCGACCCATTCAGCTAAGAAAGAGTGGAAGGTAACTGCTGGGCGTGCATCTGCAGCAGCACCAGTGCCAAATCTCGGCCACTGGTCAAAAGCAGAAGTTCTTAAAAACCTCTTTTCCGCTAGCCAAAAAGCTCATGACGCTAAGAACTACTCTTCCGAAAACGCCATTCTCAAAAATCTCAGTCAATCTCAGCCAGCAGAAACAAAAGCCTTGCTAACGAAATTGGTTGCGGCCAATCCGAAAAATCTCAGGTATCAATGGCAACTAGCAATCGTCTTGTTTAACTGCGCAAGTTACGACCAAGCGAAGCTCGTCAACGACAAAATTATCCAGCAACTCAAAGGCAGCCATCAATCACTAGAAATTCAGGGCTTAGCTTATAGCCTTGAGGGCAAGATGAAAGCTCGTCTTGGTCGCGATCAAGAAGCTCTACAAGACCTGACCACAGCAGTTTCACTATTTGAAAAAGCCAAGCTCTCAGACCTAGCCTTTGTTGACACCTTGCGCGATATTGCCTGGTTAGAATTGCGCACCGGCAGACGCATGCAAGCCGCTGTCTTATTTGATCGAGTCAACGCTTGCACCGGAGAAACTGCTGGAGCAGAGCCAGCTAGTCCTGAATCGTTCATAATGGAGAACATTCACTAGCACCAAATATGGTGCAACAATTAAAGCAAATTGAAAGAGGACTGCTTTTCAGCAGTCCTCTCTTTTTTGTTTCTAGATTCTTAGTCTAGGCGATGATTGAAGCAACCACGCCAGCTCCGACGGTACGTCCGCCTTCGCGAATAGCGAATCTCATACCTTGCTCAACAGCTACTGGCTGAATCAATTCAACGTCCATGGCAACGTTGTCACCAGGCATAACCATTTCAACGCCTTCTGGCAATTCGATGGAACCGGTCACGTCAGTTGTACGGATGTAGAACTGTGGTCTGTAGCCTTTGAAGAATGGAGTGTGACGTCCGCCTTCTTCTTTGGAGAGGATATAAACCTCTGCCTTGAACTTGGTGTGTGGCTTGATGCTGCCTGGTTTGGCGATAACTTGACCACGTTCGATCATGGTCTTGTCGATACCTCTGAGGAGGATACCAACGTTGTCTCCAGCCATACCGGAGTCAAGGGTCTTCTGATACATTTCAACGCCGGTTACGGTTGTCTTACGTGTATCTTGTAGACCAACGATTTCTACTTCTTCGCCAACTTTAACTTGTCCGCGTTCAATACGACCAGTGGCAACGGTACCGCGGCCAGTGATTGAGAAGACATCTTCAACAGCCAACAAGAATGGTTTGTCCAAATCTCTTTCTGGGGTTGGGATGTGCTCGTCAACAGCTTTCATCAAGTCGAGAATTGCTTGCTCGTACTTCATGTCGCCTTCAAGAGTCTTGAGAGCGGATCCACGGATTATTGGAATATTGTCGCCGTCGAAGTTGTATTTGGAAAGCAATTCGCGTGCTTCCATTTCAACTAGTTCGATCAATTCTGGATCGTCGACCATGTCGCACTTGTTCAAGAAGACAACGATGTGTGGAACGCCAACTTGACGGGCAAGCAAGATGTGCTCGCGAGTTTGTGGCATAGGGCCATCATTAGCTGAAATCACGAGGATAGCGCCGTCCATTTGGGCAGCACCAGTAATCATGTTCTTGATGTAGTCAGCGTGTCCTGGGCAGTCAACGTGACTGTAGTGACGAGCATCTGTTTCGTACTCAACGTGAGCGGTATTAATGGTAATACCACGAGCTTTTTCTTCGGGAGCAGCATCGATCTCATCGTATTTTTTAGCTTTGGCTTGGCCAGTTTTGGCCAAAGTCATTGTAATAGCTGCGGTTAACGATGTTTTGCCATGATCAACGTGCCCGATCGTTCCAACGTTCACGTTTGGTTTGTTGCGTTCAAACTTTTGACGGGCCATCCTATCTACTCTCCTTACAAATTACTGCTTCTTACGGATACTGACTATCAAATGATTCTGATATGCAGGGCCTATTGGACTTGAACCTGGATGGTTTATTACAGGTTCGGTTTAAATGGAGCCCACGACGAGAATCGAACTCGTGACCTCCCCCTTACCAAGGGGGTGCTCTACCGCTAAGCTACGTGGGCACGTAAATCTACGAGGACTTATTATCTACGGTGATTCTCGATTCTCGGGATTCCTCAAAATTTTCTTTACTCTTGGAAAATTTTGATCGGCTTTTTGTTTTTGAAGCAACTACCTGTAAAGAGGTTGCTTCGGTTTCCTACTCTGTCTCTTGCGCTTTCGCACTTAGGACAAAAGTTTGGGTGGAGCTGGATTCGAACCAGCGTAAGCTTTCGCTAACAAGTTTACAGCCTGTCTCCTTTAACCACTCGGACATCCACCCATAAGCTGGTGATGGGAATCGAACCCGCAACCGACGGTTTACAAAACCGTTGCTCTACCGTTGAGCTACACCAGCGAAATCGACAATCACTTGTGGCCTATCTCTTGCAGATATGAATGCCAGCAAAATAATTGCGCTTACCTATCGATGATAGGCAAAGTAAATTCTACAGAGTATTTTTTAGTCATGTCAAACTATTGCCTGATCTGAGGCCAATAGCGATACACGAACTTAATATAACGGCGTACCGTTCTACTCAGTAGGCGCAGATATTGCGCTAGCTGCCTCAATTGCAGGCTTAACGTCTACTTTAGAAGCCAGATTCTGTCTGACAACCTCATAGAAGATTACTCCGGCAGCTACTGAAGCATTTAAAGATTGCACCGAACCATGCATCGGAATCTTCACCAAGAAGTCGCAATGCTCAGACACCAAGCGGCTTATACCATCACCTTCGCCACCAATCACTAAAGCAATAGGCCGCTTAAGATCACTTTCATAAATCCCTTGCGCACCTTCAAGTGCCAAACCAGCAATCCAGAATCCGCGATCTTTCAATTTTTCAAGAGTAGATACAAGATTGGTGATGCGCACCATACGCATACTGGCTAGGGCTCCAGCACTTACTCTTGCTACAGTGCGAGTAAGACCAGCAGATCTGCGCTGGGGAAGAATAACAGCCTTCACACCGGCAGCATCAGCAGATCTGACAATGGCACCAATATTGTGTGGATCTTCAATGCCATCAAGAATGGCAACAGTGTAGCCATCAAGGCTCTTGCCTTCGGCTTCTAGTGCGGCTTTCTCAGCATCAAACTGATCGAGAAACTCTGATATGTCAAGATATTCGCTGGCAGCAATTTGGGCAACTACACCCTGGTGCTTATCGCGATCGCCAATCAAGTCAGAGAGTTTGCGCTTTTCAACTGTGGCAATCACAATTGAATTTTCTTTGGCCAATTCTTTGATTTTGTCGATGCGGCGGTCTGATTCCAAACCACTTGCCATGTAGATTTTATTGACCGCAACTTTTCCTTCTATAAGGAATGCAACTACAGCGTTGCGACCATAGATGAATTCTTCATCGACAGCTTCTTGGTCAACTGCTGCCGGACCTGATTCTTCATGACCGCCGTAACGGACAGTCTGAGTGCGCTCGACTGGAGCTTCATCGAAGTAATCATTTACTTTGCGAGCGATGCTAGCTGCTTTGCGCTCTGGTGACATTTCACCGCGGCCTGCTTCATCTGTCCGGGGACGTCGGTCGTAGCCGCCGCCTTCTGGTCTTGGACCACGATTGTAGCCACCTTCGGATCTGCCACCTTCTGGTCTCGGTCCGCGATTGAATCCACCTTCGGATCTGCCACCTTCTGGTCTCGGTCCGCGATTGAATCCACCTTCGGATCTGCCGCCTTCTGGTCTCGGTCCGCGATTGTAGCCGCCTTCGGATCTACCTTCTGGTCTTGGGC
>JBAYTY010000025.1:0-107145 GCA_041675385.1 Candidatus Obscuribacterales bacterium
AGTACACAAGTATTTTGCTTTTGACCTATGGTCTTCTTGTTAATCTGAAATAGTTGTATATACAACTATTTCAGATTTGTTCGATGGTCGGCGCTGTGGGTTTGTTCACGTAGATTTACCGCACAATTATTTCTCTCGCAACCGTGCTTCCATGTCGTCTAGCTGTTTAAGTCTGGCTGAGGCAATTTGCCCAGGGAGCATGCCTGCTTTCAATGCTTTGTGGCGATTGATTTCACCACGAACTTGAATGCGCAGTGTATCAAGCATGCCAAAAGCGCTGGATGGAATAGCGATAAGCGAAGCTGTAAACAAAAGGTCGTTAGTCACTCTGCCGGCCCGAGCTGATGAATTATTGTAGTGGTGGTTGAAACCTGGAATAGCAAAGAGAATGCCTGAGGCGGTTTTTGTTCCGCCAACATAGAGACTGGCTCCAATGTTTTGAGTGGCTGTTAGTTTTGCAGAACTCTATCGTTTTTTTCATAGCTTAAGACCAACCTCTTAGAAAACTAAGAAGTTGGTCTTAAGTTCCTTCGTTCCTAGCGATACCACCCCTGATACTGCTTTGGAATCTCACTTTGCCCTCAAACAAAGTGTTCTTGTGAAAAAGCTTATTTGTTCTTTCGATACTTATCAAAGAGTTTGTTGACGTTATTGATTTCGTTATTCATGCTTGCTTTCCAAGACTCGGCACCGGAGAAACCACGTACGCCACTACCTAGCGTATGGATGTTGCCATCAGTGCCGACATAACCTGCTGTGGAATATGGAACCATTCCTCCCTCTCCAGGTCTGCTGCTACTGTCGTTAAAGCCTGGGATCTGTTGGCCGATTCGGCCACCAAGGTCGCCAAGACCGCTTTTCATAACGAGAGCACGACCTTTGAAGTCATCGCCCAAGCCTCTGTCCATAGCTCCATTCAGTGCTCGACATGGTGGGCATGGGTTGTCTCGGCCAGTTCCCTCATAGCCGATTTCCATCACGATTGGCAGACCTAGTTCTTTTGATAGACGCTTCACTTCTTCAATATCGTTGCCGCTGTATTTGTGATCGGTGGCTTCTTTGATGCGTTTTTGTCTATCGAGTTGCTGTTCTTGTTCTAATTTCTTAGCTGCTTCTTGTTGTTCTGAAGACTCTGGCTTTTGCTTGTCTTTGGCAGCTTGAGCATCTTTGGCAGCTTGAGCGTCTATAGCGGCTTGAGCATCTTTGGCAGCTTGAGCGTCTATAGCGGCTTGAGCATCTTTAGCTACTTGAGCTTCTTTGTCTTCTTTAAGGAAGGGTGTTTCCTCCTTTGCGGCACTCTTATCAGCTTGCTTTTCGACTTGAGTATTTGTCTTCTCTGCTTGTTTCTCAGCTTGTTTCTCTGCTGCTTTCTCCGATGCTTTCTCTTGTGTCGGTGGTGTGAAATCTAGTTTTAAATTGGAATTGGCAAGATTTCTGCCGGTGGCATCAGCTGCATAGCGAGCTTGATCTTTTAGGCCAGCATTAATGTCGGCTGTCCAGTGAGTGCTTGTTACTTTGTCAGGGCCGACATTGCCTTTTTCGTCAGCCTTTAGTGATTGAACACTGGTGAATGCGAGGTCGATTGGCTGACCGCTGCAATCTTTCTGGCTATCTTTGATCCACTTATCCCAGTTTTGCATTGACTTGTCGTTAGGGTTTTCCGCCAGCTTCTGCGCCACAGCATCTTTATCTACGAACATAAATTTCAAGTTTGGATTTTCTTTTTGCAACTCAGGTAGCTTGTCCAGTAATTCCTGGCTTCCTGGCGTGTTCTTAGAGCCAATGATGATGGCGATACCATCTTTCTCTGCGGCGGCTGCGCTATAGGCATCTTTGGCTTGTCCAACAGTGAAGGCTCCAGATGCTTCTATCTTTTTGTCCCATTCTGATTTGGGCTTATCGTCAACTTTGGCATTTTCTTTGGTTTTGTCTGGCCCCTCTTTTGAGTCTTTTAGGCCGCCCCCAGATCTTGCATCGGAGAAGAGATCGTTTGAGTCGGCCTCTGCTCTCGACTCCTTTTTCTCTTTGCTAATTTCACCAGTTTTGTCCGCCGAATCTTTAGACTCAAGCTTGTTATTCTTATTTTCGTCGGTTATCGACAGCCCTGGCAGTTTAAAGTGCTCCCCTGGTTGGCGGTCTGATTTTTCCCAATTTTGAAAGGCTTGTTTATCAGAGTCGCTTATGCTGTTCAGAAAGGTATTTCTGTCGATCGAGCGGCAGCCTTTGTCTGTGCATTCGGCGACTTTGTCAGGGCCAGTTGGCATGTACTCAGCCTGGGCGCTGGGGCTATCTACTGTCGGTCTTCCCATGGTAGTAAATCTCGCTATAGAAAATTGGAGTGGTTCAGGGGTGAATGTCCTTTCAGACTAAGCTGAGATTGTTGCAGCAGTGTTGCAAAGTGGAAAAGCCGGGTAAATTGTTAGGCATGACCGGAGCACGTCTGAGTACTTGTGAGGAATAGCGGTTTGCCAGTACCTCGTATAGGAATAAGCTTCAAGGGCTGCCTGCTCATCATCTGCCCCCTAGTCGTGCAGGTTTTCTTAAGTGCTGGCCTGCTCTCCCTTGAGCAGGCGGCTCAGAACGCCGAGAAGGCAGAGCGGCGCTCTAAAGAGATTCTGGTTCGCATTACAGAGTTTCAGAAGAGTAATTACGACATGGTTCAATCTACTGTTCTTTTTACGTCTTTTGGGCGAGAAGAATACCGCCAGACTGCCTTGGCTAAGCAAGAAGAAGTGGCGTGGCGATTTAAGGCTCTTGAAGCGGCACTGAAACAGCAGCCAGAGCAGGCTGAGAACCTGAAGAAATTGACACTCGCCACTAGTGAGTATGTTGCTCGTTTTCGCCAAATATTGAATATGCTCGGTGAAGGCAATACGAGATTTGCAGCGGTGCTGGCAAGAGATTTGAGAGACTGCATACTAGTTGACAGAAACAATATTGCTCAACTCAACGAGAAAATCATTCGCTTAGAGCAAGAGCGCTTGTCTAATTCGCCCGAGTCTTCTATTCGCCTGCGAGACGATCAGCGTCGCTTGATATTTTTCGGTATTGGTCTAAACTTTTTAGCTGGTCTTATTGCTTCGTTTTTCTTCTTTAAAGATATTGCTTCAAGAATTGGCAAAATCTACTCTGATACCCGCGCCTATGCGACGCAAAAACCAATGCAGCCGGTGCTTGAGGGGAATGACGAAATTTCGCAACTAGACCGCAGTTTGCATGAAATGGCCAATCAATTAACAAGCTCGCAAGAACGAGAAACGGCAATGCTAGCCAATGCCGGAGATGTTATTTTTACTCTTACCAGTTCACTAACACTTAGTGCTGCTGGAGGCGCCAGTGAGCAACTATGGGGCACTAGCCCCCAAGATCTACTTGGAACCAGATTCATTGCCCTGATCGACCAGCAAGACGAGGCCCGTGTGCGTGACTTGTTGCATGATCTTGAGCCTGGTAGGAACACTAGCTTTTTTGCGGTATTAAGTGTTCGAGATCATTCGCGGGTTGAGTTTCAGATTAATGCTAGTCGATCTCGCGACGGGCAGAGTATTTATTGCGTAGCCCGCGACGTCTCTGAAGCTCGGCGTATCGAGCGCGCCAAGCAAGAATTCGTCAATATGTTGAGCCATGACTTGCGTACACCTCTGATGAGTCAATTGACTTTCCTTGAGCTGCTCAGTACTGGTAGCTATGGCGAGCTGAGCGAAAAGGGAACTAAGAGAGCACGCTCTGTGGCAAATAACTTAAAGGTCTGTGCCGGCCTTGTTGATGACTTTTTAGATATTGAGCAAATGCAGACCGGCAAATTCGAGTTAAGAAAAGAAAGCTGCGAAGTAACCAAGCTAATTGTCTCAGCCCTTGATCTGGTGGCTGACTTGGCACAATCGCGCGGCATTGAGATTACTGTTGAGAATATTCCAGCGCTTTCTGTACCAGCCGATGAAAGGCGCATTGTGCAAGTGCTTCAGAACTTTGTTTCAAATGCCATAAAGTATGGGGCAAAGCAAGAATCAGTTATTAAAATCGAATCGCGTTTAGTGCACGATGCTAAAAATCCGCAAATTGAAATTGCAGTTCTCGACAATGGACCAGGCCTTCCGTCTGAAATAAAAGATCGAATATTCGATCGTTATGCCGCCTATGTTCAGCTGCCCTCTGCCTCTGCTTCGAGAAAAGGTTCATTGATTAACAGCAATGGCTTAGGCTTGGCAATCTGCAAAGAAATCATCCAGGCTCACGGCGGCACCCTTGGTGGAGAGAATATCGAAGCTGGTGGGTGCAAATTCTGGTTCCGCTTGCCACTAGAATTGCATGAAGTAAAATTGTCTAGAGTGAAAGCAAACAGACTAGAGGAAGACTAAAGCTGTGGCCAGAATCTTATTAGCCGAAGACGACACCCTGGCAGCACAACTGCTCAAAGACGTGCTTGAGGGCGAGCGCCATACCGTTGATATGGTGCACGATGGTAACGACGCTTTGTCAATGCTGGGTGCTTATAGTTTTGACATTTTGATTCTTGATATCACTATGCCTGGTCTTGATGGCTTATCGGTGCTAAAAGAATTTCGCCGCAATGGTGGGCTCAATCCGGTATTGATTTTGTCAGGTCGAGGCAAGAGCGAAGACAAGGCTCTTGGTCTTGATCTTGGTGCCGATGATTACATGTCGAAGCCCTACGATGTACGCGAGCTATCATCGCGCATCCGTGCTTTGTTACGGCGTGACCCGCAATTGGCTTCTGAAGTTATTCAGTGCGGTAATTTAAAGCTCGACACTAAGGCTGGTAAATTGCATCGTGGTCTAGAAGAGATAAAGCTTTTACCTAAAGAGTATCTATTGCTCGAATTTTTGATGCGCCACCAGAATCAGCTATTTTCGGCCCAAGACTTATTGAATAAAGTCTGGCCATCAGACTCTGATGCTACCGAGATTGGAGTGCGAACAACCGTGGCGCGCATTCGTAAAAAGCTTGGTGAAGAAGAAAGCACTCTTCTTCAATCTATATACGGTCTTGGTTATCGCTTTGGGACGAAAGACTAGGCGTTGTTGCTGGCTTGATACTGGGCACTTCTATTGTGGCAATTGTGCTTCGACAAAACGGCCTCGTTTTTCGTCCCAGCGGTAGCACTTCAGGGCACTGCAGCATCGAGTAATTAGCGGTATTTCTTCTTTTAAGCTATCTAGATTGACAGCAGTTGAGGAGCCAAATGGCTGGCTGACCATGATCTGGCTGCGACAATCTCTTTTCGCCAGTGGTGGTTGCATCATCACTGCCAGGAATGCTGCTTTGCCAAGCATCGGGGCACCGCAAAAATCCTGGGGCAAATTGAGAAGAAGAAATCTTTCCTTCTTTGATTGAGCGGTACCACTTAGTTCAGTAACTTGCTGCTCAAGAGTGTGCATCATTCTTGCTGCTTCTTCAAAGGGTTTTAAATTATTTAGTAAGACGACGCTCCAGACCGTGCCGAGAAAAATGGCTGCTAGGGCATTGAGAACACTCATGGCTTTGCTTTTGGCGTCAACCATGAAACCCATTGCTAGAATGGCGCATAGTGCCGTTGAAGAGAGAAAGAAAAGTCTAAAGCCAACTAAGTTTGGATAGATGTGCCAAATTTGAAAAGTAAGAAGAACATTGACAATGCCCCAAAATATAAAAAATGCCAGTACTTTGGCAAAGGCCTTGTTGCGCAGTGCTTGGCTGGCGAGGTTGAGCACTGCCAGGGCGTAGCTCAGTAGCATGGCTTGCGTATAAGGTTGTGGCAGGGGATAGTGCTCATTAATAGGAATGAGAATTTTCATCAAAGTGCTTAGGTCAGCAAAATTGAGAAATTGTTTGAGCATAGTTTTGAAGTGAATTTTGCCGTAACCACCAACTTGGCCATGCAACACCACAGTTCTAAGAACGGCGAACAGACCTAGTATCGCAATAAACGGTGCTATTTGCTTTAGCGCGTCAACAAATTTTTTCTTGATTTTTGCTTGTTTTGACGTAGATTGATCTGGGCTAGATTGATCTGGGCTAGATTGATCTGGGCTAGATTGATCAGAGTTACAGTGACTAGATTTAGATTGATTAGAGTCTGGTCCGGCAAGTGAGAGCAATTCAGCTACAAACAGCACTGCTGGTAGTGTTATTGCTGTTTCCTTTGAACCGAGCGCTAACCAGAATGAAATTAGTGAAGCGACTAGCAGTCCTTTGGAAGCGGCGGTGCGAGATAGTAAATAAAGATAGAAGGAAGCAAGATAAAAGGCAGTAGGGAGTGAGTCTACGCGGCCAACAATAGTCGCCACTGAGTCTGGATGACCCGGATAGACGAGCATCAACGCCCCGGCGATAACTCCTGCGCCGAGGGCCGCCCGACTAGAAACAGCCCGCTTGAGCAGTTCGTTGGTTACAGCACCAGTAAGAAAGCAGCCAACTACATAGAAAAATAGGTTTGATATATGCCAACCCACAACCTTTGTTTGCCAGAGAGCATAGTCAATGACAAATGAGGCGCAGGTGGTTGGTCGATAGGCTGTGATGCCGTCTTCTTCACCGCTGGTCCACGAGCCAAAGAGCTTTCCTAGAAGGGCTTCTGGATGCCCGTTGAAAGTTTGATAGGGATAGACCAAATGACTAAATTCATCTAGGGTAAAGCCCGCATGGCAAATGCGACCATAGAGCAGTGCTACTAGAAGGGTGAGGCCGAGGAGTAGTCCAGCCGTCAGTAGCATTGTTTCTTTGGACAAGATGGGCTTGGGCAGCCGGTCGTCAGCAGCGCTCATTTCTTACTTCCATAAACAGCGTTGGCAATATCTTTGCTGAACGGTCCAGACATTCCTTCTACAGTTGTGTTTGTTAGTTCAACAACGCTCAGTCGCGCCTGTGGGTCCATAAACCAATGATGGCCGTAGGCGCCTCCCCATTGCAGTGTGCCTGCACTGTGTGGGCCTTTCTCTGGCTTAGGGTTGAGTAATACTCCTGAGCCGTAGGTGAAGCCCCAATCGCCTCCTGGAGACATACTGAGCTCGCCAATTTGGCTGGTGCACATTAGTTTGTAAGAATCACGACTGAGCCATTTACTGTCTTTTGTGCGGATCGCTTCAAGTAGTTTTAAATAGTCTTCAGCTGTACCCGAAAGCCCCGCGCCGCCAGATGGATAAGAGCTTTTGTTAAATAGACGAGCGGGGGCAAAGCTAAAGCAGCCGCCAACGAATGGCACTAGCTGTAGTGCCTGCATCCGTAGTGGTTCAAGGCTTTGATTGCTCTTACCATCGCTGGTTCTGTTATTGGTGTTATTGTTATTGTGACGAGCGGGATTGTCGTAGTAAGCAGTCGCCAGTCGATTGCGAGAACCCTGAGCCAGGCTGAAATCAGTGTCGGTCATGGCCAGTGGTACTGTGACTCTGGTGCGCACAATTTCAGACAATGAACTGCCCCCAGCTTTTTCTAATACGGCACCAAGTACATCAATAGAAAGCGAATAGCACCACTTCGTACCTGGCTGCCAAAGCAAGGGAACTGAGGCTAGTCGGCGCATGTTTTCAGCCATACTCAAACCAGGCTGATCGAGACCATCTGATACGTTTGCTCTGTGATAGGGGCCGTCTTTCTTTTCGGCAAAACCATAGCCGAGACCCGATGTGTGGTTCAGTAGCTGCGAAACTAAAATTGTCGGTGTGGAGCCGTCTGCTAGTTTTGGCTTAAAATCAGGCAAGAACTTAGTTACTGGATCGTCGAGCTTTAATTTCTTCTCTTCAATCAGTTTCAGTGCTGCTGCTGAAACAATTGTTTTAGTCATTGATGCTAGCTGAAAGATGCTGTCTTGCTTCATGGGCTTTTGCATTTCGCGGTCAGCTAGACCAGCAGCACGTTTGTAGATGACTCTTCCATCTTGCGCCACTACCACCACTGTGCCAACTATGCGCTTTTCAGCTAAAGCTTTGTCGATTACTTTATTGAGACGGGTTGCTAGTTGATTATCTGAGAGCTGTGCAACAACCTCAGTTTGTTTTGCCGTGACCGCTGGAGCTGCTTGAGCCGCTGGGCTTGCTAGGCTTGCTAGGCTTGTATAGATAGTCAGCTGAGTTAGTAAGGTGATCTGAAGCGAAGTTAGAATCAGAGCAATCGGTTTGAAGGGCGTTGTCACGTCTTAGTCTCGTGTAATGCTAGTTTAAGTCTCGTCTAGGTCTATTTAAAAATCGAGGTCGATCCGGGCGAATTTTATCACTTAATGCCCGGTGAGGCTTAATTCCGGCCACGTGGGGCATAAACAGCTTAGCCATAGAAGGCACAGGTAACCCAGAGTCTGCCCTAAGTGAGTAGAAGTCAATAAATGTCAGATGGGCCGAACCGGTATGACCCGGAAAAAGACCTTCTCGGGAAGCCAGAATTTAAAACTGAGGAGAACGCTGCGCCGCAGCTTTATAGTTTTGAAGATTCACCGACTGATAATTCTGAACTTGCTTGTCTAGATACTCTCAACTCCGCAGATTCCACCGCTTCTTCAGACGTACGCACATCCAGTGAATCAGCCGGTAACCTCGTGGCGAACTCTAAGGCGGTTCCTAAGGTTACAAACGATTTTGCTATCAGCCTTTTGACCCCGGTGTTGCCAGTGGCGCCGAAGTACTCGGGGCTGCCCTTTCCCATTATTTTGATATTTATTGCCTGCGGAATTTGTGCCTTGAGCTGGTGGATAGAACCCCTGCGAGCGAGAGCCGTAGTCAATATTCTTGATACGAAAGGCGTTCATGCGCCAGATTTTGTCGATGCTCATATTAATCTGGCTCAGGTTCTTTACCGAGCCGGTGCCCATAATGCTGCTTCTGATAGTCTTAAATCGGCATTGGCAATGGTTGCCGCTAGCCCTTCTGTCGATAAAGTGCAGCAGGTTAGCTTGTTGCTGAGGCTGGCGCAGAGTCAGTATGACGGTGGTGCAAAAGACGAGGCCGAGCAAACCGCCGCTCAGGCCCTAGTACTACTGAAAAAAGAGTCCATTGCTGCTGTTCCTATTTCTGTTTGCTGGCAGCTCGATGCCTTGGCGCATACCATCGAGAGAGATCGAAGCGATCGTGTCCGCAACAGAGATTTGGCTATAAAAATGTGGCTCAAAGCAATCGAGTATTTTAGAGACATTAACCCTGTTCTCATAACGAACTTCTATTCTGGTTTGGCTAATGCACAGATGAAGCAGCACGAATATTCGTCAGCTGCAGCTAATTTTATGGAGTTCATTCGTCATAGCGAAATTCGGGGCGATCGTCTCTGGCGTGCTCGAGGCTATAGGCAAGCAGCCTTCTGCTACGACCGTGATGAAAATTACGAACTGGCACAGAGTGCTGCAACAAAAGCGATAGAGATGTGCGTGAGACTTGGCCCTTCTGCCAATCGTGAGTTGGCTTATAGTCAGTATCATTTAGGTGAAGCTGAAAGTCATTTGGGTTTGCAAAAGGCTGGTATCAAGCATCTTAACGATTCTTTGGAAGGGCTAAAGAAATACTATCCTGATGAAGGCTGCTATACCTATGCTCTTTGGTATCTGGCCAATTGCTATCGTGATGTTGGTGAGCACGCCCAGGCTCTAAAACTTTATCATCAATGCATAAGCGAAACCAATGACAGCGGCTCTGGGCCTGACATTGAGGATGTGCGAAAAGACTTGGACAAAATCACTGGTACAAATTGACGGGTACAAATTGAAGTGAGACGAGGGGAGATAGTACATGGCTGAGCTTCAAGTTGAAGCAAAATACAAGACAGCTGTTGGTCGCACCGCATTTACTATTATGTGCGCACTTTTCCCTGTTTGGGCCTTGATTGAGCCAGCAATCTTAGGCTACGTAATTGGCAGCACGTTTATGCATCCTGAGGGTAAGGTCTTTTCTGATACTGTCGGCATCTGCCTCACTATGATTGCAACCATATTCCTTGGCATTCTAGGCACTGCTATCAGTGAAGACAATCGTTTGCTGGCGAGTAAAAGTGGTCTGGCATTTCCTCTTTACTTGCTGCCGCAACTGAATTTTCGGCGCAATCGTAACTGGTCAGATCTCAATAGTGCTGGTCTTGTTATTGACGGCGAGAAAAAACAATTTACACTCAATTTTACCTCTGGCGGTTTCTTAGTTTTCGACATGGCCAAGTTTGAGCCTAAGCAAGTTGAAGAGTTTCTTCTAGCAATTGAACTTTGGGGTAACAATTGCAAACGCGACATTGCTTTAATCGACTATCAGCAGGGTTTGCAGTCAATCGGAAAAGACGATTCTTCTACGCCGGGCTATACACAGATGTGGGAAGAAGAGCTAAGTAGGCGCTTTAGTGCCACTACATTTATTCCTCTTGAGCCCGATCACCTCTTGCAAGATGGCCGCTTGAAAGTGGTTAGACAGCTGGCTTTTGGCGGCCTGTCAGCAATTTACTTGGCGCAGAACAAAGGCTCAGAGCTTGTGGTTTTGAAGGAAGCTGTAATCCCTGGCAATAGTGACGTGCAGGCCCAAGCGCAGGCAGAACGTCATCTTGCCCGTGAATCACAGCTATTGAGTCAACTTGATCATCCTAATATTGCCAAAGTCTACGACTATTTCATTGAAGATGGTCGCCACTACATTCAGATGGAGTATATAAGTGGTGCCGACTTGCGTCAGTATGTAAAACAGAATGGCTGCCCAGGCAGTCGGCAAGTGGTTGAGTGGGGCATTGTCATTGCCAATATTCTGGAATATTTGCATAGTCAAAATCCGCCAATCATTCACAAAGATCTTACTCCTGATAATCTTGTTTTGTGCCATGACGGGCGGCTGGTGCTGATTGATTTTGGTGCCTCAAATCAGTTTATTAGTAAGGCCACCAATACAATTGTTGGCAAACAGTCTTACATTCCCCCAGAGCAATTGCGCGGCAAGACTGTTCTACAGAGCGACATCTATGCTGCTGGTGGCACTTTATACTATCTGCTTGTTGGCAAAGATCCCAAAGCGCTATCGGTTTCTCATCCAATTAAAGTAGTGCCAGAAATAATTGCAGAGCTAGATCAGGTAGTGGCTATTGCCACTGCTTTCGAGCCAGAGGAGCGCTATCAAACAGCCACTGAATTGAAGTGTGCATTAGAGCTTTGTTTGCCTAAACTTAATATGGCTGGTGCGTCATGAACTCTAGTGGCCGAGAAATATTTATCGACAAGCAGAGTGCCTTGAGCTTTTCCGGGCAGAGCAATAGTGCTTTGCAAGAGCCACTGCTAGCCTCGCCTCGATTTGTTTCTACTGGTTTCTGGCTACTTTGTCTCGGACTTTTCTTGCGCGTGTTTTTCCCTGGCGGCGACATGACTTCTGTGGTTGTGACATTTTTGCCGTTGCAGCTCTATTGGGCATTCTGCCTAAACCGCATGAGTCAAATAATGGCCGGTAAGTTTGACACGAGAGTACCTTTTAGTGAAAGTATGATTGTCTTGCTAGCGGCTGTATCGCTTTTCTGCATACCCCGCCTCGATGATTATCCCCTTTCGCTCTATCAGATAGACCCATTCTTTTGGCTCTGGATGGCTATTCAGCTGGGTGTGCCATTTACGCTGTTTCTGCGGAGCAAGCAGGCATTGCTGAAGAGTCTTAATAAGCAAGAGGATGCCTTTACCTATCTGCTACCGATGACGATGGCAGTGTTGGCCAATATTTACCTCTCTGTGTTGTTCTTCTTGCCAGCGCCAGCATTGTTTACCATGATTTTTGTGCCCGGTTGGGCTCTCTGTCAAATTGGTGTTCTATCTATATACAATTT
The DNA here is from genome assembly GCA_041675385.1 of Candidatus Obscuribacterales bacterium. Taxonomy (GTDB): domain Bacteria; phylum Cyanobacteriota; class Vampirovibrionia; order Obscuribacterales; family Obscuribacteraceae. Next base: position 11,753 of record JBAYTY010000025.1, read on the forward strand.
TCTTTTGCGCGGTACTTTTGCTGCTGACTTGAGAGTGGTTAAAGCTATTAGAAGCAAAGTGCAACAGTCTCGGCTTCTCTCTCAAGACTATCCAATTATCATGGACTATAAGGCTTTTGGTGGCATGCGCCGCTGGCTTAGCGAGCGTTTCTCTAGCTCAGCTAATGCTTCTATTGATGAGCGAAAGAAGATTCCCAAGATAATTGCGGCAAGCTTGTTGGCGCCGATGCTCCTGATCGGTACCTTTGTTGTGCTTTTCAATCATTTTGGGCGTTCATATCTGGGGCCGATAGCCAATGCTGGTGACTCTTCGGGAGTAGCGATTGTGGCTACCACTGCCGCAGTGGCTCCAGTTGCGGGCACGGCCTTTGCTAATCGCGTCTATGACGCCGCTTTGAATTCCTGGTTTATAGAGGGCTTAGGGGTATCACTGCTAATCTCGCTTGGTTGTATTTTGTTTGCCTATGTAATAAGACCGACTCATTTTCTCATTGGTAGCAAGGGCATCAAGTTTCTCTACAAGCATGGGCCTTGGTCTTCAGCTGATGAACTGCCTTGGAGCGCAGTCAATTTGATAAGTTATGAAAACCCCTCCGATAGCCGTTTATTTGCCAGCAAGAAAATCGTTTTTCAGGGCGATTCCCTGACGAAGAAGCTTGACCTTTCCTCAATAGACAGTGTGGATGACAAAGAAGCAATCATTAGGGCCATAGAAAAATGGGCGCCAGATGTTAAGCGTGACGCTGAAGTTGAGCAGCTCTTGTTGCCTGCTTCGAACCATAGTTATACCGAATTATGGCTGCAAGCCCTTTCAGCTCCACCAAAGCGCGAGCGATTGAAGCCACTGATTGAGAAGAGTTTGTTGCAGAATGCTCGGTATCAAGTTGAGGGTGCGATTGGTGTCGGAGGCCAGGGCTCAGCCTACACTGCCCTCGATCGCATGAGTGGTGCTACTGTGGTTTTGAAGGAGTTTATTCTGCCAGTTTTTGTTAATGTCAAAGTGCGCAAAAGCGCCCTCGAACAATTTGAAAATGAAGCTAAGATTTTGCGTCAGTTAAATCACGAGCAGATTGTGAAATTGCTTGATTTCTTCGTGGAGGATCACCGGGCTTATTTAGTTCTTGAACACATTGATGGTACTTCGTTGCGCACCTTGGTTGAGAAAAATGGTAAGTGTGACGAAGCTACTGTGCGCTCTTTGGCTTTGCAGATGTGTCAAATTTTAGAGTATTTGCATGGTCTGTCTCCAGCGGTGGTGCACCGTGATTTCACACCCGATAACTTGATTTTGCGCAGTGACGGCAAGCTCAAGTTAATCGACTTCAACGTCGCTCAACAAGTAGAAGAGTCAACCACTGGCACTGTTGTTGGTAAGCATGCTTACTTGCCGCCTGAGCAGTTTCGTGGTGAAACCGTTAGTCAGAGCGACCTTTATGCCCTTGGCGCCACTCTCTATTTTCTCCTCACCGGAGTTGACCCTGAACCAATTTCTGTCTCAAAACCTAAGGCGGTTGTGTCTGATGTAAGCCAAGAGTTTAGTGATGTTGTCGCCAAGGCCACCTGTTTATCAGAGGAAGAGCGCTATCAGTCAGCAAAGGAAATAGAACTTTCGATCTTGTCTCTCAGTGCTGTTTCTCAGAATCACTAAATTAGACACAGTTCAAAAAGCCAACCTCTTGGCAATGACCGTGGGTGAGAGGAAGTAGACAATGGCAAGTCTGTTGATTTCGGCTGCATTGGTTAATCTCCCTTAATTGATTTGATCGCGATTGATATTTAGTAAATATCTTCTTGTGCCCGTGGTTGGCTCATCGCAAGGTCCGTCGAAGTGTTGTCATGTGGCCGTTTGCGAGCAATTGAGCATGGCGCAAATACCGACAGAATCCTAAACATCAGGAGCTTCTTCACATTTTGTTGCTATCATTTACATAACTGAGGGACGCCAACTGGTGGGGGATACAGAGCTTTTAGGGCTCATGAATCTGCGCCAACGAGCGTGCCGAATAGGCCAGTTTATAGTGGTCGCTAACAAGGAGCTCAATATGGTGATGGCGGAAATTAAGAACAAAAATCAGGCTTACCTCGACATGGATGACAAATATGTCAATCCGGTTCTGTCGCGCTCAGCTCGAATCGTGGCAGAGAGAGCCAGTGGTTCATACATCTACGATATGAACGGTGATGCCTACCTCGATATGGGTACTGGCATTGCAGTTAACAGTGTTGGCCATTGCCATCCTAAGGTTGTTGCTGCTGCTAAAGCTCAGCTTGATCAATTGATGCATACATCAGTTACAACGCACCACCAGCGCTACATTGAGTTAGCGAAGAAGTTGGTAGAGATTGCCCCATCGAAAAAACTAGACTCTGTTTTCTTAACTAACTCTGGTGCCGAAGCCGTAGAAGGCGCCATCAAAATGGCTCGCTACGTCACCGGTCGTCCTGTGATTATCAACTTCCGCGGTTCGTTCCATGGTCGTACTATTTTCACCACAGCGCTCACCACTTCCAAGCTTTATTATCGTGAAAAATATGAGCCACTACCTGGTTCTATCTTCACCGTGCCTTTCCCATATCAGTTCCGCTCGCACTTCAAGGATGATGCCGACAAGTGTGTTGAAGAGACATTTAAAGAGATCGAAGTGCTCTTCCACCAGTTCGTGCATCCTGACCAAGTGGCTTGCTTCATCGTTGAGCCAATTCAAGGTGAAGGTGGTTACGTGGTGCCACCAAACGGCTTCCTCCCTCGTTTGCGCAAACTCGCTGACAAGCACGGCATCATGCTAATCATTGATGAAGTGCAATCTGGTTTTGCTAGAACTGGCAAAATGTTTGCTATCGAGCACGAAGGTGTTGAGCCAGACATTATGTTGATGGCAAAAGCCCTAGCTGGTGGTTTGCCACTTGCTGGTTTCATTTCTAAGAGCGAACATTCGCACAAGTGGCCTGCTGGCCGTCACGGTTCAACCTTTGGTGGCAACCCAGTATCTTGTGCTGCTGCTCTAGCTACCATTCAAGTAATTGAAGAAGAGAAGCTCTGTGCCCGTGCCGCTGAACTTGGCGAAAGAATGATGAAGCGCCTGCGTGACTTTGCTAAAGGCAAAGACTACATTGGCGAGATTCGTGGTCGCGGCTTGATGATTGGTATCGAATTCAATGATAAAAACGGCGAACCATCTAAAGAGCACGCCGATAAAGTAGCCGAACGCTGCTTAGAGAACAAAATGATTGTGCTCACCTGTGGTGTTGCCGGGCAAGTAATTCGCTTGATTCCACCACTGACTATGTCTGACGCTGAATGCGACAAGGCCCTGGAAATACTTGAAAAATGCATGAAGTTCTAGAACTTCAACAATTTAGGAGAAACAATCTAAATGAGTACATCAACAATGCCTGAAGCATCTGCTAAGAAAGCTGAGAAGCCACACACTTACGGCAATTACATCAATGGCCGTCAAGTTAAGTCAGAAACAGGCGAGACTTTTGCTTCTTACAATCCAGCAAAAACAGACGAAGTGATTGGTTACTTCGCATCCTCTACACCTAAAGATGTGAAAGATGCTGTGGATGCTGCTGCTAAGGCTTTCCCAGCCTGGAAGCGCACACCAGCTCCTCACCGTGCTGAAATCTTGCTCAAAGCAGCACACCTTTTAGAGAGCCGCAAAGAAGAGTTGGCCCAGACCATGACTCGCGAAATGGGTAAGGTCATCAAAGAAGCTCGCGGCGACGTGCAAGAAGCTATTGATATGGCCAAGTATATGGCTGGCGAAGGCCGCAGATTGGTTGGTCAAACTGTGCCATCTGAGCTGCCACACAAATTCGCCATGTCTGTCAGACAGCCAATCGGCGTAGTGGGTTTGATCACTCCCTGGAACTTCCCTGTTGCTATCCCAAGCTGGAAGACTCTTCCTGCTTTGGTTGCTGGTAACACAGTTGTTATCAAACCAGCTAGCGATACTCCACTTTGCGCTTTGATGTTTGTTGAAATTCTCAACGAAGCTGGATTGCCACCAGGTGTTCTTAACTTGGTTACAGGATCTGGATCCAAAGTTGGCAATGCTCTAGTTGAAGATTCTAGAGTGCATGCTATTTCGCTAACTGGCTCGTGTGAAGTAGGCAAGAAAGTTGCCGGCCGTTGCGGCGAGTTGATGAAGAAAATCTCCTGCGAACTAGGTGGCAAGAATGCCATCTGCGTTATGGAAGATGCTGATATTGACTTGGCTTTAGAAGGTGCTCTCTGGGGCGCCTTCGGTACTGCTGGTCAACGTTGTACAGCAGCTAGTCGCGTCATCGTGCACAAAGCTCGCTACGAAGAGTTCTGCACCAAGTTCAAGAAAGCTACTGAAGCTTTGAAATTGGGTTATGGCCTCGATGAATCAGTTCAAGTCGGCCCAGTTGTAAACCAGGGCCAACTCGATACAGTAAAAATGTATGTTGAGATTGGCAAAAAAGAAGGTGCAAAACTTCTTTGTGGTGGCAACGCCCTAACTGAAGGCGTCTTTGCCAAAGGCTTCTTCCACGAGCCGACCGTATTCTGCGACGTTAAACCCAGCATGCGGATTGCTCAAGAAGAAATCTTTGGACCAGTGACCTGCATTATTCCGGTTGAGAACTTTGAAGAAGCACTTGAAGTAGCAAACGGAACCGAATTCGGCCTTTCGCTCTCTATGTACACCAAAGACGTTAACCGCGCCTTCATGGCCATGGAAGACCTAGAATCAGGCATTGTTTATATCAACGCTCCAACCATTGGCGCTGAAATTCAGTTGCCTTTCGGTGGCGTTAAGCAAACTGGCAATGGTCACAGAGAAGCTGGTACTGCCTGCATCGACTTCTTCACCGAATGGAAATCTATATATGTAGATTATTCCGGCCGCTTGCAGAAAGCTCAAATCGATACAGACGAACTCGTTGCGAAAGCTGAATAATAGAAATTCAATTGGAGATAAGAAATGGATTTTGATTTCACACCCGAACAAATTGCAATGCGCAAACATATGCGTGAGTTTGCTGAGCGCGAGATTGCTCCTAAGGCTCAAGCTAACGACCGCGCTTGCAAATTCGATTGGGATATTGCTAAGAAAATCTTTGCCGAAGGCTTCCTTGGTTGCCCAGTTCCTGAAAAATACGGCGGCCTTGGCATGGACTACATCGCTTATGGCTTGATGACAGAAGAAGTAAACCGCGTTTGCTCGTCCACTAGAACTTTGTTCTCAGTGCAAACATCATTGGTTGCTTTGACCATTTTTAAATGGGGCACCGAAGAACAGAAGATGCACTACTTGCCTAAACTTTGTTCGGGAGACTTCTTGGGTTGTTATGGTTTGACTGAGCCAGAAGCTGGATCAGACGCTGCCAATCAACAAACTCGCGCTATCAAAGATGGCAATGACTACATTCTCTCTGGTTCCAAAACCTGGATTTCTTGTGGCACCATCGCTACCCACGCTTTGATCTTCGCTACTGTTGATCCATCTCTAGGCCACAAAGGCATCACTTGCTTTGTTGTCGATACCAAATCAAAAGGCTTCACTGCTCAAGCAATGCACGGTAAGCTCGGTTTGAGAGCTTCTGATACTGCAAGTCTCTTCCTCGATGAAGTAAGAGTGCCTGCTGAGAATATGCTCGGCAAAGTTGGCGAAGGCTTCAAAATTGCTATGTCAGCTCTAGACAACGGCCGCTTCTCAGTTGCCGCTGGTGCAGTTGGCTTGGTTCAAGGTTGTATTGATGCTTCTGCTAAATACGCTATGGAGCGCAGAACTTTCGGCAAGCCAATTGGCGAGCACCAACAAGTGCAAGCTATGATTGCCGACATGGTTGCTGACTGCGAAGCTGGCCGCTTGCTCTACTTGCGTGCTGCTCACTTGAAGAACAAAGGCGTGCGTAACAGCCGCGAAACTTCAATTGCTAAGCTCTTCTGTGGTGAAGCTGCCAACAAGCATGCTCACAATGCTGTGCAAATCTTCGGTGGCTACGGCTTCTCTGATGAGTATCCTGTTGAGCGTTACTTCCGTGATGCCAAAGTATTGAACATCTACGAAGGTACTCGCGAAATTCAGCGCATAATCATCGGCCAAGATGCCCTCGGTATTCGCCTTGCCAACGGCAAGCCTGCTGAGAATCTAACTGCAATGGCTGCTGTTTAACAGTTGCTGAGCTAATCAAACTGAGGAGGAGGGGCTTAGGCTCCTCCTCTTCGACAAGATTTCGCTATTTAAATTTACTGTTCCAAATTTACTTCTCAGGAAACTTATATATGTCGCTTCGAGCTTTCGGTCTCTTTGGTCGTAAAAAAAATAGTTTCCATGGAAACTATTTTTTGAGAGCTTCCTTTATACTGCCATGCACCTTAATCGTAATGTTGTCTGCCCGTGCCCAAGGACCTGCCGAGCATCAAACGGCAGTTGTCGGCCAGGGTCACGCCAATGCTTTAGTCGGTACACTGACTAGCTTTGATACAGACGGCGATAATGCTTTAAACATCGGCGATTATGCCCGCGCCCAAGAAGTATTTAGCAACCGAATCAAGAACTTGAGCAAAGACCAGAATAAAGGCCAAGATAAGAAGGGCGCTTTTGCCGAAGTTGGCTTGCGTGCTGGACTATTTGAAGCACTTCTGTGGCAGGGCAATATGTCGGCAGCCGCCGCTGAACTGAAGCGCATTCATAAGGTTTTTGATCCGCTAACAACAAATCTTGGCGAAAACAATGTTGAGCAAGTAAATATGCTCAACGCTCGGGTACTAGATGCTCAATCATGGCTGGAAGAAGGTCAGGGCCAGCGCGATCAAGCTATGCAGACCCTTCTTAAAGCCATCAGCTTGCTAAAAGTTGCCGGTGTAGATGAGCACGAAACTTGGCGATTAGTAACTTGCATGGGGCATCTAGCTAGTCTGCAGGCTGGCATGGGTGCATATAATCAGGCTGCTCAATTGTTGCAAGAGGCTCTTACTTACGCGAAAAATTCACCAAGTATTGCCCCTCTTAATATTGCTGATATCGAAGAGCAGCTAGGTTCAATGCTCTTCAAACAAGGTCGCGCCGCTGAAGCGAATCAGCACTTTGCTATAGCCCTGGCCATGGACAATGCCACCGGTGCGGTGCAGCGCAAGTACTCACCAAAGCCTTACTGGCTCTGCCCTACTTATACCTACACTGAAGGCTCACCCTGGTCTAGTCGCAGCTTCCAAGATGGCTTGCAGCGCAAGCGTATTACTTTAGATGCAGTGGCTGTCGAAGCAGTAGCTATTCGGGATAATTCGGCTCAGGCTAAAGGCAAGGTAATCAAAGTTGCTTTGACCGTGCTCAACCGTGGTCGCACTCCCCTAGATTTTATGGGAAGAAAACCTGAGTTTATTGCCATGACCCCTAAAGCTGTGATGGCAACAATGATTGAACCGCTCAAGTTGGCGGATAGCGTCGAGAAGAAAGCTCAAAGTAAAGCTAAGTGGGTGCGCTTCTGGGGGCAGGATGCCACTCAAACCCTGACTAGCACTTATATCAATCAGCCTTCCTATGGCTATGGCTACGGTGGCTTCTATCCTCCGGTGATGAGTTATGGTGGCACCATACCGACTGTTATGCGCAACGGCAACATGACCACTATGATGACCCAGGTGCCTGACTATGCCGCTCAGCAAAGAGCTATGGAAAAGGCTCGGGCCATTGAAGATGACGGTAAAGCTTACGCCGATCAGATTCGTTCTCAGAGCCTGGGCCCCTGCGATATCAATGGTGGTGCAACTATTAGTGGTGCTGTATTCTTTCAGCTTGATGATGCCAGTAAGGCTGGGTCATGCATAGTGAGAATTCCCATTGGCGACGCTACTTTTGAATTCACTTTTGATAAACTCGCCGGTAACTAGAGTTAGTTGGAAACTAGGAACTAATCAATGAAAGCAGTTAAACCTGTCAGTGTCGACAAATTCCCTGGGATGATTTGCCGGGGCTATTACTTTGATGCGCCGTTGAACTATGCAGATCCCACCGGACCGACAGTTTCAATTTTTGCCAGAGAAGTGGTGGCGACAGAGAATGTAGCAAAAAGCGATTTGCCCTGGCTCTTCTTCCTGCAAGGTGGCCCGGGCTTTCAAGCTCCGAGACCAGAGAGTCTATCTGGATGGATGAAGCGAGCGGCAAAAGATTTTCGTATTTTGCTAGTTGATCAACGTGGCACAGGTTTAAGCACGGCAGTTACTGAACAACTTGTCTTGACCCATCCGACAGCGCAATTGCAATTTGATTACTTGCAGCAGTTTCGAGCCGACAATATTGTTCGCGATTGCGAGTTAATTCGCAAGTCGCTCTGTCACGGCAAAAAAGTGACACTGTTGGGCCAGAGTTTTGGCGGCTTTTGCAGTACGACCTATTTATCAATGGCTCCAGAGGGTTTGAGTGGTGCCATTTTAACAGGTGGCTTGCCTCCCCTTGTTGACGACGGCGATGAGGTCTATAGGCAGACCTACCGTGAACTGATTAAGAAGAACAAGCTCTTCTATAAGCGCTTTCCTGGTGATATCGAGAAGGTGGCGCGAATCGTCGAGCATTTGCAGAAGAGTGCTGTATTTTTGCCTAGTGGAGAACCTCTTACTGTCGAGCGCTTCTTGCAGCTTGGCCTTAATTTTGGTTTTAATTCAAGTGGGGGCAGTATGAACACTGTTCACTATATGCTTGAAGGGGCCTTCGGCACCACTATTGATTCTAAGAAGCCTAAGCTGACATACACCTTCTTACGTGATGTCGAGAGTCAATTGCACTTCAATACCAACCCTATTTATGCGCTTCTTCACGAAGCTATTTATTGCCAGGGGCGGCCGTCGAACTGGTCAGCGGCTCGCCTGGTGAGTGAGTTTACTGAGTTCAAAAAAGACTCGACACCAATATTCTTTAGTGGTGAGATGATCTATCCTTGGATGTTTGATGAGTACACTTGTCTCAAGCCATTTAAAGAGGTAGCTGAACTTATCGCTGCCTATACTCAGTGGCCACCACTTTATGATCTTGAGAGATTGAAGAACAACGATGTGCCCTGTGTTGGCACGATTTATTGCAATGACATGTATGTAGCTCGTGAGCTAGCTGAGCAAACTGCTGCTGCCATTCAAGGCATGAAAATTTGGATCACTAACGAATATGAGCACGACGGCTTACGGCAAGATGGCGAGCTTTTGCTCGATCGCTTACTGACTATGCTTAACCAATAAGTCTAGTCGCCACTCGAGAAGAGTTTATTGAAGATAATACTCACTTTCGACTGCTTTGCTTGGCCAGCTGGCAATCTCTTGCTGCGGGTATTGCCCAGATTGCTGCTTGTCAGCAGGTCCACATGTAGTTCGTGAGCGTTTTGGTAGCGGTCTTTTCGGGCCTTGGCCATGGCTTTGTTGATGATTCGCTCAAGCTGCATAATCTGGTTGTCAGCTATTTTTTCTGAAGCTGCTATTGAGGCAGGTTGCGCTGTTATCTTTTTTGTCATTATCGTCAATATTGTTTCGCCGTTGTATGGCGGCTGACCGGTCAACATTTCATACATGACGCAGCCCATAGAGTAAATATCAGAGCGCTCATCTATTGCCTCGCCCAGGCACTGCTCAGGGCTCATGTACAGAGGTGTGCCCAGCATGTCGCCAGTGTTTGTCAGTTTCAATTGCCCTCGGTTACTTGCAAATTGGGCGATGCCAAAGTCGATGAGCTTGATTTGTTCTATTGCTGGCGCTTGCATAACCATTATGTTTGACGGCTTTAGATCGCGATGTATCACTCCCTTGCCATGGGCCAGTTCAAGCGCTTCAAGTATCTGAGAGCAGATGGCGACGAAAGTGTGAAATGAGAAGGTTCCATTTTTTGCTAAATGTTGGTCGAGGGTAAGGCCCTCTAGTTTTTCCATGACGATATAGGCAGCACCATGGTTTTGCAGCACAACATCTCTGATTTCTACAATAGCTGGATGCTTTATCACTAAGAGTGCCCTAGCCTCTCGTATGAATCGCTCCAGCTCAGTGCTTTGCTCTGCTTTTGTTGGCGCGAAGTGTTTGATCACGGCCGGGCATTTGCACACTGTATCGTGAACTGCGTATATAGTTGTGGCACTTTTCAACTGGGCTTTATTGCTGCTATTAGTCTGACTAATTACTGATTCGATGATGTATCGGCCATCAAATATGGTGCCTAGCAGATTGTTAGAATCGTCGATTGCCAAAACATACCAGCCTGTGCTATTCAGATTTTTCTCTGCTGCTATTCTTTCTTGTTATTCGTTCTTGTTCTTTTGGCCTAGACCAAAGAGGTTCAACCAGTTTTTGTCTTTAGGCAGGGCAGAGCTCTCAGCTTTGTCGGCCTTACTTGTATTGACTGCTTTGCTTGGTAATTTAGGTTTTTTGCCTTCTTGAATTGCTATTAAAGCCTCTTTCATCTTCTCAGCTGTCGGGAAACGATTTTCAGGCTTTTTCTCTAAGGCGCAAAGAACTACGGCGTCGAGTGCCTCTGGAACGTCAATGTCTTTGAAGCGCTCTCTTAGGCTTTGGGGCTTTTGGCTTACTTGCTTGAAGCCCAATCTGACAGGGTTTGACGAACTAAAAGGAAGCTTGCCTGAAAGAGCTTCGTACATCAAGCAACCAAGAGAATAAATATCTGAGCTACCATCAAGTCTTTCGCCGAGGCACTGCTCTGGACTCATATATGACGGGTTGCCGAACTCTTCGCCGTCGGCCGTCATATAGCGGGTTTCGCGGCCAGGATTGGGTAGCACTTTGGCGATGCCAAAATCAGATACCTTGACGAAATCGCCACCGCCTTTGGCTTTGAGTAAGTAGATATTGGCTGGTTTGAGATCGCGGTGAATTAAATTATGGTGATGAGCGTGGGTGAGTGCGTCGCATATTTGAATGGCTATATCGATTAGTCGATCTACTTCGAGAAAACCTTCTGTGCTAATTACTTCTTCTAGTGTGGGGCCGGCAAGAAAGTCCATTACTAAATACGGATATTGCTTTTCGGAGAGGCCGAATTCATAGACCGAACAAAGATTTGGATGGTTTAGTTGCTTTGCTTTGTTGGCCTCCTGCTCAAGGCGTTTCAGCGTTCTTTTGTTTTCGAACGGCGATCGCCTGAAAATTTTCATGGCTAGCAGGGCGTCAACTTTACCCGAGCGCGCTTGATAGACATAACTGAGTGTGCCTTTGCCTATGCGGTCCAAGAATTGATAGCCGCCTTCAGTCAAATCAAGCAATCTAATATTGGGGTCAAACCGTCTTTCGGCAGCGGCATCGCTGGCTACGTCCGGGGCCGCGCCGATAGCAGTACTAGATTTCGCCTCAGCAGATTGAGGGCGGGCTTGCAAACTAGAACAGTGGCAAAAACCTGGGCGACCAGCGGCAAGCGATGAAATCGTAGATTGGCTCGGGAAAATTGGTCTGCTACAGGTTTCGCAGACTTCTCTTAGTATTATTCGCTGTTCTTTGTCTGCGCTCACGCCATATCTCGCCGGAACTTAGAGCATTATTCCACCTATAAGGCTGATTATCTAAGTCTCTTTCGGTGTTCTTCAAGCAATCTGGCTGGCAGATAAATTATTGCAGCGGTGGCCCAGGCATTGAGACAGCCAATGCCGAGGTGTAAGTGTTCTAAGGCCGGCATCAGCCCTGCTGTGGCAATGCCTACACTGCAACCGATGGCAAAGGCCAGCATGGCCGGAAGTCTTAGAGCTGGTAGCTCATGCATCTCTTGGATGTGATCAAAGATTCGGCTGTTCTTGTGGCTGATTAGTTTTGCTATTGACCATTCGCAAAGCAAAATAGTCGTTCCTGTTGGAATCAGTATGCCGTTTAGTGTAGAAATTACTTCGATGCTCTTGGCCATGCCGCTGAATGAAAGCCAGTAGGCTACTAGGGCACAGATGAAAGCGTAGCCGAAGACAACGTGTTTCTTTTGCACTTTAAACAAGTTTTCAAAGGCCTCTACTACTGCGTACAAATTAGAATCAGCCGCCGCAAAATATTGTGCACCAATGACAATCAGTGCTAGTAAGGCAACTCCGCCAAAGGAAAATTCATTCATGAAAGCCGTGGCCCGTGCGGTATCTGTCACTTGGCTAATTTGAGCGACCATCCAGCCAGTGGTCGGGAAGATAATTTGACCAATACAGAGTGCCACCGTTAGTGGTATCGCTGTTCGTTTTACCCCGGGTTTGGCATGGCGCCAGTAATCGGCTTCGTTACCCCAAACGGAAAAGCCTATTACAAACGATGCTATGGCTCCCAGAGCCACTGTCCAGCTGACGCTTGTCTGCTGTAGCGGCATAATTGTCGCAGCTGTGTTGTAGGCGACTACTGCGCGGAAGAATGTGAAGCCTACCCAGGCAATCAGGCATGGTGCGGCAAAATATTTGGCGAAATTGACCACTCCAGAAAAGCCCCAGAGATTGTTGAGGCACATCAAAAATGAGAAGCAGGCTGCCATTACGCCGATTGATAGAGGTACTGAAAAGAGACCACTGACTGCATCGGCCATGCACAGAGCACCAAAGGCATAGCATGCAAGAAATATGGCAATCAAATTGAAGGTCGTCAGGCGAGCTCCCCAGCGGCCGAACACTGATCGGTTGAGATGAGCATAGGTGCGGCCAGTCACTGTTCCTAGTTGAGCCGAGGGAACGCAAAAGAGCAAAACGACAACTGCTGAAAAAACAGTGCAAGCCAAGACTTGCGCCAAGCTGAAGCCGTTTTTGTACCACTCCACACCAATTAAAACAGTAGGAAAGGAGGTCACCATGGTGATCCACAAAAGCCCCATGGCCAGCGGATGGCGCCTGTCTTTTAAGGCGACAATGTGGTGAGTGCTAGCGTTCTTGCTGGCAATTGCCTCTTTTAGACTCGCACTGAGCTGTGCCGCTGTCGGTGCAGCTTTGCGGTTTGTTTTTGTAGTGACAGTGGCGCTAGCAGTATTTGTGTCGCTCATAGACTCGATTTCTGGCTCGGCATGACTCCCAGAAGGCTCCTAAGCAAAAGCCCCACATAGGCTGACATTTGCCGTAGTCAATACTATAGGGGGCTTTCTAAGTGAAGCAAATGGTGCAATTACCATTTGTTTCGGCAATTATCTTCCAGCAATTAAGTACCGAAGATTCTGTCGCCAGCATCACCTAGGCCTGGAACAATGTAGCCACGCTCGTTCAAGTTGCTATCAACAGAAGCAGTCGTGATGTGCACATTGGGGAATTGCGAGTGTACGCGCTTAATTCCTTCAGGGGCAGCCACAAACGAAACCAGTTGAATTTCGCCGACATTGAGCTTGGCAAACAGTTCGATGGCCGAAGCTGCCGAGCCGCCAGTGGCAAGCATTGGGTCGAGAACGATAATGCGGCTGTCTGGTGGCAGTGAATCTGGCAATTTGGCGTAATATGAAATTGCTTCAAGAGTTTCTTCGTCACGCTTCAAACCGACGTGATAAATACGTGCAGCTGGCAACATCTTTTGCGCTGCTTCTGCCATAACCAAGCCAGCTCTCAGCACTGGTGCCAGAATGACATAGTCGGTCAGAGCAGAGCCTTTAGCTTGGCCAACCGGGGTTTCAACGGCAAGCTCTCTAACAATCATTTGTCTTGAAGCTTCGTAGATCAAGTACTGACTGAGAGTAATTGAGTAGCGGCGAAAATCTGGAGATTGAGTTTGATAGTCGCGCAGCTTGGTGAGCAAATGCTGCACTACCGGATGGTCTACTACCTGTACTTTGTTGCCCAAAGCGATCATCAAATTTCCCTCCAGTGGCGATTGACTGCACAGTCAAATCTTATTTTCTTACTCTCTTACTTTTAATTTCACTTTGAAGCATCATTTTATGACCGTAGCCATAATTGAGCGGGCTTGTGCACGGGCCCATTTATCGCACTCTAGTATATCCTCCAGAGGCGGCGATTTTATTGGCTTATGTTCATCGAGCACTCTTTCCAGGGTTTCAGCGATTTGGAGAAACTTAATATCGCCTTTGAGGAAGGATTCTACGGCGATTTCATTGGCGGCGTTCAGTACGCAAGCCCGGGTATCGTCGCCAGCGGCGGCCTCTTGTGCCAAGCCTAGGCAGCGGAAGCGGACAGGGTCGGGTTTTTCAAATGTCAGGTCTTTTAGTTCGCTAAGACTTAGTTTAGGTACCCGGCTTGAGGCAATGCGCTGCGGATAGAAGAGGGCGTAGTGAATCGGCAGGCGCATGTCGGGAAGGCCCATCTGACCGACGATTGAACCGTCTACAAATTCAACAGCAGAATGCAAAATTGATTGAGGGTGAATTATTACTTCAATTTTGCTGGCGGGAAGGTCAAAGAGCCAGCGCGCCTCAATGATTTCTAAGCCTTTGTTCATTAAAGTAGCTGAATCGATTGTAATTTTTGCCCCCATCGACCAGTTTGGATGTTTCAGGGCATCAGATATGGTGGCATTCTTCAATGCTTCCGTTGACCAGGTTCTGAATGGTCCACCAGAGCCTGTGAGTAATAATTTTTCAACTTCTTCTTCAACTCGATCTCTTAGAATTGAGGCCCAGAGCGACTGGAAGATGGCTGAATGTTCGCTGTCTACAGGGACAATTTGAGCATTGTGTTCTTTGGCAGAACTGATCACTAAATGACCGGCTGCCACCATGGTTTCTTTGTTGGCCAGAGCAATAATCTTGCCTTTGGCGATTGCTGCCAGGGTAGGCTTCACCCCAAGAAATCCCACTACTGCAGTAACTAGAACGGTCGATTGCGGATGCTCTGCCACGGCCACCAGGCCTTCTTCTCCTGACATGCAGGTAATGCCTTTTAGCTCTGTTGCGCTGAGCATTTCTTTTAGTGTTAGCACTGACTCTGGGTTGGGCAGCGATATCAAGTCAGGGCGAAACTCTAAAATCTGCTCCTTGAAATCTTGCAGATTCTTTGCGCCAGCTGCCAGCGCAGACACTTTCAGTTGGTCCGGATGGGCCCGGACGATGTCTAGAGTCTGCTTGCCGATAGAGCCGGTCGACCCAATTATGCTGAGAAACTTCACTTCTTACTTCCGCTTGCCCTATGATTATTTTAGAAGGCTCTATTCTAGAACCTGGGCGGCAGATTTGGCGGTAATTCGAATTTAGGGAAACTACCTAGCTTAATATGATCGCGAATCATCTTGAGCGAGGCTTGTCTGGCCATCGACTGATCGTAAACCCCGGCATAGAAGCCAAAGTAGTCGTTGGGGTAGCGATTGGCGCTCCAATATGGCACTCCGGGCATCAAGGGCGAATAAACATTGGGTCTGGGGAAGTGATTGACTTCTCTTAGTTTGCCATCTGAATCACGATAAGCCGCATCGAGTAGTGAGATAGCTTCGTCGAGATTTCTCAGTGTGGTGGGATTATTGAGGTCAGCTGTGCCGGTTCTCAAAAAATCGTTCCTAACTTGTTTAACGGCTGCAGCAGTGAGCACATCGGCTAGATAGAGTTTGTAATACGGATTGTCTGATGTTCTAGCAGCATCGCGCAATACTTGTTCTTGCTTCAGAAGCGCGTCATCAGCGATTCCGGCTATGCGGTTGAAATAATTGATTGAGTTAACGCCGCCATCTCTGGCCGGATTGAATTTGCCGTCGAAGTTTTGCAGATTGGCGAAAGTCGCTTGGGCGTAATTGCGGTTGACGTCGATGCGTATTGCTTCCACAGTCTTCGACTGCGTTGGAAGCTCTATGGCAGTTAGATTGCTTGGCAGGTAGTGCTTTTTGCTGTGGTCTTGACCGCCTTCAAACCAGACGAACAAGCCCTTTGGGTCTTGCCAATAATTGACTTTTACACCAGGTGGAATGTCTGTCAGTTTGAGTTTGTCAAAGTCTTTGGGCCATGTTTTAGCAGCGCCAATTAGTTTGGCATCGAAATCTTTGTCGTTGATAGAGAGAATTATGGCGCGGTTTTCGATTCTTACATCTAGGGGCGGCGTTGTGGCGTCTTTCACTTGAGCCACGACTTTGTCGCCGGGTTGGGCGGTCACGTCTCGACTGGGAACATGCAACTTGTCGCTGGCTCCGGCTGTGGGCGGCGACAATTGAGCGTCACCGGGGTTGTTCTTTTTGCCAAAAATTGCACCAAAATCTACGGCAGGCTTGCTTGCCGGCTGTTGTTCTTGGCTTTTATCTGCTTGATCGCCCATCAGGCACTATTCTCCTAACCTGAAAGTACTCTAGTGGGCTTGCGCTAGGACGTCAATGTTGAGAATACGAAGCGACAATGTGCATTAGTGAAGCTTCAATGTTCGATTTTCCATTTTTTTGCTGAGTGGGCAGCAATCTGGGTATTGCCTTAATATGCAGAAATTGAGTTAGTTTGCTGGAGATTTATGCACCCAAGAAAAGTCTGCTTGGCCAGGGTTTCCAGGTTTTTGGCATTGGCCCTATCAATGTTGATGGTTCTGACTAGCACTCCGGTTTTGGTCTTACCAACATTTGCGTCTTCGTCTATCACTTCTCACTCTTCTGAGCGTCCGCCTCTTGAGTTTGTCTTGTCTGAGGTCGATAATCCCGGCAAAAAGAGAGAAAGCGCTAGACCTGTGGCTGCCAAGCCACTACCCGCAGGTCGAGCCGAGGCAATATTGAGCAGGTTAACAGCTCTCCCTCTATCGTCTGAGCAAGTAGAGCAGAAACTGGTGTTGCCGGAAGATTCACTGGTGAGACCCGTTATTCCGGGCAATCAAATATCAGAGATTTTTCCAGTCAAGAATAGAGCTGGTGCTAGTCGTAATTTGGCAACTGTGCGTGACGGTCTTGCTAAGCCTTTGCCATTGAGGGTTTCGCGAATTAGCCATAGTGGCAATGCCGACAAAATTGATCAGCTGGCCATAACCTTTTCGCAGCCGTTGATTGCACTTACTCAGGTAGGGGCAGCGCCGAACAAGTTTGTTACTATCACGCCACAACCCAAAGGTGAATGGAAATGGGCTGGCACTCAGACTCTTCTCTTTTGTCCGGCTGGCGGACGCTTTCCTAAGGCGACTAAATATGTTGTTAATGTACCGTCTTCTGCTTCTTCAATTGGCGGCGGCAAAGTTGAAAAAGCCATGAGTTGGATAATTACCACACCGGCGGCCAAGCTCGAAAACTTCTACCCCTCTGACCGTATTGGGCTCAGTGGATCGGATCAGCTATCGACTACACCAGTATTTTTAGCTATTTTCAATCAATCTGTTGATGCTAAAGAGATATTGGCAAAGACGATTGTGCGCGCCGGTAAGCAACTTTATTCAGTACGCCAACTTTCGCAGGCCGAGCTCCTCAGCAAAGATCCAAGTTTCAAGCCCCTAATTCCACCTAAAGCAGGTTGTTGGGTCGCATTCGCAGCCACTAGCGCCTTCAGCAAAGACGCTCTAGTTAAGGTGGTTTTCGATAAATCTTTACCATCGGCAGAGGGGCCACTCCTGAGCAATCTGCCAGATACCCGCGCAGTTAAAATACACGGTAAGTTCTGCCTGAGCGCTAAACCGATAGCTCCAACAGCTGGTGAACAGGGCTATCTTGAGCTGACGTTCTCAAATGGCATTAGTCAAAATTGTGATCTTAAATCGCTGGTTACGATTGCCCCTGAAGTTAAACGCTTAACTAGATCGGTGATGGGAAGCCGGTTGACATTGCAAGGAGATTTTAAGGCTAAGACCGTCTACCAGGTTAAAATCGGCAAAAATCTTGTGGATGATTTTGGTCAGAACCTTGAGCACGACTGCTTAATCAAAGTGCAAACGGGTCTGCTTGATAGACAGATTGTTATAGATAGATCGTTCAAGACCTACACCACTGGCGGTGCGCCGCGATTCTCGGCCTGGGCCCAGGGTGGCAGTCGTCTGAAGGTTGAGATTCGCAAAGTAGAAGCAAAAGACTTTGTCAGCTTTAGGCAAAAGCATGATAGGCCAGATGTCGAGACCATTGGAAAACTTGTACATACTGAGTTTTATCCCATTGGTTTTAATGGCAGGCAGGTCACTGTTGATTTGAAGCCTTACCTGCCCAAGGTTGGCCATCTTTTTATTCGCGCTGATTTCGAGCCAGCGCCCAAGCAAAACCCTGTTTGGGCAAAGTCATGGATTCAAGTTAGCAATATTGGTCTTGATGCCTTCAACAGCAAAGACCTTGAGGTTTTGGCAACTGGTTTGAAGGATGCTTCTCCACTGCCAGGTGTTGAGCTTCAGTTATTAGGCAAGTCAGCCAAAGTAATTACTAATGCCAAAGGGCAGGCCGTTATGACTCGGCAGTCTAGTAATTCTGTTATCGATGTCTTGGTCGGAAGAAAAGATGGCGATACTTCAATTTTAACGCCAGATGAATATGGCGGCCTCTGGCAACCTAACCAAACGCAAGAGTCGTTGCGCTGGTATACCGTTTCTGATAGAAATCTCTATAAGCCTAGTGAGGCGGTATCAGTAAAGGGCTTGCTGCGCAAACTATCTTATACTGCTGGTGGTGGCATAAGCCTGTCGGTTCCACCAATCGGTAAGGTGAGCTATAGCGTAGTCGATAATATGGGCACCGAGATTGGTGTCGGTAGCGGCAACCTTGATAAATTTGGGAGCTTTAGCTTTGAGCTAAAGCTCCCCGCGAAAGTTTCGCTGGGGCAGGCCGAGATTCGCATAAAGACTGGTGAGAGCTTTAAGAAAGTCGACAACACAATTCAGTCAGATGCACAGACTAGTTTGCCCATTACCATTGCCGAGTTTCGTCAGCCTGAGTTTGAGATGAAGGTTAGTACTGAACAAAGCGGACCATTTGTTCTGGGCGACACAGTTAACATCACTGCTGCTGCTAAGTATCTGGTTGGCGGTGGCTTGGCTGACTCTGCAGTGCATTGGGTAGTGACACCATCGAGAGCCAGCTATGCCCCTCCTGGCTGGCCTGGTTTTGGCTTCGATAATAACTTTGATTTTTATCAATGGATGGAAGAGCGCCGTCTCAATCAGGTCGATTTCAAAGAGGGTCAAAAGACGCTCACAGGCACCACTGATAGCGATGGCAGCAGTACTCTTGCGGTCAAATTTATTTCCACGCCATATCCAGTGCCCATGAGCTATCAGTGCCAAGCGACGGTTGCTGACGTTAACCGACAAACTTGGACTGATACTACTAGCATTGTTGTTAATCCTTCTGACCTATGTGTTGGTATCAAGAAAGACAAGCCATACTACTTAGAAGGTGATTTAGTCAATCTAGAGCTTGTTACCTGTGATTTGAACGGCAAGTTAAAGGCTGACACTACAATTGATGTTGAATTGACCCAGCTAGATTCAGAGCAAAAAACGATCACGAGTAAGAGCAGTTTGACAATAGGTAGTGAGCCAGCGAAGTTGCAGTTTCGCTTGGCTAAATCAACTACTTCTTTTTCTTGTAGCGCCACGGCCAAAGACGCCGGCAGCAGAGTGGCAACATCGGTAGAGAACGGCAGTGTAAGTGCTCCTGAGGAAAAAGTTGTTGAGACAGCGCAACTACAAACAATTCAGTTGACTGCCGACAAGTCTGAATATCAGCCTGGTGATGTTGCCGAATTGACGATAACTAGCCCTTTTAAACCAGCTAAAGGTTTGCTGATAATCACAAGAAATAAAAACCTTTCAAGCACTCCGATTGTTATTGACTCAGCTAAAAAGACTATTAGCATTCCTATCGTTGATGACTATTACCCTATAGTGCGGGCGCAAGTTTTCTTAGCTGGAAGTGCTGTCGAATTTGCTTCTGCCACCATTGATTTAGCTGTGCCACCAAAGGCACGCAAGTTGAACTTGACAGCAAAGTGTGAGCAAGAATTTGTGGCACCCGGCCATGAAACAACGATAGATATTGAACTTAAAGATTGGGCTGGAAAGCCAGTCAAGGATGGCCAGGTGGCGCTGGCTGTGGTGGATGAGTCTGTCTTGGCGCTGACCGGTTACCGCTGGCCTGATCCAATGGATTTTTTCTATCCAGCCGATTTGCCCGGAGTTTCTGAAAGCCACTCTCGGGCGGCTGCGATTGTGCCAATATTAGCGAAAACGCAGAGTAAGTCAGATTTGTCTTCTCTTCCTCCTCCGAGTGCGATGCCTGGACCTATGCCAATGGGCGGGCCAGGCGGGATGATGGACGGGCAACCTCCACCGCCGCCATCCGCGCGCCAAGGCTTGGTCGGTGCTCCAGTTGATCCGCGATTTGGACAGTCTAATGAAGTAGGCCAGCTCGCGGACTACGGAATTGCCGGTTCTTTCATCCCCGAAATAGTTTTGCGGAAAACCTTTGCTGCACTAGCTATCTTCAAACCAATCACAACTACTGATATTGACGGTCGCGCCAAAGTCGTTTTCAGGCTACCTGACAATGTAACCCGCTATCGAATCATGGCTATGGCCGTCAGCGGTAGCAATCAATTTGGTGCTACAGAGTCTTTATTCACGGCACAAATGCCTCTGATGGTAAAACCGTCGCCACCAAGATTTATGCAGCTTACTGACAGGTGCGAGCTTCCAGTTGTTATTCAGAATCAAACAGATAATGAATTGCTGACCGAAGTGGCTGTGCGGGGGCAAAACGTTGAGATTCTAGAATCAGGCAAGCTTGTTGCTGTGCCAGCCCACGATAGAGTAGAAGTAAGGTTTGCCACTAAAGCCACCAACGTAGGAGCCGCCCAGTTTCAATGTGCTGCGGTTTCTGGTAATACCAGCGATGCTGCTGAGTTTAATTTCCCAGTCTTAATACCTGCTAGTTCAGAGAGTTTTGCTACCTATGGTGTTGTCGATAGGGGCATTGCTTTGCAAAAACTCGATGTACCTAAAGACGTTTTGGACAAGCTTGGTGGGCTTTCAGTTGAAACTAGTAGCACTGCTGTGCAGTCGCTCACTGATGCCTACATTTATTTGCGTGACTATCCCTATCAATGCTCAGAACAAATGTCTTCTCGCTTGATGGCAATGCTTGCTCTTCAAGATACCCTCAATGCTTTTGGCATTTTGAAGCCAGAAGAACAAGTGGCCTATCGCAGCCGAATTCAAAATGACATTGATATTTTGCAACTGAGACAGTCTCAGAATGGCGGCTTTGGCCTGTGGAAAGCCAATGAGGATGTACGCTGGCCCTACGTGTCAATACAAGTGTCCAAAGCTCTTGGTCTGGCACAAGAAAAGCATTACAAGGTGAAGAAAGAGATTTTGGCAAATTCCCTGAGTCATCTGCGTAAAATTGAGACTTTCATACCTGCTGATTACTCCGAATCAGTCAAAATTGCAGTTATTGCCCAGGCCCTAAATGTTAGACAATTGCTCAAAGATAGCGATCCAGCGGCTGCTAAGCGCTTACTTCAGCGGGCCCTTAACCCGAAGCAAAAGAGTAAGTCGCTTTCGCTAGAGGTGGCCGCCTGGCTTCTCGTCATTTTAGATAAGCAGCCCGCTTACAGTGCCGATGTTAAGCTGCTGCGCAACTATATTGATAGTCAAATTAAAGAGACTGCATCGACTGCTTCTGCCAATGAAATTGGATATGATGGTCTCTGGGATTATTGTATTTTTGCCAGTCCGCGCCGCACAGACGCCACTATTCTAGAAGCACTGATGGTTGATCAACCAAAGAGTGAACTCGTTCCAAAACTAGTAAAGGGTTTATTGGCCCATCGAAAAAATGGTGCCTGGGAAGGAACCCAAGAAAATAGCTCTGTACTGCAGGCGCTCGATCGCTATTTCAGAACCTATGAAAAACAGACACCCGATATAGTGGCGCAGACCTGGCTAGACAATACACTAGTAGCAAATCACAAGTTTGTTGGTCGCACCACCGATAGTCGATTGACCAAGATTCCAATGTCTTATTTGCTAGACAAAGAAGCCAGTGAAGTTCTGATCAATAAGCAAGGTCCGGGCCGACTATACTATCGCCTGGCACTTGATTATGTTCCTCAGAGTTTGAGTTTAAAACCGATAGATCAAGGCTTCGCTGTTACTCGCGTCTATTCCTCTGTTGACGCTAAGAGTGACGTGCAAAAGGACAGCGACGGCATTTGGCATTTTAAATCGGGCTCAACTGTGAGAGTGAAAGTTCATCTTGAGTCTCTAGGAGTTAGATACCATGTCGCTATGGCCGATCCAATAGCGGCTGGAGCTGAACCTATCAACACTGCCCTGCTTGGAGGTCGTGCAGATATTCCAATTCAAGATGTTAGTGACTCTCAATATTGGTATCGCCCATGGTATGAACATCACAATTTGCGGGATCATCAGGCAGAAGCTTTTAGTTCGCTTTTGCCTGCCGGAGCTTACGACTTTACCTATACGATTCAAGCCAGTACTCCTGGTCGCTACACAGTGCCGCCGGTAAAAGTTGAAGAGATGTACATGAGCGAGACTTTCGGCAGAAGCCAAACTGATACGATAGTAATTGAGTAGACTAGTGGTCAAAGCTGCTGTGGCTATTTGTATTGAGGTATGAACAAGTGCCTATAGAGATTGAAGAAGACACAATTCTATTTCGCATCCACCACTACCAGACGGTGCATGCTGTGGCTAGCTGTATTCTGGGCGCTCAAATTTGTCTTGGAATTGGCATTCTGGCAAGCTGTGCCAGAATCTCATCGATGGTCGCATCTTCTCAAGTCTTGCAAGTCGCTTTAGCTCTAGTACTCGTGATATTGCTTCTGCAGCTTCCAGGATTCTTCTCTCTATCTATTAAAATTTTGACCAAAGATTGTTCAGATTCATGTGAGAATGAATCTTTGGATATCAACATGCTCTGGCAGCCAGTTCTAATCGTTGCTGCTCTGGCCCTTGATTTTACCGGAGTGCCAATGCTGTTGCATTTTCTTGGTATCGGATTCGGCAGTGTTTTCGGTATTCTGATTCCCTTTCTCGTCGCCGCTCTAATCTTCTGGTTGCCTGTTGCAACCGGTCGAGCTGCTCAGTTAGAGATTGAATCGAAGATAAGTTGAATGCTGAATAGTCTCTGTTAAACATAACAATTTTTATTCGCGAAAATGCACTGGCCGCGGCTGAGAGCATTGTCGGTGAGCAACAGCGGTTTGTTCTTACTTCTGAACAATGGGCCATTGTCGAGAAGATATTTTCGGCTCCAGCGAAGGTTTTGCCCAATCTCAAAAAGAAGCTCGCTAAGTCTGAGCCTTGGGAGAAGGCTTAACAATTGGTTAGTAGTCCAGAGCCCCTAGCTAAGGAACGTGACTTAAGTCAGTTCGATTGTGGTAAGGCACCACTTACAGATTGGCTTAAGAAATATGCTCTTCAAAGCCAGAGTAGTGGACAATCTAGAACTATGGTCATTTGCGACCCTGCGCGCGTAGTGATTGGATATTACTCGTTTTCGGTTGTTTCTGTTGAGCACGCCGAGAGTACACCTGAAAGAGTTAAAGCCGGACTAGCTAGGCATCCCATACCGATTTTTCTGCTGGCACGGCTGGCACGGGATAGCAAATTTAGGGGGCAACAGCTAGGCGAGCGCCTGTTGCTTCATGCCCTCAGGCGAGCGGCCTTGTTGGCTGCGGAAGTCCCCCTTCGTGCTGTTGTCGTAGACGCTCTCGACGAAAGTGCAAAGCAGTTTTATGCCTCATTTGACTTCGTTCCTTGGCCACTAGATGGGCTAAGAATGTGGATAATTATGAAAGATCTACAGAAGACATTGAATGAGAAATAATCTCGAATATAGAGTTGCTTGCTAGGTTTCTTGCTAGGTTTGCTAGTCTGTATGGGTGGCAGAGATGCCAAATTCTTTCTGGGGGTCCTATGGTGCTGGGAGCAATAATTTGGTTGATTACAATGATTGCTCTCTGGTGTGTCGGGGTGCTGAGCGCTGTAGTGGTGCTCGGCAGTAAAGACCGCACTCGACAGGTTGGATTGAATGTTTTGCTTTGTACCTTAACGCTCATGATTGCTTGTGCTATGGTCGGTCGGAGCAATTTATTTCAGGATACTTCTAATAAGGCTCAAGAAATATCGGACAAGAGCAGAGAAATACCGCCAGCTGTTCGGCTGTATCAGGCAACCCTCGCTGCGAAGCCATTGAAGCAGGCCGAATATCTCACTGCTTTTGACAATGCTGTCGAACCGTTTATGTTGTATGAATGGGGAATGAATGAGAAAGAAGCATTAGCCAAGGCAGATGCTTCTTTAAAAACTCTCGTTGCTAGCTATCCAACAGACCCGGCCATTGCCTCAAGACTAGCTATTCTTAGGCATCGGCAGGGTGCAGATCCGCTTGAGGTTCTAGATAAATATTCTGAGAGTGGTGGCCGCTCAGATCGGTTGCTTCTTGCCTTGTATTCACTTTATGCCACTCCTTTTGGTGGCAACATACAGACTAATATCAAAGACATAGACTCAGGGCTTCCTTCTGGTTGGTATCGTGATGAAGTACTTTTGACCGCATACAAAGCGGAAGGTGGACCTCGATATCAAGCGGCGCTGACTTTGCGGAGAAAACAAGCGCAAGATTGGTGCAATCGACTACTGTTGGTAGAAATCGTAAAATTTGTTCTTGCTATTGCTGGAGTTCTTGTGATAATTCGGTATCTGCGCAGCTCTGGCGCAGCTCACCCATTTGTGCCGATCACGCAAGACTTTAAAAAGGCATATGGGTGCCTGTTGATCGTGCCATTCATTAGTAGTATGTGGATGGTTGTAGTTGACTTCACTGCTGGTCTACAGTCTAGCTTAAAGATCGAACCAACACTTCTGCCTGGAGTTGACGGCATCCCCAGTATTATTTGTGGGCTGTTTGGCTTCTATTATTTAGCTTGCAAGCCCAGTGGTCTCACACTTTGGCAAGCTGTAAGTAAAAGGCGTGAAGACATTACAGACAAGTCAATCTTTATGATAGTTGCTGGCGGAATCTGTGCGATTTTGACTTTGGAAACTTTAGGCCATTTTATCTCGACAGCAATCTCTGGAAACCAGGGCAGTCTTTCCAATTCGGCCCAATTTGTTTTAGCAAATCAATTGTCTGCAATGCCACCCGCGAAGCTTACTGGATGGCTCATTGGTATGCTTACGTTAGTTCCTCTTTTGGATGAGCTATTTTTTAGAGGCCTAATTTATGGATGGATGCGTTTCCGTTTCGGTATTTTAGTCGCTACTTTGGTTAGTGCCTTAGCTTTTGCTGGATGGCATTTTAATCAAGCATATTTTGCAGAATATTTCGCTGTAGGCTTGATTCTTGCTGCTGTGTATGAGCGTACTAACAGCCTGCTCGTGACTATCGCAGTGCATGCTCTCTGGAGTGCCAGTCTGATCTGGATAGTATTCTTTTTGTTTGGTGGTTAGGCTTTGTTGCCGGTCACTAACTACTCGGCAAAGACGCCATCATTTGCCTTAGCACTGGTACCAGTTGGGCTGCTGTTTGGTAGCGGTCGCGGCTTTCCATCTGGGTGCAACTGACAACAATTTCGCTCAACTCAGGTGAGATGCGGCTATTTTGATCGTGGGGGTTAGAGGTGCTCAATGCCTCTGGCTCTTCACCGGTTAGAAGAAAGTAGAGTGTACAGCCGAAAGCATAAATGTCACTTTGCACATTGGCTCTGCCTCGAAATTGCTCGGGAGCAATGAAAGCATGCTTGCCGACGAATGTGCCTGTAGCATTGCCAATAAACTCATTGGCGGCGCCGAAATCAATTACTACAATCGAGCCGTCTTCGCAGAGAACAATGTTGTCTGGCGTGAAATCGCGATGAATTAGTGGCGGGTCTTGCTCGTGCAAATACTTAAGTATGTTCACCATTTGTAGTGCCCAGTTTATGACTGTGCTTTCTCTCTGCGGCCCGTTTTGTTTAACCAGCTGCCTCAAATCTTGGCCGTTGACATAGTCGAGCATGAGATAATTGCGCTCTTGCTCAACGAAATAGTCTAATACTTTCACTATGTTGGGGTGATTGATTTTCAGCAGTAGAGCTGCTTCGCGGTCGAGCATTTCACGAGCTTTCGCTTGGGCACTGGCAATGGCGTCATCAGACACCACTGCTTCTTTCAGCACCACTAATTTGCGTTCTTCAAGTTGGCAGAGATATACGGCCGAAAGTCCGCCCAGCGCTAGGTGACGCATTACCTTGAGAGTGCCATTGCGCATCATGCGACCCGGATCAAGGGGCACGAAAGAGGTGGGGCAGAACCGTCTACTTAGTTCTTCTTCCCACATGCCAGTGAAGCTCAATTGGGGCGTTTCACTGCCTGTTACTTGACCTTTGAGTTGGTGCACGCTTTGATCAATTTCGGTACTGCCACCCCACATTTCCATTGCTAGTAACAACTTTTCCATGTCCGTCGAATCTATGTGAGTTAGGGTGAGTGGTATGGCGCCTCTAGTGGTCATGAAAGTGATTTGCTTCTTTTGCCAGTCTTTTTGCTCTGCACCACCTATAGTGATTTTGTTGATATCGCTCCAGCGCAAGAGCTGATTGTGTCTAAATATTGAGAACGGTAGCTTGACCCCGTCTTTATCTATTTGAATAGTTTCGTGGCTGAGCCAATTGAGTAGTAGCATGCCCACTGCAAATATTGTCAGTGTGGCCAACCCAATGGCACATGCGCCAGAGTCTACATGTTGAGAAGCGATCAAGCTAAAATATTGAACCACGAAAACTATTACTGCTGTAATCGGACATGCCACTCCCCAGGCGGGGAAAGTTAGGCGCAAGAACGATAAAGCGGTATCGCGCTGATGGTCAAGATATTTTACTCTTACCGCTAATTCGGCCATTGACTCTCCCAAATAACTAAGGCAATTGCTTGATCCAATCAGGCTTCTATAGTTTCTTTTTCTGTTTCCTTGAGTTTGATTGTCACTGGGGCACTATCGTCTTCAATGGCTGCGCTACTTATGGCTAAATCCGTTAAAGTAGATAAATTAGATAAATCCGCCAGATCAACGAGTTCATTTTCATCGACTGGCTGGCCCAGACTAGTCGCTATTTCTGCTATCGATTTAAAGCGTTTGTTGGGGTCAAGAGCTGTGCATGAGCGCACTATTTGGTCAAACTCTTCGCTTGTCTTTGCCCCAGCCTCTATTGGGCTTGATTGCGAAATAGCTTCTGGTTCTTTTCCGGTCACTAGAAATTGCAGTGTGGCACCCATGGCATATAGGTCGCTCTGTAGCGAGGCTTTCCCTCTAAATTGTTCGGGCGGCAAATATGAGTGTTTACCAGCGATGGTACCGGTGGTGCCAACTTGTTGAATCTGGGCGACGTTAAAGTCAATCAGTTTTAGTCTATTGTCGCTGGTCAACATCAAATTATCTGGTGTAAAGTCGCGATGAATAATTGATCGTTTGTGTAAGTAAGAGAGTATTTGGCACATTTGCCCAGCTAACTCGCGAGCGGCCTCCTCATTCAGTGCGCCTTTCTCGGCGATGAGTTGGCATAAGTTCTGGCCATCTATGTGCTCTAAGCCAATGTAGCCGCGGTGGTCTTCAAAGAAGTAGTCTTTCAGTTTGACTATGCCATCATTATCTAGCGATTCTAAGATTTTTGCTTCTTTTTCAAAACTCTTTAGGGCCTGTTCTTTCAAATTGCGATCGGCATAGGCCGGCACTATTGTTTCTTTAAGTACGATATTGCAGTTGTTCAATTCGTCCCGACATAGATAAGCTGTGCCTTGCCCACCGACGCCGAGGCGCTTAATCACTTTGTATTGATCGTCTTTTAGTCTTTGTCCTGGGGTCAGTGATTGGCTGCTGTTGCGTTCAGGCGCCGATGAGAGTGACTGTAGCCAGAGCTCTGTGTAGCTGCGTTCGCGGTGGGGCAACATCGCTTCGCTAAGCTCGCTGGCAATAGTGCAGCCTGGTGCGAAACGCTCTAAAGCCTTTGCCAGACGGGGTCTGTCGTTCTCTTGAATAGCAGCTAAATCGAGATAGAACGATTTATTGTCTTTCAAGTTGAATTTGATTTTCGCTGCACCATCAGCACTTCTGTCTAACGAAACTGAGTTTACCTCGGGCCAATCGATTTGTGCTAAACGCATGCTATTTCCAGCCATGGTTATGGCTAAGTTGAGGCCGTGAGCATCAATACTTAGTGAGTTCGGCCGCAGCAGTGCTTTCAGGGCGAAGGCCGAAGTGTAGGCTAGAATCAGTGCCGAAACAGTGAGAGCTATAGGGTGGGCGGAGAGATGATAGAAGGTCTCGCCAGCTTTAACTGTGAAAAAAAAGATGGGCGAAGTAGTGTCAGTAATGAGCTTACTTAGCATTGTTTGCACATTTTCTGATGAATGCAGTTTGGTAGCCGGCATGTACAGAAAGTTATAGATGCCAGCAAGCCAGGTGGGAGCCATGAAAAAGGCAACGATAATGGGGCCGAAGCGCAGCCAGGGCGAGGCCGTATCAAAGAAAGCTTGGCGCATGTTGCGCCAGACCTGACCGGAGCGATACTCGATGATAAACTTGCTGCTGTCATCAACCAGTACCTTACGGGCAATTTTTTTGCAGCTCAATAAGCTGTTAAGGACAGGGTCAATTTGACACTGTGGGTAATTGCTTTCAATATGCTTGAGTAGGCGTTGATACTCGGGAGCATTGACCCGGCCAAGATTGAAGCTCATGCTTTTGCCTTGAGCAAAGGTCAGAGTCATTTTTCTGGGCAAGACATCATTGCCTTTATAGTCGGTACCGATTGATAGAAGCTTGCTCAGCTCTCGTATGCGAAAACCATGTGAGATTAAATTGTCTTCTATTCTGATTTTGCGTTTGAGAATGTCTTCTACAAAATAAATCAGGCTCCAGATTAGTACGCCAAAGTAGGCGACCTGTAAGGCTGTACTGCCGCTAAAGGCAATGATTGAGCCAGCAAAGGGCAAGATTAAGTATGCCCAGATAGGCAGCATTAAAAAGGCCTTCCACCACAGCATCAGGGTGGAAAGCTTGTCACTGTAACTGAATTGGAGGATTGCCCGTTTTTTCTTCATTTTGGCACTGCGCTAAGGGACATCCTATAGTTTGCTATACCTCCTTAAGGCAGGCTGGAAACTCTTTTGAAAGCAAGCTTTAGAAGAGATCACAGAGGCAGGATGCTTCGTCCAAACACTGCATAGGCTATCCTAACTCTGCGCCAGTGCTGTCATGCAGTGCGAGAGCTGCTCACTATGACCAACCACAAATATTGAGTCTTCACCCTGAAGTGAAAATTCGGCTGGTGGATGGGACACCACTTGTTCCTCTCGTCTAATGGCCAGCACGGTTACGCCTATCTGATTGCGCAGATCTAGCTCTTTTATGGTCTTTCCTGCCAGAGAATTTTTTACCTTAAACCAAGCACCGACAAAATCTTCATTGGCAAAACCAATGATTTCGCCAATTGGTGGATGATAGTCAAAATCGTCCGAATCTTCTGTGCGGCTGTTGCGAATGAAGCTGAGAGCTTTTGCTAGTTGGCCCTGTTCGGCATTTTGACCAAGCAATGCTTGTTTAGTCAGCTCTAGGCTAGCTTCAAACTCCGGTTGCACAATCTGGGCAGCTCCGGCCTGCTTAAATGCTGTCCGGTCTGCCGGGCGATGGGCTCTTACCAGAATGCGTAAATTAGCATTGATTTCGCGGGCCATCTTGATGATATTCACTGCTGCCAGTGGGTCGGGCAGGGTAACTATCAGTGTAGTGGCTGCGGTGATGTTGCATTCGCTCAAAACTAGTCTGCTTCCGGCATCGCCATAGACAAAGGGAATGTGCCGCTGCTTCAAGTCTTCGATAGCAGCACCATCAAGCTCTACCACTGCCACCGCTATTCCGGCTTCACGTATTGCTAGAGCGACATTTTTCCCTACTCTTCCAAAGCCGCACACCACTGTGTGGTTGGTCAGCGGTAGGTGGGTTAGCTGATTTTGCTCTGCATTTAGTGACTCTGGCGGGCGAATTCGTCTAATTATTGGCGATAACCAAGAGATTATGCTGGGCGAAGCAATCATTGAAATTACTGCTGCTGCAAAGAACAAGTTATAGAGAGAACCTGTTATCAGGCCAGCTTTGTTGCCAACTGTGGCTAAGACAAAAGAAAATTCTCCCACTTGAGCTAAGCACAGACCGGCTAAGGTGGCACTGGTTAAACTATTGGTAGCGAGCAATGATGCCAGTGTGGCAATCAGCGTTTTTCCAAGAATCAAGACGCCGACGAAAATTATTACTTCGTTCCAGTGCAGGTAGATGTACGCTGGATCGAGCAACATGCCCACCGATACAAAGAATACCGTGGCGAACAGGTCTCGCAGTGGTATCAAATCTGACAGGGCTTGGTGGGCGTAGGGTGATTCACTGATCATGATGCCAGCAAGAAATGCCCCGAGGGCGATTGATAGCCCTAGCTCGTGGCTGGCAATTGCCACACCTAGACAGAGGCAGATCATAAACAGCAAAAACAGCTCGCGAGAGTTTGTACTTGCTACTTTTGCTAACAGTGGAGGCAAGATTTTCGTCGACATGATTATGACCACAGCCACTAGAACCAAGGCTTTACCCAGTGCCATCGAAAGAGCTATGCCAGTATCTGCTCCGGCATTTTTGAGGGCGGGAATTAACGACATGGCTGGAATGAGGCTGAGGTCTTGCACAATGAGAAGTGGTATGAGAATGCGCCCGTGAATTGAATCGCTTTCGCCTCGCTCAGACAGCATTTTGGTTGCCACGACTGTACTCGATAGGGCAACGATGAAACCGAAGACAAGGCCGCTCTTTAGGTCTGGGGCCAAGCCAAAGTGCACGACTGCCCAGCAAAAACCTAGAGTGGTAATGACGATTTGGAAAATACCAGCTGCTACTACTCGGTTTGTACGGAACAAGAGCTGCCGAAACGATACTTCCAAGCCAAGAGCGAACAATAGAAGGGCTACGCCCAACTCAGCTAACACCGAAATCTGTTCGGAATTGCTGATTAGCTTCACTCCGTGGGGCCCGATTATCAGCCCGGCCAGCATGTAGCCAGCCATGGCCGGCTGCTTTAGTGCCACCGCGGCGAATCCAAAGATAGCAGCGGCCAGCCAGACCAAAGACAGGTCTAGAATCAGTTGTAATTCAGACAAAGTATTTCCTCTCAATTTTCGGCATGCTTGAACGCAGGCACGTGATGCCAGGTAAGCGATTTCGAGCAATATAGAGGGGTTTAGATCAGCATAGCCCTGTTAATGAGCCAAAGTGGTCTTACTCTGTCTTGGTTAGAGCCTTTAGCTTGCTGCTTCAGTGCTCTGGGCTGTTGAAGTTCAATGCTTCGACTCTGTATCGACGCCGAGTCATTGTCGGCAATGAAGTTAGTGGAGCATTTATTTTTGCTGGTTAAAAGCTGCAAACCGGGGCCAGCCATGTCGCGCATGCTGGCGTTGTGACCATCAAGTGGTTCTAAGGTGTATTGCTGAGAGTCGTACTGATGGGCGAGCGCATATGTTGGAACTGCCAGAATTGAAAGCAGTGCCAGGAGCATGGCAAATATCACTAGCTTATGCAGCCGCATATTCAATCTCCGACATCTAGTCTTTACTTACCCGTTGACAGCCTGGTGCAACCACTATTTGTCCATTCTTATACAACCGACTGCAATTCTTCTTCTTCAGTGCTCCTATTTTGCTGCTCGTTTCTGTAGGCAATTTAGACGGGGAAAGTCTAGGCAACCACAAACTGTTATTGAGATCAAACGAGAGAAAAAATGAGAGTAAGTAATTTTCTAGCCATTTCGTTTATTACCATTGTTACTGCTTCGGGCTTGCAACCTGCTTGCGCCCAAGACAATTCACCTGGCAGGTCGAGTTCTAGTGGTGCCACTCCGTCGCAGATTTATTTGAGCTTCCACGAGAAAATGCTCGGTGCTAGTTCTGTCGATGAGCTTTGTCCGATGTTTGCGGCCAATCGGGTAGAGCAAATTAAGAGTGACGAAAAGAAACTGCCACCAGAGCAGACCAAGGCCATGTTTCAATTTATGCAGCAAGTGTCGCCTCGTAAAGTGAGAATTCTCGGCGAAGCAGTCACCAATGATACTTGCACTCTTACTTTAGACGCGCCTGACTACAAAGATCCGATATTTGGCGAAAGTGCGTCGCCAGTGGCTACGAAAAAGGGCACCATCGGTAAAGTTTCAATGGTGCGTGAAGACGGTCAGTGGAAAATAGAAAAAGAAAGCTGGATGTCGGGCCACTGAAAATTTGTTCTCGCATACACTTACCTGTTGATTCTCCGAAACACATGGCAGCACTGAATGCCGAGACTAAAGCCGGCTAAGCGCATCGACCATGGGAGCGAGAAGCCGCAACATACCTCGTCTGTAAGTGATACAGTGTCGGTGATTAGTGAGCTACTTGCAGGTGAAAAAAGTATCGAAACACCTAAACCATCATATAGTCATCTGGTAGCTTCTCTTGAGCAAGCAAGACAACGCATTGAAGCTCTTAAGTCAGAACTAAATGACGCGCTTGTCAAGCTGGCCGGCGTTAATCACCAACTCAATGCCGTTAGCGTCAAATATGCGGGGCTGGCCGAGCTCAGTTCTGACTTGAATGTCGTTAATACTACGCTGGAAAAGGCAAACAAGCAGTTGCTGGTAGCTAATCAATCGATTGTCGATGCTCATACGGCTGGGCTGCTAGAAGCTCAAGAAGTAGAGAGAATTGGTAACAAGTTAGCCGATGTCAATGATGAGCTTCATCATGCAGTGCAGAAGTTGGCATTGGTTGAAGGGGAATTGGCAGAAAAACATGAATATGTAGCTGAGCTTGAAAAAGCGAAGCTGGTTTTCGAAACCGTGAATCTCCAGGTCAAAGGGGCTAATCAAGAACTAGTTAACCTCAACTTAGAGCTAGAACAAGCCCGTGATTTGGCCGTCTCCGAATCTAAGCTTAAAGCTCAGTTTCTGGCTAACATCAGTCACGAGATTCGCACACCAATGTCTGGTGTAATCAGCCTGTGTGAGTTGTTGCTGCTAAATAATTTGGATGACGACTCAAGGAAAATTGCCAACTATATTGAGCGCTCAGCCAATACTTTGCTCGCGATTGTCAATCAGTTGCTTGATTATTCAAAGCTCGAGTCCGGCAAGATGCAACAGGAGCATGAGCAATTCTCGCTCTCTGCTGTAATCGAAAGAGTGCTCATAACAATTAATCATGACGCCGAAACGAAAGGCCTTGTGATAAACAAGGTTATATCCCCCCAAATACCTGCTTGTGTTGTTGGCGATGAAGGCCGTGTAGAAGCTATATTGCTCAATTTGGTACATAACGCCGTCAAATTTACAGAACATGGCGCAGTAACAATTGATGCTGATGTCCTCAGTCAGGCGGCTAATTTTGTCGTTGTGCGTGTATCCATAACCGATACGGGTATTGGCATTTCAGAGGCGACTCAGAAACTTTTATTTGAGCCATTTGTTCAAGCCGACGGTTCGACAACCCGTAAATATGGAGGCACTGGCCTGGGCTTGTCTATTACTAAGCGGCTTGTTCAGCTTCTGTCTGGCGAAATTGGAATGATTAGTACCGAGGGGAAGGGCTCAACGTTTTGGTTCAGTCTTTCTTTTGAATTACCGGAGTGAGCTTATGTCGCAACCCCCTAATTTGATTTTGGTTGTTGAAGACAATGAAATCTGTCGTTGTACTATTGAAATGCAGCTTACTAGCTTGGGGCTTGAGTCTCACGCTAGTGTCCATGGCAAGGAAGCCCTTGAGCGGCTCTCTAATAATTCGTATAGTCTGATCTTTATGGATCTCCAGATGCCTGTTATGGGTGGTATTGAGGCAGCTAAGGCCATTCGCGAATTGGAGCAGCGAACAGGGCACGCGCGTATTCCAATTATTGCGATGACTGCCAATCCTAGTAGGGACGGTTGTTTAGAAGCAGGCATTGATGATTTTTTACTCAAGCCTATTTTGCTTGCTCCACTCAGAGAAATGCTCGGGCGTTGGTTACCAGCTAGTCACTCGAACAGGCAGTGAATGCTAGGCCGCAAAGATTTAGAGCATTCGACTTATTTTAGTCGGTGATCCTTGCGTCTGCAGCGTTTACCGGTACTTTGTTTAAGGCGTCAAGCATTTCTTCGGCGCTTTGATAACGATCGTCAGGATTTTTTTTCAGGGCTTTGAATATTATTTCTACTAGTTCTTTGGGGTGGTTGACGTCAGGCTGAAAGAATGGCAGGCGTGACGGCGTTTCATTGACGTGGAGCCGTACCATGTCATAGAAGCTGTCGCCGTCAAATGTCGGTTTGCCTGTAAAACATTCGTACATGACGCAGCCGAGAGCATAGATATCGCTTCTGGCATCGAGATCGTGTCCTGTGCATTGTTCTGGGCTCATATAGCGAGGTGTGCCCACTACTTCTCCGCTATTGGTTATTCTTAAGCGTTCTTTTTCATTGCTTGGATTTTTGGCAATGCCGAAGTCTACGATTTTTACCTGCGGTATGCGCTCTTCTGAAATAATGAGATTGCCTGGTTTTATATCTCGATGGACAATTCCGGCTTTGTGTACAACGCTTAGGCCTCTCAACACTTGCTTGAAGATGTCGATGCCAATTTCAGTAGTGAGAATACCGTTGGCGGCTAGGTAGCTTTCAAGGCTATGGCCAGAGTGAAAGTCCATAATCATGTACGGTTCATTATTTGCCGTGATGCCAAAATCAAAAACTGAAACTAGGTTAGGGTGTGACAATTGGCTTAGAGTCTGAGCTTCACTTTGAAATCTGGCAACAACGTTGGCGTCATCTGCGTGTTGGGGATGTAGCATCTTGATGGCTACAGGACGATTCATGAGCACGTGTCTGCCTTTGTAAACAATGCCCATGCCTCCTCGACCAAGGACTCCATCGATTTCGTAGTGGTCGCCTAAGCGTGTTCTTCCTTCTTGATAGTTTTTTATTCCTTGGTTCTCTAAGCTAGCCGTTTTGTTGAGTGCTATGGGTGTTTCACTCTTATTGCTCAACTCTTGCCTGGCGGTTTCTAAGAGCAGCTCAAGTGTTCCTCTAACCACGCTGCCTACATTGTCTAAGGATGAGCTCGTACGACTGGCAATTGTTTCTAGGTTACAGCCAGTGCTGAGCATTTTCAAAATTGCCAGCTGTTCTTCTGACAGAGAGCAATCGTTGAACTGTTTGAGGGGGGAGCTGGTGCTTTTAAACTCATCTGTGCTGCGACTGTTTTGCACCTTTAGCAGCCGCTGGGCTATGCCAGGATCTAACCAGGTGGCGCCTGATGTAACTGCCTTGATGGCATCATAGAGATGCTCGCCAGCTACGCTCTTTAAGCAGTAACCGTCAGCGCCAGCTTCAAGAGCCGCAAAAATGTTCTTGTCGTTATCGCTAGCTGTAAACATGATGATATGAGTGCGGGGAAGCACTTCTTTGATTTCTCTTGATGCACGTATGCCATTAATTGTTGGCATATCAATGTCCATCAAAATGACATCGGGCTTGTTAGCCAAGGCTTGCAAAATGGCTGTGGCACCATTCTCGCAGTCTGATACTACCTTTAAGTCAGGGTAGGCCTCTAGTGAGCATTTAAGCCCGAAGCGAGTGATCGCTTGATCTTCAGCGATCAAAATAGTTATTGGCTTTTGCTGAGGCATTAAGGCAAAATCTGGCTGAGCAAAAGTTCGGTCAATGTTACGATCATTTTGTCTCCTGACGCACAAAGGGAGAATGCCGTATATACGTAGTTATTGTTACACATCTCGCTCGGCTGGTGTTTAATTCTTTTGGCTGATCACTGTCAAAACTGTTTGGTGACACGACGCAATTGCTTCGGGCTGACCTAGGCTGATTAGGTAGCTCGGAGAAAAATCAATGAATGTCGACAGCAAGAGGCGACCCTCTCTAGAGTCTCGGCTCGCACTATTTTGGTTACATAGGTTAGGTATTGTCACTCTTGTATTGGGTGTGGTCTTCCTTATTACCTATTCAATGCAGACTCTAAGCCCAGAGCTGGCTTGGCTATTGCCCTGGCTCAAGCTGGGTACTGGTTTTGTTGTCTCAAGCGCATTGCTCTGGCTCGGTCAAAAATTGACAGGGCGCGAAGATCAGAAATGGTTTGGTCAGGCATTGACCGCCGGCGGCTGGTCGCTGGCTTACTTCACGACCTATGCCGCGCACTATGTACCATCAGTCAATGTCATTGAAAGTTTGCCGGTCGAAACTGCCCTGCTCACCCTTGTCGCTGGCGGTGCTTTATATAGTGCGCTTAAGGCGCGCTCTGAGTTAATGGCAATCTATTCTATTACTTTGGCGGCTGGAACTATTTTGCTCAACGGCCCAGGTTTATACAGTGATATTTCTTTTTTGATCATTGCTATTGCCGCCTCTATTTTAGGAAACACGCAGTCATGGCGAAAACTTTTTGCATTTGCTCTAGCAGCCTGCTATATCGGTCATTTTTATTGCTGCTTTAGTCTTACGCCGAACTTCACTGAACGCTTGACTCTCACAGCTTTTCTTTCTTCAATATGGTTTGTTTTCAGTATTGCTATCGGTTTTTCATTGAGTGTTCCAGCTAGTGCTCGAAACATAGTTACTGCTCTAGCC
Organism: Candidatus Obscuribacterales bacterium; assembly: GCA_041675385.1. GTDB lineage: Bacteria > Cyanobacteriota > Vampirovibrionia > Obscuribacterales > Obscuribacteraceae. Next base: position 48,205 of record JBAYTY010000025.1, read on the forward strand.
TGCGCTAACGCCATGATGCTGGCGCTTGGTTTGGCAACAAGTAACGACAAGAGCGTTGAGCAGATAAATCAGATTATTTTTGTTGTCTTTGGCCTGCTCTATCTTGCCACTTCTCATTGGCTCAAGGGCCGAGATCAAGCTCAGCTCAGCACTGTGCATGCCCTTCTTGGCCTGTCATTTATAAACGCTGCTAAGCTCATGCACTATTCTGGTCTTACACTGCTAACCATTGATGTGGTGCAAATTGCTTTGCTTTCAATCGTAGCTATTCGCTATGACCTTAAGGCTTTTCGTTATACCGCCGTGGCCCTGACTTTTGCTTTCTTGCTCTTTTGGATTGGTGGCGCCTCAAGCCATCAAGATCAACTGGTTATAGGCATCCATGCTATTCAATATTTTAGAGTTGCAGTACTGGCTGCTGGAGTTTTTGCCATACTGGCGTTGCTACATTTGCGTACCGAAGGTAAGAGTGGTTATTTCAATTTCTATTATTTCGCCAGTAATATTGTAGCTATTCTTGCTGTCTTCAACATCGATGACATTAGTTGGAGAGCTTTTGCTTTTGCTCTAATGGCACTTGCTAACTACATATGTGGGGTGCGCAGCAAAGACGATTATTATGTTGATATGGGCTTCTTGCATCTGGCAATTTCTGCTTCTCAAGTGATTTTTGGTTGCTTCCACTGGCTTTCTTTGCCTGTTGCTTTAACTTCTGCGGCATTCTATTCAGGGTACATTTATAGCCGAAGGATACCTAAACTAGAGAAGTCGCACTTAGTTGATTTGTTTCAGGTGCTGCTTGGTTATGCTGGTGGCTTTACTCTGACATCGTTGATACTGGCTAAGGCTCCGAGTGACTATTGCTCAACTCAACTGGCCTTAGAAGCAATAGCGCTGCTTGCCGTTGGTCTAACAATTAAAGATAGTTTTCTTAGGTGCAGTGGCTTGGTTGTGCTGGCCTTGCTCACAGGCAAGTTGCTCTTCTTCGATTTAGCCAATCACAATACTTTCGAGCGTATATTGTCGTTCATTGCCGCTGGAATTATTTTCTTGCTCGCTTCATATCTCTATTCTAGATTTAGTGGCAGCTTCGATGAATTAAACGATGGGCAAGAGGCCGATAGCGAAGCGGAGCAAAACGCTTGTAGAAAAACTTACAGCGATCATTGCGGAGATCCATACAGAGAACCATTTGCAGAAGCTGCTCGGGAGGCTAGCTAAGGCTGGAATGAAGACGAGTCAACGAGGCTAGCTATGCCTAATTTTCTGCATATGTCTTTTAGACTGTCGCCAAAAATGAGATTGTATGAGTTTGCCTTGTATTCGCTCTGGGCTTCTTTACAGAAGATGAGAGCGGCATTTCGATTGCCGCATTCTAGTTCCATTTCTGCAAGAAAAATCAATTCTTCGATTGATGGTATTTCTAGTTTGTCTGCGAGTGCTGCTTGCAGCCATTTCTTTGCTGTACCGAGATCGCCATGTTGGATGTTGCTGGTGATCAGTAGTTTATATAGGCGACAGCGTGCGTGCATCAGAGACCAACCGTTGAGGTCAGAATAAGATGGTACTTCAGGCGAGTGATTGAAAGCGGTTAAGGCAATAGGAACGAGTTTGTTAATTCCTGCCAAGTCGTCACTCTTTTCGCAAGAGCAGATTGACTGGTAGAGCCAGGCTTTTGTTTGAGAGCTATAGGGAATTTCTTGTTCCATGAACACTGATCGTTTATTTTGCTCTTCAAGAATTTCACGTTTGGCAATCTCTTCGTCTTTTGATTTAGCCTGCGGTGGAGTGTTCAACTCTTCTATACGACCAGTGAAATTCCGACACTCTGCAACTATCTTGTCCGCCTCTGCATTTCTTTCGTGCTTGCGTAGCAACTGCTCCAATTCGACAGATATTGCTTGGATAGCAAGTTGATCGCCAGACAGTTTTGCTTTGACTAGAGCCGCGTGATAGTTTGCCATAGCGCTCTCGAAATCTGATTCGCGCTCAAGCATAGCAATTTGTTTCAGCGTTTGAGCGATATGCATGTCGTCAGTAGGGCAGTACTTCCGATATGCGGCCAGATATTTGTTCAGCACTTTGAGATAAAATTCTTTCTCTTTGTTGTCTGTTATCTGGCTCAAATTCCACGGCAATATACTGGATATTCCAGTTTCTTCAGTGGAGCCCTTGTATTGGCGCTTGTGTTGATCTCGCGCCAGTATCTGATCTAGAACTGCTAGTGCTTTATCGTCTTCCTTTATTTGTCTGTAAAAGCTAAAGTGCTCGCTGTGCAGCAATTGTACGGGCATTGAACTGGAGCCGTAAAGCATGGTGGCATTTTGAATGGCAATCATGAACAATTTTTCTGCATCGACTGGACGGCCTTTGTCGGCAATTACCTTTATGGCGCCAACTTGCTCTAGGATGCGCGGTGAGCCATCCATGTATCGAGGGCGATAGATCAAGTCAAGACCGTGCTGCGTGTGTGCTATCGCGCTATCGACTTCTCCCTGTTCGCACTCAGCGATGGCGACGTTGAACCACAGAATTGCTCTGTCTTCACTTCGGTTTTTCTCTGCTAATTCTGCAGATTCGATTAGCATTTTTGTAGCGTGCGAACTATTTGTAGTTGAGGCTTTACTGTCATTAGGCCGCTTGCCAAGTATCGCGCTCTCTTCTTCCTTGAACCCGATAATAGATCTTTCGTTTTCGGCAATTTTCGCTGCCAGCTTAGATTTTTCGCTGCTGCTGTCGGGGCATATTTCGTAAGCCTTGCGATAGAACTTAACTGCTTGTTCGGGGCTATAGGGCGCCATTTCGTAAACTTGCGCCATTGATTGATTGAGCGAGGAAAGCTTCGACTTGTCGGGGGCGGAAATGTGAGTTGATGCTGCGAGGGCTTTCTTCAGGCTAAACTCGGTGAAGCCCGGAATGGCTGATGGCGGGTTTATCGATTGTCCTTGAAATGGTGCGGTCATATAGCCATCTAAGGCAGTTGGCCAGTCTTTGACAGCGGCAGCGCAATCAGCTGTGAACAGACAAAGGTCTCCAAATGAGTTATCCCAGCCTTCGCTCGTTTTGCTTAGTAAGGCTCTTGCTTTTTCGAATTCACCCCTGGCAAACAGCAGCCTTGCTAGTTCAACTTTGATAGGCGATAGATTGTATATCTGCACTGTACTAAGGTTTGTGATTTGAGCGTTTGAGGGCACCTTCAATTCTAGTGCCAAAACCCTTCGTAACATGTTTTCAGCTTCAGCTATTCGTTTCTTCGCAATGTTGATCCGAGCCAGCGTGACTGCTTTAGTCAGAAGCTTGCTGTCGAAGGCGACACGATAGTGAATTTCAATTGTGTCGCTATTCTGAATAGAAGATTCGGCCGTGCCTCTGGATGTCTTTATTTTGGCGGCATCGTCGGCGCCTTTATTGAGAGCGACAAATTGCTCTAGAGCTAAATTGAAACAAGCTTCTGATTCAATAAATTGACCATGAGCAGCTGCTACATTGGCTTTGTCAAGCAAGAGTAAAACCCGCCCACTCAGATTTTTCTTGGCAGCAGATTCAGAATCTGAGATCTGTTCAGCGTGTTTTAAAACCACCTGGGCGCGCTCGTAGTCGCCAGCGGCGCCGTAGGCGAGGGCTAGATAACGATAACTGTCGCTGGCGAACTGGTCAAGTCCGGTAATCTTTGTTTTTACTTTTGCCCAGCTCGACTCACTATTCTTGCCCTGGCGTTCTGCATTAATTGCTATTTCTGCTACGGTGAACATATTGAGACCCAAGGCGGCCTCATGCTCTGGTGCAATCACAAGAAGATTACTTAGAAGGTCGTCTGATTGGTCGTAGAGTTTATGGTCAGAGAGCCTGCGGGCAATACCAAGCAAGGCGCAGAAATAATTTAGAGGCGAGCGATCCGCTGTTATTACCGGTGGTGACTTTTTATAGAGTTCTAGAAGTTGCGCGGTAGGAGCGGCACTAGAGGCGCCACTTTCAATTGCTTGATTGATTGTAGTTAGAAGCTTGAATTGTGGCAGCATCTCTAGTGCAACAGATTCGGATGGTGGCAGTTCTGGTGCTACTGGATCTGCTATTGCTATTTCGATGTCGTCCAGATTCGGCCTAAAGTCTGGTTTGGGCGTCGAACTTGTTTGGGCTGCTTTGAGCATTGAGTTAAACACTTGCTTGGCATCATTTAGTGCTTTCAGAGCCTCACTTTCTTTGCCGAGTTGTTTTGCTAGTTCGGCTGCACGATAAAGGGCGTAACAATGCTGCTTGCAGCTATACCAATTGTCTTTATCAAAGCTGCTTCGTTTTTCTTCTACGACGATAGCCCGCTTATAGCAAGCAAGCGCCTTGTCTAATTTCCCTAATTTGCTACAGAAATCTCCTAGCCACAGATTATCCATATCCATTTCAAATAGTGGATCAACTAAAGCATGCGCTTCGTCCGCATTCCGCACTGCAAATACTTGGGCACATACTTTTAAGACGGGTTGTCTATAGCGATAGTCAGTGTAGTGATAGCTGTCTATATAATCTGTTTTTTGACCATCAAATCGACTTACTAGTTTCCTTGCCACAAACTCGGCGTCTTCGAGTCGCCCAGCCCAGACCAGCTGCTGTGCTAGTTTGGGATAGCATTCATAAATTTTGTCCGCGGGCACGCCTTCAAATGACAGCGTTTCTTTGAAGACTTGCCAGAACTTATCGGCTTCTTCCATGTTTCCTAGAGTCAAGGCGTTTGAAAGAGCCAGAGCTGCCGTCTTATTGAGCAAAAATTGATTGGGCGCTGGCCAGGCGCTAACGTATGCCAGGCTAGCTCGGTCTGCTGCGATGGCTAGTATTTCGTAGTTGCGCTTTTCGTGCTCAACGCCTGCGACAGTAAACAAGTGTGCGGCAAATGGTCCATACCCGCCATCAAGGGGAGCGAAGGGTTCAAGCAGGTCTATAGCAATTTCAGCTTCTTCATCATCAGTCTGTGATTTTTTGATGTCCGAGGGGTCTAGAGGAAACCCAGTTCCTTTACCTTCTTGAGTTAGCACTCGTTTGGCTTGCTGTGGGCGAGGTGGGGCGGGCAGCGTTTGCGCTTCTACGACTGCTTGGGCCGCAATTAGTGCGGTAGAGAGGGCACTGAGAACCCTCACGCTATTTTTTCTCAAAAGCTAACCGCCAATTAATAAAGTATCTTGCCGGCCACTACGCTAGCACGGGCAGCTCTTCATTTCGCTAGTGTTTCCCCTATCTGCTTAAATGTCGCCATTAAGTTAAATCAGGTTTTCTAGACGCAATAGCTCAATAGTGGCTTTCACCAGTTCCACACAATTGAGCACTTGCTGTTGATCGCAATCAAAATTGGCGATTGTCTCCAGCATGGTGTTGCCGCTGCCGAAGAAATCACCAAAGCCAGCTGTCAAAACTTTTACTGGATGTTGTTGCAAGTAATCCCCGATTACTTTATTGCTGGCGAAAGCGCGACCAAGAGTTTCGGGATTGGCCAGTAGTTCATAGCGATTGTCGAGATCTGATGTGGAGAACTCACAGACATGACCATAGTCTGGAGTATTGGCCTGACGACTGAGAAAACCTTGGGGCGTCAGTAGTTTTAAGTAAGGGGTCGATTTGAGAAATACAGTTTTTTCTTTGCGCCGTGGTTCGTTTTTCGCTCTTTCCGAAAGACTCAAAAGAAAAGGCGCCTTGCTGTTTAGTTTGCAGCGAATGGCCATTTGATATGGCCGCTGATTGTCGCTCTCTGTTTCATAGCCAAAGCCAACATTGCGCCCGTGCAATGTAATTTGATGACCTTGATAGTTGAAGTCTAGGTAGGCGCTGAGGTATTGCTTCTCAAATTGTTGGCGAATTTGAGCCGGGCTTTTGCCTAGGCCGAAGGCCGTTAGTAGTGGATTTGCCACGGCATTGATTGATTTGCTAAAGGTACTTTCGGCCGCTCTAAATTCAGCTTCTTCAATGCCTTTGAAGCTGCGGTAATGAGCATTGAGACTGGGAGCGAGGCTCTCCAAAAGTTGAGCAAATTTGCTGAAGCTCGGAGCTTCGGCCTTTCTGTTGTCCGCCAGCGATTGGTTGCGGTCGCTAGTCTTGTCTGCATTGTCTGAGTCTTTTGAATTGTCGAAACTGCTTTCTGCCATTTCTTCTCCAAGTTGAAGGCCTTTCCTCTGGGAAGAAAGGCCTTCAATTTTTAAGTGCCTGAGATATCGAACTAAAGAGATTCTTTAGTATCGATTTCTTTCTTCAACTTAGCTAGAAGCTCATCAACACTCATGGTGCCGATATCGCCTTGACGCCGATGACGCAAAGCAATTTGATTGTTCTCTAACTCTTTGTCGCCGATGATAACCATATATGGTATCTGATCAACTTGGGCATCACGAATACGATATTTGATTGTCTCTGAGCGTTCATCGAGCTTGACGCGCAAATCAGCATCTTGCAGCTGGGCAACTATTTTGGCAGCAGCCTCGTTGTGGCGGTCAGAGAGAGGCAATACAGCAACTTGGGTCGGTGCTAGCCAGAGGGGGAAGGCTCCGGCATAGTGCTCGATCAAGCCACCAACAAAGCGCTCCATTGAACCAAGCACAGCGCGGTGCACCATGATTGCTTTGTGGCGATTGCCATCAACGCCGATGTAGTTAACATCGAAGCGATCAGGCAAGTTAAGGTCAACTTGTACAGTCGGGCCTTGCCACTCGCGGCCAATGGCATCAAACAGTTTGACGTCAATTTTAGGGGCATAGAAGGCACCACCACCATGGTCTACTTCGTATTCCATGCCGCGGCTCTTCATCGCTCCTTCTAGGGCTTTGGTGGCTTGCTCCCACTCTTCATCACTACCCATGGCATTTTCTGGTTTGGTAGCCAGGTAAGCTTTGTAGGTGTAGCCAAAAGTAGTCATCAGGGTTTCGATAAGATCGATAATTCCTGAAATCTCACTTTCGAGTTGCTCTGGAGTGCAGAAGATGTGCGAGTCGTCTTGTGTAAATCCGCGCACTCTAAGCATGCCGTGCAACACACCCGAGCGCTCGTATCTATAGACTGTTCCTAGTTCCGCCATGCGCACTGGTAGGTCGCGATAGCTATGCAACTTTGACTTGTAAATCATGATGTGACCAGGGCAATTCATCGGCTTAGCGCGATAATTTTGACCATCGATTTCCATCGGTGAGTACATGTTTTCAGCATAGTTTTCTAAGTGACCGCTGATTTTGTAGAGGTCTTCACTGGCAATGTGTGGAGTGTAGACAAACTGGTAGCCCCGTTTGCGGTGCTCGGCGCGCCAATAGTTTTCAATACAGTCGCGCACTGTGGCTAGATTTGGATGCCAGAAAATTAGACCAGGTCCTACTTCTTCGTGGGTAGAGAAGAGGTCTAGCTGTTTGGATAGTTTGCGGTGATCTCTTTTCTCGGCTTCTTCCAAGCGGTGCAAATAAGCTTCTTGATCTTCTTTTGACCACCAAGCAGTAGCGTAAATGCGTTGCAGTTGCTCGCGCTTTTCGTCACCACGCCAATAAGCACCAGATACTTTCAGTAGTTTGAAAGCCTTGATTTTACCTGTCGAAGGCAAGTGTGGCCCACGGCAAAAATCGTTCCAAACAGTCTTGCCTTCTTTATCTTGCATAAGATAAAGAGTGGGGTTGTGGTCGCGGTGTTCGGTCAAAAGTTCAGCTTTGAATTTCTCGCCTTGGCCCTTGAACTCAGCTAATTGCTTGTCGACATCAGGAATGTTGAAGCGCACGAGCTTTTGATTCTCGCTCACGATCTTCTTCATTTCTGCTTCGATTTGAGTTAGGTCTTCGGTGCTGAGTGCATGACCAGGAATATCAAAGTCGTAGTAGAAGCCGTCAGCAATGGTTGGTCCGATGGCAATTTTGGCATCAGGGAAAATGCGCTGCACTGCTTGAGCTAATACGTGTGCAGTTGTGTGGCGCAGCAGCTCAATGGCTTCAGGGCTTTCTGGTGTGAGAATTTTAACGGTGTCGCCGTCGGTCAGCGGGGTGAAGAGATCTCTCAACTCATCGTTGATGATGACGCCAACGGCTTTGCGATAAAGGCCTTCACTAATGTTTTTTGCTAGATCAGCGCCGGTTTGGCCATTGTCGAGCAGGCGCTCGGCGCCATCTGGCAACTTGATCTTTATTTGAGTTTCTACTTGCGACATAACAGGTATCTACCTTCCTTCTTTTTTGCCGGCATCTACAAACTGCCGGGTGGATGCTATTCAAATCTTTTTATAAGATTCGAACCGCCATTTTAGCAGGCAAATTCTGATTTCAGCTCGGCTACAAAGTCGGTCAAGAGCTGGTTATTGGTGAAGAATCTTATGCCAAGGGCATCCCATCGATAGATACCTGTCTCAACATTTCCTGCATCGACGAAAAACTCTACCTTAACACCGGCCCCGGCTGACTTTACGCTAAGTTCAAAGGAAGGTTCGGCTGGCTCAAATAAGACCTGTGAACGCTTCGCTTCTACTAGCTGTTCGAGCTTTTCGGCCAAGAACAGGGCCTCGTCTTGCGGATAGCGACAAAGTAAGTAGGCGTGAGCCACTGTTTGAATATCGGCTAGGGCATTTTGCATTAAGGTCAGCTCAGCTACTTTTTCCTGCCCTTGCTGGGTTTGATAGACCAAGGTATTGGGGCCGTTTATTAAGGTGAGCTTGACGTGCTGCCAAGTCTGAGTTTCAAGAGGTTGCTCTGCTTGGGTATTGCCCTGGGCAGAGATTGTGAATTTCTCACCGGGTTCTATTGTCAATGAGCTTGCGAATTCTTGATCTTCCGATTTCAGAGTGGCCATTATTTTATTTTCCTATGCAGAAATTGGCGAAAACTTCTGTGATTACTTCTTCTGTTACCGCTACGCCAGAAATCTCATCTAGGGCGTCTACCGCTTGGCGCAAGTCTGTGCCCAGGCAGTCGTGGGGCAGACCTGCCCTTACTGAGTCTTTTAGATAGGTTAGTGACTCAAGGGCGCGCAGGCAAAGCTGACCTTGTCTTTGGTTCAGTGAGCCTCCCAGTTCTTGCAGAGGTGAGCCGGCCAATGCCCATTCTTCAATGGCGGCCTTAAGCTGTTCTAAGCCATGGCCGTATCGTGCTGAGATCTCGATAGGTTGAGCTCTAACTGGCGCTCTTTCGACAGCCAAAACTTTTAGAGTTTGCTCTTCTTTAGTTTGCGTACGTTCTTTAGTTTGTAGGCTGGTGTGGTCTGCCTTGTCTTTGAGATCTACTTTGTTTGTGAGATCGACTTTGTTTTTGACAACGAGGTAGGGTCTTTCAAATTCAATCAGCTTAGCTGCTATCACTTCTTCTTCAACGCCTATGCCCTGTGATAAATCAAGCAAGAAGACAACCAAATCAGACGCCTCGATTGCTTTGCTGGTGCGGGCAATACCAATTTTTTCTACGGCGTCTTCAGTCACTCTCACTCCAGCCGTATCTATTAGTATTACTGGTATGCCGTTGACGTCTATCGGCTCTTCTATAGAGTCGCGGGTTGTGCCGGGAATATCGGTGACAATAGCTCTTTCGAAATTGAGCATTTGATTTAGTAGGCTCGATTTTCCGGCATTGGGGCGGCCAACAATGGCCAGCTTTAAGCCTTCTCTTAGATAGCGGCCGCTGCGAGCCGTTTTGGCCAGTTGATTGAGGCGCTCCATGCAATCAGCGGTAATTGACTCGATGTCATCGGTGGGTAAATCGCCTACTTCTTCTGGAAAATCAATGCCAGCGACAATTCTGGTGAGAAGTTCCATTAATTTCGACCGCACTGCTTTGATTTCTTCGCCGAGCTGGCCTTTTAGCACTGTCAGTGCCAAGCGTGATTGCCGCTCTGTTTTTGAATGAATGAGGTCGAGTACTGCTTCGGCCTGGGTCAAGTCGATGCGACCAGCAAGAAAACCGCGTTTAGTAAATTCACCGGCTTGCGCCAACCTGGCACCGAGCTGAAGAGTTAGATTGAGAATCTCCCTCGTGACAATTGGCGAGCCGTGGCAGTTTATTTCCACCATATCTTCGCCGGTGTAGCTGTTGGGTCCTTTATAGGGAATCAAGACTACTTCATCGACTAGTTCCTGCTTGCCTTGGTTCTCTTGGACGATATATCCGATAGTGGCCTGGTGACTTTTGGGCTGCCAATCATGGGCAGCGGAAAGTTGAGGCGAAATTGGATCAGGTTTTAGGGAAGAATTTTTTGCTTGAGACAACCTTGGCAAAAATATTTTTTGCACTATTGAAAATGCTTCAGGCCCTGAAAGCCTTACTATGGCTATGGCTCCTACTCCTGGAGCGGTGGATAAGGCACAGATAGTGTCATCATTAATAGATCTAGGAAACATAATTTGGGACGATTTACTGCAAAAAGTACTTGAAAGTAGCCTGAACACGATGGTAGTATCTCACATCAATTTCTTCCCGCGCATTCCCTTGTGGTGAGCACTTTAGGTAAAAGCATGAATAAAGCAGAACTTGTAAATGTAGTAGCTAAGGCTACTGGTCAATCAAAACTGAGTGTACAAAATACAGTTGCCTCTCTTCTCCATTCGCTAACCTCGGCGTTGGCTAAAGGCGAAAGAGTAACTTTGGTTGGATTCGGCACTTTTGAGCGTCGTCAAAGACAAGCTCGATTTGGCGTAAATCCACAAAATCCCAAGCAGAAGCTGAAGATTGAAGCAGCCAAAGTGCCTGTGTTCAGAGCAGGTCAAGAACTCAAAGACATTACTGACGGCAAGGCCAAAATGCCTGCTATGCCTAAGTCAGTAGCTGCACCTGAAGCTAAGCCTGAAGCTAAGAAAGCCGCTAAGCCAGCCGCTAAGTCAGCAGCTAAGGCTAAACCAGCCAAAAAAGCTGCTGCTAAGAAGTCTGTAGCGAAGAAGCCAGTGGCTAAGAAAGCTGCAGCTAAACCAGCTAAGAAAGCTGTGGCCAAAAAGCCTGTAGCGAAAAAGCCAGTGGCTAAGAAGAAAAAACGCTAACTTTGAGCTGAGTCTTTAAGTTATCTACAAATTCAGAAAGAGAGAGAGCTTAGGTTCTCTCTCTTTTGCAATGCAATTTTAGTTAGTAGTTAGTCAGTCAGTTAGGTCTTGATATAGCGCAGCACGTTGATGCTAATAAGATTTACCAGGGCGTGGGCTGCCACTGGGGCAAAAATTGAACCAGTGCCAGCCATGAGAAAGCTCATCACTAGGCCCACGGCAAAGGCCCATATGGCATAGGGATAGTAGTAAAAGGAAGGTAGATGTGCCAAGCCGAAGCAAATCGATGATGTGGCAATGCCACCGCTGGCTTCAACTACTCCGCGAAAGAATACCTCTTCGCAAAAGCCCGAGGCTAGCGACAGTAAGACACTGTCAGCAAAAGTAAGCTGGCCAAATATAGGGATCATTTCGTGCTTGAGGAGGTCATGCATCGATTGAAAAATAAAGAGGCGATGGGCTAACTTTTGCGATAGATAGAGAATCGCCATGTTGATAGTAGAAATTGCCAGCCCGGCAGAAACGCCCCATAGCAGTGTGGCTAAATTGAATTTGAAGAGTGGGCGCAAATCGATCGCGCCAAAATAGCACCAAGCTGTGGTAGCAAGTAGTAGCAGTGCCTCTATGGCGATGCTGATAGTGACAATGGTCTGTCTATCGAACGGCTCTTCCGTTTTGTCTGAAGACTGGTAGCGCTCAGGTCTTAGCATTGCTAAAAACTACCTCCGGACTAATGACACAAAGGTTTTGCGGCAAATCTATACTATTTATCTGGCCCACCAGGGTACTGGTTTGCTCGGGGTTGTCTTGGCGAATTAAAACAAACTGAGATGCTGAATAGTTATGGCCAACGGGTAGTGGCATACTTACTTTTTGACCCATGCAAAATTTAGCAATTTGCTCTGGGTTGCAGATTATTTGGCTAAGAGGAAGAGCCTTCTCTACTGGGCACATGGCTGCCAGTAAGGGCCCTTGCCCCAATGCTTTTAGTTCGGTCAGCTGTTCAAATGATTTAGCTTCGGCCATAGTAAAAGAGCCCGAGCGTTCTCGTACTAGTGATTTTAAAGTTCCACCTAAACCAAGCGCGGCACCTAAGTCTCGAGCGATAGAGCGAATATAAGTACCCTTTGAACAATCGATACGCGCTGTCACCACCGGTAGGGCGATATCAACTAGGGCTATTTCATTAATGGTAACTTGCCTTGTTGGTATTTCAATACCAAGAGCGGCTAGGTCGGCCCCTGAGCGAGCGAGGTTGTAGAGCCTTTCACCTTTGACATGAATGGCACTATAGATTGGCGGAATCTGGCTGATTTCACCAGAGAATTTTTGCAACTCGGACGCTATTTGAGCATCTGTAAGAGTTGAGGGTACGGGCTTACTCTCGATTACGGCCCCTTCCATGTCATCAGTTTCAGTTTGCACGCCGAGCAGAATTTCTGCTAAATAAGCTTTGTCGTCACTAAGAAACCGCAGTAAGCGGCAGGCCTTGCCCACAGCTACTACCATCACTCCTGATGCTAGCGGGTCCAAGGTGCCAGCGTGACCAACTTGTTTTATTGCCGTGAGTTTTCGCACTCGGGCAACAACGTCGTGTGAGGTTATGCCAACTGGCTTGATGATATTGAAAAAGCCGTTTACTTCGGCAACAGGCTCAGACTTCACCGCGAGAAATTTTGCCGAGCAGGTCAGTTACTTTTGAGCCGCGCTCTAGAGAAGTATCGAGTTTGAAGACCATTTCTGGGGCGAAGCGCAGGCCGAGTCGCCGACAAATTTCACCGCGAATAAATCCAGATTGCTCATTCAAACATTCCACTACTTTTTCAGCGGCTAGGTCGGCAGCGGCTGCCGCACTAACTTGAGGCTTCTGTTCAGCTTGATCTTCGGCCTTGCCAGCTGGTACTGCCTCTGTTTTTGCTGGAGCAAATACAGAGATGTGAATTTTGGTTGAGCGCAAATCAGAAGTGCATTCTACTTCTGTTATTGATATCAATCCGGTCAGGCGCTCGTCTCTAAGATCACGCTGAATCATTTCAGCTAGTTCTTTCTTGATTGATTGAGACACTCTCAAGGCACGCTCAGCTGTCATGGCAACCTTTATATTTAGTTGTTAGTTATTAGGAATATCAGTACGTCTGGTTTCAGTAATGATGAAGAAGTTGACCTTATCGCCCATTTGCAAGTCGGTGAATTTCTCGAAGCTCATACCGCATTCGAAACCAGTAGCAACTTCTTTGACGTCGTCTTTGAAGCGCTTCAGTGTTTCTAGCTTACCTTCCCATATCTGCGTACCACCACGTTCGATGCGGGCAATGGCTCCCCGTTGAACTTTACCGCTCAACACCATACATCCGGCAATCATCGTGCCCTTGCCAACTTTGAAGACTTGTCTGACTTCGGCTTGACCGATGTTGACCTCTTCTCTAATTGGTTTGAGCAGGCCTTGAATGGCCTTGGTCAAATCATCAGTAATTTGATAGATGATGCTATAGGTACGGATATCTACACCGTTGGCGTCAGCTACACTGCTGGCGTTCTGGTCTGGTTGAACATTGAAACCAACGACAATGGCATTTGAAGAAGCTGCGAGGTTGACGTCATTTTCAGAAATTGCACCAGATGCGGTGCGAAGTACACGCACCTGTACTTCTGAAGAAGTTAGTTTGCGAATTTGGTCGGCAATCGCTTCTGCTGTACCTTGTACGTCAGCTTTGACGATAACGTTCAAGTCTTTCACTTCACCGGCTTCAATCATCTCGTGCAGAGATTCAAGGGTAACGTGGTGATGCGAACGAGATTCAGGACTACGGCGTGATTCTGCCATAACCTTCATCGCTTGGGCGTCGCTGACAACTTCGAAACGGTCCCCAGCTTGCGGTACTTCGTCTAGACCAAGTACTTCTACTGGCATCGATGGGCCAGCTGCTTTGACTCTTTGACCACGGTCATCAAACAGGGCGCGTACTCTGCCACATTTGCTACCGGCAACAATGAAATCGCCTTCGCGCAATGTGCCGTTTTCAACAAGAGCTGTTGCTACTGCACCTTTACCACGAGAAAGTTCGGCTTCAATAATTACGCCCGCTGCTGGTTTGTCAGGGTTGGCACGCAAGTCGAGGATGTCAGAAACTAGCAAGATCATCTCAAGTAGTTCGTCTAAACCTGTGCGTTTCTTCGCTGATACCATGCAAGTTACTGTCTCGCCGCCGAATTTTTCAGCGACTAGATCGTATGTCATCAATTGATTGAGAACACGATCAGGATCAGCTTCGTGTTTATCGACTTTGTTCACAGCCACAATAATTTGTACACCGGCCGCTTTAGCGTGATCGATGGCTTCGATTGTTTGTGGCATAACGCCGTCGTCGGCAGCTACTACCAAGATGGCAATGTCGGTTACTTTTGCTCCACGAGCCCGCATTGCCGTGAAGGCTTCGTGGCCTGGTGTGTCGAGGAAGACAATTTGGCGCATATGGCCTTCTTTGTCTGGCACTTCGACGTGGTAGGCACCAATGTGTTGGGTGATACCGCCATGCTCAGCATCGGTCAGTAAGAACTTGGTTTGTCTAATGGCATCAAGCAAACTGGTTTTACCATGGTCAACGTGACCCATGATTGTCACCACTGGTGGGCGGTTGACCAGCGCTGCCTGCTCTTCTTCTGTCAATTCAAGAGCCACTTCAGCTGGTGCTTCTTCGCCAGTGCTTTCTTCAACAGATAGCACTTCGTATTCCATCTCAACTGCTAGTTCTTTAGCAAGCTCATACTCAACCATCATATTGACGGTACGAGCAATGCCCTTCATGAACAAACGTTTGATAACTTCGGTCTCCGGCACACCCATTTTTGCTGCCAGCTCTTGCACCGTGACGTTGGTGGTTATGACAATTGCTTTTGGCAATTCAGCCACGACAGGCACTTTCTTCTCTTCTTTCTTCGGCGCATGTCTGTCAGACGGGCTTGGACGATGAGATTTCGGCGGCCGAGGCGGAGTGGCGCGCATTGATGGCGCGGCTACTCGTGTTGGCACTGAAGGTGACATTGGTCTGACGCCAGGACCGCGATTTGGCTGCTCTGAATCGTCTTTAGTCTCTTTTTTCTTTGGTTTGGCCTCAGGCTTAACTTCTTCTTTTGCCTTGGGTGGAGGCTCTTTGGCCTTCGGTGGCTCGACTATCTGCTTGGCTTTTTGAGCGTCAAGTTTGCGAATGACTCTTGGTGCAAACTTTGATGAATCAGACCATTCGTTTCCAGTCGCTCTTGGCTGAAGAGCTGGTAGGTCTTGTTCTTCATCTTCAACTTCAGCTGCTTCAACGCTCTCAGGTTCGAACGAAAGTGCCTGCTCTGTCGCTGCTTCTACTTTGGCCGGTGCCTCTTGTGCATCGCCATGGTTTTTGCTTGCTTTTGCGCTCACTTCTGCGCTCACTTGTGCGCTCACTTGTGCTTCTGAGGCGACTGCTGCCTCTGTGGCTAGGCCTACTGGGTGAGCTTCTTCGCGAGTAACAGTGATGGTTTGGGCAGGAGCGATAGTAGCTGGCAATGGTTGTCCTTGGCTTGTTTGAGAAGACTGAGCAGATTGAACCGGCTGGGCTGCTTGGCTGGCTGAGGCCTGGCCAGCGGATGTCTTGTCTGCTGATTGAGCTGAGGTAGGGGCAGCTTGATTGGCATGAGCTGCTGAACCGCCAGCGGCATCACCGATCGGAAGGAAATGCGGTTGGGGGATAGTACCGTCAGCGTTAGGTCTTTCAGGCCTGTAGCGAGATAATACTCGGGGCTTGACTGCCGCTGGTTGAGGTGGTGGTGGGGCAGCTGCCGCTTTGACCGATGTCTTGCCCGGTTGTGGAGTTGTTTTTGCCATTTTGCCCTTTTCAGCGCCGTCTGGCTGCTGCTTCTTCTTTGCGAACGCAGCTATTACTTTGTCCTGGCCGATTTTGTCAACGGTGCTGGAGTGGCTCTTGATGTCATAACCAAGTTCGCGCAAGGTGTTGATGATGTCCTGGTTAGGAACGTTCATCTTGCGCGCCAACTCATAGATTCGAACTCTGTCGTCCATTCAGCCCTCTCCGTGTCTCTGAGTATTTTGGCATGTTTTTACAGGATCTGTGCATTCTCGCCACAGTGCCTGGATAAGTTGTGCTTCAAGCGGCCAAGCCACTTTGCGCCAACTCGCTACACCCTTCTTCCTACGGCCTTCTAGGGCGTGTTTCAATTTCGTATTCTTTAGTGCCATTTCGAGACATTGCGAAGAACGGCAAAGATAAGCCGAGCGACCCGAGAGCTTTTGGCCGGTCTTTCCCCCGGCCAATACTGTCGAGTTCAATTCGAGCTTTGCTGAGGCGAAGTCGTAAGTAAGCCTGATTAGCTCATTGCTTTCAGTCAGCTTACGACAAGCCACACAGAGTCTCAGTTTCGTTTTCAATAGACTTCGTAGCTCTTGGCTTTGCTTTATGTTGTGAGCTCGTCAAGAGTCTGGTTCATGCTGCGGAAGGATCCACCTGCTTGGCTTTCAGACTTGATGTCGATTTTCCAGCCGGTCAGCTTTGCCGCCAGTCTGACGTTTTGGCCACCGCGGCCGATAGCCAAGCTGAGCTGGTCATCAGGAACGATTACTTCAGCACGGCGGCCAGCATTCTCTTGCTGCTCTTCGTAAAGGGCCACAGTTGTGATGCGGGCTGGTGAAAGGGCGTTAGAGATGTAATCAACAGGGTCAGTGGAATAGCGAATTACGTCAATTTTTTCGTTGCGCAATTCGGCCACTACGTTTTGAATGCGCACGCCACGAGTACCAATACAGGCACCTACAGGGTCGACATCTGAATCTTCAGAATGCACGGCGATTTTGGTTCTGTAGCCTGCTTCGCGGGCAATTGACTTGATTTCTACAGTGCTGTCTTCGATTTCAGGCACATACAGCTCAAACAATTCGCGCACTAGCTCAGGGTGAGCTTGTGAGACGATGATTTGCGGAACGCGGCCAGTATCTCTCAATTCGAGAACATAGACACGAACGCGGTTGCCCACTCTATAAGTCTCACCGGGGAGCTGCTCACGACTGGGCATGCAGCCTTCAACGCGACCGAGGTTAACGATGACGTTGTTGCGCGAATTGCTGATCACTTCGATACGCTCGATTTGACCAGTAGTACAGCTGCCCTTGCGGGCTTCGAATTCTTTCTTGATTAATTCTTTCTCGGCTTCTCTTAAGCGTTGAGTAATCAACTGCTTGGCAGTTTGAGCAGCAATACGGCCGAACTCTGAAAAGTCTTGGGGGGTGACTTCGATTTCTAGCACTTCGCCAACGGTGACGTCAGGAATTAGGTCTTGAGCATCGCCAAGGCTAATTTCGTGATATTCGTTCGAAACTTTGTCGACTACTTCTTTTGGGGCAAAAATACCAATCTCACCGGTTTCGGTGTCGAAGATTGCTCTCACGCCTTCAACGTCGTGATCTGGCACTTTCTTTTTGTAGGCCGCAACAATGGCGTCGCAAACATAAGAGATGAATTCCTCTTGGGGAATATTGCGATCCCTTTCTAGCTCTTCAGCAGCTTCAAGCAGTTTGTCGCCAATTTTAATCACGTTCTACCTCCACCTTATTTGGTTTTTCGTCGACTTCTTCTTGTCCTGATTCTGCTGATAGGTCAATCGCCATTTCAGTTATATTTTCAGCAGCGATTTCTTTGAATTTTTTCTGCAGATCTGGATAGAGTCTAATTTGTATTATTTGCTTGAGAGCAACTTTCAGCTCTTTTACTGGTTCTTGAGATACCTTGTTGGCAGCATGTTTTTTGCTGTTCTTGCTTTTGGTCGGAGCACTTTGAATCGGTCCGAGTTCGCTCAGCTTGAAGGTTTCGTCAGCGAAACTAACTAGACGAGCTATGAAATGTTGTCCGTAGGGATCGGCCCCAACATTGGTTTTGGTCTTAATCTCAACTTTGCGACCCGTGAACAATTTGTATTCACGTTCACTTTTTAGAATGCGATCTATGCCAGGGCTTGAGACATCTAACAAAAATGGGCCGTGGAAGAAATCAAGGCTGTCGGCAATCACATCGATTCTGCTGTCAAGCTCTCTACTAACTTTCTCGCAGTCGGTGAGGCCGACACTTCCACCTGGATTGTAGATAGTAATTTCAACAATTTTTTGTCTGCCGTGCTGGCCGAAATGAATATCGACTAGCTCAAAGCCCAGCCCTTTAACCACTTCTTCGGTTAGGTCTGTAACCTTTTTTATAGCTTCATTATCGTTTTTGTTATTAGGGTTTTTGCTATCTGGCATGAATAATGTCTAGAGTGAAATAACCAAAGTCAATTCGGCGGCAGTAAAGGGTTGCCGGGTGCAAAATATGCACAAACACAAAAATGCCGTAGGCTAATTGCATGCCTACGACTAAAAATTGGTTTTCTATGGCCAAATCCTAACATGTAAGCAAGGAGCACGCAAGAAGAAGTGAAGATTGCGTTTCATAACCGCCAGCGCAAGCTTGAGCTTGATACAGAAGAGTTGCAAGCAGATTACGCTGCCTTGACTGATGGGCTCAGTCAAAATCTATTAAAGCGGCCCCCGCGCTGGCTACCTAAAAAAGATCTGAAGGCTATTTTCTCGCGGGGTTCCCTTTCGGTGGCGATCGTCTCAGATCGCACGATTCGTCAAATTAACAAAGCTTGGCGTTCTATTAATAAGGCGACTGATGTCCTTTCTTTCCCCTTAGAGCTTACTGAACCGCCGTCTGCAGCACTTGGCTTGCCACCAGAGGCCATAGCTGAGATGTTTGAAGATGAACCTGATCAATGGATAGTGGGCGAAATTATCATTAGTGCCGAAAAGGCTTTGGCCCAAGCTGAGCAATATGGTCATAGTGCTCGTCGAGAGATGGCCTTTTTGTTTGTGCATGGTTGTTTGCACGTGCTCGGCTTTGATCATATGACTAAAGAAGACGAGAAAGAGATGTTCGGTCGACAGACTGAAATATTGAGCCTTGCCGGTTTTAAGCGTGATCCTTAACAATCACTTGGCTAGTGTCCCGGGGCCAAGGTTCTGTGCCATGATTAAGTTGGGATTAGGCGTCTAGGCGTGAGCAAATGACTGAAAATCAAGTAAATCCAGAGTCTGCTGGTCAATCTAATCTATATGATTTCAATCCTGACGGTGAGCAGGTCAAGGTCGTAGACGACAGTAGCAAAATTTCGACTGAGGTTGTAAGCGATTCTGCCGCGCTTTTTGACAGCAATGCCGCTGCTCGCGAGAATTGGCTGCATAAGAGCGGTCAGGCCGGTTCAGTGTTTGAGAGCTTCTATCATGCTTTCAATGGTCTGGCGCTAGGTTTTCGCCAGCAGCGCAACCTGCGCATTCATACCGCCTTAGGTCTTTGTGTTTTCGCTCTAGCGTTCTATTTAAAAGTAGAACCGTGGCAGTGGATTGCTCTCAGCGTTGCCATTGGTTTTGTCTTCTTTGCCGAATTTGTAAACACAGCAATCGAGCACATGGTCGATATTCAATCCAATTATCGCTATCACCTCTCGGCCCGTTACGCCAAAGATACAGCGGCGGCGGCAGTACTTGTGGCGGCCATAACAGCGGCTATTGTCGGTGCCATGGTTTTTCTCCCCCGGCTTTGTTCTCTGGTGACAACGGGCATAATATGAGTGTGGGCTAAGGCTTAGTGAATTCTCCATGGGAATCTTCCCATTGACTGTCCAATTCTGAAAGGTATTGTATAGAAGAAGAAGTGCTCGAAGTGATGGCCAACTTTGCTTTCGAGAGCACATGTAGTTCTGAGGAGATCCCCATGGGTACATCTAGAAGTGGCGAACAGTTTGATCGCACCGATTTGTTTAATCCGAGTCGCAATGATATAAATCCGCCTAGCGATAATCTCTCAGATGCTCGTTTGCCACAGCGGCAGTGCGCTCAGGATCGGTGTGATAACCGCTCTGATAACCGCTCTGATAGATACTCGAATAACTCCGAACTGCAAGCTTTTAAGGAAGGCTACCGTCAAGCCTACCGCGACGGGTTTATGGATGGACAGCGTGAGCAGCCTGTGCGAGTCGGTCGTGGCCAAGGCAGCTATTGTCCTGAGTACAACGATTACGCCAATAGCCGTCAAGCCTATCAAGAAGAGGCCTGGCTCAATCGCGGCGATGATTTTGACCGCCAGCAACGGCGCCCTATTCCACAATGTCGTCATCGTTATCAACAGACATATAGTGATAACTCCGATTATCGCGACTATGATCGCTACGATGGTCGTTCTTCACGCTATGGCGATGTCCAAGCGGTTTCAGCTGGTCAATATGATATTCGTTATGAGCGCGAGCGGCAGAATAGCAATCCACTAGACCAATTCTTTAGCACAATCGGTAGTATTGCCAGAGGTATTGGTGATGTTGCCTATGAAGCTCAACCAATTATTCAGACCTGGGCGCAAATCGAAATGATCAAGCAAGGTCGTATGGGTGGTCGATATTATGGTGGTGGTTACAATAATGGCTACTATGATCGCCCCTACAATCCGTGGAATTCATCTTACAATCGTAACTTGATTGCTTATAACAACAATTCACGCTACTACGATGACTATAATCCTTCGTGGCTGAACGGTTAGTTCATAGAGAGTTCGTGCCAGTAAAAATTTCAATCCGCCGCTCCGTTTAGGGTGGCGGATTTTTTCGATATAGAAATAGGTACGTAGAGATCAAGGTTGCTCTTCTCGTCGTGCACGAACGCCAGCTCTACATCAAAGACGGCTCTTAGTAAGTCTTCTTTCAGCACTTCTTGGGGCGTGCCTTTAGCCACAATGGTTGAAGGGGAAGCCGAAGGGGGCGGCCCGATTAAGGCAATTTGGTCGGCGATTCGGGCGCTTAAATTGAGATCGTGCAAAATTGTGGCAATACCAATTTTTTGTTCTTTCAATTCTTTGATAATGGCAATCACTTCTAGCTGATAGCGAAAATCGAGATTGGCTGTCGGTTCGTCCATCAAAATAAAATGTGGTTCCTGGGCTAAAGCCATGGCAATTAGTGCTCGTTGCTTTTCGCCACCAGAAAGTTCATTCAGTTTTTTTGTACTCAAGCGCGTCAAACCACAGCGATCTAAGGCACTGTCAATGGTGGCAATGTCTGCCTTGCTCAGCTGGTTCGACCACCAGCTTTGGTGCGGGTTGCGCCCAAGTCGCACTAGCTCATTGACCGTCATGTCGTGTGGGGTTTCTAGACTTTGTGGCACATAAGCCACTTGGCGAGCAAAATCAACGATGCTCATGTTCCAGATGTTCTGACTGTCCAGGCTAATTGTTCCTGCTGATGGCTTGAGCTGGCGCGCTAAGCCTTTCATCAGGGTTGATTTGCCACTGCCGTTTGGGCCTTGAATTGCCAGAACTTCGCCGGGCTCAAGCACTAGATTGATGTGCTCAATGATATTTGTCGCCACTTTGCCCTTGTTGGCATAGCCCAGCCCAACCTGTTCGGCTTTGAGAATTTTGCGCTCGCTTACGCTAGTCATATTATTGGCTGTGCACCTGGTCTAGCGAAAAGGAGAGTAGGTATATGAAAAACGGGCCACCAATGAGGGCCATGAGGGTTCCTAGTGGTAGTTCTTGTCCTGGGCTTAGAGTGCGAGCCAGCAGGTCAGAGAAGAGCACTAGAATTGCCCCGGTCAGCCCCGAGCAGACTAGTTGTAGTCTGGCGCCACGTCCGAAAAGTCGGCGGGATAAATGGGGTGCAACCAGACCAACAAAACCAACCATGCCACTTAAGGCGACAGCGGAGCTAGCGAGTAGAACGGCAGCAGAGAGAATGATTAATTGGCTGCGGCCGACATTGAGACCAAGAGAGCTTGCCGTTTCTTCGCCTAAGGCCAAGAGATTTAGTTGCTTGGCTGCTGCTAGAGCCACTATTAGGCCCACCGCCACATAAGAAACTGTTGGTATTAGCTCTTGCCAATTTCTGCCGCTAATGCCACCAAGTATCCAGAGATATAGACCTTGAGCCATAAGCTGTGTGCCAAATGTGGTCATGGCAAGTGTAATTAAAGCTCCGGCTACTGATGATAGGGCTATGCCCGCAAGAAGCAGCTTGGCGACAGAAACGCCATATTGGCCACTGCCTCTAGCAATTGAGGCCACAAAAAAGCTAGCAGTGATACCGCCGATAAAGGCAAAGAAAGGAATTGTCTGAAAGTCGAGTTTGCAGAGCATGGCACAAGCCACACCCACAGCAGCACCGCTTGACACGCCGGTCAAATAGGGGTCAGCTAAATCGTTGCGACTCAGGGCCTGGAGCAAATAGCCTGAGGTGGCTAGGGCGAGGCCGACGACAAAGGCTGTAAGAAGCCGGGGTAGGCGAATACCAAAAATGACATCGTGTATTTCACTGCTGCCAGCCTGACCAAAGACGGCCTGCAGTGCCTCTATGGGCGCCACAGTAAGGTCGCCCAAGCAAAGATTGATGAGCATTATCAGCAGAGTAAATAAGATAAGAGCTATAAACTTGACGAACATATTTGTTCTATGATTTGCACAGCGAAAATTTAGAGAATGCTACCATACACCCTGGCTGAGGATGGCTGTGATTTATCTCGACAACAGCGCGACGACAAGAGTACGCCCCCAGGTTTTGGAGGCGATGCTGCCGTATTTGTCTGAAAGCTATGGTAATCCTAGTTCGATACATACTCTTGGGCGCTCAGCTAGAGCGGCTGTCGACAATGCCCGTTCTCAAGTTGCTAGTTTTCTTGGCTGTCAGCCTAGTGAGGTCTATTTCAGCAGCTGTGCCACGATGTCGAACAACGTGGCTTTGTTAGGGCGGGCTCGTTTTGTCGAAGCCAATGGTTTGCCCAAGCATTTGATTACTTCAACTATTGAGCATCCGGCTGTAATGGGGCCAGCTCAGTATCTTGAGGCCCAAGGCTGGCGCGTTACTCATTTGCCTGTTGATAGAGAAGGCTTTGTTAGGCTTTCTGATTTCAAAAATGCTTTGAGTTCTGATACCAGTATTGTCTCTATAATGTGGGGCAACAACGAAATTGGTGTACTAGAGCCCATTGAGGCTATGGCAGAAATTGTCGAGAGCTATGCCAAGGGTTTAGGTCGCGACATTTTTATGCACACCGATGCGGTGCAAATACCAGGCAAGTTACCAATTGACTTGAGTCAGTTGAAAGTTTCAGCACTCTCACTTTCAGGTCATAAATTTGGTGCACCAAAAGGCATTGGCATTCTCTTTCTTCGTCGTCTATTCAATATTATGCCCATCATATTTGGTGGCGGACAAGAAATGGGAATGTTTGCCGGTACTGAATCGGTCGCTCATATTGTTGCCATTGGCGAGGCCGCCAGCCTAGCTCAGCAAGAGCAGGCCGAGCTAGAGTCGCGCTTGCGCTCTTATCAGAAGCAATTGTTGGAGCGCTTACAGGTCTTTCCTGATTTGACTATAACTGGACCAAGCGACATAGATAAGCGGCTGCCTGGTCACGTTTCTTTTTCTGTTGGTGGCATTGAAGGTGAAGCTCTTGTGCTTAAGAGTGACTTGAAGGGCTTGGCGATTTCTAGTGGATCGGCCTGTCATCAGGGCATCATCGAGTCTTCTAGTGTGCTTAAAGCCATTGGTCTTGGCCAAGCAAAGGCACTAGGGGCGGTGCGCATTAGTTTTGGTGCCGACAATAGTGATAGCGATGTGGTGGAATCTATTGCTCTGTTAGAGCAGATTCTAAGCAAGGTGCGCAAGAATTCTAGCTAAGGTTCGCTTTTTTTACTGGTACTACTGAGCTATACACTTAATTGAAAAATCAGAATTCTTGCCGTCTTGTCACGTTGGTGCTGTTGCCGTGCAAAATAATCCAAGTATGTCATACAATTTAAGTTCAGCGATTTTTTTCTTGCTGTTGGTCCTCCATGGATTCGTGGTTCCGGCCTATGCCAAACCATCCACTGACGTCAGTATTCAATTGTGCGAATTTTCAAGATTGAAGCCTAAATTCGATGATTTTTCTGGTGCCGTAGGAATTAGATTCGAAAATTCCGGACGACATACTACAATTGTGCCATTCAGTTGGATACCTACACCGCATTTAAAAAATGGCAAGTCTGCTTGGATTGTTTCACCAGAAAAGGAAATGTGGGGCGTTTCAAGTAGAGTTAAATATAGCTGGATTGATAAAGAGGGAAATAAAATCTTAGAAGGCGAATCGCCCATGGACAAAGAATGGTTGACACTTAAAAAGAATAGTTCTGAAATGCGAAGCGTCCTTATTAAGATTCCAGATAAACCCGGGCAATACAAATTCAACCTATGTTTTGACAATACGATAATTGATGTGCGTGGCTCTGAATTCACATATTATTTTCCCGAGAAGTATGCGACTTTCAAATCTGATATCGAAGAAATTGTGATCGTTGAATAGCTTCAGAGTGAGTTTTAACACCAGTACCCTTTGTGTCATACAATGCTTCACTTGAAGAGATTAACTTGGACGCGAGGAGGAGGAATTTACTAGTGCTCAAGCTCAAGCAAACCTAGCCGCGTGCCCATTCAGAACCTTAGTGAAAAACGAAAGAAGAAAACTCCAACCCATTCTTTTCCCTCCATTTCCCATCCTTTCTCTCTAAATACCTCCCTTTCCCACTTATTAGCCAACCAGAGTAACCACCATTTACTCTTAAGGGGTATATGAACTAAGCGGGGGTGTAAAAAGTGATACAAACATGTGGTGCTGCCGAAAAAACAAATAGAACCAAACAAGCTAAAAGTAGCTTTTCATTTTGCAAGATACCCTTTGGCTTTTCGAGTAGGGGGTATATCGACAGAAACCGTGGGGTTCTCATCGCAATTGTTAGTACTGTTTTTAGTGCAACCGTTCTTTCAATAAGCTCATCGCCAGCTGTCCATGGCGCAGAGAAGAAAGTGATGGGAGCCGTTGTATTTGCAAACAAGTATTTGCCCGCTGGCAAAGTTGTTTGCTGGTCAGACGTTGAGCGACGAGTAGTTGAGAGGAAGATAATACCAGGCAAGGTTATAGGAAGTGCATTGGAGATTGTCGGCTACAAAACGAAAACGTCCATTCAAAAAGAGGAAATGATTTCAAGTCTTTCAATTGATTTTAAGGCAAAGTTAAATAACCTAGAAGCAAAGCGCAGCAAAGCAGAGTTCGAAAAAGCTGCCCGTTTTTGTACGGATCCATACGATTTGATTTTTTTGAAGTTCCGACGGGCGAAATACTTATCGAGTTGTCCCAAATAGTCGCGCAGTTCTTTTGAACAGATGAGTCCAGTGAGCGAATGAAAATCATCATTTTGTTAAGCAATAGAAATAACTACGGCAGGCGCTTGAATCTGCCAGTATCAGGAACGACTTTAACGATGTTTTCTACACAGTTCAGGCGGTCGATACACTAGCAAAAGTAGCTGCGGGCTTGCAAAATGCTGTCAACACAGACGCTGCCTATCAGGCCAATAGCTTTTCATGAATTCGGAGGGTTACAAAAAATGGAAGGTAATGAGTCTGAAGAAAGAGACGAACAACTTGCTGCTCTAAAGCAAAGCCTTAGCGCCGCAGAAAATAGGATTTTGAAGTCTCAAGATGGTGGAAGGGTTTTAAGATTGAAGATTGCTGCAATCCTTGGCTACGCAAAGCTATTGTTAATGCGCGATTCGATCGACCTTGATTTACTCAAAGGTATTGGAAAAAGTATTGAAGATGAGTCAAAAGAATCTTTGCAGGTGCTTAATGACTCGATATTTCCGCCTGAATGAGACGGGAAGCCCCGATGGAGCTTTCTTGACTCTAATTCTGCCGAAAGTATTGATTTGGTCGCAGAATCGACAACTATTGACAGACCCCAAATAAGCAAAACTTTAGCAGGGCTAATTGTTCAATTTTTCATCTACCGCACACCCCCGATGCAAAATTGTGCATTTCTATTCATCTCGGTGCAACATAATCTTGTGGCTAAGCCCTTATGCTCAATGACCGATGCTAGATTCAAGCTTGACTATGTTCTCGTTAGTTTTGCTGAAAGCTGGTTGCACAGTGGCATGTGTTTCTTTGTAGTTCTTGATCTCATTGCGTGTTTGTTTCTGCACTGTATCAAGCATCCATATGGCCCATGATGCTTCGTTGGCGGTGGCACCTTGGGCCACACCTTTGAACAATTTGTATGGGTTGCGGTTGTATCTGTAGCCAGCTCTAGCAACACAGGTGCCGAAGGCAATTTGTGGTCCACCTTTTGCTGCGTATGAAATGAAACTTTCGATCATCTCTCTTTTTTGATCTTTCTTTTCTTTTTTCAAGAACTCAGAACGGTCCTCTAGCAACTTGCCCATTACTTGGTAAGTTTCAGTGCGTGGCTGACCGTTGTTCTCTTGTGCTCTGGTGTTGAGAATTTGTGTTAGCAGTTTAGTATCTTCTGCTAATTTTTCAGTGGTCTTGCATTGTATTTCGCCCAGTTGTTTTGACAGTCTATCCCCAGCTACTTTACCTGTTATAGCTGCGCCGCCGTGAATTAGTACTGGTGCTCCTGTCAGCGTTGCTCCAGAGATTAAGAAGCCGATACCGCCACCACCAATCTGCTTAGGATTAGTATGTTTGATACCATTGAGTACACCAAATGCACCAGGGAATATTCCAGTAGCACAAACAGCCAATGTGCCGATAGTAGTGATGTCTCTGGCTGAGTGTCGTTTGCGTGAGTCGACGTAAAGCTTGCTAAATTCTAGTAGACCGAGATCTCTAAAGTCTTTGAGAACATTCTCTTCAGCAGTGAGATATTGTTTGTCAGTGCTATCGAGGTTGGCAATCTGACCGGTCGCTGTGCTGCGTTGGCTTATAAGCTTGTCGATTTCGTCTCTTAACGCTACTACTTTTTCTCTCATCGACTTGGCATCAAAGTGTTTGCGCTTTGCTTTGTAGTCGGTGATCAGGTCACCGGCGCCTTCGGCTGCATAAAGTGTACCTAGCAGTGAGTAGGCCACCAATACTGTGACCACACCAGCTTGCAACCGTCCGCGGTGATTTAGGCCTTCGCCTGGTTTCTTTTGATATTTCCAGAACTGGCTCATAAGTGTTATGTCACCAGCGTTGGCTACTGCACCGGCGGCGAAGTCGTATGCTTTCATGCGCCTTTGCTTGTTTTTGTCGCGAGCTGTGTAATGGCAGCGAAAATCACTATTCAATCTAAGTAATTCGATTTCTTTGTCGGCAATCTGTTTATCGAGTATTTCGATATCGCTCAGGGTAACTTGAGTCTGGGCAAAGGCCGGAATGGTCGAGTTTAGGCTGAGCGCAAGAGTTAGCACTCCTGTGAGTACTCCGCTCGATACTCGATGAACTATGCTACTCATGTTTTGATACCCTTGCCTTAATGGAAACCCGGCATAGTTTTTCATGTTCGCTACCAGGCTATCGTCAATCTATGGAGTGATTACCTTTTCCGTCCATTTTCGCTTTAGTCATTGGCGATGGCAGCATGATCTTCTTGAAATCAGCTCAAAGATTGAGGCGACAGGGGAAACATTGATATTTAACCCTGCACCTCTAATGGTGCTCAGGCGTAACTATAGATTTTGTCTTATTTGCTCAGATCGACTGTACTTCCCTATCCGCACTATAGCTGTCGGCATTGTGACAATTGTTCAGCCGTTTAGCTTTTGTGCTGATGGCAGTTGTTTTTGGCGTTGTTAGAATGCGAAATGCTTATATGAGGTGCCCTGTGTCTATCTGGCTTTTTCTTGGTGTGTTTCTACTGGCATACATCTATCACGGCGTTGGTATCACAATGGGCTACCATCGTCTGCTTTCACATCGCTCATATAAGGTACCGAAATGGCTTGAGTATCTGATTGTTTCTGGGGGCTACCTTTGTCTTGAAGGCTCGCCTATTTTTTGGGTGACTACTCATAGACGGCACCATCGTTATTCTGATAAGCCTGGTGATCCACATTCACCGTTAGATGGTCAGTGGCATGCTTTTCTTGGCTGGATGTATAAACCGACTGTTTTGATTTCAGCCGAAGAGAGTCGAGTTCTGGCTCCCGATCTATACCGCGACCAACTTTATCGTTTTCTTCATGTCAATCACAGTCACAAAGACGGCCTTCTGTGTTTAGCTATTTCTATTGTTTATCGCGCCGCTATTTGGTTCTTGTTTGGTCCAGTAGTATTTGCTGCTGAGTTGCTTGCAAGTATCTGTGCTTTTTGCGCCCCACTTTTGGTCAATCTCTATTGCCATAAACCTGAGCTGGGTTACCAAACTTATGCTTGCGGCGATCAAAGTCGCAACGTCTGGTGGGTCGCCATCTTATCGTTTGGCGAAGGCTGGCACAATAATCATCATGCCTTGCCCCAATCGGCTCGGTTCGGTTTGGGCAAAGGCGAATTTGACTTCACTTGGATGTCGCTGAACTTCCTGAAGCTGTTTGGCTTGGTGAGCGATATTCGCTTGCCAAAGAAAAACAAACTAGCCGAGCTTGAGACAGCTGATGTTAGTTGAACTAGTTGAATTGGTTAAATTATTCGGCTTTCTGGTCTTTGTCGTCTTTTTCGGATTTATCGGCAGGCTTTTCACCTTTAACTTTTGAGACTTGCTTCGGCGCATCAGTAAACATATTGCCGACAAAGTTTACCAGGCCAGCTGTGCGTTTTGTCAGTTTGCCATGCATTAGCTGAATGCCGCCTTGGGCCATTTTGATTTTTGAGCTGCTGTAAGGGTACCACCATACTCGGTGCGCACCACCGGCGGCGTCGATGCTAATGTGCTTGATGTTGCAGAGGTCATGCAGGCCAAATATCGAATGACCTTTGCCAAAGCCGCTCTTCTTAAGGCCGCCCCAAGGCAGCTGAGGGGTAGCGTGCGAAAAGAGACAATCGTTGATAAGTACTGTGCCTACTGTAAGGTCGCGGGCGACACATTCGGCCCGGTTTAGTTTGTCGGCCCAGACAGTTGCCGTCAGACCATAATCGCTGTCGTTGGCCAGCTCAACTGCTTGATCTTCGCTGTCGACAATCATGATTGGCATGACTGGGCCAAAGGTCTCTTCTCTCATAATTTTCATTGTGTGATCGACACCGACGAGCACCGTTGGTTCAAAGAAATAGCCGCCTAGATCGCTTCTTTCTTTGCCGCCAGTGACGGCCCGGGCACCAGCGGCCACTGCTTCATTAACATGCTCAATAACGCGGTCAAGTTGTCCTTGATCAATTAGTGGTCCAACATCGGTAAGCGGGTCTGTGGCCGGTCCTAGCTTCAGCTTTCCGGCCATGGCTGTCAGTGTTTCAACAAGCTTGTCTGAGTTTTTACCCTTAACTATGTACACTCTTTCAACCGAGGCACAGGCTTGGCCCGCGTTGGTAAAGGCGCCCCAGAGAAGGCCGCGGGCTGTCCAGTCTACTGGGGCATCGGGCAATACGATGGCGGCATCTTTGCCACCAAGTTCTAGAGTAACCGGAGTGAGGTGCTCGGAAGCCTGGGCCATAACGGCCTTGCCACCTTCGACTGAGCCAGTAAAAATCAATTTTGAGAGATTGGCTTTGCTCAGTAGTTTGCCAGTGCTGCTGCCCCCGGTAACTACCTGTATGACACCATCGGGAAAACCTGCTTCAGCGAAAAGTTCGCCAATTTTGATGCCGACCAAAGGAGATTTTTCTGATGGCTTGAGCACTACCGTGTTGCCTAGCATAATGGCCATGAGAGCAGTCATGGTGGGGATGGCAAAAGGATAATTCCACGGGGAAATGATACCGATTACACCCAAAGGTTCGAAGGCAATGATACTTTGTTTGCTTGATAGAAGTGGATTTGCTAAGGCTACTGGCTGATCTGCTAGCAATCTCTCTGAGTTTTCAGCCAGCCAAACACAAGTGTCGAGGGGGCCGCAGAGTTCTGATAGATACGCTTCTGGCAGAGGCTTTCCTACTTCTTCACTAATTAGATTGGCCAATTCATCAGCTTTACTGGCTAGCAATTGGCGAAATTTCAGCACTAATTTGGCACGTTTACTAAACGAAGTTAGTTGCCAGTTTTCAAAAGTTTTCCAGGCTTTGTCGACAGCGGCTTGCACTTCTGCTTCGCCCATCTGAGGAACGCGGCCAATCGATTGTTTGGTGGCAGGGTTGATTGATTCGAAAGTATTTGCTGCTTCTAGTTTGCTTACGACCATTTCATTGCCTTAGTAAGTGCTATTTTTTGTTTAGTGTATCTTTTGCTACTTGTTTGTCTGGGCCAGTCAGGCCGTTATCTAGGCTACGTTTGAAGAGCGTTTGTGCTTCCTGTATGTTGCCATTTTTTAGTTTGATGTTTGCCAGGGCAAATGCCGCTTGAGGGCTTGTATCCCCTTCGCTTAACGCCTTCGTCAAAAGCTCCTCTGCTTTCGCCTGGCCAGCTTTTGCCAATATTATGCCCAGCTTGCTTAAGGCTTCGATGTCTCCCGGAGCTAATGCTAGAGCTTTTTCTAGCGCTTCTTGCTCAGCGCTGCTGTTGCCTTCTTTTTGGGCAAGGGCAGCTAGTGCTAATTCTGCTTCTTCGTTGTGATCAGCGTTTTGCACTTTAGCGAAATAGCTTTTAGCATCGCCGAGGCTGCCTTCACTCAGCGCTAGGCGGCCAAGAGCCAGATAGAGAGCGTCTTTGCTGGCCTGCTCACTATCGCTTAGACTTTGGTTGAGACGCATGGCATCGGTTTTTAAAGCGGCTAAATTGCTCTTGTCTAAATCGTCTTGTTTCAGTCGACAGGTTAACTCAAGAGCTAGAGCTTGGGGCATCAGGCCCGATATTTTGCGCAACTCATTAGCCTGGCTTGTGGCCTCAATTACATCACCTTGTTTTAAGTTGATTTTTGCCGCTATTAGTTGCGCGGGAAAAAGGCTTTTGTCTTTGTCGGCGGCACTGTTGAGAGCTGATAGTGCTTTCTTGTAGTCGCCGTCTCTGTAAGCAAGATAGCCATTGGCAAAAGTTGAAAGCGGATCTGTTGCGTTCAGGCTGTTCAGCTTGGCTATGGTTTCGCGAGCAG
Organism: Candidatus Obscuribacterales bacterium; assembly: GCA_041675385.1. GTDB lineage: Bacteria > Cyanobacteriota > Vampirovibrionia > Obscuribacterales > Obscuribacteraceae. Next base: position 79,156 of record JBAYTY010000025.1, read on the forward strand.
CTGTTAAATCTCCTGAGCTTAAGTAGCAAAGGGCCTCAAGAGCCAGAGCTTGGGGGTTAGATTGGGCACTATTTTTCTTGCTAGGTTTAAGTGCGCTTAGTGCTGCTTGGGTATTGCCAGCCAAATATTGGCTCAAGCATTGTTTGAAGGCAGCGGCCTTTGACTGCGGATATTGTTCGAGTACACGGCCAAAGCAGGCATTGGCTTCGTCGTAGTAGCCCATATTTAGTGCTTCTTCGCCTAGACCAAGCAGGCCTTCAGTTGGTATTTCTGAACCACCTAAAAATTGTTTGAATTGATTGCGCACGCCGTTTATATTGCCAGCAGAATTCATACTAATAATGGTTCTGGTGCGGGCGTAGCGCGCTGAAGGGCTTAGGGTCGAGGCTTTGGCTGCGGCTGCCTTTGCTTTATCTTGTTCGTTTAGGCTGCCGTATAGTTCAGAGAGGGCGAGCCAGGCATCGTGGTTGGCTGGGTCAAGGGCCACGACGGCTTCAAATTCTTGGGCTGCCGCGCTCTGCTCACCCATTGTCAGTAGAGTCATGCCCGCTTGTAAATGTGCCAGCATTGAATCTGGAGCAATGGCAGTGGCAGCGCGCGCTACAGCTAGTGCTTCTTCTTTTGTATCAGGTAGGCGGGTCAAAATAGTGTTGAGCAGAAGGTGCATTTGCAAGTTGTTTGGACATTTTGGTAGCCATTCGCGCAGGCAATTTGCAGCTTCAAGAGTGTTGCCTCTGGCAAAGAGACCGGAAGCCTTAGAGAGGCAGCCTGGGCAGCCAGCATCATCGGGCTTTCTCGTGCTTGGCGAACTAGAGGCGCTCGATTTCCCCCGGGCCATTGCCGCGCCATTGTTGTCTAATTGACAAGGCGCTAAGACCAGGCCAGCGCCCAGAAGGGCGATTTTGAGGCGGCTAGAGAAAGTAAAATAGTTAGTCACCGCTATAGCATAGCTTAATTGGATCGCTATACTGAAAAGATAGTATTAACGGGAAGTAAAGCGGTTGAATTACTTGGGCATGAAGAAAATTGATGCAACGAGACGAGCCATCTACTTCTTTGCCCTGGTTTTGCCTCTTACTTTTAGTTCTGTAGCAACGGCTGCTAGTGGCAGCACTAGTAGTAATAGTGGAAATAGTGCAGCCCTTGAACGGGCTAATCAAGCTTATCTGGCACGCAAGTACAGCGATGCTTCTGGGCTGGTTAGTCGCATTATTTTGAAAGAAGGCGAGAGTGCTGCTGCTCTCAATTTGCTTGGCAAAATTTACCATCGCCAGAACAAAGTTGATGAGGCGATTGCACAATATCAAAAAGCACTGAAGCTCGATAAAAACTTTACTGAGGCTCGCTTTGACCTCGGTGTCGCCCTCTTTGACCAAGGTAATTATGCTCAGGCTGCCAAAGAATTTGAAGCAGCCTTGCAGGCTGGTGCCAATAGCGAGTATCAATACAATTTAGCAATTTCTTTAGAGCGTTTAGGTCAACTTCGCCCCGCCACCGAAGGCTATGAGAAAGCTATTCAGCTTGATGAAAAGAATGCTGCGGCGCACTACAGCTTGGCTCGACTTTTAGCGGCCGCTGAAGACAATGACCGCGCCATTCAAGAGTATCGCCTGGCCATTGCTGCTCAGCCAGATTTTCCTGAGGCACACAATAATCTTGGTGTGGTTTACAGCAACCTCGGCAAATACCCTGAAGCAATTGCTTGTTTTCAGCAGGCTTTGAAGATCAATCCTGATTGTTCTGAAGCGCAGCGAAATTTAGGCTACGCCCAAGCGCACACTAGTTTAGGTGTGGCCTATTTAAGTCAGGGTGATAGTAAAAAAGCACTAGATGAGTTTCGCAAAGCTTTGCGCATCGATTCGCACTATGCCGATGCACACTACAATCTTGCTTTGCTTTTACAAAAACAAGGACAATTGCAAGAAGCAGTTGGGCACTACCAAGAAGCAATTAAGTATGATCCCAACTCTGCTGCTGCTCACAATAATCTGGGTGTGGCCTTGATGCAAATGGGCAATAAACAACAGGCTGAATCAGAGTACAAAGAAGCGCTCAGAATCAAGGCCGATTTTAAAGATGCAAAACTAAATTTGGATGAATTGCAGAAGAATTAAAATACCCAGGAACTGCAATCAGCGCAATTTGAGACTACTTCACTAGACCAATAAAAAAAAGCGCAGCTTGCGCCACGGTTTTCTAAATATTCGTCTGCTTAAATCGCCCTTCTCAACAGTTCATCCATGGATTCCTGAGGTTATCGCTATACCGCAACACAGGCAATTAAGGCTTACGACACTTTCTTTGTACCACTAAATCAGTAACTTCGCACGATAGATATGGCTGATTTTGCGGTTCCATTGCTCCTTCTCGTGACTTGATCTCCTGATAATTGGGTATAGTGAGGCAGAACAGACGATGGAGTCAGCCTTGATGTTAGACAAGCAGAAAGATCCTGATGACCGGTCAGAAGTTGCGGTTGAAAAAGCGGCACCAGCGGTACAGCGTGGCGCAGTAATTGGAGATACGGGCAATCAGGCTCGGTGGAATAGGGCGCAGCAAGCACATTACCTTGGCCAGGATGAGTCAGCAACAGACTTATTTAGAAAGGCTGGCGACATATCCAGCAGCACCAGTAAATTTACTATTGATGGATTGGAAGACGAGACTCCGAGTATAGCCTATGACATGAGAGACCTGCAAGAAGATTTAAAGAAGGTTGGGAATGGTATTGAGTCCTCGAAGCAAGCTCTAAGTAGTTTTGAGATTCCGGTAAGGCTGGAGCCGTTAAATGCTGTTTATCCCCATCGGGGAAATGAGGATGCTTATATTTCGTATCCGGCATGTAAGGCTGCAAATGCCGAGTTTCCAGAGTTAGCTAAGCGAATTGGTGATGGCAGGAATCACATAGACAAGCTTCTGATCGCAGCAACGATTCGCTTGGAGCAAGAGTTTTACAAACAAGGTTTCGATACCGGACCAGATAAGCAGATTCAAGAGAGTGGGCGAGTTGAAGGCTTTAAGGACACTGCATCAATTGGACCAGCCCAGATGCAGATCCGGCATATAGACAGACTTGTAAATGAGTTTCCATTGCAGCTTGGAGAGTTTTCAAAAGACCCTCTTAGAGCCGCTTTAAAACCAGAATGCGCACCACGCTTTGTCGCAGGATATTTTGCAGACGTCATTCAACACATACAGAAGGGAACCAAGCCGGACTACATAGGTGGGATCGATTGGGGCGGAGTCAAGAAATACTGGGCCGAAGGCAATTTTAACGATGCATTGATCTACGCATACAATCCTACTAAAGATCACATTGATAGCGTAAATAGGCATATCAAAATCATTCGTCAGAAGCTTGGATGAATTTTTTGTCCATCCAACGAAAAAGGAAGCAACCAATCAGAAACCCAGATAGAGGGAATATGAGCAGCCAAGTGATAAATGGACCGTAAGAATTCAAAAAATCACCGCCGACTGAGGCATCTCTGAACATGCCGTACCACCAGCCTTGTAAAAAAAATGGTTCCCAGCCGCCAAATAGAAAGGCACCGGCAATACCACCAAGGAACCAGATCCATTTTCTAGGTTTTCTGCTGGGTTGAGCTGGTGGGGTCATATGGTCTCCCTGATTGCTACTGAACTAATTGAGGTCAGCAAAGTTCTCTTTCAACTCGTCAATTGAAACGGGATAGCTGACTGCTTTGACAAATTTAGAGCTTTTATTTGATTGCTGGCTGTTTCTGCCGCTTTCTTTGCTGCTTCTTTTACCCATTGATTCACCCTCAGCCACAATAGTTATGTAGCGCTTCAGCTGCGCCTTTTGCCGGGCGATTCTTTTGGCGAATTCTTTTAGTGGCACCGACTCAACAAGCAATTCTGGATTTGTTAGCGGTAAAACGCTGCTACTACCAGTAGTGTCTCTAAAGACTGTCGTCACTCCTTTTTCGTCGGCGGTGAAAGCCGAAACTTTGATGCTTGAGCAATTCGCCAGAGGCGAATCGGCAAACTGATTTTTGCCCACGGCCTGAAGCAGACTGCCGCTCAGGTAGGCAATACGGTCGCCATAATGTGGCTTAATTTTAGGGTGCTTGACCAGATAGTTTTTTAGATATTCATTCAATTTGAGATCGGTGTATTTGATATTTTTCGCATCAGGAAATTGATAACCTTCGCCGCCTTTGAACGAATAATCGGTCATGCCTATGCGGTAGGTCGACTGCGGTTGTAATTCTTGCCAGGTTCTATTTTTCTCGGCTAAGGCAAAGACGATGCGATCACCACTTTTTCGTTCTGAGTCGTAGGCAAACTTGAGGCCGTGAACATCTAAAAACTTGCCGCCAGTAGCTCCGGCTACGCTATGTTCGAGAGTTTTCTTCAGGCGCTCACCACTGACGTCAGCAAACACCAAGTGATTGTCGAAGGGCAGCAGCTCTTCGATTTTTTCTAAGTTAATGGCACCCTTTTCAATGCGAGAGCGAATGCCGCCTCTATTTTCTAGAGTTATTTCAGCATTGTCTGGAATTCCGGCTTCGTAGAATGAGTCACATATGAGATCGCCTAGGGCTGAGTCTGTTTTCATGGCACGGAAGTTGTTATCAAAATCATGGCTGGCATAGCTCAACACTGTGTCTTTTAGGGTTTGCAGTGGTTGGCCTTTGAGAGCCAGATAGTCTCTAATGTCTTTGTCTTCTGCGATTTCATCAGTGATATGAAAGAGCTTATAGTGCGTGTCTTTGCCGTTTATGCAGCCTTTCTTGTCAAAGCATAGGTCGAGTTTGCCTAAATTGCGGCCATAGCTGCCGGTTTGTACAATCATTGTCTGGCTGCCGTCTTGGTGCTCAACTACGACAGGAGTATCTAAACGTGTATGGCTATGGCCACCAATGATGGCGTCAACTTGTGGTATTTCGCTGGCTAGAATTTTATCGACGTCTAGGCCGCAGTGCGTAATCAGAATAATTTTGTCGACGCCTTGGTTAGCCACCCGCTCAACTTCGTCTCTAATAGGGCTAAGCCAATTTAGTTTTTTCGACCTTTCAGAGCTGTCTCTTTGCAGAAACACTCCATCGCGGCTCAGTGAAAGAGTCTCGATATCGGGAGTTATGGCGCCAATGAAGGCAATTTTTTGACCGTCAATAGTCTTGATTACTGACGGTTTGAGCAGCTTCTTTAGCTGTGGCAGAGTGTCAGCGTTTAAATTGCAGTTGAGAATATCAAACTTGGCTTTATCGAGCTGCTTGGCGAGGTTGATTGCACCAGCATCAAATTCGTGATTGCCAATTGTGTAAAAGTCATAGCCAATCATGTTGAGCATAGCTACTTCTACTTCGCCTAGGTAATAAGTGAAAAAAGGAGTGCCTTGAAAAATATCGCCAGCGTCGGCCACTACGACGTTTTTGTGCTCTTTACGCAATTGTCTGATTAAATGACCTAAGCGGGCCATTCCACCGACTAGTTTCCCCCTGTCTTGGAAGGATTGATCGTGGGCATGAAGGTCATTAGTATGCAAGATGGTCAAGGTGAAGTTTGTTTTTTTATCAGCCAGTGCCTGTGGTAGTGAGGCTATGAGGAGAGCACATATGAATGCGCTGAAAATTGCCAGAATTAGTGTCAAGCGCCAATTAATGGGGCGCTGTTCACTTTTGCTGGTTTTGTCTGTTTCTGCCATGCTCTTGCCCCAGGTAATTCCGCTTTTTGTACACTGTTCTTCTGTATACGCTCAATCTGGCCAAAAAGTTCGAAGCATTAGTTGTGAGTTTGTGTCAGAGGAGCAATGCCCAGTAGAGATGGCCTCAGTGCGCTGTGAGCTCGATCTTGACCCTTTTGATGCCCCAATGTCGTCGCGCATCTATGCAGATTACAAGAATTCTAGCCAACGTTCTATATCGGCGGTCAAATTTAGAATTCGCTTTGTTGACGCCGAGGGCGTTGAGCGGGGCACTTTTCACGCGGTTGACAGTGCCTATGTAGCTGCTGGTGGAACTAAAGGCCATAAATGGAAGCGCGATTTTACTCTAGACCCTAGAGTAGTAGCCATGAAAGTGCGGGTATTGCAGGTCAAGTATGCCGAGGGTGGCGATTGGCAGAGTGTCAAAATGCAAGAGCTGGCTCAGCCAGGCACTACCGCACCGGCTGCGGGAGGTACATCTGCCGGTGCTGGCAACCCCGAGGCTGGGCCTTAAAACTGGTTTTTGAGATTACAGCATCTGATAAAGGTATATACGCAGGGCCGAAAATATTCTTGTATGCAGCCAGCCAGGGGCTTCTTATAGCGCTTGCGTACTTCCCTGATATCGGCTGGTGATGTATTGTATATCCACTGCTAAAAATTGAATATTTCTCTCTATGGGAGGTTCGGATATGGCTCACGCCCGGGAGCCGATCACGACGATCCTTGCCATGGTTGTTGTTGCGATTGCATGTTTTGTCGTCGCCAAGGCAACCTGGCAGGTACTGCTTCTTGCTTTTGTCGTTGTGTGTTTCGGTTGTTGTCTGTACAAATTGATAGAAAAGGATACTCGTTCATCCAGGGAGTTTACCCGCTAAGACCGTCTGCTGCTCGCGTTTTTTTACTTCTTGAAACTGCTCAAAACGAGCCTCCTCAGTAATTGGGAGGCTCGTTTTTTTGCCCTTCAGGTTGGTATAACCTAGTTAGAACGTAGTGTTCAAGTATTAGAGGCGGTAGCGAACATATGGAGCCTGGAGCAAGCGGTGAGATACTCATTGTCGATGATGATCAGGCCTTTCGAGCCTTTGTCTCAGCTCTGCTGGGTCGTCGTGGCTTCAAGGTCTGGGAAGCCCGCTCAGTGCGCGATGCTGAGCAAATTCTCGCTGCTTCCAAGCCACGGCTGATCATTGTTGACTACATGCTTCCTGATATGGACGGCGTTACCTGGATTGGCAAGCTACGTGATGCTGGTAATGACACTCCTGTCGCCTTTATCTCTGGTCATTGGTGTGATCGCAGTACTTTTAATTGGTTGCGCAACATTCTCAAAGTTTCACTAGTGTTGCAAAAGCCGGTTCTACCAGAGATTTTTGTAGAGGTGATCGATAGCATTTTGCCCCAGGCCGACTATCGTGCGCCTGAGACCGAGTATTTAGACCACTCTTCCGGTCAGTTTCCTGGTCGGCCAGTAAGCCGTGTTTCAATGATTGACATTGAATGTGAGAACATTCGCCAAGAGTACCCCAATAGTGATTTAGCCAAAGCTGAGCTGGAGCGGTTGGGCAATCTAGACTCGCAGCCTGAGGCCGTGCTCTTTAATAAGTTAACGCAATTGCGCAAAATGTTAGAACTTGAAGAAACAATCAGTGTGGCGCGAGCAAATTATATAGTTGAACTTAAGGAGAGTTGGACCACATTGACCGCTCTTTTGCGTAGCATCAAAGATGACCCAGGTGCAGCCCGCAAGGTTGAAGATGTTCTAGCCATAACACACAAAATAAAAGGGACGGCTGGTTCTTTTCAGCTAGTGACGATCGCCAAGTGTTCTGAACGACTGGAGAATATTACTAAGGCTTATGATCCACGCGCTTCTGAGACCGAAAGCGAAATTATTTGGTCTGAGGTTTTTCGAGTACTTGCCGACGGCGAGTTGGCGCTAATAGATGCTGCGCAAAAGTACGGTGCTCCGGCCCCTGAAGTTGGGCAATATCGCACTCGTTTGTTGGCAGTCACTGATCAAAACGGCGCGACGAAACTTGAGGCTTTTCAAAAAGCGGCGGAGGTTTCTTTCTCTTCTAGTCATGCCTCAGCTCTAACTGCTCTGAGTCGCAGTAGCTTTGACGCTGTGCTTGTGGCTGAACCTTTTGCTAGCGAACCTGGTCTTCTTGGCTTTTGCCGTGATCTGCGTTTGGCTGCGAGCAATCCGGGCATACCACTGCTGATGGTGTCTGACTTGCAGTCGCATAGCCAAGGTAGTGTAAATTTCGTGCCCGCTAAAATTAGCTATGCTGGATTTTCTGAAGTCTTGCCCCTAGAGCCGCCTGTAGCCGAATTGAATGAGGCGATCATTGAAGTTACTGATCTATCTTTTAGAAGCAAACCTAAAGTGTTGGTGGTTGACGATGATAGCGCTCTGACCGACTTTGTTTCGCGAATATTGAGCCTTGAGGGCTATAATGTTGAAACTTTGAATGAGCCTATTCGTATTATCGAGGCCCTTGAACGCTGTCAGCCTGAAGTAGTAGTACTCGATGTGATTATGCCAGGCTTGAGTGGCTATGATGTCTGCCGCGAGATTCGCAATCACGAACGCTGGCGCAATCTGGCTGTGCTTTTTCTCACAGCTAAGAGCAATCAAGAAGGACGGGCACTGGCTTTTCGTGCTGGCGGTGATGACTTAATTGCTAAACCTGTTCTCAAAGAAGAGTTAATTGCTCGCGTTAGTTCTTACGCTGAACGTACTCGGCTTCGTCGCGACCAGCTTGATCGCGATCGTCAGACGCACCTGCTTTCTCGTGAGGGATTTGTTGCTGAAGTTGAACCGCGTATGAAAGAATGCCTTTCAATTGACCTGCCTTTCACTATGGCCTTAGTTAGCATTGATGATTTTGATGAGCTTGGTGAAAAGTTTGGAGCTGTTGTTGCTGAGTCAGTGATCTGCGCTCTAGGAAGCTTGATTCGTGGGCGATTCGAACCTTCTGTGATAAAAGCTCGCTGGGTTGAGCGAGTTTTTGTTTTGGCCTTCCCTGATCTTAATGTGCAGCAAGCTGGTGAGCTAGTAGGCTTACTAGACAAAGAATTTTCAGAAATTGAATTTACCGCTGATGATGAGAATGAGACTGTCTTTCGGGTATCATTGACGGCTGGCTTTGCTAGTGCTCCAGAACATGGCATTCACTTTAGCCAAGTTCGCGATCGCTGTGGTCAAGATCTGATTGCGCGACTGCGAGCGAAAGTTGCATCATGACTTGGCGCGTCGACAGTAGAGGGCTCATTGTTGCTCTATTGCTTATGGTTATGACTTTTGTTGCGGCATCAGCTATTGCATTTCAACAGCAAAACTCAATGATTTCTTATCGCAAACTGGTGATTGAGAGCTATCACCTTGGTGCGCTTTTAGATTCACTTTGCGCCCTACTGCAAGATGCCGAAAGGGGGCAAGTCGATTTTATTCAAAGTGGTGACCAACGGCAGTTAGCTTATTTGGCAAGAGCAGAGCGCGAGTTTGAACCAATAGTTGCTGAGATTTTGCAATCACCATCCCTTGAGCGTGACGATGTCAAAAGAGTGAAACTATTGCAGCAGCTTGCTTTAGAAAGGATCAGTGAGCTTGCTTTGGCGAAAACTAAGATGCTAGAGCCACCGTTGTCTAAAAAAGAGATGAAGAAGATGGAGCAGATTCGCTCTATTGTTGATGATATTAAAGACCAGCAGAGCACTAATAGAAAGCTCTTAACAGATCAACTGCGCGATTTTACAGAAAGTTCCACTGCTACTCTTTCGGCTGTATTTGCCTTTGCTATTTTTGCACTTCTAGCCTGTGGCGCTGTAGTGATAAAGCTATTTGTTAGTAATTCAAAAATTACCGAGAGATCGAAGATTGATGCATTGGCTGCAGCTAGTGCTCGGGATCGACTGAGCAATGTCTTTTCCAGTATGGATGAAGGTCTACTGCTGCTTAACACCGATAGTCAGGTTACTTTTGCTAACCCATCAGCTCAGACAATGTTTGCCCTCGAACAGCCTAAGCTGCTCGGTATGACATTTCATCAGCTGTTTGCTGGTTCCACTAGTCGACCACTGAGTGACTATCTTAATCTATCTAGTGTTTTTGAGCGGTCAGTAAGCCTACGCCATCTTGATCTTAGGTTGATTAGGCCTCACCTACCGCTGCTTTCTGTTGATGCAACAGTGACACCGGTTACCACTGAAGACAAAGTAACAGGGGCAGTTTTAACGTTTTTTGATACCACTGCACAGCAAGAAAATGAAAGACATATACGGGCACAGTTTGACATCACTAGAATCTTAGCTCAGCAATGTTCTTTAGAAGAAACCGGTCGACGCATAATTGAGTCTATTTGCCAGCAGTTTGATTGGTGTGGCGGTGAACTGTGGCTGCTGAATGAGATGCGTGATCGCTTGTCTCTGTCAGTATATTTTGGCAATAGCGAAGAAGCTGGAGTGAATGATTTCAACCGCTATGCCAAGGCTTCAGAGGCATTTAACTTTGCTGAGGGCGAGGGTATTCCTGGCTGGCTGTGGCAATCGGAAGTGCCAATATGGATTGAAGATGTTATGCTCTCAGATGTTTTTTTGCGCAAGGAATTGGCTCAAATGGCTGGTTTACATGCTGCAGTTGGTTTGCCTATTTTCTCAGGGCAACGGTTTTTTGGGGTTCTATTTTTCTACTCAGCTGAAGTTAGGTCGAAAAATGAGTCTAAGTTGGCAATGTTTAGTTCTGTCTGTTCGCAGGTTGGCCAGTATATCGAGCACGCTCAAACTCAGGCTCTGCTCGCCTTGAGCGAAGAGCGCTACAGTTTAGCTTTAGCCGGCAGTATGGACGGTATTTGGGACTACGATATTGTTAAGAAAAAGGCCTTTTACTCAAGTCGCTGGAAAGAGTTGCTTGGATTTAGCGATGATGAATTTGAGAGTGATCGAGAGCAGTTTTATGATTGGGTACATCCAGATGACTTAGAAGGGCTGCAACGGGTGGAGAAAGCCCACCTTGATGGTGAGACGCCTGTATTTAGTCATTTATTTCGCATTCGTCATCGCTCTGGAGAGTATATTTGGTTTTCTTCACGCGCCTGCGCTGTTCGCAATGCTTCTGGTGAGGCCATTAGGTTGGCCGGAGCTAGTCGCGATGTTACAAGTGAAATTGAGGCCAAACAGAAGCTCATTGAAAGTGAACGCAAGTTTAAAGCTATCTTTGACAAGCAGTTTGAGCTGATTGGTTTGTTGACTGTTGATGGCTATTTGATCGATGCCAATCTGGCCGCCTTAAATTCGATTGGTGCGACCTTGGCAGAGGTCGAAGGCAAACTATTCTGGCAGTGCCCTTGGTGGACCCATAGTGACGAATCACAGCGGCAGATTCGTGAAGGTATTGCCTCTGCTGCCGCCGGTCAGTTCGTGCGCTTTCAAACGGAAATCAGGGGCCCTAACGGCAGCATGTTTGTAGATTTTTCATTGCAGCCTGTCTTTGATGAAGAGGGTAAAGTGGTTTTGCTAATTCCTGAAGGACGAGATATTACTGAGTTGAAAGCCGCCCAAGAGAAGCTTAAGGAAAGCGAGGCAATGTTCAGGCGACTGACCGAGAATGTAAAGGCGATTTTTTGGATTTCTTCTTTAGACCAGCGTTTCCTTTATGTCAGCCCAGCTTTTGAAGAGATTACTGGTGGTGCAGTTGCCGATGTCTTGGCCGACGGCGAGGCCTTCTTTGCTGCTGTACATCCGGATGATTTAGTCGTTGCTAAAGGGCTATTGACTGACCGTGATGGAGTCATCGTGCAGTTTCGCATTAAGCGAGAAGATGATTATATTCGCTGGATTTCAGCTCGGACCTTTTCTATTTGTGATGATCAAGGTGACGTGGTGCAGCTTTGCGGTGTTGCCGATGACATTAGTGATCGTAAAGAAGCAGAGAAAAGAGTTAGTGAATTCTACTCGACGGTTTCACACGAACTGCGCAGCCCACTTACGTCTATTCGCGGTTCGTTGGGCTTGATTGAAAGTGGCTTGGTGGGCGAAGTCAGTGAAGAGGCATCCACCTTTGTCACCATAGCCAGGGTTGAGTCTGATCGCCTGATAAGACTAATCAACTCTATTCTTGATTTGCGCAAGATAGAGGCCGGTAAACTTGAGCTTAAATATCAGAATACCAAAGTCGCAGACCTGGTTCAGTCAACTATTGCCAGTCTATCAGGCATGGCCATTGAGGGCACTGTGACGCTCGTCGCCGGCTCAATCTGTGACGATGAAGTGCAGTTAGATCACGATCGCATCATACAGGTGCTAACTAATCTTGTGTCGAATGGCATCAAATTTTCAAAGGAGAATTCGACGATTGTTATTAGTGCAGAGCGTCAGGGTGAGCGTATTTGTTTCTCTGTCGAGGATGAAGGCGCTGGTATTGCTGCCCGTGATTTGCCGAAGTTGTTTGGTAAGTTCCAGCAACTTGATTCTACTGATTCGCGTTCTCAAGGTGGCACTGGTCTTGGCTTAGCTATTTCGAAGGCTTTGGTCGAGCAACATGGCGGAGAGATAGGCGTTGAGAGCAACCCAGGCAAAGGTTCGAAATTTTGGTTCACCATCCCGATGAAGGCTAAGTTTAAGGGCGAGCGCGCGAAATCTTTAACTTAGCTTGTACTTTATCGGCTACCAGTCTTAGTTCTTCTAGTTTGAGTGCATAGCAGATGCCTACATAGATTAAAAGCCCGGCACTACTAGCGATACCAATGTTAATTGCCAGAACTATCTTAGTTGCCAACGTAAGACCGACAATTGACGTTAAAGCTGAAGCCAAGTACTGAGTAAATGCCTGGGGAAAGTTACTGCTTATAAAATAGCTTGCCAGGCCGCAAAGGCCTGACCCCGCCAGCATAATCAGTAGAGGCTTAATCATCGCTACTGTTCCTAGGCGACCAGTTCTCATGCGCAATAAATAGAAGAGCAAGCTCAAATTAATTATGGTAATTAGGGTGGTAGCTAGAGCGATGCCACTGATTCCTAATTTAAATACTGAGACAAATAGCCAGTCTAGAAATATCTTGACGACAATAGCTATTACCGCTATGGCAAAAGGGGTGCGGCTGTCTTGGAAGGCATAAAACACCCTGGTGAGCAAGTCGCGGGCTACATAAAAGAAGATCATTGGCGTCAAAATTAGAAGTACGGAAGTCACCATCTCGGTGTCGTTTGCGGTCCAAGCGTTTTTTTCGAAAAGCAGTTTGATTACTGAGCGCCCTTCTACAAATAGCAGGGCAGAAACCGGCAGAGCCAAGAACCAAAGTAAGGTTAGGGCACGCTTTAATTCAAATTTGAGATCGTCAATCTTTCCAGCAGTTACATGTTTAGCAAAGATGGGGCCAATGGGAACCAGCATGGCTGTAACTAAAATTCCTAGGGGCAGCTGTACTAGTCTATTAGCGTTGCAGATAGCCGACCAGCCGCCTTGTACTAAGCCTGAGCTAAAACCTTGGTCAACATAGCCAATTAAAGTGCCAATGGAGGTGCTGAAAGTCAGTGGCAGAAACATCACCAGATATTCTTTCATGCCCGGTTGCAGTTTGGTAAAAATATCAAAGCTAAAGCAGGGCCGCGCTTTGAGCATCCCGGGTATTTGCACCGCCAGCTGGCCGATACCGCCGACTAAGGTGCCTAAGGCCAAGGCAACACCACCGTCAGTGTGGGGCAAGAGAACAAAAGTGATGATTGCTCCAGAGGCAAAGGCCGGTGCAATGGAGGGCCAAAAATGTTCGTTGTAAGTGTTAGAGATGCCGCAGCCAATGCCCACTAGTCCGGCAATCATAATTAGAGGCGCCATAATGCGCACTTGTTTTATTACTTCAACAAAGCGCTCAGCAGTAGTGTAGCCATGGCTACCGTCAACGGTACCCGGCATTATGATATGCACTATATATGGTGCGAAAATATAAACTATAAGAGCAATCATTCCCATAGCTATGGCCGTCCAGGCCATCATCTGCATCACGAGTTTGCTGTTGTCGGCTGCTGTCGCGTTTTCTCTTTTGCCTGTTAGAGCGGCAAAGGTCGCTGTATGAAAGGGGCCACCTTGGCCGCCAAACAGTACAAGAATGGTGCCAGTAATTGAATAGGCAAAGTTGTAGGAATCGGCAATTAAGCCTAGTCCAAAAGTGTGTCCAATGACCATGTCGCGAGCCAGGCCGGCAAACTTAGAGAGCAGCGTAAAGAGAGCGACCAGTGAAAATGTTTTAGCTAAGCTTTTCCCTGAGCCCTGTTGTGCATTCAGATTTGCTTCTTCTGCTTCTGCTTTTTCGTTAGCGGGCTTAATGTCCGACACTATCGGGCTCTTTTATTTGGCCACCGAGTTCAGCAGCGTATTTTACTGAAGGAGCAATCACTGGTTGAATTTTCTTGCCCTTGTCGCCAGGTGCGACCACATAGTCTGGTGAAATATTGAGGTAGCGTGCGGCTTCCATGCCGACGGCATTGAAGACTGGGCCAGCCACCGTGTTACCCCAACGACCATCGGTTTGGGGGCTATCAATTACAGCTATACAGGTTAGCTGTGGATTGCTAGCAGGCAAGAAGCCAACGAACGAAGCAATGGTTTGACCGGCCATATAGCCGCGGCCGTTGGCAGTTACTTTCTGAGCGGTGCCGGTTTTGCCAGCTACTCTATAACCAGGAATTTGACCGGCAATCTGAGTGCCTTCATAGACGTTTTCAGCAAGAAGGCGTGAAACCAATTTAGCAACTTCTGGTGCCACAACTCTTCGTTTATTTGGTTCTATCCATTTTTCGGTGACACCATTACTAGGGTCATAGACTCGTCTAATTAAGTGGGGCTGAATCCAGACACCATTGTTGGCTACTGCACTTACTGCTGCTACCAGCTGCAGTGGCGTCACAGCAATGGCCCCTTGGCCAAAGCCAGTTGTGGCCGCATCAATTGGTGTCCAGTACTTTGCTGGTGTTAACAGCCCGCGTGATTCGCCTGGTAGTTCGATGCCAGTGCGGCGACCGAGGCCAAAATCGTAGAGCTTGTCGTGGAACTGCTTTGGCGTCATGGCCATGCCAATCATGGCTGAGGCTATGTTAGAAGAATGAATGAAGAGGCCTTTTAAGTCGATGGTGCCGTGGCCACCATCGTGGTTATGAATTGTACGATTACCAATGGTCAGTGAGCCGCCATCGTAGAAGGTGGAATTGGGCTTGATTGCTCCGGTCTCAAGACCAGAACATACAGTGATAATTTTGAAAGTGGAACCGGGCTGATAGACATCTACCATCGACCAGTTTTTCAAAATTTCATAGGGATATTTATTGTAGTGATTGGGATCAAATGAGGGATAGTTGGCCCACGCGAGAATTTCACCGGTATTAGGATCGGCTAGTATCACCGCTCCTTTTAGGGCATGAGAATGTTTGCACATAGCAAACAATTCTTTCTCGGCCAAATGCTGCAAATAGTTATCTATGGTCAGCTCAACATGCCGACCCAAGGGCGGTGTGATATCCCATGATGGTTCACGTTCTGGCACTAAGATAGGATGACCCTTGCCGTCTAGCTGGGGCTTAGGAATGGTGCCGGTGTTAGTGAGCATCTCGTGTTCGGCTTGCTCTACACCACCTTGGCCATGAAATTCTGCGTCAGTAAAACCTAGCAGGTGGGCGGCTAGGGCCCCTTCTGGGTACTGTCTAAAAGGCCGAGGTACGATATCAATACCAGCCCAATTTAAGGCCTGTAGGGCGTCTGCTGTCTCTCTGTCTAAGTGCTTGGCTAAAGTTACTACCGGGTAACCTTGGTTCAGAAGCTTGGATATTTTGCTAACTGGCTCTTTGACTATGGCTGCTAGTTTTATCGCTGCTTCTTCCCGTTCAGCTTTGAGCAGCTTAACGTGGACATATATATCGTATCTAGTCGTATCTATGGCTAAAGGCAAGCCGCGGCGGTCGGTAATGGCACCACGGTGCACCAGCATATTGTGCTGTTGTCTTTGGGTGTGGGCTTTTTCAGTGAGCTTGCTGCCCTGATAAATTTGTAGATAGTAGAGACGAGCAATAACCGAAAGGGCGCAAATGCCTAAGACGATCTGACAGAAGCGCAAACACCAAAGGGGCGATTTGGGCTGACGCCTGATTCGCCCTGGTCGGGACCTCGTTCTCACCGGTCTATCTAGCAAATCTTTAGGCAAGTCCTTTCCACTCCGCCATCAAAAAGACCCGATATATCTATCGGATAGCTTTTGATTTGTTACAAGAAATGGTTGTCAGAAGTAACAACCAATATTTTAGTAGCCTGGCATCAAAGGTAGTTGATGTTTGGCTGGCTTGAAAGGATTAAGTTTTGGAGCGGCCACTTCTTTTACTATCTTGACTTCTTCTGGCACTCGCAAACCGGTACTGCCGGTGACGCTGGCCTGGATGTCTTGATATGAGACCCGCTTAAGAAGGTCATAAGATTGTTCAGAATTTTGTTCGCTAAGGCGACGTACTTGGTCTTGAACCTTACCAACTTCACTTGATGAAGAAACATCAAAGCCATAACCCAAGATGGCTAAGCCGCACAGGGCTATCAACGAAGCTTGTAGCGTTCTGTTTACACGTACTAGAAAGGGAGCTTTGCGGGTCTTGCGCTTAGGAGCCTCAATTGGTACGAGGTGCGGACGAGCGGTTCTGGACGGCGCTGGAGTGGCGCGGACTGTAGAGGGAACGCTCTGATTTTGGCTATAGCCGAAGGCAACCGGATAAGTAGTAGCTGGCTGCATGTTTTCAACCAAGGCAACTCTGGCAACGGACACTCTTGCGGCCGAATCATTATGAGATCTACCGTAAGCGAAGCTCACGGGTTTTTCTTCGTTAATTCGGCGAGGGAGAGTGTTAACCATATATACTCCTAAATCAGCTTTTGAGCTGCACGTAGTTTAGCACTACGACTCCGGGTGTTGGCAAGCAATTCATCTTCAGAAGCTGTAACAGGTTTACGCGTAATTATCAGTACCTCGCACTCTTTTTTGCAGGTGCAGACGGGGGCTCGTGGTGGGCAAATGCATGATGCTGCGGCCATCTTGAAGAATTGTTTAACGATTCGATCTTCTAAGCTATGAAACGTAATAACTACTAATCTTGCGCCAGGCTTTAGAATAGTTAATGACTCTCGTAAGAAATCTTCAAGACTCTCAAGCTCCTCATTAACAGCCATTCTTATTGCTTGGAACGTTCTTGTAGCCGGATGTATATAGCCACCACCAGCAGAGCCGAAACTTTTTTTGTAATTTTTTTTATCAGCTGCTCTCGGTATGCAGCGAGCGACAATGTCAGCCAGTGCAAGAGTGGATTCAATAGGTCTATTGGCCACTATGCGATTGGCTATCTTGCGGCTATGTCTTTCTTCGCCGTATTTGTAAATGATGTCTGCTAATGGGCCTTCTGGCCATTGATTGACTATGTTGTAGGCTGAAACTGATTCGCTGCGGTCCATTCGCATATCGAGTGGGCCTTCTTTTTGAAAGCTAAAGCCCCTCTCTCCTTGATCTATTTGCATAGACGATACGCCTAGATCTGCCAATATGCCACCATCAATGGTATTGACACCATATTGCGCTAATGACTCTTTTAGATATCGAAAGTTTGAGTGGATCATCGTCACTTTGTCGCCAAAGCGCTCTGTGAGCCGCTCTAGGCTGCCAGCGTCACGGTCAAATGCAAAAAGTTTACTTTTCCCTTCAGTCAACTCGGCTATGCGAGCCAAGTGACCGCCAGCGCCGGCGGTGGCATCTATATATGTAAGACCGGGCCGTACATCCAATGCATCGATCACTTCATTAAGGAGAACCGGTATATGTTCCAAAAAAATTTTCAGTCCTGAATTTACTTAATTGCCCGACGAAGGGCGGTCTGGCTGCGGACTTTTGCTCGTTCTTTCTTTGCGCTTCGCTACTACATCGAAGTCTCCGCAGAACGAGTATATCAAGAGCAGACCAACTAGCATGCCGGCTGCACCAGCCAAGGGCGGACTAAGCCATTCAGGTTTACTAGCTATTAGATTCAAAGATAAGAGCATTTGCGACAGGGCAACCGGGGAAGCCAAGAGTAGCGCTAGCATAAGCAGCTGTCTTGAGCTGGCGGTGGTGCCAGCACAGTGCCATCTGAGGCCATCCCACCAGAAAGTCAGAGCAATCTTCAGCCCCATACGGTTGGCTGGGTAAAGCATTCTTCCGCCGCGCAGGGCGACAAAGCTTCGTTCGCAAGAAGTGCACTTCAGTGTTTCAGTGATACCAAACGGCTCAATCATGCCAGAACTGCAGCGGGGGCAGGGGTACGACTGGTTTGCTGCGATTATTTGCTGACGGAATGATAGATTTTGGTAGGAAGAATGGAACATCTGAAAATTCCCCATGGACCGAGTGAAATTTAAGGCAAAGTCAAACTGCTCCGACGTCATACCCCGCCGGTGCCTGTTCTTTTGGCAAGAGAACCAATCCCCTGTATATTCTTGATACCCGCTAGAAGGCCTCCCCTCTACAGGTGAGGGGAAAAATCATTAGATTTAATCAAATTATTTTCAGCGTCTTTGTTATAAGGACACACAAGGCCTTAAATCAAGAGAAATATGGATCTTTTCTGCTGGCACCAAGGGCTCCTACGGCCAGCATTAGGCGAAAGGTCTCAGCGTAATCGGCTCCTTGAATCGTTATGGTTCTCGCTGCAAGGCGCTTTATTTGCGGTAAAAGTTCAGCAGCATCAGCCATTGAAGGGTCAAAGAAGGTAATTTCAATTTGGGCTGGTTCGGCCGCTTTAAAAAGTTGCCAATGCTTTTTGTTCGTCGCCTGTCTGGCTTTTTCTTTTAGCAGTTTGAGATTTTCTTGGTGGGGGTGAAACACTGCGGCATAGCGAGACACTGCAGTTTTTACTTGTGCTGTGACGATATCGCCCAGCAAATTTCGGGCTTCTTCACAAACAGTGTCATCACCGCACAGCATTGCAATCGGTACGCCAAAGTAACCAGCCAAGGCTGCATTTAAGCCCGTTTCACCCACTGGTTGACCGTTTAGTTTGACTTCAAAAAATATCTGCGCTCGATAAGTATGGCTCAAAACCCCGGTAGCATGGCCCGCCCGAGCATGGTAGCCGACAAAAACGGCAAAATCGGCTGGGTTGACGCCAGAGACCATCGAGAATGGTTTCTGCCAGCCACTGCGTACTGATACACCTTTGTGTTGGTAGAGCTTCTCTATATGAAGATTGCGCATATCCCAGTGTGAATCGTTCACTAAAATTTCATCTACACCGCCAGCCAGAAGGCCTTCGATTACAGCATTGGTTTCTTCGTGCATCAGTTCTAAGGCACGAGCGTAGCCGGGCTCGTTGGGCTGAGTTTGGCTCGAATGCAAAATTCCGTTAACGCCTTCTAAGTCAACAGATATATATGCTCTCATTTTGTTAGTAACCTTCTACTTCTCATACGCTGCTGTGAGACTAAAATTGATGAGTATATAAGGGATTGTTGGCAATTCCCTTTTTAATTGGTTACTTCCTGATCATGTCAAGCACAAGAAAGCTGGCAGGGGTTATAATCTCCCGAGATATATGGAAACCGCCGCCCCTAATCAATTGCCACCTTATAAATTGCCATTCACCAAAATGCATGGTCTTGGCAACGACTTTGTCATGGTTAAAGACGTTGATCTCGATTTGGTATTGCGCTCTGCTTTGGCAAGGGCAGGCGAAGTGCCACCGGGTGCAAAGAATATAGATGTTGTTGCCGCACTTAGTCGTCTGGCTCAAGTTGTCTGCGACCGGCGTTTTGGCATTGGTGCAGATGGTCTCATTGTGGCTGTGAGCTGCCATGGTGCTGATGGGCTATTAATTGAAAATATAGTTACGGCTTATCCTTCTTATAAGCAATGCGATCTTGCTTGGATTTATATCAATGGTGATGGCTCTTCCTCTGATATGTGCGGCAATGGCCTGCGCTGTTTGGCTTATTTCGTGCGTGCCAATGCCGACAAGGAAGGCAAAAGTCGTTGGCCCCAGTCAGACAATTTCAGGGTTGCTACCCGTGTCTATCCTGTTGCCGTGACCGTTTTAGAGCCTAACTTGTGCTCTGCCGGCGGTGCCGCTGATAATTCGCGCCAGGCGCACCAACTTCTGAAGCGCATGGTGCGAACACAATTGGCTGCCCCCGAAATTGGGTTTGTAGCCGAGAGGCTAACTTTGGGCGATATCACCCTTAGTGCCACGGCAATAGATATGGGCAATCCTCACTGCGTCATCTTCGATTGTGCTGAGCTAGAGTTGACTCGATATCAAGGTTGTATGCAGGGTATATCGAGTGGTGCCGCTGCTGCTTCTATTGAGAAATTTCCTAGCCGATTGCTTGAATTGGCCCACCAGATTCAGGGCCTGTCTATCTTTCCTCAAGGAGTTAATGTTGAGTTTGTCTTGCCGCAAGGGCGCGATCGAGCAGTTGTTTATGTGGTAGAACGAGGCTGCGGGCCAACTTTGGCCTGTGCGTCTGGGGCTGCTGCCGTGGTGGCAGCTGGGGTGATGGAAGAGCGCCTAAACCGCCAATGCTGTGTTATTCTTCCAGGTGGGGAACTTGAGGTCACCTGGTCTTCCTTGGATAATCTCATCGAGTTAAACGGACCAGCGCAAATAGTATTTTCCGGCGAATTTCCACTCGGCGATAGTTTTTATTCTCCTGATTTGCTCGTCAAACACTCTAGCTGCGAAAGCAGAGAGGAGTTGCCAGCATGACCATGATCATGGAAGCTGATCAGCGCCGCGAATGGATGAAGAGTCGACGCAAACAACGGAAAGCTACTCGTCGAGCTAGATCCCGTCGTCAAACATTCCGTTATGTGCTTTTATTCGGCATGCTCATTGCTGGTGCTGCTTGCTTTACACACTTACCTTGGACTCTCCACAACGAAAAGACTGAGGTTATTGTTCACGGCAATTCGGTTGCCACCAGAGATCAAGTCTTGAAGCTTGTAAAAAGTGCTGTCAATGTGCCTATCTACCGAATTGATCCCAAAAAACTAGAGAACCAAATCGCTTCTCTTAAAGCTGTTCGGCATGCTTTCGTTAGGCGCTATGCACTACCGAAGCCACATCTAGTTGTAGAGATTTTAGAAGAGTACCCTTGGGCTACTTATAGTCCCGATCCAAGCAAGCCTGCTGAGGCTGTAATTGCTCAGTCTGGTAGATTTATCTCTATAGCTGAGTTTCCGGCAGTGGTTCGTCCTCATCTTGTTATTTACGGTCAACATAGCTTAAAGCTTACTTCGCGCGAAGTGGCTCAGTGGGCTAGTTGGGCTAACTATATTAGTAGTCAAACTGGGCGGCCTGTCGACTATATTGATATGCGTCAACCCTTTGACGTTAAAGTTGCTAACGGTGATTTGACACTAAAAATTGGTTTGCCAGATGCCACTTTGACCCGCAGGCTGGGTCGCTTAGTTTCAATTCTTCCAACTGTTGAGCCAATCAAAGACAAAGTTGAATTTATCGATCTCGGTCTCGATAATTCAATTCCTCTTAAAATTTCCAAAAATCCGAAGCGCCCAACTGAGAAATCTGAAGCCGAAGATGCTCGCAATGAGGCTTTGAACAACATTCCGGCTAGCATTCAGGCCAGTATTGAGGGTGCTCCTTCTGCTGCTGTTTCTTCTGCTGCTGTTCGTTCTGCCGGTGCCGGCACGCCTGCCAACTCTCAGATACCAGCTCATTCAGCTGCAACTAATTCTGCAAATACCCCAGCAAGTACCACAGCAAATACCCCAGCAAGTACTTCTCCAAGTACTTCTGTTGCTCAAACTTCCAATACCCTATAACTTCTCTGCAAGCGCGACTTTCGCGCCTTCCCACAAATCGTTTAGCTGATCAGCTGAATGTTCCTTGAGCGGGCGGTTACTGTTTAGCTCCATCCACTCAAAGCGGCTTTTAAACTTGTTGATAGTCATAAGCAAGCACTCTTCTGGGTCGAGGGCATGCCAGCGGGCTAAATTGACCATGCAGAATAGGGCGTCACCAAATTCTAAGGCGACATCGTGTTTGGCTTTATCAACTTCTTTTTTTTGGGGCTGGTCTTTCGCTTCACCGTTTTTGGGGCTAACTAAGTCAGGGTGCGAAATAGCTTCTTGCAGTTCGCTAATTTCTGAATGCAGCTTGGCCCAGACATCGGCTTCTTTTTCCCACTCAAACCCTTGATTGACAGCCTTTTCGGATATCTTGAGGGCTTGTAGTAGGGCTGGCATAGTTTTGGGAACGCCTGCTAGGGCCGATTCTCTGTTCTCTGGCTCATCTTTAGAGTTACCCAGCTTCTCTTGCTTCTCTTTTGCTTTCAGCTCCTGCCACTGGGTAACAACACCTTCAGCCGTATCAACCTTTGAGTCAGCAAAAACATGGGGATGCCTTCTAATCATCTTGGCATTTATCGAAGCAGCGACATCTTCAATCGTAAAGTTTCCATCGTCTTTTGCCACCTGTGAATTGAGTACAATCTGCAGCAGCAAATCACCCAGTTCTTCTTTGATTTTTTCAGGGTCACCCTCGTGAATTGCTTCCATCACTTCATAAGCTTCTTCTAGCAAATAGCGGGCCAGACTTTTGTGAGTCTGCTCTCTATCCCAGGGGCAGCCTTCAGGAGATCTGAGCTTGGCTACAGTTGCAATGAACTGTTCTAAATGTGAACCTTCTAAATTTGAGGTTTCTAAATCTGAAGACATGAGGCTCCATAGGCTTTAAGCTATAACTATTGTCTGCTGTTAAACCAGAGGCTAGCATAGCTTCTATCTCCTTTTCTTAGTTTGTGGGAATAAATCTCGTGGATATATGTGTTATCGGTGCCGGCTACGTAGGTCTTGTAACCAGCGCGTGTCTTGCTTATCTTGGCAATCATGTCACAGCGGTTGAGGCTAACCCTGAGCGGTTAGGCAGTTTGAAAAGTGGATTAGTGCCATTTTTTGAACCTGGATTGCAAGATTTTGTCAAAGAGACAAGTGAATCTGGATTTCTCAATTTTTCTGACAATTTAGAAGAAGCTGTTAAGCGGGCTCAAATTATTTTCATCGCTGTTGGCACTCCGTCGCTGCCCAATGGTGAACCAGATCTCTCTCAGGTGATGGTTGTGGCGCGCAGCATTGGCAGCGCCCTCGATGCTAAGCACCGCCGCATCATTGTCAATAAATCGACCGTGCCTGTGGGCTCTGGCAACTGGGTTGAAATGCTGGTTTCGCAAGGCGTGCAGAATGCTCAACCCGTTCCTGCTCGGGCAGCTAGACCCGAGTCGCCGAGCTTTGTGGTAGTCAGCAATCCCGAATTCTTGCGTGAAGGCAGCGCCATTGCCGATTCGTTCTATCCAGATCGTATTGTTGTTGGTTCAACCGATGAGCAGGCCGTCGCCGTGATGAAGAGCTTGTACAAGCCAATAGTCGAGCAGAGTTTTGATGTGCCGACTTTTGCTCCGCGGCCCAAAGAGTTTTCCTCAGTGCCTTTTGTCGTTACCGACTTGGCCTCAGCTGAACTGATCAAATATTCAGCCAATGCCTTTTTGGCCATGAAAATTAGCTTTGCTAATGAAATCGCTGGTT
The DNA here is from genome assembly GCA_041675385.1 of Candidatus Obscuribacterales bacterium. GTDB lineage: Bacteria > Cyanobacteriota > Vampirovibrionia > Obscuribacterales > Obscuribacteraceae. Next base: position 102,415 of record JBAYTY010000025.1, read on the forward strand.
TGTGCGAAAAGGTTGGAGCCGATGTCAGTCAGGTAACTCAAGGCATAGGTCTTGATTATCGTATCGGCAAAGCTTTCCTTCACGCTGGAGTGGGTTGGGGCGGTAGTTGTTTCGGCAAAGATGTAAGCGCTTTGATGCAGGTAGCTAAAGAGTATTCTTACCCAACTTCGTTACTAGAAGCCACTGTGGCTGTCAATGATCGTCAGCGCCTAGTGGTAATTAAGAAGCTGCAAGATGAATTGAAGATATTGAAAGGCCGCACCATTGGCTTGCTTGGCCTTTCATTCAAGCCCAATACCGACGACTTGCGCGATGCACCAGCTTTGACTATTGCCTATCAGCTCTTAAAAATGGGTGCCACTGTCAAAGCTTACGACCCGGTCTCTAACGATCGCTGCAAAGTTCTGCATGCCACTCTCGACTTGGTTTATTGCCACAGTGTTGAAGAATTGGCTGGCGACAGTGATGCTCTGGTACTCGTTACTGAGTGGGAACAATTTAAAAAACTAGACTGGAAGAAGTTGGCTAAGAGTATGCGTTGGCCGCTTGTAATTGATGGCCGCAATGCCTTAAGCGAAGAAGAGATAACCGCTGCCGGTATGACTTATCGAGGAGTAGGACGTTGAGAATTTTAATCACTGGTGGTGCCGGTTTTATCGGTTCACATTTGACCGATCGAATGATGGCTGAGGGGCACCAAGTTGTGGTGATGGATAATCTCATCACTGGTAACTATCAAAATATTGCTCAACACAAGTCCAATCCTCGCTTTGAATTCATCCATCACAATGTCTCAAACCATATTCACATAGTTGGAGATCTGGATTGGGTTATCCATTTTGCTTCTCCCGCCTCGCCAGTCGACTATTTGCTGTTGCCAATTGAAACTTTGAAAGTCAATTCGCTGGGTACACACAACACTCTCGGGCTAGCCCTTTCAAAAGGAGCGCGCTATTTTCTTGCCAGCACTTCTGAAGTCTATGGCGATCCTGAAATTCATCCACAGCCTGAAACCTACTGGGGCAATGTCAATCCGATTGGCCCTCGCGGTGTCTATGATGAGGCTAAGCGCTTTGCTGAAGCTATTACAATGGCTTACCATCATAAGCATGGCTTAGATACTCGCATTATTCGTATTTTCAACTGCTATGGTCCGCGTCTGAGACTAGACGACGGCCGCGTGGTATCGAACTTCATCGGCCAATCGCTGGCTAATCAGCCACTCACTGTTTATGGCGAAGGCCAGCAAACTAGAAGCTTCCAGTATGTCTCTGACTTAGTTGAAGGCATTGTTCGCCTAATGGATGTTGATCATCATTTGCCCGTCAATCTTGGTAATCCCGAAGAGAAGACTGTACTTGAGCTGGCCACCATCATTAAAGAGTTAGTTGGTAGCACTAGCGAGATTGTGAAAAAGCCCTTGCCTGTAGACGATCCGAAGCGTCGTTTGCCCGACACTACTAAGGCCAAGCAGCTGATTAACTGGGCTCCGAGCAAAGACCTGGTAGATGGATTGAAAGAGACCATCGAATGGTATCGCCAGGCCCAGGCTCGTGAGTTGAACGCGGTTAAGTAGTCTGGTTTCAACTAGTGGCCTGCTAGCCGTCAAACAGTTGGAGGCTGTGCTCTATATAAGTATGAAATCCCCGAGGCTAATAGACTTGGGGATTTTGCCGTTTTTGGGGTAAATAGTTTGTAGCTGGGACGGCAAGAATTAGCTTGACAACAAAATGTCAGAAAGCTTAGAATCCTCTAACCCCCGCGTTTACCATATTTTTTTTGAGGCCAAGGCTATGACCGACCGTTCAACACGTGCATCTGATGATAAAGAGAAAAGTAGCGCCAAGTCGGAGGGTGGTTTCTCCTTCGGCAGTGTTATGGGGCACTTGGGTCGCGCTAAAGACGCGGTCGTCGATGGTGGCAGCAAGGCATTGCATAAAGGCAAAGAGCTGATTGACGAGAATGCTCCCAAAGTCAAAGATGCAGTAGTCGAGAACGCTCCAAAGGTGAAGAAGGCTGCCGTTGACGCTGCCAACAGTGATGCTGGTAAAAAAGTGATCAAGGTCGGCAAAGAGGTGTATGAAGACGAGAAGAAGCACGTTGTCGGTATAGGTGATGCCGCCAAGCGCGGCGATGTCAAAACACTTGTGCGCGAAGGTGCGCCTCTCTTGGCTGGCGGCCCAGCAGGGGTCATTACTGACCGTGTAGTGGGCCAAGCCATGAAGCAAGGGGTTAAGGCCCTACCAGCTGAACATCAGGGTACGGCCCAGGGTGTTCTGGAGATTGGTAAGGTTGCTAATGGAGGAATTCCCGATGCCAAGCATGTTATTACCGGCGTAGTGCTAGACGAAGACAAGCGTGGCAAGGCGATGGATGTTGTTAAGGGCGCTGGGAGCAAAGTCTTGGGCTGGTTCGGTGGAGGTGACGATGCTAAAGTCGAAGCCAAGGCCAGCAAAAAGTCAGGTCACGTCGAGTATCCCGACGATAAGCCGCAAGATTTGCCCAAACGCCCAGCTACTAAGAAGTAGTTGTCTGACTTGAAGTGATTGACGCTTCACCCAATTGGCCAAATTTGCGCAATTATTGTAATTGATTGGCTGATGGCCTTGCTTTTAGATATTTCTCTGCCACTGAAGGGAATGAATATCTGCAGGCAAAGATTTTGCTACGCTATATTTGTACGAGTTACTTAAGGCAGGGTAAGTCATGATAGGTCGCAAATTGTTAGTGGGTTTGGCTGTTGCCATTATTGCGAGCAGTTCTACTTTGCTGTCTGGTTGTGGCGCTGGCTACAAACCAACAGGCTTAGCGCTACCTGAAAAGTTTCCCATTGCCTGTTATCCCGGCACCGAATGTACAAAATCTGACAGCACACCAGTTGCTCCAAACAAGTACAGACAAGTTGTGATTTTAAAGAGTAACGATGAATTTGATAAGATTTTGAATTTCTACAAGAATGAAATTGCAATGAAGTCTTATCGCCTGCTTTCCGATAACAATATGAGAGGAACGATCACCCTTGAGTGCACATCTGACTGGGCCAAGCTTGACATTATTTTGGTGCCCATTGGTGCACAGACAGTCATTTGCATTACGTACGATCCTAAGCTAGACCCGGCGCAAAAATAGGCATGATTTCAGTATCACTGGTGGTGCGGCCGATATACTCCTTGGCCTTTGGTCTCGCTTTTGTTATGTCTTATGCTGTGCCTCGAGTTTTTGCTCAACTGCCAGCTAGTGCTCCTTCTACTTCTACCGCTCCTCCTACTACTACTTCTTCTTCTCCTTCTCCTGCTACTGCTACTGCCAATGTTCAGCCAGCAGTAAGTTTGCCCGAACAGCCGCCAGCTGGTCCTAGCTTTAAGCCTACGGCCCTAGGTTCTTTCGTAGAACGCTTGGCGTTTGATGGATGGAACGGCGCTACGTTGTATCTTTGGCAGCCTGTCGCTGGTGCCGTTATTCCGCAGCTGCCAGAAAGTGACGGCTTGAAAGCGACGATTCTTCAAGAATTTGGACTCAAATCGTTCACCCGCAAATCGCTTCAGCGGGGGCAGCGCTATATCCATATAGATGTCTACGAATTTGCAAACAATGATGGTGCTTTTGCTGCCTATTCTTTCTTGCGTCGTGGTGCAACAACAGTTGTGTTGCGTGGAGACGCCACATCAGAAGATGATGACAGCATTTCATTTGTGCAAGGCAAGACTTTTATATCTATATATGGAACATCCGGGGATGATGAGGAGAGCAAGGATGTCATTAGGCGGTGTGCTACAAAAATTGCTAAAGGAATAGTCGAAAGCGGCGCACCGCCCTATATTCTCTCGACAATGCCCCAGCTAGAATTTCTCCATGGCAGCGAAAAAATTGTAATGGGACCAGCCTCAGCGCGGCGATTTTGTCCAGCGCCTTATCTAAACTCTCTTGATTTTAAGCAGTTCAAACTGGCCTGTGTGGCTGACTATCAGATGCGGGAGCCGGTCAAAGAGCGGGTTAAGTTGCTGCTTGTTGATTATGGTGGCAATGCTAAAGCCGCCGCAGCAAGCTATCAATCGTATATCTCTGCGCTTTGCCAAAGTCGTGATGAAAACCCCGATTTACGCCTGGCTCAAGACAGTAACCAGTTTCGCAATGGTGCCACTTTTACTGAGATACAACTGCACGGTTCTCGTATTTTTATGGTTACTGGTGCGCGCAAGAAGTACAGTGCAGAGCTTTTGCTCCGCCAAATTCGCTAGCAGGTTTCCATAATGGTGCCTTTTTGTCGGTAGTCAAGAGATGGGCTGGTCCTGGGTTTTCTCTCAAGACGCTGAACTCGTCCGATTCTATTTGTTTGGTGCCGATCAAGTGTTGCGAGGCGTAACAAGCGTTCTCACGGTTTGAGATGTGGCGTTTTTCTCATGATTGAGACAGCTGATTCTTGAAAGAGGCCCAGGTTGCTGGTCTTGCAAATTAAAGAGAGGTAGCCAATTGTGTATATTTCTGGATGCTTTTGTAAGAAGCCTATGGACAGTCACTTCTGTATTGTTTGACACGTCCTATTTAGCTTGGTATGATTTCTCTCGTCGTCTGAATCACATTCGCCTCTGAGCGAATTACTCCGACGCCAACTTGAACCCTGATAACTGAATAGCCTTATGTACAAGGCGCCTGTCAAGAATTTTGAGTAGGCAAACTAAATCGTTTTAAACGCACTTAGCTAACGCTGAGTGACAACGGAGAGTTTGATCC
>JBAYTY010000026.1:0-104105 GCA_041675385.1 Candidatus Obscuribacterales bacterium
CAAGATAGGCTTCAGCCTCCGCTGTGAGCCCCTGTGCTGCACTGCACTCGCTGAGACCGACATAAGCAGCGACACATGATTCATCGCGATCGACTACTACAGCAAAATCAGCTTTTGCTTTCGTATAATCGTGCAAGCCCTGAAATGCAAGCGCGCGAATTAAGAGGGCGTCTTTGCCGCGTGTGACGGTGCCTGGATATTCCTGATTGCGCGCTACCAGATCGCTGCATACATTGATTGCGTCCTGAAATCGGCCGCACTTTTGACAAGAGTTGGCAAAGACAAGAAGCAAGCTCTGATCGTTGGTTCTGGAGATAACCGCCAATTCCAATTCCTTGGCGGCTTCGGAGTAGTTTCCCTGCTCCGCATGCGCCGTACCCCGATATGTGGCTGCCTCAACCGGATTAGCCTTCTCCCATTCAGGAGTGCGACGACTTGCCTGGGCACGCAATTGCTGATCACGTTCTGACAGAGATTCATACTTGCTTATGGGCAAGCCATAAAAAGAGGGCTCGCTGTAGCCGAACGGTTCCATCATTCGCCAGTACTGAGGAGACTTTTGATCGGGCGCTGCTAGAACTGCACGAATGAACTCTTCTGGCGGCCTGTAAGAGTGCACTTCGATGTAGTGAACAATCATCTCTGGTGCAACATAGAGGCAACCGTTGGCACCAGGTATCCAAAGATTCTTGAGCCCTCTCGCCTTGCACTCAGTTGATGCGTCCAATTTCAACTCGCAGTCATGATACCCTCTCAGCATCATGGGCTGGAATGGATTGGCGCAGTGTTCCTGCAACTTGGCTATCAGCTCTGGCGATACGTTGCCTGTCTCGAAAGGAAAAAGGGGATTTAACCAGCCAACCGCGCGCACATGCGGACCTTCTTCAACCATGCAACTCGTGGAGAGATCGAGATAATGGGTCATCTTTTGACTCTCGGTTTGTGGTTAATCGAAAAACGGTATCATGCCCTTTTCAAAAATAAGTTAGTCTTCCTAATAGTTAGCTATACTAAGAATAGTGGTAATTAGTTGTAAGTAGTTCTAACTAGAGCAGATTTAGGCTGGAGGGCTCGTGAAAGCAGCAGAGACAAGACCGGCCAGCGATAAAGTAGATCCGGCAAGCCGAGATAAGACCGAGAGAAATAGCCTGGTTGCTGCCAAGGTTATGGAAACTGTCCCTTACATCATGTACTACATCCGCAGCCATGTTCTGCGCCAGGCTGAAACCCCGGCATCGCTGCCGCAGCTGCGAGTTATGGCTTTTATTAAAAATTGTCCGGGCTCTGGTTTGAGTCGCTTGGCCGAATCTTTGGGTGTCGCCAACGCCACCGCCTCTACCATGGTCGATCGCCTAGTTAGAGCGGGCATGGTTGCCCGTACCAACGACCCCAGCAGTCGTCGCAATGTCATCCTCAGTCTGACTGTTGCAGGCGAAGAGCATCTGCTGGGCAGTCGCTCCGTAGCAATTGAAGAGTTGTCTCGGGTGATTGCTCAGCTGCCCCCTGATAAATTGGCTGGCATAGAAGAATCTCTTGCCTTGCTCAAGGCTGCTTTCACTGAAGCGAACGCTAAGATATAGGCTTAAGGGACGAGATGAAAGAAGAACTGGATACCAGCATTAAGCGAGACAAGCCTTACCCCCAGGTGGGAGGTGAGTTTGAGCCGTCGACTGCTGCGGTCGTAACTAATTCAAATAAGTCAATCAATTCAGCTAATTCAGCTAACTCGAAGAAGTCGAACAAAGTGGTGTTGGTTGGTCTAATTGTTTTACTGTTAGTTGGCAGTGCGGCAACCGTTTATTCATTGCGCCACGGTAAAGATAGCAAAGAAGGTTCTGCTGGCCCCGCTGGTGCATTGGGTCAAGCTGGTAAAGATAGTAAAGATAAGAAGGGCGGCAAAGACAAGATAGTGCCAGTCTTGGTGGCAGTCTCTGGCGAGCAGGCCTTACCTATTGAACTGCGCAGTATTGGTAATGTCGCACCATTCTCGGTGGTCAATATCACGCCACAAGTTGGTGGGCAATTGCTGAAAGTTCACTTTAATCAAGGTGAGTTCGTCAAGAAAGGTCAGTTGCTCTTTCAAATTGACCCCCGCTCTTATCAGGCTTCGCTAGCTCAAGCTGAAGGCAATGTTGCTCGCGACAAGGCTCAGGTAGAAGCTGCTCAAGCAAATCTATCTCGTGACGAAACTATGATAGGTCAGGCCTCTGCTAACTTGCGCAAAGACAAGGCTCAAGCCAAGTATACAGATGTGCAAGTGGCCCGCTACGCAGAATTGGTGCGCGAGGGTGCTGTCTCTAAAGAGCAAAGCGATCAAATTATTACTAGTGCTGCTCAGGCTCAAGCTACTATTGATGCCGACATGAAGATGGTAGAGAACGCTCAAGCAGTTACTCGCGGAGACAGGGCTGCAATCGAGACAGCTAGAGGAAACCTTGGCGCTGATCAGGGCTTAGCCGATCAGGCTCGGCTGCAGCTGAGCTGGACTAAAATATATTCTCCCCTTGATGGTCGCACGGGTAGTCTTAACGTCTATGAAGGCAATGTGGTATCACCCAATTCGTCTACTCCGCTTGTTACCATTGCTCAATTGAACCCTATTTATGTTAACGTCACGGTGCCGGAACAGTACCTCAATGACTTGCGTCGTTCTCAGGCTAACGGCACCTTGAAGATAAAGGCATTGGTTGAAGGTCGCAAAGCCGAAGCAGTTAAGGGCCATATTTCTTTCATGGAAAATACAGTCAACACTAATACTGGCACAATTTTATTGCGTGCTAGCTTCGATAACGCTGGGCATAAGCTCTTTCCTGGCCAGTTTGTCGATGTTGTAATTTCGATGCCTCCGGCTGGTAAATCGGTAGTGGTGCCAGCACGAGCTGTACAGACTACTCAGCAAGGCAATTCGGTTTATGTGCTCAAGCCTGACAATACAGTTGACTTAATTAAGGTCAAGCTCGGTCAGAGTGCTGGTGAATTCATTGCTGTTTTGGATGGCCTCAGTGTCGGTCAAACTGTTGTCACAGATGGTCAGCTGCAGCTCAGCCCTGGCTCTAAGGTTAAGGTGCAACGCGACACCCAGGCAGTTGATGTTATAGGCAAATGAACCTGTGAACCTTTCGCGCCTCTTCATTATGCGTCCGGTGATGACGACACTCTTGATGGTGGCACTGGTAATTTTTGGTCTGATCGCCTATGTCACTTTGCCTGTCAACGATTTGCCTGCGGTTGATTTTCCGACCATAACAGTCAGCGCTGGCTTGCCCGGCGCCAATGGCGAAACTATGGCTTCAGCTGTTGCTACTCCGTTAGAAAAGCAATTTAGTGGCATTGCCGGCCTAGAGTCGATGAACTCGACTTCTGCCACTGGTATCACTTCTATTACTTTGCAGTTCGATTTAAACCGCAGTATCGATGGCGCAGCTCAAGACGTGCAAGCGGCAATTGTGGCCGCCCGCCCCTGGCTGCCGGCCAGTATGCCTAGTCCACCAACTTTTCGCAAAGTCAATCCTTCTGATTCGCCCATTCTGTTTGTTGCTCTTAGTTCAAAAACTTTGCCGCTTTATACCGTAGACGAATACGCTGAAAATGTCATTTCGCCTCGTCTTTCTATGACTTCTGGCGTGGCTCAAGTGCAAGTGATGGGCTCGCAAATCTACGCACCTCACATACAAGTAGATCCGCGTAAGTTGGCTGCTTATGGCATTGGCATTGACGAGGTAGCAGCGGCCATTCGTCAGGCTAATGTCAATTTGCCCACGGGTACACTGCATGGTCCTGATACTGCCTACAATATCAGGGTAAATGGGCAGCTCTTTAATGCTGAGGCCTTTAAGCCTCTAATTATTGCTTACCGCAAAGGCGCACCGGTTCGCATTCGAGATGTGGGCACTGTGATTGACAGTGTGCAGACCGATAAAGTGGCAAGCTGGTACAACGGCCATCGGGGCATAATTTTGACGGTGCAGCGCCAGCCGGGCACTAATACGATTGAGATTGTTGACAGTATAAAGAAGATGATGCCGACCTTTCGGGCCATTTTGCCTGGGGCTGTTGATTTAGAAATTCTCTATGACCGCAGTGTTTCGATTCGACGTTCGGTGGGTGATGTCAAAGCCACTTTGGTAATCACTGTTTTCTTGGTCGTATTAGTAATTATTCTTGCTCTAGGTAGTTTGCCTACAACTCTGATAGCCAGTGTCACCCTGCCAATTGTATTGATGGGTACTTTTGCTGCTATTAAGCTCTTTGGCTTCACGTTGAACAATATTTCGCTTATGGCCCTCACTCTTTCTGTTGGTTTCATCATTGATGATGCCATTGTGGTATTAGAAAATATCGTGCGCCACATTGAAGCTGGTGAGCCGCCGCTATTGGCTGCGGTGAACGGGTCGCGCGAGATTGGCTTTACTGTTGTCTCTATGACAGTCTCTTTGATCGCTGTTTTCATTCCGATATTGTTTCTTGGTGGCATCATCGGTCGCCTCTTCTTTGAATTTGCTGTCACTATTTCGGTAGCGATTTTAATTTCTGGCTTTGTTGCCCTTAGTCTTACTCCGATGCTTTGTGCTCGCTTTTTGCGCGCTAGTAGTGCTGGCAGTCATCGAGGTTGGTTGCACCGTCTCTCAGATAGCCTGTTTGGTCAGTTGCAAGCAGCTTACGACTATACTTTGAAGCCAGCATTGCGCCATAAGCGTATAGTTGTGCTTAGCTTTTTTCTAATGCTTGCGGCCACGGGCTATTTGCTGAAGGAAGTGCCTAAGGGCTTTATGCCCGCTGACGACACCGGCCAAATTTTTGGTATGACTCAAGCAATTGAAGGCATCTCGTTTTCCGAGATGGTGCGCCACCAGCAAATGCTTGCTGATATTGTCCTTAAAAATGAAAGTATTCGTGGAGCCATGTCTAGTGTTGGCGCCAGTGGCCCCAACCAAGCTGTTAATCAAGGCCGTATTTTTATGGTCTTGAAAGACCGTGCTGATAGACCGGGTCATGCAACTCTAGATCAAGTGATTCAAGATCTGCGTAAGAAAACTGCTAATGTGCCTGGCATCAATTTATTTATGCAAAACCTTGGTGGCATTCGCATCGGTGGTCAGCTAACCAAGGCGCAGTATCAAGTGACGCTCTCTGGTTCTGAGCTGCAAGAGTTGTATAAAGCTTCTCGCGATTTTGAAGCGAAACTTAAGGCTATGCCTAACTTGCAAGATGTGAACAGCGATTTGCAAGTAAAGAACTTGCAGCTGAATGTTGAGATCGACAGAGATAAGTGTGCGCGTCTTGGTATCAATGTGCAGCAAGTGCAAGATGCTCTCAATAATGCCTATTCGGCCAGGCAAGTTTCGGTGATTTATACCCCTACCAATCAGTATTGGGTGATACTCGAAGTCGAGCCCCAATATACTGAAGACCCCTCGATGTTGCACTGGTTTTTTGTTCGTGCTGGCAATGGCCAGCTCGTGCCTCTTGATACGTTGGCTGCTGTAGACCGTGGCGCTGGGCCGCTTTTGGTCAATCACCTTGGTCAATTTCCTTCGGTCACTGTATCATTCAATCTTAAGCCAGGAGTCGCTTTGAGTGAAGCGGTTGCTCCAGTAAAAGAATTGGTTGCTAGCGGACTGCCTGAAGATATTACTGGTAGCTTCCAAGGAACGGCCCAGGCTTTTGAGAGTTCTACTCAAAACTTAGGCGCTTTGCTTCTCATTTCTATTATTGTCATTTACATAGTTCTCGGCATACTCTACGAGAGCTTCATTCATCCTATTACTATTCTTTCTGGCCTGCCCTCAGCTGGTTTGGGCGCGTTATTGACTCTGATAATTTTCAATATGAATCTAGATGTATATGGATTTTTAGGTTTGATACTTTTAGTTGGTATCGTCAAGAAGAATGCCATCATGATGATAGACTTCGCCGTGGATGTGCAGCGCGAGCAAAATCTCAAAACTGATGTAGCTATCTACCAAGCCTGTCTGGTGCGTTTTCGCCCTATCATGATGACGACCATGGCGGCTATTTTGGGCAGCTTACCAATCGCCATAGGCTTCGGCGAAAGTGGCGGGTCGCGCCAATCACTTGGTATGACAATTGTTGGTGGCTTACTAGTATCGCAGCTGGTGACTTTGTATATTACGCCGGTATTTTATATCTATCTCGATCGCTTCCAGCATTTTGTAAAACAGAAAAGTTTGAGGATGCCAAATGAATCTTAGTGCCATCTTTATTAAGCGGCCAGTGATGACCACTCTGGTGATGATAGCCATTCTATTCTTCGGTTTAATGGGCTACCAGGCTTTGCCTATTAGCGACTTGCCCAACGTCGATTTTCCGACCTTGCAGGTGACCGGTACTCTGCCTGGTGCCAGTGCAGAGACCATGGCCTCTGCTGTCTCGATGCCTCTAGAGAAACAGTTTGCTACTATCGCTGGCCTGACCCAGATGACTTCGACGAGCACTCTCAGCCAGTCGCTCATTACTTTGCAGTTTGATCCGGCACGTGATATGGACGGCGCCTCTCTTGATGTACAAGCGGCCATTACAGCTGCTTCTAAGCAGCTGCCGCCGCAAATGACTATGCCTCCCACATTTTCGAAAGTGAACCCGGCCAGCCAACCAGTGATTTATTTAGCTGTTAGCTCTGATAGTTTGCCCCTGCATCAAGTCGATTATTTTGCCGAAACACTTATTGCTCAACGCATCTCGCGGGTAAGTGGAGTGGCCCAAGTGCAGGTCAATGGCTCCCAGGCCTATGCTGTTCGGGTGCAGGTCAATCCACAAAGACTAGCCACCTATGGCCTTGGCATCAATGATGTTATGAACGCGGTGGTGTCAGCTAACCAAAATCAGCCCACAGGAACACTCTGGGGTAAGCACCAAGCTTTCACGATTCAGTCTAACGGGCAGCTGCTCAATGCCGATGCCTACAAGCCTGTGATTGTCGCTTATCAAAACAATGCGCCAATCAGATTAGAAAATCTGGGCCGTGTCATTGATAGCGTGCAGAACGATAAGTCGGGCGGTATCTACAACGGCAAGCCCGCCATCATTTTGGCGGTGCTGAAGCAACCTGGTGCCAATACTATTCAGGTAGTAGATAGTATCAAGAAGCTCTTGCCGACGTTTACGTCATTGACCCCAGATAATATTCATTTAGATGTGCTCTACGACCAATCTCAGACCATTCGAGAATCGGTCAAGGACGTGCAAATCACGTTGCTATTGACCGTTGCCTTAGTGGTACTGGTTATATTTGTTTTTCTCGGCAATCTCTCAGCCACTGTCATTCCCAGCTTAGCCTTGCCAATTTCGGTGGTCGGCACTTTTGCTGCTATGAAGCTATTGGGCTTTAGTCTAGATAATCTATCGCTGATGGCCTTGTCGCTTTCTGTGGGCTTTGTTGTTGATGACGCCATTGTCATGCTAGAGAACATTGTTCGCCACCTAGAAATGGGCGAGACGCCTATGGAAGCTGCACTGAATGGCTCAAGAGAAATTGGTTTTACGATTTTATCTATGACATTGTCATTGGTGGCAGTATTTATTCCGGTTTTGCTCTTGCCTGGAATTGTTGGTCGCCTATTCAATGAATTTGCTGTGACAATTTCAGTGGCTATTCTAATTTCGGGCTTCATTTCTATTAGCCTTACACCTATGCTCTGTAGCCGTTTTCTCAAAGCCGAGAAGAAAGAAGAGCAGAGCATATTTGTTAGGGCTGCAGAGAGCGTTTTTAAGCGTGCCCTTGGGTTTTATGATTGGTCGCTTTCAATTGCACTGAACAATAAGGCTTCGGTGCTGGTTGTCTTTGCCATGATGTTCATTGCCACCGGTTATCTCTTTACTATTATTCCCAAGGGCTTTATGCCTACTGAAGATACTGGCCAAATTGTCTGTATGACCGAAGCCGACCAAGGCACCTCTTATGATGCCATGGTCAAATTGCACAAAACTTTGGCTGATATTATTGCCAGCGACCCGAATGTTCACAGCTATATGTCAAGCTTGGGTGTGGGTAATGGCAGCCCGAACATTGCTCTCAATCAAGGTCGCATCTTGATTGTGCTCAAGCCCAAAGATGTGCGTAAGATATCAGTTCATGATGTTATTGCTGAATTATCGGCAAAGCTTGCCGCCGTTCCTGGTGTCACTTCTTATTTGCAGAACCCACCGACAATTACTATTGGCGGACAAGTAACCAAGTCGCTTTATCAATTTACTTTGTCTAGTCCTAACCGAGATGAACTTTATGCCGCTGGTCATACACTGCTAGATAAAGTCAAAGAACTGCCTGGCGTTGTTGATGTTGCTAGTGATATGCAAGTCGACAACCCCGAAGTACATATTGAAGTCAATCGCGACAAGTGTTCGCAGCTTGGGCTCACCATGCGCGAAGTAGAAGACGCTCTCTCTAGTGCTTACGCTACGCGCCAGATTTCTACCATGTACACTGCCGCCAATCAGTACTGGGTGATTATTGAAGTGGAGCCTCATTTCTACCGTGATCCTTCTGTGCTCAAGCAGCTCTTCTTGCACACGCCTTCTGGCCGTTTGGTGCCCCTCGATACCATTGCTGAGATTAAGACTGGAATAGGCCCGCTGCTAGTCAATCACCTTGGCCAGTTTTCATCAGTGACTATTTCGTTCAATTTGCTGCCAGGAAAATCGCTGGGTGAAGCTGTGGGCGAGATCAATCACTTAGCTAAGACATATGTGCCTAAGTCTGTAACTACAGCTTTTCAAGGAACGGCAGAGGCCTTTGAAGACTCCTTCCAGAATTTGTGGATGCTGCTGGCAATTGCCATACTTGTTATTTATATTGTGCTCGGTATTCTCTACGAGAGTTTCGTTCATCCCATCACCATTCTTTCTGGCTTGCCCTCAGCCGGTCTTGGCGCTTTGCTTGTGCTGCTAGTGACAAAACATGACTTGGATATTTATGGATTTCTTGGCTTAATCATGTTGATTGGTATCGTCAAGAAAAATGCCATCATGATGATTGACTTTGCCTTAGATGCTGAACGTGAACAAGGCAAGCCACCGGAACAAGCTATTTATGAAGCCTGCTTGACGCGCTTCAGGCCAATCATGATGACCACCATGGCTGCCCTGATGGGGGCAGTGCCAATCGCTATCGGTCTGGGGGCTGGATCAGAATCGAGGCAACCCCTGGGCTTAACTGTTGTCGGCGGTTTGCTGGTATCGCAAGTGGTGACGCTTTATATTACTCCAGTGTTTTATATTTACCTCGACCGTCTGCAGACTCGTTTGATGCGCAAGCAAGAGCAGCCTCTTGTTGAAGTTATGGAGCCGAGAGTTTAGGTTGTAATGACCTGCCGCTGGGCCATAAATACAGCCGTATACCGAGTCCTCTCTTGACGACCCCGGCTCCCTGGTATACAATCTGGTATACGGTTCGCCCCCGGGAGATGAGGTTCCAATGCTTGCTGCACTCGATTTAAGAAAAGGTAGTCAAAAGACCGTCAAGGCTTTTGAAAATGACATTGCTTTGATCAATGAACAAGCAAAACTTTTGGGTTGCACGGCCGCTGAAGTTATTCACAGCATGTGCGAAGAGCTGCGCAAGCAAACTTATTTGCAAGAAGTTGGAGAAGCTTTTGATTTGCTGGTTAATGATCCGAAGCAGTTTGCCGAATTTCAGGCGGAAAATAAAGCTTGGGATTGCACGCTTGCCGACGGACTAGAAAATGCCTCTTAAGGGTGAAGTTTGGCTAGTGAATCTTGACCCTGCGGAAGGGCATGAACAAGCAAAAATTCGCCCTTGTGTTGTGCTCAGCAACGATCAGATGAACACCAAGATAGGTTTAAGTATAGTTGTGCCATTCAGTGGAAGTGGATGGTTTACTAAGTCTGGCAAGCTCTCGCCAATTATGGTTGAGGTCCTTCCTCCAGAGGGCGGATTGACCAAGGCTAGTTATAGTATGGCGCACCAGGTTAGAACTGTTTCTCACTCAAGGTTTATGAAACAAATTGGCACTCTCGGCGTGCCCGTCTTAAGCCAGATTGTGCGTTCTGTGCAAGAAATAATTGATCATTGATGGCTTAGTTGCTCTACTTATCGACTGACAGCAAGTTCTTCTAGCTCGCCCTGATCCATTCCATAAATGGCTCGCGTTCTAGCAACTTCTTCGGTGGGGCTGTTGCCGAACATTCTTTTAAATTCACGGCTGAATTGCGAAAGGCTGTTATAGCCAACTTTTTCGGAAGCCTCTGAAGCATTTAGATGATCTTGCATCATCAGAATTTTTGCTTTGTGCAATCGCAGCGATTTGACATATTGCAGGGGCGAAGTGGCCGTCAACTCTTTGAAGTGTTGATGAAACATGGTGGCACTCATATTGAGCGAGCGCGCTAAGTCATCGACGCTTATTTCGCTAGCGTACTTCTCGTGAATGTATTCGAGCACGCTGTTCATGTCGCTTAAGTGCCCATGGCGCGTGGCTAGGGCATAAAGGGCGCTACCATGCGGCCCTCTGAGAACCCGGTAGTAGATCTCTCGCAATATTTGGCCGCTCAGTACTTTGAGATCGCATAAGGCCTCTGGCGAACCTTCGCTAGCTGGTGCGAGAATCGCCATCAAGCGCTCGACCGGCTCAAGTATTTCGGCGGTCAGAGGGGTGGCGTAGGATGCCTCTGCTACCTTTACTACGTTGTCGCGCCGCGGTTTTATATCCATTTGCAGAACAAGTTCACGCAGAACTGGCAGCTCTATATTGATAGTGATTGCTAAAAGTGGGTTGTCTTCGCTGGCAAAAGTTTCGCACTCAAAGGGCATAGAAATAGCGGTTACGAAATAGTTGTCGGCGTCATAGGTGCAGATGCGATCGCCGATGTAACCTCGTTTGCTGCCCTGTAGCACAATGACAATGCTTGGTTGGTAGAGTACAGGTGTTCTCGGTAAATGCTTCTCTACGCGCCCTACATGCACGTTAGGCAGGCAGGTTTTGCGAATGCTTGGGGTTGTAGCGATTCGCATCGTTTGCTTGATAATTGATTTTATTTGTTCGCTAGCCATATATCAATTGTACACTAGGTTCTCTGGGCTTTTGAACGGGCCGCCGGAGGATTAGGCAAACATCGCGTACTTTTCGGCGTATTCAAAACGGCCGGGCGGAGTTTTAATAAAAGGAACAGAAACGACTTTGTGCCGTCGGCCCATGTATTAAATTACATAGGCTGAGCCTGGCGTAACCGGTATGAACCGGACGTAAATAGGAGATGGAGAGAAATGACGAACGCCATAGCGACTAAATTAGTGAATGCCTTTGCTGCCAGTGACCCTAAGGGCGCTTTGCAAGCAGTGAAGATTCCCCGCCGAGAACTATTGGCAGATGATGTGCAGTTAGAGATTCTCTACTGCGGTGTCTGTCACTCCGATTTACATATGGCCCGCAATGAGTGGAGCATTACCCAATATCCGGTTGTGCCTGGTCACGAAATGGTGGGCAAAGTTGCAGCAGTGGGATCTGCTGTGAAGAAATTCAAGGTCGGCGATTTGGCAGCCGTTGGTACAACAGTAGACTCATGTGGCCAATGCCCAGATTGCAATGAAGATTTAGAAGTTTATTGCGAAGGTAATGTTGGCACTTACAACGCCGAGGACAAACATATTGGCGGCACCACATTTGGTGGATACTCGCATAGTATTGTCGTGCGTGAAAGATGTGTTCTGCGGATGCCTAATGGCCTTGACCTCGCTGCTGCTGCGCCGCTGCTCTGCGCTGGCATCACAACCTATTCACCGCTTAAGCACTGGAACGTTGGTCCAGGCAAAAAGGTTGGCATCGTTGGTTTAGGTGGTCTCGGGCACTTGGCTGTGAAGTTTGCCAAGGCACTCGGTGCTCATGTGGTGCTTTTCACAACTTCGCCTTCAAAAGTGGAAGATGCGAAGAAACTTGGGGCAGATGAAGTTGTCCTTTCGAAGAATGTTGATGAAATGGCACAACATGCCACTTCTTTTGATTTCATTCTTGACTGTGTTTCAGCCGACCACGATCTCAATTCCTACTTTGCTTTGCTAAAACGAGATGGTACTCTCACTCTCGTTGGCGCGCCAGAGAAGCCATTGTCAGTGCAAGCATTTGCATTGCTACCCAAGAGACGGAACTTTGCTGGTTCGGCTACTGGTGGTATCAAAGAGACTCAAGAAATGCTCGATTTTTGCGCTAAGCATAATATCGTTGCTGAAGTTGAAATGATTGAAATGTCGCAAGTGAACGAAGCCTTTGAGCGCTTGCTCAAGCAAGACGTTAAGTATCGTTTTGTCATTGACATGAAGAAGTCTAAGGAAATCTGCGCGAACTAAGTATGTGTTGATTTGACAGCAGCTGATCTGCGCGAAATCCATTACTCTCCGAGTCCGCTGCTAAACTGGCATTGGCGCAAGCTTTGATTGAGCATGGCTAGCTCTTCAATAGCTGCTGGCTCGGCCTCTCGCGACGCTAACAGGCAGTAGCTAAATATGGCAAAACGGATGTGGTAAGGTGGCACAATATTCGCGATTTCCCAGTACCACATCACCAAATCCTCGTTATCGTCCTCGTCAGTGGCACTTTCGCGATAGCTGATTAATGCCGAATTTCTGTCTGGAAGCTCTTCTACGGTAGTGCCATATTGCGCTGCTTTCTCCTGCAGCGATTCTACAGCCGCATTAGTGCCAAACTGTGATTTAGAGCTAAATGTCAAAATATTAAGCCGTAGTATTCCGGAGTCTTCTGCGTCGTCGTAGAAAGTACCACCTCCGGCTTCTTCGTATTCTTCCACCCAGCTATCGGGAATTCGAAATTGCACTATGCCACCACGATAGTTTATTAGTTTCATAATCTCCACTAGTGCTTAACAGGCGGAGGCATAAAGAACGGTGCTGGCAATTCAGCACCAGGCTTCTTCTTAGTTTCCTTTTTCTTGATGCTGTCGATTGCCGCTGGCAGGATCGCTGGTGGCAAAAACGTAGGAATGGGGTTGCTAGTCGTTTTGGGCTTGTCGCTACTAGGTAGCGGCGGAACAAATAAAGGCGGTGTCAGCTTTTCTTTTGCTGCATTGAATGGTGGTGGAATAAATAGTGGTGGCACAAGCTTGTCTGCCTTTGGTGGCAGTGGTGGTGCAAATGATGGTGGTGGCGAGAATACTACCACTGCATCAGGTGTATTGGCTTCAGGGTTCGGAGCAAAAGTGACACCGGGGTGATTGCCATAGAGCAGAGCTATAGTCGCTCGGTCACGCTTTGTCGGCTGACCTGTTTGTTTTGGGAAAGCGCGGAAATACATGACATCGTAAATGCAATTTGAGTGATCGAGGCCAAGAGCATGGCCAATTTCATGCATGGTAACTGAAGCCATCTCGCCATTCTTTACAAAAGCACCAGTGGTAAAGGGGTCAGTGGTGCGCAAATTGACCACAGCTTCGTTTAGTTCGTTTTCGCTTTGGGTCAGGTTTGTCACGCCGGCTGATACCCTTGTCTCTGAGGAGGAATCGAGAGCATCAGCGGTCCAGCGCACTTTTATGTCAGCATCCGAATTATTTTTGACAATGATATATCTGATTTTTTTACCTGATGCTTCACACCAGGTGTCTAAGGCTTTAACAACATAATTGCGATAAGCCGAGCGATAGCCTGAAACACCTTTTGCTGGGCTGATGAATATCTTGAGGGGGAGCTTTTTACTAGACCAGGTCCAGAGGTGGTCTTTCTCTTTCAAAATTTCTAAATAGTCCGGGCGGCTATTGTTAGCACTTTTGAGTTTTTTGCGATCGTCTTGCCATTCTGAAATCAGCTGCTCCGCTTGGGTGCGTCTATTTGCATCGCTTTCCAGGTCAAGGTAGCGGCGCAACCATGAAATTGCTTCATCAAAATTGGCTTGATCCTGATAGCTTATGGCCAGATTGTATGTAACGTTGCTATCTTTGGCATCATATTGAAGAGCTTTTTTTCCTTCTGCAATTGATTTATCTAGTTGACCAGATTGGCGATAGGCGAAGCACAAATTAGCGTGCACACAAGACGAATTGGCCGAGGGGTCAGCGGTGCTCGCCAGCTCTAGGTACTTAATTGCTTCTTTTACCTGGCCAGCGCGAAGCTTTGCTGTGCCTTGCTTGGCGCAGTCGTATGATTTTACGCGAACCAGCAGTTCTTGGGCTTGGGCCCGGCCCGCTGGGTCGGCTACTTTTAAATAGTTATTGAGGGCCATAACGCATAAGTCAAACCTCTCAGCTTGATAATAAATCAAGGCAAGAAGATACAGGGCGTTGCTTCGCTGTGGGTTAAAATTGTTGGCTGCTTTGGTTTCGGCTATGGCCAGATCGTAATTTTTCATTTTCTGGTGGCACTCAGCCATGTCTAAATGAATGCGCTCTGAGTAAGAGGTTGGGTCAAACGAGGCAGCTTGTTTTAACAGTGCCAGTGCACTGCTGTAGCTGCCTTGTCTTGACAGCTCTTCGCCTTGGGCGGAGAGCGTGTAGGCTTGATTCTCTATGGCGTAGCTTTTGACCAGGCCTTGGCCATGGGCTGGGGCCGGCGCTGAGTCTATCCCCGTGGTGAGCAGGAGGCATAAAGCAGCCCCAATCAGTTTGGTTTGACGGTTTCGAGTCATCAATGTTGTTTCGTCATCTGTGTGTCCCTGACATCTGTTTTTATATTGCTTTGGCTTGCTTTTCGTGGCCCCAATGATTTTATACCTTGCTAAGGATGGTATTAGTCTCAGCTCAGGGCTAAACTAAATAGGAATCGCAAATGCTTGGGGGGAGAATGACGGATAAGCCAGTGGTGCAGGCAGTAAAACAGAAAGGCAATGAGCTGGTGAAGGCTATGCTCGATTTGCTAATTCTTGCCCTGCTTATGGGTGGCTCTGGGTTCGGCGGCTATTTCTTGGGCATTCATGAGCGGCTGGCCCCGGTGCAGAATGTCCCTCCTGGTACTGCTAATGCCGTTCCGCTAGCAGCAGCGTCTTCCGCTCCACCAGCTGCAGTGAAGAAAGATGCCAAAGCTGGAGAGATTCCAGTGGAGAGTGGCGACAAAGCTAAAGCGGCAAATGCCAAAGTTAAATATTGGATTTCATCTTCTGGCGTTGACTATACGGGTTATTCAATTACAGTCAAAATCAACGATACACCAGTCGATAATTTTTTTGGACCGGGCAAAAATGTTGATATTACCCGCTTTGTCAAAGAAGGCGATAACGAAGTTACTTTCGAATCTAAAGCACTTGGTGCGCAGTACAACAAGCACCCTGGCGATGCCGCTTCTATTTTGACTGTGCAACTTGTCTCTGGGCCTCATGTGCAAGAGAACTATGAGCCTTCGGCAGTAGTTTTAAGTTATGCCCGGAATGCCTCAGAGAGCGACGATGTTAATGACACCAAACACTTCACAGCTAAATAAGCATGAAAGCTAAGGGCAAATTTATTTCATTCTTGCTAGTGGTTGACACGTTCTTTGTGGCATACGCCTATGGCTTCCACAGTCGCCAGGTTTTGGTTGTCGATCCGAAGCTACCGCCGGTGGTGCAAAAGGAAGAGAAGGGCAAGGTTGAGAAGAAAGACTCTGCGGGCAAAGCTATACAGGCTGTGACAGCTGGGGCTGCAAAGCCGCTGAGCAAGCATGAGTCGAAGAAGCACGAGTTAAAGAAGCACGAGTCTAAGAAAATTTCTGCGAACAACGATAAGTCGGCAAAAGAACAACTGGCAAAAAATGAAAAACCGCTAGCAGCGGAAAAACAGACAAAAGCTGTATCAGCTAAAAATAAAACTAGTGCCGCAAAATCTACGAAGCAAGCGACAAAGCAAGCTGAGAAAAAATCGCCTTAATTTTGGAGGTTATGTTCTTCTAGTTGTAGTTCTTGCTCTAGCAGTCGAATCACTCCGCTGTCGCCATCAACCTCGACCCAGGTGCCATCCGCCCAAAGATTAGTAGCATTGTTCACACCTGATACGCAAGGAAGGCCGTACTCACGCGCTACAAGAGCACCATGTTGTAGCATCCCGCCAATCTCTAAAATTACGGCTGCTGCATTGACGAACAATGGTGTCCAGCCCGGATCTGTCGCCCGGGCAACTAAAATTTCGCCGCGTAGAAGCGGCTTCTCGTCAGGCCAATGCAAGACCTTAATGCGCCCCCGAACAACACCGGCTGATATGGGCGTGCCTGCCACTTCGCCTTCTTTCGGAGGGCATGGTTTCGGGCGTAAAATTGCTCCGCGAGAGTCAAATAGAGACGGTAAACTAGCTACCGCTGCCAGACGATCCGCGAAAGCACGATTGCTGCGAGCAGCCCTAAGAAGATCGTATGTCGAATCGCTGGCGGCAAGCTTTAAATCACTCATAGTCAAATCGAAAATTCTTGCTTGTGTATCTAGCCGGTTTGATGTCACCAGTGAATCAGCCTCTTCTAATAGGCGTAGACGAAGCTGCGCAATAGTATAAATAAGCAAGTACTTGTGCATCTCGCGGTATCCGCTTAGTGTCTCGTACACACCATAGAGCGACTGAAAGCGCTTTAATTGGAGCCAACCGCCATCTTTTTCTAGACGTTTGCAGATAGCTTCATAAGCAATTTGCCGTTCTCTTTGCGCCTGATCAAATCGTGCCTGGGGGTTATCGTTTGACCTTGCAGTTTGTCGAAGAGTTTCTATTTGATCTAGCAGCATTTGTGGCATCTCACTGAAGCGAGGTGCCGCAATGTCAAGTTCGATGGCACCACGGTGGCCAAAGCGACTGAGAAACGAATTCCATCCTTCTTTGAAAGAAGTACTGTCGCTATCAATGATAGCCAATTGATAGAGTGCCAGCCCCATCTCTGTTGTAATGTTGTTTGGTAGTGCCCTTTCGAGCTTATTTAGCTCGCTCGTAGGGCAATTTCCTACAATCGACTTGAAATGTTCTAGTGCAATACGTGAAGCTAAAAATAGAGGAATAGTAGTTTTGAGAATAAACTGAAAAGTCATTTTCAACAATGCTTCTGACAGCTCATAAATAGGCATGGTTGACTGGGCTGCTTCTCTTACTTCGGGCAAGAATAGAGCGATTTGCTGCTGCGCGCTTTTATGAGCTTGTAGCGGAAATAGCCGAGCATTTACAATACGCAGGGCAACTTGGGGAAGTTGTATAAGTAAATGAAAGGTCGGATGGGGAAACTTGTGGCCGCTTACATATTCGGCCATGCTAGCTTCAGCCAGCGCGCGACTGGCATTAGGGTCCATGTTATTGAGCATGGTGCTCACCTTGTCTTTGCCAAATATCTTCATAACGCTTGAAAGATTCAAGTAAAGACGACCATTTTGAATAATAACGATAGACTGAATTGGCTCGCCTAGCAGATTGACGCCGAAGAGTTGTTTTGAAGCCTGTGTGAAAAGACTGGCAAGAATATCAGTACCCATGGAAGAAATCGGCTTGAGCAAGCCTTGTACGACTATGCTCACATCAAGATACAATTTTTTTTGTGCACCACACGCTGTCATCATATTGGCAGGAACTGGTACATAGGCAGTTATCGGTCTTGCTTGCAACAAATAGAGTTGATTTTCTGCAAAGGCCCATTCAGTATCAATTGGTTGGCCATATATTGCTTCCACTTGTTTGACTAGAGCAGTAAGGGCCAAAATTTGAGGATCATTCAAGCAAGCAGCGTTTCGGTTTGTGGCCGCACCTTCTGTGGTGCCTCCTGCCAAGTTGAGCCAATGGGAAATTTCTTTGTTGCCGACCGTGCGAACAACAACTTCATTTTTAACTTTGTCCACTATAAATGTATCGGGCGTAGCAAGGCCGCTCACAACTGTCTCACCCAGGCCAAAGTTTGCGTTGATTACAACCTGGTCAAAATCGTTGGTAAGGGGGTTTAGCGAGAAGGCAACGCCGGCCACCTCACTAGCAATTTGCTGCTGCACAACAATTGCCAGTTTGGGACTGTCAATGGCAAAACCATGTTCTTTCTTGTAAGCGACTACACGGTAGTCGAGGCAGGAGGTAAAGGCGCGCACAACCGCTTGCTCCAGCGCATCTTTCTTCACCCCTAAGATCGTCTCGTATCCACCGGCAAAAGAAGCACCATCTAAGTCTTCTTCTGGGGATGAAGAACGCACGGCAAACAAAGCCTCTGCTTCGAACGCTTGCAGTGGTTGCTCTATTGCTTCAATTTGCTCTTGATTAAATTTGAATTCTGCGGCTACATCCTTGAGGACCATACATGTGGCAGGCAAATCGGCACCGGTCTTCTGAAATTCCACCCATGCAGCTGAGTTCTTTAGCTCATCTAGCCAGGGGCGAAAAAACGCTACTGCAAGAATGAAACCAGGCGGCACTGGTAGGCCTGATTGACTGCCCCGTATTAGTGAAAAACCTTTTCCGCCCACAGAAGCAAGGGTGGCGATTTCTTTCTCTTCAGTTTTGACAGCAGAAAATGTGTCATGCGGAAACACAAAAATATTTTGAGTTTCAAGCATGAACCTTCTCCTCTGAAACACCTGAGCAGTTTATTCTAGGGCACAGGCTTCTAAAGCTGTGGCATCACCCGCAAGTGCTAGAGCTGGTTCTGGCTTCGGCCCGCTTTGGGTAATCAGCCATACTGCTGCCAAGATTACTCCGGCGCCCATAAATGTTTGTATCGAGATTGTTTCTCCAGCCAGCCACCAGCCTAGAAACATTGCCACGACTGGGTTGACATAGGCGTAGGTAGAGACATGAGTTGGATTGACCTGTTTTAGCAGCCAGATATAAACAGAAAAGGCTATCATTGAGCCAAAGACCATAAGATAGAGCCAAGAAAGGGCCGATACAAGCGATATGTGCAAGTGTTGAATTTTACTGAATTCACCGGCGCAGGCTGAGCAAACAAAAAGTATTAAGCTGGCAAAGAGCATTTCCATTCCTGCTGTTAGCTGCTGTGAACTAGGCAGGTGAGCTGATCTTGAATAAATCGCGCCCACCGCTGAGCTCAAACAGCCAATTAAGACAAAGCTTACGCCTAATAAGTCGATGCTATCGGCTCCGGCAAATTTTTGGGGCTCGATCAAGAATACTAAGCCGCTTACGCCGGTAATCAACCCTAGTATCACTCGCTTGGTCGGCTTGATACCCTTTGGTTTTAACCACTGGAGCACTACTATGAAAATTGGCACAGTGGCGGCTAAGAGCGATACCATCCCTGATGGCACAGTTTTTTCGGCCAATACTACGCCCGTGTTTCCCACTACTAAGAGCAAAATACTGAGGGCTAGTGTTGGCAGTAGGTGTGAGCGGTTGGGCCGCGGCGCTCCGCGAAATAACATCCAGCCGCACATGATTAGCCCGGCTGTGAAAAAACGAGATGCTCCCATGAAGAACGGCGGAAAACTTTCAAGGGCAAACTTAATGGCAATGTAAGTAGAGCCCCAAATCAAATAGATTGTGAGAAAAGCCAGGATAATGCGAAATTTGCTGGGCTTTACTGATTCCAACGTACTACCTTGCATTTTGTCAGGCTTAATTCTACTGTGAAAAAAGCAGAGAAAACCTAGGTTTTCTCTGCTCTAAATTTTGGTGCAAACTATAAATTAAGGCCTTTACTCTTTAGCTAGAAGCTGAGAGAAGAGAACTTAGTTTATTCGATGTTTGTGAAGCATCTTCTTTTTCGACAAGCTCGGCTGAGCCCGGCTCAAGGTCGTGGCCTGAGAGCCAACCATTGGCTGAGACAATCGCTGTTCTCAAACCATCTGGTTTGGCATCATCTAGTGCTACTTCTTTGTAGAGCGCCAGCAATTGCATGGTAGTCATTAAGCAGACATTTTTCTTGGCTGCGTACTCTGCCAGTTCCATTTCTTCAACTGACGACCCACCACCAGTTGGCGGTTGGTCGCTGATTTTGCTGACAATCAAGATGCCTTTGGGCTCTGTCCCTTTTTCGCACCAGTAACGGGTTTGCGAAATTGAAAGTTGACCTAGGTGTGAACGTTCAGCTTGGGTGGTTGTCCAAATGACGCGAGCGATACAGACATGTTTATCATCGACTTCTAGTCTTAGCTCATGTTTGTCGTCGGCGGCAATAGTTACTTTCCAGCCAATTAAGCTCAGCACTTTGCCGCAAGCTTCAACCAATTCGTCACCGGTTGTTGTCAGTAGAGTATTGCGTACCCCTTTGGTCAGAGCTACCCGGGTTTCGACATCGCGAATTTTTTGTTGCGCGAGTTTCACCTGTTCATTCAGTTCATCGAGCTCTGTGTTGAGCTTTGCGATTTCATCTGAGAAATATCGTTTTGTCCAATCCGGCACGTCAGTAGCCCCCGCTCGTAGTGTCATTGCGTCATCTAAATTGATAGAACCAAGATCTAGGCCTGAAGACTCGCCATATTGCTTGGCGGCCGCCGATCCATTTGAGCCTGATTCCTCACTGATTTCAGCGTTAGGTGGCGATAAGGTAGAACTTTCGGCCACGGTGACTTCAGGCTCAGCTTGCGCCAATTCGGCTTCGGTTTCCTTTTTCGCATCCTTTTCGCTTTCTGCAACTGCTGCGGTCACTTCAGCAGTTGATTGCTCAACTTCTTTAACTTCTTGAACTGTCGAGTCAGCTGCTGGAGTTGCTTCTTCTTGGCTGGAGAGTAGGTCTCCGAGAGCTACTTTTGAGCTTTCTTGCTCTGCTTCAGCTTCAGCGACAGACTCCTCGCTAGCTGCAGACTCGTCGCTAGCTGTAGATAGAGTATCGTCACTGGGGCTAGTGCCTAGCGATGAAGCTAGCCCCGTGGGCTGCAGCGCTTCAAGGGTAACTGTATCGCTTGGTTTGTTCAAGATTTTAGCAGGCAGTTCGTTGTCATTACTGTCATCGCTAGAATCTTTAGTAGCTTCTGGAGTAGCTTCTGGAGTAGCTTCTGGAGTAGCTTCTGGAGCAGCTTCTGGGCTAATTTCGGCTTCGTCCTCGGGCTTGGCCTCAGTGTCAATAATATTGCCAGCAGTGCTGTAGGTGGGTTCTGAATATTTATAACCACCAAGTACATCTACTTCTACTTCGGTATTTCCAGTTGCAGAGCCTGCTTCAGTGGTGCTTTCTGTTGCACTCTCGGAAACAGTCTCACTTGCACTCTCAAGGTCTTCAAGCAGTTCTTTGTCTTGGGCTGCAAGCTTGGCTTTTACGGCATCTTCATTGCTTTGTACTACCTCTGTTGCCAGGGGCTGCAAGAGCGAAGCCAGAGAAGCCTTAGGGGCATCTACTTTGGGTTCAAGTTGAATTGAGTTGGCTGCCTCTTCCATCTTATCTAAGGTCTTGGCGTCAGGAATAGCCATTTCTTGTGTGGCCGACTTGGAGGAGCCATCGTCTAGAGCCTTGATGTTAGCGCTGGTATCGGTCATAGGAGAGGCATCAGCGACTTGAACTGGGTGCCCCTTGACAGTAATGCCAACGCCGTCTGAGCGTTCGCCACTGATCGCGGCAACGGTTGGTGGGTTAAGCGGTTCCGAGCCGGGCACTTGTGCTGCTTCAACTACAAACCAGAAGAGTGAAACACCTACTTTTAATACATCACCATCTTTGATGTTTTCAGGGCTGGTGATTTGGTTGCCATTTAAGAATGTGCCGTGACGGCTCTTAGCATCTTGAACTGTAAATTCGTCATTTTCATAGCTAATGATGAAATGAAATCGAGAAATCGATTGATCGCCACTAATTACGATGTCGTTTAGGTCGTCGCGGCCGACTCGACACCTAGGCGTAGCGACTGGAATCTTCCGGTTGGAGACCAGGTCGACTAGAAATGCAGTTGGAGTGTTGTTACCTTCTTCGTTGCCCATTTTGCTGCTTTCTTCTGGAGTTGATTAGATACCTAGTGATGATTTATTCTGCACAGTTTCGCATACGTGAATCGTAGTCACATGCTACGGCAAATGCATTAAGATCAACCACATTAAATCTGTGGTCTCTATGAATGTTCCACACACAAGAGAATATTAACGCCCAACTCGCATCTGCTTATACACTTGCGACAATTTAGTTTGATTATCAGCCTCACTCTTAATATTATTTCCACCCATCACAACTGACGATATGGGTAAATTAGTTAAAGCTATCAACCGGAGCATCACTTGAAATGACCGATTTTGTTGACTCGCAAGCCGCATATGTGGGCACTGAGTTCGTTCAGTATCTAAAGACGTTGCCTTGGTGTCGCCAAGAGAGCGGTCATCTAGTGGCAGTTCATAAACTCACTTCAGAAATTATTGAAGTCGTGCGCGAGAGCGAAGTGAAACTTTACCCAGGCGGCCTGGTAGTCAAGCTGCCCCGCTCTGTTTTGATGGGTTTGCAAAAGCAAAGTGACGATGGTCAACCTCTGCCGGCGGTCTTGGTTTGGAAGACCGAAGGTGTGGAAATTTGGTTCCGTCGGCAAAAAAGTGCTGATTTCCCTTACGACACGTGGACAGATCCTTCTGCTCTGACTATTGAAAGAGAAAAGGCTCTGGTCTTAGCCGAAAAACTTGGTAGTGAAGGGGCGGCCGCTTTTGCCGAGGTTTCTGAAAAGTCGAAGGAATGTCCAGCCATGATCCCGGCTTATTGACCTCCTGCGTATTGACCCCCTGCGGATTAAACGCGGCATATTGATTTCGGCTTAGAACGGCTGCATATTTGAAAAACTGCGGGTTAGCGCCAGAAATAGTGCCAGCCATAGTCGACATTGATGCTTTTGCCAGGCTGAATTGTTTCGTTGAAAGTAAATTTGCCTATGCCATTCATATAAGACCACCAGCCAGGCCAACTGAAGTAGCCCCACCACGGTGGTAGGTCACTACTTTTCATTTCATCTATGGTGTTGGTCATTGTCATGATGCCGCCTTTAGAGACGTTATCAAGGCGGCCGAGCACCTTTCGTGTTATTTCAACGGTGACCGGTTTGTTCATATAGTTTGTCAGGGTGATTGTGCCAGCAAGATTGACTCGGGCGTATTTGTAGTCTTGCCACGTGACTGCATCAGGGGTTCTGCTGGTTTCTCTTTCTTCTTTCTTGGCCTTGATGTCTACTGCGTTCGTCAGAGTAAGATCGGCATTGCTACCCGGTGAAGCATAGGTCATCATGCCTTGTGCTAAGACCTCGCCGTCGTTGGTCAAGTTGCTTTGTTTGCTGCTTGATTTACTGCCGGGATTGCTACTAGTATCTGCCACCACTATTAGTGCTGGTGCCGTGGTAAACGGTTGTTTGCTGCTATTGAACAAGCGTATTTTATGAATAACCTTGTTGCTATCGGCTAGCTTCTGTTCATCACGTTGGCCTGAGTTGTTGATGTGGTTGTTTTGACTTTGCACTTCTGGTGGTGGCGCAATGGCAAGGTCGAATGTATAGAGATCTTTATATTCAACCGTGTATTCTTGCACCGGAACTACCATGCGCTCGCCTTTCTTTAAGGTTAAATGCTTAAGATTGAAAACAAAGAGATCTTCATTTTTGCTCGATTCACTGCTGGTCTGGGCCGCTCCAGTTTTTTCTTCATCTTTATCTCGGGCATAGCCAACCGACTGCGACATGATGGAATTGCTAAAACTGTTGCGTAGCCTTGAATCTTGGGCGGAATAAGATGCTATGTGGGCCAAGGTTTCAGAAAGTGAGATTGGATCTACATCGCCTTTGAAGGCAAAAGAAGGAACACCAACAACTAAATTGCAATTGACGTCTTTCAGGTCAGTAAGATCGTTGACGAGGGTGGCTTGGAGCTTTACTTTAGCGTGGCCTTGTCCGTCAATCGTCACTTTGTAATTTGGTATCCACCTTATGCCTTTCTCTAAATACATCATGCCAACTTTGGCTTTTGTATTTCTGCGATTTTGCCAACCTAAGGCCATGGTCAGAGTATTGCGGATATATTCATCTTTGAGCTGAGCATCTGGTTCTGATTTGAACGAGAGAGTTTGGATGCGATCTATTGCGACATAACTAATTCCAGTGTCGGTTCTTAGCTTAACCAAATTGCTCTTTTGCGGCAAAATTAAGGCTGAATCAAGTCGTTCTTGGCCTGCTCTGGCTAGCTCTTCGGCTGAGCGAGTGGGTATGCCGATTATTTTGGCATCGTAAGAGACCAGCTTGGCGTTTTCACCAACACCGATTAGTTCATCAATGTGCACCAACGCTCCGACATTGGCGGCGATCAATTCAGGTAGTGTTAAGGCTGTTTGACTGCTTGTGATTTTTCTTCTACCAGCCGTGACCGAGTCTAGCTTTGCCTGGGGCTCCATACTGTACGGAAAAAATGTGCCGAGCACTGGTTTTGGTAAGTCTTCAAGCACTACGTCGCCGCTAGCTGTCAGTGGCATTAGGCCTTCGTGTATGAGCAGGGCGTGACCATCTTTGAAGACGGTCACTTCTTTTACCGGCATATGGGCTAAGCTGTGCACTGCCTCGTCGCTGCTAAGTGCGCCTGTTTGGCTGGAGCTTTGGCTTTGGCTTTGGCTTTGTTCTATTTTCGCCGTTTTCACATCACTAGCCCGGGCAGTGAGAGTGAGTCCCGGGCTGGTCAATGTTGCCGTTACTGTGGTCAAATAGAGGGTCAAGAGGCGAGGAAGCGAACGTTTTTTTGCCGGTGTGTGCATTTTGGGCCTCATTGGCTGCCTGATTAGGTGCTTCCTCGATTAAATCATCGGCTTCTTGGTTGCACCTCAGGAATAACCCTGAACTTGCCGTCAATTGTCGTAGAATTTTGCCTAGTGCAATTCAAAAGAGTGACTTATTCGAATGGCTATGAAGATTGATGCTGCTGCCCAAAAGAAGTTTGTAGAGCTATCAGCTAAGGCGCTGACTGGGGATTTGGCTGCGAAGACCCAACAGGGCTTGATGTTGGTTAAGGGCGAAGGGGTTGAGGGCAATCTAGAATTGGCTCGTCAATACTATTTAGAGGCGGCTGAGGCTGGCTATAGTGTAGCTCAATATAATTTAGGCTCTCTATACTTGAATGGTTTAGGGGTAGAACGTGATTACGCCCAAGCGTTGCATTGGTTTCAGCTGGCGGCCAATCAGGGAGATTGCGACGGTCAGTTCAATGTCGGCTATATGTACGATCGCGGCTGGGGAACACAGCAGAGTGATGGTGATGCTTTCAAGTGGTATGAAGCTGCAGCTAAAAACGGTTCAGGTAGAGGTCAATTTGATTTGGCGGCCTGCTATCAACACGGAAAATTTGTTGCAGTCGATCTTGAGCAAGCTATTTATTGGTATCGCCAGGCATTTGCTTCAGGGGTAGCGAGAGCTGCTCAGTCTTTGCAAGAGCTAGAGACTGGCGCTCAATGAATAAATTGATGCAGCTGCTTGAGAGGCTAGGTAAATTTAAGACCATTGCAGTGAACTCTGAGATCATTGTGGTGAGCTTGTTACTTTGCTTGCTATTGCAAAATTCTTTTGTTATGCCAGCTCATGCCGCTCTTGACGAGGTAGAGGAGTTAAATCGGCAAATTCTTCTTAAAGAGATAGAGCTGGAGCGCTTTAGTATCAATTTCCGCAAATACAATAATATTCAGGGCCGTTGGCGCGGGTGGCGTTATTTTGCCTTTCAAGAGGCTAATGCTGGCATGACTGCGGCTGGTTTGACAAAGCAGCTGGTCGATCGCCAGCGCGTGATTGAAAATGCCAATATATTTCAAGTGAGTAATAGCGGAAAAGTCAGTTATGTTTCTAATGGCGTTGATCGTGTCACTCAAGAGAAAGGCTTGGTCTTGCAGATGCTGGGTCAGACAATTGGTGCAATTGGCTCTGGTATCGAACTTGGTATCAACATTCATCACGGTCGGGCGGCGCATAAAAAGGGTTATGGTGCTAAAGAGAGTATTAGTTTTGTGCTGGCACTACGTGATGATATTCGAGCGCTATTTGCTAAGCGGGCTAGCGCGATTGAAGCAGCCCATTTAGAGGGCCGCGACCTCGCTATCGCTCAAGCTGAAGAGAACGTTCTTCGCGATATCACAGATATGGGGTTGCAAGAGTATTCTGACTATCACCTTGCGGCAAAGAAATTTAGAGCATTTCAAGACTCTCTTTATGTTTTTGATATTGCAAAAAATACTACTGGCGCTGTGGGCAATCTTGTTAATATCGTCCAGACTCATGAGCGCAGGCCTCATTTGTCTGGTGGAGCGGGAGTGCTTACTCTCACGTCTGGGGCTTTGATCATGTTCACTCCCCTGCTTGCTCAGGGCGTTGGTAAAGTTGTTGCCGCTTCACATAAGCGGGCCTTGCGCCCTGTTGTGGCTGGTATTTCGCCTCATACGGTAGATGAGTTGGAAGTTCATCGACGGCAGCTGAATACATTGCTCAGTGGAGTGTCTGGTGCCGCTGGCTCAAGTACTTGTTCGAGCAAGGGGGTGGCTCTATTGTCTGCCTATGATCTTGAGGCCTCGCAAAGGCGCAAGCAGTTTGCCCTCGCTACTCGCGAGATTCGTGCTGGTACCCGTTCTGCCACGGAAAACACGCGAACTGGTTTGTTCGTTGGTAGTACAAAAGTCGCTCTTGGTGTCACTAACATGGTTGCAGGGTGGCACTTGACTCATCACCCGCATAAAATTAATTCGCTTGTACAGGGAGGAACCATAGCATATGCCAGTGGTGCATATTTTGCGGTGGGTGAAAACTTGCGTTTGCGAATTGTTGATGAAGTTAATCGTAAGAGGCTCGGAGCTCGTTTTGAACTTCCAGCCCAGGTGCTCTCTGAGAAGATAAAGGCATTAGATCAGCTTGAAACTCAGCTTAAGGCTTGTTCGGCCGCCGGGCTCAAAGCAGACTAGACTGCGGCTGCGATCTTCCCTGTGTCTTATATCGGCGAGAAAACCGGATGAAGTGATAGGAGAAAGTTAAATGGCGACAGATTACAAAATGGTCTACAAAGTAGAAGAGTTACCTCTGGCTGTTCAAATTGAACTGAAGCCTTATCCGATGGCTGATGCTGATGGATCATACCAGGTTGGCTGTGTTACTTCTGGCCCTGAGCCTAAGCCCCTCTCGCGCTTAATTTTTGGGGCAATTGCAAATGATGACCATCAAAAGAATGACCAACAAGAAATTGATCAACAAAAAAATGACCAACAACAAGATGGCAAAAAAATCGAATGTTTTGTCCATTTTGAAAGCGGTGGCTTTGCTCATACTTACTCAGCCCGGCATTTTACAATGACTTCACTAACGGCCAACAAAGCCACTTTGGTTGAGGCCACTTATGTGCCCGAACGCTGTGCCACTATGCCTGAACTCAAAGCTTTGCTAGCTTCTTTGCCCTGAGCAAGTGAGTAAGTGAGTAAGTAAGTAAGTAAGTAAGTAAGTAAGTAAGTAAGTGCAAGAGAGCTGACATAGATAAAGACACCAGTGCCGCCAAAGAAACAAAGATCTCTAAAATTGAAAATACTTGAGTCCTCAAGTATTTTCAAAATAGTTGTATATACAACTATTTTGTTTTTCCTTAACCCTAAGGCTTCAGCTTAATTTTTCGTCTTTATTTTGGGTTTCTATTTTGAGTCTTTTTTCTTGAGTTTGAGTCGTGGTAGCCGCCGCTAGTTTCAATTTCGCTGGCGCCGGAGCCGGAGCTAAGTGCTCTTTGCCCATGGCCAAAAGCATGCCGTGAATGATGCTCCAAGGGTGGGGTGGGCAGCCGGGAATGTAGACATTTACTGGCAGAATATTTTCGACGCCATTGGCTTCGGCGTAGCCGCCTTTATGCACACCGCCAGATATGGCGCAAGTGCCTAATGCCACTACGACTCTTGGGCTCGACATGGCGCCATAACAACTTACCAGGGCTTCTTTCATACCTTTTGATACCGGGCCGGTAATGATCAAGGCATCGGCAAAGCGTGGTGAGGCGACAATATGTACGCCAAATCTCTCAATGTCGAAAATCGGATTGCCGGCTGCACCAAGTTCCATGTCGCAGGCTGAGCAACCAGTTGATACAACCCGGGCTGCTACTGAACGGCCAAACCAATGGGCATCCTTTAGTGAATCGGCGACTGGGAATTTTGCCCCTTGTCTGCCTTGTCTAAGTTGGGCCATTATTTCTTTATTGGCAGCCTCTACTTGCGCATCAGCCCCTGTCTTAGTATCAGCACCTGCCTTAGTTCTATCTTCTGTCTTCGTGCTATCTTCTGTCTTCGTGCTATCTTCTGTCTTCGTGCTAGAGGTAGTGAGTATTAGTTCTTCTCTAGTACGCACGGCTACGCGAGTGGTTGGGTTGTTCTTAATTGTGCCAGTGGGACAAACGTCAACGCAGTAGCCACAGCCAATGCATGCGCCAAGATCGAGGCGAACATGATTGTTGTCTTCAATTTTGAAGACTGATATGGCGTCAGTTGGGCAAACGTCAACGCAGGCACTACAGCCGCTTTGGCAAGGGGCATCAGTGAGCATTGGCAGACCGCGTACACCTTCGGCCAAGTCTGGGCAGATGTTTTTGGCAGTGGCGACGCCCTGTTGTAATAGATAGGTAATTAGTCTAAGCATTAGAGATCGTTGCCACTGTAGGAGAGGGCCATACTTTTGTTGCAGAGGGGGAAGTCGGCAATGAGATTGTCGCGAATAGCAATGGAGATTGCTGTCCAGTTGTCGAAGCTTGGATCCTTAATGGCATAGCGACTAATTTTTCCATCTTCGTCGGTGAATATTAAATGAATTAGTTCGCCTCTTGTGGCTTCCACGATGCCGAGGCCGGTGGCGTTGGCTGGTAGCTTCTCTGGAACTGCCACCTTCTCTTCGCCGTGGGGGCAGGTATCTACAAGCTTGGCGATGGTCTCAATCGATGACCAGATTTCACCAATACGAACAGCGGTGCGAGCAAGTATGTCTCCACCGCTCACGATTGTTGCTGGGGGTGCTAGTTCAGGATATTTACCTTGCTTAAATTGTTGTCTGGTATCGCAGTCGATACCGCATGCTTTGCCAATAATCCCGACCACGCCAAATTCGTGGGCCAGAGAGTTAGACAACTTGCCAATGTCTTTCATTCTTTCTGTTGCCATTTGATTGTCTGAAAGTATTTGTATCACCGGGGTTAGATCTTTTCTTAGGGCGATTACTTCGGCTTTGATTTCAGAAAGTTTGCGTTCGCTCACTGGTCTGACACCACCTGGGAAAATAAAGCCACGTAGAAAGCGTGAGCCGCTCAGAAGATCAGCTAAGCCTAGGGCCTTACCGCGCAGTCGACCCATGGCACTCGATATGCCAAGTAGACCAATGTCGGTACCAATGCCGCCGACATCAATAATGTGCACGGCCAGTCTTTCGATTTCTAAAGCGATGGTACGTAAATACTGCGCTCGCTCGGTTATTTCTAGGTCAAGAATAGACTCGATTGCAATAGCATGAGCAAAGGCATTGGCTAAGGCGGTGTCGCTTGCCGCTGCTTCAGCGACAAAGTGTGCTTTTTGCCAAGGCACTTCGGTCAGCCGTTTTTCTACGCCACGATGCACCCAACCTAGGCGAATCTCAAGGTTGACTATGGTCTCACCAAAACAGCTAAATCTAAAGTGGCCTGGCTCGATTACACCAGCATGGATTGGCCCCACCGGCAATTCATAGACTCCTTCACCTTTAACTTCTAAGTATTCGTAGCGACGGGCAAGGTGATTTTTGAAATCGGCTGGCAGGTCGATTTTTCGCAGAGGGAAGAAGTCTTGAGCGTATTGTTCGTGAAGAAGCAAATGTTTGAAGCGGGGATGACCCTCTGGCACAATACCGAAGAAATCAAATAGAGCCCGTTCGAACCAGTGAAATTGAGCGTGGCGAGTAGAAAAAGAAGGGAACTTGTTGTTTTCTATAGGTGTCAACATCAGCTCGGCCGTGCCGTCTTTTGGTGACAGAATGAGCGTAGCCAGTTCGCCGCCAGTAATTGAAGTAAGCAGACCTACTCGTTTTTCTGATGTTTTTGAAAGTGCTTGATTGAGCCTCTCTTGAAGCTCATGAAATGGAATTTGGCTGCGCTCTAGTTTCATTTGATCATGCTCCATGGGCCCGACCAGGCTTCGGTGTTGACCACTAGTCCAAGAACGAGGGTACCGAAGACTAATACTGCTGGAATAACTGCGGCTCTAACAGGCTGGAACTTTCTGAAACCTTGCTTGGCTGGACCTAAAATAACTTTGCCCATATGGGCGCAGATAGCGACAAAACTGATGGCAATGGCCACAGTCATAATTAAAGCCAGTACCCACCTCTCATCGGCCATACTGAGGCTAAGCATCGACATTTCGGCGACGAAAGCGCCAAATGGTGGTGCTCCGGTGACGGCGAAAGCGGCAAGGGTAAGCAGTAACGCCCAGATTGGGCAATCTTCAATGACACCGTGCATCTTATTGAGTTTTTTTGTGCCACTAGCTTGAATTATGTTGCCAGTCAGTAAGAACAGAGCCACCTTGGCTAGGCTATGATTCAGTGCTTGTAAGAAGAAGAGCGGACCCGAACCAAGGCCAATGGCAAAGACCATGAGGCCAACGTTTTCGATGCTTGAATAGGCCCAGAGTCGCTTGAAGTTATGTTGACGCAAGAGTAGTAGGCTAGCGGCCACCACCGTTACTGTGCCTAAGATGGCGACTAATTGGTGAACGTGTGAATGAGGCTGGGCGGCGTTGATAATGCTAGAAACTTTCCAGATTCCAAATAGAGCACAGTTTAAGAGCGAGCCTGAGAGCATAGCAGAGGCCGGTGCTGGGGATTCTGCGTGTGCGTCTGGTAGCCAGGTGTGAAGGGGGAAGATACCCGCTTTGGTGCCATAACCAATTAAGCAGAAAATGAAGCCTAGGCGCAAAAGGGGAAAGTTCAGCGTTTGTGCATGGCTGATGAGCTCTGAAATGTTTAGCGTGGGCACAGCTAGTGTGCCTCTTTGACTGGCGGCAAATATAAAGACTGTCCCTAATAGAGCAAAGGCGATACCGACTGAGCAAACAATTAAGTATTTCCAGGTCGCTTCTAAGGCAAATTTGTTTCTCTCGAAATAGACCAGCGGTGCGGAAGACAGCGTAGTGGCTTCAATGGCGATCCATAAATAGCCTAAATTGTCGCAGAGAAAGACTGAAGTCATTGCCAGTAAAAACAGATTGACTGAGGCATAGAATAGGCGCAACTGTTGGTCGCCATAGCCGTCCCCGTGGGCTTCTGCCGCGGCAAAAAAATAATCGGCATGGGTGATGCAGCAAGAGACGACAAATGTCGCAAGTAAGATGAAGTAGGTGCCCATTTTGTCCACAGCAAGACCACTGGTGAACTCCATGCGCTCGGTTCCAAGCAAGCAGGGGTGAAGTACTAGGGCGACAATACCGAGTTGCCACCAAATCAAAATAGGCACAAGTTTTCGTGTCAGCTTGACGTCTCTAATATAGAGGCTGAGTATGGCCAGGGTGGCTGGTAGAGCTATTAGGTAGAGCAGGTCGGTCATTTAGTTGGTTAGTCCTTTAGCTCCGTTAACTGACTGACGTCGATGTGCTCGAAGCTTTTCTTGATATTGAATAGCAGCAGCCCGGCGACCATCACGGCCACAAGCACCTCAAGTAAGAGACCCATTTCAATCATCAGCGGCATGCCGTGGGTTTGCGTCACGGCAAAGAGATAGATGCCATTTTCAATTACTAAAAAACCGACTATTTGGCTGATCGCTGCGCGCCTTGTCAGCATCAAGAGAACGCCGGTGAACAAAATTGACATAGCGGCAGTGGAGCCTAATCTTGATTCTGGTTCGCCAATTAAGCCTGGTATCTGCTGGCTAATCATAAATGAAAGGCCGAGCATTAGGGCTCCTATGTGCATAGAAAGTGGAGCGGCGATGAAAGCGCCGCCGTCGGTGCCGACATTGATTTTCTTAATTACATTGTTCAAAAACCAAGGAATACTCCAAGATTTGATGATAAAGACTCCGGCTGCCACTAAGTAGAGATGGTCCTCATGGGTGATGTTGGCAATCCAGGCAGTAACAGCAGCAATGGCCATGGTGTGCAGCGAGTAGAAAGATAGATTGGTGCGCAGGTGAGTAGTGCCAAGAATAAGTATGGCAAATATTGCTGATACCATTGCTAGTGCTTCAAATGTGTCGAGAATCATTTTGCTTTTGTTCCTCGTACTAATTGAGATTTTTGCTCAGGGCAATGAAGACGCAGAAGATGCTCATTGCTACTGAGTAGGCAATGAACTCCGGTAACTTCGTCCAACGCAGTTTAACGGCAACACTCTCAATAACCGCGATACTAGCAGCTAAAATCATGATGCTCAAAACAGACGATAGGGCAAGCACTAGTTGGCTGGCATGCCAGAAGAAGGGAATAGCGTGGAGTAGACACTGGCTTGATATTCCAAGCAAAATCAATATTTTCAAGAAGTGAGCATATTCAACTAGGGCCAAATTGGCTGCTGAATTTTCTAAGATCATGGCCTCGTGCACCATGGTTAGCTCTAGGTGGGTAGTCGGATCGTCGGCTGGCATTCGAGAAAGCTCAACCAAGCTGGCTAAGAATAGTCCGCAGCCAGCAATGAACCAGAGGCCGGGCTGGTTTATTAGGGCAACATTGTCAAAGGAGAAAGCTATTCCTAAATCGCTGGTTTGGCTGACCGAGCCTATGGCTGCTAGACACAGAATAACTGCTGGCTCGACCAAGAGAGCTAGGGTTACTTCGCGGCTGGCTCCAAAACCACCGAAGGCTGAACCTGCATCAAGGGCTGAAAGGACGGTAAAGAAACGGGTGAGAGCCAGTAGATAGATGACCAAGAATAGGTCAGCACCTAAGTTGAAGGGGCGCAGAGATGTCCAGGGGGCAAGAAATGCCAGTATGATTAATAGTGAGACATTGATGGCTGCTGTGCTACGGAAGATCCAACTAGTGTGTTTACTGATTGTCTCACCCTTGCTTAGCAGCTTTAGGAGATCAAAATAGGGCTGCAGAAGCGGCGCGCCAATGCGATTTTGAAAGCGCGCCTTGGTTTTGCGAATGATCCCAACCAAAAGTGGTGGCAATAGCAAAAACGTAGCTACAAAGGCTATGGTTTCTAAAATGGCTTCGGTATTTATAGCAATCATATGTTTGTGCCTAAGAATACGAGCAGTAGCATGGTCAAAAAGACGTAGAGCAAGTGAATGTGAATGCTGCCTGTTTGCAGTCGTACCAGTGAGGAAGAGAGCCAGTCAAACAGACCCATAACCGGTCGATACAATTTGGTTTCCAGAATGGGCGTCATGAAAGTTTCAACCCGCACAGATTCGGGGAAGTGCCGCCGATCTTTTCCTGAAATTTCGGTGGTGACTTTCAGTTGCAGAATTTGTGAGAATATTCGACCAATAGGATGGGAGAAGCTTGAGCCTGTTTCTTCTGCCCGAGTCGATAGTGGGCCAAAGCCACAGTCCCAGGTGATATAGCTCCTCACTTCACCAGACCGTCTACCCAATACAAAGAGGTAGATGCTGGAAACAAGAATGCCGCCGACTAATGCTAATTGGCCTTGGGGAATGGGGAAAAGAGTTGAGCCAATGACAAATTGGTCATGGGTAAGATGGCGAATGGCTGGAGCTAGGCCATCTAGAGCAATGGGCACAGATGTGCCAATCATGACACATGCTATAGCCAACATAAGTTGGGCTATTATCAAACCATCTGGTCCATTGGTAGTTGATTCTTTCGCTTTGGCCGCCGCGTTTGAGCGCGGTCTGCCGAGAAAGGCAATGCCTACGGCTTTAGTAAAACAGGCGAGCGAAAGGGCGCCAACAAAGGCGAGAATGCCCACCATAGCCAGTGACATTGCTCTTTCTAAAATTGGGGCATTGGCAAATGAAAGTTGGAAGAACGTTTGATAGACCAACCATTTGCTGGCAAAGCAATTCATTGGTGGCATGGCGCAAATTGATAGCGAACCAATGAAGAAGCAGAGCATCGTCCAGGGCATATTCTTTGCCAGTCCGCCCAGAGCTGATAGTTCTCTTGTGTGCACCGCGCGCTCTACTGATGCCGCCCCAAGAAATAACAGGGCCTTGACCAAGCCATGATTGAGTGTGTGAAAGAGTGCGGCGGCAGAAGCAAGAGTGGCAATGGTAGTTAAGCCATGACAGTGAGCAAGGACGGCCACGCCAATGGCGGTGAGAATTATTCCCATGTTTTCTACCGTGCTATAAGCTAGCAGTTTCTTTAGATCGCGCTCCATCAGAGCAAAGAGAACGCCCCATAGCGATGAGATTGTGCCCAGCGCAATAGCGGCGTAGGCGATGGCGATATGACTGCATTCCCCTGCTAACAGCAGACGCATGAGCAAGTATATTGATATATTTCCGACTAGTCCCGCAAAAATAGCAGAGGTAGGCCCTGGTGGCTCCGGATAGGCCAAGGGCAGCCACACATGCATGGGCCAGACGCCAGCTTTGGTGCAGACTGCTATAAGTAGAAAGAATGCGGCTACTAAACTCTGCTCTGTGCCGAAGTGCCAAGCGCTCAATGACCAACTACCTGTATTCTGGTGCATCCAGAGAAAGGCTGCGGTGATAAAGGCTGTGGAAATTCTTGTGGCCGTTAGATAGGCGAATGCTGCTCGCTGGGCCCTGTGGCGAATATGATCAGCGGCTACCAAGCCAGCTGAGGACAGTGACATTATTTCCCAAAATACTAAAAATGCTATGCCGTTAGAGGCGAGTAAGACTTGTTGTAAACCGATTAAGAAGATAAATGTCAGCTTCCAGTAATACCCTTTTTTGCCTTGGCTCAGTGCATCAACATGACAGGGGCTGGCCATTGCTGCCGCTGAGGCAAGCAGACCAAGCAGGCCGAGGAAAGGAACGCTGAGCGAATCGACTAAAGAGTCTGCTGGTGCCAAACCAAAAGAAATAAATTGTAGTTGGTTGTATTCAATAGATTGATTCCAAGATATTGCCGCGCCGCCGAGGGTCAGTAGCGCTCCGGCCAGCATTAAAAATGCTAAGAAATTGCTTCTGACTCGTTCGCCGCCCACAGCTGTTATGGCAAGCCCTGCAAGCCATACAGCGCTAGCACTCGTGAACAGGTTGGCGGCCGATAATGTCGTGGGGTCGTTAATCATTAGTTTCTGCGGGTTACCTCTCATACGCTAACAGCAGAATGTGATCGAAGTGTGATGGTCGCACAAAAATGAATGTACAAATGTAACTGCTTTTTGGAGCTAGCAAATTGATCACATCTTCATCACTTTTGCCTGTTAACGTTCTAACAAAGGCCGTGAGCTTAATGCTGTGGCCCTGTGCAAAAGATACTGGAGACCATGATGTCTGAACAGAGCATTACAATTTTGCCAGCCGATCGTCTTGCTGGGCTCAAGCAAAATTGGAAAACTGATATTGTCTCGGGCTTCATTCTCTTCCTTATAGCTTTGCCGCTTTCGCTTGGTATTGCCATGGCTTCAGGTATGCCGCCTATGTCGGGCATCATAGGGGCAATGGTCGGTGGCTTGTTGGTCTCGCAAATTAGTGGTTCTTACGTCACAATTAACGGACCTGCTGCTGGTTTGATTGTTGTAATTTTGATTTCAGTAGACCGTTTGGGTGGTGGTAGCCAGGGCTACCACGCTACTTTGGCTGCTATTGTTATTTCTGGTGTGCTGCTCTTTATAATGGGTCTTTTGAAGGCTGGTGAAATAGGCAAGTTTTTCCCTTCTTCAGTCGTGCACGGAATGTTGGCCTCAATTGGCATTGTTATCATGCTCAAGCAGTTTCCTGTGATGTTGGGTGTTGTCCCGCCTTCAAAGGAACCCATCGAACTCTTCCTCGAACTGCCTTTCACTATTGCCCATGCTAATCCAGAAATTGCTGCAATTGGCATCATGAGTATGCTTATTTTAATTGGTTTGACCTTTGTTAAAGGCGGTATCTTGCGCAAGATTCCGGCACCTATAATTGTTGTGCTGGCCGCCTGTGGTCTGGGATTCGTCTTCCACATTACCACTAAGCATTCTTATGCCTTTGCTGGACAAAGTTTTGATATTAATCCCTTGAAGTGTCTAGTGCAGGTGCCGACTAATATGGCCACAGCCTTTACTGCTCCTGATTTTAAAGCCATTACGATGAACGGATTTTGGCTTTCAGTACTCTCGATTACTCTTGTTCAAGGTATCGAGACAGTTCTCAGTTGTTCTGCCGTAGACAAACTAGACCCCTATAAAAGACATGCAAATCTCAGCAAAGACCTTTCTGCTATCGGTCTTGGTAGTGCCATTTCTGGCATGATTGGTGGCTTGCCAGTGATTGCTGAAATTGTTCGCAGTACTGCCAATATTGCTAATGGTGCTAAGACCCGGTGGTCTAATTTCTTCCATGGCTTTTTCATCCTTACGTTTGTTCTGTTAGCAGCTACGATGATCAATTCCATTCCCCTGTCATCATTGGCTGCTTTGCTTGTCTTTACCGGCTATCGCCTCGCTGCACCAAAAGTTTTCAGAGACACTCATGCCATTGGTTGGGAGCAAAGTCTGCTCTTTGTCACCACGATTGTGGTCACTCTGGCCACTGATTTGCTCATTGGCGTAGCTGCGGGTGTGGCTGTCAAATTCTTGCTGCATATATTGCGCGGAGTGCACATCAACCAGCTGTTCAAAGCCCATGCTGAGCTTATTGAGCAAGGTGCAGATACTGTAGTTTTGAAAATCAATGAGGCGGCAATTTTTTCAAATTATCTTTCTTTGAGAAAGTATCTGGCTAAAATTCCCCCTAACAAAAAAGTTGTGCTTGATCTTGGCAGTGCTACATTTATTGATCACACTGTCATGGAACACTTGCACGATTTTGCCCGAGACCAAGCAAACAGCGGTGGCTCTGTTGAATACAGAGGCCTTGAGCTACATCAGAGTGTCACTAAGCACCCGACTGCTTCGCGTAAACATCTTGCCGCGCATTGAGAGAGCAACTGGGACGCCAATCGGTGTATCATTGCAGTTATGGCAAAAATTCTAATAGTTGAAGATGAAGCCGATTTGGCCGAGCTTGTAAAGAACTGGCTTGTCAAAGACCATCACTTAGTCGAGATTGCCGACGATGGTTTAGAGGCCCTCATTCGCATGGAAACCAACAACTACGATGTTGTTATTCTCGACATCATGTTGCCTTCGGTTAATGGCATGGAAATTTGCAAGCGCTATCGTAAATCAGGCGGTTCTGCTGGCATCATCATGGTCACTGCTAAAGGCCATGTGGATGACAAAGAAACCGGTCTTGATTCAGGTGCCGATGACTACATGACTAAACCTTTTCAACTAAAAGAGTTAGCAGCCCGTGTGCGTGCAGTTCTGCGCCGCAACCACGGTCAGGCTCAAGATATTATGCGTTTTCGCGACCTTGAAATCGATGTCAACGAATTTAGGGTGCTCAAAGGCGGCCATGAAGTGCACCTTCTTCCTAAAGAGTTTCGTCTGTTTGAGTTCTTTTTGCGTCACCCGCATCAGGTATTTTCAGCCGAGGATATTTTGTCTAGTGTCTGGGAATCTGATACTGAAGCGCTTCTTGATACAGTGCGCGGGCATATCACGAGAGTAAGAAAGAAACTTGATACTGCTGGCACGCCCTCTATCATCGCCACTGTATATGGTGTCGGCTATAAACTCGGTGAAGCATAAGTGAAACATGACTTGCGTCGCCAGCTGACAATAGAGTTTGTTTTACTCTTTGTCTTGCTCTATTTTCTCGGTGGGGCAGTGGCGATTTTTATGTTCGCCGCTCAGCTCGATAGATCTATCGACAATCAACTACAGGGCCTTGCCGCTGAAGTATTGCCTGCAGTCGATATGACTGCAGGCGGCCCTTCGCTCAAGCGCTGGGGCCTGCGGGCGCAATCGCGGCGTGAAGAGGTACCGTTCAGTATTCAGGTTTTTGATACGAATAGGCATTTGCTAGAAGAGTTTGGGCCTATTGGTCATCGCCAGCTTAGTTCTGGCTTTGTCCGCGTAGATGGTCAAAATACCTCTTCTTTAGACGATGTCAATTTGCGTTCATTCTTCATTGAAATTCCAGACGGCACTAAGCTTAGTGGCTACTTGCAAGTACAGGTTTCAGCACGGCAGCGTGATGACGCTCTCAAACAAATTGTATTGACCATGATCTCGCTCTCACCGTTCTTGGCCTTGGCAGTAGCTGTTTGCGGCTCTTGGTTTGCTGGTAATGCTGTTAAACCGGTTGAAGAGACCATGGAGCTTTTACGCCAGTTTGTGGCTGATGCCGCTCACGAGATTAATACACCAATTAGTGTGATCGAAGCTTCTGTGCAGACTTTAGAAGCAACCTTTGAAGATAGTCAACTAGGTTCAAATGTACTAGCAATTATCAACCGCGCTAGTGGGCGCATGAAGTCTTTAGGCCAGAGCTTGGTTGTCCTCTCGCGCATGGAATCACCAGATTATCCCGCACCAATTGACCATATTCGCCTTGATAGTATTGCCTCACCTGTACTCGCTGAATGTGAGCAGTTGGCTCGGGCTAGACGTATTAAGCTCTGTTGTGAGCTTTTACCCGACGTTACTTTGCTGGGAAACAGTGAGTCATTAGAGCGGCTTCTACTCAACTTAGTGGCCAACGCCATTCGCTATACTGATGAAGATGGTGTCGTTAATGTTAAATATAAAATTGACGGAGATTGGCTAAGAATATCGATTGAAGACAACGGCATTGGTATACCAGACGAAAGCATGCCCCATATTTTTCAGCGCTTTTACCGTGTTGATAAATCGCGCTCTCGCGACATTGGCGGCTTTGGTTTGGGTCTGGCTATCGTTAAAGCAATTATTGATAGGCACAA
This sequence comes from Candidatus Obscuribacterales bacterium, assembly GCA_041675385.1. GTDB lineage: Bacteria > Cyanobacteriota > Vampirovibrionia > Obscuribacterales > Obscuribacteraceae. The sequence goes on from JBAYTY010000026.1 coordinate 38,702, forward strand.
GGGCGAGATCCAGGTGGAAAGCGAAGTGGGTAAGGGCAGTCGCTTTACGGTTAGTCTAAAACGCTTGCCTTAGGCTGGTTTCGCGTCTTTTTTGATTTGTTTGCCATATCGTGGCTGGCTCGTTTGTTTGTTTTGTTTGTTTGGTTCGTTTGGTTTATAGATCTGGCGCCATATTTTGATTTGCTTTTAGTGATGGCTTTCATCGACTCGCTTTTATCTACTGGCTTTTGCACAATACTGCGACTGAGTAGCAGGCCGCATAGCGACCCAGCTCCTATCACAGTCCAAAAGATCGGAGTATGGAGCAGTAACTCTGGGGCCAGGGCGGGATTCATGGCAAAGATTGAGCTAAGGGCTGTGATGGGAAAGAATATTGCTGCCAACACATTGAGGCGATGAGCGCTTAGAGCCATCTCATAGGTCTGCTGTGATTGCAATTCACTCTTTCTTGCCACAGTGTAGTCGAGGCCGTTCTTGGCGTCTAAGTGCAAGAGCTCAAAGGTGCGCTCGATGTCTCCAGCTGAGTCGCGGGCGACGATGATGGCGCGGTCTTCGCTCATCATGTCGCGAGCTTGCTGCAGCGTTGCGTGCAGGTTGCGACTGCTGCGGTGCAGCGGGGCAATTGCCTGCAGTAAGTAGAAGTAGTCGTCGGCGCAACTGGCTTCTTGCATCTTGCTCTCTAAGTCTTCGGCTCGTTCGGCAAAGCTGGCTACGTGCTTTTTTAGAAGGTCGCTGACGCTGCCATCGGTATTGCAAGCCCAAGCGCCGTCTGGAGCCCGCCACAACAATTTGGTCTGGCGCCCTTGTTCATTTGGGTTAGGTGGATCGTGCAGCACTAAAAGTAAATGCCCTTCGGCATTCATTGCCCTTTGTCTGCCAGCATTGTCGCCAAAGCGCGCGGCCAGTTGGGGCGGTATTTTCCACGTATCAGGAACTATTGAATTCATTTTTGTTTTTTGTCCTTCTCATTTTCTTTTCTCTCTTCTATTTGTTAGTTTGATTATCAAATAGGCCTGGTTAAGAACGCTTTAAGACATTCTTGTCTTAAGCTTAAGAAGCGACACGGGGTTGATTTAGTCGATTGATTCTTGTTCTGTTTTGCTGTCAGGTTGAGGCTTTCTCGCCGACCTAGATCTCATTCTGGCTGTGGCAGAGGCAGTTACTTCTTTGATTTGGGCACGGGTTAACAGTGGCTGCAAATGGTTCCAGGCATCTTTCTTTGTCGCGATCATGCGCTCGAAAAGCCTTTTGACTTCGGCATTACTGGCCTGCTCTCTCGTCGCGCGAGTCGCGTTATCGTTGCTAGCTTCTTCCGGTTCAAGTGAGCCCAATAGTATTGCTTCGCCGACAGTAATGTTAGGATTTTTATTGTCCTTGTTCGGTATAGCACTGCTTCTGGTGCCAGCATGCTCTTCTTTGAGTGCAAGTTGCAGTTCTTCTTTGAGTGAACGGAGCTTTTGCTTGTAGGGACGGTAGAGAGTCAGCAGGCTCGTCTTTTGATGCGGGGTCAGACTTTCTAAGGTTTTGATTTCGTGCCAACCGGGAATCGCTGTGTGATTTTGTGCTAGCACGGCATGCTTGATTTGCCCAAGACTCTTCTTTGTTTTACTGCTAGGGGTTTCGTGGACTGGCTTTTGAGCTAAAGCGCCAATTGTTAGACTGGGAAGCATTGCTAAGGTGGAGAGGAGGAAGATGCTCTGACGATACAGTTTATGCATTGCTTTAACCAATTGATTCAGGGCTAGGTACTGCCAGGTCTTCACGGCCGCTATCAAAGTCCTTTTTCTTGTGCCAGCGAATATTTGTAATAGCTGGGTGTGCCGCTAGGGTGCTGTGAATTAGGCGCGGCACAGCTTCGTCTAAACCTTTGTTTCGGCCACCAAAGAGGCTGGACATGAAGCCGGCGGAACGTTCTATCCAGATAATCCAATCGCCGTGACTCTTATCGCTATGTTCGACAGTTTCGTCGTTCTCGTCTTTTTCACTCTTCTCATTTTGCTCTTCTGCTGAAGTTTTTTCTTGCTCTTCGTTTAGGCGAAAACCACAAACCAGGCAGTATGTTACTTTGTTTACTGCAAAGTTAAAATACCAGCCGAAGTCTTCTTGCCCCGGCTCTTTGTCGCATTCGACACCTTTTTTTGTCAGCTCTTCAATTAGCCATTTACAGAAGTCGTCACCATAGCAGCAGTCATTAATAAAGTGCTCTTGCGGCTCGGTGGTATTGAACTCTTTTGATTCGAAAGTAATGAGATTTCTTTGTTCGCTCATAGACTAATAGACCTTTTGTTGATATCGATGGGGCCAATTATTTGTGGATCAAATGGACCGGAGCGGTCTAGTTTGTAAGGTAAAACTCTTTGGTGATAGGTTTCAAGATCGGGCATGGCTTCTATTATTTCGGCAAACTTGGGATGGCAGGCGTAGTTGAGTCCGATACCATCACCGAGGTAGGCTACAGCACCAACTGCTTTAAATGTTTCAATGAAAAGTGGCGGTATTTCTTCTGCGAAATATGGAGGTGTGCAGAATTTTTCTACTTTAGGAAAATCTTGCAGTGAGCCAACCGGTATCAAGAAAATCTCGTCGAAGCCATCTAAGACTTGTAGGACATAACCGATATCTTGCTGGTTGAGAACGAAGCCGGAGCCGAGAACCCTCCCTAAGCGATTCTCGAAATAGCCTTCCTGGCTAGGGCTTACGCTGGAAGTGCTGTCGGCGTAGCTAATTACTACTTCCATGCCATGGAAAAACTCCGGTAGTTTTTCAAAAACTTCTTTGATTTGGAGTTTTGCGCTGCCATAGGCTACGTTGTCTATTATTTGATAAGGCACAGATTTTTATTGTTTTCCTGCTTCGTCGAAATTTAGATTAAGCGGTTCATCGTTAATATAAGATGCCCGTTTTGCTGAAGGTAAATCGCTCTCGCCAACGGCTGTAAAAGCAAAGTCATCAACCCATACTTGCCCGCCGCCAACCAGCAGGATGCCAAAGTTGATAGAAGAGCTACCTTGGGGGACATCCAGGGTAATGCTGCGTTCTGTCCAGTCAGTTGTACCCTTTATTGGCCGGTCGTGCATGTTGTCGAATGAAAGATGGTCACTACTGTTGTTTGTGGTATTGCTAGCATTACCGTCGACGCGCATCCATACACCGGCCCAGTCTTTAACATCTTTAGATTTGGTGTAACAAGTCAGTTTGATTTTCTTCCCTACGAATTTCTCGGCTGAAAATCCTTGCATTAGCGTGCCGCTGCCCTTGAAATTGGGATCTATCGATTTGATGTAACCAGATGCGGTGCTATTGTGAGTTGTGCTTTTATCTGCACCCATCTCGTATTGCGTAGGGTTTGAGCCCGCGCGAATCCAGCCTTTGGGAATGACACCGGGGACATTTTCATTTTCGCTTAGGGGTCTACCTAAAACGTCTTTAGCTACCTCTGAGTAATCATCTGCCTGACTGCTAGCTTTTCGGGAGCTGGAATGTAGAGCCAAATCTTTGAAAGTGTCTCTATGTTCGCTTACAAATTTATCAAAGGCGGCTTTAGAAAAGGAAAATTCGCTGACGGGAATCTGTTCTAGCTTGGCTAGGTTCTTCTTGACGTCTAATAAGTATTGATGCCATTCAGGCTCAATTTTAGCAATTGGTTTATCAAAGGTTGCTTCTAAAAATGTTCCGTAGCCTCGCCGATCGTTAGCCGCTACCAAGTTCACATAGCGCTTCAGTTTTTCCTTTTTGAAAATGAAGAGAGAGAGCAGCCGCTCTTCGCATTGAGTGTCGTCTTTATTTTCTTGTGAGAGTTTGATCAAGCTTGAAAGCGTAAGATTAGGTAGCGATGGGGCTGCTTGTTTAAGTCTCCAGGGGGTGTGATAGCCCCAATATAGTGCTGAAATGCTTTTGTCTTTGTAGCCAAACACTTTCTCAAAAAAGGCAATTAGCCCCGAAAATGAATCGTCATTGTGCAGTTGGTTGTGAGCGATTTGAGCAAAGATTACATGACCGACAGTGCCTAAGCCACTATCTGTATAAAAGACCAAAGCATTGCGCTTGGGCACAATAGTGCCAGTGCAAGGTTCTGGATAGTCCAGTTGTTCTTGCAGAAACTTCTGCTGTGAAGCCTTGTCGGGCATTATATAAACATTGACTGGTCCAGGCCAGTCAAGTTTTAGTAGATCGGCATTGATGCGAGTGAGAAAAGTTTCGGCAAATACTGCCACCAGCTTTACCCATTCTTCATTTCGATTGCCATCAGTTTTGTAGTCACTTTTGAAATCAGTTTTATAGAAAAAAGCAAAGTGTTTGGTGTCAATGCGGTGATGGAAGAATTTTTGTGCTGGGTCAAACATGTTGGCGTAGACCAAATCGCGGTTGGACACTACGGCACGACCAACGTCAACAAAACCCAATTGCTTGGCTTTGGCTGTAGCTGGAGCTGCCAAAGCCATATTTTTTAAAGCTTTGGCCGATTCGGCGCGCCAGTGGTAGGCTGAGCCGCCGCAGCCTCTGGGGTCAATGGCGATGGCTTTGCCGCAGTCGGCGAGACATTCATTGAATTGCCCCCGGCGAAACTTGATTTCTGCCCGATTAGCGTATGACATCAGCTTTTGCTCGGGGGTGATTGTGGCAAATTTTAAAACTTGATCAAGGTCATTAATTGCTTCGCTGTCTTGGTTGAGCATGTAGTGGCAATTGGCCCGCTGGAAGAGCTTTTCGATGGTATTGTCTTTGCTCTTCGCTATTGATTTTTCTATGTCTGCTAGTGCCGCCTGGTATTGCTTCAGCGAAAGGTTCGCATTGGAACGGAGAAAGTAAGCAGGCGCATAGTCTTGATCTAGTTCGATGATGTGGTTGAGGTCGACCAAAGCGGCAGCGTCGTTTCGCAAGGCATACTGCAGGGATGCCCGTTGAAACAATCTTCTGATGTCATTGGGATTGCTGCTGAGCTTTTCGCTCACTAGTTCAATGGCTTTGACCAGGTCGGCGGTTTTGTAGTGCGCCGCTGCTGCCGGAAGTGCTAGCAGGCCTGAAAGGAAGACGCTAAAGAGAGCGGCTTGAAGCTGATGGCGATTGCGACTGCTCATTTATCACTTCTCACTTATCACTTCTTACTTGTTACTGTACCTGTGATTCTCCCGAGAGAATATCATGCCCGACTAGTTAGTCCTGTTATTTAGGCCGCCAGCGTTAATTCGCTCCTGCTTTTCTTGAAAAGTACTGCTCAAAATAGACTAAGATACATAAATTGCAGCTGAGGATGAAGATGCGCTGGCGGTTGCTAACTAGTTGTTTAGTCTCTCTTTGCTGTTTAGTCTCTCTTTGCTTTTCAGGCGGTGCTGCCTGGGCTCTAGAAGAAAGTGAGTTCTATACGCAGGGAACGGCTCTATTTAAGAAGCAAGAGTATTTGCAAGCTTTTGAAAGCTTTGCCAAGGCTGTTCAAATGCAGCCTGATAACGCTGACGCCGCCTACTATTTAGCTGTGACGCTGCATCACTTGGGCCACCTTGATAAAGCTAAAGAACAGTACAAATTTGTCGTGGATAATTTTCCCGGCACTGCTGCAGCTCAGCAGGCTACCTCTATTTTGCGTCAGCTGTCGGTGGCAAAGCAGGCGGAGTCGGCCGCATTGCCTAGGGAAACTTGGGTTAAATATGAGCGCCGGGGCAATTCAATTGAGGTTGATGGTCTGGTCAATAACCGCCCTGTTAAGTTCGATTTTGACACAGGTGCTGAGCGTTGCTTATTGACGCCAGTGCAGCTTAAGCAATTGGGCATGCCTATGCCAACTGGCTCACCGAGCGGTTATGGTGCTGGTATCGGCCAGAGTAAACCCATTCCAGTTTGGCATCTTAATGTTGATTTGAAAGTTGGTCGCATAGAAAGGCGCAATTTCCCTGTCTTGGTTAGCAGTGTGCCCATGGATTTTCCCTTGCTTGGTCAAGATTTCTACCGCGATTTCGAATACAGTATCGATTCGGCTAGCAAGACTATTTCTTTTCGTCAGCACTGTATTGGTTCTACCGCTGTCGTGAAGAAAGCCGCTCCGGCTCTCACTGTTGATTCTGCTGGTCACTATATTTTTAATGTGCCGTTCGTTAAGGAAGGCAATTCGCTGATTGTGTCGGCATTGATTAATGGCAAGAATGTACCAATGGTATTCGATACTGGCGCTGTCTTTTGCTTGTTCTCAAAGAGTGAAGCAAGTCAAGCCGGCATCAGCATCGATACTCGTCGACCCGCGTTTTCTATTTCTGGCCTTAGTGGTCAGACGATGGCCCAGGTTGGTATCGTTAGCGGTATCAAATTGGGGCCAATAGAAAGGCATAATTTTGCCATAGGTATAAGCGATCAGGCCAATACTGCTAAGCCGCTTCTAGGCCAAGACTTTGTTGGTGACTGGAATTACACAATTGATAATCAACAGCAAGTGATTCGCTTTACGAAAGGTTTGCAGTAGTTTCTATTGACTGCCGTAATATGGATTTATTTTGCGCAACTGGCTTGCCAGTTCGTCGGCGCGTTTGTGGTCATTCCTCATGCGGTTGATCTCTATTAGCCGCTCGTAGGCCCGTCCATAATTCGGGTTGAAGCTAAGAAGGTGATGGCATAGGCGTTCGGCTTCGGTGAGGTTGTTTTGGCGGATATAAATAAATGTAATACCGCCATAACCAAGCTCAAATTCTGGTGCCAGTTCAATGCATTCCAGGTATAGCTGCTTCGCTTCTTCTAGTTGGCCATTGTTTGCTGCTGTTAGTGCTTTGAGATATAGTGTCAAAGCCCCTGGCGGCACGGTGGCCTTCGGCATTTCTGAGCGCATGAAAGCTTCTGCTCGTTTGGCAGCTTCACTGTTAGGTGCCGTGGCCAACACTTCCTTTAGTAACTGTTCAGTCCGTTCTAGATTAGCTGCGCCTCTTGCTTGGATTGCCTCTCGCACTAAGTGCATCGGATTGGATTGCGATCGCGGTAAGGCGTGACCATCTTCGGTTTTATTGCAGTAAACAAGGGCTAAGCCGCCGCTAAATGACATAGCTTGTTGATAAGTTGGTGCAATTACGACTTCACCCTGTTGATTAATGAAGCCCCAGTGTAGTCCATCTTCAGTGAATGGCGCGAGGCCTTCGCTGAAGCCTTTTGCCGCGGCGTATATGTGCGGAAGTACAAGTTCGTTTTTGAGATTGATAAAGCCATAAAATTCGCCCTTGCGCACTGGTATCAGTCCACTAGTAGAGTCGTAGTCACCGACGTACTGATAGTCAAAGGGCACTGTGACTTGTCCTGCTTGATCTATTAGTCCCCACTTTTCCCCTTGTTTAACTGCGGCATAGCCGTCATGAAAATCGCGGCCATTGGTATAGTCGCGCAGTATGGCTGGCTTGCCGTCTTGATCTATGTAATTGAAATAGCCAGCTGCATGATCTGCAGTAGAGTCTGAGAAAGAATTTTTCGCAGTACCTTTGCTTCTGGACCTGTAAGACTTTGCTAGTGCCAAACCGTTGTAAAAGGGTCGAATTTGATCGAAATCGGCAGAATATTTTAGATTGCCTTCAAGGTCATAGCAGTCGCGCTCGGCATATTGCTTGTCATTCGCCAGTATCAAATTATTAGAAACGCTTTTGGCGTCTAGCTTGCCCAGCTCCTTTACTATATTTCCGTTCAGGTCAATTATGAAAGACTGTCCTCTGCGAATGGCTATTGTGATTTCATCAATAAATGGTGCAATCGAATCAAAGGTCTCATCGCCAACTTTTGCGCCACTTTCATCAATAATTATTGTGGCCGTTGCAACGTATGGCATAGGTTCGCAATACCATTTCTCGTCGTTAATTATTTGGCTATACAAGTGCACTACTGCTCGACAGTGCTTGAAGCAAGACGCTTTTTTGAATGGGCCTTCAATAACGAGGCGTCCAGTTCTATCAATGTAGGCGAGCTCGTACTCTACCGGAAAGGGCAAGCGAAAATCTTCTGTACATTCGTAGTACCATCCAGGCATGCTGTTGGTGCCCTTTACTAAAGGCAGGCCATTACCGCTTGGAGTTGCTGTTGTCACTGTAATCTCAGATTTAGAGTCAGGGTGTTAATATAAACCTGTTTGTGTTTAGCTCTACCATCAATCAAAGCAATAGAATTTTATGAGTTTGACCGAGGATGAATTTGCACTTGTAGACAAGTTAGATTTTGATGCGAACATTGTAGCGCGGCTGAAAATGTTTGTCAGTGCACCGCTGCGAGAGTTTAAACCAGAAGATACTGTGCAGCCTGGTAAAGATTATAGGCAAGATACTCATGGCCGATTTAGTGCTAAAGCTAAGAAACAGCAAATTGAAATTTTGCAGAATATTTTGCAACGCAGCCCCAGTGCTGCTGAGTTAATCTCGGGCTGGCTAAACAAATTGGAGGGACCGCCTGATCAAGCTGAACAACAACACCTCGAGGCAGAGTCGCGAAATAAAGAGTTTTGGCTGGCAGCGGCATCGTATGCAAACTACATAGAAGCCGAAAGTGAGCGCATACAGAAAGAAGCTAGAGGCGGGCGGGTTTCTATACCGAGCTTCTGGCAAGAAAAAGGTTTAAGTGTTGAAGAGCGCCTTGAGCAGATGAAGGCATATTTTGCTGGCAAGCCAGAGCCTAAGCCTAAGAAATCAGGTGGCAGCGATACAGGTATAGTCTTCACCGTGGAGCGTTTTACTTGGAAAGTAAACAGCAGCGAATGGCGCAAAAGTTTTTCAGCTGATGGATACAGGCTGGTCGAGCTGCTTGAATATCATTTCAACCAAGACTTTGATACAAGAGAAGAGGCGCTTGATTTTGTGGCATCGCGCCCCGATTTGCCTGGTATGGGCATTAATTCACTGCCAGCCCATTCATACGCAATTGGTTCTGAGGATAACAGCACGAGGCTCTTTCAGGGTAACGAGACCATAGTCAAGATGGGCGTTGATAAATATGATGTCTGTCGAAACGCGCTCCATCGAGTTTCGGGTGGTCTTGTTGTTGGTTTTCTGGGGAAAAGCAAACCATCGAAAGCCAAGAAAGCTGATAAGTTCCAGCCTCTAATCGAAAGTGGTACTGCTGCTCCCAACAGCGGCCTGGGGACTGATGCCATTCTAGCGCAGCTTAAGAACTGGGATGAAGGCTATGGTTTGGAAATAGAAGATGCCGACCACGATAGCGTAAGTGTTGTCTTTAAAAAACTCCCTCCAGATATTCGCCTGCTCTGCTCTGAAATGCTGTTATTCTGTCCAGATCTAGATGTTTTACATGCCGATGGATACGACGCTAACGCCAGTCGCGTGCGTGAATTTGCGTACCTATTGCGCCGTACCGGTCGTGTCAAATTTTGGTGGGATTAGGCTTCCTACTTTACCCATCAACTTGAAAATCGCGTTTGCCTTCGATTAGTGTTTGCTTGAAAAACTCTACTACTCGTTTTACTTCTTGCTCGGAGCCAAGCTGGTGGCTGGCACCGGGCACGACAACGAGTTTAGTTGGCACACCAGCCTTTAGTAATTTTTCAGATAGCTCTTTGCTTTGAGCGAAGGGTACAAGGTCGTCGATGTCGCCATGCACAATCAGGAAGGGCGGATCATCTTTGCTGACATGGTTGACAGGACTGGCTGCGGCCGCTAGTTCTTGCTTTTCTGCAGCTAGTCCCCCCAATAGTCTGGCTATTGGACCGTCAGCTGTATCATAGTCAATTTTTGTCCTTGAGCCGGCCTGTTCTTTGACTGAAGCTAGGTTGGTTATACCGCACCAATCGCAAACGGCTTGAACTCGGCTGGCTTTTTCTAAATCAGATTGAAGGCTGCCGCTATCTCCACTATTTCCAATATCTTTGCTATCTCCACTTAGGGTTCCTAGCAGTGCGGCTAAATGGCCCCCGGCTGAGACTCCCCAGACACCAATGTGATCTGGGCTGAAGCCATATTCAGGAGCCTTTGAACGCAGATAGGCAATTGCTCTTTGGCAGTCTTCTAGTTGGGCTGGGTATTGGGCTTTGTCTGTAAAGCGGTAGTTAAGGCTGGCTACGGCAAAGCCGTTTTGGGCAAGTAGTAAGCCAATGTCGTCGCCTTCGCTTTTATCGCCTTGAAGCCAGGCGCCACCGTGAATGAATACTACTAGCGGAATCAATGGGTAAGGCTTGGTCGGCACATACAAATCGAGAATTTGATTGTCTGCTGCCGGTTGTGTTTTATCGCTGATGTAAGAGATGTCACGCAAGACGCGCACACTGCCTGCGCCTTTGCTGTCATTGGTCTTTGTCACAAAGGGAATGGCAATAATGCATAGCACTGAAAGGCTGATTAGAATTTTACGGGTGCGCATGGTGACTGCTTCTTTCTTCTCTTAGTCGCTATAATTTTCTAGTTCAATTAAAAGCTCGCGCATAGTTTGATGTCGATCTTGCGGATGCTTTTTCAATGTTTTCATGATTGTGCGACTCAGTCTATGCGGGACCTTCACTCCGGTGCAAACTTCGGCCAAATCTTTTGGTGCGTCGGTAACGTGCATGCTCATTGTTTCAGCAGAGTTGGTGCCCAAAATCGGCAGCTTGCCTGAAATCGTGTGGTACATCAAGACCCCAAGACAGTAAATGTCAGAGCGGGCATCTAGTTTGTTGCCTAATATCTGCTCTGGGCTCATATAAGCTGGTGTGCCTAATACCTCACCATCCATGGTCAGTTTCTTTGAGTTTCTGGACGGTTCATTGACATACTTAGCAATACCAAAATCTACCAGTTTGACGAACTCTGGATTCCAGGCTGTGTGCATCAAGACCACATTTTCTGGTTTGATATCGCGGTGCAGAATTCCCTTTGAATGAGCGTGCTCTAGGGCTGAAGCCATTTGTAAGAAGATCGCGACTGCTCGTGCTATTGGTAGCTTGCCGTGGCGCTGGAGAATGTCTTTGAGATTGGTTCCTTCGACAAAGTCCATGACCAGAAACGGTGTCTGATTTTGCGAGATGCCAAAATCATAAACCACCACAATATTTGGATGACTCATTGAGCTAGCGGCTTGCGCTTCTCTTTGAAACCGATGAAAATTGGTCTCGTCTTTCTGTACTTCGCCAAACAAAACCTTTACGGCAACGGTTTTTTCCATGACTAAGTGTCTGGCCATATAGACTACGCCTAGGGCGCCGCGGCCAACTTCGCAGACAATTTCGTATCGGTCAGCCAGTATTGCACCGACTAGAGAGCTATTCGACAAATTCTCCTCCGCGAAGGCTCCCACAGGGGTAAGATAACTCCAACAGGATGACTCCCTTAATAACGTAGGGAACCCATGAGATAGTCATAGACCAAAGACCCAAATATTAAACCCTTTAGAGGATTAGTTAAATATGAGCTTACCAAAACTGACCCAAGATGGGGATAGCGATAACCATGATATTCCTATTCTCAACCCTGGAAAAACCACGGTCTTTGGCACCCCTATCGATACTAATATTGCCAGTGCTCTAGCATATCTTCCGTTAGGACCATTGGCTCTTGTGGCTGGATATGTATTGCTCAATTCGCCTTCAGAGAGTCCATCTTTCAACCGCTATCATGCCGTTCAGGGCCTGGTCTTTACTGGAGCCATGCTTGCTGTTTTTGTCGTCAATAATGTCCTTGCTGGCTTTCTTGGCATTATTCCTATCATTGGTGCCTTTCTGGCCATTCCCTTAGGTCTATTAGGCGGTCTATTGGCGCTGGTTTACATGATCGTTGGTGTAAAGCTGGCTTACGACACCTACAGTGGCAAATCCGATAAGTTACCTTATCTCTCTAAGTATGTAGAGCTTTTCCTCGATAAAACTAAATAGGTCCGAGCCAATCTAAAGAGATTTCAGTAGATTAGAGAATAATTTTTAGGCTCTTTTTGAATTGCATATTTAACTCTGGTTTGAGGTCCGAGTTAATTTTTGTTTGGCCAGAAGAAGAAGAAGAAGAAGTAGTTGGCTTGCAGCCGAGCACAAGATAGAGCCTGTACTCACCACATTGATCACCGGCCGCTGGTGAGAGATCTTGATTGTCTTTGAACTGCTGTGTGCCAGCTACTGTTGTACTAGAATCTGTTTTTTTCTCTGGTGGTTTGCACTGTGACTGTTGTGCTACTCGAAGGATGGTTTTGTCGGTCACCCGCATATCACCGTCGTTGCTCCATTTGCCTAAAGAGAAACCCCACAGGGCTGGAGTCATTTGCTGCTTTTCTTGGGTTTTGAGTCGATATTGACCAAACACCAGTGTTCCTTCCGCTTTCTCGTCCGTGGTCAGGCTTAGAGTATTTAGGCCATCCCCATCAAAACGAACCGCTGAGAGTGGCACTCGGACAAAACGCCACTGGCGCAGCTTGCTCAAGGGCACGGAGGCCGCTCTGGCCGCTTCGTAGACGATGGCTGATTCAGAAGGCTCCTTTACTTCTTGGTCTACTGCGGTAATGAGCAGCTCTGGTTTGCTATCAAGCTTTAGGCCGTTGACTTTGATTGTGCTGTTGGCAATTTCTGGGTTGCCGTCAACCAGCACAGCGGCCCAAGTTTCGTTGTTTTGGTGTGTGTGTTTTGGGAAATTCTTGGCCAATAGCTGGGGAATTTTAAAACGTCGTTCAATGGTTTGACCGGGCCCTAGCTGGCAATACCACTCTAATGGTAAGGCGTATTGCTCTTTCAAATGCAAGAAAGCAAAACTAACCAAGAAGGCGACAGCGAGAATGGTATATGAGAAGTATCCACCCGGCAAAAGTTTGCCACCAACTCTTTTCGCTTCGGCTGCTCGACAGCAGGCTGTCAACCAAACGGCAAAGCTCAGGGCGAGGGCTAGGTTGACGCAGATAGTAGCTGCTTCTATGCTGCCCAATGGCTTAACCAGAAGGGGAGCCAATTCAATGCGATTGATGACGACAAATAGCATTGCCAGTACGCCGCTGGCGCCAAGGGCGCGTGAATGCCAGGTATGCTCGAGATGGTCTAGGCCGATAATAGTCAACACCATCACCCAGGCCATGGCTGGGAAGGCATAGCGGCTTTGTGCTTCAAAGATGACAAAGACCAAGCTGGATGCCACCATAAGTAGTGCCGAAATTTTGATCAGGTCATTGCCGCTCAACTGTCTTATGTTTGAGCGTAAAATTCTCTCCATTACTAAGAGATAGACAACGCCTAGGCCGCCACCTAATAGTAATAGTTGGTGAATTAGTATTTGAGCTGGTTTTGCCAGGCCGAGACTGTTGTAATAGAAGTCGTTCCAGCCGTTGCGAAAGAGTCGCTCTATTTTTCTGGCAAAGAGAGCGCTGAGTTCAAGTGGATTATTCCTAAAAGCATTAGCAATAGTGATTTTGGGGTTGTCGTGTTCGACCAAATTAACGTATTCGGTTTTAGGAAATGGTGCCCAACCGTCGACGTCGCGATCAAGACCAATAGCAGTATTGAAGCCTGGCATTCTTTCTGGCAATAGTGTCCGGTGGTGCATAGTAGCTTGGGTGAACATCAGCCAGGGTGTGATTACGATGAAGGCCCCGGTGGCAAAAACACCTACTAGTGTCACCGCCCTATGTTTCGGACGCAAGTTCAACAAAGTCAGGGCGAGAATGAGCATGGCCACTGGTGCCATTACTGCCTTGGTGTGGGTAAGTAACACTAATGATATGCCGGCGGCAAAAGCTTTAAGTAAGTCTTTGACTGTGAGAACTCTGGGCTCAGTCGATTTCGCTCGTGGTAGCAACGAAGAAAGTAGTAAGACAAAAATGAGCGACATGGTCGCCGCTAAAGGTTCGCTCATGAAGCGTGAAGCCCCAATCACTTGGCCCGGATAGAGGCCCCAGGTCAGTCCACCAGCGCAAGACAGAGTGCGTGAAAAGCCGAGTCGCCGACTAATGCGAAATATCAATAGTGAGTTCAGTCCGGACAGCAGGCATTGGCCTACCAGTACTGCGGTGTAAGCACTATCTTTGCCGCCTTGAAAGAAGCTGCCCACTTGGACAAGCAAAGCGGCAAAGCTGGGCATGATCATGCCGTCCAAGAGAAGCGAATAGCCCATCTCGCAGTCGTGAGGATTGACAAAGTGGCCATGGCTCATGTCGGTTAGCCAGGTCGACAAGAGATTGCCTGAGAGCACATAGTGCGCCGAGTCCCAGATTATGCTGCGAGCAAAGTCGGGTAGCTCAAACGTGTTGTATAAGGCAGCCAGTATCGGCAACAAAAAAACGACCAACTGAGTGAGAACACTCTTAATTTTCAATTTCAATCCTTGAAAGTATGGTCTGGGCCCATAGCTGTTACCTGAACTTGCCTCTAGAACTTGACCCTAGAACTTGGCAATGCTAGCTAGTTCGCCTTGCTAGGTCAAGAACGCTCAAGAGAGCATTAAGTAATTTCACTGCCCGCGAAGTTCGGGTATATTGAGCTTAGTATTAGTGATTCGAGGCTGAGTATGGAAAGAGTTACCAAATTGTTTGAGAACAACAAGGTGAAGATACTGGCCGGAGATCTCACTGCCGGCGATTGGGAATTCAAGATGGGTGTGCTTTGGGGTGGTTTCGACCAGGTCAACCTCGCCACCGATCTCAAGTCAATGCAGATTCAAACAGAAGAGTCTGCCAAGAATCTAGCCCAGACCCTCGGTTGGGCAGTTGTTGGCAATATAGTATTTGGGCCGCTGGGCTTGATTGCCGGTCTAGCCATGGGTGGTAATCGTAAACAAGTCTGTGCTATGTGTGAGCTCAAAGATGGTCGCAAGTTTTTGGCCATAATGGACTCAAAGATATATCAACAGATGATGGCCTTGACCATGACTAGAAGCACTTAGCAATTATTAAAGATAAGAAGGCCATTGGAGCGGCATTGCTCATAGGTGAATCTGATCTCACCCAGAATGCCTTTATCCGTTCAAAAATTCTTTTAGAATAGTGCCAGCGTTTGACTTGTGTTCAACATCTGGAGTTAATCCTGAATAAACCAGCCATAGAAGAAGGCGGCAAGCTTCATCTTGCCCGCATTGCCGCAGTAGGAACCGCAGTTCCGACGAAGCTCCTGACTAATGCCGATCTCGAGAAGATGGTAGATACTAGCGATCAGTGGATTGTCGAGCGTACTGGGATTAAGCAGCGGCACATAGTTGATAAGGGAGTAACTTGTTCTGACTTGGCTGCTGAAGCATCCAAGAAGGCTCTAGCGGCTGCCGGTGTTGATGCTAGTGAAGTTGACTTGATTATTGTGGGCACTGTCACTCCTGACATGCTGTTGCCGGCCACAGCTTGTCTGGTGCAAGATAAGATCGGCGCTAAAAATGCCTGGGGTTTTGACCTATCTATTGCCTGTTCAGGCTTCCTTTATGCCATGCAAGTCGGTGTGCAATTCGTTGCTACCGGTGCCCATAAAAATGTCTTAGCCATTGGTATGGATGTGATGTCATCGATCATCGACTACAGTGATCGTCAAACCTGCATCATTTTTGGTGATGGTGGTGGTGCGGCATTGATTCAGCCGTCGCCCTCAAGAGAAGCCGGATATTTTATTGATTTCTTGCACGAAGTTGATGGCTCTGGCGGTGCCTATCTCTGCATGCCGGGTGGCGGCAGTCAATTGCCGGCTTCGGCACAAACGGTTGCTGATAAAATGCACTTTGTTAAACAAGACGGGCCTGTGGTCTTCAAGTTTGCTTCGAAGCGCATGCCTGAGCTTTGTGCCCGGTTGCTTGCTCGCAACGGCCTGACTGGTGCCGACATTGATCTTTTCATTCCCCACCAGGCGAATTTGCGCATTATCAAAGCGGCCGTTGATCGCCTTGGTATGTCAATGGACAAGGTCGTAGTAAATATTGATGAGTACGGCAATACCACTGCTGGTACTTTGCCCCTCGCAATTGGCACAGCTTTAAATCAAGGTCGTTTGAAGAAAGGCGACTTGGTTTTGTTTGCGGCGATGGGTGCAGGTTTAAGTGCTGGTGCTTGCTTGATGCGCTGGGGCTATTAAGCCGGGTACTTTTTTTGCCCGAAGTTTCATTAGCCGCAGAATCTCTTCAGTTTCAAACGGCTTCTTTACCCAATCAACAAGTTCAGGGTGATGGACGCGATCAATATTAGCTTCTGCGCCACTGAGCACAATTACTGGTATTGCTATTGCTGAGAACTTCTCATGCAACCAATTGACGAAATCAAGGCCGTTGCCGTCCGGTAAATTTATATCGGCAAAGAGTAAGTCCGGGCGCTGAGCTTCGGCCAGAGTATGGGCTTCGGCGATGTTGGCCGCGCGCACACAGTTATAGCCTTTGCGTGTGATTAGCGTATTGAGAATGAGAGCAATTGAGTCGCTGTCTTCCATTAACAGAATTAAGGCCGGCTCTGCTTCTCGATTTGGTTGCGGTTTTTGTGGGGCACCAAGGGTTTCCAGTGCCGGTACCTCAAACCAAAAAGTAGCGCCGTCGCCAAATTTGCTTTCGGCTCCGATGCTGCCCCCAAGCTTCTCCACCAAAGCTTTGGAAATCGCTAGACCAAGGCCTGAACCAGTGTTGAACTCGTTTTCAACACAGCTCAATTGCTGGAAGATACCAAATAGTCCTTGCATATGTTCTTCTGCAATACCAGGCCCTTGGTCTACAACATTGATTCTGACGTTGAGCCCGCTGTTAGTGCTGCTGACACGAACAGACTTGCCTCGCGGTGTATATTTGATAGCGTTTGACATTAGGTTGGTCAATACTTGCATCAAGCGATCTCGATCTCCGACAATTTCGCGTCCTTGAGATTCTAAGTCGTATGAAACGGCCACTCCGCGCTCTTCGGCGAAAGCTCGTAGAGAATCGATGGTGGTTTCGATTAAGTCGCTAGGAATGATATTTTCTATTTTCATTTCTAGTTTGTTCGCTTCTAGGCGGCGAATATCTAGAATGTCATTAATCAGTCGAATCAAGCGATCACTGTTATCTCGGGCAATGCTGACATATTCCATTGTCTCGTCACTTATTTCGCCGGTCATGCCCCCTTCGATTAAGCCTAGGGCCGCTCTAATTGACGTCAATGGGGTGCGCAATTCGTGCGACACCGTCGAATAGAATTCACTGACTCTTCGCTCTACTTCCTTCTTTTCTGTGATATCATGGGCGATACCGTAGAGGCGGTCGCATGCTCCGGATTTATCTAAGACAGGAAACAGTCTAGACCAGATCCAGCGAATTTCCTTGTTTTTAGTCTCAATGCGAAATTCTAGGTCGAAACCTTGGCCATCTTGGTTTTGAGTATCTGCATCAAAAACGAGCCCTTGTAATGTTTTCCTCACTCGGGGTCTGTCTTCTTCAACAATCGCATTGAAAAACACTTCTTTGTTCTTGTAGAGCTGGTCGCACCCTTCTAGCCATAATTCTTCGAAAGCCGGGCTTGCGTATATAAAATCGTCAGTGCGGGCTGATATGATCCAGAAAACTTCGCGAATGTTTTCAGCTAGCTGACGAAACATCGATTCGCTATCGAGTAAACGTTGTTCATACTCATGTCTAGTTTTCTCTGCCGCTTTTAGTTCTGAAATGTCCCGGTGTGAGCCGGCCATTCTGATAGCTTTGCCTTGAGCATTCCAAATTGCTTGGCCGCGGGCGCATATCCATTTGTACTCACCACTTTTAGTGCGACAGCGCATTTCGGCTTCGTAGGGTTGTCTGGTGTCAATGTGCCTTTGTACTTTTGCCAATACTTGTTGATAGTCGTCAGGGTGGCACAGGGTGCGGAATGTATCAAAATGGTTGGCTAGTTCATTTTCTTCAAATCCTAGTTGAGCCTTGTAGCGAGGTGAATAAAATACTTCGTTAGTAACCAGGTCCCAGTCCCAAATTCCATCGTTTGAACCGGTAATAGCAACGTAGTATCGTTCTTGGCTTTTAAGATAGGCTTCGTTGGCTTCAATGCGATCAACAAAGTGACCGATTTGGTAGCCGATTGATTCTAGAGTCGTTACCAGATCGCTACTTATAGGCGTGGCGCTGGTAGAAAATAGGCTGATCACGCCCCAAATTTTGTTACCGATACAAATTGGAAAAGCTACGACTGCAGGATAAGTTGTGGTTAGTCGCGAAGCTGGTTGGTTGAAGCAAGTGTCATATTGTTCGATGTCGGTATATACCCTACCTTTTCCGTTGAACCAAATTGTAGCGGGGAAGCCTGCTGCTACTGAAAGGGGAACGTTGACTGAACGAGCAATTAAGTATTCATGTTTGTCAGCGTCGCAGACAATCTTGTTAACCAGGCGAGACATGCGATTGGCTCGTTCATCAATGCGCCAGACAATGCCAACCTCAAAAGAAAGCAAGGTGCAAAGGGTTGTGCAAATCTGTTCTAGAGCCTCAACAATTGCAGTCGCTCCAATTAGCACTTTGGTAATGTCAAACTGAGCACTTGCTTGGCTTTGTTTGAGCCAACTAGTGGTTATATCCCGTATGAAAAAATTGAACTGTTCTGCCTCTCCTCTAGTGTTCAAAGAAACATTGGCATCAATGATGACGTGCCGCAAGCTGCCGTCATGGATTTTGAAGATTGCAGCGAATTCTTTTAGTACGCTTGCTGACTTAAGTTGGGCAAATGCCTGCTTGTATTGCTCTAGGCTTGAAAAATATTGAGCGAGGGTTTGCCCGTTACTTGTATTCTCGATATGAGTTGTATTGCTTGTTTGCAGTAATTCTAAGGCGACTTGATTGACTCTTATGATGGCACCACTGCTGTCTGTTTGCAGCAAAGCGATGGGCGCATTCTCAAGAAAGTCTGGGGGCTGAGGTATATCAATCACTGATTGCTACTCTCTTATTTTCGCCGCTCGGTGAATATTGATCTAGCAGATGCTTGATTTGATGCGGAAGCTTGATTGGGTCAAAAGGTTTGGAAATGACACCAGCAATTGCCAAATGTCTATACTCATTCATCTCATGATTTTGCACTCTGGCTGTAATCAAGATAATGGGTATGTGTCGCCACTGCTCTCTTCTCTTGATTTCAGTTATGGTGGTGAGACCGTCCATTTGTGGCATGGAAACATCCATCAAAATTAGATCAGGTCTGTGATCTTCAAGAAAAGTTAGCGCGGCTAGCCCAGAGTCGGCTGTGTCTACCTGCCAATTGCAGAGAGAGGTGAGGGTTTTAGACACCAACTTTCGCAAGTCGGCGTTGTCGTCAACAAGTAGGACACTAGAGCTTTTCATAATTGGTTTGTCCAAATCTGTCTCACTGATTGTTGTCACAGTGGGGGCCTTCCAAAACAGTTAATAACTATTTGCCCAAAAGAACTTCAATTCTTGCGCTTCTAATGTTTTTTGCGGTACTCAAAATTACTGTGCGGCATATCTACGATTGTGTAGAGCGATTATTTTGGAATGAGATGGAGCATTTGGCCAAACGAAGTGAGTTAAATCTTGTGCAGTCGGCTGTAGACCTAAGTACATTGCGGCAAGTCATTGGAGCAGCGCAAATCGGCTTCGATGACCTTAGAGCGCTGCCAATAGGCAATATTCAGGGCCTTTTTGTCTTTCGCAAGTTTAAGGACATGAAGATTTCTGAGTGGCTTAGGCTCAATCAGCTGCTGGCTAATTTAGGATACTCGGCTGTGTTTGTGACCGAGCTAGAGCGCTTGCAGTTTTTCAGCAACTGTCTCGACCAAGCCCAAGAGTTTTATCAGGATTTCTCGCAAGATTTCTGGCAAAATCCACTTTTAGATTGCCACGTCGACAGCGACAATATATTTGCACCACCTTCAACCAATTCGGCGCCTGAGACTTACCATGCCTTTAGTTCTGATGCTGCCGAAGTCGCTGACGTCTCTGAGGAGTTATTGCGGTTTAAGCTGAGGCAAGCCTTAGACAGCATTGCTAGCGCGCATTCATCATCTGTTGGCATTGGTCGAGAAAAACAGAATGGGCTAGGCTATGCGTCGGTGATGCGCTTTTTGGCTGGTAGCGACTGTGTCCTATCTACTGATGCCTTTGAGGAAGCAGCACTCAAGTTAGAGCAGCTAGAGCGCATCGAGCTAGTTCCCTGGCTTGCCCAGTTGCGCGCTGCTCACAAAGTACCAACGGTCAGCGATTATCAAGCTGCCGCCGCTGAAATCGACCTTGAAGCCTGGCTAGAGGTGCGTCAAGATGCGGCCATTGAACTTGAATCGCAAGTTGAGCTAGAAAATAGCAGCTCCCAGAAACATCTAATAGCAGCGACTCGTGCGCAGCAGCTGATTGATAGCGGACAATATCTATTGCTTGTGCCAGTGGTTGATGCCGACCTGACTCCGGCCTTCTTTCACTTAGGCGGTGTTAACGACATGCCGCCTGCCCATGTGCACCTTGCTTTAATGCGGCGCTGGGCTGACCTTTATGGTGTTAAGCCGAAAATATTAGGGCTAGGGCCTGACTCCCTTTATGTTTATGTGGCAAAACCAGTTTGCAGCGGTGAGAAAGCCACTAAGTTAGCGATTGAGCATTTTCGCTATTGCCCAGATAGCGTTTTGCAGACTTTGGGTTCGGTTGGTCGTCTCGCCAGCGAAATTAGTGGCTGTGACCTCTGGCAATTCTGGTGGGAATGAAACGCTAATACTTATGACTGGGGCACAGATTATGACTGAGGCACAGATTTCTGGTAGTTCTGCCAGGTCGCATCAATTGTCTTCTTTAGTTCTTTGTCGAATGACGCAGCTCTTCTTAGCTTTTGGAAGCTGAGCTTGAGTTCTTCAGCAATTGCTCGATCGAGTTCGTCTACTAAGTGTGCTTGTTCCATCGTTTATCTACCTTTACCTTTATTACCTTACTTACCTTTTTTGGCGTTTTTGTCGTTCAATTGGTCGCCGTTCGCCAGCCATAGCCGTTTGCTCTACATTGAAGATAAGGCAGGCCCTGTGAAAAAGCCGTGAAAGATTTGCTAATGCAAAAGCCTAATAACTGAATTTACCCAGGGCCACTTTTCCGTGAAAGACCCAATAGACAATCACCGTATAGCTTAAGACGAATGGTAGACCAAGCACGGCGATAAATAACATGGTTCTAAGCGTGCCCTGCGACGAAGCCGAATTGTAGATGCTGAGGCTGAGGCTTGGGTCGATGCTAGAGACAATTAGGTTGGGGAAAATTGCTATACCAAAGAGTGCTGCCAGGGCGCCTATGGTGGCTATTGAAGAGAGAAAGGCGTAGCCTGGTTGCTTGAGGAAGATAGTGCGAGGAATGTTGCCAATCGCCAAAATGTTGATTAAGACTACCGACCAGAGCCAAGGATAATGCTTGAGGTTGCTGGTAGCAGAAGGAATCTGGGTGAGGGTAAAAATTGTGGTGAGCATATAGACCATGACAAAGACGCCATAGGTATGCCAAATGTAGTTGTGAATGCGTTCTTGCAGTTCGCCCTCAGTTTTAAGATAGAGAAAGATTGAACCGTGCATGGCGCAAGTGGCAACGGCCAAAAGACCAGTAATGACCGGGTAAAACTCAAGCACAGACATTTTTTCTTTGTGTAGTTCAAGTTGGCCGTCGATGGGCAGGCCCAAGAAGAGTTGGCCGACGATGTAGCCAAATAAGAAAGAGGCGCTAAGGCTAGAGAGAAAGAAGCAACCATCCCAGAATTGCCGCCAGAATTTGGCTGGATGCTTACTGCGAAATTCAATAGAGACGGCTCTGAAAATTAAGGCACAAAGAATGATCATCAAATTTGTATAGAAGCTAGAGAAGGCCAAGGCGTACACATCGGGGAAGGCGGCAAAGAGAGCGCCAGCGAAGGTAACTAGCCAGACTTCGTTACCGTCCCAGAGCGGGCCGATAGAGTTGATAATTAAGCGGCGCTCCTCATCGGTTTTGGCAATGGGGTGCAAGATGCCGACACCAAGATCAAAGCCGTCAAGAATGCCGTAGCCAGTGAGTAAAATACCGAGCAGAATGAACCAGATGAAATTTAAAGAGTAGTCCATTATGGTTGGTCCTCTTCTATCTGCTCTTTCTCTTTTTCAGGCTTAAGTTCTTTCTCAGGCTCAAGCTCAGGCTTAGGCACTGACTCAGGCACAGATTCTGGGCTGGTATTAGTTGGTTCTGGTCCTCGCCATGTTTCTGAAAGCGAAGCTGGCCCTCGTTGCAGAAGATTGCCTACCACAGCCATGAATTGACCGACACCTTTTTTAGATATTGGTGCCAGCTTTTCGTCTTCTTTAACGATGTCGGCGACTACTGGTGGCCCTGCTTGAATGCGGGTATTCATCACCATCACCCAAACGACAAAGAGAAAACTATAGAGTATGCCAAACATAATCATTGAGCCCAGCACTTGCTCGGCTGTCACTGAGTGCGATACGCCGTCTTTGGTTCGCAGCAGGCCATAGACCACCCAGGGTTGCCGGCCTACTTCGGCAGCTATCCAGCCCGCTTCATTGGCGGTGTAGGCGCCGAGCACACCAAAGACATAAAGCCACATGAGCCAGCGTTGCTGATAGAGAAGATTGAATTTGAGTAGCACTAGACCGAGCAGTGAAAGTACGATAAAGGCCATGCCCAGGGCAATCATCAGGTGATAAGTTTGAAATGGTATAAAGACCGGCGGCCTGTCTTCTTCGGCAAATTTGTCGAGGCCAGTGACCGGTTGATTGAAATTGCCGTGGACGAGCATGCTCAGCATGCCGGGAACTGCTAGGCCAAATTTGACTTTCTCTTCTTTGTCATCGGGCCAACCAAAAGCATAAAGTGGCGTGCCACCACTGCCGGTTTTATAGTGACCTTCGAATGCTGCTAGTTTCGTTGGTTGGTTGACAGCGACTGCGTCCGCTTGAAAGTGGCCAGAGGCGAGCATGGAGAGGCTACTTATGGCGGCATAAGCCAGTGATATTTCTATGGTTTTTTTAGCGAAAGCGGTGTGCTGTTTCTTTAGTATGTATAAGGCGCCAATGCTAAGGGCAAAGAAGGCGCCAAGAATAAAGCAACCCAACCAGACGTGCAGCATGCGGTGCACCATTGATGGGTTGAAGCACATGGCCCAGAAGTCGGTTACTTCCGCTCGCCAGAAGCCGTTGGCTGATTTTACTATGTGATAGCCAGCTGGGGTTTGTTGCCATGAATTGGCGATTGTGATCCACACTGATGAGAAAAGTGAGCCGAGTGCCACCATACAAGTAGAAAAGAAATGCATTTTCGGGCTGACTCTATCCCAGCCGAAAACTAAAACAGCTAAGAAGCCTGATTCAAGAAAGAAGGCGAAAATTGCTTCTGAAGCCAGGGCAGAGCCAAATATGTCCCCAACAAAGCGTGAATAAATTGCCCAGTTGGTACCGAATTGAAATTCCATCACTAGGCCAGTGGCTACACCCATGGCAAAGTTGATGGCGAAGAGTTTGGTCCAAAAGAGCGCCATTGATTTATAGAATGGGTCTTTAGTCTTGAGCCAGAGCCATTCAATAATTACCATCAATAAACCAAGACCAATGGTCAAAGGTGGAAAGATGTAGTGGAACATCAGAGTCAGCGCAAATTGTAGGCGCGACAAAAGGACCACGTCTAGATGCATGTTGTGCACCTCGCGGTAAGCTACAGACTGGGTTCATTTCTAGTCTAACGGTAATACTTTAGCACTTTAAACATTCTGGCTCTCTCAATGTTGCCTCTAATTACAGTTGACAGCAAGTATGGCCACAGGCGAAGATCTGCTTCTTGCAATATGGAGAATAGTAAGGTGAGCATGACATCTACAGACAATCTTGTGGTGATTAAGCCGCGCATCCGTGGTTTTATCTGCATAACCGCCCATCCTGTGGGTTGTGCTGCCCATGTGCAAGAGCAAATTGACTATGTTAAAGAGCAGGGGCCAATCAATGCTGCTCCTAAGAAGGTACTTGTCATCGGTGCTTCTACCGGCTACGGCCTGGCCTCGCGCATTAGTGCTGCCTTTGGCGGCGGCGCAGCCACTGTCGGCGTCTTTTACGAAAAGCCACCTGAGAACGGCAAGACAGCCACTGCTGGTTGGTACAACACCCGAGCTTTTGACAGCAAAGCCAAAGAAGCCGGTCTTTACACTCACAGTATTAACGGTGATGCATTTTCTGATGACATTAAGGCCAAAGTCATCGAAGTAATCAAGAGAGACCTTGGTACTGTCGACATGGTTGTTTACAGTTTGGCTTCACCTCAGCGTATGCATCCGAAGAGCCAAACACTTTTCAAATCTGTGCTTAAACCAATTGGTCAAACCTTCACTGCTAAAACTCTCGATACAGACAAAGAGTTAGTAAAAGAGATCAGTATTGAGCCAGCCAATGTGCAAGAAATTGCTGATACCAAAGAAGTAATGGGTGGTGAAGATTGGCAAATGTGGATTGACGCTCTGCGCCAAGCCAAAGTATTAGCTGATGGTGCTGTCACTGTTGCTTACTCTTATATCGGACCAGAAGTGACTTGGCCAATTTACCGTGATGGTTCAATTGGTGTCGCTAAAGCCGATGTTGAAGTTACAGCTCAGAAATTGAATGAAGAACTTGCTGCCACTGGTGGTAAGGCCTATGTGTCTATTAACAAGGCTCTGGTAACCCAAGCAAGCTCAGCCATTCCAGTGGTGCCACTCTATATTTCACTACTCTACAAAGTAATGAAAGAGAAGAAAACACATGAAGGTTGCATTGAGCAAATTTATCGTCTCTTCGCCGCCAATCTCTACAATGGTGCCAAGCCGAATCTTGATGCTGCTGGTCGAATTAGAATAGATGACAAAGAGATGGAAGCCGATGTGCAGGCAAAAGTAGATGCTCTCTGGCCTCAAGTAACCACTGAAAATCTCAAGCAAATTTCAGACTACGAAAGCTACCGCTCTGAGTTTCTCAAGCTCTTTGGCTTTGGCTTAGATGGCGTTGATTACGAGGCCGCTGTTGATCCAGCCATGGGTCAGAGCTAGTTCTCATCGCCTTGGCTTTACTTAATTCAATACGGAAGCGACAAAACAGAGATCAAAGAGGATAGATTTTTTCGAAAAAAATCTATCCTCTTCAGCAAATGCTCACATACATGTGCCACAGCTAGGTTCTAAATTGAGACTAAGCGCGATTTTTCTTAGTCGCAAGGGCTGTTTCTTTAATCGCAAGCGCTACAAGCATCCCGACAATGGCTGTGAGCATCAATAGAGCTAGTGCTATTGAGCTAATTAATAAACCAATGCGATACGACTCTGGTTCATAAGTGAAAACAACTTTGTGTTTTCCTGCCGGAAGAGTTATTGCTCGCTGTACGTAGTTGGCTCTAAGGATGGGCGTGGCTTGGCCGTCTAGCGAAGCTTTCCAGCCAGGGTAGTATTGATCTGCCACCACTAGATAGCCGCTAAAATCTGATTCGGTTGAAAGCTCAATGCGCTCATCGGTGAGTTTGTCTGCACTTATGGCGCTGACGGAAGAACCAACTCGAGCTCTGGCTGTTGCTGCTATAGCACTTGCTGCTGAATTGCTTGTAGTCGTAGTCGTTGTTCTTGTTGTTCTTGTTGCAGCATTCTCTAGTGGCTGATTTGGCGACTGCTCGCTTTCGATGAGAACCATTGTTTCGGGATCAAACATTTCGCCATCAAATATTTCGCCATCTTTCAATGCACTTGTTTTGATTGCGATAAGAGCCTCTTGTTCGCTCACTTCTCTACGCTCTGGCACAATATAAAACCGTGGCCTCGCCCGAGTATTTTCGTAGCAAAGAACGCCCTCTGCTTGATCGATAAGCTTCCAGTATTTCCAGGCATCATCGACGAAAGCACGGCCACCAAAGGCATCAGCTGGTGCTAGCAAATAGCGAACTGCGCAAATATCAAATGAGCGGTCTTGGGCTTTGATGCGCCAAGGTGGTAGTAAAAATCCCCCTTCAGCAATGCCTAATAGCTTCATATAGCGCCTAGGCATGAGCGGTTCGTAACCGGAGGCATTGCTTACTCCCCAGAGGCGACTCAAGTTGACTGGATATTCGCCCGGGTCAGCAGCTAGCCCGCGCAAAGTAAAAATGCGTTGGTTTTTTTCTTTCAGCTTTTCCTTCAATTGTTCACAACCACTGGGCGGGCTAAATTCAGCAATCTGTGGCGACTTTTTGAACCACTGCGAATTGACGGCATACGAAAGAATCACGGCGAATATACTAACTAAAAGTAAGACCTTTCGCCAAAGTTGATGGGGCCTTGATTTGTATAGCATCAAGGGCAGGGTGCCAAATAAAAATGTTGGCACAAGAGCGCTAACTAGCACGTATAAACAGAGTCCTACGTGCTTCCATTTGCCTAGTTTTTGCCAGTTCCCGAGCAGCTCTTGTTTAAATGAAGTGTCACTAGAAGTTTTATGCTTTTCTATTTTGGCTATGGCTAGGGCGCTGAGAATGCTTATAGCAAAAGCTGGTAGCAGCAAAACGCGGTAGAGTCCACGAAACGAGCCTAGTATCGGAATGGCATGAAAGAGTCTAGCCAGTGGAGTGTGAGCCCCTAGGGCAAAGAGAAACGACAGCACTATGGTGGCAATTAAATAAGGCACCACTGCTTGGGTTCTGAGGCGAACCATGGCAAAAATTGAAAGCACTATAGGGGCAAAGCCAAAAAATAGTAGTCCTGGTGGTGGCCCTTGCTCTGAAAACGGCAGTCCGTCAAGGCTTCCAAATTGGCCTCCAAGCAGATAAGGCATGATGAAACCAAGCACCTGCAGGGGTTCCAGTTCTCCAACTAAAAAGTCTTTGTAACCAAAGGTGGTCCTGACGCTTTGTTGTGATAGTTCGTATGAAGGTAAAAGCTGAACCGCGGCAATGGCTGCGCCCAATAAAATTGCAGCAGCGCATAGAGCCGTGACCATCAATGCTTGTTTGATATGTTCTTTCTTGCCAGTTTCTTCTTTGCCAGTTTCTGTTTTCCATGAGTTGCCAAAGGCGGCGTAAGCCATGGTGGCTACAAATATATAGGCAGCAGTCTGGGGATGACCGGCAAGAATTGTCAGAGCGCTAGTGCCAGCCATTAACGCTAGTTGCAGCGTTGCCCATTTAGTTCTAAGGCGCAGAACTTCGACAAAGTAGAGCAGAAGTGGCAGCCAGACAGCTGTTTGAATTATTTGAATGTGCCGCAGCTCAGAAATCTGGTAGCCACCAAAGCCATAAATAAGCCCGGCAATCATGGCTGCCAGGTTCGATTTTGTCAGGCGGAAGGCAAATAGAGCTGCAAATAGGGCGCTGAGAAAATAGGCACTTAGTACATATAAGTTCCAGCCCTGATAGGCTTGATTGCCTTGCAGCAAATGCTTAGAGATAAAGCAAAGTGGATAGAACAGACAAGTCTGTGGATCGGCCAGTACCGGAAAACCAGTGAGCAAAAGCGGTGTCCAGAAAAATCCTGGTGAGGCGAAAGCCGGATAGTTTTGCACTCGACCATCTTCTGCAGCAAAAATAAAACCGTGCAATATTTTTTCAGCGAATATTGCTGCTAAGGCTAAGCTGTATAGCAGCGAGCAATAGAGCCATTGAAAGCGCTTGCTGGGGCTTGTGTCTGCGACTTGATCGTTTGGATCATCTTGATTGTCTTGGTCACTTGGATTGTTTAAATTACTTGAATTCTTCAATTTATCCTGAGCTTTGCCTTTAGCGCTTGACCAAAATTACGGCGTTATCGTCTTTGAAAATTGTTTGCCATCCTGAATCGTGAGCAAGTCTGGCTACTATTGGCGCTCTTGAGGGAAAGAATACCCAGCTAACTTGATATTGCTCTAGTAGTTTTTGCCAAGGGCCGCGACAATTTGCCATTTGCCAGAAGTCTAGAGTGATTTTGTCGCCGTAGACATCAAAGCGTGTATCTATGAACACCTGGGCTTTTGCTCCGTCGGCCAAAACCATCACATCACCATATTGTGGATCGTTGAGAAGTCTTCCTTCTGGTCTGGCCTTGGCGATTAACTCAAGGGCATCTTTGGGCACGACGAAGCCAAATGAACTGCTGGGTAAATTGGCCTGAAATAGTGAAATCGCAGTGTTTACGCCCAGTGTAGCTAGAAGTAGGGGAATTACATAGTAGCGACTTTTGATAGTCGGCAAATTCGACTGAGACCATTTAGATAGAGCTTGTCTGTGAGTAATCAAAATTTGGTAGACAAAACCCATGGCTACCAAAGCGGCAAAAGGTACCATGCGTCGGCTTTGCAAAGCGACAAGAAAGCTAGATAGAGCGAGAACTAGCCAGGGCAAATGGTTGAATGTTTCATGTGAAAATCGCTGATGCTTTATCTTGTGTTTAATTTGAACTACTAAGTCTGTGGCAAGACCGGCTAATAGAGCCAAGCCTATGATGTCAAGGGCGAAGAAGTCGAAAGACAAAAGCTCATAGGTTGTAAGCGGAAATAATTCTTGGTTGTATTTATTCGCTTGCGAAAAAAATAAATGGGGTAGGTATTGCCAGAGACTTACTCCGTATGGCGTGAGTAAGCTGCCCACTAGACCGCCAAGAAAGCTTGCCACAAGGGGCATTCGACGAATCTGTAGTGCCGTTGCTGCCAGCACCATTAGACCAATAACAAAACCAGTGTGAAGATTAGCCCATATGGAAAACAATAGTGCTGCAGCCAAACCATAAGCAAGGAATGGCAGACTGCCTTTGCTTTCGTTTAGCTTAACCACTGAGGCAATCAGCAAAGATAGAAACAAGTATGAAAAAATTTCAGGACGGCAAGGAAAGTGAAAGCTGCCGGCGCTGATGGCTAAGCTGGCTGCCACAGCCACGAAGAATGGTGAAATGCGCAAAGTTTTGGCAGCAGCTAGGGGCACCATGACAAAGCTAACAATGATAGTTAGAGCTGTAAAGTAGAGCAGTGCAGCCGCTCCGCCAATTTTATGGATGCCAGCGAAAAGCAGGGCACTGAGCCACTGGTAGGCGATATAGGGCTGCTTTTCAGCAAGAGGCGATGTCAGGGTCCAAGAAAAAGGATCGACAGTCGGAAGGCTTGCCGTTTTATAGATCTGCTGGCCTAGGGCCACCAACCAGCAAGTATCGGGGTCGCTAAGGGCGGTCTGGCCACTCATAAAGCCAAAGTAAAGGTTAGCTAGACAAAAGCAAACAATGAAGACCCAGCCGATTATCTTGCTGGGTTCAAAGTTTGTTTGTTTCATTCTTAGCAGTCAGTGTCTACTGAGCGTATTTAACGGAGCAGCCGTATGACTGAGTTGAAGCAACTTTTGGTGTCTTGTTCTTGAGCAGAGAATCAAGCGATGCCCGGACATAGTTCTTAGCTGTTTTTACGTCTTCAGCATCGGTACTGGTTTTGTCGTCAATGGCTCCGGCGTATGCTAGTTCACCTTTCTTGTTGATGACAAACATATGTGGTGTGGTCTTGGCACCAAATAGACGGCCAACTGTGCCGTCACTATCGATTAGTATCGCTGTTGGTGCTGCGCCTGAAGCTTTCATGGTGGCGTTGTGCTCGGCATTGCTTTGGAAGCCTTGCTTGCCTTCAGCGGAGCTAACAATCGAGAACCAGATTACATCTTTAGCCGTGTATTCTTTTTGCAAAGCTTGCATGTTGTCAGAGCTATAGTGCTTCTTGACGAATGGGCAGCCATGATTGAGCCACTCAAGCACTACAAGTTTACCCCTATAAGAAGATAGGGTCTGCTTCTTGCCGTTGGTGTCAGTCAAGGTAAAATCTGGTGCGGCTGTGCCGACTTTTGATGCTGCGGTATTTTCAGAAGCAGCCCGGACGAATTTGCCATCTGCGAATTCTGAAGACATGTAGACGCCCGCAGTCAAAATTAGCAGAGCAGCTAGCTTTTGAGTAATTTTGGAAGAGACGTTCATTGCTCACCTGTCATAAGATAAGAGTCCTTTATACTAACCGATCATTCTACATTGGTGCCATTTAACAATGTGTTTAGCTTTACTGCTGTAATTAGATGTTGTCAAAGCTTTGACGCCATTGTCTGAAACAATTGCTAGGTCTTTATCTGCAATTGACAAGTGGGGCGCTTTGGGGAAATCTCGTATAATTGGATCTAAGTCTCTTGGTTCGATTGTTGATGGGGATATAGCTCAGTTGGTAGAGCGCACGGATCGCACCCGTGAGGCCAGGGGTTCGAATCCCCTTATCTCCAAATTCTAATTATCTAACTGAAGGGCTGTAGCCAAATTGTGTAGCCCAGTCGTTGACCCGAGCCGCAGGAATTTGGCGCAGAAATTCTTGAATGCTCTCTTTGCTGCCGTTGGGTCGGTTGGTAGTCAGTCTTTCAAGGCTAGGGAGTGCTTTTAGAGCACTCTCCCAATCACTGACAGGAAGCTGTTTGCTATTCCTTTCAAAGTTGCTCTCTTTGCCGCTGCTTGAAAAATCTTCGACAAATTGAGAGTGCGTGCTTTTTAGAACTAGTGTTTTTAGGTTTTTGTGTTTACTTAAGGCTCTAATGCCGTTTTCGCTAAGCCAGCTGTCGCCTTGGTGTACCAGTGTGAGGCTATTCAGCGAGGGCATTGGCGGCAGTTCTTTTATTGTTTGGTCGATATTCTCGCAGCTTTCCAGTCGGAGACTTTTTAAGTGTGACAGGGTGCCTAGCCGACTGAAAGCCTTGCTGTCAAAAACTAGCCTCTTGAGCCAGAGCGACTGAAGGTTCGCTATTTTGTCTAGGCTGGTTAGGTCTGAATCTGTGATTCGCCCTCCGTCCAGATTGAGTACGCGCAGATTCTTCCAGCGGCCTAGGCGCTTAGTCACCGCGCCAGCGTCTTCTACTGTGATTAGATGGAGAGTGTAAATATCATTTGCCTGAAACTTGTCTGCTATTGATGGACATTTATTTAGGTAATAGTTCAAGCGCAAATAGATATTTTCATTGGCTGGAATCTGAACCTCTCCCTTTGCTTCAACTCGTTCAGTTGTTTCTCCTTGAATTTCTCCGATAGCTGCTATGGCTGGAAATTTGAAGCAACGCATTTCACGACCACCAATCTTCCTTACTCCGCAGGAGAAGTTGGGGCTATTGGTCAGGGCTTTTAGTGTGGCCGGGTCTATGCTGTTGCTTACCGGGCGCCCAATTGCCAACATTGGCTTGAACTGACCAAAGTCGGCATAGTTTGATTTAATTGCCTTCTGTCTTTGAGCAGTTTCTGCTTCTTTGGTCGCGGGCTTGGCCGCTTCTTTTGCTGTTCTGTAGGCCGTAACGCCAATCAGGCTTGCTAGTGCTACAGCGATACTTAAAGTAGTGGCCAGTGTAATTTTACTGAATCGAAAGCTCTGTTTCTGAGTCGTGATTGCTTGCGAGCTAAATTGATCATTGCTGCGGTCTCTAGTCTCTTGCATCGTTACCGATTTACTGCCAATTGCTTTACCATCTAAAATTCGTTGCAAATCAATTGCCAACTGGTCGGCTGATTGATAGCGTTGGCTGGCATCTTTGTTGAGGCAGCGGGCAAGCAGCACATCCAAAGACTGATTGAAATCCTTCGTTGGTGAAATACTTGAAAGCATAGGTGGCTCTGCTTCTTGATGCATCATTAGCGTGGCCATGGCCGTGACCCCGAGGAACGGGGGCTTTCCAGTCAGGGTTTCGAAAAGAGAGCAGCCCAGCGAATATAGGTCGCTTCGTTCGTCTATTTCTTCACCACGACTCTGTTCTGGGCTCATATATAAAGGTGAGCCGAATACTTCGCCACTTTTAGTCAGTGCTTGTAAACCGTTGGCCTCTTGCGATTGTAGTCTAGCTATGCCGAAATCAACTATTTTTGCTTTAGGGCCTCTGCTGTCGCTTAAAAGCATGATATTGGCCGGCTTGATATCGCGGTGCACAATACCGCTTTTGTGAGCGCAACTGAGTCCACTACATACTTGCAGAAATATCTCTAGACTTTCTCGTTCGCTTAGCGGTCCGGAGTTGGCTATTCGTTCAGCTAGAGACATGCCGTCTAGCCAATCCATAACAAAATAAGGGCAGCCTTTATCAATGCCCATGTTGTAAATTGAAACTATGTTTGCATGATTGAGTTTGGCTAGCGAACGCCCCTCTATTTCAAAACGCCGCCAAGTCAGGTTGTTGATCTGAGCTGGCGCGAGGAGCTTGAGGGCGAATTGCTTTTCTAAAATTAAATGCTGTACGCGGTAGACAACGCCCATTCCGCCTTGACCAATTAAGTCAATCAATTGATATGAATCGCCCACAATGTCACCACTGCCGTAGTGATGTTCGAAGTTGGTACTAGTGCGAAAAATGACCGTCTGCGCTTGTTTGTCTATTTCGATGGTCATTTTTCTGTCTCTTTGGGGCAAGGCTGTTTTTTATTTGTGTGTAGGATACACCTGTGTAATTCTCTACTTGCGGCTTGAAGGAAATATTAGCTATCTATAAATTTGACTTGGATGGTAGCGGAAGGCTGATGCCCACTTGTTTTCGCGGGCAGCAGGAACGGTGAGTAAGAATTCCGCTATTTGCTCTTGGCTCCAGTTCGGTTTGTCAAAATAGATGGCTTTAACATTTGTAAGTTTGGCAAACTCGTAGCGACAATCGTAGATGGGCAACTGATGGTAGATACTATCTTTCACGATGGTTGTGCCACCACTTGCTTCTAACTGCTCTAGCTCTTGGTCTTTGTCTCTGAGAATAATTGCTGTCAGCCTCGGATGTTTGCCCAGAGCGGCAATGCTTCTTCCGGTCAGCCAGTTTTTACCTTTGCCTTCCAGGCGTAGATTCTCAAGCTTTGGCAGGGTGGGTAAATTCTGAAGAAGCTCATTAAGCTGCTTGTAATCTTCTATTTCTAACCATTGCAATTGTTTCAGCACACGCAGTTGCACAAATACATTCCAGTCAAAGGTCTGCCTCTTAATCCAAAGATGGTTGAGATTCTTGATTTGATCGAAACTTGCTAGATCGTCGTTAGTGGTTTCTCCGCCGTCTATTGTCAGTGTGTGTAAATTGCTCCACTTACTTAAGCGCGTGGTCACTGCACCTACTGAATCTAGGTTTTGCAGGCGAACGCTACTTATATCATCTGGTGCAATTTTGTCTACCAGGGTTGGACAGGTATCCAGTAGCGAATCAAAATGCAGGTCAACCTTTTCTTCTTCCGGGACCATCACTCGGCCTCTGGCATCGCGACTGTTTGTATGATTTGAGTGAATTCTTGCGATTCTCAGGTCAGAGGGAAAATTGAAACAACGCATTCTTTGGCCATTGATAGTGTGGATACCGTCTGAAATTTTGGGCCAACTGTTTAAGTATTTGATTTGGGCTGCGCTAGCTTGGAATAAATTGAGGCCAGAATTCTTTAGGAGGCTGTCCTGAGCATTGCTGGTCCCAGCAGCTTCATGCCGCTCGTCTTCTTCTTTTAGTGTCTTGATGGTTTTGTGGACTAGGCCCCTGAATAGTTTGTCTCCCCGTTTGACCCTAGCTGGGATCTGGTCCGTCAGGTCGTCAGTTATTGACAGGGGTGCCAGTGCTGTATCTTTTTGAATAGTCTGTTCTTTCGGCTTTGTCGATCTAATTGATACTACTAGTGAAACTGCTAATGCTGCCCCTCCTATTAAGGCAAGAGCAGTGATGGTAATGAGCGCTAGGGGCAATTTGCGCTGCCCGAGCTGTGCGAAAAACCCGGAAGCTGCTTGCTCGTTGTCGTTATGTCTACGGTGATCTTGGCCTGCACCTTCAATATCTACATCTTCATCTTCATCTAATTCGGCGCTTGAACTTGTTAGCCGGCGGCTACCTAAATCAAAGGAGGCGTTGCCGATTGGCTTGCCGTCAATGATGCGCTGCAGGTCAATGGCTAGTTGTTCAGCTGATTGGTAGCGCTGCGATGCCTCTTTTTTGAGGCATCGTGCCACCACCGCATCAATGGCCGGTGATAATTTGCTACTAGTTCTATTGCTACTAATTACATTACTACTAGCTGCTTTACTACTGGTCAGCAAGCTTGAGGGCGCAGGTGGCTCGGCCTCTTGGTGCATCATCAGTGTTTGAATTGCCGTGGTGCCAGCAAATGGTACGCGCCCAGTCAGTGTTTCAAAGAGAGAGCAGCCCAGTGAATAAATATCACTACGAGCATCCATTTCTTCACCCAGGGTTTGTTCAGGGCTCATGTAATAAGGACTGCCGAATATTTCGCCACTGGCTGTCAGCGCTTGACTAGCGTTGCCGCTTGGAGTTTGGAGCCGAGCCATGCCGAAGTCTACGATTTTTACCAAAATGCCACTAGCGGCCGGCACCAGCATAATATTGCCGGGCTTGATATCGCGGTGAATAATGCCATTCTTGTGAGCGCAAGAAAGTCCGGCGCAAACTTGCAAGTAAACCTCAAGGTTCTCTTTTTCGCTCAGTGGTCCAGAACTCTTGACTTGATCGCCTAGCGACATTCCTGATAGCAAATCCATGACGAAGTAAGGACAGCCCTTGTCGATTCCCATATTGTGGATAGAGACGATATTGACGTGGTTGAGTTTGGCCAGCGAGCGCCCTTCTAGTTCGAAGCGCCGCCAACTTTGGTTGTTGATTTGATTGGGGGCGAGCAATTTGAGGGCGTATTGCTTTCCGAGAATCAAATGGTTGACGCGATAGACAACACCCATTCCGCCTTGGCCAATCAAATCAATCAATTGATATGACTCGCCGATGATGTCGCCACGACGGTAGTGGTGCTCGGTTTTACCCTCGCTGCGAAAGATAACGGTCTCGGCCTGAGGGTCGATTTCAATGTCCATGTATTTGGTCTCGACTGTGCATTGCAATCAACATCTATATATAAGTAGGTTCGCTAGTGGGAGCGGGGGAGAATGGTTATAGATCTTGGAGATGCCAAGTATATATTGCTATTGAAATTCCCAGTTGTTGTCTTGGTTACACAGTTGTCATTAATTGAGGAAAAGTTGAGGGTGCCTGATAAAAATCGATTGGCTCGGGGAACAGTAATAAAAGAGCGAGAAATGTACAACATGGTGAAGTTGCAAGATGTGCTAACTGACCGGGTTTCGTCTCGTATTGTGAAGATCCTTGAAACAACAGTGCGGAGGTTGGGACAAGAGAGTGAGCCAATGGTATTCTTTTTTGGCTGCGGGCTATTAGCTCAGGTGGCTAGAGCGCACCCCTGATAAGGGTGAGGTCCCTGGTTCGAGTCCAGGATGGCCCAGTAAGTAACACTTTCTGCAACAAAGCTGTTTCAGCAATCTCGTTCTTGATAGTATGAGATTCAGAGACACCGCAGAGCGGAAAGATGCTCAAGCGAGCTGCTTGTTACGCGACTTGTTCCTCACCAAAGGAACGTGTTCCTCAACAAAGGAACGTCAAAAGTTGCATGACACTAAAAGCAGTTTGCAAAAGCCCGGGGGCTTGGCTCAGTTGGTAGAGCGTCTCCTTTGCACGGAGAAGGTCAGCGGTTCGACTCCGCTAGCCTCCAGAAATCAGCTGTTCATGCGACATGCAAATGCTCGCGATTAAAGTGAACGGCAATACCGAAAGCGAAAACTAGTTTTTAAAAACTAGGAAAAGCGAGTAAGTGTCTCGAAGAATTAGAGATGGTAACGAAAGTAACCAAATCTGATACGGAGGAAAGACAACCATCAAAGCGATGTGTTATGCTTTCCAAAACGAAGCGAAAGCGCCTAAGAAGCGCTCTAGTGGCCGATTCCGAAGGGTGAGTTTGTTCTAAACAAAACACTCTTCAAAAGTCCGATTGGTGTGATATAGTTATCCACTCAGTCGGACACCAAGTCCGACAGCCGGTCGTGAGGCTACTAATTCCGATTCCGTACCCTGAAAACTACATATTGAGGTCCGTATTCCACCAAGTAGTTGTGTGTGAGCAATCACATGCAGCAGCAGTCTAGAAGACGCACGCCAAGCAAGCTTGTTATCATAAACACAAGATCTTCTAGACGTTGGTTAAGCTACTAAGAGCGCACGGTGGATACCTTGGCGTCAGCAGCCGATGAAGGACGCAATAAACTGCGAAATTCCACGGGGAGTCGTTATAGACTAAGATCCGTGGGTCTCCGAATGGGGCAACCCCGCTGAGTAATGTCAGCGACGCACATCTGAATACATAGGGTGTGACGAGGTAAGCTCGGGAACTGAAACATCTTAGTACCGAGAGGAAAATAAAACAAAACAGTGATTCCCTAAGTAGCGGCGAGTGAACGGGGAACAGCCCAAACCAATAGGACGTAAGTCTTATTGGGGTTGCGGGACTCTATAAAGAATTGAAGAAAGTTAGTTGAAGAGCTCTGGAAAGGGCTACCAAAGACGGTGACAGTCCGGTAGACGAAAACTTTCGACATCTGGGAGTATCCCAAGTAGTACGGGACACGAGAAATCTTGTACGAATCTGCCAGGACCATCTGGTAAGGCTAAATACTGACTGACGACCGATAGTGAACAAGTACCGCGAGGGAAAGGTGAAAAGAACCCGTGAGAGGGAGTGAAATAGAACATGAAACCGTGTGCTTACAAGCAATTGGAGCCCTATTTATAGGGTGACAGTGTGCCTGTTGAAGAATGAGCCGGCGAGTTACCGTATGTAGTTGGTTAAGCAGTTAATATGCGAAGCCATAGCGAAAGCGAGTCTGATAAGGGCGTTGATAATTACATGTGGTAGACCCGAACCCGGGTGATCTAGGCATGGCCAGGATGAAGCGCAAGTAACATTGCGTAGAGGTCCGAACCAACTGATGTTGAAAAATCAGTGGATGAGCTGTGTTTAGGGGTGAAATGCCAATCGAACCCGGAGCTAGCTGGTTCTCCCCGAAAGGCGTTGAGGCACCGCGTCAGATTTATCCTACAGGGGGTAGAGCACTAGTTCGGTGCGGGCGGAGAAAATCCGTACCAAATCGAGTTAAACTCCGAATACCTGTAGCGTCATTATCTGGCAGTGAGAGTGCGAGAGATAAGTTCCGTACTCAAGAGGGAAACAGCCCAGACTACCGACTAAGGTCCCAAAGTTCATGCTAAGTGATTAAGGAGGTGGAGTTGCATTGACAACTAGGATGTTGGCTTAGAAGCAGCCACCATTTAAAGAAAGCGTAATAGCTCACTAGTCAAGCGATTCTGCGCCGAAAACGTATGGGGCTAAGCATGGCACCGAAATCGTAGGATCAACGTTAAAAATTGATCGGTAGGGGAGCGTTGTGTTGTAGGTCGAAGTAAGAGCGTAAGCACTTATGGACGAAGCACAAGTGAGACTGTCGGCTTAAGTAGCGAAAACATTGGTGAGAATCCAATGCACCGAAAGACTAAGGGTTCCCACGCAAGGTTCGTCCACGTGGGGTTAGCCGGGAGCTAAGGCGAGGCCGACAGGCGTAGCCGATGCACAACGGGTTAATATTCCCGTGCCACTTATTATCCGCTAGGAGCTAAGTCGGGACGCAGGAGGCTATACACAGGGTACAGTTTGGTTTTGTACCTCCAAAGGCGTAGCTAGTCAGGGTAGGCAAATCCGCCCTGGCGTTACAAAGTAAGGCCGAGTAAGAAATGCTCTAAGGAGCAAATTGTGTAGATGCCACGCTGCCGAGAAAAGCGGCGAAAGCCAGGATAATGTGTGCTCGTACCCTAAACCGACACAGGTAGTCAGGTAGAGAATACCAAGGTGCGCGAGATAACTCTCTCTAAGGAACTCGGCAAAATAACCTCGTAACTTCGGAAGAAGAGGTGTCATGGTAGGGTGTAGGACTTCGCGTCCGAAGCCTGAGATGATCGCAGCGACGAGGCTCAAGCGACTGTTTAACAAAAACACAGGTCTCTGCTAAACCGTAAGGTGATGTATAGGGGCTGACTCCTGCCCAGTGCCGGAAGGTTAAGTGGATCGGTTAGCGCAAGCGAAGCTGAAAAACAAAGCCCCGGTGAACGGCGGCCGTAACTATAACGGTCCTAAGGTAGCGAAATTCCTTGTCGGGTAAGTTCCGACCCGCACGAATGGAGTAACGATTTGAGCGCTGTCTCGGAGAGAGACTCGGCGAAATAGGATTGTCTGTGAAGATACGGACTAGGCGTGCCAGGACAGAAAGACCCTATTGAGCTTTACTGTAGGCTGAAATTGTCTGCGGGCTATATCTGCGCAGGATAGGTGGGAGACTTTGAAGTCGGGATTTTGGTCCCGATGGAGTCAACGTTGAGATACCACTCTGATGTAGCTAGCATACTAACCTGATTCCATTATCTGGGTCGGGGACAGTTTCAGTTGGGCAGTTTGACTGGGGCGGTCGCCTCCTAAACAGTAACGGAGGCGCCCAATGGTTCCCTCAGGCTGGTCGGAAATCAGCCATCGAGCGTAAAGGTAGAAGGGAGCTTGACTGAGAGTGAGACATCACGATCAGGGACGAAAGTCGGGCTTAGTGATCCCACGACTCCGCATGGAAGGGTCGTTGCTCATCGGACAAAAGTTACCATAGGGATAACAGGCTGATCTCCCCCAAGAGTCCACATCGACGGGGAGGTTTGGCACCTCGATGTCGGCTCATCGCATCCTGGAGCGGTAGTACGTTCCAAGGGTTGGGCTGTTCGCCCATTAAAGCGGTACGTGAGCTGGGTTCAGAACGTCGTGAGACAGTTCGGTCCATATCCGGCATGCCCGTAGGATTTTTGAGAGGAGTCGTCCCTAGTACGAGAGGACCAGGACGAACGAGCCGCCAGTATGGCTGTTATCGCGCCAGCGGTAAACGCAGCGTAGCTGTGCTCGGAGAGGATAAGTGCTGAAAGCATATAAGTACGAAGCCCACCTCAAGATGAGAAATCCCATAGCGTTAAGCTAGTAAGACCCCCGGAAGACCACCGGGTTGATAGGACGCAGGTAGAAATGCCCCGAAAGGCAAGCATGTAGCTGAGCGTTACTAATCGGTCGAGGGCTTATCCAACAAAATGACAAGACTTCTAAGGAAGTCTGGATAAAGCGTGAAGCTAATCAAAAAGCTTGTGAAATACGAATAAAACCTCAATATGTAGTTTTCAGGGTATTGGAGAGAGATCTCCGATAACCCTAAAAGGTTCTTGGTGCCAATGCGACCGGAACACACCCGTTCCCATCCCGAACACGACGGTAAAGACGGTTAGCAGCGACAATACTTGGTGGGTGACTGCCTGGAAAGATAGCCCGGTGCCAGGATTTATAAAAGACCCACGTGAATAGCGTGGGTCTTTTATTATCCAAAGGACAAGAAAGCTCGAGTTAACAGCTCGGGCTTTTTTATTGGCAATTTTTCGCTCTTGGCAA
The DNA here is from genome assembly GCA_041675385.1 of Candidatus Obscuribacterales bacterium. GTDB lineage: Bacteria > Cyanobacteriota > Vampirovibrionia > Obscuribacterales > Obscuribacteraceae. The sequence continues at coordinate 77,804 of JBAYTY010000026.1, forward strand.
TACTTCTGGATGTCGCTTTCGATGTTCATTGACTCAATATGTAGATCTAAAATAGGTGACGCAAACGGCCTATTCGGGCCATTCTTCGGCCATCCGACAATACGAATAGATTTTGCTACTTTAGGTGGTTTCTAAGAGATGAATCAAGTTTTGAACCAAGAAGAATTCGCAGCTGCTGTGGCAAAGCGCATTGACGTTCCACCTACTAATTTTACCTGACCAGCTTGAGCCGAAAAAGTATTTCCCTTATCGCTATGAAACTAAGGGATTTCCTACTGCGGCTCAGTTGCAGCGCTTGGGCATGTGCGAGATTTTCTAGAACTGGCTGATTTTGCTAATCATGTTTGTTTTTCTTGTAGCTTTCGTATTCGTAAGCAGGCAACCTAGCCAGATCGTCTTTCTTCTTTGTGTTCTTCCAGTCTTGATCTATAACTAGGCGCTTCAGTGCTTTCATGCGTGTGAATGCGGGAATAGCATCAGCTGTCACGCCTTGGCATTTGAATATGGTCAGGTTTTCGATATTTTGGTTTGACCCAATTATGTTCATATCGTCGTTGTTGATATCAAGATTGACCAGAGTCAGCTCTTTTATGTTGGAGTGGCGATTGATTTCCTTTAGAACTGGCCTGACATTGCGCACTTCCTGAAGCATCAGGCCTTCCAGTGTTGAAAGCAGACTGAGGTTGCAGATGTCTGGTCCTGTGAGTTCTTCGCCCTTGTTTGGTGGACCGACTCGCAATTCCCCACAAAGACCAAGGGTACGCAGGTTTCTAAGGGTGTCGATGTAGGGAATGTGTTCTTTCAAAATAGTGGAGCAGTCAATGCCGTCTGTTCTTTCCACCGAATTGAAGAACGACAAGTGTTCTAGCTTGGTCCAGTTTTGCAGACGCTTAATGACTTCCGGCACTTTAAAAGTGACAATTTCCAGTCCGGTAAGATTATTCGACCCTAGTCGGTCACAAATTTCGGGAAACGGCGTACAAACGCATTGCAAATATAGATAGGCCTTTGCATCAGCAGGCACATCAATTTTGCCAATGGCTTTTTGCATAGGTCCATTTCCCCAGCGCAGGTAGCCTAGGTGGCATTCCTCGGTGGGAAAGTTAAACTGCTTGATTGCTTGACCATTAGCATTTGTTTTTCTTAGGCAAAAGCTATTTTCTTGGCGCAAGTGTTTTTTGAATATACCGCTCCAGCGCGTTATTGGGTCAACGCTATCGGTATCTTCTTCGTTTAAATCGGTCGCTATCTTTGGCAGCGGTGCCGATGAGTTCATGTTCTTGCTTAAGCTGAGGACGCCGAAGATGCCTAGGACTAATACAATTGTGGCGGTAATAAAGGCGGCGATGAGCATTCCGCCTCTGCTTTGTGCGGGCGTTTCTTCATCCTCCGCTATTACTTCTTCATTCTCCGCTGTTACTTCTTCTACCTTTGTGCTTCCGATGATCTTGCCAGCTGCTACGCGACTTAGATCGTGACCCACTTGCTTCATGCTCTGGTAGCGCTCGTCGACATTTTTCTTGAGCATTTTTGCGACGGCAGATTCAAGTGAACTGGGAAATTTGCCTTCTGGATAAACACTGTTGAGTGATGGTGCCTCGTTGCTTTGATGCATTAGTATGGTCTCGAAGGCATTGGCTCCGCAAAATGGTGGAATGCCTGTTAGTGCCTCGAAAAGCGCGCACCCGAGTGAATAGATATCTGAGCGATTATCTACTGGTTTGCCTAAGCTTTGCTCAGGGCTCATATAATATGGAGTACCAAATACGGTGCCAGCAGCAGTTTTGTTTTGGCTATTGAAGGCACCACTTACGTCTCTATTTGATAGCCTGGCAATGCCAAAATCTACTAGCTTTACTTTGTCGCCACTCTTTTCGCTTAGTACCATCACATTTGATGGTTTGATATCGCGGTGAATTATTCCCTGTTGGTGGGCCGAATCGAGTGCATCGGCTAGCTGTATAAAGATAGAAAGAACTCTTGCTTGGGGTAAGCGATGATTCACTTTGATTAGTTGCGAGAGTGACTCGCCTTCAAGTAAATCCATTACATAGTACGGGCATTCCTGGGCGTCAATTCCCATGTTATGAATGCCCACCACTCCCGGATGGTGCAATCTTGCTAGAGCTTTTGCCTCTGATTGAAAGCGTGTCCAGCTCTCGGCACTTAGTTTGTCGGCAGCAAGTAGCTTGAGGGCGTACTCTTTACCCAGTATTAAGTGCTGGCAGTGAAAGACCACGCCCATACCGCCAGTGCCGAGTAGAGAAAGAAGTTTATAAGAGTTATCGACTATGTCGCCCGTTGAGTAGACTTTTGTCATTCCTCTACCCATAGGTAGAGAAGCTGTTTGCGCCTGGCCTGAGAGCCTCGTCGAGTCGAGGGCGAGCATGTGCATGGTGCTCCATGTTTCGGATAGGGCTGGTTTGTGAGCTGGCGCGAGCGGGTTGTCGTGCTCGCTATCGGGCTTGCTACTGGGCTCGCTATTTGGCTCTCTATTTGGATTGTTATTGGGAATAGCCATCAATTACCTGGCAGTAACCATAACTTGAATATGCCCAGTATCGCTAGTTTTTCAATTTCATTTGGGTGCCCCTAATTTGCCAATAAGTTCCTTGTAATGTTCTACCAAGGAACCGCGGCGCTCCTACTTTTAGTAAGCCCACCGTTCGTAACCACAACCATATCGGTTGCCGGCACTGATGAATCAGTGTCGAAGCCAGAGCTTAGGTCGCAAAGGCGACACACCCCTTGGAGGAATCTATTATGACTAACGACAGACCCGTCGAGCCGCACGGTCCAATCACCCAGCCTGGCGGCATCAACTACAACGATGTCGACATGTCTAATCGTTCGCGCAACGACAACGCCAATCGCAATAACAATGCTAATCGCAACGACAATGCCAACGCTAACTTGAACGCCAATCGCAACGATAATGCGAATTTCAATGCTAATCGCAACGATAATTCCAACACCAACCGCAATGATGTTCGCAACTCTAACGACGTGAGAAACTCTAATGATGTGCGCAACAACGTCAGCAATGACGTGAGAAACAACGTTCGCACCGGCGACTCTACATCGAGTTCAACTAACACTAATAACAACCGCACAGGCGATTCGACTTCTAACTCATCGTCCCGTGGTGGCAATTCCAATATTAGCGACAACAGCCGCACCAATTATTATGGTGGCAGTGCAAGCGCACCAAACGTTTATGCATCAGGATTTTGCAGCGAAGGCGGCAGTGCCGGAGTTTATATACTCGGAATCGGTGTCAGCGGCGGCAAATCAACCATTAATGAATCATGCTTGAAGATGCGTGATTTCCAAGAAACCATGCAGTCTGTTTGTAAAGCCAGTGACGAGCATGCCAATGTTGCTCTATCCAGCTTCCAGTTAGAACTAGCTGCTGGCCGCGAAATGGACAGCAACCCAATGGCTGCTAGTGTCGGCCGCAGAGTAAGCCGCATTTCAGACGCTAAAGCTCTGAGCTCGATGCAACTAGATAATGTCTGCACCACTCTAGCAACTGGCTCTACTGCTAACGTTGAGACTCTTAAAGCGGCTGGACTGGATCGACCATTAATCATTGTTGAGCCTGCTAACAACGCGAGAGACCAACGCATTTTAGACGAAGCACTCGTAACCAAAGTTGAGCAAATTGACAGAGCTGTCAAAGGCTTGCAAGAGCGTCCAGTGATCATCGAGAACAAAGTTGAAGTCGGTGTCGCCGTAATCGATGTCACTCCTCCTAAGCCTGTTCATCGCCCACCCAGCCATAAGCCACCTGTAGCTAAGCCTAAAGATGATGATTGCGACGATCCAAATGCGAAGAAGAAAAAGTAAGGTAGAGCCATGGAAACATATGATTCTTTTGGCACTACAGTAACTACCAACGCTCCCGAGCGAGTTGAGGTTGCCACAAGAGAGAGCCAATCTGATAGCCGCCTAGACAGCGGCCGCGGCACCAACGCTGATAGCAAAGTTGACAGCAGAACAAGTCTATCTTTGGAAGCAACATCTGCCTACACTGATATGAAAGTGCAAGAGCGGATTAATCCTCCAGCTAAAATGTACCGCAACAGTTGGGTGCATGACTTGCTCGATCAAGGTATTTATAAAGTTGAGAAAGGCGATTCGTTAGCCTTAGTTGCTAGACGTGCGCTGGGTGTGTCGGGTCATGCTGATGCCAGCTCACGTGAAATCGCAGCCGAAGTAAGGCGCATCGCCGCTCTCAATGATATTAAACTTGACTCGAAGGGCCGGCCCGTGCATGCCATACATCCAGATATGGTACTCAATATCGGTCGCAAGTCAGAAGCCTTCTCGGCTGCCGGTAAGGTTGTAGAATCAGCTCACTCGGCCAAACCTACTGATGATGCACCCCGCAGAGCGGCTGTAAACAAAGACAACTGTGCTGAAGATCGGCCAAGAGTGCAACACACTCAAGGCGTGCTCAAAGCTGGTATGTGCGATCGTATGGATGTCTCTGACAATGCATTTGTAACGGTTAGACCTGGCGCTGATGTCATTGTTCGCAACGGTGCTCGTGCCTTCGTATTTGGTGGCTCTGTTTCTGCTGAAGCCAATAGCAGAATCTTTGCGGCCGGTGGCGAAATCACAGCCCGTCCCGGTGCCAGCGTCAAGTTCATCGGTAACGATGCCAAAGTGATGCAGGTTGCTGATATTGAAGTTAAGCCAGTGGTGGACAATTCTAAGCCAGTCACTGATTATCTCTAGATAGAAAATATTTCTCTTTAGACTTTGTGGAATTGAGAAGCCGAACGTTTAACCTGTTCGGCTTCTTTTTGCCCCTAATTTGACCATAAACCTCTTGTAATCTGCATTTACGGCACCGTTGCTGCCGCCTATTTTCTTTGATGCTAGGAGACCCTTACTATGAAGCCAGATGTCCCGCGTGAACGTTCAGGTCAGGCCGACGATAACGCAGCTCAAAGACTTTCGCACGAAGCTTTTGGCGCCCTTGTTCCACGCGCTTTCACTACCCCCGTGGAGCCTCATGTTGGCAGACCCGCTGATCTGCCAAAGCCTCCGGCACCTAAGCCGCCAGAATTGCCAAAGGCTCCGGAACTGCCAAAACCAGCGGCTCCTGTTGAGCCACATCGACCAGAGCTGCCGAAACCGCCTGCTCCTAAACCACCGGACGTGCCAACGCCTCCTGCTCCTAAGCCACCGGACGTGCCAACGCCTCCTGCTCCTAAGCCACCGGACGTCCCTAGGGTAGTGCCACCGACTGAGCCACATCCACCTGTGCGGCCTCCGGAAAGGCCTCCTGTAGTACGCGAAGTGGTTCGCTACTCCCCACCGGCTGAACCTACCCGCCCATCTCGCTTGCCTGAGCGTCAGACCCCAGCTGAGCGCACCGTTAAGGAAGTGCCTGCTGCTGTAAAAACAGAGAAGACTGCCACCCCTGGTTTGCCACCAGTAGTGAAAATCAATGAAGGCGAACACAAGAAAATTGTGCCAGCGGCCGCTCGCAAACCAGATTCTGACGGCCATACTCACATCAACAAAAAGTTGGTGGAGAAGCATGGTGGCGATAAAGATAAGCCCCATGTTGTGCCCAAGCCGAATGGTGATAGAGATAAGCCGCATGTCGCGCCCAAGCCCAGAGAGCACAAGCCTGCTGAGCACAAAGCCGTTGAGCATAAACCTACTGAGCGTAGACCTGCTGAGCATAGACCTCGCCCTCACTCAGATGCCCCGCCCAAGCCTAGAGTTGCAATAGCTAAACCTGAACAAAAGGGCCATAGTTCTTTGGTTGGCGAAGGCCGGATCAAACACCTCCCCAGAGAAGTTAGCACTCCAGCGATTGCCGCATTGGTTGATGTTGAGCCAATTGCTGCAATAGAAGTGATACCAGCTGTGGTTCCAGTCGCAGCAGTTGCAGAAAAAATTCAGGCTCCTGCTGCCGAGATTACAACTACTCCACCTCAAAGCAGCGGAAGCAATGTCTGGGGTGAAGCCACTGTCTCCTACTCACCGGGTAGCAAAACCACCGTTGGAACCGCTACTGTGGGCAAATTCTTTGATCAGCAAAATTACGGATATGTCCAGGGTACAGCTGACCTAACCCATGGCATATTAGGAAACGTTTCGGCTATGTATGGCCACTCGCTTCTTTCCCCCTACGACGAATCAGGCAAAGTCAGACGCGGCAACGTCAACGTTGAAGCCGGTGTTGTCTTAAACACAGGTACCGCCCTCGAAGGCTCTAAGCTGCCTATATTCGGTGGCACCGCAGCCCGCGTTGGCGTCAATGGCTACTACCAACTAGACAAAGAAGGCAAAACCACACTTTATGGTTCGGCTGACTATGCTAGCAATCCCAAGCAAGCCGACGCTCAAATTGGTGTTGCTCACAAAATCAACGACGTCACCGTAACAGGCGGCTACCAAGTCTCTAAAGTTGAAGGCTACAAAACTGGTGAATACGCCACCACTTCACTAAGCATGAAGTTGAGTGACAATACCGATCTCTATGCAGGAGCGGCAATTGCCCTTAAGTCTGACCGGAGAGACGATAAGTACTACACCGGCATTAGATTTAGATTCTAGAGCTCCGCCGGTCGACTCTACAGCTGTGATAAAATTTGCCGCGGCATCTAGGTATTGCTAAGGTTAGTTTTGAGCAAGATTAGAGTATCAATCGTAATTGTCAACTGGAAGACGCCAAAGTTGCTTGCTGGCGCTTTGCGGTCGATTTTGGCCGACAAAGACGCTGACAAGTTCGAAATCTGGGTTGTGGATAACAATTCGGGCGACGGCTCAGTGGAGATGCTGCGGCAGGATTTTCCCACTGTCATCACTGTGGCTAATACCGACAATGTCGGCTTTGCTCGGGCTTGTAACCAAGTAATTCCAGATTGCACGGGAGATTATGTAATTCTCCTTAACCCAGACACTGTGGCTGGGCCAAATGCCATTGGCTTACTCATGGAATATATGGACGCTAATCCTAAGTGCGGCGCAATTGGGCCGAAGATGCTCAACGCCGATGGCAGCTTGCAACTTTCATGCCGCCGCTCTTTCCCTGATGTGCGGGCATCGTTTTTCCGTCTCACTTATTTGAGCAAACTCTTCCCCAAACACCCAGAGTTTGCGCGTTATAACCTAACCTGGGCAGATCCGGATCAAGAAATTGAAGTGGACGCACTATCTGGTGCCTGCATGATGCTGCGCAAATCAGTGATCGATAAGATTGGTTTGATGGACGAAGACATCTTCATGTTCGGTGAAGATATAGACTGGTGCTGGCGCGTGAAGCAAGATGGTTGGACAGTTAATTACTATCCGAAATCTGTTGTCTATCACTATCATGGTGCCTCTAGTCGTTTTCGCCGCATTGGTGCCACCATCAATTTGCACAAAGGCATGGAAGTCTTTTATCGCAAACACATGGCTAAGCAGTACTGGCCTATCTTCAATGTTATGGTCTACGCCGCCATTTGGTTCAGAGCTGGAATTTTTATAGTGCTTTCATGGCTGCAGCAATTTGTGCCTGAGAAAAAAGATGCTGGTGTCTTTGGCAAGAGTGTGGAAGAAGACACGGCTAGTGCCGCTGCCAGTAAGTCTTAGGCATTGTGGTTTAGAGTCAGGACTGTCTGCGCAGACGTTCTGTAGGAAAGGAAAATGTTCAATTTCGATCTTATCTTTAAACTCTATTACGGAAGCTCGCGTCCGAAGAAAAGTGCGCTTGCACCGATAATAGCCACGAAGCTATTTAGCTTCGCTCATCGAATGGAAGGTTTCAGCATTGCTCGGTTTGAAGCTGGGCCTAACGATGATCCACTTATCTTGCTAGATAATTTGGCGCATTGGCCTCGGGATAATTTTCCTACTGACAGAGCGGAAAATTTGCGCTTTGCAGCGATGATGGAGTCTAACAAAGCACTCGTCGCTGCTGGAGAAGGGCAGTTCAAGATTATCCATTTCCGCAATGGCAATTTCGTGGATGTAAACATTAGCCAATCAGTGCGTGAACCTTTTCAGCTGCAACCCTTGGGCGCCGACCACTATTTGCTTCATGCCTACCACAGTCCGGACTTAGGTAAGAACAATGAGAACGGCATAGTCGTCGATCGCAGTGGTAATGTCGTTGAAAAATTAGTTCTTGGCCGATCCATTGAAGCGATGAAAACTACAAAGACTGGCAATATCTGGACCTGCTACTCTGACGAGGGTGTCTTCAGCGGTGATCCAATCAGTCGGCTGGTGGTCGGCTGTTTCGACCAGCATGGAAAACATTTGTACCCTGATGAATTCAATAGCGTCTTTGAATATTGGTGCAATAGTATTAATGTTGAATCAGATGACTCTGTCTGGTTCTCGCCTACAATGACAGGGTTGGTTCAGGTTGTGAACTTCACAGTAAAAACGATCTCGGCCAAACAGAAGGCCGGAATCGGTGTCTTTGCCATATACGGTGAACACGCTCTCTGGGCTCCGTCTTCCCCTAATATTGCAGCTGTAGACTTCTTCGTAGTTTCTAATCTTCAAACAAGTAAGAATAAGTTCTATCAGGCTGTTGACGATAACGGTCAGGTCATTAAACACGAATACTATGCCGCTTGCGGCTCCAAGATGTATTTCGTGGCGAACCATGATGTTTATGTCATTGACCTAAAAGACGTTCAGATCTAGACAATCCCTTATACTCAGGAAGGCTGAATGAGCCGATTCTAGAGCAGAGGAACGTCAGTGCGTCTTTTTAGATTGCCGGGAAACTATTCAACTAGAGCGAGCGCTGCTTGTTTCTGTTTGGCGCTTTTATCCTTCATCATTGCGCTTGCCTCGGTGTCTCCGGCTGTAGCGAGCAAGCTGCAAACATTCAATCGAGTTGGGCATACAAGCCGAATTAATTGCATTGCCTTCAGCCCTGACAAAAAACTGCTTGCCGCTGGCGATGAACATGCTGTGAAAATTTGGGACGTCGCATCTTGTCAGAAGTTACATACCTTGATTGGTCCTGGCGATGCGGTGCAAGCTGTTGCGTTTAGCTCAGATGGCCGACACATCACGTCCTCGTATAGTGGCAGTTCTGTAAAAGTATGGGATGTTGTTTCGGGCCGCGAACTAACCGCCTCCACGGACGCTGCCTACGCCAATATCAGTTCCGTCCCGCAAACTGTGAAAACTGACGAAGGTTCCATCAACTGCATGGCTTTAACCGCTGACGGTACTTTGGGGGCTTCAACCGATGGCGATAGAGATTTGTTCGTCTGGGATCTGAAGTCTGGTAAACGAGTGGGCACCATGAAAGGTTCTGACTACGAGATCACTTCTGCTGCAATTAGTGGTGACGGCAAGACTATTGCTGCAGCCTGCGGCGATAAGGTGCGTTTGTGGGATGTTGAACGAGGCGGTCGTAATAGAATCTTGCTAGGGACGCCGCATTCGGCTTCGCTATTAGCTTTTAGCCCTGATGGAAGCAAAATTGCCTGCGGTGGAAGCGATAGAGAGATAACCATTTGGGATGTGCCGTCGGGGCGGCGCTTGCGGATTCTCTACGGTGGAAGCAATTTTTTCTCACTTTCGTTCAACACAGATGGCTCCAGAATAATTGCCAGTAGCTTTTCCAACGCTCAAGTTTGGGATGCGATTACAGGGCAGCTTGTTAAATCATATCCAACCGGCAGAAGGTTCGGCATGTGTTCGGCCATGAGTTCAGATAGCAAATTAGTGGCGGTTGGTTACAACGCTCAAATTAGACTGTTAGAAGCTGATACTGGAACTGAGCTGAGAAGGTTTTGGAGTCCTAGTGGTTCCACTGGCACCGCTCGTGATGTCACTTTCAGTCCCGATGGCAAGACCTCAGTCTTTGCTTCTGATGATGGCACGGCCAAGCTTTTTGATGTTGCCTCTGGTGCGGAGCTGCGAACATTCAAAGGCGATTCACAAGCGATATCATCTGTTGCCTTTACACGTGATGGTAAATGGCTTGCCATCGGTGACAAGTATCGTGGGGTTAAGCTCTGGGAAGTTAATTCCCCTGGCGAACCGATTGATTTGGCCGAAGTAAACACAGCCGTATACTCGCTGAGTTTTACTGCCGACGGTAAATACTTAGTGACAGCTGGCCACGATTCGACGATTAGTTTGTGGGACATTAATAGGAAAAAGCTTGCCGGCACTATCAATTTTCTTGGTGGAGCCGAATGGATAGCCAGTGATGAGCACGGCAATTTTGACGGTTCAGAGTACTGTGAACTATTGAGAACCTTCCGACACGGTAAAAGTTACTCTGATTTGAGTAAGCTTAGCGATCGGCACTGGCAGCCTGGTCTGTTGGGCAAACTTCTCTGTGTCAGCAAAGCCGCAAGTAACTGAGTAACTTTTCTAAAGAGTTGATCTCTAACTGCTCTTTTTCGTGACTACTCTTTGAGCAATTCCAAAAACTTCTTGATCCACTCAGGATGCCCAGGCCAGGCTGCTGAGCTGACTAAGTTGCCATCGACATGGGCGTTAGTGAAGTCTTTGTTTTGCTCGATAAATGTGCCACCGCAGGCAGTGATCTCTGGCGCGACAGTTGGATAGGCCATGCATGATCTGCCTTTTAGTACATCTGCTGCCACGAGAACCTGTGCGGCATGACACACTGCTGCCACCGGTTTGTTCGTGTCGAAGAAGTGTTTGACGCAGGCGAGCACGCGCTTGTTCAGTCTGAGATATTCGGGTGCTCTTCCGCCCGAAATGACGAGGGCGTCATAGGTGGTCGCGTCAATTTTATCGAACTCAGCTGTAACAGCAAAATTGTGGCCAGGTTTTTCAGTATAGGTCTGGTCGCCTTCAAAATCGTGGATAGCAGTTTTAACCTTGTCGCCGGCTTTCTTGCCTGGGCAGACCGTATCGACACTGTGGCCAACCATTAAGAGCATTTGATAGGGAACCATGGCCTCGTAGTCTTCTACAAAGTCGCCCACGAGTTGAAGTATTTTAGCCATGAAGCGTTCCCTTGCCCTTACTGGGGGCCCTTACTGAGTGTCCTTGCCGAACTTTTGGAGTATATCAGCGTGGATTTTAAAATTTGACCGATATCGGTCAAGTTTTGAGTTTCCTTTCAGCTTTGGGGGGGGAATTGAGGCCTGCACCAGGTCCGGGGTGCTTGCCAGCGGTGGAGATGACATTGGCATAGTTGTGCCGACCCTTTTAATCTTGTGATTTCATTTCGATTTCATGCCTTCGGCTTTACATTGCATTCGTTCACTAGCCGCCCCTGCGAGGACTAAGCCATGAGACTAGAAATCAACGAGAATCCCAACAATTCAGACAAAATGGAGCAAGGCGAAAACAGCCTTAGCCAGCAAGCCGGCGATCTTCTAGGCCGCGGAGCCAATACTTCGTCCACCAGCGCCGATCGCGCCGAGGCCAGCAAAGCACTTACTAAAGATGGCACACTTCCAGACTTTCAGCTGGATATGGGAACTGATGATACTAGCCCTACCTCTGCGAGCAAAGAGGCCTCCAGTGACAAGCCAGGCCGTGATGAGTTTGACCGTACTCCTGAAGCCAAAGGCGACTCCGATATCCCTTCTGCTAGCGGTGATAAAGAAAACGCTGGTTTCTCTGATAGCTCTACTAACCAAGAGAGCCGAGATACCCCCGAAAGCACTAGCGGCGACTCTGTTGAAGCACCTCCCCTTGGCAACAGCACTAGCCCGGGTATCGCCGATAGCGGTGCCGCCTCCGGTACCTCTGTTAACGTTAATGGCGCAGATTCGTCTGATAGCGCTGCAATGTCAGGCAACGCAGGTTCTTCTGAAGGCGGTGGCGGTTCCGATCTCAGTGGCATACGCAATAACAATTCCCCTGAAAGCGCTGGCGACTTCCGTACCCAACCTAGCAGTGATCAGCAGCAGCAGAGTTCCTCTGATAGCAGCGCTAGCCAAGCCAGCCCCGCTGCCGCTGAAGGCGGTGGCGGCTCCAGTCTCGGGCTTAGCAGTGGTGGTGATAAAGAAACTTCGCCTGTTGGCGATACTCAAACCCAGCCAACTCAGTTCCCCCCCAGCGCTGGCAGCGAAAGCGGTAGCAGTAGCAGCAGTGATATCCATAGCAATGGGCAGCCAGCAGACCCGCTAGATTTCTAGACTACTAGGGTTCTATCACTACTCAGCGTAAACGAGAATACCGAACCACGACCTATTTCGCTGTCGCAGGTGATGCTGCCGCCATGTGCTTCGACTATGAGTTGTGCAATCGCTAGTCCTATGCCTGAGCCTCCGGCTTCGACGCCGGAGGTTGTCTGGTAAAACTTTTCGAATATGCGAGACCTTGAGGTTTCATCGATGCCCATACCATGATCAACGATCGAAATTCGAAATTGCTTGTCGATTCGGGCTCCCAGCACTTCAATAGTTGATCCATCCCGGGAAAATTTAATTGCGTTTGAGATCAAATTGACGAGCACCTGGTTTATGCGAAGTTCGTCAATTTCTAGGATCTCGGCCGGGGCTTGCAAGGTAATTGTGATATCTCTGACGGTGGCACTAGATTTTATGCTGTTGACCGCTGAAACAATTAGCTGATCTATCTGTACGGCGCTCTTATTGAGTATCAGGCTTCTATGTTCGAGAGTTTCTAGAATTAATAGATCGTCGATCAAGTCAATTAGTTTGCGCAGACTCTCTTCGATTGAGTCGATTTGGTTGCTACTATTTTGGTCTATGATTTCCGAGTCGGTGCGTCGCAATAGTTGCATGCTTATCTCACAGGCCATCATGGGGCTGCGCAGGTCATGGGCCATCATTTGCATTAAACTTGACCGGTATTCTTGCGCCTCTATGAGGCGTTCATTGACCCGATGCAATACCTGATCGAGGGCTGCTAGTTCATCGTGACCCTCTACCTTGCCTAGCAATGGTTTGTGCAATGGAAGCATGCGCGCATTTTCGCTAAGTATTTTTAGTCTGCCAGTAATATTTTTGGCAAACAAAGTTATCACAAGGGCCGAAAGGAGAAGATTTACAATCATGCCAGCACAGACAGTCAGAGACACTTTAGCCCTGGCTTCCTTGATAGTCACCTTTTTGGAGGCTAGGTTTTGTTCCATCGACGTTACGTAGTCTGCGACGCACGCCATGCGCTTTTCACTCTTTGCCACAAATTGTCGCATTGATTTGACCTTTCCGACTAACTCAAAGGCGCTCGATACACTCTCGCCTTTCGGCAGCGTTGATATCAGTGCGGCTTCCTGCCCCAGGCCTTCTTGTATAGTCCTGAAGATTTTATTGAATTTTGCATCGTCCTTTGTCAGGGCAATCAAAACATTAGAATCAGCAATGCAGTCGGCTAAAGCGCTGTTTGCTTGTCTTTTATATCCTTGGCGGTGGCAGTACAGATATGACAGCATGGTGCCGACCAAAGTGCCGTAGCTGGTCATGAAATGATTGGCGCTTCTTTGGAGGCGCACCACTCGTTGTTCTTCTTGGATAAGATTCTGACTGTTTTTTAGCGCGTCGCCCAGAACCCCTAGCCAGATCAGGTTTGTAGCAAGCGGGATGAAAATAATAAGCATGCCTTTACGCAGAATTTGGCGGCTGGTTTTTGATGCATACATGCCGGTGCTTGTCATTGCTCTAATGCTTCTAGCGGAATGGAGAACCAAAATTTTGAGCCTTCTCCTGGGGCGCTATCAACACCGATGCTGCCGCCATGAGAGTCGACTATCAGTTTACAAATAGCCAGGCCTAGGCCAGTGCCACCTGCCTCTTTACCGTCTTTAGATTGATAGAATTTTTGAAAGAGGCGGCGCCTCTCTGCTTGGCTTAGGCCTAACCCGTGATCGCAGACCGTCACCTTAAGTTTGTTGTGCAATGTTGATGTCTGTACTTCGATAGAGGAATTTTCCGGAGAAAACTTTATAGCATTTGACAGGAAGTTGACCAAGACTTGCAAGATGCGGTCTCGATCAAATACGGCATAGTTGCGTGCGACTTCGTTGACCAGGGTAATTTGCTTCTTTTTCGCCAGTGCTGCAACTGCATCTATGGCTTCAGCTGTCACTACTTTGATATTTTCCGGGCTTAGTTTTAATTCCAGCATTCCTTCTTCAAGTTTGTCCATGAGCAGCAGGTCGTTGATGAGGCGAATCAGTCGCTCAAGACTATTAGAAATTCTGCCAATTCCAGAGGCACCCGCTGTTGAGAGTTTTCCTGTCAGCGATGTCGACAACAGGTCGAGTGATATACGGCACGATGAGAGGGGGCTGCGCAGGTCATGAGCCATCATATTCATAATTGTTTTGCGGTATTCAAGAGTTTCAATTAGTTCTTTAGACGCTTCGTTTAGGGTCGCATCTAAATCTGTCAACTCGTCGTCGCCGCCTACGCATGGAGTTATCGGCAAATTGAGGGGCAATTTGCGGGCATTGTCGATCAGCGCTGTCAGGCGAGATGTAATGCCTTTAAAAAACGAAGCCGCCATCAGTATTGCAAAAAGAACATTTAAGGCGAAGCTGATCTGCACTAAAAATAGCAGCCGTTGCCCGGCTTCCTCTTCTTGCCTGCTGATGGTATCCAGCAGTCTTTCCTTCTCGCTCATGAGTTGCAAGAGCTTGTCGTGGCGCAGGGTGATGTCGTCTTTGTATTTATTGAGCACCTTAAACTGCTCGAAGTTGTCGTTGACACCAAACTGTGTGTTTTGCGAAACAGTCTTAGTCAGTACGATTCCCTTGTCCACAAGGCCCGCCATCGACTGAATCATTTCATCATTTGCATCTTGATTCGGCAGGGCACGAATAGTCTCAACGTCGGCCGTCATTTGGCCAAGGTGATAATTTGCTTTTTCTAAGTCACTTGCTTTGTGAAGAGCTGCGTAGGCGATTCCTGATGATAGAACTTCTGCCAGATGAACAAGCATATTGTTGGTCTGTTGGAGAACGGTAGATTCATTCAACCGCGAATTCATCAACTTGTCGCTGCGGTCGATAGCCTGGCTGAGCAATGCAATTAAGATGGCGTTCAACACAAAAGGTGCGAGCAGCAGAGCCAACGCCTTCGGCACTACGCCCAGTCTCAATCTGTTTGCAACCATGGTTGTCATTGGACTTCGGCTACCGGCCCTTTTCGCACAGTTCAATTTGTCGCTAGTACAGATTAAACCATCAATGGTGGCTACCTGATAAGATTCAGTTTGCAATTCGCCGAGTAGACAATGCCAAAAATACTTTTAGTTGATGATGATGTCCAGCTCGGGCTAAAGCTTCAAGAGTGGTTCTTGAGCAAATCGATCGACCTTGAGATTGTTAAAACTGGAGAGGATGCTCTTCAATCGCTAGAGTACTTCAGTTTCGACATCATTTTGCTCGATTGGAATTTGCCAGGCATGTCGGGTCTGGAGGTTTGTAAGGCTTATCGAGCACGTCAGGGGCAGAGTTTCATTATTTTCTTGACCGGCCAAGGCGATATCGAAAATAAAGAGAGGGCGTTCGTTGCCGGAGGCGATGATTACATTGTAAAACCATTCGACGTGCGAGAAGTCTACGCGCGTATTGGTAGTGTGATGCGTCGATCTCTGACCATTGCAGGCAAGCAATTGACTGTGCAGGATGTAACTCTCGATCCGGAGTCGCGGCAATTGTCGGTTGGGGAGCAAAAAGTACAATTGACCCCCAAAGAGGCCGCAATGCTTGAGTACCTTATGCGTAGGCCCGATCAACCGTTCACCGCTGAGCGACTGCTTACGGCCGTCTGGCCGTCTGAGACTGAAACTTCTATTGATTCGGTGCGAAGTTGGATGCGCCTGTTGCGTCAGAAATTAACTTCCATCGGCAAAACTGACTTCATTAAAACGGTCGTTGGCACTGGTTATGTTGTGGAAAGTGAGCCATAGGTGCTGACGATTCTTTCTGAATCAATTTTTGACCTGCTGTTATTGCATTTGATTTTGAAGCGCTCCCTTGCTGAACTTTGGGAGTATTTCAGCGTGGATTTTAAAACTTGACCGATATCGGTCAAGTTTTGAGTTTCTCTTCAGCCTATTTGGGGAAATTCATAGGTAAGCTTGGCCTAGGCGCTTAATACCTAATATGTACGACGATCTCAAGCAAATGGCCGAATCGGCCCTTACCCGTGGTCTTTACGATGAAGCTGAGCGGCTTTATCAAAGGGAACTGCAGAAACACGGCAATAGCTCGGATGATCCAATCGTGGCTGACTGTTTGCGTGGTCTGGCCATGGCCCACCTTGGTCAAGGGCGATTTGTCGATGCCGAAAAAGCCGCCAACCGCGCGCTGGCCATTGATGAAGACTATTGGGGTGGCGGCTGCTTGCAGGTGGGTGAAGCCTACTTTTTGATGGGCGAGGCCAGTCGGCTGCAAGGCTTTCTCGGTAGAGCTGAGTTCTTTTACTTAGAGTCGTTGCCGCACCGCACCGCACATTTGGGTACATCGCACGTTGACGTTGCCCAAGTGCGGGCGCGCCTGGCTCTATTGGGGCTCATCCATGGGCTTTATCCTGATCTAAACGAAATGATCATCGGCTGCTACAGAGTCTACGAGGTTACTCCTTCAACTTCTGAGTTTATTGAGTTTCTCGGATTGCCTGCCATGCTGCGTTTCTTCACTGAACAGAATCGACGTGTTGAGGCCGAAGCACTTTATAAAAACTCTATGGAAGCCCTAGAAGCTACTCTTGGCCGCACTCATAGAGAATTGGGCAATCTAACTCGCAGCTGGAGCTTCTATGCCAGCTCGCCGAAGATGGCTGCACCTACACTCACTTCTTGGCAGAAGCGAGTAACCAGTAGCCTTGCTGTGGATGAAAATTTGGAGAAGCGCGCCGAACAACATATTGCTAAGCTGGAATACGAAAAGGCTGAGAATGTTTATCTCTTGCAGTTGCGCCTTGGTCGCGAGCATTATGGAGAATTCGCTCCTGAAGTGCGACATATTTTGGCTAATTACGCCAGTCTTTTGCGTCGTTGGGACAGGCTAGCTGATGCTGTTCGAATCGAGAAGATGGTGTTGAAGAATTTTTAGCAGAGCTGCTTTCAGGGATGGTGACATTGAAAATTCGCAGTCTCGCTATTTCGCCTTCTTTGATTGTTACCCTGCTGCTTTCGCCAACTGTAGCCCTGTCTGCCGAATCTAACTATCCCAATATTTCGAATAAAGCCTTCACCACTGAACCGACCAAGGATGTTCCGCAGAATCTAGACGACGTTTTCATTTTTCCTACCAAGAGTTCAATAAAGTTCGACTCAGCGCTTTGGAAGGAACATGTTGGCAGCCGTGTTCATATGCTGTTTGATTTGTACAATCAGCCTTTGAACGAGTATTCGGCCGAGAAAGTCTACGATATGTTGGGTCAGCCGAATGAAATGACTCTAGCTAGTCCCAGCACCTCTGCTGAAACTGCAACTTTTGATCTTGGATTTCTCAATGGCAGTCGGGCAATGCTCGTTGTTCATTTCGACAAAGGGATTGTGATTTGGCTTTCCTTGAAGCGATTGTCAGGTAATTTCGCGCCGCGTGCAGCAGAGATTTGGCAACGAAAGAATGTGAATTGGACTACTTTTGCTCATGACTTAAACCATGAGTTCTTCATTGTTGGAATGCGTGTTAGCCTTCTACCTGCGGAACTTGGACGCAGTAAGCAAATGGCGATCAATTCCGTCAGAAGGCAACGCATAGGTGCCGTCGAGTTTGAGGCATCGGCTGATGGCTTGACGGTGAAGCAATTTAGAGTCTTCTATCTCAGCCGCGAGGGATTAGAAGTATCAACACCGTGGGAGTCTACAGACGAGCGCAAGGCCGTAACTTATGATCCTCGCTTCCTCAGCCGCAAGAGTGAAATCAACAATTTTCGGGTTCGTCGAAGACCTTATCTCCAATTCGGCTTGCCTTTCTCTAGTGACAAATGGAAAGGCTTCGAGACCAAGTATCAGGGATTTCGTTCATCGATGATTCCTTCTCTAGTCAGGAACTATCCATTGATTGGAATGTCTCGAACTGAAATACATCAATTGCTAGGAGACACTGCAGTACCTAAGAATGACGTGTTTTCAGAGCGCAGCCAACTTGAATCTAACAATGAACTCGCTTTGCCTGACGCATTGACCCCTGCCAGAATTCACGAGTCTTACAATATGAGTGGCCCTGGTTGCGGGTTGGGCGGCAGTCAAGCCTTTGAGCTAGAGTTCAAAGATGATCATGTTGTTGGCTATAGAGTTCACTACTCCGGCGGTTTGTCTTTGAATTCTGGAAGCAGTTGCGGCGCTCTGTTTGGCTTCCCTGACCCAGATGCTAGTACCCCGGCCCATTGAGAGGGAAAAGCGATGCTCTCTGAGCATCGGTGATGTCTTGCATTTTGGGCATGCTCTTGATTTGTTGCACTCGTTTTTGATTAGCTGTAAACACTAATTTATTCAGGGCTTTCTGATCTGGTCGTTTGCCTGTACGTCTCAATAGGCTTTGTAAATAAGACTGGCAGGAGTCAACCCAAGGGTAGTTGTTTTCCCAATCAGTACTTATTGGCTCTACTAGTTTCAATGTCTTATCAAACCAAAAGTCTGCTTCTTTAGCGTTGTTATTTACTGACAGAAAACAGGCGTACGTATAGGCAGCACTTAGTGGCCCTCGTAGCGGTTCACCGCGGTCATTCTTAGCTAATGGACTATCGCAGTACAGAGCCGCTGATTTGAAATTAGCTCCAGCTTTTTGCTTGTTGCCGTGAATATATTGAGCGTTGCCGAGGTTGAGCATGGCATAGCAAATATTATTGATATCGCCTGTCAGTCTGGCTTTATCTACAAGTTTACTCAGAAGAATCTCTGATTCGGCGAAGCGTTTTTGCTTCTCATAGACCTGTTGCAGATGTTCTGTGGCCGAGCCAGGTTTCCTTTTCTCTGCCTCTAAACAGATTGACTCGGCCTTTTTTAACTCGCCGTCCCATGTATATTTTGTAGCGAGCTCGCCAAGCAGACCAGCCATCTGCTGATCCCAATCTGAATAGATCGGTTTGGCCAGCCATATCTGCTCTCGAAGTGATGTTATTTTTGCATTTTTATTTTCAGATTCTTGATTAGATTCGGTTTGCAGTTTCTTCTGTAGGTCATGAATTACTCTGCGCTGAGCAAAGAATGGGTCACGGGCTACCCCTGCTGGGACCAAGCCAACCGCTGGAGAAGCGCTGTACTCGATAATGAAAACAGATTGCTGTGCCAGCTCGTGCGGCGGGCTGGGAAGGTTAGCACTTCGTAACGACCTTTCTATTGTGGATCGTAAAGACGGTTGACCGCACCACTTATCGAGGGTGACTGTCATTTTTCTGTCTATGTACGTTAAAGTGACTCGCATCTTGCCTAATTTGATGTATGGCGATAAGCAAGCTTCAATCACTTTCCGGACTTTCTTTTCGTAAGCCTCTGGCGTAAGCGTCTGCTGTCGGGCACGCTTGGCTGCAGAGTTTTCAAAATAGACAACCGCTAAGCCGTTTGTAAAAGCTTGAGCGCCGTCAAACCTTGGTGGAATAACCACTTCGCCTTTTTTGTTGATGTAGCCAATTTCGTTTTCGTTGCCTTGTGGAAGGCTTACCCAGAGCCTGTCTTCAATAAATTCGGTGCCAGCGTTGCTGTATATTGGTGGCACAATAAATTTTCCTGATTTGTCAACAAGTCCGGTCTTTTCGTACACCGACTGCGGGATGCCAAACATTGTCGGGAGTATGATTTTTTCTTTGTTTGTGCTGGTTTTAACGACAGCCACACCCTCGTTAAATGGGAAAGCGGATGTGACGTTTTTCGGTAGTACCATAATCACTTTGCCATGTGCGTCAACGTATTGCCATCTGTTATCTTTCTGCACAGGAACTAGCGTTGCCGACGCAGATTTTGGCAGATCACTCTCAGCTGCAATGGCGCTTGCTGCACTGATTGAGTCATCGATCGCTTTGGTCGTTCCATCGCGCTTTATTGATACTGCCTTAACCGATTGGCCTTCTAATGGCCATGTGATTTGGTCGCCATCAAACCATTTGCAAAATTCAATGGGTGTGTCAGGGGAATATTGCTTTGCGAGAAAAGTGTGTTTCCCCACTTGCACAGTGAGAAGACCAAATTGATCTGCTTTAAAAGTTTTGCCGTTCGAGGTCCAGACGACTGCTCCCTTTTTGTCGATAACCTGTAGCTCCAAGCCTATTTTTACTACACAGAGACCGTCTCTAAAATCACTCAGTGAATTGTACTTGGCCGGAATTACGACTTTTCCAGAGTTGTCGATAAATCCGTATAGCTCGTTTTCAATAAAAGCAATCAAGCCTTCCGAACCTCGACCTGCATCTACTAGGCCGGAGCGATAAAGACTACCCATAGAACGAAGCACTTCGCCCTTTCTATTGAAGATTTGGTAATTTAGTTGAGTAGTAAATTTATGGTCTTTATTAAAGACTGCTCCAACGATTGCGTTTTCATAGACCATCGGTACGCCACTAAATTTTTGTGGCACGGCGAATTTTCCCGTTGTGTCGATGAGCCGGAAGTAGCCACGATTTGTACCCAGACTATCGGGCGGTTCTATGGGCTGGCCGTCTGCATCTAGTTCGGCATATGCTGGTTGTTGGTTGCTTTGTGGCCAGAGTGGGGAAAAGCACAGTGTGGCTGCAATTGCCAATGCGCAAGTGGTATTGACCACTTTGAGGTGCTTGAATTTCTGACGCAAAAATGGTGCCATTTTGTTCTAATTTCCGCTGTTGCTTTCGAGTTAATGGAGCTTGTCCTTATAAATAGAGCTTGCCCTGCTGACTACCTTCCCGCTTGAGAGTCAGTCCAAATCCCTGTAAGTTCGTAACCATCCCACTTAAAGGGGACAAGCTATCGATGCCGAATTTGTTCTATTGCACTCTAATGGCCTAAATCAAGGGCCGTAGCTGCTCTGAATAAACACCGTATTCATTCGATCGGCCTAGTGAAACTTGAAAAACAAAGTCTTGCTGCCAAATTTCTAGCGCTGGAAGAACCCTTAGCAGCGGCGGATTGGCGTAGTCTACAGAGTGGCAGCGCGCTAGAGTCAGGTGAGGAAAGTATGATTGCGGTAGAGTTGGGCTCTCGATATTCATTTGCGCGAGAAGAGTATGCAGTGCTTTCTGCAGTGACAGTAGCTCTGGTGTCGCTGAAATAGCTAGCCCAAGCCAATACTTGTCTTGATGAAGTTGGAAACCCGGCTTTATGTAGAAGTGATGGAAGCGCAGTGATAGCGCTTTTAGATTTGAATCTAATGCTAGTTTTGACTTGCGCTCCTGCTTCCCATCTAACTCTAGCTCCTTCTCTAACTCTAGCTTCTTCTCTAACTCTAGCTTCTCAACTGCCGACCAAATTGATTCCAGCTGCTGTTCATTGGCTTGAAATTGGCAGAGCGTCACGTGCGGACGAGCATTCTCGCCAAGCAAGTATTCGCTGACCTGCTCGTTAAAATTGGCTTGAGCCAATGCAGTGCAGGCGTTTGCTAGTTTTGCATCTTGAGGATACAGCGCCAGGTTGAAGTGACTAGTCTCGGCTGAGCCCATTGGTGGGCCTCCTTCTCGCAATTTATTCTGATATCCCTCACAGTTGCTGGTGCTAGCCGGTTTTTGCTCAAGCTTTGAGAGCGGTTGAAGTAACTTCGAGGGAAAGTTCAGAATATTCTTTCAGTAGACCACAATAGGCCCAGAATTAAATTCAGCTGCGGCTATTTCTTGGGTGGGTGGGAATGTGATATTCTTGATATATTATATATTCCCGCGCGGGAATGTGCCGATTCTGGGAATAGGGGCTCGGAGTGATAACTGAAACGCAAGTACTAGCGGCTATTTCCGCTGATGAAGCCTTGTTCTCTCCATTTTCGTTCCGATTGGTGGAGAAGAGGGCTTCCAACACGACTTTGCCCTGTGACGCTCTTGTTGAAGCCCTCTGGGGTACTCAAGTCATACTATTTGCTGCTTCTCTTAATAGATCAAGCAGTGACCGTGTTGTCGGTGAAGCAATGAGAGAGTCGTGTTTTGCAGCCAAGCAGTTGTCTGTTCACCCACTCGTGATTGTGCCATGGCTGTCGGATGAGCAACTTAAACTGCTTGAACGTGAAGCAGTGAGTGGCCTAGATTTGTGTGGCAACGGCGTCATCGTCATTCCTGAAAAGATACTTGTGCTCAGGAGTGGCAAGCCGAATTCTTATAGAGACACTCGGATGGTGCGTAACGTTTATGAGGGAACTAGTTCACTTGTTGCTCGTGCTTTCTTGTTGAGGCCGACATACGACTCTGTAGCGGCTGTTGTGCAAGAGATTCAGGCTCGTTCTGGCAATATAACTCAGCCAACTGTTTCTAAAGCCTTGAAGCAATTAGAGGCTGATGTTGTCATCTGGCGGGAGGTCGGTTTGCTCAAGCTGCTTCAAGGGGAGAAGCTACTTGAGAGACTAGCTACTAACTTTAAATTGCCTCGGCAGTTAGGTGTGCTTACCGGCAAGTTAGCGGGTGAACCTGAAGAAGTCGCTGGCCTACTTTCTGCTGCAGCAAAAAAATGTGGTGCCAAGATTGTTGTGACTGGAGCTTGCTCTGTTAATCAGTATTCTACGATGGCTAGAGAGTCTATGGTCGAGTTTTATAGCAGCATGGATGTTGCAAAGCTTTCCGCTGCTTTGGGCCCAGAGTTAGATGCGAGTTCTCGATTTCCTAATTTTCGAGTGATTTATACTGACGATCAGACCGTTTTTTTTGATGCAAGATTAGAGCAAGGGCGATTGTTTGCATCACCATTGCAGTGTTATCTTGAACTTGTGAAAGGTGATAAAAGAGAGGTGGAGACAGCGCTGCGGGTGCGAACTACCATTCTTGGGGCGCTCGAATTGCAGGGGGGTGAGTCGCAAGAGGCTGAGCAACATTCAGTTGGACTTACTTGACGCTATCTCGCTGGCCTACGCCCGTTAAAGACGAGAAGCTTGCTCTTCTGTGTGGCATTTTGCTCTAATGGGTATATGTTGGGAGCACTTGGAGGAGCGTTTTCTGTGTCTACAGAGCAGGGCAGCGATGACAGCGAACGGTCTCAGCTAAAAGGCTCTGGTCGTGTGGATGTGACGGTATCCAAGGGTGTGCTTGAGTCACAGAACGCTAGTGCCAAACGGTTAGGGCGGGTCGAATCCGTGCGAACGAATCGACATAGTGGCTCAGCTGGAAGTGATCAAGAGTTAAGCATTGAAATAGATTTTGGCGACGGTCGTAAGGCATCACGAACAAACTCAATGTCAGAAACTTGCTTAAGCCGGAGCACAGAGTGTTCGAGCAGATCGGAACAGAAAGCCCCAGTGGAAGCCGTTCAAAGAGTGTTGGGTGTGGGTGGTCTAAGTCATGATCCCTTATCTGTGATTGCAAAAGGTGCCACTGACAAAGTTGTTCCGAGCGATGCGACAAAAGCAAATGCAGGTAAGACAGAAGCATTGCGAGACTGGCTAGAGGAGCATGCCGACAAGGTTAGGGTTACCCCCAAAAAGCCACCCGCACCAGAGGGGCAAGAAATCGGTTTGTTGGACTTCTTCCACAAATACAGCTCACCCTTTGCCGATGCTTACTGTAGTTCTAAGGCTCTAAAACCTGGAGCGCAAGGGAAGTCCGCAACACTTGAAGCAATAGTGGATAGGATGATGGCAGTGCCGTGGGCTGATAAGCTCAAAGTAAAGCTCGATCCAGGGGCAGACAATTCTGAGTATCGAGCAGAGAAGAGTACATTAGTACTTGCGCCGCGAGCAAATGGTCACAAGATGGTGGAAGAGGCTGGGCATGAGGGCTTTCATTCTTCACACCAGTACTTGTTTCGACTGTTTGGTGGCAAATTGCTCGATAAGCAGACATACGCAAACCTGAAGGTTGACGGAGAAGTTGATGGCGTTATAGCGGAAGTGTCCATTAAAAGGGAGATGGGCAGCTCTCATGAGAGACCAATCTCATTTCAGGAGAAAGGCAAGAAAGACCCCACCAACCTAGAGGAAATCTACGCTAGGCAAGGCAGGGAAGGGTTGCACAATTTTTTATATAATGCTGTTTCATCAAATCCGGCGCAACTACCCTACGGGCAGCACCACCTAACCTTCTATGAGCGGTACAAAGAAAATTTTGAAGAGAACCGAAGGAGCGTTGAGGCTATATTGAACATTTGGGAAAAAGGTGGGCATAAGAGAGAAGATCTTTAACGCGACGATTCAGATTCTATCCGAAAGCGCGCCACGCGGCCATCCTTGAATTTGAGCGTAATCAGTGTCAAGGTTTCACCAGCAGCTCTTCCTGATATAGTTGACATTGAGTACTTTAGAGTTTGAGTTAAAGTATCATAGAGGCCCTTACCCAAAGTCGTTTCAACACTTCTTCTTGTAGAACCAATTAGCGTCGGCCCGATCTTCGCTAAATTAGCCCATCTCGCTGCATCTGTGGTTCCCGCGACTAAGCGAAGTTCATTGTGCGAGATACACTTTGAGTCAACGGTGCTTTTCAGGCCCTGCGCGTTGGCCGAACTTACGGTTCCTGCAATCAAAACAAGCAAAATTACATTCTTCATTTCATCAGCCTACAATACAGACTCACTACTCGCAAGCTGCGTTTTTTTCAATTCTGGGATGCTGCTGAGGGAAGTCTGGCTTGAAACACTGCGCTCTGTCCTTATCGAGTTGCTTGTATCGACCTAGCGATTTTAAAATGGTTTCCATGGAAACCATCTTAAAACCGAAAAAGTTGAGACACAGCTTCGACTTTTAGAAAAAGAGATGGTTTAGCTACTAAACCATCTCTAAATTGAATAAGTAAGTACAGTCCCTGGTTTCGTTAGTTCTCGTTAGCCCTCGTTGGTTAGTCTCACAAATTTTCGCTTGCCGACTTGCAAAACTTTTGTTTCGCCCTTGTTCAGCTTAATCTGTTCGTTTGCATCGATTATTGGGTTTCCATCGAGCTTTACTCCACTCGCTTCCCCGAACAGAAGCTTGGCGGCACTAGCGCTAGGGACAAGCGCACAATTGACAAGCAGTCTGAATGCGGCTTGTGGTTCTGGCACCGGATAGAGTGGCATATCTTGCGGCACTTGGCCTTCGCTGTGAACATTATTCCAATCTGTGAGAGCTTGGTTGCCTACTTCTGCGCCGTGATACTGAGTGACAATTTGGTGGGCCAGTTTCAGTTTAGCGTCTTTGGGGTTGCCGCCTTCTTTCAAGTGAGCGGCTTCAATGGCGTCAATTTCAGCGCCTGTTAAAGTTGTGGTTAGCTCAAAGTATTTGAGAATCTGATCGTCGTTGATGCGCATACATTTGCCGAACATGTCTTTTGCATTTTCTTTCAAGCCAATGTAATTGCCATAAGACTTAGACATTTTTTGAATGCCATCAGTACCTTCCAAAAGGGGAAGAAGCATGGCCATTTGCGGCTCGATACTGTAATGCGGTTGCAGTTCACGTCCTTGCAATATGTTGAAGCGCTGGTCTGTGCCGCCAAGTTCGATGTCAGACTTGATTTCAACTGAGTCGTAGGCTTGTAGGAGAGGGTAGAAAAGCTCGTGCAATGAGACTGGCTGCTGCTTTTCTAGACGATCGCCGAATGATTCTTTGGCAATCAGTTGGTTTACAGTGACCGTGCTGGCCAGTTTAATCACTTCTTTCATCGTCAAAGGTGAAAGCCAGTCTTGGTTGCGCACAATTTCAGTTTTAGAAATATCGAGAATCAAGCCAATCTGGTCGATGTAAGTTTGGGCGTTGGTGGCTACTTGTTCTTCTGTAAGCTGCGGGCGAGTAGAGTTGCGGCCTGTTGGGTCGCCAATCATGGCTGTGAAGCCGCCGATGATGAGAACAATTTGGTGGCCAAATTCTTGGAATCTTCTTAGCTTTCTCACAACCACGGCATGACCAAGGTGCAAATCGGTAGAAGTTGGGTCTACGCCTAGCTTGACGCGCAGTTTGCGGCCGGCTTTGTAGGCTTTATCCAGTTTGCGGGCAAGACCCAGAACGCCTTCAGGTAGGGCCTCGGCGCCGCGACATAGCTCAACGGCTTCGGCAATGACTTCGTCTGAAATGCCTTCTTTTTTTGCCGTTTCGGTCATGCTGGCAAGGTTTTTGGCCGGTGTGCTGATTGTTTCCATTTCTGCCCTTCTTCTATAAATGCTAAAAATCTTAGCATGCGGCCATTTCTTCTTGAGGGATGAAAACAGACGAAGTAAGATTCAAAGGCTTAAAGCTGTGAAGCTTGAGATTGGTCGTAACTGACGCCGAAGGCGTCTGAAGGGGATAGTTAGCGATGGTTAGCCAGTATTGTCCACAAGATATTGATGAAAAGTGGCAGCAGCA
>JBAYTY010000027.1:0-100700 GCA_041675385.1 Candidatus Obscuribacterales bacterium
ATATCAAAAGCTCCGTTATTGGTTTGATCTGGGTTGTGGTAAACACAGATTCTGAGCCAACTGACAGGGCTTTTGTGCTTTTTAAAAGATTACTTTGGTATCACTCCCGTGAATAATTGCGGTTGCCTTGTTCTACTATATGTATAAGTTGAAAGCCTGTCAGTAGGTCTAACATAGACATTCACCGTCGGCCTGAATACGTATTGCGTCAATTAAAAAAACTGACTTTAGATCAAGCGTTGCGTCATGGAAAATCTTACGCCTTTTTACTCAAAGCCCCAGCAACCAAATCCTCATGCACTGTGATCTGAGCAGTCATTGAGTGTTGTTCACCGGGGCCTAGTGTTATGGAGTTTTCGAGCGCATTGGCTGTTTCGATGCAGACCATCTTCTTCCATCCCTCAGGGTTCATATCGGCCATTTTTGCTGTCAGCTCCGCTCCCGGATTCCAAATCACGGTGGTGTTCGAATGGCTTTTGCTAACGGTGATGCGGCGGTTGAGCGCGGGGTCATGCAAGGCTACGGTGGCTGAAGTGTTGATGTAGGGTCTGTCAATCTCTCCCTTAAGAGTTAGGAGCTGATGGTCTTCCCCTTGACGTTTTTTCTTGAAACCATCGGTCTTGTCATAAAATTCTTTTCCAGCCAGGCCACTTATGCTTATTTGTTCGCAATCACCTACCAAGAAGTAGGTGTGCAGCGCTTCTGAAAAGCAGAGCGTACTCTCTGCGCGGTTCTCTACTGCTAGTTGCAAAACTAGGTCGGTGCCGAAGGTGAGCCTGTACTGCAGGTGAAACTGATCGAAACCGAGGGCCCGAGAAATTTCGTTGGCTTCTAAAGAAAGGACGAGAACGAGTAGCTCACCATTCATTGAGGCCGAAACAAGCTGCCAGTCTTCAGTTCGGGCAAAGCCGTGTGCTGGTCCATCGCTGCGATTGTCACACGCCGTGGCTGTGCGTGGCCCAAACCAAGGAAAAATAATGGGCACTCCACCGCGTATGGCTTTCCCTGGCACGTAGCTAGAATGGTCACTAAGAAACAGAATTGGCTTGTGATTGAGTGGTTGCCACTGTGTCAGGTGTGCACCCTGAAGATAGAGTTCGGCGGTGCATAAGGTTGTGGTGATAGTCGCGCACGTCAGCGTATGCTTTTCATCTATTGCCAAGATACCTGGTATCGCGAATTTTTTACTGTTAGCTGTGTGGTTAGTGTTCATGCTATGTGTGTTGCCTTTAAGAAAGTCTCCCGGGCCGAGTCGAATGCTATTCTAGGTGACCAAAATTACGGACTTTTTTACGGATACTATGCCTGTGTCATATGACAACCGCCCTTCTCAACTGATGCCTGGGTCAAGTGCTCCAGATAATGCCGACGCCATGATGCAGGCCCTGCAGGGGAATTTGAGAGAAAAGCCAATCTCCTATTTGCTCAAGGTCGCTGCATATTATGAGGCAACAGGACACTTGTACATTGGTACTGGTGCATTTAATGTCAAGGTTCAATTTGGTCTAGGAAAGCCTGTTAATGCTAGTTCTCCCCTTGGAAAAGGGGACGAAGCGATAATCGATCTGTTCACCTGGTCAGATGGTCAACTGGTTTTTGAATTAGGTAGACAACCAGAATCGGTGAACATTGTAGAGACAGCCGACGGTCTAGTAACCAAGGGCGAAGCTTTCATCGCTAATCTGAAGTTTTTAGAAGACAACTTTATAACTGAGAGTTCTTTTCTTATACGCTCGTCTAAGTTGTCCAAACGTAAATTGGAAGCCATAGTCAATTTGAGCTCTCTGCAAAACCACCAGGCTTTGCTTGATATGTATGGCAATGTCTACGGCACCCTCAATCTCGCCGACGTGGCTGAGCGAATGGGATTCAAGCGCAGCGAATGGGTTGCAGCTGCGACAGAACTATTGCGATTAGGATTGCTTTTAGCGCCAGACGGACGGAGCCTGCAGATATTCGATACTAGTAGTGCTGATTCAACTGAGGAAGATGCGCCGGTTGTTGAAGCGACTAAGTCGCTGTCCGGGCAAAGTCAACAGCCGATGCAGCAAAGTCAACAGCTGAATTTGCAAAACCAGTCGGTGGTCCAGCCGCAACCGCTAGCGACTAAGACTTTCAAGGTTGGTATTCCTGAAATGCGCAATCTTGAGTTTTCGGATTTGGAAAACTCTTTGAAAACTTTGAGCAACCCTGATACTGGGCTCTTGTCGGATGAGACCTTTATCTTCATGCTCTCTCATGAATTCGCCCGGGCTCATCGATTTGGTTCGATATTGACACTAGCTGCATTTTCAATCAGCGCCGAGAATGCAAAAGACAATCTCATTTCGCTAAGCGACCTTCGGGTCATTACAAAGGCGCTCTTAGATACGAAACGAGAGACCGATTTGCTCGGCCATTTCGGCGAGCAGAGCTTTGCTTTTCTGCTTCCCAGCGTCGATAGCGCCCAGACTTGTATCATGGTCGATCGTATTAATCAAAGTCTTCCTACGCTTCTGCCTACACTGGGGCATCTGCGACCCATGCTGCACTTCGGGATATCCACTGCTCCGACCGATGCCACTTCGATTGTGGCCTTAAGTACGATGGCCCAGGCTAACATGAAGATGGCTGCTGAGAAGAGAGTAAATCGCTTGGCAATTTAGCATGGCAAAGTAAGCCACAGCGATAACCCGCCGTTCTGCTGGCTCACACCACAGGTGCCACCATGGCTGAGTATGATTGCTTGGGCTAGAGGTAAACTCAAGCCCAGCGAAATACTACCAGAAGGCAGCTCGATTGGCTGGAATGGCTCAAATAACTTGGAGAGAACGGTATTCTGAATAGAAAGTCTTTCACTGTTAAAAGCAATGGTGTAGGCTTTGCTGCGATTTGCAGAAACCATGGTTACAACTATATTAATGGTGTCGCCCTGCTCACTGAGGCGCAAGAGTCCTTCAAGTGACTTAGTTATAGCCTGCTGTAAACGCTCCTGATCTGCGGCTATTTTGCCATCGCAGCCTTCGAAAATGACTGACACCATAAGATCATCCGCGAGACTGTATGTGGCATCAACAGCGGCGTCTATGACGTCTTCTACGTCGAACTGGCTGATGCGCATATCTAGCTGCCCAGCTCTCAGCTTTTCTAAATCAAGCAAGTCGTTTATCAGTGCGATTAAATGCTCAACTTCATCTACTGCCACTTTTGTGCTTTCAATAATAGTATTGTTTACCTGGCCGTAGACGCCCATGGGCAGCATGTGCAAGAAGCCTGCCACCGAAGTCAAAGGCGTCCGCAAATCATGGCTGACCATGGCCAGAAAAGCTTCTTTCATTTTCTCAATCTCGCGCTTTTCCGTGACGTCAATCACTGTGGCTAATTGTTTGCTTCGGCTGCTTAGTTGGTCTAGCGAAACATCTGTTACTGAAAATTCAACTGGTATCTGGCTATGGTCTTTCTTGGCGGCAATCAGATCAACTACTCCTTCAATCATGCTGCTATCTAGAAGAGCAGTGGGCTTTGGCCCTGGAATGAGAAAATGACGGGCAACGCTGGTGCCAACCATTGCACCCTGCTTGAAACCGAGCATTTTCTCTAGGGCGGGATTGGCATATTCTATTTCTTCTGCGTTTTCGCTTTCGTTAGCGTTTTGAATAATTGCTAAACCGATTGGCATCTGATCAATTATTGTTTGGACCTGCTCTTCGCTGGCTTGTACTACTGCTTCTTCACCTCTCAGTGAATGCGACATTTGGTGAAAGGCTTGGTCTAGCAAGGCGATTTCATCATCGCCGCGCAGTGGTGCCCGTAGAGGCTTGCGTTGACGCAGGCGTAGTGAATTATCTTCCACAATATTTAGACGCGATGTAATACTGCGCGTGAACAGCAGCGCTAAGACGATGGCCACAACAATATTGAGCGCTACACCGGCCATGAGTAAGCACTTAATCATGGCCCTCTGCGCTTGCAAGACCTTAGGGCTGGTGCTTTCAATTTTCTTCTCACTGTTGAGGAAGTCGATTAGGTCGTGAATCAGCCCTTCCATGTTCTTTTGCACTTTAGCTCGGAGCTTGACTGCATATTGCATGGCCACAAATTGTGCTTCTTTGTCGGTGATAGCGCGCATTTCTGCCAGGGTGCTCATGCCAGCTGTGACGCTGGTTTCGATTTTCTCAAGGAGAGCTAGTTGGCTCTTGTCGTCCTTAATGTGCTCTTTGATCCACTTAATTTCTTCAGGAATCTGCTGCCTGGCCCGATCGTATTTTCTGAGGCCTTCAGGGTCGTGGCTGACCAGGTATTTCGCCACACTGTCGCCAGCATCGTAGAGCGATTGCAGCATGTCTGTGGCTCTGGCGATAACCTCCTTAGCTGTTTCCTGCTTCAGTGATTCGCGCTCTGCTTCTTGCAAAAGCCAGACATGGCAGCCGACGAAAAGCAGTTCCGTTGCCAGAAGCAGCAAGACAACTAACAATCCCTTAAATCTTAGACTGAGCGAAAGTCTCACGAGACCTCCTGTTGGAGGGGGAGCTTGAGCCAGAAAACACTACCTTTGCCTTCTTCGCTGTTCACTCCAATTTCGCCATTATGGGCTTCTACTATGGCTTTACAGATTGCCAAACCCAAGCCGGTGCCTCCTTTTTTGTGGGCATCAGCTGCTTCGACCTGGCGATAGGCAATGAACACTGATTGCAAGTGCGCTTGAGGAATACCCCTGCCATGGTCAATCACGCCAATTTCAATGTGGCCGGGAGATTGTCTCGTGGCTAAGGTTACCACCGAACCAGCCGGTGAAAACTTGATGGCATTCGAAAGCAGATTGACTAGCACTTGTACGATGCGGTTGGCATCGACATTGAGAGTGACTGGGCAGTCGTTAACTTGCAACTGCACTTTGTGCTTTTCAGCAAAAACAGTGACGGCATTTATCGAGCGTTCAAAAATTACACTTAGATTTTCTCTGGCTGGTTCAATCTCTATTTTGCCTGATTCTAATTTGTCTAAGTCGAAGAGGTCGTTCAGCAAAAGTACCAGACGCTCTATGTTTTGCTGCATCAACTTTGTAGTCTCGGTCGCCTTGGGTGAGATCGCACCAAGAGAGTTGGTTTGAAGTTTTCTGAAGAATGACGAAACTTTTGTCAGTGGCTCTTTCAGTTCGGTGCGCACCATGGCAACAAATGCCTGGCGCATTTGCCTTATTTCATACTTTTCGCTGCTGTCGACAATCATGGCGAGGGTCTTGATTTCGCCTTCCATATCGATGGCCGCCATCATTAATTCAGCTGGGAAGGTCTTGCCATTGCGGCACATGGCTGTTAGCTCAGTTGTTCTTCCGCTGAATTGCTCTGAGTCTGCGAAAGTCTCTGGAATTTTTTGGCCGCTGGCAAATAGTTTCGATAGTCTCTTACCCATAAGTTGATGGTTGGAGTAGCTGAAGCTTTCTTCAAGGGTTGAGTTTAAAAACTCTATTGTGCCGTTGGCGTCGAGCATGGCGATGCTTACGGGCAGATGCTCAATTAAAGCCCGCACTCGCGCCTCGCTGGCCTTGAGCATGGCCATTTCTTTGCGCATGGCGTCGGCCGTGTCGTGAATAACACTGTCGACAGTTGCTATTTCATCATTGCCACTCATCAAGGGCTTTAATTTTTCCCCTTCGTGTAACAGAGTGATGTTTTCAGCTAGTTGCTCAATTCGGCCTGAGATGCGGCTTGTGAAGAAATAGGCAATCAGTGCCGCCACAATCAAGTTAAGTAATAAGCCGCCAATCAAAACAATTTCTGTTTGCCTCCTCATGGCTCTTTCTAGGTCAGGCCCAGCCGATTCAATCTTTTGACCAATAGCAATTAAGGCTGGAATATCTTTAATGAGCTGGTTCACCATCGGTTGAATAGTTTCGCGCTTTCGGTCCCAATCCTCTTTGGCGCCCGGCTCGGCTAAAGTTGAGCTTTTGCCTTGAATGTCTGTAATTACAGGCAAACAAATGGTGATGTTCTCTTCTATCCTATTGAGCAGGGCATTAGCTTCTTTGTTGTCTTTCAGCTCATTTTTGAGCCATTTGATAATTATTGGAACTTCTTCTTTAGATGCAGAGACACTATCGGCGGTGCCTAGCTGCAGGCTTCTGGCGTAGCGACCAACGGAATCTCCCGTGTCGTATATCACCAGCATTAAGCGACCAGCCTGAGCGCTCACTTCTCTGGCCCTCTCTTGCCGAGTGGCTTCCGCCTCCGCTTGACTGAGAAGCCATCCCAGGGTGCCTATAAAAGTCAGTTCACAGGCCAATAGAAAAAGTACAAGCAAAATTCCTTGTTTTGCCAGGCTCAACATTGGTCGTTGTCTGTTAATGGTCTTCAATTCTCGCCCTATTTCAAGGCTGGTAGAGGCTGGCAGTAGAGGCTAGTAGTCGTGGCTATAAATGTTTGCTAGACGAGTATAGCGCCAATTTGGCACGATACTTTTGAGCTAATTGTTTGCGCTAGTTTTTTGCACTAATTTTGGGGCACCTGGACAAGCTGTTTATGGCCCGAGTGAGGATAGTCGAATCAGGGTATATTCTCTGCACTGAAAGGTGATCGCTTTCCGGCTGTCAAGGAATAATTTTGTGGCCAAAATCGTAGTGGTGGAAGATGATATTAGCCTTGCTGAGCTGGTTCGAGACTTTCTCGAACACGAGGGCAACCAGGTTAAGGCCTTTCACAACGGTTTGGAAGGTCAGAATTTTATCTTAGCCAATCAGCCAGACCTAATTATTCTTGACTGGGATTTGCCTGGCCTCACCGGCATTGAGATTTTGGCAGATTATCGTGGTTTTGGCGGCAAATGCCCAGTGATTATGCTCACTGGCCATCAAGACGTCGACGACAAAGAAAAAGGCTTTGATGAAGGGGCGGATGACTACCTCACCAAACCATTTAACTTGAAGGAGTTAGGTGCGCGGGTGCGCGGCCTCTTGCGTCGCTCTCAAGCGGTAATTGGCAATGTGGTAACGGTGGGAGATATAGTCGTCGACCTCGATACCAGTAAAGTGCTTAAAAGCGGACGCAACGTCACCCTTGTGCCCCGTGAGTTTCAGTTGCTTTCTTATCTAGTGAAGAATCGCAAGGAGACTTTGAGCCCCCAAGAACTGCTCGATAACGTTTGGACTAGCGACGCTGAGATGACTGCAGAATCGCTCAATAATGTGGTCCGCCGACTTACTAAAAAGCTTGACCCCGATGGCCGGATTTTGCGCATTAATTCAATTATGGGCAGTGCTGATTACATGTCGATGAATGGCAGTAGCATGGGAGCTTCAGGTGTCGAAGGCACATTGGACGATCGTAGCGATCGTGGCGATCCGCTGATTGGTCGCGTGCTCGACAATAAGTATGAAATCATCAAGGTTATTGGTGGCGGTGCTTCTGGCCAGGTATACAAAGCCAAGCATAAGATGATGAACATTACTGTGGCGGTCAAGGTCTTGGCTCCGCAACTGAGTACTCAGCCAGATTTGGTGCGGCGTTTTGAGCGGGAAGCCAGAGCCGCCGGTTTGCTTAGTCACAAGAATGTTTTGATTGTCCACGATCTAGGAGTGACTGAAGAGTCGCAGCCTTACATGGTGATGGAATATCTCAACGGCTTTAGTTTGGCTGAGCTTATCGAGCAGAACGGTAAACTAGCGCTGTCAGATGCCCTAGAGATTGTCTCGCAAATTTGCCTAGGCATTGGCAAGGCCCATGAAGAAGGTCTTGTACACCGGGATCTCAAGCCTGGAAACATCATGCTTGTGGCCGAGGGCGATCATACTTATACGGTCAAGATAGTTGATTTTGGCTTAGCTAAGTCAACGAAAGCTGAAGAGAATGCTCCTAACTTGACTCAGACAGGGGCGTTGATTGGCACCCCATCTTACATGAGCCCTGAGCAGTGTCGCTCTGAGCCTACAGACCACCGCTGTGACATCTATGCCATTGGTTGCATGATGCAGGAAATGCTCACTGGTGAAGTGCCATTTGTCTCAGCTAACATTATTGAGACTTTCATCAGGCATGCCCAAGAGCCGCCGCCGCCGCTTACTGTGGCCGATTTAAATCCTGAAATTAATGCCTATTTGCAGACCATTGTGCACCGCTGTCTAGAGAAAAACAAGGAGAACCGCTATCAGACCGCTGCTCAGTTGCTGCACGACTTGTCGCGGGTTTCAGCGGCGGTGAGGTAGATAGCTTTGAAGATAGTGGTTTGACGTGGAAGATCGCTTTATCCTACTCTCCTAGAGGTTTCTTGCGCATCATGCGGTTTTTCTCAGCTTGCAACCTGAATGCTTCCATCTGCTGCGCGGCATCGTACATTGGCTGCGTAGGCGCCTGAGTTTGGGGCTTCGTGGTATCGCGGTTTTCCTTCTTGTCTGGCATTGAAGCTAACTCTTCTTTCGATGAAAGCCTGGCTGTTTCGCCCGGTTGCTGACCATCGGATTTACCGTCTGAGCGATCTCGTAATCGCTGGACGTCGTCACCGCCATTGGTATCATCTTGTTCATTTGTGGTCCTGTCAACTACTTCGTCATAATCGTGCGACGGCATGTATCCATCTGGGATACCTCCGCTTTCTTTGATGTTCAGCCCTGATTCATTAGGTGATTCATTTGCTGCTTGCTGCATGCGCTGAATCAACATCATTTGAGCCATACTTTGCTGCAACTTAATGGCTTCGATTATTTGATAGTGGTCTTTAGATTTTTGAGAAATAGTATCACTAGTAGTGCCGGGAAGGGATAAGCTTCGAACTGTTTTTCCTGCTGTCACTTCCACTGTGTCAGAAGGCTTGTTGACCTTTGGCGGCGGTGGATCTGGGCGTATTACAAGGCCCTCTTTGCCTTCGTAAAGCGGTGCTAGTTGACGGCTAACTTCTACTTTCTTGGAGCCTATATTTGGTATTAGCACTTTTCCGTTGTTGAAGTCGCGCGCCGCTATAGTCGTACCTTCTGGCTTATCTACTGTATCGTTTGTCTTGATCAAGTGGCTGAATACATCTTGAACTAGGCGGGCCCGTTGCTCATGCAGCGAGTTCTGGTATTTGTTGGCTTCTCGAATGTAAGCGAATCTAATGTTGGCGCAGAGCATTATATGAACAGCTCTCGGCATGTCTCGTTCAAATGATTCCTTGGTGAGGTTTCCGATTTTCGTTTGTGTTCCTGGTTCTTTTTCTGTATCTTTTCGTTGTTCTGTTTCTGTATCCTTTCTTGCAAACTGCTCGCTGGCGAATTTGTAGCCTAATAGTCTAAATCTTCCTATGGCAAGCTGTTCATTTGGAACGGCAGCTGGGTTTTCTGCTGCGATTATCTCGAGCCATTTCTTTTGGGCGGCAGCTCTTGATTCTTTGTCTGGTGCGATGCTTGACTCGATAAGCTTAGAGAGAAATTCAGGATGTCGTTCGAAGAACTTAGGCTCGTTTAGAATAGACGTGAAGAGATCGTCTTTGAGGGAAATGGGCTGGTCTTTTTCTTCGTTTTTGTTCTCTTGGCTTTGGTTCTCTTTGGCCTTGTTTTCTAGACGGTCTGAAATTTTGAGTCTGAAGGGATCGTAGCCAAACAAAGATTTTCTATATTCGGAGTTAGCCACTTGCGTCTTCTCATCGCTGTCTGAGGCATCAAAAATCTTCTTGAAGACTGCTTTGTAGTCGAAATCAGAAGGCAGGTGCCCGGGATTGCCACTGACTATTTCTAATAGCTTCCTTTGATCCGAGTCCGCCAGAATGTGGTTGGCGGGCTTACCGGTCAGCAATTTGTAGAGAGCCTCAGAGGGAGCTTCAACTCTGTGCAATTCTTTAAACATAGAATCGGCTAGTCGATGGCCGGCTACGTAGTCGCTATCAGTTCTTAGTTGCTCCTGAGTCTTGCCGATGCGCTCTTTTAGCCAAGGGGCGGCGGCGAGAAAGACTTGCTCTACCAACTCTTTGGTGGCACGTGAGGACACTAAAGTAGAAGAATCATTGAGCCGAAGGTTTGAACAGAAGCTCACCCCCTCGGCTGTAAGTTCAAAGCTATTTGGTCCCGTTTCTTTGATCAACTTCGAGAGATTGAGGCTATCGCTTGTTCTAAGCTTGTCTAACGCTTGTGAGCGAATAATCATGTTTTCCTGAACATAGTGTCCAAAGGCCTCATGACCAAGTACGTCAATCTCAAACCGGCTAGGGTCAAGAAATGCATCTCGTTGTAAGCTGACTACTCCAGTTCCTTTGGCATATTCGCCTTTCTCGTTTTCTTTCAGACTTGATGAGCCCGCAGTAATTTGCGGTGGATTCATGCCCATGTCGTTGAAACATTTCTGTAGGAGATTTTGCAGTTTGATGGCTCTACCGTCAGCAATCTCTTTTGCTCTTGGATCGCTTGGACTAATTATTTTCCAAGACTCTTTTTCAGCGTCTACCACTCTAATCAGCTCGCGATAGACATTGGGAATGTTTTCTGGCAAGAATTTACGTCGGTCTAGATCATCAAAGCTCATCGCTTTCATCTTAAGGAGGTTTCTTCGTGTTTCATTTGGAGCACTGTCTGGATCAATGCCCTTGTCTTTGAGAGCTTGACGTTCGTGTCTCACCGTATCGTTATGCTCTTGCAGGGCCGAGCGATAGAAGTCTAAAGGTCCCATACTTGTATCTACAGGCCGAGTCCAGACTGCTTCATTTTCTTTTTTATGCTGTTCACTAAGCGGGTTAGTTAATTTTAGGAAGTCGTTCCTATGTGCTTTTTCTTGGGCGTAGGTTGGAGTTTTCTGCTCCAGCAGTTCTCGCCAATTCCTGAACTCAACATCTAGCACCTTTGGTGGTGGTATCTTATTAAATTCGAGTTTTTCTGGCCGTGCTTGAGTCATTGTAGGGTTAGCTGCTAGTTTCGCCTCGTATTCTTTTAGTTCTTTTTCGGCCTTTTCCACTCGTTTCAAGCGAAAACCGGCTTCTTCTTGACCTTCCTTATCTTTCTTGCAATGGTCGTCGGCTACCTTTAATAGTGAGGCGATTGCCGCTTCTCTACTTGCTCGGGCTTCTCTATTAGAACCCACTGGGTCTGCGTGCTGGCCAGGTTTATACTCAGCGCTGCCGATGCTGAAGCCAAAGCGCAGAGTGGGCACCTCTAGCCCTTCATCATTTTTGATTTTTTCAAGTAAGATGTCAGGCACAAAGAGCGATGGTTTCTTCTCTCCTTTTTCGTTCTTTGCTTCAGATGTAGATGATTGTCCGTACTCTTTTAGTATTTGTTCTACTTGCAACCGACGCTCGTGATTTGGAGCAATGATTAGGAAGCTGCTACCGCCTGGCGAGCCGACAAAGCAATCGTGGGGAATGCGCGCGCGCAAGTAGTCGCCAGCATGTCTCAACAAGACGTTTCCTTGATCATGGCCTATCTGATCATTGATTGGTTTCATATTGTTGAGGTCAGCCTGAATCACTGAGAAGTTCTCTAAAGGCTTGCTGAAGTCGCGAATAGAATTGTCGCGCTCTGACTCTGGTTTGTTAGTCTCGGCAAACTCGCGTTCGGCCTTAAACACATAGCGACTCAAATTGCGGTCGCAGATCTCTTTGGCAGCAAGGTCAGTCTGTGGATTTACCCATAGGCTGGCACTGGCTTCTCGCCGCTCTAAATACATGCGACGACCTTCGATTTCCATTTTTTCGAACTTGGTACCTTCTCGCTCGAGATGTTTCTTGTAGATGGTTTGTTTTTCTGGTCCAATTGCTACAAATTGTTCGATGTCACTTTGCTGCCTTCTAAGCTCTTTTACTTTGGCTTGGTTGCCTTCTTCAACGAATTTTTCCACTTCTGATTGAAGTCGCTGGCGCTCCTTGATCTGCTCTGGCAAGGGTAGTTGTTCGAATTCCTTTATGTGATTTAGGGTTTGGCGTTGTGGAGCTTCCATGGTGAGCAACTGATGTTTTGTTAGCAATCCTGCGCTAATACGGGCTTCTTCACGATCACTTCCTTTTCTTTCCACATAATGGTCGGGCTTCCAGGCATCAGGCACTGGGCTAAAGTTATCTGTTTGTCCTTGTATCTTTTCTTTTTCTACTTTTTCTTGGGCAATTTTTCGCTGATTCATGACGGCATCGGCGCGATCTACTAGATGATGTGCGCTATCGCCCGGTTGTAAGGCCACAGCTCCTACAGCTAATTTGATTAGAAGCTCATTGACTTTGCCATTGGTTAGATCTGGATGAGCGGGATCGTCTTTTGCTACTAGAAGCATGCCGTACTTTTTGCCGAAGGCGTCTTTTTCAGTGTAGCCTCGGCAAGCTAGGTGAATTTGATCAAGCTTTTCTACAAGAGCTTTTACTTCTTCTTTTGAGCGCGATTTGTCTAAGAAGATCATGATTTCGTCGCCACCGGCTCGAGCTAGTAGCTCGCTGTCTTTGAGGCCGATTTCTTTGGCGATATGACGAGTCAAGTAGCGCAGGGCGTCGTCGGCTCCTTCTCTTCCCATACATTCATTGGCGAGTTTGAAGCGACGGACGTCAATTGAGACTAAATAACCGCCTCCATCTTTTTTTGCGCAGGCCTTATCGAGATAGTGCATCATGCCATTGAAGTTGGCATAGCCTGTAAGCATGTCAATTTTTGAAGCAGCATGGGCACTCCAAAACTTATTGATGTGCTTGTTTTCGAGAAGGCGAGCAAATTTCTTTTCACTGATAGGTAGGGCCGGTTCTGCGGCTTCACTTGCTTTCGGCGACGTGGCATCAGCTTTTAGATTACTAAAAGCTTCTTGGTGAGCGCCAATTGCTCTGCGCACATCGTTGTTGATTACGGCTCTCGATGCTGGTTCTGCTGCGTTATCGGCACGCTCTTCTCTCGGTCTAAGTGCTACTATTGTCTCCATGTCGTGCACTGTATTTAGTGCGCGCTTTAACTGTCCAAGAGAGGTCAGGTATCGCCGTTCATTCAGTGAGAGGTTGACTCCACCTTCTGATGCAAGGCTATAGCCATCTACTAGATCGCTTATCTGTCTCTCAAGCTCGGCAGCTGCTTTCTTTCCATGTAGCAATTCTTCTTTGGCCGAGTACCTTTGGCGCAACTCTGATTCGCAAGCACTCAGCTCGCGCATCAATTGTACTGACTCAATTTTGCTGCCATTGCCTAGCCGCAGCAGCGCTGCTTCTGATTGAGAGTCTGTTCTGCCGTTGACTTGATGCACTAGAGCCGAATTGAGGGTACCAAGTTTCCAGCTGAGCAGTTCAAGGCGCTCGTGAGGGTCGCTTGGATTGGCTCTAATTCTCTCTTCCAGGCGACTTAGGTGTTCATCCTTGCCGGCGGGTAAGGTTGTATCGAAGACCTTACTTGCCGAAGTTACTGTGTGACTGTCGCTCTTTGACCAGGTGTTTCCTAATGCTATGTCTATTCTGCTGGGGTCTAATTCATATATGGGTTTTCCGTTGGCATCAAATGCGCCAGTTGGTCTGATGGCTAGTCCGTCTTCTCTAAAGCGTTCGCGCAGAGTGGCAGAACCCGAATTTTGCATATCTTGTGCGGTCAAAGGTGAGCTTAGGTCTTTGATAATGCGAGCGTGTCCGCGATTGGGATTGAGGCCACCGGCGCCCAAATGGCTGGCGTCTAACTCTAGAATGGCATAGAGATCTCCGCGCTCTTTTATCGCTACCAGCTGACGTACCAGATCTTGGCTATCTTTTGGGGCGGAAACCACGAATTTTTCGTCTCTGCCGGTCATGAATTTCATCATCGGCTCAAGTTGGTGTGAGTAAAAGAGATCCTTGCGACCACCGTTTTGTAGGCCGATTACTTCATTGAGCACAGACTGCACTATTTCACTAACTTCTAGCTTTTGGCCGTCGATACGGCTATAAGAATTTTCTGGCCGGGCCTCATCTCTTGCTGCATCAATATTGAACTTGCCGTCGCTGTCAAGAAAATTTTTGACTACGTCACCTTTGTGATTTACTGCTGTACCAGTTTCATTTAGAACTCTAAGTGTTCTTAGCCATGTTTCAGGGTGACGGTCGTATTCTCTTTGTTCGCAGGCCGCGAGTGGGCAAGTAGGATCGTCTCCTTGAGCAACAAATTCTGGTTTGGCTGCCAGGCTGAAGAACTGATCAAGCCACTGCTGACGCTGCTCAAGCGGCACCTTCCCTGGTGCATCTAATAGGCGGTTGGCATCGTACATAATTTCGGCTATTTTTCTTTCTGCCGTGGCTGGATCTTTTCGTAGGCGATCATGGGTATCAAGCATGCCATCTCTGATGTAAGCCGCTGCCATTGGGTCTTTGATTGCCGCTAAGTGTTGCTCGAATGTGGCATATTCTTTGTGGTAGTCGATAGGGCCGACACTATCTCCTGGGAGATACCTGGTGGTAGTGCCATCGATGTGATCGGTTGCAATTGCACCAATTTCGTTGGTGCGGTGCACCGTGCCGTCTCTATCGATAACTATTTCTTTGCAGTAGTTTACATGCTCGCCGTTGACAACAATGTCCCAACCATCTTGAGTTTTGACTAGAGCGGCGCCAGCAGAGAGCTTAAGCTCTACCGGTTCGCCGTTTTGGTCGCGCTTAATTGTTGTTTCGCCACCACGGCCATCGACTATTCTTGTCAGTTGATCATTTTTACTCGTTAGTGATGAACCGTCTGGTTTATCTACGGTTTTGAAATGTTCTCCATCGATGTGGCTTTTGCCTTCCTTCACTACTGTTCCGTCTGGCAGTATGGTGATATCAGAGTAGGCATCTTTTTGCATGAGCTTGCCTGCATAGTATAGCGACCAGCCACTTGCTTCTTTGCGCAACTCGCCATTGGCAAATGGTTCTAAGCTCGTTAGTTTTCCTTCTTGATCGTAGGTAGCTTTTGTTTCGCTACTAGTTACTTTGTGCTCTTCTGCGCCAGTGGTTTCTATCTTTATTGAAGTGACTTTGCCGTTTTCTCTTACCACGGCTGTTTTTGTACCGTACGAATTGGCTGTTTCAGTTACTTCTTGATGCGCTCCAAGTGCGCGTTTCGCTATGCTTGTGCCTGCGGCTGAAATGGTTGTTGTACTATTTGCACCATGCTTGATTGTTAAATTGCCTTGAGCATCAGCACTTACCGATTTAACATCGGCAAGTGCTGAATTACTTTTGTTGGTTGACCAACCCTGGTCACCTTTGGTAAGCACTAAACCATTGGGTAGGCCAACTTGTGCTAGTTCACCGTTTTGATTTTTAATTAGAACTGTATCTAAGCCTTCGCTGCTTTTTATAATACTTTTGCTCACCAAAGGCTGGCTATCTAGACTATCTAATGAGCGAGCATTGATTTTAGCTTCTATGTTGGCAATGTATGTCGAGTATTCATTGCTTACTGATTCTTGAAGCTTAGCTTGATCTCTGACTTCGATGCGTTCTCCTAGGTAGTGAGTGCCTACGTGGGTAACCGGATGAGTAAAGGCAACGCTAGCTGCACCGTCTAAGGCAGCGTCAAAAATGAATGCGTTCATGCGATGTGTATTTTTGAAGCGCTCGTATAGTTCGTCTGTCACCATACTCTTGTCAATTTTGAGATCTTGTGCAATGTTTTCACGTTCGACATCGTGGACGCGCACTCTAGCGTTCAGGGCTGAATTAATGCTGTTGTTCGCTACTGCATCAGGATAGGTGCTAATCAAAGAGTCGAGATACTTGCCTCGGGTTCCGAGTTTGTCGAGTGAGATTCTTGGGCCATAGTGAGTTAGTGCTGTTAAGCCATCAGCAGCGAGCATCATGGCTGAGCCTTCCAAAATTTTTGTAGGTGTTAGCTCTTCAAAATTGGCAGTTTTTCCTGCGTTAATAAAATTGAAGCCAGTTGTTTGGTAGACGGCGTTGACAGCGTGGCCCATATAGCCAGTACCTTGAACGCCTAGCGGTCCATGCTTTAGAGCAGTAGTAAGCGTTTTAGCCGTCTTCTCGTTGCTGAGAATATCGCAGAGGGCCTTAACTTCATGTCCTTTACCGCTACTAATCATGTTGACCATTTTTAGAGCTTCTGGGTTTTCTGCTAACTCTTTTAGTGCCGTGCTGCCAACCTGCTGTAGTTTGCCAGTCTTTTGCATTTCTGAAAGGGTTTCTAAGTTCTTAAAGAGTTTTTCTTCTTTCGCTAGAGCCTGGAATTTAACTAGATTTTGCTCTTTAGAGACAATTGCTAGTAATTCTCCGCTTTTGCCTAAGGTAGTGAAGCTTTTGGCTACTTCAGTAAGGTGACCACCACTGCCCATTAAGAGCGCCTCTAGACCACCAGAGCCAGCATTGGAAGCAAGCTCTCTCCAGTCACCGCCTCTAGTTTGGCGGATGGCCGCCGAACTCACGGCACCGCCAGCAGCACTAACCAAAATGCCGCCTCTTACGGTCATAGTGCCAGCTGTTACCATGGTTGAGACGCCACCGGTTAGTACAGTCGTCGCCGCTAACGCCAGGCCTTCTCTGACATTTGCTTGGGTGCTTTGGCCGTCCTGTGATAACCTGCCAGCATCGCTGGCCGAGACATTCATTTCTGCTAGGCGTGTCTGCATTGAGCGAACATTGTGTTGAATGTCGACGGTTGCCAGTGTGTTTGAGCCTAGGCCGTCTTCGAACATATTGTTCATTTGCTTAAGAAACAGTCTTTGGCCATCAATTGTAGTGTCATTCAGTTGACTAATTTGTGCCTCGCGCCCTGAGAGCATACCTGCGTCAACGGCCCAACCAAGTACTCCCCAGCTTTGGCTGTCTATATATTCTTTGTTGGCTGCTGCAATCTCGTCTTTTGACTGACTCGATTGCCTCATAATTTCTTTGGCGTCAATTAGTCCGCCATCAATGAGCTTGCCAGTGGCATCTCTTCTAGGTTCGCCCAGTCCCATGATCCAATGCTCTTTGTCTTCTCCGTCAATCTTCATTTTGAAGAGGAAGTTAGGATCGTTTTGCAGTTCAACTATTTGTCCATCAATACGAGCTTTGTAACCTGGTTCTAGTTTTCCACATGGTTCTTTGAGGGGGACCCATTCTTTTTTCTCTGCATCAAATGTGGTGCGATAGAGTTGGCCTTTGTCAGCATAGAAATGGCCGTGCCCAATACGCAACGGTCCGCTAGTTTTGGCACACTCGTCATCGCTGCTTTGCCTTGGCACTTCTATTGTTTTGCCGACTAGATGTCGACCTGGTCTATCATGTTCTGAGCGCACAAATTCTTTAGGGCCACCGCGCAAAAGTTCTAGTGTGGTAAAGCCATTTTCGGCTTTAGCAGAATCCTGTATTCCAGTTCTTTGTATCTCGTCGAGGGTGTTTTTATAGCGTTTCTCTAAGGTCTTTACACGCTCAAGACGCTCTATCGGCTCGCCGCTAGTTGCGCCTTTGGCCATCATCTCGGCGTAGGCCCTCTCTTGTGCTACTTGCTTGCGCAATTGATCTAAGCTCTGTAGTTGACCGTGGCCGTCATTCACCCAATTGAGTTTGTTAGCGGGATTGCCGACTTCGTCTACGCAGG
This sequence comes from Candidatus Obscuribacterales bacterium, assembly GCA_041675385.1. GTDB lineage: Bacteria > Cyanobacteriota > Vampirovibrionia > Obscuribacterales > Obscuribacteraceae. Next base: position 17,429 of record JBAYTY010000027.1, read on the forward strand.
TAACACTTAAAGATGCCCCTCTAAGGTTTGTATCAGAGAGTTTGTTGGTGAGTTGCGTACCGTGCTCATCAAAAATGCGTAGGGTGCCAGTGGTCAGGTTAACGCTTCCGACTAGCTCGTCGGTGCCTTTCTTGTATACCAGAGATTTGTTGATGTCATACTGACTGACTTCACCAGGCTTTTCTAGTCCGGGTATCTTTAACTCGCCATAGCCGCTTAAATTTGGAGGAACTTTTTCGAGCACGTGGCCTTGTGAGTCGATCAGTGCTCTAAGTTGCTCAGGTGTTGCCGCGTTGTCGCGTTTGTTGTGCAGACCCATTTTTTGAATTTTGTAAATTGAGTTGTCGTCTAGCTGGCCATTGAGAAGCATCTTGTCGATTGCTGCTTTGTCAGATTGAAATTGTTTGTCGGCTAGGCCTAGGGCCGTTTGCTTGGCATCGAATGAATAGTTGTCTTGTTTGTCAATTGCATTTGAGTAGGCAATGACACCGCCAACAAATGGCAGAGCGCTGGCATTGTCTAGAAGCACCTGTTTCTTCTGCTGGTCGAGAGCTTGATCGAAAGTTTTTTGCTTGTCAGCAAGATTTGTTTTAGACTTTTCTAGGGCGAGGTCAAGATTGATAATACCGCCGGTATTTGGTCGAAGACTGCCATCTGCTTGAATCTCTGGTGCACCTAAGACGGCACCGTGCATTTCTTTTTCTTGACCATCAACAGTGGCTTTGAATATGGCATTTTTTAAACTTGATAGTGGTATCACTTTGCCATTAATTTCCACTAGACCATCGCTAAAGCTGCCATCTTTGTTTTGAGTTGGTGGTACAAATTTTCCCACTTGTTCCTGGGTGTTCTTGTCAATTAACATCCCTAGTCGGAGTTCTAAGTCTTTTGGCAGAGCTGGTTTTCCGTCTTTATCTAGAATTTGCTGACCGCTCTTTGCATCAATACTGGGCATGAAGAATTCGCCCCGACTGGTGCGATTCAGATCAAAGTTCCTGGCGTGGCCATTTTCATTGCCAGTGAATGAGTAGTTATCTCTTAGAAGAGCCGAGATCTTTGTTTGATTTTTCTCCTGCTGTTCAATATTTTGGGCGAAATTGACACTGCCATTGCTGTCCATCTGTCCGAATAGCTTTGTGTCTTCGCCAAAAATGTGACCACCAAGGGAGAGCATTTTTACTTTGTTATTAGAGATGAAGCCGTTGAAGCCCTCGGCGCGTTTTTCTTGATCGCTATTTTGACCATTGGTTAAGTCGAGATAACGGCCATCGCTGCCTCGACCCATGAAGGCGCCAGAGCGTTCTTTGTCACTGGTGATGTTAAAGGTGGTATTGCCGATCTGTACCTCGCCATTGTCTTTGGCGGTGCCAATTTTCTTGTGTGATTGATCGTAGACAATTCCTTTTTCAACTTGATGTTGGACGAATTTGTCGCCCTCTAGGTAAACTATTGTACCGCTCGGTTTCTCACCGTCTCTTGGTTGGCTAGGGCCGCGATGGGCTAGTAGTTGGCCATGATCCATAGCCTCTACTTTGTAGGTGGACCGAATTGGAAGAATTAGGCTGTCAGAGACTTGTATGAGAGTAGCTTTGTCGAGTCCACCATTTTTACCGTCTATAGAGGCAGCTTTGCCATCAGAATAGTTGATGTTAATATCAATTTTTTGAGCATCATTTTTGTATTTGAAAGCCTGTGTTTGCCCCATTTCGTCAAGGGTCAGTTGCTTGCTGCTCAGTACTTTACCTTGATCAAGTGCTTGCTCTTTGATTGTTACTGTGCCGTTTTTATAGTCAGTCGTTTGTTCTGCTGAGCTTATCGGATTTTTGCGATCGTGATGCAAGTTAAATGTTTCTGTTTTTTCAGAGATTACCCCATCTCGCTCTTGTTTGTTGCGATCGATGCGTATGGTTGCATCTTGTTTCTCTACATCAGCAGCTGTGCTGAAAATAAGTTGGTGCTTTAGATCGCCGTTGGGGCCAAACTGATTGGCAATGACAGCCTCGTTTGTGTCTGTCTTGTTCTTATACTGCGGATACTCATACTTGGTTTGATGCAGCAATCGTGCATCAGGACCCGTGGCAATTTTTTCTATCCTTCTACCGCTGCCATCTTTGGTGATGGTGTTGATCATTCCCTCTGGGTTAATGTATCGCTCTACTTCAATTGGTTCGGCCTTTTTCTCGCCGTGGGCGTTTTCAACTGTTCTTACTGTGCGGTCGTGGGTAGCAATTTCGCCAGTGGTTTGGTCTACCTTGATGCTATGAGTTTTTGAGCTTTTTGCATGAGCAAGCATGTCACCTTGGGCGTTGATCAAGTTGACGGTGCTAACTTTATCGCCTTTATCTCCGGGCTTATATTCGACTTCAACTACAGACTTATTTTTGCCTTTTACCTCGTCGACACGGCCAGCCTTGTCGTAGTGATAGGCCTTGTGAGTCTTGGGGTCAACATATTCGCGTACATTTTTTTCAGCACGATCTTTTGGCGTCAATTTGTCAGCGTGGGGTACCTGTTGACCGTGGTCGAGCCGGTCGATTTTTTTGGCAATATATTTTTCAGCCTTGGCGATGTATTTCTCGGCTTTAGCTACATATTTTTCTCCAGCGTGAGCTGCTTTGTTTATGTAGCGGTTTATCACGTTTTCTTTAGGGGCGGCCGCGGCCTGTTTAGATGCCTTGTCGCTAACCTTAGTATTGGCTCTTTCGTGGTTGCCGCCACTTAAGACCTTAGAAGCCTTAGCGTAGATTGATTGAACCATGTCAACTGGTGTTGATTTTGCTGCAGGAGAGCCCGCTTTTGCGTCACCCTTTGAGTCGCCTTTATCTTTAGGATTGCCCATCAGTTTTTTCTCACTCTAGTAAATTAGATTTCAGGGTACCTGCAGACTTTGTCAAACTTGTGGCATAACCTTTGACAAAAGGGTTTGGCTACAGGTAACTTTCCTCGCTAACCAGACTGCCAAACCAGTATTTCGCCAAGCCATACTGCTTCTCAGGGAGAATTTAATTTTGACTGTTGGCGATGCAAATAAGATGCCTGGTTCCGGCGGCACAATGTCTGATCATCTGAAAAAATACCGGGATTATATCGACGAGCTAAAGCAGGGGTGCTCAAGTGGAATTAGCGCTGCCTTTGGTCGAGCCACTGATTTGTTGCCGCCGGAAGTAATGGTGATTAAGGCCGAACCAGTCGACCTTGTGGCACAACTGATGGCATTGGAAAGCAATGTCCTGGCAGAAGATTATGACCGCGAGTATTTGAAAGAGTCAGTGCAGTCGCTTGTGCAAGCATATGTTGAAGACTTAGACGATATGGTAGGAAGTGCTGTCAAAACAGATAGCGGAACTGAAGAGGTGCTTTCTGTGTATGTCGAGAACGGCGTGCGGATGTTCATGCTTTCAGACTTGTCGACCATTGACGAGGCGACTTTTCAACGAACTCTGGTTGCTTCTGTCGCTGCAAGCAGTGCTAGTGAGAGCGCGGAGGAATCGTCTGAACCGGCCTCTGGGTTGGAGCAAGCGGTTTCTCCTCAGCTTGCTGTTCACGAAGAACCTCTTCCCCAACCCCAGTCAACCACTATTAAACAACCCGTCAACCAGTCTTTCACCCAATCTGTCACTACCCTTGATGGAATGCCCCTATGGCAGGTGTATTATTCAGCTGAAGGCCCTGAGTTAGTTTCGATGGCTGATGGCGGCATTATCAAACGAGCGGAGGGCCGACAAGAGTATGTCTTTTCCAGGCTCTCACCAACAGACGGCGATATCAAGTTTTTCATTCTCAGTGGTTTTGTCGTCGACCCCAGCACCGGTAATGTTTACTTTGAGGCAAACGAGGGAGCCTATACGGCAGCATTTTTGAACAATGGTTGGACTATTCACCAATATCTCAGCTCCCATGGGGATGAGACTTTCTTTGTCACTGAGCCAGTCAGGCCAGATCGCCTGCCTATAACCATGAAGGTGAAGAGTATTGATCTCGACTTAGGTACTGGCGAAGTTACTTACGAAACAATGGATAGTGCCGCCAGTATCACACTGAAAAGTCGTAAGCTCTCAGGCTAGCAGGGCGCCAGCTGGTCCCGGCAAATCAGTGGGTTTCAAGTCTTTGCTGGCATCGGGTTTGCCACGACGAGTTATCACTTCTTGACCATTAGCTCTATGTTCGGTAATGCTTCCATCTGGGCTGTAGATAACAAACTGAGTGGCGCTGGAGTGTTGAATCAATGTGCCGTCTGCTTTTACATCGAATTTTAGGCCTTGGACGGGCTCTCCTTCTAGCTGAGGCTGTTTGTACCAAAGATGGTTGCTCACTCCGGCCACTCCGGTCCCTGGTCTGTAAACTATTGGTTCGTAACCCTTTTGAGTAATTGTCACTTCGCTCAAATTACCTTTGGGGTCGCGCTCGTAGGTACGCTTGTCGCCATGAAAATCAGTTACTTCGTGCACTCGGCCGGCGCTATCTTTTGTAACTGTGGCGCCAGTCTTAACGTCAAATCCTGACTTTTGAGCAGCTGAACCAGATTTATTGTCGCTGTTGTTGTCGCCAGTTTGCAGGTTATCTTTCTTGTATCCGGGGCCGTGCTCCCACTTGTCGAGGTGTCCAGCCTTGGTGCGGGCGACAATTTTGCCACTCTCAGAATCAACTAAATATTTGCCGTCTACTTGACCTGTGTGGTCGCGCTGTACTAGTAGCAAACGGCCGTTCTTGTCGAAGCCCACTAACTCTAAAGCAGAAGAAGCCAGTGGGCCGCCTGGTTTGTGCAATTCGTTGTTGAGGAGTTTGATGCGATGGCTGGCCTCGGCAAGCTGTTGCTCGTTTTTATGAGTCTCAAGCTTGGGTATCTCTTGGGCTTTGTCCTTCTGCTGATTGGAATCTTTGGCGGCGCTGGCACTATCTTTGCTTTGCATCACCTCAGGAGCGTGATTGGATGTGTCAAGGGGCGATGTCTTGGTTGGCGCGTCACCCCAGGCGCTGCGAGCCATATCGATGACACTTTTCTTGCCAGTCTCATCTTTTGCTGTTGTATCTTTCAGTATCTGCTCGTCAAAAGAATGCTCTTTCATTCATGACCTTCTTGAATCTCGATTTTTTGTTGGTGTTCCTTGTTATGTTTCGTATCTAGATTATTGAGATCGTACCCTGGTTCCTTGCTCTCTAATCTCGCTTATATTGGCTAGCCATTTAGCTTTCCCGGTCTATAGAAATCGCTATCTTGCACTTGATTGACCGCGATTTTGGGAAAGACAAAGATAGTTTGTTAGTGGTAATCTGAAGTGTTATGCCTAGGGTTTTAGTAGTCGAAGATAATATTGATTTGACCAATGTGGTACGTTCTCTTTTAGAGTTCGAGAACCACACGGTCGATATCTTTCACACTGGTACAGAAGGTCTGGTTAACATTCTGGCTAATCCCTATGATTTGGTCATTCTTGATTGGGATTTACCCGGCGTCAGTGGCCTAGAGATTTTAAAGCAATTCCGCCAGCGTGGAGCTAGAACGCCGGTGATAATGCTGACCGGTAGAAGCACAGTTGAAGATATGGAAGCTGGCCTAGATGAAGGAGCTGACGATTATTTAGCTAAGCCCTTCAATATGAAAGAGTTGGGTGCTCGCGTTCGAGCGCACATTCGCCGCTCTGGCAATGCCACTAATGATAGTATCAATCTTGGTGATATCGAGATAGATTTGCTCAATAAGAGAGTGAGTAAGGGCGGCCGCACTCATAGTCTGCCCGAGCCGGAGTTTCAATTGCTGGAGCTAGCTGCCAAATATCCGCATATTCGGCCAACAAGCGAAGAGCTGTTGGCTTCTATTTGGTCAGCTGATGCTGACAAGAGCGAACCCAAGCTGAGGATGGCAATTAGAAAGTTGCGCAAAAAGTTTGATCCTAAAGGTAGCCTAATTTTTAGTCACCTCTATCCAGAAGTTAGAGCTGAAGGTTCGTCCGCGTTTTTAAGAGATTTAGTAGAAGCAGACCTCGATGTCGACCCTTATCTTGGTACCATATTTAATGGCAAATACGAGTTGGTTGAATTAATCGGTGGCGGTGGAAGCGGCTTGGTTTACCGTGCTAAACAGTTGAATCTTGGCAGTAGCGTCGCTCTTAAGGTTTTGCATTTGAAGGCCTTGACTCAGGCTGATACTTTGCCGCGCTTTCAAAGAGAAGCTCGTGTGACGGCTCTTCTGTCGCATCCTAATATTGTGGCTGTGCGCGATTTCGGCGTGGCCGAGCAAGGCCAGCCTTATTTGGTTATGGAGTTTGTCGACGGTGCTAGTCTGGCTGAGTATCTTAAGCAATATGGTCGGCCACCCTTGCGCGAAGTAATTGATATTTTTTCTCAAGCTTGTTCGGGTCTTGAGCATGCTCATCAGAAAGATATTGTTCACCGCGACATCAAGCCAAGTAATTTGATGCTGATTCATAATGGCGATGCCGGTGTTATTGTGAAATTGGTTGACTTTGGCTTGGCACGATCAGTTAACGTCAGTCAAGTTGATCAAATTACTCAAATCGGCGATGTGTTGGGCAGCCCTGCCTACATGAGCCCTGAACAGGCGCGCGGCGAAATGTTAGACCGGCGTACCGATATTTATTCGTTGGGTTGTGCTTTGTTTGAAACATTGCAAGGTAATCCGCCTTTCAATGGCAAAGACTCTGTGGATATTTTAGTAAAGCAGATCACAACAGATGCTCCCGAAATGTCGCTGGATGGCCTTGCTCCTGTTTTGCAGGTGAAATTGAACAAGATTGTCGCCAAGTGTTTGGCCAAAGACAAAGAGCACCGTTATCAGTCTGCTGCCGAGTTGAAAGAGGCACTAGGGCAGGTTATGGCTGGCAACAACGTAACTGAAAGTTTAAAGGCCGATGTCCATTTAGAGCCGACTAAGATAGACAGCTGGTCGGGGCGTCGAGAAGAGTTGCTTTCTTGGTTCAATCATCGCTTTAAGCATTGAGTATTGCTCTACTTTATCTCTACTTGGCTTGGAGCCTTTAGAATTAGCTTTGAAAGCTTTCCTTGTCCGAGTTCTCGATTGAGCCCGCGTATCAGAAATAGCACAGCAAAAATTGAGAAAAGTACTGTTTGGTGTGCCATAATCAAAATCATTGGATGGGCGACAGCTGCTTGTGTTGCCGCGTGATGATCAAACAATTTTTCTTCCACTTTGAGGGCACAATCTACTATCACTGCCATCAATGTTGATTTATAGAGAACAGCCCAGATCAAAGGTCGGCTATCCCAAGCTTGCATCAGTTTGAGATCTTGCACCAGTACAACTACTTTTGCTGCGCCTAGAGCCAGAACAGCGGCGACTTGGTAGCCGTGGGCGAAATCGTTGATGCCCTGCTGTACAAGTACCAGTGATTTTATTGTTGACAATAGAGAAAGACTTGCCCAAAGATAAATCATAATGGCAAATATTTCTTTCAATTCGTGGACAATTAGGTCTTTTTTCGTCGGCTTGGAGCTGCTTGAAGGTGGGGTAGGTGAGGTCTCATTTAATGTCATTTTGCTGCTCTGTGTGTGGCTGATGTGATATTCTTGCTGGCCCCTTTGAGGATATACAAGTGAGTTTAACAGCGGCTCAGCCTAAGACTGCTTCACTTAGCACTACTGAGGCCTACGATATTGGCTTAGAGTCTTATGTCTATTTCTATTCTCTTTTGAGTATGGAGATTACCCGTCGTCAGTGTATCAATCTTGACAGTGGTATCAAACCAGGTTCTGGTCCATCTAATTATTTCTCTCATGTGCGTGCCTACCCAGGAGCCGACTTCAGAGCAGTTGTCAGACCTAACTTTGACACGCTTTATTCTATTACTTGGTTTGATCTAGCTAGCGAACCAATTGTGCTTTCGATTCCAGATTCGAAAGGCCGCTATTACTTGATGCCTATTCTCGACATGTTCAGCGATGTTTTCGCCAGCCCAGGCTGGCGTACGAGTGGCACAGGTGAGCAGCATCTAGCTATCTGTGGTCCAGGCTGGAGTGGCAAGCTGCCTGCTGGTGTTGAGCGTATTGATTCGCCGACCAAGCATGCCTGGCTGGTCGGACGCACCAAGACCGATGGCCCTGATGATTATGCTTCTGTTCATCAATTCCAAGACGGTTTAAAGTTGACTGCCCTCTCGCAATTTGGCTCATCTGTTACCAGTAGCATTCCGAAAGTAACTTCTGATAGCTCTGTTGACATGAAAACGCCACCTCTTGAGCAAGTCAATCAAATGTCAGCTGACAAATACTTCTCATTGGCTGCAGAGCTGCTGAAAGAGCATGCACCGCATGTTACCGATTGGTCAATTCTTTCCAGAATGAAAAAGATTGGCATTATACCCGGTCAGAGTTTTGACATGAATGCCTTGAGCCCCGAGAATCAAAAGGCTGTGGCCAAGGGAGCTAGCGATGCTTTGAAGTTGATGGTTGAGAAGCTACAAACGCTGGGTCGTCGGGTAAATGGTTGGAACATGAACACCGATACCATGGGCGTTTACGGTAATTATTATCTCAAGCGAGCCATTGTCGCTATGGTCGGCCTTGGTGCTAACCAGCCAGAAGATGCCGTTTATCCGCTCAATGTATTAGACGCTGATGGTGAGCCACTCAATGGCGCTACAAATTATGTTTTGCATTTCAATAAGGAAGAGCTGCCGCCGGTAGACGCCTTCTGGTCTCTCACTATGTATGATAAAGACGGATTTCAGGCTGCCAATGTCTTGAACCGCTTTGCTGTTAGCTCATGGATGCCTTTTAGCTATAATGCTGATGGCTCCCTCGATCTCTACATGCAGAACAAGAATCCGGGGCCAGATAAAGAAGCCAATTGGCTGCCTTCGCCCCTCTGCCAGCTAGGTGTAACCTTGCGTCTTTATGCGCCCAAGAACGAAGTTCTCACCGGTGTATGGAACCCACCGGCAATTAAGAAAGCAAAATAACAGTCAAGTTGACAGATTGGAATAAAATAGTTGCCACCTTAGTAAAATAAGGTGGCAGCTATTTTATTGCGCATAAAATAGGCAGGATTGGGGGGGCGATAGTGACTGAAAATCAAGACAGTTTAGATGGTGTCACTGTTTTGCACACTGATCAGCCTGACGCTGATCATGTGTCCGAGGTCACACGTATTCTTAACGATAACAATCAGCGCCATGGCTATCAATGGGCCTCTTTGCCCCTGAGCGTTGTTCTTAAAGACGCTCAAGGTAAGATTGTCGGTGGTTTGATTGGATCGACCAACTGGGGCTGGTTGCATGTAGACCTGTTGTCGGTAGATGCGAGCTTGCGTGGCTCTGGTTACGGCACGAAGCTGCTTGAGGTTGCCGAGGATATTGCCCGCCAGCGCGGTTGCAGTTTCGCTTATCTTGATACATTTAGTTTTCAGGCCCAAGGCTTCTACGAGAAACATGGCTATCAGGTGTGGGGCAACCTGGAAGAATTTCCACCTGGTGCCAGTCGTATTTTTTTGAAGAAGAGTTTGTCAAATGAAAGAGACGATTTAGAGAGGAAATTTTGAATTATTTGTTCAAGCCTTTAAAGCCGTTGTCTAAGTTGTTGGCCCAGTCTGCGCTGCTAACCAGTCTCGCTCTTGCCTTCACTGTAACACTTTCGTCGAGCCCGGCTGCTTTAGGCCGTGATAGTGAGTCAGGAGCAAAGTCTAAGGCTAAGTCGAAACCTAAGTCGAAACCTAAGTTGCAGTCCGGGTTAAAGTGGAGAGACTTTGATCCGTCGATTTTCGCTGAAGCAAAGCGCGACCATAAGTTTGTTTTGCTTGATCTCGAAGCTGTATGGTGCCACTGGTGTCATGTTATGGACGCTGAAACCTATAGCGATGTCGCTGTGCAGAAATTGTTGAACTCAAAGTATATTTGTGTGCGCGTTGATCAAGACGCGAGGCCTGACTTGAGTAACAAATATGAGGAGTATGGCTGGCCAGCCACAATTATTTTCAATGAAGATGGTGGCGAGATCGTCAAGCGAACTGGCTATATAAATCCAGCGAGAATGGCTCGTTTGCTCAGCGCCATTATCAAAGACCCTAGCCCTGAAGAAGCAGAGGTGTCGACGTCTGTAACCCCAACAGTCGCATCATCTTCCTCTTCCTCTTCTTCCTCTTCTTCCTCCAATTCTACTCGTGAATCTTCTGCAGATTCGAGTCCTGTTGTGGGTCACAATTCTGCTAGTAAGCTGAAAGTGGCACTCCCCGCTGCTTTGCGCCAAGAGCTGATTGCTAAGCATATCGCTGGCAATGACTCTAAATATGGTGCCTGGGGTACGTTTCAGAAATTTCTTGATTTCGACTCGGTTGAGTATGCCATGGTGCAGGGCTTGGCTGGCGACGGTGATTCGGTAGTTAGAGCGACGGCTGCTCTTGATGGTGAATTGAATTTGCTTGATAGCGCATTCGGTGGCGTCTATCAGTATTCAACTGATGGCGATTGGGCTCATCCACACTTTGAAAAAATCATGCAGACCCAGGCTGAGAATATGCGTCTATATGCCATTGCCTATCGGCTCTATGGTGAGGCCAGGTATCTCAATGCTGCAAAGACTATCGCTCGCTACTTGCAAGAGTTCCTGAGTGCACCAGATGGTGCCTTCTACACCAGTCAAGACGCTGATTTGGTTTCGGGGGTACACAGCGGTGAGTATTTCACTCTTGGCTCAGCCGAGCGCCTCAAGCAAGGCTTGCCGCGCATTGATAAGCACAGCTATGCTCGTGAAAATGGCTGGGCCATCAACGCTATGGTTGAGTTGTATTTAGCCAGTGGTGATAAGCAATATCTAGAACGGGCTATCAAAGCCGCTGACTGGGTAGTGGCCAATCGCAAATTGAAGTTAGGTTCTGACAGGCAGTTGGGCTTCTGTCATGGAGACAATGATAAGGTTGGACCATTTCTTGGTGACAATCTGGCCATGGCCAGGTCTTTTTTGGCACTTTATCGGGCTACCGCTGAGCGCAAATGGTTGACCCAGGCCGAGCAAACGACTAATTTTATCGATAGTCAGTTTAAACAATCCATTCGTAGCGCAACCATTGATGAGAATGTTCAGCTCGTGCGCTTTGCTAATTTGCTCTATCAATATACGGGTGACAAAAAGTATCACGCTCTGGCCGATCAAGCTTTGTCCTTTCTGGTTTTGCCAGAGACAGCTAACCGCCGCAAGGTGTTTGTGGCCGGAATTCTACTAGCCGATCAAGAGATGCAGGCAGAGCCCATTCACATTACGGTGGTGGGCTCTAAGGCCGACGAACAGGCTAAGACTCTCTTTGCTGCCGCTGCCGCCTTGCCTGCTCCTTACATGCGTGTGGAATGGTTCGACGCTAAGGATGGGCCGCTGCCCAATACTTCCGTGGAATTGCCGCAGTTGCCTAAGGCCGCTGCGTTTCTTTGCGGCAATGGCCGCTGCTCTACTCCCGCCTATAAGGTTGAGGCGCTTAAGCGCTTGTTTGAGCGGGCCAGCAAAGCTGTGGGCAATCTATGAAAAGCGATAAACCGATGGCATGCCCTGACGGGATCTAATATACTTAGGGGCGGGCGCTTTTAATTGGTTTGTCCATTTTGTGGTTTGTGCCATTTTTGCTTTGTGCCATTGAGGAGCCGTGAACCGAAGACTTCTAACTAAGTCGTTTTTGCCAACTGTGGCTAGTTATGGCCTTTTGGCCGCTCAGCTGATTGGCTTTTCTACCACTATGGTTTTGACCGTAAGTGCTGCCGGTGCCGCTGAGGGTAAGTCTGTTGGTTTGACTGAGGCAGCGAAAGCTAGAGAGGCGGTGACTACTACAAAGGTGGTTGGCAGCGACAAGACACTGTCTGCAACCAGTAGTTTTGACCATTCATATGCTTTATTGGGGCGCGAGCTGGCCAAGTATTTAGAGAACGGCAATGTTCACTACAAGCGCTGGAAGGAAGATTCAGCTGGTCTTGATCGCTTTTTGCAAGCGTTGTCAGATTTACCAAAGCAAGAGTACGAGCGCTTCTCTACTGAGCAAAAGAAAGCTTTTTGGCTAAATGCTTACAATGCCATCACTATTAAGGTTGTGCTCGATAACTATCCAATAAAGGGCAGCCAGTCTCAGTATCCACCTAGTAGCTTTAGGCAGATTCCCGGTGAATGGGAGAATGGCAAGTTCAAAATAATGGGAGCACCTATCACTCTCTACGATATTGAACACGAAAGGCTGCGCCATGACCTGCCCGATCCGCGCCTTCATTTTGCCGTGGTTTGTGCTTCAAGAAGTTGTGCCAAGCTTTCGCCAGAGCCATTTGTGGCAGAGAAGCTTGATCAGCGCCTTGATCAATGCACCCAAGACTTTTTTGCTAACCCTAAGAACCTGACTGTTAATCCGCGTACCGGAGTGATGAGCGTCAATAAGATATTCAGCTGGTTTACTCTCGATTTTGCCAGCAAGGCGGGCTATGCCAAGCGCACTTTCCCACCACCCATGGATGAAGACATCATCGCTTCATACGTTAGCTTCTATGTGCCAACCGACGAGCGCGACGTTATTGCTAAGTATCGCTCGCAAGACAAGCTTGTGCTCGACTATCTACCATACGATTGGGCTCTCAATGACGCTGACGAAACAAAGTAAAACGGTCAATTAAAAACCGTCAAGTCAAAGTCGTTAAAAGCTTGGACTCGCCGCTAAGCAGAACCTATGAAAAATACATTTCGCGCACTGCATTTATGGCAGCCTTAGCGCCAGGAGCAGGATGGTTCTCAGCCTGTAGCGTCAGAATAGCGCCCATGCGCTCACGGGCCGCAGTCGGAATGGCTGACTGCTTCTCGGATAGGCCGTTGGCACCAAGGACATCGCTATTACAAGCCATCATGTTGGCAAGATTTTTCAGACCAGCAGCACTAATAGGCTCTTTGCGCCTTTCAATGTTCTCGAACAATGCTAAGGCGTTAGCTGCGACGGTCTCCACTGGGCGTTCTTTGCCGTTAACAGTGCTTGCGATAACTTCGAGGGCATCGTTATGGTTATGGCGGCTATCGCGACCAGTTTGATAGTGCTCAGGGTTGAGTTGAGCCTGGTCAATCTGCTCATTGCCATGTGCGGGTTTGTCTGCAGATCCTGAATGTTCCAGTGCGCTCATGGTTAGTCTCCCAGTCAATCAAAATAATTATTGAAAATTCAATGAGAAGATTCAACAGTCAACGCTCTCTATTGTATGTACCCGATATTGGCTTTAATTTGGCAGCCATTGGTGTAATTTAATACTTGACTTGGGTATTTTCCCCACTGGAAGCGCTTTCAGCCGTGAAATCGCCGTGAAGTGCGGCCATGATGAAGTTGGTGGCGATGGCTTGGCGCAGTCCAATACCAATGATTGGAGCGGGGTCAGGCAAGGCTGTGTTGAAAGATAAATTGGCATTGTTGTCGAAGTGACCAACCAGGTGCAATACTCGGCCCTCACCAAAGGGAAAGCTCAGTGCCAATATGCCCAATTGGTCAGCGTCTTGACGCATAAGATCGCGGCTGCGGGCCAATACTTGCACTGATTTCCCGCGTACAACTTTGACGATTTGGCTTTTGTCTTCTAGTTTCCAGTGGGCAACGTGGGGCACCCCGGCCAACAAGATTGGGTCTTGGTCAACTACAACTGCATCAACTACGCTGTTTTCCGTGTCACAGCCATTCCATTCAACATAGCCAGGAAAAGCTTTCTTCAGGCACGAATCAAGAGCCCAGTCGGTGCTGAGCAGATAGCCGCCTTTAGCCACAAATTGACGCACGCATTGAATTGAAGCATCGCTCAATTCGCAACCGCAGTTGATTACTAATATTTTGCTGCCCGACAGGTCAGTTTGTGCCAACTTGTCTTGAGTAATTTTAGTGAAAGGTAGACCGAAGTTGCGCAAGATATGGCCGCAGTCATCCCATTTTCCTTTGACTTCAACTACTGTAGTTTTTGTGAATTGTGTGCTTTGGCCAGGGTGCGAGCGTTCTAGCCAAGCTTTGAAAAGTGCTGGTTGTACCGTGGCGATTTTTGCTTGGTCAAGGTATGGAGCTTGTTGCAAAAACTGAGCTGCCATTCGGTCTAAGCCGCGGTTTGGTCTTTGACTCGCACTGGCGCGCATTGTCGCCGAGCTGACACCACCAGTAATGCGCAGGGAGCCATTGCTACTGGTCTTTAGCACTGGAGCTGGTGGCGTTAAGTCTAGCCCTGAGCTGTCTTCATCCCTACTGCTGCTGCTGCTGCTGCTGCTTCGTGCGGAGTTTCGCTCAGTTAGTGGATTTACGCTTTGATCTGGATTTTGGTCTGGGTTCTGATCTTGGTTGTCGCGAAGTTGTCTCATTCGAGCCGGCTGCACACTGCGGTCGTCAACATAGTTCTCGTCTGGTACTTGAGCGGCCGGGGCCCGTCTCGCTCTCGGCTTGTTCAGCGGAATTTCATCAACATCGCCGTCAACCCAGTCAGAAGCTTGAGCAATTTCGCTGGCTAAGGCCAAGCTGAGAGCCAGCGACAGAAGCAATGCCGCTGGTCTATAGAATGTTTGTGTCCACTTTGGTTTGTCCACACAGAACCTGCTTGGCTGGCTATGGGCAGTCAAAGTCTAATAATCCACTGCCAATAGATAAGCTAGCACAAAATGGATGGTCGTAGAAGGTGCCAGGATTGCCAATGTGCGGTTGTCTTTACTTCAGCCGTGGTAATAGCAAGAAAGTTGTTGCTGGAGAACTATAACTATTGTTGCTAAGCCCGCTTGCGTTGGTTTTCTTTGCTTTGGCGCACATCTGTATCTGTGTTGTTGATGGCGCGACGCAGTGAAGCAAGTGCAGTTAGGTTTGGCCATATCACAGCTTTCATTTCTTCGAATTGGTACTCACCAATTTCGTGCTGATCATAGCGGCGGCATACATCTTCCCAGAGTTGAAAAAGCGTCTTGGGGCAGCAGGTTTCGCGTGCCCGTTTTTGATATTCGAGTAGGTCAAAAGCTTCGATGGTCGTACCCTCCAACTGGTAAGCCGGGGCTTCTCTTCTTAGGATGCGTGCAAGTTCAACCCGTGTCAAGTAAGACTTCTGTATGATTGTTTTGTTCCGCAAAAATTTACTGACACAAGCTTTGATTTGGAGTTAGGGGGACGCTTGTACACAGGGGGCTTTGCGATTCTGATACTAATTCGCTCAAATATGATTCGGCAAAAGCTTTTTCAACTTGAGCAACAGCCGCTGACAGTCTCTTGTGTAGAGGGCAAAGGTTGAGGCCGTGAGATTTGATATCGAGAGGGCAGGTTGTAATTTTGTCTATCGGATCGACGGCATTAACGACATCTAAAATCGATATATCGTTTGGCTCTCTGGCTAAAACAAAGCCGCCGCCAATGCCACGTTGAGAGTTTACTAGTTTGCGTTTTACTAGCTGCTGCATGATCTTGCTGAGGTATCCTGGTGGCACTTTTGTGGTCTCGGCTATGCCTTGACCGGTGGCTGCAGATTTTTGCATGGCCAAAAAAACCATTGCTCTTAAGGCGTATTCAGCGGTTTGGGAAATCATGGTTGCCTCTTCGTAAACAAAAGTACCTTTATATACACATTACCACGCTACGGGCGTTTGTGGCCTTGACACAGGGGCTCGAAGTGTTATTATGGATATAAAGGTACATTTGATGTTAATAAGTGAGTGATGCCTACGGCAGGTGATGCTTGCGACAGATGATGTTAATAACGGAGGGTAGGGTCATGAAGTTCATTTGCACACTCTGTAATTATGTTTTAGAGGAAGCTCAAGGATTGCCAGCTGGTGGCATAGAGCCCGGGACTAAGTTTGATAATTTGCCTGAAGATTGGAAATGTCCAGATTGCGCTGCTGCCAAAGAATACTTCCAGTCGTGCTCTTGTGTCAGTCTTCCTGTATACGAAGCGACGAAAGTGGTGCCAGCTCATACCTGCAAATAGTTTGGTTGATTGAATCGAATTGATTTGAATTAGGAAAATATTGGTCACGAGACCATAGGTGACTATCGTGAAAGATTTTAGAACCGAAAGTGTAGGAATGTTGGTTGCCGAGCAACCTCTTCGGGCGGCTGTCTTTGACAGTTTTGGCATTGACTATTGTTGCGGTGGAAAGCTCACCCTTGCTGCTGCTTGTGAGCGGGGTGGTATCGTCCCTGATACTGTAATAGCCAGTCTTGTCGACAACGATGCTAAGGTCGAAGTAGACCAAAGCGCTCAGAATTGGCTCACTGCTAGCTTAACTGAGCTAGCTGATCATATTGAGCAAACTCATCACGTCTATCTGAAGAGCGAGTTGCCGCGCCTCCAAGCTCTAGCTGCCAAGGTAGCTATGGTGCATGGAGCGCGCCAGCCAAAATTACTTAAAGTGGCGGCTATTTTCTCAACAATGAGTGACGAGATCTTAGAGCATACTGCCAAAGAAGAGTTGGTTCTCTTCCCCTTTATGCGCTTGCTTGAACGGGGTAAAGGACGACCCAATGCACCGTTCTCTACAGTCGCTAAGCCTGTTAGCTGTCTTGAGTCTGAACACGATGATGCCGGGCTTGCTCTGATGCAATTGCGCGAGTTAACTGACCAATACGTGCCGCCAGAAGGTGCTTGTTCTAGTTGGCAGGCATTGCTTGCAGGGTTGGCGCATCTCGATCAAGATTTGCGCATTCATATACACAAAGAGAATTCGATTCTTTTTCCACTCGCTATAAAAGCAGAAGCTTTGGCTCTTTGTTAGGAAAGGAAGGTAAGATCATGACAATTGCGATTACAGAAGAAACCACCGTTAAAGACATTCTCGAAGCCTATCCGGGTGCCGTTGTGGTGTTCGAAAATCACGGGGTTAGCGTTCCGACACAATGCGATGACAGCATTTTAGATACCGAACTTGGTATCTGCGACAGCATGTGTCATATCGATGATTTAGATGCGCTCATGCGCGATTTGCAGTTATTTGTTAACACTAAAACAGGAGCTTAGTTATGTCGTTGAATGTTGCACTATTAAGAGAGACTTTCGAGCGAGTTAAGGTAGAGAACGGCGGTGCTACTGCATTGGGGATGAGTTTCTACAAGAGGCTTTTCGAAAAATATCCATCAGTGATACCACTTTTCCATACACCACCTGAAGAACAGCACAAAAAGCTTGTCGCTTCATTGGGCGCAATCGTCGCTGGTGTGGAGCAACCTGAGCGGCTATTGCCTTACTTGCATGCCATGGGTATTAGGCATTTAAAATATAAAACAGAGAATGCTCACTATGGTGCAGTTGGCGAGAATCTTTTGGCTGTTCTTTCTGAGCATCTCAGCAAGGAGGGCAAGTGGACTCCCGAGATGCAGGAAACCTGGGAAGCTGCTATCGGTGTAGTGGCCAAGACCATGATTGAGGCGGCGGATAATCCAGAAGCTTACAAAGATGAACTGGCCAAGATGGGCTATGAGCGGGATGGATTCCGTAAGAATGACAATGAACCTTGGCTTGAGAGAAACGTCACACCGGTCTAATTGATAATCGATTTGAACATAATTGAGTGAGGGAGTGCTAGCATTCCCTCACTCAATCATGCACTTTACCAGCGACCAACAACTAAGAGGATTTGTCTATGTCTTGGAGATGGAAGCTGTCAGTGCTTTTCGTTCTGATTGCCGGTTTTTCTACCCTGATCTTTATGGGACACGAAACTACTAATCAAGCGCCGCCGATACCAGACAGAGTGGTTGATTCGGCCGGTGCTGTGCTTTTCACAGGCAGCGATATTCTGGCCGGGCAGGGCGTTTTTCAGAAGTATGGCTTGATGGATGTTGGTTCGTTCTTTGGCCATGGAGCATACAACGGTCCAGATTTTTCAGCAGACTATCTGCATAGGCAAGGTGAGATTGCCTTGCAACAGATGGCTCAGAAGCGCTTTCACAAGCCTTACGCTGAGCTTGATGGTGGTTCTCTTGGCGACTTAGAGAGTACGCTGCAGAAAGAGCAGAAAGTTAATCGCTACGACGATCAAACAAAGACTCTGACTTTTACTGATGGCCAAACAGAAGGCTATCGCCAGCTGGCACCTTACTACGACACCGAATTTGGTGTCGGTCGAAAACTGCCGTTGCCCACTAACTATATTGCTGACCCTAATGAGCGTCTTCAGCTAAGTCGCTTTTTTGCATGGGGGGCCTGGGTTTGCAACACTAATCGCCCGGGTAAAGACTACACCTACACAAATAATTGGCCACCAGACAAGAGTGTTGGCAACGGCCCCAATTGGCAGATCTTCTTTTGGAGTGCCATGAGTCTAGTGATGCTAGTTGGTGGTATTGGCTTGACACAATTCCTCCTCAGTGCCTTTCCTGGCTTGGGTTGGGCACCGGACGGCAAAGGCCTGGTAGACAACGTCAAGTCTTATCAACCATACCGATCGCAAACTTCTCTCTATCCGTACTTCACTGTAGTCGTTCTGTTATTCCTATTTCAAACTTTCTTTGGCATAGTTACCGCTCACTATATTGTCGAGAATGGCTTCTATGGCTTTGATATTCGCAGCATCTTCCCTTACAGTGTTACTCGTAGTTGGCACTTGCAGTTGTCAATTTTTTGGATTGCTACAGCCTGGTTGGCGGCTGGAATGTTCATGGCGCCAATGCTATCGCGGCATGAGCCTAAAGGGCAGCATTGGTTAGTTAAAGCTTTGTTTGTGGCTATTCTCATTGTTGCCGTTGGCAGCATTGGTGGAGAGTGGCTTGGCGTCAAGAATATGCTCGGCAATC
Source organism: Candidatus Obscuribacterales bacterium (assembly GCA_041675385.1). Classification (GTDB taxonomy): domain Bacteria; phylum Cyanobacteriota; class Vampirovibrionia; order Obscuribacterales; family Obscuribacteraceae. Next base: position 36,141 of record JBAYTY010000027.1, read on the forward strand.
TCTGGTTCTGGTTCGGCCACCAAGGGTGGGAATATCTAGAACTTGGTCGATTCTGGCAGGCTCTTTTGACTGTGGGCATGGTGCTCTGGGCATTCATTGTCTACCGCAGTATTAGTCCTTTGCTCAAGGGCAAAGATCACGGCAGCTTGCCCTACATGCTGCTCTACGGTGTTATGGCTATACCGCTATTCTTTAGTTTCGGCATGATGTATCACCCGGGCACTAACTTTGCCGTCGCTGACTTTTGGCGTTGGTGGGTGGTGCACCTTTGGGTGGAAGGCATTTTTGAACTGTACACCACAATTATTGTGGCCTACTTTTTCTGTAGTCTTGGTATGGTTTCTGAGAAATCGGCTCTCTCTGTCATTTATATCGATATCATTCTTTACCTCGGTAGTGGCATCGTCGGTATTGGGCATCATTATTACTGGACAGCGCAACCGGCTATTAACATGGCGCTTGGTGCCATGGTCTCAGCCTTAGAAGTTGTGCCACTGACTCTTTTGACTATGGACGCTTGGAAGTTTATTGAGTTGGCGAAGGTAGAAGGGTCAATCAAAAACTTTTCGCACTATTGGGCGATGATGTTTTTGATTGCAGTGGGCTTCTGGAACTTCCTTGGGGCTGGTGTTTTCGGCTTCCTCATTAATACTCCAATTGTGAGCTACTACGAGCACGCTACTTATCTCACTTCAAATCATGGTCATGCTGCCATGATGGGTGTCTACGGTATGCTAGCTGTGGCTGCGGTGCTGTTCTGTACTCGTTATCTCATGACTGAAGATGTCTGGAGCAATCGGTTAGCTGGGCTTTCCTTCTGGGGCCTGAATGTAGGCTTGTTGCTGATGCTTGTGCTCAATATATTTCCAGCCGGTGTGATTCAAATGATTGCCAGCTATGAGAACGGTTTTTGGTTCGCTCGTAGTCCTGAGTTTATTCATTCGCAGGTGTTTCAGGCTCTTACCTGGCTAAGAGTCGCTGGCGATCTTGTATTTGTACTTGTTGGTGTTTTGCCTTTGGTTTGGCTGGTGGTACGGGGAATGTTTAGTCGCAGACCTGCATGTCCGCAACCAGTTGAGGCTGTGAAGATTTAGGAACTAAAGGGAACTAGGTAAAACCCCGGCGGGCCCAAGTCTTTCGACTTGAGCCCGCCCCTTTATCTGGAAAAAATGTTCGAACGGTGCCTTTGTTACTCTGGCGAGTATGTGTCGCAATGCGGTACGGTTTCATAGAGGATGGAGTTTACGGCGGATTTGAAGGCGCGGGATAAGGCATTGAATTGCAATTTGAGCACATTTGCAAAATTGGTATGTTCTTTAGTCAGTGCTTTCTTTGGTGCTTCTTCAGCGCGGGCTGGTTGACATTTGATTAAGTCGATTTCGCTGAGATAGCGCACTTCGTTTAGGCTTATCTTTTGAAATGATTTGAGTTCAAGTACATCAACGCGTGCCATGGGTTCTTCCTCGTTGTTACCGTTTTGTTCGATAGATATGAGTTTATGTTCCAAATGTGGCAAAGTTGTGGAACTGAAAAAGAATTTTGAAATTAGAACGATATTGGTCTAGCCTTCGGTGAAAGCTTTAAGTGGAACGAGGCAATGCGGCGATATCGTTTTAGTTTAGGTTGGCGGATCCAAGTTAGAGCGATATCGTTTTAGTTTAGGCTGGCGGATCCAAGTTAGAGCGATATCGTTTTAACGTCGGCTGGCGGATCCAAGGTAAAGCGATAACGTTTTAACGTCGGCTGGCGGAGCCAAGTTAGAGCGATCGTTTTAACGTAGGCTGGCGGAGCCAAGGTAAAGCGATAACGTTTTAACGTCGGCTGGCGGATCCAAGTTAGAGCGATATCGTTTTAGTTTAGGCTGGCGGATCCAAGTTAGAGCGATAACGGTTTAGTTTAGGTTGGCGGATCCAAGTTAGAGCGATGTCGTTTTAGTTTAGGTTGGCGGATCCAAGTTAGAGCGATGTCGTTTTAGTTTAGGCTGGCGGATCCAAGTTAGAGCGATGTCGTTTTAGTTTAGGCTGGCGGATCCAAGTTAGAGCGATATCGTTTTAGTTTAGGTTGGCGGATCCAAGTTAGACCGATATCGTTTTAGTTTAGGCTGGCGGATCCAAGTTAGAGCGATATCGTTTTAGTTTAGGCTGGCGGATCCAAGTTAGAGCGATATCGTTTTAACTTCGGCTGGCGGATCCAAGTTAAAGCGATAACGGTTTAACTTTTAGCCTGTGGTCAAATCCATCTGCGGATCAAACTTATAGCCCACGCCATGAACGGTCGATAGGTTCGAGGGCTGCCCTTCAACATCGAGTTTCTTACGCAAGCGCTTTATATAGGTGCGGATGGTTTCAGGGGAGGCTTCATGGTCTGAGGCCCAAACCCGGTCAATTAATGTTTCTGGGCTGAAGACCTGATTGGGGTGGCGCATAAAAAATTCGAGTAAGGCAAATTCTTTGGGCAAAAGTTGAACTTCCTTGCCTTGGTTGGTGAGCTTGAAATTGTTGACGTCCATCTCTAGCTTTCCCACTTTAAGACTCGTGCCCTGGAAGCTGGTGGGGCGCCGAAGAAGTGCCCGAACTCTAGAAGATAGCTCTTTTAACTCGAAAGGCTTGGTTAAATAGTCATCGGCGCCGGAATCTAGACCAGCAGACTTGTCGTCCACGTGCTGCCGAGCGGTCAACATTAAAATTGGTGTTAGGCCTTTTTTCGCTCTGAATTTCTGACAGACTTCCAGCCCACTGATACCGGGCAGGTTCCAGTCGAGAATCAGGCAATCAAAGTGATAGACAGCCAAAAGCTCCAGGGCTGACTCGCCACTGGCGGCGATTTCAACTGTGTGGTGTTCCGACGCCAATAATTGTGCGATCAGAATTGAAAAGTCCGGTTCGTCTTCAACTAATAGGATTTTGGCCATTGTGGCGTGTTAGGTCCTTTCAGTAAAAAGCCGCCTGGGCTTACTATGCCCGCCTTTCTGCCAGATTTAACGTTTTCAGATGTGGGTACATTGGTGAATGTATATAAGTAGAGTATAGAAGCATGGGAGCTTCCCCATTGCTGACGACCTGCTGAAAACGTAATCTCTAACGGTAAATTGTAGACTTTTCACAGTCGAAAGCCCTATTCCACAACTGGTATGCCTGAAAATCCTGAAACTCTAAATTCTAAGTTTGACAAAGCCGGAGCTGGCGATGGCTCCTTGGCGTCTCTCAATAAACAAATTGACATGCATCAAGAGGCTGCTGACAAAAAGTCGGTGCTCGATAAGCTGGTGCATTTTGTCTATGACAAGGACGCTCAGTCTTTAGAGCAGCTCAAACAATTGAAGCTACAAGCCGAAGGACAAGCTGTTAAGGGTGTGCTTCCTGCCAATAGCAATTTGCGGGATGAAATCCGTCAAGCTGTTCAAGGTGATCAACAGGCTGTTAAGTCGCAAAACGAAGTTGATTTCTATGCCGGAAGTTTCATTAAGGCTGTGCCGCTCTTTGCTGGGGCGAAGTCGCGCGCTATGCTTGCTGGTTCCATTGTCGCTTATGGCCTAGATTCGGTTCATTCCAACGACACAGCGGGCGAGGCATCGGTAAACCTGGCTATGGGTGGCCTCAAAGGTTTTGCCCTGAAGAAGACTTTTGATTATGTCGGGGCTAAGAGTTTTACCCTTGCTCCGGCAGAAGCTGCTTCAGTCACTGCTAAATACATGGGTGTCGGCCTCAAAGGTATGGCCTTAGGTGCGTCCTCCCGTATCTATGAGAGTGGGTTGACTAGCTCAACTTACTTGACCGATAAAGGTCAACTAACCGGCGATAGCATTACTGCTGGAATTGGTAAAACATTTAGCACTGCCATTGATGGTAAAGCCATGGTGATGGATGCCGGTCTCTTCATGGGAGCCCACGGCGCCTTTGCTGGTATGAGCAAAGCTGGCATGAAACTCTTTGAAGGCACTGCTATCGCCGAATCTATGGCCGCTTCTAAGTTAGGTAAATTTGTCAACGAAAGCAAGTTAGCATCTAATGCTGGCATGGGTGCTACTTTTGGCTTTAGCTCTGGTGCCACCAATGAGTTTATGCGCCAGAAAGACTCCGAAGATTTTGCTGGTGGTTATGACATTGCTCGCATTCTCAAGCGTGGTGCTCTGCAAGCCATTACTGATGGTGCGGCTGGTGCTAGCGGTGCCAGTGCTATGCATTTCTCCGCAAAACCTAGCTTGGGTGCGCAGCCTGACGTTTCACCGCTTGCGTCAGGAAGAAACAATCGTGCCTTTGCTGGCGAAGAAGTTACACCGCCTAAGGTTGAGCCCACTGCCGAGCCACTGGCAGAGGTAAAGCCAGTAGCCGAACCAGTGGCTGAAGTAAAGCTCAGCGAACTAGATCAAAACCCTGAAAGTTTTTCCAATACTCGCACTCATCAAGTAAGCGAGGCTATGAAAGCCAGCTTCGAGCAGAGTGTGGCCTTGGCCAGCAAAGCCGTCGACTATCGCGCTACCACTGACGATGTGGTGGCATTCTTCGAGCATGCAGCGGGAGATGGACGGTCTGCCAGTGTCGCCATGGCAAAAGTGGCAGAGCAGGCCAAAGACCTAGGCAACGTGCCTATGGAAAAATTGATCAAAGAGGCCTTTAGAAGTTCTCCTGAAAGCATTGCCACTCTTAAGGAAGGAGTTCAACTAGCAGAGGCTGCCGCTAAAGGCAATGCCAGCCCATTGGATGTTTATAAACTTCTAGATTATGCCTACGGACAAGGCCGTGGTGCCGAAGTACCGTTGCGCATGGTGACTGAGTTAGCTGGCGATCGCGAAGTCAATCAAATTGTACAAGAAGCTTACGCTGGTTCTGGCGGTCTGGTGCGAGTGATTACTAAGCTCGATCGCTACACTGACCCAATTCCGCCTGAAGTAAAACAGTCATTCGGTGCTCTGATGAAAATGCCTGTAACCAGTGCAGCTGAGCATTTGCAATTTAGAGAGAGTGTTAAACAATGGGTCAATGAAAATCCTGGTTTCACTAAAATGATGGAAGCCTATGGCAATCAGACGAGGATGGGTGTTCATGCCGCTGTGATTGATGCTGTGCTACATACTGATATTCTCGGCAAATTCCCTGAGCGCAGTGTTACCACACCTAATTTGTTAGAGCAGCTTGAGGCTGCCACCGGGCGCCGTTCACTTGATGGCGTCGAGGCGGCTTCGCCTGAGTTGACACAACCAGTTGAGTCAACGCCAACAGTGAGAGCCCAGCCAGAGGCGCTGGCTCAAGCTCAGAAGCAAGAGTATAGCGCAGACCACGCTGCCGGGGAGCGCCAAGAAGCGGCTCGCTTGCAGGCTGAGCGTATTGCTCAAGACCCTGATGCTGCTATTACCCATCAAGGTGGTCGAGCTGTTATAAGTCCGGAGACATTGATCAAAGAGTTTCAGCAAGCAGAGGGTACTGCCAAGGTCGTCAAAGGCACCATACTCAGTGAGTTCATCGGCAAGATGAGTGATGCTGATTTTGCCGATTGGTTGGCCCATGCCTATCGGCCAGCTAATCAGCCGGGCATGCATCCTGATGTAAATAACCTGGCTGTGATGCATATCGGTAACGGACGTGTGCTCAATCGCGCTGAAGTGCGCGATGCCCTCAGTGATCCGGATCATGCCAAAATCGACATTCCTACCATACGCAAATTCCTGGCTGCGCCAGAAAAGACAAATCCCGGACCTATTTCAGAAGCCGAGTTGTCTTATATTGGTCATCGCTTGCAGCTTGCCTTTGAGCGCATGCAAACTCGCAACGATATGAATCCAGAAACTGCTGGTAAGCCGGTTGATAATTTAGCTGTATTGAAAGAAGCATTGCCTAGTACGTATTTGAGAAGTTTGCGTGAGCGCTATTCAACTTTAGCTACTGATGGCAGTGGTCACTATGAGTATCCAGCCGGCTTTGACCAAAACCTTGCTAACTGGCTTGAGACCAGTCGCATGGTCGAAATGCAAAGTCCAAAATATCGTCCGCCCCGGCCCATGAACAATCAGCTGTCTGATCGCTTGAATGTTCTTGACCTAGCTATCGACATGCAAAATACTGCAGCAAATCCGCAGCTAGTAAACAAGCTTCTCGATTTGGGTACGCAGAACCATTTTGCGGTGAAGAACATTCTCACTAAGTTAGATCCCACTACATCCGCGCCTGAATATACAGAACTGCTTAATTTAGTGGTGCCACGTACTGGTTCTCTTGAGGATGTTAGAGGGCTGCTCGATGCTATTCAATTTGGTAACAAGTCTAATCAGAACGCTAATAAGGCCAGAGAGCAAGGCAAAGACGCTGCCTTTCACGACACTGCTCGTGAGACCAATGAAGCCTTTGCTCTTTCCATTGTCAATCGCTTGATACCTCAAGGCGAACCAAGCTGGCAGCGGGCTCAGCAGATAGTTTCAGATATGGTTTCTGGTAAGATTCGCGACCCTCGTCCTGAAACTCCGGGTGGATTTGGTGCTCCTCCTGGCCGTGGTGGCGATCGCAACGGACCAGGCGGTGGGCGCGGTAATTTCCGCAACCGTGGCGGCGATAGCCCGCAAGAAAGACCTAGGGTGGAACAGCCTTTGCGTGGTGCAGAGGTGAATAACTTCAAGCCCAAGGGTGAGGAAAAGCCTGTCGATGAAGTTGCGGACCAAACGGCTCAACAATCTGTCAAGCCAGTAGCAGAGCCAGTAGTCGAAGTAGTTAAGCCACTGCAAGAAGTGCCTGTCGCTTTGGAGCCGCCTACTGATGCCTCAATTTCTCAAGGCTTGGCTGACCTGCTTAAGCAGCCTGTTCCTGAAGACTTCACTGCTCGCCTTGTTGAGCAAGGGTTGGTTCAACCGGACGGTGTCAAACCAGACCTTAAGAGTCAACCAGAGGTAACAGTGTCGCCTGAAGTTGTCTCCAAGCCTGACGTTATCTCCAAGCCTGAGGTCGATACTCGGCCTGAGGTAGTAACACACCAAGAAGCAAGCAGCGAGCCACCTGTCACCTACGAGCCGCAGGTATACGTGGCCGAAGGTGGAAATAATGGCCGCAAAGCTGGGAAGAATAAGCAGAATCGTCGTCCCGCAGTCGAAGAAGATGACTGGGGAGATGACGGAGATGGCGGCTATAAAAAAGGCAACAAGCGCGACAAGCAACAGCGCGGCGGTAAGCGTGATTTTAGACGTGGTTTTGACGAATAACTGGAATAATCTTAGTTTGTGTGGTTTGTTGCGAATCTAGTTTGCTCTCGCCCTAGATATTCGTCAGCGCTTCTTTGTAAGCGTCATATGTAAAAGGATCAAACAAGACAAAACGCACCTGTTTTAATTCAGTGTATTTGTCTATCTTTTCTACAAAATCTACTACTGAAGCAATTGCTACCTTAGCTGCCTCTGCAAGAGGGTAGCCATAAGCGCCGGTGCTGATTGCGGGAAAGGCGATAGAGACAACTTGATTGTCAACTGCTAATTGCAGCGAGTTTTGGTAAGCATTGCTGAGAATCTGGCTTTCATTAGTGATGCCGCCGCGCCAAATTGGTCCGACTGTGTGAATGACATATTGCGCTGTTAATCTGCCACCACTGGTGATGACAGCATTGCCTGGCGCGCAGGGGCCCTGCATTGCTCGGATATGTTTGCATTCTTCTAGAACTGTTGGTCCCGCCGCGCGATGAATTGCCCCGTCAACGCCACCTCCGCCCATAAGAGACGAGTTGGCCGCATTGACAATGGCCTCCGCATTCTCTCTGGTAATATCTCCTTGATGCAGAGAAATCGTGATGCTGTTAAACGCTTTACTGTAATCCTCAGGCATTGTTCAAATCAGAATAGGGTAAGGTGGTTTTGGCTATCACTATACCCCGGCTGTCTAAGCTGATTTCGGTTGTTTCGTTCGCTGTTCTAATTACTTTCTTTGTTGGAATGGCAGCATTGGCATTGCTGTCGAACTGTGAAGTAATCTCAGCAATTAGTTTGCCATCGGCGTCGAAACGGCTTTCGCTAATTGGCCGGCCAAGCCGGTCTGTGTAAGTGGTTGATGAGCCATCTGCTGATTTGATATGTATTCTTGAAGAAGATAAGTCACTCAGCGTTGTAATAGTTTTTGTTGACCCTTCTTGAGGATTGATCTGTATAGTTTGATAACAATTTGGTGCTTCAAAAGCGACATCACGGGCTGCTATTTTCTCTGCTTTGGTCTCGTTGCTGGTGGCTGGCAGTTTGTGCATGCTCTTGAAAGGGCTGCGGAAATCTTCCAGTACCGATGCGGCAAATGCTTCTTTGCTTTTTTCACTAGTACCAGTTAAGAACGAATTTTTGTCAGGCGCTGGGCTGAATAGATTGCCGAGGTCTTTAGGCACAGCAAATTTTGGCTTTTCAGATGATGCCCATTGCTCTGGAAGTCGCTCTGGGCGCTGACCTGAGCGCTGATCTGGGTGTTGAATTGGATTAAATGATAATGCCGGCAGTGCTGCTGAATCTACAAGGTTTCTCGCTTCTTGGCTCTGCTTGCGGGCTCGTTCGCCTGCGCCCCAGCCATTGCCCCAGGCATTGCTAGCGTTGGCGCCCTCATTCGATGATGGCACTGTGAGGTCGTAGCGATTGGCTGGGCTAAATTGATCGTGAATGAAACGAGCAAGATTACCACCGGCCTCGCTCTTTGACACTGCTGCGAGCGGTGCGTCTGCGGCGGCCACGCCATTGGTATTAGGTTGTGCGGAGTCACCGAAGTGCCGCATTCAGTCACCTGCCAGAAGTTACTAGATAAGTTGCTATGTAAAAAAGAAAGACCCGCTAAAGACGAGCGAGAACTCTATATTAGCTCAGCGTAACCTGATGTCAAGCGATTTGCCGCAGATCTAATCTAGAGCTCTAGATCTAGTAATACTAGCTCTGTCGTTCTAGCTTTTGTCGTTCTAGCTTTTGTAACGCAACACTGTTGAAGCTAGCTACCTGTGACGTCCCGGGCAAGAACAATGCGTTGTGTTGTCTTCGACATGTCGCGAGCGCCTTTGGCCGCACTGAGCAGCTTGTCGAGTTCTTGGCTGTCTTCTGGTACTCCGGCAACACCGAAGGCGAACACCATACCTTTAGGATCCATATCAGCTGTGAGCGGGGCTTCTCTCAAGACGTCGACAATGCGGTGAGCTAAAGCGCCTGCCGCCTTGGCGTTTGAGTTTGGCAGAATTAGGCCGAAGTCAAAAGTTTCGTAATGACCAAGCATATCGATTGGTCGCTTCACTAGGCTGATTCTCTGCATTGCTCTTTTTACAGCGAGGGTTTGCAATGCTTCAACAGGTCCTGTGGCTCCGCCTTTTCTGTGGCCGAGACTAAAGACAACAAGTGAGAACGGGAAGTTGAAATATTCGTAGCGTAGATACTCTTGCTGCAAGAAATAGAGAAAAGCAGGATAAGTAAGAATATCGGTTTCTTGTCGAATCAGAGTTTTGTTGACACTTTGCAATGTGCCTTCGTCAATACCTAATCCGCGACCGGCTGAACGAGCCTGTTGATCGGTTACTTGCACAAGGCCGCAACTAATCAAATTGAAGAGTATTGGTACATACTCTGGTTTGCGCATGGGGCGTTTCGCCAAAATATCGAAAAATTGACTGTGATTGTCGATCAGCTCATAAAAATCGATTTGTGGTTGCAGGGCTATTGGTGCACCTTTTTGTAACCTGGCGGTAAATTCTTGTTCTGAAATAATGGCATTGCGTTTGACCAGGCACGATTCAAGCTTGAGCCCGGCTGAATCGAGATACTGACTTTGGTCAAGCAGTGACACACCTTCCATGAGCATGGCATCCAGTCTTCTTTTGACTGTTGTCTGGGTACTTTTTTCGTCCGGCCAAAATCTGAACTCACCAGCAGTCCAGGTGACTAGCTCAATTAATACGGTGTCGCCTACGGCCTCTTTCATCTCGGCGTGAACGGCTGTGCCATCGTTGAAATAGACGCGGCAAGATTCTTGTTTATCTTTTACATCGAGTCTGCCTGTCATTTTTGCCATGGCTAACGATTGTAAAAGGTTTGGCGCTTGCATTTTTGTCAGGTCGCCTTCAAGAGTGGCCTTAACTCCTGGTTTCGGTGCATCGAAGACGACTTCGTTTTCTTGCGAGTGGCTTTGGTGGCTAGGTACAGTCGGCACTTCTTGCGACTGAGTGCCGATGGGGTTGAGGTTCGAGATTGTATCGCGGCCCATCATCTGTTCTGTGGATATGTTGTCTGCGAACAGATCGCAACCGCAGCCGCTCATCACTAGATTGGTGACCATGCTCAGGTCAGGCTCGGGATGCTGGAAGATTTGCTGGTGGCCCTTTGAAGTGACGGCCGTCAAGGTCCAGATTGGATCCATTGAGATGGCGTGGTCAACTTTTACTGTGACAACAAACTCTTGGGAGCCTTCCGTGACCGAAAATGGTAGTTCAACCTGCCTGCCCGCCTGCTTGTTAGCTTCTTGGGCCAAAAACTGAATATCGGTGTAGTTAGGTACAACCGATTGCTTCGGCAGGCGAAAATTTCGCGGTGCTGGCGTATTTTGTTTCCCGGCTTGAGAACGCGATGAGAACATGTGATTACCAATAGACTTTTAAACGGCCAAATCGATAGGCCTCTTATCTTATCTGTGCCACATTCTAGACTTGCTAAATCAGAAAACAAGAAAAAAAGAGGCACTGGCCTTATTATGACCAGTGCCTTTATCAGTCGCTAGGGCGTTTGTTTTATGGATAAAGCCCGCGCAAGCGCTTCGCTTCGGCAATTCGCGAAACTCCGATACGCAATGCTGCCATTCTTACGCTCAATTTGCTCTTGGTTGCCAGTTCCAAAACTTGATCGCAAGCTCGGCCCATGATTTGTTCTAGACGTTGATTGACTTCGTCTTCGCTCCAGAACAAGTGCATCATGCCTTGCACCCATTCAAAGTAGCTGACTGTAACGCCGCCAGCGTTGGCAAGAATGTCAGGAATGACAATAATGCCGCGCTCATGAAGCATCAAGTCGGCTTCTGGAGTGGTTGGCCCGTTGGCGCCTTCTATTACAATTTTGCAATTGAGTTTATTGGCGTTTTCTTCAGTGATTTGGCCACCAAGAGCAGCCGGTATGAGCAAATCGCAAGGAAGTTCAAGTAGGTCTTTGTTGCTTACTGGGGTCGTGCCAGTGAAGCCTTCGACCTTGCCCATTTCAGAAAGATAAGCAAACAATCTTGGAATGTCGATACCTTTAGGGTTGTAAATGCCGCCATGAACGTCTGAAACACCGACGATTTTGTAACCGGCTTGGTGTAGCAGTTTTGCTGCAATTGAGCCAACGTTTCCGAAACCTTGGACAACTACAGTGGGTGAGTCGCCTTTTATGCCGTAATGGCTCACTGCCCTCCGGGCGCAATAGGCTACACCGCGACCAGTGGCTTCTGTACGGCCGAAAGAGCCGCCGATAGAAACTGGCTTGCCGGTGACCACGGACGGCACTGTGTGGCCGACATTGATGCTGTAGGTATCCATTATCCAGGCCATGGTCTGCTCGTTTGTGTACATATCAGGAGCAGGGATGTCTTTGTCTGGACCAATTAAAGTAATGATTTCGGAGGTGTAGCGTCTTGTTAGTCGCTCGTTCTCGCCGATTGAGAGCTTCCAAGGCTCACAGCGAATGCCGCCTTTGGCTCCACCATATGGGAGGCCCATCAGGGCGCATTTCCATGTCATGAGCATGGCCAGGCAAGAGACTTCGCCCAGGTTTACCTCTGGATGGAAGCGGATGCCGCCTTTGGCTGGCCCAAGAGTGACGTCGTGGTGAACCCGGTAGCCGGTGAACGACTTAACTGTACCGTCATCCATGCGCACCGGCACGGTTACAATCAGCGCTCTTTTGGGGTAGCGCAAGCGCTCGTGTAGCTCTCTGTCTAGTCCCATTTCTTCGGCGATTTCGTCGAGTTGTCTTTGGGCCATCAAAAAGTGTTCGGTTTCGCATTCCATTGTCGGCACTTTGGCCGACTTGACCGCTACCATCACAGCTACCCCCTAAAGTGTTGAACCTTACTTTTGTTCTACGGACATTTGATCTCTGGAGTGCTTGGCTCTTCCGTGGGGCTTTACAGCATTTCCCTTAAATCGGTCAAGGCAATTCCAGCCGACAGTCTCCTGTCGTTGCAATATGTTAACTCCGATATCGAAACGATATGGTCAATTTGGGGGGGGCGGAGCCACTTAATTTTTTCTCAGTACCAATGGCGGGCAAAATTATTCGGACACTTGTCTTTAAACAAGACCAGCATTCCTATAGTGTATTTAGGAAACGCTAGTGTATTTAGGATAAGGCTAGTGTATTCAGGGCGAGTCGAGTGTAATTAGGAAAATCTGGGCGTTGAGGTCAAGCTTGGTGTAGTTCATGCAATTTCGGGTAAGACTGAGACAAGGCTGAGTCCAACACTAAAGACAACACTTATCTGTTTTGGTATTAAATATGGTGCCGGTAAAATAATCGATGAAATTCTCCTTTGAGAACATTCTCAACATCTTTCTGATTTTTATTCCTTTGCCAATTATTGGCGCCTATTTGCACTGGCCGGCTCATGTCATTTTCTTCACAGCCTGTCTTGGTATTGTCCCTCTCGCTGGCATTATGGGAAAAGCCACAGAAGTACTGGCTGACAAAGTTGGCTCAGGTGCCGGTGCGCTGCTTAATGCTACTTTTGGCAATGCTTGCGAATTGATCATTGCCATATCGGCTCTTCGGGCAGGCTTGATAGATGTGGTCGAAGCCTCGATTACCGGCTCGATTATTGGTAACGTCTTGCTTGTGCTGGGCGGTGCCATCTTAGCCGGTGGCGTCAAGTATCGCACCCAGTATTTCAATCGCACTGCCGCTTCGACATCGGCAACTTTGCTTGCCCTAGCGGCCATAAGCTTGACCGTACCTGCCGTTTGCCAGTTAGCCAACAAGCATCACGTTGGCCATGGCGACTATAACTTGGCACTCTGGATTGCCGGCGTGCAATTTGTAACCTATATATTGAGTTTGGTTTTTGCTCTCAAAACTCACAAACAGCTCTACCAGGCCTCTGACGAAGATAAAGGTGAAGATCTCGGCGTCGGTGGTTGGAGTGTGCGCACCGCCATCATTGTGCTTCTAATGTCGACAGTGGGCGTTGCCATTCTCAGTGAATATCTGGTTCATGCTGTAGAGGAAGCGGCTATTACCCTTGGTTTAAGTCACATCTTTATTGGTGTAATCTTGGTGGCCATTGTCGGTAACGCTGCTGAGCACAGCACTGCTATTTTGATGGCGGCCAAAAACAAAATGGATCTTGCCATCAATATCGCCCTGGGCTCAGGGGCTCAAATCGCGCTATTTGTCGCTCCAGTAATTGTTTTTACTGGTCACATTATCGGTAAACCGATGGACCTTTGCTTCTCTGAAATAGAAATATTGTCTATTGTGGTTTCGGTGATCATTCTTTCATTCGTGGCCACCGATGGTGAATGTAATTGGCTTGAAGGAGTGCAGCTTTTAGCTGTATATGCCATTTTGGGCGCGGCCTTCTTCTTCGCTCCGGGCTAAAAGTAATACTTGCTAGAGTTGTTAAGGGCCAGAGGTACTAAATGCCTGAATTGCCTGAAGTAGAGACAGTAAGACGTGGATTGGAATTGGCTCTGGCTGGCGATGCTATTGTGGCGGTTGAAGTACTGCGTGATGCCTCTATTGCCTATCCTGATGTGGAGATCTTTATTGCTTCAGTACCAGGGCATAAATTTGGCAAAGTATTGAGGCGGGGAAAATATCTTTTAATTGAGCTTGATCGCGGCGCTGGCCTGGCTTGCCACTTGCGTATGTCAGGGCGACTTTTAGTACGTGAGGGCATGCAGGCCAGCGCTAAGACTAATAAGACTACTAAGATTGCTAAGACTCCAGCGAACACGAAGGCTGCCAAACTCGTGCGAGAGCCACAGTTTCTGCGGGTGCGCCTCCTGCTTGCCAGTGGTCGTGAGTTGCATTTTGAAGACATGCGTGTTTTCGGGCGACTTTGGTTCAAGCCTAAAGGCAAGACATTCGAAGATGTCATTCCTAGTTTGGCTTTGTTAGGAGTTGAACCGCTTGAGTCTTTGACTAGCAGTCATTTAGCGACTGCTTTTAGCGGCAAAGTTCAGGCCGTAAAAACAGCGTTACTTGATCAGCATATTCTTGCCGGTGTGGGCAATATTTATGCTGATGAGTCGTTGTTTCTCTCCGGTATTCATCCCACCATATCTGCCAGCAAAGTCACTGCAGAGCAGTTGGTGAAGCTAGTTGAGAATGTGCAGTTGGTGCTTAGTCGTGCCATCGAATCTGGTGGTTCTACTTTGCGCGATTATACAGATAGTAGTGGCGTAAACGGCAAATATCAAAATTTGGCTTGGGTTTATGGCCGAGAAGGCGAGCCTTGTCGCCAGTGTGCGAGCCCTATCGAGCGCATTAAGCTGAACGGACGCTCTAGTCATTTTTGTAGTCAATGTCAGCCCATAGAGAGAAAATCAAGCCCGAGTATAAAATCGAGCTCGAATTTAAAATTAAGCTCGAATATAAGGAAGCAGAAGAAATGAACATACCAGCTAGGTTCTTTGTCGGTACCTTGGCCGCTAGTTTTTTGCTAACCAGCTTTGCTGGTCAAGAAAGTATGGCAGCGAGCAAGAAGGAATCGCTGAAGTTGCCAGTGGCAAGCCGCAGTGGACTAGATTCAAGTAAGCTTGCAGAGCTTGATCGAATTATGCTTAAGGTGATGCAGAACAATGACATCTACGCCGGGCAGCTGGCTGTGGCTAAGAATGGCAAACTTGTTTACTCTAAAGCCTTCGGCTTTTCTGATAAAGAACATAAAGTTGATACCAGTTGCGATACTCTCTTCCGCATTGCTAGCTCTTCTAAACCAATTACAGCTGTGGCGATTATGACCCTGGTGCAGCAAGGGAAGTTAAGAGTTGAAGACAAAGCTCTCGATATTTTGAATGATTTCAAACCCGCTATTGGTGAGCCCTTTGACCCGAAACTGCAGACAATTACTGTGCGACAGTTGCTTGAGCACACATCTGGTTTGTCCAATGAGAAGGGTGATCCACAATTTGAATACCTGCGTCTGGCTGCACAAAAATATAGTTTGCCTCAACCGGCTTCACCGCAAGCCATTGTGCGCTATCGTCTGACTAAGCCACTAGACCGCGACCCTGCTACCAAGTACGAGTATTCCAATTTTGGCTATAACATGCTCGGTCGCATTATTGAAAAAGTTAGTGGCGAAGACTATGAGACTTATGTAAAGAAGAGTGTGCTGAACCCTGCCGGGGCTAGCGCTATGACTCTTGGCCACACACGTCTAGTAGACATGTCTCCCCTAGAAGTTTTTTATGATGATAGAGGTATCGGTAATAAGGGATGGTCTGTCTATGCTGCTGAACCAGAACAAGTAGCATCTTCTTATGGCTCGAGCTTCTCGCAAGAGGCAATGGATGCACACGGTGGTTGGCTGGCTACGGCTGAAGATCTAACCAAATTCATTGCTGCAGCTGATGGCAGCAACACTGCGTGTAAGCTGCTAAGACCGGAGACCATAAGTTTGATGTTGGCACCACCAGAAGTGGCGCCAGTTAAGCAAAATAAGAGGAAATCAGGCTCGTATTATGCCAAGGGCTGGAATTTTGTCCCTAAGACTGGTCAGTGGGCACATAGTGGCGCCCTTACTTTCGGCACTGCCAGCTTCGTCTGTCACCTTGCTGATGGCGTACAAGTTGCCGCTGTTTTCAATCACTTGCCAGAAAACTATGGCAAGTTCTTTGAGGGCATGCAGCCGAGAATTATCGATGCTGTAGAGAAACGCAAGAGCAAAATTTAAGACTTGATGGCAATGATGCGGGCTCCGCACATTTCTATGCCACCCACTTGGGCCAATTCTCTTTCCCAGTTATAAATTAGGCTGGCTCTGTCAGCACCAGATTTGGTGGCCGGTAGAAGATCGCAGAGGTAGTGAAAGAGATAGGGCACACTGCGTTCTTCGATAATATCGAACTTGTCTAGTAGGGCGTTCTTGACTCGCTCGAAGGAGCTGACGTGATGGTCTATTTCATGATGATGGCGCCAAATTGAAATTGCTTCTGCTTGTTCGTGTCCTGGCCCCAGAGTAGTGCTTTCATGGCGCTCAGCTGTGAGCCAGCTGTGGCCGTGTTTCTCTTTCAGTCCATCACTATTGTGCTTGACGTCTTCGTCTTTCTTGCTTCTAGGTGGCCTGTCCTCAGCTGCAATTAGTTGCGCTAGGTTGAAGAGCCAGATTGCTGTTTTTTGATCGACTCGCTCGTAGCCAAAGTCTTCGACCAAAAGTAAGCCGTTGGGCTTTAGCAAGCGATAGGCGGCCGCAATGGCTTTGTCTAGTGGCTGCATATGATGAAGAGAGCGACTGCAAAGAAGAGCATCAAACTCTTCGTGTGCAAATTTTTCTAGGTCAGAATTGAAGCAAGTAACGCCTACTGCGGTGGTTTTTTCTACTGCTGATTGGCTTGGGTCGATAGCTGTGACAGTCAGGCCGCCCTTCATCATTGCTGCAGCAATGGCGCCATCGCCACATCCAACATCTAGCACTCTCGACTTGGGCTTGAGGCAGCCCAGGGCGAAACTGGCGGTGAGTCGAGCGGCAAAACTGAGCGGGGTTTCCATTTCTATTTCCTGATCTCTAAATTACGAGTTGCCAGTAAGGATAACTATTTTTTTGCAATGAAGCGGTTATAGAAGAACAATACCGCTGCTGGTATACAGCAGATGGCAATAAAAGTAAGGAAGTGTAGAACAGTAGCAAAGGCTAGCGCTTGATCTGGCGGTATGTGGGCTGTCATCACTGCGGCTTCTTTCACCAATAGGTGGAAGCTGCCCACCGAACCTGGGGTCGGCACAAGTACTCCGGCTGAACCGATGGTGAAAATTATCAGGCACTGCATGGGGTTGATTTTGTCTTCCAGGCCGAAGCCGTAGACCATTTGATAGAAGTTTAGCCAGTAGGTCGACCAGATAGCTACACTGAGAAACGCTATGTAGGGATAGAGAACTGGGCTTTTCAGTGCCTGGGTGCCAGTGTCGAATTGCTCGGCTAATTGACTGAAGCGCTCTCTTAGCTTTTCAGGCAGTCGGGTTTTGGCCAGGTTTAAGCTCAGTAGTTTTTTTAATATGGCTCCTACGTTGGGCAAGACCACCAAGCCTACTACCACTCCGACAAGCAGCACCAAGCCACCCGGCTTCAGCCATGGCATAGAAGCCAAAAGTTCTGGAGGCAAAATCAGTAGGGTGGCGCCGAGAAGCGATACTAAAAGTGCTATGTCGAGCATGCGGTCAATCAACATCGTTGATAAAACCCCTGCCCAGGGAAGGTTTTCAGACTTGCAAATTGATAGAAGTCGTACTACTTCGCCGCCACGAGGTATGGCGACGTTAACTGCGTAGCCAATCATCACGGCATAAAATGAATTGTACTGGCTGATTTTTTTATCGGACAAAGGGCGCAACAAAATTGTCCAGCGATAAGAGCGTAAAAAAGTACCGAATATGCCAGAGACAAAGATCAGCACAACCGGAAAGGGTTTGACGTTTTGCGAATAGTGCCAAAGTTCTGTGAGGTTGGTGCCTTTGAAGGCGAACCACAAGAGGAAGATGGCGAAGGCCGCTGCTAGGAGCTGCTTTAGGAGGTTGTTCGGTCTTGAAATCTTTTCCGCAGGTTCCTGCATATATCTCTATTCTGGCTTGCTAGTTTGAGGTACTGTTGAATGGGGCATCTAGGGGATACAAAGCTCTGAAACTGCAAGATCACGCCGGCAATTTTAGAGTTGAGGCTAGAATCTCACAGTAGGAACTTCCAATGGTACTAGACTGAAATGCCCGAACTTGTATTATCGAGAAGATTTTTTGCTATCAAATAAATCGCTAAATATCTTCTTGGCCGGGCACAATACATAAAGAGATATGTCTTCGGTCTGCTCAAAGCAGGTTTTTCTAAGGTCAAATCTCTCCCACGGGTACTTTACACGCACTTCTCCGCTGTCTTTCATGCAAGTCAAAACTTGTCTGAATGCTTGGCAAGGACAAGTTGGCCGGACGTTATCGGATGGTAGTAATGTTTTGTCTAATTTCCGGATCGCTGCCGAAAAATGAAATCGATGTTAAATTAGGAGGCTCTCGCTCTTGAAAAATTGTTCTCGGGCGCGGACTCGAGCTTGGACTCGAGCGTGGACAGGAATCCCAGATAGTTCGGTGAAATGATGGAAGCCAGGAAGACCAAAGTATTACTAATTGAAGACACAGCTGGGGGCGCGTTCGCCCTTAAGGATGTGCTTAAGAAAGTTTCGGGGCCCGATGCCTCCATGGAAATCTCCATGGAATTCACAGAGAATATCGCGAAAGGCTTGAAGCGCCTTGGCGAAGGCGGGGTTGATGTTGTTTTGCTAGATTGCTCTAAAGATGGCGCTGGTAACGATGGTGCTGATAAATTCCGCCAATTGAGAGCCCAAGACGCCAGTGTGCCGGTGGTGGTGGTTGGCAATAGCAGCAAAGATGACATTGCCACTCAATCAATCGGCTCAGGAGCCCGCGAGTTTCTAGTCAAAGATGAAGTCGATGCTCGCGTCTTGTTGCAGTCAATTCGCCATGCTATGCAGGTGAAGCAGCTGGAAGAGCAGTTGCATGAAGCTAATAGAAAGGTTCTTGAAGCTAACCAACAGTTAGATACGATTGCCAATGTTGATGCTGCCACTAAAGCTCTCAGTCGGGCTGGTCTAGAAAAAGCTCTTGAAGCGGAATATGTGCGGGCCCAGCGTGGTGGTTGGAATTTGGTGACAGTCTTGATTGACTGTGATGATTTTGATCGCATCAACCAGCAGTTTGGCCATGCTGTAGGCGACGTGGTCCTCCACGAGATAGCAGACCGGGTGAGAGAGACAGTTAGACCGACCGATCATCTGGCACGGCTTGGTGGCGATGAATTCTTATTGATTTTGCCCGATACCCGTTTTGCCGAAGGTATGTTGGTGGCTGAGAAGATTCGTTTAGCTGTGGCCGAGAGCCCACTTAGGCTGGCTTCTGAGACTGTGCGCGTTACCGCTAGCTTGGGTGTATTAGCTCTACCTTACGAGTTTTGTTCAATAGAAGAAGTGCTTTCGTTAGCCCGATTGGCAGTCCGTGAGTCGAAGATGCTAGGTAAAAACCGCGTTTCTTCCGGCGAGAAGCACAAGCAGGCTGGGGCTGGCCAATCTCCAGACAAGGCTGCCTTAGAAGAATTGACAGAGAAGCTTCGTCGCGGCGATTGCTTCCGTGCTGTATCTATGCCAATTTTCCATCTTAGCGATGAAAAAGTGGTTGCCTATGAAATCTTGAGTCGTGGTCCAGCCGGTGCTTTTGAGATGCCTGACGATCTCTTCCGCGTCTCTGTTGAGCACAACTTGTTGACAATAGTCGACTTACGTTGTTTGAAAACTTGTCTGTCTGCTTGTCCAGATCCTAAATTCGATCAAACGGCACGCTTCCACGTAAACCTCTTCCCCTCTACGATCATGGATACTCCCATTGAGCGTTTGATGACTCTGTTCCCTTCCAATAAAACAGACGGAAACTATGTCATTGAGATCAGTGAGCAGCAGTTTATTGGTGACCCAGCTTATTTGCGCGATCATGTCCAAGCGCTAAAAGAGCGGGGCTTGCTTGTGGCTGTAGATGACGTTGGCTTTGGGCGCAGCTCGCTTGAGAGTTTGATTATTCTTGAGCCAGACATAGTCAAAATCGATCGCAAATATGTCTCTGGAATTTCTGAAGAACCGGCTAAAGCTCGTCTGCTTAAGCGACTGGTAAAAGTGGTCAACTCTCTTGGTGCTGAACTTGTTGCCGAAGGCATTGAGTGTCGAGAAGAGCTTGATTTGCTGGTGGAAATGGGCGTGCCGTTTGGTCAAGGTTGGCTCTGGGGCAAACCGGCTTAAGCCTGCTTGCTCTTATAGTGAGCACGTGAATTAGTGAACGTAGCTAGTCGTGCTTGGCCATTGGAGTCTATTTCATGAATTCAGATGCCGCGCCTCGGGGCGAAAATCAAGACGCCGTTGCTGAAGTTTTGGCTAGCGAAAAAATGAACGGAAACTCGCACTCTGCGGGTAAGTGCCCTTTCTCTAGCCCAAAGCTAATGGCTTTTGCTTTGCCCTTTTTTGCTGTTTTAGCTCTTGAGCAATGGGCGACAATAAGTAACACGTGTTTGACTGTCACTTTCTGTCAAATGGGTGTTCTTTTTAAAGCGGCTCTGGCACTTGCTGCTGGCATGGTCGGCTTGGCTGGGCAGAGGTTTTTGGCTAAGCGCTAAAATGCCTTTAGCAGGTGAGATAGAGTCAAGGCATTGATTTTATGGTGATGCCATAATGGGGCATGCTTAGAAATACTCCGCCTGTTCATGCGCCGAAAAGTATCTGGGTCAGTCGCTGGCTCCATCCTGGCGCTATGGTTTTCTTGGCCCTGATGCTTTTAGCCTCGATTGCCAGCTCGTCAGCGGCTTTGGCGCAATCGGCTTCTGCCAGTGATCTCGATAGCTATCCCCGCATAACGGCCATGGAGACTGCCATATTAGGCAAGTCGTATACGGGTGATGCTTTACCGGCGCGCTTGGCTCGCATGGAAGCGAAAGCCTTTGGGAAATCTGCTGACAAGGCCGACTTGAGCGATCGCACAGATAGTTTGCAGACCTATGTTGAAACTACTTTGCATAAGCCTATGGTGGTTCCTGGGCCTGGCTACCAAGGGCCAGAGGAGCAAGGGTCAGAGGATGATGCTCCGCCTGCCTCGGCAGGAGCCTCCGGCCGTGTGGAGATCACTGACTCAGCTACCGCCCGTCACCCGACGGCAGGTTCTTACCCCCGTGTAACCGCTCTGGAACAGGCTATTCTAGAGCAGCCATATGAAGCTGACCCGCTTCCCGATCGGCTATCGCGCATGGAAGTTAAAGCTTTTGGTAAGGCTACACCTGATTTAGCTTTGGGTGATCGCACAGATGCTCTCGAAGACTATGCCGAAAAGAAATTGCACAAGAAAATTCTTGGTCAATCATCGACCACTGTCGATAGTGCCGAGTCGGGTGCTACTTCTGGAAATACAGGCTCGGGGGCTGGCGGCAGCTTCCTTTCTAAAATGGGCAGCGCCCTACTCGGCATACCCATGAACGGCATGCCGGCTTCGGGTGGTCAGTCTTTCTTTGCTCCGGGTTTTGGACCCTTTGCCGGTGTGCGGGTTCGTCCCCGTAGTGCTGTGGATAATTCTTCTCAAGCCACAGCTCAAGCCGCAGGTCAGGCTAACCCTCAGGCGAGCCATCAACCGTCAGCGGCTGACCAAGCCATTATTGAGGCCTCTACCCCTCCTGTTCCAGCGGTTCGACTGGCCACTAAAGTTGGTTGGTGCGAGCAGCGAGTATTCGGACAAGTGGCTTATGATAAGCATTTGATTGATAGATTGACCTTGCTCAATAATGCCTTGAAGTTCGATCCCGGTAAAACAGGTCTAGATTTGATGGATGATATTGATAAGTTGATCAAGGCTGCAGCGGCTCTTCCAGCCAAGGATAACTAGTTGCTTTGGTATGTGGAGCTTTCTTGATTAATTACAAAGCATACTAATAGCAACTCTTTTATGCTTTTGTTTAGCTCCGTTTCCCCATCAATAAATGACTGCTCTGACTGCTCGTAGATATTGATTACTTTTTCGATGGCCCTATGAAGCAATTTGGAACAGCACATATCGCATTCTTGAAGCAGCTCTTTTAAGACTTGAATGTTTCTGCTGTCGATTCTCAGTAGGCCTTTACTGACTATCACGCCAACTTGTCTGAGTGTTTCGACACTAGGGAGAATGTCTGAGTTGAGGTTAGTTGATTGACTGGTCTCAAGTGCGTGGTTGTTGTTCTTGTTTGCTTCAGGCCAATTGAACGTTCTCGCCACTGCTGGTTGAAGAGCGAGGCGGGAACCGGCGTTTTCAAATACAAGTGTAATTGGGTGGACCGTAAGCTTCGTGCCTGCGTATCCCCAAAAACCTGCAATGTATCGGAGCTCAAAGTTGTTGCTTGATAGTGCCTGCGTCGCCAGTTCGAAACCCCTAGCGGCTCTAGATCGGTAACCGAGTTTGAGCATCGCGAGATGGCCAAATTGGTCTTCGCACGAAGCTACCAACGACTGCTCGGCGTAATCGAAACGTTTCTGGTGGCAAGCATTTATCTTGGCTACTTTTAGTGAAGACTGTAAACTTTTATCCGTTAAGAACGAAGGGTGTTCGCCCTCAAGGGTCGATTCAAGTTCTGTAAAATCGGTATGGAAAATCGAAGCTGGCAAACTTGCCCAATTGTAATCATGCGGATTGACAACCAAGGGACTGCGCCCAATTGTTAGTATTCGTGAGGGACTCAACTTCGCACCGGTGACAAGTAAATTGGCCGCTGCCAAATCTGCAATGGAGTTGCTTTTGATAATTGGTTTGCGTGCCAACTCTTCGAAGCTTGTCTGACTAGCTGCATTGTTGTTATAAACTTTTTCAATGCGACATAACTGACCGGTGCGGCTGTCTATTGCGTAGCAGGTAAGAACTGTTTGCTTTCGCAGTTGTACTGCCGTAGAACCGAGGGAGGTTAGGGAAATTTTCTTGACGGCCTGGGGAGCGTTCCATTTTCCGCCCAGAACCAAAGCTAACGGCAGAGGCTTCGGTCCTTGTCGGTACCTCGCAGCATCTATACGAGCTAACAGTTCTCCTAGTTTTGTTGACAGAAGCTCTGGCGCCATACTGGCGTCTCCAAGCAAAAGTTGCTCTCTATACTGCAGTAGATCTTCAAGCAACTCAGAAATAAAATAGTGGTGAAGTTGATCGCTGTGTTGCTTGGCAAGAGTAAGCAAACGAATTGACTCTTTATTGCTAGAATCTAGACCGTGATTGAGAAAACTGTTCAAGCACGCTTCAATAACGTTAAGTGAGTCTGTAGGTGGCTTCTCCTTTATTACTGTTTCAATCAGCTGACTATTTTCCTTTGCCTCAACAAGTCGAAAGCATTTGACTGCAAGAATGGCGTGGGCGCAGGGTGCTTCGTCGTTGCAGTCACATACCGCATAACGGATGTCTCCACTAACTAGAAAACGTACAGTGTGAGCCAGGCTTAGGAAATTTATTCGTGGCTTCGACCCACCACTGACTGTGGCAATTTGCCCTTCTGCGAAAAGCACTTCAGCTTGCTTGATCATTGCTTTCTTTGCGCATTGAGCTATAGACTGATCGCTGATCTCTCCTGGCCACCAGGGCTGTTGCAACCCTTGTTGTGAATTCTCTGCTATGGGTTGAATTGGCACATCAACAGTCGTAGTTTCTTTCGCGCTGCTGCTCCACCGTATTGTTTGATAGTGCAGAACCGAACGAATAAGGTGGCGACAAATAGTTATTGAACTGCATGAGCAATTTGATTTTCGTAGGTCTACTTTGGCGTCGAAAATACATGTGACTTGGTCTGACCACTCAAACGTTAGGCTGTCCTCTAATTCTGTAAATTTCGACAAGGCCGGCTCACCGTTCTCAATTTCAGACAGCGCTCTTCTGACCGTTCCTCTGTTTGAGTAAAGTTCAAGATCTTCTTGTGTAAGTGCCAGTAGGTCGTTCCTCATTTGAGCCCCATCTTCTGGGCTACCCAGTTGGACAATTCTCCTGGAGTCATAGCTCCCACTTCGCCACCTAGCCTAACTATTCGTGCCGCTAGGGAGCGGTTGTAGCTTGGTTTGCAATCGTAGTCGAGTGCCGCTAAGCCGAGAAGTTTTACCCGCGACGATATCATTTTGTGGCAGATCGTTAAAAGGCCAGCTTCCGAGCCTCCCTCAAAAAAATCACTGATTAAAATTACAATTGTGCGGTCTGGTGTTTCGATCAGTTGCAGAGCATAATTCATAGCCCTGCAAATATCAGTGCCACCTCCAAGTTGAACTTTCATTAGAGTTTCAACTGGGTCAATTGTTTCTGATGTTAGGTCGACAATATTGGTATCAAAGACGATTAAATTTGTTTTGATGAAAGGGAGACTGTGAAAAACAGAGGCTGTTACGGCTGAGTGAATTACACTATTGACCATGCTGCCAGACTGATCGACTACGATGATGATTTGCCACTGATTGATGCGCTGAGTCTTGCGCGAGAAGAAATAGGGCTTTTCAATCACCAGCTTATTATTGGCGTGATCGAAATGTTTGAGGTTTCTTCTAATGGTTTCTTTCGCATCAAAGTTTTGAGCAACCTTAACTAAGCTGCGTTTATTGCGATCCCGAACTCCACTAAAGGGTTGCCGCACTTCTTCAGCCATGCGCTCCATCATTTCGCGCACTACCTTCCGCACCATTTCTTTTGCAATGGCTAGTACTTCCTGATTCATCAGATTTTTTGTTCTCAATATCGACTTAAGCAGAGTTTGGCTAGGCTTCGCTTTTGCTAGTATTGTTGGATCTTGCAGGAATTCTGTAATTTCATAGCGTTCAAGAGCATCTCGTTCCATCTTTTCGCAAGCTTTTTGAGGAAAGAGTTCTTGGATAGAATTGATCCAGTCTGGTACGTTAAACTGCGAGTCGCCTAGATTGGCGGACCGCTCTGCTGATTTACCGCCGGAGCCTTTGGTGTTGCGGTTGCCGGCGTACTCTCTGTCGTACAGGTAGGCAAGCATTTCTTCTCGCCTAGTCCAGGCGTCAGTAGGGTCCTCCTGATTCTGGCTCTTGCCAGGACCAGAACTGTCTTTCTCTTTCCTTATACCAAGAATGAGTCGCCATCTCTGTTCTGCTTGTCTCTGTTTTCTCATGGTTGCCTCAAGCCATAGCGATTGATGATTGCTTGTGCCTTTTCCTCTACTTGCATAACCTTGATGATGCGTTCTGGATCTACTTCTAGGTTAACCTCTACTCTATTCTCACTTATCTGCTGAATTTTCAAAAGGTTTTGCAAAAGGAGCACTTTTTCGCGCGGCGAATATTTACTAAAGGCAATTCGCAGACTTGGTACTGTTATAAGGAAATCAGGATCGCTGTATGCTTCTATAATTGCGTTAACAGTTTCTATAATGGCGAAATCAGAATGTACTAAGTTTCCAGCCAACGTTAGCAAGCCTAAAACGAAATCTCCGATCTGTTCTGGAAGTGAAAATTGCAGCAATCCCTCTGCTATTTGAGCGTCCTTTGGTGCTTCCAATTGCCATAGGGCCCCGGCTAATGCTCCTGCAATTAGGGCACTACAGCCGTCCTGTTTGCGGGCGCGAGCCAGGCTGTTAGCGACAATTCTTGAATCTAATTTGAACTTAGCAGTATGAAACTGAACGATTTCTACGATTAGCTTTATACCGCCTACAAATTCTTCAGACGCGCTGGTACCTTGGTATTCCAATAACCACAGAGCCCTGTCGAAGCAGAGTTTGAGTAAAGCTTGAATGGCTTCTAACGGTTTTACTGCGAAGATTTTTTGATAGTAAAGAAGGTCTAGTATGGAGCCAAGACCTGAGACAACTGAAAGCAGAGAGCAGTCAGTGTATATAATGTCTTCCATTTGCTCAAATAATTCATCTGATAGTTCTGTTAGTGCCATCAAGCATGATTGCATCAGTGAGATTGCAACAGTGTCGGTGTTTGAGTGGCTACTACTTATTCGTTCTCTAATTTTGTTAGTGACTGCTTCTTCGATAGTTGCGCCCCAGGCCGCTGCTTCAATACAACTGGCGTGGAAGTTAGAAGCTTGTCTAATTTCCCATTGCTCAATAACCCGACCACTTTCATCACCCGCCAGTCCCGTGAACTGGCGGCGTGAAATTCCAGCTACATTCAAATTCGTCAGTCGATGTAGAATTTGACTCTTGCAGCGTTCTGTTTCGACATCTAGATTGAGTTCGAAAAGATTCGGAGAACTCGTTGGTGTTAGTTGATGCTGCTCCATGATGGTTTGGATTGCCAGCGTTAGCGGTGGAAGCTTGGTTTTGCTGGAGAGCTTACCTTGTCTTGAACCGCGAAATATATTTCTCAGTTCGTTGACTAGTGGATGTTCGTCTTCGAAAGTGAGCTCGTCCTTGGCGACAGCTGAAGTGATTCCATCCATCAAGTCTTGCCGAAAAACAACTTTGTGTCCACGCAGAGCTGCTAGACCAGAAGCCATGCTCTGAGCGGTTATTACATCAGCTGTGGAAATCAGCTGTTTTTTTGCGCGCAAGGCCTCTACTGCCTTACTTAAAAGCGTGCTGTGAGTGTTTTTCATTTTGTTTTGAAGTCGATCTTGCCAAGCTTGAAAGTAAAATCCTGGTGAAGGCAGACCTGCTTCGTAGCCTTTGTAAGCATCTAGTCGTCTGTCGCTAAATGGTGTTAGCGTGCAACCGTATTGAAGGTCTTCAGTAGATTGCAGAACCGGTATAGTCTCTACTAAATTCGCTGAGCTATCTGCGGTAGTCTCAGTGTCGCTGTCTCTAAGTATTTGAAGAATGCCAGCGCTGTGGAAGCCGCCGGTAATAACAAGAATCGTTCCTCTGGTAGTCTTCAAACAATTTAGAATTTTCGCGGCCATAAAGGTTTCGCGCACAGTCGTTTCTTGATCTAGCGCCACGCTTTCTCTCATGTTAAGACAAATGCCGTGGGCGATTCGCATGTAATCTTCAAAATTGAGCCGGTCATCTGACTCTATAAGTTTATCCCAGAGAGCATCAAAATCTGCTACAGCAAAGCGGCCATAAATTGAGCTCAAAAGATCGCTCTTGTTGATTTCACCGTCGCTGTAACGATGATTGTGATTGCAGATATCAGCGAAGCGGTGCAAGGGAAGATCGATGAATTCAACGTGGGAGCCAATCTCTAAACCGCGCTTAATAGCTACATATTCTGGAGAGTGCTCATTGAACGGATAGAACACGCCACTAGTCGCATGCCTACTTCTGCAATACGAGTAAATTGCGATTGGGAAATCGTGGTCTAGGGTGAGCTCCGATAACTCGCTATTGAAATTTTCCGGACCTTCCACCAGTATTGCTTCTGGGCTGCGCTCTAGTATGTATTGTTCAATCAGGACGGCAGCAGCAGGGCTGTGGTGGCGTACTGGAAAGAACTGGATACGGCCACGCTCAAGATGCTCACTTTCTAGTAGATCTAGATAGTTGTTAGTTTGCATCGAATAAAAGCGATCTTGCTTCGAATAGATTCTGCCAGTTTTCGCCGCTGCGCTTTGCTACGCAATTGTTGAAGTATTGCAATAGCTTTTTGCGATCATCTGGCGAGTCTTTTATTGCTGAACCAAGCATGCCGTGAACAATATGGGCAGGCACGGTCTTACCACTTTGGTAATAGTGAGCATAAAGGCCGGCCATGTAGCCAGTTGAAATCGCCTCTGCCACACTCATAACAGTTGATAGCGGTTCCATAGCTTGACCTTCTATGCTCTTCGCTTGTCTCAATTCGTGAAAAGATTTGGTCAAGACTTCAATAACATTGTCAGGTAACTCTAGTGCAATGCCATCGTCTGCAAACATTTTTGAAGTTTCACGCTTGACTAGGGCCATTTCGCTCTTTATATCAGCAATTGGCTGTAGTGTTTCAAAATTGAATCTGCGTTTAAGAGCAGCGCTCATTTCGTTTACTCCGCGATCTCTTGTATTGGCTGTGGCGATAACGTTAAAGCCCACCGTTGCATAAAGAGAACTTCCCTCTCCTAATTCAGGTACCGCTAATAATTTTTCTGAAAGTATTGAAAGTAGACAATCTTGTACTTCCAGTGGGCATCGAGTAATTTCCTCAAAGCGCACTAGCTTGCCTTTGCTCATGCCTTGGTAAATTGGTGCTGGTACTAAAGACTTTTCGCTCGGTCCTTCTGCTAAAAGCAAAGCATAATTCCAAGAATACCGAATTTGATCTTCTGTTGTGCCAGCGCTACCCTGAATGGTAAGGCTAGAATCGCCGCTGATAGCTGCGGCAAGTAGTTCGCTGAGCAGGCTTTTGGCTGTGCCAGGCTCGCCTATGAGCATCAGAGCTCTGTTGGTTGCAAGAGCTACTACACATCTTTCAATTGTATTGCGCTCTCCGACAAATTTTGCCGAGATATTTTGATTGCCATCGCCGAGAATAAATCGTACCACTGACTCGGGGGAAATTAGCCAACCGCGAGGTTTGGCTTTGCTTTTGTCGCTTTTGACAAGTGCCGCTAACTCGTCTTTAAATAGTAGTTCAGCTGGCTTCCGTTGAATATCGCTTTTACTCATCTAGCATCCTTTGCCTTTGAGGCAAGTACTGAGAGGTCTGTGTATACTTCTGCCATAACCACCTGATCTACTTCAGTAAAATCGAGGCCTACTGTTTGATTGGCTGCGTTGTAGTATCTGAAGTTGTAGCCATCACTCAATTCGTGTCCTTTAAAAAAGTGAATGGCTTCGATTTTTTGCATCTCAGACATTCGCGGATCTCCCGAATATATGCCGGTGTATGAGATTGAAGCTGTAATGTCCTTACCGGGGAAATACTTGTTGTGACCATAGTAGGCCCCACCATCCACTACTTGCCACCTCTCCCAATCGCGACTTTCGAGAACGCTTGGTACATAGACCGCTTCAATTTCAACGCTCATGATTTGTTCAAATCTGTTGCTTTTCAGTTCTTCATCACTTGGTTTATTTATGGCTCGACCTATTTGGGCAAATGGTGCTGCCAATTCATAGTCAGTAAGAATTTGACCCCAGGCTGCTAGTGTTGTGGCCTCAAGCTCTAAGGCGTGAGCTATACCAACGGTAGCGGTCATAGGTAGGGCATATGTTTTCTCTAAACTATCTGAAAAATCGCGTTCTTCCGTGATTCTAAAAGTGGAGACGACTTTTCCATCTTCATTATAAACTGCCCATATTATTGGTTTGCAAATATGCCAGAGAAGAGGATGTTTGACAAACAGGCTAACAAATTCTTCTGCCGACCACCTTCGCCCGCTAATCATGGCCAATTCAAGCCGTTTAGATTGGGCTTGCGCTACTGCTCTGATCTGTTTTTTCAAATCTTTCCAGGCAACAAGTGCCGTTGCGGCTTTGTCTTGATCGTCGTCTTTGTTGGCTGCTGGTAGATCTGCTTTGACCTTACCGCTTGCATCTTTGACATAGGCCTTTAGATCAGAACCTAATACAAATTGAAATTGCCGATTGCCAAAATCGAAAGTACGGTTGCCTTTTTCGTCTAGCCCACAGGTGGGAACTATGCGATCTTCTAGTTGCGCCGGTGAGAGATTGCGCATTTTTGCAATTTCAGCAATTATGATTTGTGCCCTATTGCGCAGAGATTTTAGAGACGCTGATTGTGATACTCTATGAATCAGCATAAGTGATCCGTCTGTGCCTGCAGCCTTAATGCATTCCAAGCCATAACCCGCCCGAGCAGAATTGCCTGAACCGCGCCATTCTTTCATCAGTGGCAAAAGCTTAAATACCGTTTTCTCTGAAGCAAGTATGCCAATGCCTAGCATGCACCACTTTTCTTTTGTTGGAGCTTGTTCCAAGAGCCAACGTTCGAAAACTCCCCAGAGAAAAGCATCGAAAAAGCCTCTTTCAGTGCTTTCGCGTAGAGCTAGGAGTAAAGGATGTATTTGATCTGCGCTGCTGGACTTTATGGCGAGCATTATTTGTACTTGTTCTTCATTGCTCAAACAGTAGCCGTCGATTACTGTTGGATCGTGGCCCACACCAGTCAGCCAAATTGGTAGTGCAGTCATTTTCAGTTTATGCGCTAGAAATATTTTCTCAAGCCACTCTGGTCTACCAGCGCGAGCCAGTTTCATGTGCTCTTCTTCGCTTCTCTGTTTAAGTTCGTCGAATCTCTTTTCAGCTTCTTCCGACAACGTGTCTCTATCAACACGAAGTATTAGATCTCTGCTGTAGATTTGCGCTTTTGTTGCCAGTTCGCCCTTGCCGTCAATAATAGAGGTTAAGCCTTCGAAGGTTAACTGGGTGTTCTTGTCGAACCATTTCATGCACTGCGCGCGGAATGCAGGCACTTGGCTCATTTCGAAAATTGCGGCAGCGGCTTCGGCTGAATGGGCTTTTAATAACGGTTCGAGAAATAACTCAGCTCTGTTCCAAGAGTATTTTGCTTGGGTGTAAGGAGTACCGTACTCACTAGTAAAGCGGGCTACCGGTTCTATTTCGTGAGCCCCCATGTGGGCAAACCATGTGATGCAATCGCCAGTGAAAGCTAGTCGTAGCTTGAGTCGCTCGAAGTGTTTTTTTACCAGCGCTGGAGAATTGAGACCACCTAGAAGGATTTGAGGATGCACAAGGCCGCCGAAATGCACTTGATTGGCATAGAAACCATCAGGAATGGATTCGATAACTGGGAGCAGCTGATCGTGCAATCCGAACAATCCAGCTATCAAATAGCAGAGGGGAATTTCTTCGTGCGGTTCTTGCGCTCGCCAGTTATGTCGTTTAATTTCTTTTTTGAGGTATTCCTGTAGGCGCTCAAGATCTTGGTCGCTGATATACGGAACCACGAGGCATCTGATTGCCTGAATTATCATATCGATGTCAGCTTTCTCGTTAAGATTTACAGCACCACTGGGGGTAATTTGCCATAATTCCTGCCAGAGGGTTAGACATTCGTCGAAAGGCAAAAGTTGTAACAGAGGAATTAGCAGGTCAAAATTATCTCTTCTCAAACGTTCTGGGTTGAGCTGACCCAATCCGCGACTAGCAAACATTTTTAGAGCGCTGTTCTCACCGATATTTGCGATCAGAGTCCGCGCCTCAATGGTGGTCAATTTGCCAGAAATTTCGATTGCTTCTAAAGGCCGAGTAAAACTCTCTCTCATGAAGAGATCGCTGCTGGTATCGCCTTGCAGGAAGTTGCTGTTACCAAATTTATTGGCTGCCTGACGATACAGACAAGAAGCGACAAACCAAAAATGTGCTTCATGGGGGCTCCAAAGTCTTGTGGTGCGAAAATACTCAAGCCATTGCTGGGCATTCACCAAATTGTCCTGTCGCCCGCTGTTGTAGTCTTTATTGATGAAAAGTGCGAGCCCGTCTTCTTTGCTCAAGACACCATTGCTCGGCCAAGGGAATGGCTTCTTTCTATTGTGGAAGTTGTAAAGCCTTTCGATTTCGCTTAGTTTTACTTCCACCGCTGCGTTCTTTGTTTTGCGAGCAGCAGCGCCTGTCAACGCTGCATCACCTGCTAGAGTAGCCTTGTTAGGGTTCGAATTAACAATAGCCTTGGAGGTATCGCCGGCAGTTGTATGTTCGTTTGCGCTGTCTTTGTCCTTGCTTGTCGCATAGCTAATATCGGCAATTGTTTGATAGCCCTTACGGAGCTTCTCTTTGACAACTTTGTCTAGCTGCGCCAGTGCTTCATCGGCAGTTGCAAAAGACCACTCTTTAGTCTGCCCGTCAGTCCCCTTGCGGCCGTAGCAGGCCTTGAATTGGCACCCTTCAGCGTTACCTTGCCAGAATTTGTCTGAGGTTCCCTCTGAGAATTCCAACATCACTGAGCGCATAACAAAATCCTCTGGCAGTGCCCTGGTTAAGCTACAGGGCCGCAATTTTAGCACTTGTAACCGATGGGCTAGAATCTTCCAGGCTAGCAGCGTTTTGACAGGTAGTTACTTCGGCGGGTTTTATCTGGTGGGTGCCGGCTCTTGACCATTTCTTTACCCCTCTAGATATAACTTTGACACCTTCTTTATGTCTGCTGTGGCACTATGTTGTCAGTGGGCTAACGGTAGGTAAGTTAAATGGACACAAGTTGTTTGGCTTTTTGCGCTATATCAATTGCTTGCGCCATGGCGACTGTGCGCGGCATTCAGTTTGCTTGTAACAGTGCTGTTGATGGTTATTTGAAGAGCCACAGAAAATAGCACTAGAAAAAATAGCGCTAGTAAAAGACAGTTTTGCAGCGGTGGTATGGTTGCACTATTGTCTTGTCTAGTCTCTGTGACAAGTGCCAGAGCTGGCTGTCAACTGTAGAGGCACTGGTGGCAACACCTCTTTTTTCTAGCTCTTGCCTGAGTAATTCAACGGCGATTATTGTAGTCGCTCTTATTTCCACTTCTTCTTCGCTGCCTGGTTCTAGTTCACTACGTTGGTCAACTCTTGAAGCTAGAGCCGGCTCATAGCTGATTGCCTGATAGTGGCGCAAGAGCTGCGGCAGTTTGTAATCGGCAAAGGCTGTCAGTTCTTCAATTTTGGATATTTTAACAGTGTGGTTGATATCTGAAACTAGCAGCTGTGCACGTTTTAGAAAGAGAATTTCGTTGCCTTTGTATTGAGCAATGTCTAAATAGCCTGGTAACTCGTGGGCCAGTTTTAGTGCGAGAGCCATTGCAGAAGTTGTTGCTAGTAGCGGCAGAAGAGCTTGCAAATAGTTTTCACTGCGCAGCTTGTGGGCCAAGCTAACTATGAATTCATGCCGTTCTTCTAGTAGTGCCAAAGAATCTATGTTCTCGCTGAATTGGCCAGCAAGAAGGGCTTTGAAGTGCTCTAAGTCTAGGCTGGCCAAATAATCTAGGTTGAGAAAATCTTGATTAATAGCCATGCTCACGAGCAGTGCCATGGCGCCGTCGTATTTTGTCTCCGAGAAGACTCCTTCTGGCAAAGTCACCGTCCAGCGTTTACTATTTTCGGAGTTCTCTGAATTGTTTCCCCAATAACAAAAACCAATTGTATGGAAGACTGTCAAAAATAGAATGCGATTTTGTAGTGTGAGTGCCGCCAAATAGCTTTTCACGAGAGCTGGAGCGCTTTCTAGCCAGTGACATTGTGCGTGATTGTTGCTTAAGTCAAAGCTTAATTCGCCTGCAAGGTTGTTCACTGCTTCTAGATTGATGCTCACTTGACCGGCGCGCTTAACAACATAGGCCGCTGATTGCAAGAGCGGGTGAGCCTGTTTGGCCAGGGTAAGTTCGATAGCCCTTGAAAGATCGTGCTGCAAATTGTCATTGATCATAAAAAAGCCAAGTTCTCAAATCGCTAGGCGAGAGCTTCTAGTATACAAATAGATATATCGTGTGAAGTATTGCTTCTTGTAACAGCCGCCCTATGGCTGACTGTGGCAGGGTTTCGGTGATTGTGTACGAAACGACTCTTCAGCTTTACTTAACATTTCCTTGTCATCGCAGTAAGCATGGCTAATAATCGAAGGCTCGGGGCTTACTACTGAGCTTACTTACGGGCTCACTGAAATCTGCTCAAGAGCTTTAAACCTGTGACCAGCAATGGTCTGGCTTTGCATTGGAAAGACATGAACGAAGCTAATACCACTTTTGAGAAAGACGCTTGTGGCGTAGGTTTCGTGTATCGTCGGCAAAGCAGCCATCAGGTAGTTCGTGATGCTCTCACTGCCTTGAGTCGTATGGAGCACCGTGGTGCTTGTGGCGCTGATGGTGCCACCGGCGATGGCTCTGGTATTCTTACTGCCATTCCCTGGGCTCTATTTGCCCAAGAGGGTTTCTATTCTGTAGCCGCCCAAATAACAGCAATAGGCATGGTCTTTCTCCCCGAAGTCGGAGCTGACTTTTGTCGTGAGCAGTTAGAGAGCTTCTTAGTTAAAGAAGGGTTTTCACTTCCTGCTAAAGCTTGGCGCGATGTTCCTCTCGACCGAGATGTCTTAGGGCCACTGGCCCGGGCGACTTGTCCGCTGGTTCAGCAAATATTTGTTAGCGGCTCGCCCGAGTGGTCAGAAGCTTTACTTGAACGTAAGCTCTTGTTTGCTCGCAAACGCACGATGGCTCATTTGCGCAGTTTCGGCGACAAGTATTCTGATTTTTATATTGCTTCTCTATCGAGTAAAACCATTGTCTACAAAGCCATGGTGCGCTCCTACGAATTGGAGCTCTTCTATCCCGATTTACTCAAGCAGTCATACTCTAGTCAGTTTGCAGTCTATCACCGCCGCTTTAGTACCAATACTTTGCCTAAGTGGCGCTTAGCTCAGCCATTTCGTTTGCTTGGGCACAATGGTGAAATCAATACACTCTTGGGTAATCGCAACTGGATGAAGTGCCGCGAGATGGTGCTTGACCATCCTGACTGGGATATTGAGAACGCTCAAGGACTTTATCCGGTTGTCAGCTCTAGCACCTCTGATTCTGGCAGCTTAGACAATGCTTTAGAGCTGCTTGTGCGTCTTGGTCGCAAGCCCGAGTCAGTTTTGATGCAGCTCATTCCTGATGCATCGCCGGATTCATCAAATCATTCTGTTATGAATAATTCCGTATTGAGTGATTCTGTTAAACTTTTGCACAAAGAAATTGATAGCTTCTACAAATATTTTGCTGCCATTCAAGAGCCTTGGGATGGGCCAGCACTGATTGTTTATAGTGATGGCAAAACAGTAGGGGCTAAGCTTGATCGCAATGGTATGCGTCCGGCTCGCTTTACTGTGCTTGATGATGGCAGTGTCTTCTTAAGCTCAGAAGCTGGTGTGGTCGATTTTGATCAGGCCCAAGTTTTGCAAAAGGGTCGCTTAGGGCCCGGGCAGATGCTATCTGTTGATCTTGCCAGTGGTCGAGTTCAGAGCGACTCAGAAGTTAAAGGAGAGATCGCCTGCGAGAATGATTACAGCCAATGGGTTGATCGTCAGCGTCTAGAATTTTCACCAGAGCCATTTGCCGAGCAAATAAAATTAGCTGATAGCGATCTGATTGGCCTGCAGACGGCCTATGGCTACGGTAAAGAAGACATTGCTCAAATTCTATTAGTGATGGCTTCCACTGCCCACGAAGCAATTTATTCAATGGGTGATGATACACCGCTGGCAGTGCTCTCAAGTCAGCCGCGACTACTCTATGATTATTTCAAGCAGCGCTTTGCTCAGGTGACAAATCCACCGATTGATCACTTGCGCGAAAAGCTTGTGATGTCGCTAGACTCTTATCTCGGGCGGCAGAGCGGCTGGTTTGTGCCCAGTGAAGAGGGGGCTAAGGCGATACATTTGTCTAGCCCGATTCTCAATGAACGAGAGTTAGATAAACTGATCCACACTGGCACTGAAGACAAGGCCTTTGCTTCAGAAGTGGTTTCGTTGCTCTTTTTGCCAAGCGAAAGCAATTTAGATGTAGCACTTAGTAGTTTGTGCAAACGGGCGGTTGAGGCCGTGCGCGATCATAAGGCCATAGTTGTTTTAAGCGATCGCGGTGTCAATTCTGAGAGGGTGGCTATTCCGGCTTTGCTGGCTGTGGCTGCTGTTCACCATGAACTTATTCGTCAAGGCCTCAGGCTTGAATGTTCAATTGTGCTTGAGACTGCGCAGTCTTGGACGACCCATCATTTTGCCTGTCTCTTTGGCTATGGCGCTCAGGCTGTTTGTCCGTATCTTGCTCTAGAAATTGTTCGCCACTCTTGTGCTGATAGCGAAGTGAAGAGCTTGGTTGAGCTTTCAAATGAAACTGCCCAAGCCAATTTCAGGGCAGCTATTGAGGAAGGCTTGCAGAAAGTTTTGTCGAAAATGGGAATCTCATCGTTGTCGAGCTATATTGGTGCTCAAATTTTCGAATGTATTGGTCTGGGCGAAAATGTTGTGGAGCGCTGCTTCGTTGGCACGCCTTCGCGCATTGGTGGTTTAGAGATAGATGATATTGAGCGTGATGTTCTTGATTGCCATCGTCGCGCTTTTCCTTTCAGTCACAAACAGCTGATTAACTACGGCATGATGAGTTCGCGTCCTGGTGGCGAGTATCATGGCAACAATCCTAAAATTGTCAAAGCCTTGCATTCGGCTCTTGGTATTAACCGCAAAATCGTAAGCATTCAAGAGCGGCAAGAGCAGTTTCGTCAATACTCTGCCTTAGTGCGTGAGCGACCACCGCTGGCTTTGCGCGACATGCTCACTTTTGCTTCTGATCGTGAGGCTATATCTTTAGACCAAGTCGAGCCTGCTGTCGAGATAGTAAAACGTTTTTGTACCGGTGGTATGTCTCTGGGGGCGCTCTCCAAAGAAGCCCATGAAGTCTTAGCTATAGCCATGAACCGTTTGGGGGCGAAATCAAATTCGGGTGAAGGCGGCGAAGATCCGCTGCGTTATTATCCAATTGCTGATGTGAAAGCCGACGGCACCAGTGACAGCTTTCCGGGCTTGCGCGGCCTAAAGCCTGGTGATACTGCTAGTTCGGCTGTTCGCCAAGTGGCCTCTGCGCGCTTTGGTGTCACCCCTGAATATTTGGTCACGGCTAAGCAGCTTGAAATAAAAATTGCCCAAGGGGCTAAACCTGGTGAGGGCGGCCAATTACCGGCGCACAAAGTATCGCCGTACATTGCCAAATTGCGTCGTGCTAAGGCCGGCATGCAATTAATTTCTCCACCTCCCCATCATGATATTTACTCAATCGAAGATCTCTCACAGCTTATTTATGACCTCAGGCAAGTTAGTGCCCAGGCGCAAATTTCAGTGAAGCTGGTGGCTGAAGTGGGCATCGGGGCAGTTGCTGTTGGCGTTGCTAAAGCCAATGCTGATATTGTGCAAGTTTCGGGCAACGATGGTGGCACCGGTGCATCGGCCTTGAGTTCGATTAAACACGCAGGCGCACCCTGGGAATTAGGATTAGTAGAAGTCCATCGCGCCCTCCTAGGTAATGACTTGCGTCATCGCGTGCTGCTGCGTGTCGATGGTGGGCTGCGCTCAGGCTGGGAAGTGGTGATGGCGGCTATGCTTGGTGCCAATGAGTATGGCTTTGGCTCGATTGCTCTAATTGCTGAAGGTTGTATCATGGCTCGGGTTTGTCACACCAATAATTGCCCAGTTGGTATCACTAGCCAGAAAGAAAAGCTGAGAGAGAAATTCACAGGGGTTCCTGAACAGATAGTTGAGTTCTTTCTCTTCATTGCCGAAGAAGTGCGCCTGACCTTGGCGCAGCTGGGCTATAACTCGCTGCACGATGTGCTTGGCCGGGCAGAATTGTTGAAAGTAAAGCCAGACGTAAAGCCACACAAAGTAGAGAAAGTCAATCTAGATTTCTTGCTGGAGAAAGCAGAGCTGCCTTTTGCTCGTGAAGCTAGCGAAGCCGAGGCCTGGAGGCTGCCACAAGGTAACCCTCATAGCGATGCTAAAGGTCTCAATGATCAAATTTTGGCAGACACTGAGGTGCAAGGCGCTATTGCTAGCCATGGTGATGTGGTCAAAGCCTATCCAATTAAGAATACCGATCGCAGCGTTGGCGCTCGCATTGGTGGCACACTTGCCAAACTATACGGCGATACTGGCTTCAAGGGACGTATTGCCTTGCGTTTCAAGGGCTCTGCCGGTCAAAGTTTTGGCGCCTTTATCGTTGATAATGTCAAGCTTACTCTTACTGGTGAGGCCAATGACTATGTTGGTAAAGGGATGAGCGGCGGTACTATAGTTGTCAAATTTCCTCCGGCGTCACCAGTTTATTTGCAGTCTTGGCGCAATGTCATCGCTGGAAATACCTGTCTTTATGGTGCCACTGGTGGCAGTCTCTATTGCGCTGGACAGGCTGGTGAACGTTTTGCCGTGCGCAACTCTGGGGCTGTAGCTGTAGTTGAAGGAAGCGGCGATCATTGCTGTGAATATATGACTGGTGGTGTTGTTGTCGTACTGGGGCCGGTTGGCCGCAACTTTGCCGCCGGAATGACAGGCGGCCTGGCCTATGTGCTTGATAGCGAAAACTTCAGGGCACACTATTGTGCTGAATCAGACAAGCGATTAACTGCGGTGGCTGGCCCCGCTGCTGTCTATTTGCGGCAGTTGATAGAGCAGCATCATCAGGCCAGTGGTAGCCATCGAGCGCTAGATATATTGCAAAACTGGGATAGATTCTTATCCCAATTCTTGCTCATAGTTCCTATTGGTGAAGAAGACAATCAGTTGTTGCACACCTATGAAAGTCGTTTGTTGGGGATAAGCTAAATTGATCAATACTGGCGATACTGCTTGGGTCCTGATGTCATCGTCGTTAGTGATGCTAATGACTCCAGCCATTGGCTTGTTTTATGGTGGCATGGTGGAGCGCAAAAATTTGCTCTCGTGCATCATGCTTACTTTTGGCAGTCTCTTAATTGTCACTATGCAGTGGGTTCTGCTTGGTTATTCTCTGTGCTTTGGCAAAGATGTTGGCCATATTATTGGCGATCTTTCTTGGTTTGGTCTCGGCAATATCGGCATTAATAGCGTCACTAATTATGCGCCCAATATTCCGCATCTGGCCTTTATGCTCTTTCAAATGAAGTTTGCCATCATCACCCCAGCTCTGATTGCCGGTGCCTTTGTCGAACGGGTGCGCTTTAAGTCGTTTATGCTTTTCACCCTTTTGTGGACGACCCTTATTTATGACCCAGTGGCCCATTGGGTATGGGGTGATGGCGGCTGGCTCAAGACTTTAGGTTCTCTTGATTTTGCTGGTGGTACAGTGGTGCATATTACAGCCGGAGTGGCTGCTTTAGCTATTTGTATTGCCCTGAGGCGGAAGAAGCGTGCAATCGATGGCCGCTTTCAGCCCGATAGTGTGCCGCTTACTTTGTTTGGTGCGGTGCTGCTCTGGTTTGGTTGGTTTGGCTTTAATGGTGGTAGCGCCCTTGGTGCCAATGCCGCGGCGGCCCAAGCATTGGTTACAACTACAGTCGCTGCTGCTGCTGCCGCCTTGACCTGGATGGTGGTAAGCAGTCGAGAAGGCAAAAACACAGCAGTCGGTGCTGCAACTGGTGCGGTAGTTGGTCTGGTTGCGATTACGCCTGCTTGCGGTTATGTCGATGTTACCTCTGCTGTCATTATTGGGGCCGTCGGTGCAGTTGTCGCCTTCTTTTCGATTAAGCTCTCTGAGCATCTCAAAATTCAAGATTCACTAGATGTTTGTGCCTGTCATGGTATGGCCGGTACCTGGGGCGCTCTAGCCACCGGAATTTTTGCCAGCAAGGCGATAAATCCGGGTGGTGCCGATGGGCTGATTCACGGCAATGCCCATTTGTTTCTGGCGCAGCTAGCTTCGGTTGTGGCTGTATGGATTTTTACTTTTGTTGGCACTTATGTCATCGCTAAAATCGTAGACCATTTTATGAGCTTCACGGCCAGCCAGTCAGAGCAAGAGCAAGGCCTTGATCTCTATCACTATGGCGAAGAAGTCGAGAGACCGCTGATTTTTAGCTAGCTCATTACAACTGCTGGCTTATAATTTGCCAACATGGTGGCAATGGAAGCTCTTTGTGCATTATTTCTGCTATTGAAATGGGCAAGAATCAAATGGGCAAGGATAGTAATATCAGTTGAACTAGCTGGGGTGCATATGTCAAAGGCTGAAACTAAAACAGTCCTGATTACGGGGGCTTCAAGCGGCATAGGAGAAGCAACCGTGCGCCTCTTCTCGCGCAAGAAATGGAATGTGCTGGCGACTATGCGAAATCCTGCTCATGCCGGTGAGCTGGCGAGCTTGCCCGGTGTCACCGTGTTGCGGCTGGATGTTACCGATTTAGATAGTATTCGCCAAGCTCTGAGCGATGGTATTGCTAAGCATGAGACGATTGATGCTGTTGTCAACAATGCTGGCTATGGCATGGTTGGAGCATTTGAAGCCAGTTCTGTTGAAGGAGTGGAAAGACAATTCGCTACTAATGTCTTTGGCTTGATGAATGTCACTCGCGAAGTTCTGCCGGCCATGCGCGAGCGCCAGTCTGGAGTAATCATCAATATTTCTTCGGTTGGCGGTCGTGTCACTTTTCCCCTGTATAGTGTTTATCATGCTTCTAAGTTCGCTGTGGAAGGCTTCTCAGAGTCATTGCAATATGAGCTTAGGCAATTCAATATACGAGTAAAGTTGATTGAGCCTGGACCGATAAAGACGCCTTTCTACGAGCGCAGCCAAGATCTTGTCGTTAAAGAAGGTCTTACTGCCTACGACACTTTTGTTGCCAAAGCTCTGCCCCAGATGCAAAAGGAGGGCCGGTCGGCACCTGGTCCAGCTGGTGTTGCTCTTGCAGTATACGAAGCTGCAATTGATAACTCTTATCGTTTGCGTTATCCGGTCAATGCCGAAGCCATGCTTGCCTTGCGCAGAGTGCTGCCTGATCGCGCCATATTCAAGCTTGTGCGCACAATTCTACTAAAGTAGTGGCGCTTATATAGGTTAGCTGCGGTTTAAGTACAGCGTTGATTCCATGAGCTTGTCAATAGAGTGGCGCTGATATAGTAGTGTATGTCTTTGTCGAGGAGTTTTTTGTGAGACAGCTGAAACCCACAATCATAGGCACTGTCGCAATTGTCGCCTTGTTGGCAACGGTTGATTTGGCCGCTCGCGCTGGTGCTGTCGAATGGGAAAAACTATTGAATGAAGCTCAAAGTGCTGCCCAGAGCAAAGACTATGACAAAGCCGTCAAGCTATATGGTGATGCTGCCGATGAGTGTCTAAGCTCGAAGCTCGAAGATAAGTTTTTAGCTAAAACCTATAACGATTTGGCTTTGGTTTATGAAGCCCAGGGTAAGTACGCCGACGCTGAAGCTAGCTTGAATAAAGCTCTCGCCATTAAAGAGAAGTTAGGCGAGAAAGGCGATTTTTCAATGCCTGCAACCTTGGGCAATTTGGCTCAGATTTATCGCCGTCAGGGCAAGTTTGATTTAGCCAAAGTTCAGTATGAGCGTGCCATCTCTATTGTTGAGAAAAACTCAAACCCTGGCGATGCAAAGTTGGCACCGTTTCTTACTGGTTTGGCTTCGATGTACTCTGATTCTGGTCAATTGGCGGATGCTGAAAAAACACTGCGCCGTGTCATTAAACTAATGGAAGATACTAAGAACAAGTCTGGTCAGACTGTGGCGATGAATAATCTTGCTGTGGTGCTGCGAAAAGAAGGGCGAGCTGATGAAGCTGAAGCCGTCTATAAGCAAGTGGCCGAGCTGGCCGACACGACTGACGACAGCGGACGTGAGAAAAATGCCGCTCGCAATAAAGCTGCTGCTCTAAACAATTTAGCTCGCAACTATCGCGAAAAACAACAGTTTGATAAGGCCGAGCCTCTAATGAGGCAGGCTGTAGATCTTCTTGTTAGTGACCCGACTAGTGACAAGGCCGATGTAATTATTGCCGTTGATAATTTGGCCATGGTCTACCGTGAGCTAGGTGATTACAAGTCGGCAGAAACTCAATATCGTACTGCTCTGGACTTGCAGAAGGGCATCGTCGGCGCTAAGCCTAAAGCTGTGGCTGATCGCATGCAAAATCTAGCCTTGGCCCTAATGCCCCAATATAAATATGATGAAGTGGAGGCTTTGCTCAAGAGCGCTCTTGAAACATACGAAAAGGAAGAAGGTGCTAATGGCATCGATGTTGCCAATGCCCTAACCAATTTAGAAGAGCTCTATCGTGAGCAAGAGAAATTTGATTTAGCCGAGCCTCTCCTTGTAAGAGCATTGACTATCCGCAAAGCTAGTCTGGGTGCTAATAGCCCAGCAGTTGCTGCAACTACAAGCGATCTTGCTTTGCTCTATAAAGAGCAAGGTAAGGACGATCAAGCGGTGGGTCTTTTCCAGGAAACTGTGCGCATTCGCGACCAAGGCCCAGAGTCAGAAGAACTCGCTACTGCGCTCAGCAATTTGGCGAAGGTGCTGCGAGATCAGAAGCATTACAGTGAGGCTGAACCACTCTACAAGCGGGCCTTGGCTATTCGTGAGAAAACCTTTGGGCCAGACCATGAGAGCGTTGCTGCGGTTTTGCGCAATTACGCTATTTTGCTTAAAGCTGACAACCGTGCAGCCGAGGCCAAAGTTTTGAATGCTCGGGCGCGCAAAATTGAAGACTCGGTGGACGGCCCCAATCAGTGAAGCCCGCTTATATAGTGCCGGTTTCAGCTTTGAGCGCTCTGCTTTTGGCGGCGCCAATTTCACTTGTCCCGGCAGGCCCGGCCATTTCAGCCTGGGCTCATTCGAAAGCCAGCAGGTCTAAAGCTAGTTCGGTTAGTTCCGTTCATAGTTTTGCCGCTACTGATGGCTATTGGCGTACTTTCTTAGAGCAAGGGCGCAAACAGTTAGCTTCTAAGTCCTTAACGGAGGCCGAGATTTCAT
The DNA here is from genome assembly GCA_041675385.1 of Candidatus Obscuribacterales bacterium. GTDB lineage: Bacteria > Cyanobacteriota > Vampirovibrionia > Obscuribacterales > Obscuribacteraceae. The sequence goes on from JBAYTY010000027.1 coordinate 78,144, forward strand.
TTCGCCAGGCCCTGCGTTCAGTCAAGCGTGAACAGCATAGCGTTGATGATTTAGTCTTGTGTATGAAAAGCCTGGCCGACCTTCTGTACACAGAAGATTATAAGGAAGAGCCATGGAAGCTCTATCGTAAGTCTTTATCAGCTCTTGAGCGCGCCTATGGCAAAGAGAGCGTCAAGCTCTTACCTCTGTTGCTCACCATGGGTAGTGTCACTGAATTTGAAGGCGAGTATAAAAAAGCATCAGTCTTTTACCAGAGAGCTGCTGACCTAGCCAGAAGCAATCTCGGGCCCCAAAGTATAGAATTAGCCACTTGCTTGCACCGACTTGGTCATGCCGAAGCGCACGATGATCAGGGACAATTCCGCGATGCTGAAGAAAACTACCGCTCGTCATTGAGTATTATGATGTCTCAACCAGCTTTGAGTTCAAGTGAGCCCTTGCTTGAGCTTTTAAGCGACTACCTTGATCTTTTGCATAAATACACAGGGCCGACAAAAATACTGGCCGCTCAATACGAAAAAGAGTTGCTCAAAGATCAAGTGCAAGATTTAGGCAAGACTAGAGCTGTACCTCGGTCGGCCTGGCAGCAAGAGTTGGAGCGCCAGAAGCAGATTCAAAACAATTCACAAGATTTGAATGTGAACAACGGTCGCATTACTATTGAAAACACTGAGACTTTCTCAACCGTCGCTCAACTGCTTTCTTCGCTTTCGTCTTCTGCCTCGCCTGTCGATGCCGTTGATAGCGTAAATATAGCAAATAGCAGCGAGCAAATTGACTATTATGAGCGTATGGTGGCTATTGATGTCAAAACTCTTGGGGCCAAGCATCCTAGTGTCGCTCGCGATTTAAAGGGGCTGGCTGCGGTTTATGTGGCACAGCATCGCTACAGCGAGGCGCGGCCGCTCTTAGAGCGTGCCCTCGAAATTTATCAATCGGTTTATACCGCCGACGATTTGTCAGTACAGCGTTTGCATATATTGCTTTCGCTAATTACTGAACAGTCTAGAGTTGTTGGTGATACTACCGGTAGTGCTAATTTGGCTGATTCAGATTTGTCGCCAATTCCTCTGCAAGCCCAAACTTTTGAAGTGGCTCAGCGCTTGAACGAGCTAGCTTTTCTAGATTACTCTCAAGGAAAGCTCGACGATGCTCGTAACCATTATGCCTTTGCCCTTTCTAGTATTGCCAATGCAACCGGGCGACGCAGTGTGTTTGTGGCTGCTTGTTTGCAAGATTATTTGTTGGTGATGCTCAGCAGTGGGCGCAAAGCCGAGGCGGATAAAATGCAAATTCAGGCTCGTGGCATTTTGGCTGAAGCCCTCTCGGCTAAACTATTGCAGAGCTACAAGTAAAGACCCTAGTCGTTGTCGTTCCAGGGGCGGCCTCTTTGGATGTCAACGTGTCCGTTGAGCTTGTAAGGTACGGGTGAGCCGTTGTCAGGGGCGATGGTGAAACCACCGTTAGAGGTGGGATCAAGTTTGTCGGGTACCCAGTCGCCCGTTATTTCTATGATGCGACCAGGAAGTTTTGCTCGTTCCTTCCGTTTTTTCCAGCTGTCTTCGTCTACATGGTCATATTCACGACCGTCTGAGCTGTGCATTACCTTAAGCCAGTCAAAGTCATCGGGGCCAGCATGGGCCTGGTCTTGGGCTTTGGCCGAAAATAGGTCAGACTGCAGTACTGGCTTCTCAAAACTAAAAGTAAAGTCGTTATCTAATATCGGAGTAGAGTAGCCGTCATTTGCCAAGCCAGACCACTTAGACGACTTAGGTAAGTCTTCAGAGCGGTCGAACATTTGTTTATTTCTTTCAGTTCTCGCAAGCTTATCTTTTTCTTCAATTGCATCTCTTTGCCGACGCAGCTCTTTGTTCTCTGCGCTCTCTTCTGCTCGCTTGCGCTCTAACTCCGCTAGGTCGTCCATACTAGAGCTTTGCCTGATTTGCTCAGAGAAAAAACTATTGCGAAATTCTTGGCCGGAGAATTGGCCAAACATCTGATTTACTGCTGCTTGATCGTCGGCAAATACTGGCGCGCAACTAAGGTTAGAAGCAAGCACAGATAAGATTAATAAGACAATCGTCTTGGATGAATAGACCATGAAGAGCATTATATAATCACTTTGGCTAACACTTTTATTTGCGCTGGCAGCATCGGCCTGCCAAGTGCTTGGCCTGGGTGTTGACATGCTTGAGTGGTCGCCAATGGCTGTCTGCGGTTTCAAAAAAACAGAGTCAATAGCACCATTATTCTTGGTCGATTTTCGCCTGCCTTTTGTTGCGCTATTTATTGCCAATATCTTTCTGCTCTGCCTTACTTCAGTTATGCCAGCTTGTGCTACTGGCCGCGAAACAGCAGTAATTGATTTTCAATTTCAGCCAATAAGGCCGACATCTGCTGTCACTATTCGTGAGGCAGTTGACGTTGCTATTCGCAATTATCCAACCATTTCATCAAAGCGCTTTAAGCTCAAAGCCTCTATGGCTAACGTCACTCTTGCTAAGACTCAATATTTGCCAAACTTGAATATCGATATTCAAGAATCGGCCATCACTGGCAACCGAGTGGCTAGCACGGTCATGAACAATGTCTCGGGCTTTGATACGGTGCCAATTGATTCTGGCCCCGTATCGCAAAAATCTAGCATGCGCCCGTTGGTCAATAACTTGCAGGGTGTCAACTTAAACTGGCTCTTGGTCGATTTTGGCCTGCGACATGCTAACGATAATTTCGCTTACGCTGATGCCCGCACGGCGCGAGCTGACGTTAATTTGACCCAGTTAGATGTGGCCTATGATGCTGCTGAAGCTTTTCTAGAGGCAGTGGCCGCCAAGCAGATAATATTGTCGACTGAGGCCGCTTTGCAGCATATGCGAGCTGCTAATGTGCGCGCTAAGACCTTGGTGGCCGAAGGCCTCAAGCCAGGAGTTGAAGCAGCTGATTGGGATTACGAAGTAGCTAAATCACGCATTTCATTAATTAAGGCCGAGAAGAATGCACGCCTAGCACTCGTTGGTCTAGCCGAAAAAATGGGCACTGCTACTGCCGACATAGATATTGTCTCTGACCCGCTAGTGCGCAGCCCCTCTCAAATTCAACCAATGCGGGCTATAGATTTGAGTTCGCACCCTTTGGCTTTACTTAAGACTGCTGAGATAGGTCGTTGGAAGGCTAAACAGGTTGTCTTAGATAAGGCCTATCGGCCGCATCTCTGGTTCAACTCTTCTGTTTGGGGTAAGGGTAGCAACGATGGTGTTAATCCTATTCGCCCCGTGGGTGGTGGCGCTTTGCCGCAAGTTTTTAATTATATGGTGGGAGCCTCATTCAGTTTTCCTGTAATGGAATACTTTCCTCTTAAGGCCCAAAAGCGCATTGCATTGAACAACGAAATGGCTGCCAGGGCAGACTTGAATCTGGCTATGCAAGTGCTTGAGAAAAAAGACGCTCGGGCTAGAATCATGCTCGATCAAGCAAGAAAGATTGCCGATGAAACACCAGCATTGGTGCAGGCGGCGCGAGTACGCGAATTGAAAGTGAGCAAGCGCTACAGCACAGGGCTGACTGATATGGTTAGTTTGGCCCAAGCTGAGAAGGCTCTTGCTGAGGCCGAAGTTGAAGATGCCGTGGCACAGGTCGAAGTGTGGCGGGCAATTTTGCTGCTCTCGTATGCCCAGGGAGATTTAAAGCCTTTTCTCGATATCGTAGATATCGTCGAAGGTCGAGCTGGTCGCCGCTAGAATCGAATACTAAATTCAAACCCGAAAGTCAAACGCTAAAGATAAACAAGTAAAACAGGACTTCAAAATGTGGATTATCAGCTTTGCTCTTAGACGACCGATTTCAATAATCGCTGCGGTAATTAGCATCGTCTGTGTAGCTTTCTTGGCTGTCGGCAGCATGAAGCGCGATATTTTTCCTGACTTGAAAATTCCTGCTATCTACGTCATTCAAGGCTACGGCGGTATGTCGCCTGAGCAAATGGAAGGCTACATTACTTCCACCTATGAACTCTATTTTCTCTATGTGCCAGGTATTGAGCATATTGAGTCGCGCACGATTCAAAACGTCTCTGTCATCAAAGTCTTTTTCCAGCCTGACACTGATATGGCTAGTGCCATGGCCACCATTGTTGCCATGGCTAACCGCGCTACCAGTTTGATGCCCCACGGCACCTATAACCCCTTTGTGCTGCGTTTTGATGCTGGCAGCTTACCCGTAGGGCAGTTGGTGTTGTCGTCGGAGACAAAGACTGTAAAAGACCTAGAGGATTTGGCCTATACCAGAATTCGTCCGTTGCTTGCCACCGTTCCTGGTGCTGAAGCGCCACCGCCCTTTGGCGGCAATATTCGCAGTATTGTGCTCAGCGTTGATGCTGACAAGCTCAGGCAATACAATATTTCGGGGGCTGAAATTATCGAGGCTTTGGCCTCTGGTAACAAAGTCTTGCCGGCTGGCAACGTGCGCACCGGCGATTATTTGCGCATTGCCCCGGTTAACTCAGACTTGCCCGATATTCATCAGCTTGATTATTTGCCAATTCGCACAGGTCATGGGCCGCAGATATTTGTCAAAGACATTGGCAAAGTAGAAGATTCGTCAGACATTTTGGCGGGCTACGCACTCTTTCAAGGTCGGCGCACGGTCTATATTCCGGCTGTAAAAAGAGGCGATGCTTCTACTGTTTCAGTGGTTGATGCCCTGACTGCGGCCTTGCCTCGTATGCAGGCGGTGTTGCCCGATGACGTCAAAATTAGTTATGAATTTGACCAATCAAAGTATGTGCGCGAAGCAATCACCGACGTGTTTCATGAAGGTGTGCTTGGCACGATTTTGCCTGGCCTGATGATCTTGCTTTTCTTGCGCGACCTGCGCAGCACGGCCATTGTCGTCACTACTATTCCTCTGTCTTTGATGTCGTCTATTGTTGGTCTCTGGCTTTGTGGGCAGACTATAAACATCCAGACTTTGAGTGGCTTGGCCCTGTCTATTGGTATTCTTGTCGATGAAGCCACTGTTTGTATTGAGAATATGCACAGTCACTTGGCCAATGGCGTGGAGAAAACACGCGCTGTTTACGAGGCTTGCGTAGAGACTATGGTGCCGCGCTTGCTTGCCATGTTGTCGGTGGTGGCGGTCTTTATTCCTTCGTTCTTTATGGTCGGTATCACCCGCGAACTATTTATTCCGCTGTCTTTGGCCGTGGGCTTTGCCATGATAGCCTCCACCACCTTGGCGTCTACCTTAGTGCCGATCATGGCTATTTGGCTTTTAAAAGATGAGCATAGCGGCGTGCCCGATGGCGAAGGCGATGAGGCTGCCGAAGCCCATGCTACGGCTATTGGACGCGGCCCTAAAAAAGAGCACAAGCCTGACTTTATCGATAAGATGAAAGACGGTCTGGCTGGTGTTCTGCATGTGCTTATGCCTTTGCGTTTTGTTGTTATTGGCACTTATCTCACTGTTAGCATTGCGCTTGTGCTTTTGCTCTACAACAATATTGGCAAAGAGCTGTTTCCTGATTCTGGCAGCAGCCAGTTTCGTATGCGCATCTCGGCACCCACAGGTATGCGGGTAGAAGCATTAGAGCAGCGGGTGCTCAAGACCCTTGAGCTAATTAAAGCCGAGGCCGGTGAGGCCAATGTCGAGAAAAGCCTTGGTTATGCTGGGCAGCAGCCTCCTATGTTCCCCATTAGCTCGGCATTCTTGTGGACAAGTGGCCCTCACCAAGCTGTTATTGACGTGCAGCTAAAAGAGGATGCTCACATCAATATGGCCCAATTCAAAGACAATATGCGCAAGCGTCTAGCCAAGGCTATTCCTGATACCAAGTATTCATTCGAGCCCGGTGACATTGTCAGCCAAATCATGAACTTGGGCTCGCCCACACCAATCTGTGTGCAGATATCGGGACACAACCTCGTGACAAACAAAATATTTGCCGCTAAAGTTTTGAAAGAGATGGCGAAAATTACAGCCCTGCGCGACTTGCAGTGGGGGCAGGCCCTTGATTATCCATCGTGCGAAATTGATATCGATCGTGAATTAGCTGGCCAGCTAGGCCTCACACCTGAAGAAGTGGGTATGTCGCTACAGCCTGCTTTCTTCTCTAGTCGCTTTGTCAATTTGAGCCTGTGGCGCGACCCTGTTAGCGGATTTTCTTATCAGGTGCAGGTGCAGGTGCCTCAAGATCAAATTAGATCTAAAGACGACATTGCTAGTTTCCCGGCTATGAATAGCACCCGCAAAGAGCAGATGGCCCCCCATGGTGTGGTGGAAGATCCTGATATCGCTAAACTTTACCCTGGTAGTCAAACAAGACGCCCACAGCACCCTCTAATTGGCGATGTGGCCACAGTGGAGTATGGTGTCACTAATGGTGAGTTTGATCGCTATAACATGATGCGCATGGTCTCGCTCACTGCTAACTATAGCGGCGGCGATCTCGGCCGTGTAGGTGAAGAAGTTAAGGCTGCCATCAAACGTGTCGGTAAGCCGCCCCATGGCGTCTTTGCTGACGTCACTGGTCAAGTGCCCTTGCTCAAAGATACTTTTGCTCACTTGCTCGGTGGTTTGGTCTTAGCCGTTTGTGTGATTGCTTTGATGTTGCTTGGCTACTTCCAGGCTGCTCGCATTGTGCTAGTGGTGATGTCGACCACTCCGGCCATTTTGTTGGGAGTTTTGACCATTCTTACTTTGACCGGCACTACTCTCAATATTCAGTCCTTCATGGGGGCGATTATGGCTACTGGTGTCGGTATTGCTAACGCTATATTGTTGGTTGTTTTTGCTGAGAAAACCAGAGAAGAAGGAAAGTCTGCTTCTGAGTCGGCTATTCACGCTGCCCAGATGCGCATGAGGCCGATTCTTATGACTTCTATTGCCATGGTAGCGGGGATGGTGCCTATGGCAATTTCACATGGCCAAAGTTCTTCTCTTGGTCGGGCTGTTATCGGTGGCTTGTGTATGTCGACAACATCTGTGCTGACGCTCTTGCCCTTGGTTTTTGCCATCATTCAGAACGGTGCTCGCACTGGCACCCATTCGCTTCATCCGGAGGACCATGGCCACTAATTCTGCGAAAATTTGGTTGAGTATCTTAGCGCTGGCTCTGGCAGTCGGTGGCTATTTCTTGTGGCAAAAGCTGGAGCCGAAGAAGGTCGAGGAAGTAGCAAAAGATGTTTTGGTGTCGGTGCCGACGGTAACAGTTGTTTCAAAAACACTATTTCGCGAAGACCAGTTGCCTGGTGAAATTGAGGCCTATCAAGACGTCTTGATGTATCCCAAAATTAGAGGCTTCATCAAGTCTATTAATGTCGACCGTGGTTCGGTGGTGAAGAAAGGCCAACTTATGGCCACTATGTATGCTCCAGAATATCTAGCTTCTCGAAACGAAGCCTTAGCTCGCGTAGCCGCGGCTAAAGCAGCAGTGGCTTCAGAAGAGTCTGACTTGCAAGACTTGCAAGCTGACTTGAAAAAGAGGCAGGCTAATTTATTAGCAGATCAGTCTACCTACCAGCGAGTTTATGCTGCTTCACTGGTTCCTGGTGTGGTCGCTGACAATGATGTGGTGCAGTGGGCCCAATCGGTTGAAGCTGACAAGCAAGAAGTAAATACTTTCATCAAGCGCATCAATGCCAAGGCCCACGAAGTGACTATGCGCAAAGAAGAGCTAGCCGCCCGCATTAAGGGCTTTGAGAACTATGCGGATTTTGCCTCATATTTAGAGATTACCGCACCATTTAACGGCTACGTTACTGAGCGCAAAATGCATGTGGGCAGTTATGTCGGCCCTGATGGTAGTGGTGCCTATCCGCCCATTTGTCGGGTGAAACAATTAGATCTGCTGCGGGTTGTGGCGCCAGTTCCTGAAATAGATACCGCTGGCGTTGTGGTTGGTTCGCAGGTACCGTTCACTGTCTCGTCTTTTCCCGGGCGCAAATTTGTTGGCACGGTTGCTCGAATCAGCAACAATCTCGACAAAGACACGCGTACAATGCCGGTAGAGCTTAACTATTTCAATCCTGATTATAGTATTTTGCCTGGTATGTTCTGCAAAATTTATTGGCCCACAAGGCGTCATCAAAATTCACTGTTTGTGCCAGTTTCAGCAGTGGTGTCTACTCCGCTCAATACCTTCGTCTGCAAAGTAAAAGATGGCGTGGTGGAATGGGTGACTGTGCGTAAGGGGCAAATCATGGATGGTATGGTCGAGATTTTCGGCAATATCAATCAAGGCGATATGGTGGCTGAAAAGGCTAGCGAAGAGCTGCAGAATGAATCGAAAGTGATTGCTCAGCCGATTAAGTAACTTACTTCGTTAAGATTAGCTTGGCTTGGTCTTCGGCAGCAATTGATTCGCTTTCGCTGCCGAGACTGCGCAAAACTTGAGCATAATCTTTCAAACAGGCTGCTAAGAGCGGATCGCTTTTTCCTACTGCTCCTTCGGTGCTGGCTAGGGCCCATTGATAGAAGGTTTTGGCGTCACGCAGTTTGTCTTGCGAGTAGTAAAGGAAAGCGAGATCATTGAGAATTCTAGCGGTCTCAATGTTGTTAGGGCCAAGGGCTGTTTGCGAGAGTGACAGCGCGTTTTTGTAGAGTTCTTCTGCTTGTTGGCTTTGCCCTAAGTGCATTTTTACTGATGCTAATGTGGCCAATGTGCGAATGGTCAGTATATTGTTAGTGCCGTAGGCTGCTTTGTAGATGCCCAGTGCTTTTGTTAGGAGAGCATCGGCATCACCGTAGCGCTTTTGATTGATATAAAAAAGTGCAAGACCGCTGAGATCGTTGGCTGTAGATGGATGACTTGGTCCCAGTGAGGCAATATCTGCTGCGATTTTTCGCTGATAAAAATCTTCGCCCTTACCGTAGTGATTTTGATCGAAGATGGCTTCGTTCATTGTTTTGTAGGCTGGTGTAAGGGTTTGCTCGGAGTAGTTTTGATTGAGCCCTCGCAGCAAAATCTTTGATTCTTCTTCTGTTTGAAAAGCATGATCGCTTGCCAGTTTGCTTGCGCTTTGGCCTTGCCATGCTGATTGGTTGCCAGTTTGCTGGCTGATTGGGCTCTTGTTTGTACTAGCCGGATCTGGTGATTGAATATCAGGTGATTGAATATCTGGTAATTTTGAAATGTCTTTCTTGAAATCTTTGAGTAAATCTTGGCTTGATTGGTCGTCGCCTTTGAGCAAGTCTTTGTAATCGCCAATCAGTGATGGCAACTGATTGCTTGCTTCTAAGCTTGGTTGATCGAGCAGAATAGACATTGCTCGTTTGTAATGTTTGGCTGCTGGTTCTTTAAAGCCGGCTTTGTAGGTAGAACGGGCCAGTCGATGAAGGCTAGAGACGATTTCTGGGCTATAAGGGCCGTAACTTTTTTCGTTCAGTTCAAAGGCCCTTTGGTAATAGGGCATGGCAGCCGAATGGTCACCTTCTGATTCTTGTACTGAGCCAAGGGCTATTAGGGCGGGTGCAATTTTTGCACTATTGCTACCGTATTTTTTTTCAAGGACAGACAAAAGCCGTTGATAAGTGGCTTGTGCTTCAATGGTTTTGTTTCTTAGAGCGAGGGTGTCAGCTAAACGCGTTAGGCATTTGGCAAGGTCGTCGCTGGTATGCGGTTGTTTCTCAACTTGGGCAAGGGCGCGGCGAAAATAGTCTTCTGCCTGAGTCAAGTTTTGCTCGCTCAGAGCTGTTTGGCCTTGGCTGTAGGTCGATTGCCATTTACTGGTTGTGCTGTTTGCGGCCCAGCTCGGCAAGCCTGTATCAAGGGCGAGAAGAAGGCTGATTGCGACCAAAAATCTTACTGTCATGTTGTCACCGATTATTTTGACCCATTATAAATAACATTGGCAAAATATGGTGGCGCCGCCTGTCGCTATACATACAACTATGTGGTGAATTAGCTAGTCGTCATCATCGACTATTGTACATTCAACGTAGGCAACACCTCTAGAAATGGTGCCAAGGTTGGTTGCGGCTTGTTTGGAGAGATCCATCACTCGTTTGCAGTGGTAAGGGCCGCGGTCATTGACTTTGATTACTACTGTCTTTCCCGTTTTGGGATCTTCCACCATAACTCTGGTTTTGAAGGGCAGTTTGAGATGAGCTGCGCTCAATTTATTCATATTGAAAATCTCGCCGGAGGCCGTTCTGCGCCCATGAAAGGGTACGCCATACCAGGAAGCATTGCCCTTAAACTCTTTACCGCCAGCGGGTGTGCTCGCTTTCGCTGCCTTACTGTTTGCCGCATTGCTTCCAGCTGCTGCTCTACTTTCTGTTGCAAAATATGGTGAGCCAAGGCCCAGAGCTAACATTAGCGACAAAAATACTTTATAAGACATAGGAAGACTCCGAATACGCAATTTCTATTACTATGTGCCCGCTTGGCTATTAACCAATCTATTAGTTGGGCTGCTGATAAACCTGGTCACGAAGCCGTTAAAGTCTCAAATCGACCGCTGTAAACAGGCTAGCATCGACTGCAAGGTGCCTCTATTTGTTCCCTTTCGGCGACAATTGACTATAGTTGCTGAGCGTTTTTAAGGTTGGCTGTGGATATTATTAATTCTTAGCATGGGCGTTGAGCCAGCCAACGATACCAAGGGTGATGTCGTCTTTGAAAGGATTGGCCTCAAATATAAGATGCTCGCGGTCGCCCAGTAGAACCAGGGTTTTGTCTTGGGTGCCCACTGCTTCGAATAAATCGTAGGTGCCTTCGCGTTTGACTAGGCGGTCTTGATTGCCTTGGAAGACAATTACTGGAGACTTTGTGATTTTGCGCGCGTACTCAGTATTTTGACGCATAAATTGTTCAAAATTGAGCAATTCTTTGGCCGAAAGATTCAAGCGCGAATTAGGGTCGTCGCTCCAACGCATGCGCTCTTGCTGGTCTGAAGTTGAGCGGTTGACCACTCCTTTGCCGATATTGAGCTCTTTGTTTTTGTTAGAAACTAGATTGAAAGCCACTTTAAGTTTGGTACCTGTTTCTCTGTGGCGCTGGCCCGCTGGCACTGAGCAGACTACTCCATCTATTAATTCAGGGCTCTTGGCTGCCACTCTTAAAGCCAGGGCCCCGCCCATTGATTCTCCTAAGAGAAAGAGGGGCAGGTCTTTGTAATCTTGGCGCAGCTCTGTGAGCACGTTGATGATGTCGCTGACACAGCCATCCATGTCGAGTGTTTCATTGCCTTTTGACTCCAGAAAGCTGCCGAAGCCCCTGACATCAAAGGAGACAACGGTAATTCCTTCTTTGCATATACGCTTGGCAAACGACTCGTAGGCACGGTGGTGCAGCCCAAGGCCGTGAATACAAACTAGAATGGCCTTGCGCTGTACTCGCGGATCAACCCAGACCCAGCCCGGAGCATCTCTAGAGCTACTGGGCTTAAGGTTCCAAGCCCCAAGTTTTTCACTGGCTGGGTGTCTCTCGCAGTGATCGAACATAGAAGACTGTCCAGCTTGCTGCTGTAAGTTGTGGTCGCCATCGCTATTGTTGGCGCTCGCTTCTGAGCCATAAACCGCTAAAGTTAGTTTCTTAGCAAGTTCTTTCTTTTTCTCGAGTTCAGCGGCTGTCTCTGTTGCGGCTGCTAGTTTTAGCTGCTCATCGTCGATACCGTATTCAGTGGCAAGACGTTCGCGGTTATTGTGGCGAAAGACAAAAATAGACTTTTGATAAATCGGCAAGGCTTCTTCGTTTCTATGGCAAGCCTTGAGTGCTTCTGATAGTGAAAATAGTGACCAGCCATAGCGAATGTCGGTGTCGCCAAAATAGTTTCTGTCGAGCAGAGCCATGGCTCTAAACAATGGCTCTGCTTTGTCAAAGGCGCCGAGGTATTGGTAGCAACCGCCAAGGTTTTCTAGAACCATCTTGTTTAGATCATATGAAAGATAGATAGAGTTATCTTCTGTTAGTTGTTCAAGAGCCGCTTTGAAAACTTTTGCAGCGCTGCTGTAGTTGCGCTGGCGGTAGAGCGCTTCGCCTCTATATATCTGCACTAACGTGCTCATACGCCTCTGATAAGACTTGTCTAGCTCGTTGCTTTTTGCTAACTCGGCGCAATGCGGGAGCAGGCGTTCGGCTTCTTTGTAATTGTGCTCGTGGAAGTAACAGCCGGCCACCGCTAACTCGCTTTCTAGCTGGTTTTTCGCAGCAATTGCACAGCTTGGTTGCTTGTTCCAGTAGACTTGTATTTGTTCGTAGATGGCGCGAGCGCGACTGTATTGCTTGGTTTGGCAGAGACAATCAGCTAAGTCGGAAAGGGCTTTAAGCTGCTCTTGACTAAAGTTTTTGGCCGAAGTCATTCTGATTTCGCAGGTATCGGTGTCGAGTACTAGTTTTTCATATTTTGGCAAAGCTTCTTTGAATAGGCGCTTAGCATATAGGGCATCTGCCTCGGCTTGTAGGCTTTGCTCTGGCTTGGCTTCAGCTTGTTCTTGTGTTCGCTCTAATTCTTGGACTTTTTCTTGCTCTTTTACCCCTGCTTGCTCTTTTACTTCCTCTTTTGCTTCTTTTTGCTCTTGAGACTGGGCCTGGAGGCAAGATTGTGACCCCATCATGGCAACGACAATACCTACGGCCAAAGTCGATCTGATTTGTCGCACTCTCATTGTCATAGTAGTTCCTCTGTAGCCTAGTAATTTTGCTATTCTTTGTGGACCATGGCAAGACCCCGCCGCAAAAGAGCCGAAATTGATGCTGCCTTAGCTAGTGCTGAACGCTCTTGTGCTGACAGCTTAGCTCAGTTATGTCGAGATGTTCGCCCGGGCAGTCGAGAGCGTACAGAGCGGCTGGTTGAATTAATTGAATCACTGGCTGCAACAATGGTTGGGCAGCGAAAAGCAAAAAACAATGAGGCTCTGGCCCAAGAGCGTCATCTGTTGGAGTTATCAAAGCAGTTTGTCGCGCGTCAGTTAGAGCTGCTTGATGAGCAAAATTTGAAGTTTGCCAGCTCCGCTGGGTTGCAAGCTTTTTTTCTTTTACAGCTATTTGAGCGACTGAGGCAAGAGGTTATGCCTAGTCTAAAAGATCAATATGACCGCAGAGCAAACGCCGCTTACTTCACGCCCATTGGCCTTTCTTACTACTTGGCTAAAGAGGCTTTTTCTGGTAAAGAAATCGACCCGGATAATTTGAGGGTATTAGACTTTTGTGCCGGTAGCGGCAGCTTGTCGATCGCTGCTCTTGATTATCTCTCTGCTGCTGCTACTACTACTACTTCTTCTTCTTCTTCTCTTTCTCCTCTTTCTTTTTGCGGAGCCGAGCGGCTTCGCCTTCTAGGCAAGCATATTTTTGCCGTAGAAATTGACCCGCTGATTTTGCGCACTTATGTTGCCTGCCTTTCAGTGGCTTGCTCTGCCTCGATAGAAGAGACCATGAGAGTTGCTGGGGAAAATTTCTCAGAAGCTGATGGATTAGCTACCAGCCTGCCATTGTGCGATATATTGCTAGCCAATCCCCCTTGGGAAGGTTCGTCTTATTTGCAATTTGTCGAGAAGGCTGGCCAGTTGCTGGCACCTAGTGGTTTGGCTGTGGTGCTCACTCCATCAGGAATTGCCAGCGACCAAGGAGCTGCTAATTTGCGCCGGATGCTCTTCGAGGATTATCAGTGGCAGAGCCTAGAGGGCTTCATCAATGAAGATCTTGCCTTCCCCATTCACACATCTTATAAGTATGCCTTATCTGTTTTTTCTCGGCCGCAGCAATTACAACAACAACCTAATGAAGCTAAGGCGACGACTCGCGTTCGTTTCGGTTCGTTGGCTACTAATTTATTGACTAGCGACAAAAATTCTTGGTCGAATTATAGTTTCGCTTTGGCGCAGACGCTCAGCCCAAGTTCCTTTGCTATTCTCGAGAGTGACGCTGGGGAGCAGTTTGCTTTGTTCCAAAGCATTGCTGCAAACAATGCCGCGCTGCATCAACTGCATGAAGATGGAAAAATGCAGATGGATAGAGGCCGTTACAAGCAAGAGAAAAAGCCATCTAATCTAGTTGCATATGGTCATGGCAATTACAGTCTGCGCTTTGCCCGTGACTACGATATGAGCATTGACAAGAATTTGTTTATTGGCTCGCTTGAAGCTAAAAGGGCTGGCTTCAGGCCCGACTGTTATGGTCGTTTTCTTCAAGGCAAATGGATCGACATTGGTGATGGTCCGTTAGCTTCAGCAGCTGCGTTGAGTGAGCCAGGCGTGATTTTATCTCAAGACTTTTCTAGCTATATCGAGCGTGACCGCGTAGAAGAATGTTTGCTTCCTCTAATTGAAGGGCGCATGGTCGGGCCGTTTGAGATAGCAAGCAAAGTCTATATCTCGGGTCGAGGCCGGCAGGCTTTGTGGCGTGAGAACAGCGCTAACATAATTAGCACTAACATAAATAGTTCTGGCCAAGCCGTAGGTTCATGGCCGTCTTTCTCGTCACAGTATTTGCTGCGAGAGTCTGATTTTTGTCTGCGCCGCACTGCAATTGACTGCTCTAGAGTTGGCTTCGTTTCAGTATCTGCGGCCACTAATACTCGCTCAATGATAGCGGCCCTGTTGCCGAGCTTCCCTGCTGGCAATTCTGTACCTTTTCTTTCAGTGGCAGCGGCAAACGAAAGTGAGCGCGCCTACTGGGCTCTAATCATGGTTGCCGTATTTAATTCTTTTGTTTTTGATTTTGTGTTGAGAACCAGATTTGGTGGCAATAATCTCAATTATTTTCTCCTCGATCAATGTGCTGTGCCCCAGCTTCTGTTGGCTGCGCGTGAGCGCGACATTTGCGACCCGGTATTGAATTTGATTGCTCAGGTCAGTGCCCTCCTGTCATTTACTCACTTGTCTTTGGCGCCAAGGGTTCTTGCTTACTTAGATGGCCGATCGGGGCTTGGGCTTTTCGCCGCCGAGTTGGCTGGTGTCGAAGAGAAAGTACCTGGCCATAGTTTTGTTGGGCTGCCTTGGCCGCAGAGGCAGCGCTTGCGTGCCTTGCTTGACGCGCTTGTGGCCAGGCTCTACGGCCTGGATAGCGGGCAATTTGCTCAACTATTGTCTGGTTGTAGTGGCGTAGGGCCTTCACCCGTTAATTCACTGGGAAACTCAGCTGGCAATGGTGCTGGTGATTGCCGGGAGCACTGTCGTGGATTTCATCGAGTAGACAAGCAATTGCCATTTGATCAGCGCTTGCCCTACCTCGCTTATCAATTCTTTCAAGATATCGAAATGAATCGTCTTGATTTAAATCAATTGGCAGGCCACGGATTTTCTGCGCTGGGTGGCTCAAATGGTCAGGGGCTCAGCCTTCAAGCCGATGATAAGGGGCTAAGTGAAGAGTACCTAAGAGAACAAATGGTCTGGTTAAAAATGCATCAAAATAGATTGGACCCATTTCATCAAAAATCTGGAGTAAAATAGCCAATCGCTCACAAACTAAGTAGACCGTCCTTCTAAACTGTCCTTCTAAAAGGTTCCATCATGAATTCGCCTGCACCTGCTCCGGCCCCATCGCCTGCTACAGCAAAACCCTCTGATTTTATTAGAGACATTATCAATGATGACCTTGAAGCTAAGCGTCATGAGAAAGTGATTACACGCTTTCCTCCAGAGCCGAACGGTTTTCTCCATATCGGTCACGCCAAGTCTATTTGTCTAAATTTTGGGTTGGCCAATGAGTATCGTGAGAAGTTCCCTGCATCGGGAACGCGCTGTCACCTGCGTTTTGATGATACTGATCCGGCTAAAGAAGACACTTTGTTTGAAGACGGCATTCAAGAAGATGTGCGCTGGTTGGGCTTCGAATGGGATGGCTTGTATCATGCCAGTGATTATTTTGAGAAAATGTATGAGTATGGCGAGCACTTAATTAGTGCTGGTAAGGCCTATGTATGCAGTCTCAGCGATGCCGAAATAAAGGAGTACCGCGGCAACGTCACCACACCTGGTAAAAATAGTCCACACCGTCAGCGCACAGTTGAAGAGAATCTCGATCTCTTCCGCCGCATGCGCAAAGGTGAATTTAAAGAAGGTGAACATGTCTTGCGGGCCATAATCGATATGGCTAATCCTAATATGAAAATGCGCGACCCACTTCTCTATCGCATTCGCCATACAGCCCACCACATGACTGGTGATAGCTGGTGCATTTATCCGATGTACGACTATGCTCATCCGATTTCTGATGCTATAGAAGGAATCACTCACAGCATTTGCACCCTTGAATTTGAAAACAATCGCGAACTCTATGATTGGGTGATAGATAATCTCATTGATTATGCTAAGTTCCCCAGCCGTCCCCATCAGTATGAATTTGCTCGTCTCAGCCTCAACTATACTGTTCTCAGCAAGCGCCGCTTGTTAGAGTTGGTAGAAGGTAAACACGTCAGTGGCTGGGATGACCCGCGCCTTCCTACAATTGCCGGGTTACGTCGTCGTGGTTATACACCAGAGAGCATCCGTGCTTTTTGTGCCAGTGTTGGTATATCAAAAGCCAATAGCACAGTGGATATGGCTCAGCTTGAGTTTTGTATTCGCGATGATCTCAACCAAAAAGCGCCACGGGTATTGGCTGTATTGAAGCCACTAAAGGTGGTGATTGAGAATTATCCTGAAGCCGATGTAGAAGAGCTTGATGCCTCTTACTGGCCTCACGACGTGCCTAAAGAAGGTACGCGCAAAGTGCCGTTCTGCAAAGAGATTTACATTGAACAAGATGACTTCATGCTAGAGCCAAGCAAAGACTATTATCGCTTGGCGCCCGGCAAAGAAGTACGTTTGCGCTACGCTTATTGCATCACTTGCACTGATGTCGTCAAAGACGCTGAAGGAAATGTGGTTGAAGTACGTTGTACTTACGATCCGGATGTGAAGCCAGGAGACAACCCAGTCGGCCGCAAGGTCAAAGGCACCATTCATTGGGTTAGTGCTCGTCATGCCCTAGACACTGAAGTGCGTCTCTATGACCGTCTGCTTTCAGAAGAAGCACCGCCAGCTGGCAAAGACAGCGAGTTTCTCAATTCTATCAATGCTAATGCCTTGCAAGTGTTGAGTGGTTGTAAGCTTGAGCGTAGTCTGTCTGAAGCCAATGCTGGTGATAGTTTCCAGTTTGAGCGTCAAGGCTATTTTGTTGCCGATATCAAAGATAGCAAGCCTGGTGCACCGGTATTCAACCGCATTGTCACCTTGAAAGACTCTTGGGCTCGGGCTAACAAAAAATAGTTCTCAGAGACCTTGTTTAAGCTATTAAAACAAAGAAGTCGCTACCTTTTGGCAGCGACTTCTTTGTTTTGGGCTAAATTGCACTATCTTCCGGTTTCTGCCTTTTTATTCATTTATTCATTCATTGCCATGGCCAGTAGGCTATGGAATGTAGTTGTTTTCATACGGCGAAACTTGAAGACCATAGCTGGAGCTGGTGCTCCCGATGGCAGCTCTGTATGACCTTGCTGGGCGGCTTCTGAGACTGTTGTAGCAGGCTCTGACTGCAGCATTGGTTCAGTTTTGATTGGCTGCGCTATGGGGATTACCTTGTGATGTGAGCCAGTTATGAACGACTGCAGGTTCTCACCCTCTAATCCCATTCCTGGTGATTGCGCTGATGTGCCGTAGCCAGCTGTTGATCTTTGCACTTGATTGATCGAACCCTGTGCGGGTGCGAAGCCAGCATGCTCAACTTGATCTACGTAGCTTTGGGCGCCGCGTCCGTTTGCTTTCCAGTGGGCTATACCAGAGCGTCTTGACGTATTTTCGTGTTCGACTCTATCGGTTCTGACGCTACCGCCAAAGAAGTTGAGAATTGGATAGTCCATTTGACTATTTAGGCCAAGATCGATAGCTGAGACATTCTCATAGGTCTGATTGCTTGGCGCTTCGGCTTCGAGCGCTTGGTCACTGTTATCTTGTTCGTTTGATTGGTTTTTTAAAAACATCGGGGGCCCCCAAATATGTTCTTCGAGCTAAGTTTGCGCAACCGCAGCCAATTTGCTGCAGCTTCAAGGAAACTTCCTTTAGGTAATAGCTGCCAGCCGCTTGCGAAGCTACCGCAAATGACTCGATGTCTGCAACTATTTCTATTTACTCGTCGAACCGAAGTTGAGTTTGGGCTTGACGATATTTTGCCGTTTTGGCATTTTAATGATCTTAGTGTGAGACTTGATGTCTGACTACAAATCGAATACTACATCTGCCTGCCATCAATAGCAAGCGTTACTTTGTTGAGATTGGTTGTTTGAAAACTGACACTACCGCGCCGGTTACAGTAAGGGCTTTATTAAACTTATAAATTGGATATGCAGCTCTAGATTGTGGGCCGAGGTACCTCAAAGCGATCTTTGATTGTGCTATATAGGTTGCCGCTTAGGCGGCCTACTGGCTGTAATACATCGAGGTCGATTGATATCTGTCCCTCTCGTTCGGCATTGGTTTCTACCACTTTATCATTGAGATGAATGCAGACGATCTCGCCCAGTACCAGAGCCGACCCGCCTAAATCGTGAATGTGAAAGACCTTGCATTCCATACTAATTAAGGCCTCCCCTACCCGTGGTGGCTTGACCATAGTGCTAGGCGTGGCCGTCAAGCCTACGGCGGCAAATTCGCTTATATCGGGCGCATAGTCGGCGCTTGATTGGTTCATTTGCTCGACCAGAAATTGACTGACAACATTGACTACAAACTCGCCAGTTTCGCGCACATTTGTCAGAGTATCTTTGGCAATAGCTGTTGAATTGGCTGTAGCTGGTCGTTTGTATCCGGGTGAGAAACCAAGCATGGGTGGCTTGATGCTGAAGACGTTATAGAAAGAAAAAGGTGCGAGATTGTCTACATTATCAATACTAGTTGTAGAAACCCAGGCAATGGGCCGCGGCACCACTGAGCCAATGAGAATGCGATAGAGCTGCTCGGTTTTTGTTTCACTGCATTTGATAATCATTGGTATTGAATATAGAGTATTGAATTGAGGTTATTGTATTTTGGCGTTGCGGATAGTTTGCATCAGCTCAAGCAGGGGATGATCCATTTCAGATACAACGGCGCGCACATCGTGCAGCATAGCTGAGCGGGCATCAAGTAGGTCTATGCTGACTATGGGCTGTGGGTGGGTGCCAGTGATATGGCCAATTGCCTCTCTTCTTTGTGCCTGGCTAGCCTTGGTGTTAATTACTTTCAGATCTTGCCAGCGCTTCATCAGTGTTTGTTGCCTGGTTAAACCTGTGCTGCTGTTTTCGGGCACACTGGTCAAATAATTCCAAACTGATGGTGGATAGTCTCGTTGCGAGTGACTAGCGTTGATGTCGAATAGCTTTGTCAGCATATTGGGCGTGCCTTCAACTATTTTTTTCTCGCCGGCCTGTTGCTTTAGAGCCAGCAGGGCTAATGCTGTTTGGGTAATGCCTTCGCCTGTGTCTATGCCGTTGGCGCTTTGCTCGTTGACGCCGCCGATTTTTAGTGCACCGCCAATGATACCGGTAACGCCGCCTGAGATAAAGTTGGCGATAGTGTTAAGGCGAATGACTTTGTCTCTGCGCTCTTCTAAAAATGCTTGCAGATCGTCGGCCTGGGCAATTTCAGTTTCGAGATTGCTGAGACAGCTTCGCACTTCAAAGCTTTCGTAGACGACTGCTTCGGTTAAAGATTGTTTGAGAAGAAGGGTTTTGAGCAAATCGTTGCTAGAGGTTTGAGCCGTGCTCTGGTCTGGTCCATGGGTGAGTTTTGATAGCTTTTCTAGGTCGCTATCAATGGCAAGTGTGTGGGCCAGCCTGAGGGCTTCGGGCGTTAACTCTGGGACGCCTGCTATTGGCGTTTGCTGGGCTCTGTTTGTCATTGGATCTAGGTTGCCTAAGTCGCTAGCTTGATTGGCGTTGCGGCCAATTTGCTCTGCGTCTATTCGTTGGCTGTGCAATTTGGCGTGAACATGCTTCGCTTGTACCACTGTCGGCTTCAGTGGCGGCAGTCCGCCAGTGCTGGCGATGGCTGGAGAGAACATGTGAGCCAAATATAGAGGGAGGACAAGGCCTAGTGATGTTTTGGACTGCAATTTTGGGCTCCTAGCGAATTGCATGAAAGGTAGCACAAATTGGTTGTCGAGTGCAGGGCTGAATATTCTAAGAATGAGTAGTCTGCGTACGTATAGTAATACTGTCACTCTCAGCGCAACAGATTGTTTGACGAATCTAGTTATCTAGTTTCGTCTTCCATGGCAAAGTAACCCAGGGGCTGGTTTTCTGTGTCAGAAGAAGTTTTGTTATGCGATTCGTTCGGGCAATATCATCTTTCCATTCCTTGTATGACCAAAATCTTCTGCCGATCAGATACTCTTCGTTCATCTGCTCCCAGCTACTGTATTTTTTCTGGATTTTGATGGCAACAGGCATCATTAGGCTGTAGGCTTCTTTTTCGCTTACAAGGCCGAGTAGATAACCCCTTCGCACTAAGTTTATGTAGCGACAAAGATCCCATGCGCACAATCCACGATCGCCGAAAGCGTCACCATATTCATCAATCACTGCCATGCGCTCTTTGAAGTGGCCACGCAAAAGATCTCTCGCCACATCTTCAGTTTGCTCCGGCCGTAGTTCGCCGCGCTTAATGCGTCGATATGATTGCCAGAGGCCGTCATGGCCGCCATCGCTGTTGAGGTCTTGCAGTTGATTTAGCAGGTCTTCGCGCGAGGTAATTTGCCACCATCGCTCAATTGACTCTTTCGCAGAGAGTTTATTCGCTTCTGTAAGCGCTCGCCCTGATAGAGAATGGAGGCCGTGCCCATTGGCAGCAAAAAGTTGCGCAGAACAGGCAAGAGCCCACTGCTGAGCAGGAGTTCTCACTCTATGACTAAGGTCGTATTCTAAATCGTCAACGGTTTCGATCCAGTCACTATACCAATCATTGTTTGGTTCGTATTTATTTGCTAGGTCAAAATCAGCTCGGGCTTCTTTCACTTTTTCAAGAGCAAGATAGCAACGCGCGCGTGAATAGAACCAGCCAGAATTCTTAGGCTGGCTATCTATGATTGCAGTGTAATCTTTCGCAGCGCCCTCCGGGTCACCATCTTCCCATAAGAATTCGCTGCGCAAGCCTAGTTCGTATCCATTAGTAATGTTCAAAGACTTGGCCGCTAGTAAGTCGGCTTCGGCTTCACTGTTTAAGCCCAATTTGCGCTCGGCGCTCACTTTGATCAAGTATGGTGGCGCGTATTTGGGATTTAAAGCTATCGACTGTTTAGCGTCTGCTATAGCCTTTTCGTAGAAGCTTTGTTCTATGTAAGCGCATGATCGCCGGTACCAAGTATGGTAGGCCGGACTAATCATCAAGGCTTTGCTGTAGTCCATTGCGGCTTGTTCAAACAATTTTTTCGACATGTAGCTTTCGCCGCGAGCGTGCCATGAATCAGCTTCCTGTGGCTTTATTTCTATTGCTCTGGTGTACTCAGCGATCGCCTTGTCTTGTTTATCTGCCAGGTGATAGATATAGCCGAGGCAATGATGGGCATTGGCTGAATTGGGATCGTTGACGAGCATTTTTTCGATCACTTTTGTCGCCTGTTCCGGCTTGCCAGCATCAAGCAACGCTTTTGTTTGTTCGAGTAATTCCAGATTTTCCTTGGTCTCGCTTTTTGGAAGGCCTGACTGCGGCGAGTTTGCGCCAAATGAGTTTGCACCAAAAGAATTTCCCGAGTTGGAGCAAGCGGAGATTACTAGAGCAGAGCCGATTACGATGACTGTTCCAACAGAAACAATTTTTGATCGGGAGTTAAAATTAGTCATTCAGTTTAGTCATTCAGTTTAGTCATTCAGGTTAGTATTCCACGGCAAATAGACCCAAGGGCTGGTTTTTAGCGTCAGTAAACGCTTGGTCACGCGATTACTCTTCGCTTCATCTTTTTCCCACTGTGAAAAGGCCCAGAATTTTCTGCCAATCAAATATTCTTTATTCATCTGTTCCCAGCTGCTGTACTGCTTTTGAATCTTAGCGGCAACTGGCATGATCAAATCGTAGGCCTCTTTCTCGCTGACAAAACCAAGCAAGTAACCCCATCTCACCAGGTTGATGTAGCGGCAGAGATCCCATGCATTAATGCCGCGATCTCCCAATTCATCGCCGTATTGATTTACTACATACATGCGCTCTGGAAACTTTCCCGCTTTCAAATCTTGCGCAACATCTGGTAATTGCTCAGGCTTATATTCGCCTTTCTTGACCTTCATATACGATTGCCAGAGGCTGTTGTAAGCACCGTTGTTATTTAGTGTTTCTAGCTGCGCGAGCAAGTCTTCGCGTGTTTGTACACCCCACCACTCATAAATTGTTCTTGCCTGAATGTTTTTGTTCTCTTCTGTGATCGCTTGACCTGGTAGAGAATGGAGGCCATCACCATTTGATGCAAAAAGCAAAGCAGCGCAAGCAATGGCCCATTCGTGTGCAGGTGTTTTTGCTTTGTTAGTGAGGTCGTATTCTATATCGTTCGGCGTCTGGCTCCAGTGTTTGTACCAGCGGTTGTTTGGTTCACATTGATTTCCGAGTTCAAAATCGACTCTGGCTTCTTGCGGTTTCTCAATGTCGAGATAGCAGCGTCCACGAAGATAGAGTGCATCA
>JBAYTY010000028.1:0-99216 GCA_041675385.1 Candidatus Obscuribacterales bacterium
CTTCAAGGGTGTTGTAGATATAAAAACTAGCGCGGGCAGTGCCCATCACTTTCAAATCTTTCATCAGTGGTTGGCAGCAGTGGTGGCCAGCTCTAATTGCCACACCGCTATCGCTCAAAATCTGACCGAGGTCATGGGGGTGAATGCCCTCAACGTTGAAGGCGACAACTCCGCCGCGAAGATTGGCATCTTTGGGGCCGTAGATTGTTATGCCTTTGACTTCGCTCAGACGTTTGAGGGCATACTGAGTTATTTCTACTTCGTGGGCGCGAACGTTGTCCATGCCTAGATTTTGAAGATATTCAATTGCCACACCGCTAGCAATGACATCAGCGATGTTCGGTGTGCCAGCTTCAAACTTCCAAGGTAGCTCATTCCAGCGGCTCTTGTCGCGGTGTACTGAGCTAATCATGTCGCCACCAAACATAAATGGTGGCATGGCATTGAGAATTTCTTTCTTGCCCCAAAGAATACCAACGCCGGTCGGACCAAGCATTTTGTGCAGCGAGAACACATAAAAATCGCATTCTAGTTCGGCTACTGAAGTTTTGAGGTGGGGCACACCTTGAGCGCCGTCTACAAGAATTAGGGCATTGTGTTGGTGGGCTAGTCTAGCCAGTTCTTGCACTGGTGTAATAGTGCCAAGCACGTTCGACATTTGAGTAACAGCAACCAGTCTGGTTTTACTGCCAATCAATTGCTTGGCTGATTCCATATTGATTTGGCCGTCTTCTGTTAGTTCTAAAAAGACCAGCTTAGCTTCGCGTTCTTGGGCAAGCTGCTGCCACGGCACCAAGTTTGAGTGGTGCTCCATTGGTGACAAAACAATTTCATCGCCAGGCAAGACATTTTGCCTGCCCCAGCTGTAGGCCACAAGGTTAATGGCTTCGGTGGTGTTTCTAGTAAAAATTACTTCGCAAGTCTCTTTAGCACCAATAAAACTTGCCACTGTTTCGCGCACACCTTCATAAGCTGTAGTTGCTTCTTCTGACATGGTATGGATGCCGCGGTGAACGTTCGAATTGTATTGCTCGTAGTAATTAGAGATGCTTTTGATTACTTGCACTGGCTTATGTGAAGTAGCAGCGTTGTCTAAATAGACGAGACGCTTGCCGTCGATTACGCGATCAAGAATGGGAAAATCTTGGCGTATTTTTTCTACATCTAAGTGACTCATGGCTCTCTTGCTTCTCTACAACTAAACTATGAACTTCCTAAACTTTGATTTCTACAACAGGTTTACGATAGCCGGCTGACAATTGACGAATATCTCGTTTTCTCTCACTTCTACTGGATAGGTCGGAACAGCGATTACTGCTGGTAAGCAAAGTGCTTTGCCTGTACGCACATCGAAACGTGCTCCGTGGCGCGGGCATTCGATTTGGCAGTCGACCAATTCGCCTTCGCCCAGTGGCCCACCGTCATGAGTGCAAATATCAGCTATGGCATAGAACTTGTCTTCAACGTTGCAGAGGGCAATGCGCACTTCTCCAACCGTAAATACTTTTGCTGTACCTTCTTTGACATCACTTATTTGAGCGACTTTTATGAACCCAGCACTAGAGGCAGAATTACTCATTTGTAGATTTTTTCTGCTACCAGATCGCCGACCCAGTCTGCAGCTCCCTTTATTTCGATGTCGTCGAGAATTTGTACGAAGAATCCTCTAACGATTAGCTCTTCAGCTTCTTTTAAATTGAGGCCACGGCAATTTAAGTAGAAAAGCTGTTCTTTATCTACTGGGCCAACTGTGGCGCCGTGTGAGCATTTGACGTCATCGGCAAGAATTTCTAAACGCGGAATAGAATCGGCTCTAGCTTCAGTACCGAGCAAGAGGTTCTTGTTCGATTGAAAAGCGTTTGTACGTTGGGCAATCTTATCTACTTTGACGATGCCTTGGTAGACAGACGATGATGTCTCTTTTAGAGCCACTCTGAAGTTGATATTAGATGTGGTATCGGGGCAAGTATGTTCTTGGATGGTGTTGTAAGAGAAGTGCTCGGAGCCGTCACCCAAAACTACACCGCGAATATCGCTGTGTGAGCCAGGTTCAACCATGATTGTTTCGATATCTGATTTGATTTGTCTGCCGCCCAAGCCAGCAGTGGTGAGATTGAAAACACCGTCTTTGTGAATGTGAGTGCGTACGCGACTAACAGCAAATACTGCATTTGATAGCTTGTCTACAGCCATCACTGTAACTTTGGCGCCTTGGCCGACATTTATTTCGATGAAAGAGTTAGATAGCGTTGTGCCAATAACTGATTTGTCAGAAGCATCTGCTGCTTCAGCATTGGCGAAGGCACTGACCAATGTCACGTGGCTGTTGGCTTCAGCCACAACAACTACACGAGGAAATACGGCTTGACCGCCTGTGCCCACTGGCAGATTGACGGCACTGACAAATGGGCCTTCGACCACTACGTTTTTAGGAACGTAGAGAAGCAGACCGCTGTTGAAGAGGGCCTTGTTCATCAAGGTGAACTTGTCGTCAGAAGTTAGTGGTTTACCGCTCTCAAATATTTTCTTGACTAAGTCTGGGTGCTTTTCAATTGCTTCGACTAGAGGCAAGAAAATAACGCCCTGTTTTGCCAGTTCAGGTTTGATGGTGGCATATTGAGTTTGGCTTTCGTAATCGTCAACGAAGATGCCAGCTGGTTCGCTCAATTTAGCTAGGGCCGACTGCAAGATTTCCATTGCTGGGGCTTTTCCTGCTTTGTTCTTTAGCGGATCAACCGTAATGAAAGTGGAGAGATCAAGATTGTCAATTTCAGTTTTGCGCCAATCATCATCGCGAGTTGTAGGCATCGGGCTCTGGAAATAGATTTCCCAGGCGGCATTTCTTGAGTCTTGCAACCAGCTTGGTTCGCCATTTCTTTGAGCTAGATCGGCTACCCGCTCTTTTGCTATGGTGTTGGCTAACTTCAACTCCGCCATGACTGTTTCCATCTCCGTCTCTATTTGTGCTTAGTGCTTCTAATTGCGAATTGTTTTTGTCAGATTTTCTTAGGAATTTCTGACAGCTTTTGCAAGCCCTGACTCGAACCTTCTGATTCTTAACCGACTGATCCTTCCATTTCTAGCTGAATCAAACGATTCAATTCAACGGCATACTCAAGGGGCAACTCTTTGGTGAATGGCTCAAAGAAGCCATTTACAATCATCGCGGTTGCTTCGTCTTGATTCAAACCACGGCTCATCAGGTAGAAGAGTTGCTCTTCGCCAACTTTTGAAACTGTGGCTTCGTGCTCGATGTTGACGTCTTTTTCGTCAATTTCCATGGTTGGGTATGTATCTGATCTCGATTTGTCATCAAGCAATAGGGCGTCGCATTTTACCGATGATTTGACACCGGTTGCTTTGGGATAAACCTTGATCAAACCGCGATAAGAAGTGCGGCCGCCATTTTTGCAAATAGACTTGGAGATAATCATCGAAGTTGTATTTTTGGCCGCGTGGATGATTTTTGCACCAGCATCTTGGTGTTGATCTTCGCCAGCAAAAGCAATTGAAAGCACTTCGCCGTGAGCCCGTTCACCCAGCAAGTAAATGGCTGGATATTTCATGGTTAGCTTGGAGCCCAAGTTTCCGTCTACCCATTCAACTTTGGCATCTTCGTGGGCAACTGCTCTTTTGGTGACCAAGTTGTAGACGTTTTTAGACCAGTTTTGAATGGTGGTGTAGCGAATATGTGCGCCAGGTTTGGCGATTAGTTCAACAACAGCTGAGTGTAATGAGTCGGTGGAATAAGTCGGAGCAGTACATCCTTCGATGTAGTGCACGAAAGATCCAGGCTCAGCAATGATTAGCGTGCGCTCGAATTGCCCCATGTTTTCAGCGTTGATTCTGAAATAAGCTTGCAATGGAATTTCAATCTTGACGCCTGGTGGCACCCAGATGAAACTTCCACCCGACCAGACAGCCGAGTTAAGAGCTGAGAACTTATTGTCGGCAGCAGGAATTACGGTGGCGAAGTGTTCGCGCACAATGTCTTCGTGCAGTCTCAGGCCTGAGTCCATATCGAGGAAGAGAACGCCTTGGGCTTCAAGGTCTTCGCGAATAGAGTGATAAACCACTTCTGATTCGTACTGAGCTGTGACGCCAGCTAAGAATTTGCGTTCGGCTTCAGGAATGCCCAAGCGGTCGAAAGTATTTTTGATACCTTCAGGCACTTCATCCCAGTCAGTTTCTTGCTTTTCGGATGGCTTGATGTAATAGAAGATGTTTTCGAAGTCGATGTCATTGAGCAAGCCGCAGTTGCCCCAGGTAGGCATGGGCTTCTTGTTGAAGATATCGAGGGCGCGCAAGCGGAACTTGAGCATCCACTCGGGCTCGTTCTTCATCGATGAAATTTTCTCGACAATCTCGCGGGTCAGACCACGGCCTGATTTGAAAATATAGTCTTCTTTATCAGAGAAACCATATTTGTAATCGTTGCCGATTCCTTCCAGACCAGCACTCTTATTGCTTTCTGGTAACCCTTTGTTGTTCAGGGTTGGGGCTAAATCTGCCGACATAATTGCCTCCTTAACCATCTTAATTACTTAGCGCCTACAGCTGCAGGGCTTGGGCTTGAACTAGAACTAGAATTTGAACTAGAACCAGAAGTTTTAGCGTTAGGGCCAGTTCCTGGAGTTTCTTGCATCTCCGAGGTAACCCACTCATAGCCACGGTCTTCTAGCTCAAGAGCTAGTTCACTGCCGCCGGAAGCAACAATTTTGCCGTCTTGGAAGACGTGCACGAATTGAGGCTGAACATAATTAAGCATGCGCTGATAGTGAGTGATGAGCAAAATAGCTGTGTCTGCTTTGCTCAGGGCGTTGACGCCCTCTGAAACTGTTTTAAGAGCGTCGATGTCGAGGCCTGAATCTGTTTCGTCAAGAATAGCCAGTGATGGGTTGAGCATTGAGAGTTGCAGAATCTCAAGGCGCTTTTTCTCGCCACCAGAGAATCCGTCGTTGACATAGCGTGAGAGAAACTCGTCTTTGACGCCTAGTTTAGCCATCAAAGCTTTGAGCTCAAGGCGGAACTCTTTCACTGGAATATCTCGACCGCGAACGGCGTTTACAGTTTTTCTCAAGAAGTTCGAAACTGAGACACCAGGAATTGAGACTGGATATTGGAAGGCTAAAGCCAGGCCAAGCTTAGCGCGCTTGTCTGGGCTCATCTCGGAAATATCTTCACCCTTGTAGAGCATCTTGCCAGAGGTGACTTTGTAGCGCGGGTGGCCCATAAGAGCGTAGGACAGGGTCGATTTGCCCGAACCGTTGCGGCCCATGATGGCGTGAATTTCGCCGGCACGGATAGTCAGGTTCACACCTTTGAGAATTTCTTTGTCTTCGACGTTGACATGTAAGTCAACAATCTCAAGCAAAGGAATTGCGCTGGAATCAGAGTTTGAGCCTGAACTGTTGTTGGTGTTTGGGGAAGTCATCTTCCGGTTTGCCTCTTTTTGCTACTGGTCAAAATGTCACGGTCTTGGTCTAGTTTGGTTCTAGAGTGCTGGGAAAAAATCCCTTTTGCGTCACCAGGCAATTGCTTTGACCCAATTCTGGCTACCCCTGAATCATATCCCTTTTGTAGATAGTTTCCCTTGGGAACTTCCCTTAAAAGTTTGCAACGTTCGCAACGTGGCACTTTATAGATAAAATAGTATCAAAAATCGACTAACTCGGCCCGGTTTATTTATAATCCTTTTTTGGATCTCGACATATATAGGGTTTGGCGCCTTTAGTTCTTAATTTTTCGGGCCTTACCCGGTGGTAGATTCGGTCAATTTGAGTGACAATGGAAACATAGGCAAGATGTAGGCAAGATTCTTAGCGAAAATGCTTGGCTCCGCTTAAGTCAAAACTGTGGCCACTTTCGCCCAATTGGCAAAATCCAACGAAGTAAACCAGTTCGGCCTGATAAAACTTGCCTAACAAAATCTGAGACAGCAATAAATGATCACACAGCCACTAGGCGAGATACCTGAAAAAACTCAAGAAGCAATTGTGCTTCACCTCAAGCGCCAGGGTGAGTTGACTGTGGGTGACCTTTGTACTGTTTTGGGCATTACCTCCATGGCAGTAAGGCGCCATTTAACCGGCTTGCAGAAAGATGGTCTGATTGAATCGCGCATTGAAAGACAAACTCGCGGTCGCCCTACCTATAAATATAAGTTGACTGACAAGGCCGAATCACTATTTCCTTCAGGCGGATCTACTCTGGCAGTGGATTTGCTTGACGCTGTTTATGAGCAGGCTGGTCACAAAGGGGTAATGGAGCTGCTTACCATTCGCAATAAGAAGCGCATTGAGCGCTTGAAGACGCGAGTAAGCGATAAGTCATTGGCCGAGAGAGTCGAAGAAGTGGCTAAGATTTTCTCTGAAGATGGCTATATGACTGAATGGGAAGGGCTTCCCGACGGCAATTTTATTATCTATCAGCGTCATTGTGCAGTGCACGATTTAGCCAACCAATTTAGGCAATTGTGTTTGATGGAGCCACAGATGATGCAGGCTTTGCTTGGCGTTAAAGTGACCCGCGAGAAATATATTTTGCGAGACGATCCACTTTGTGCCTATTTAGTGCACGCCGGTCAACAGCCGGTTGACATGGCGTTAGAGTCTTTTAGTGATGTTTAGCGACTGTTTGCGGTGAACTAGGAACTAACTAGTCTTGTAATTAGCTCAAAAACCAAATTTGAAATTAGGAACATAGAAAGGCTTCTAAGATTTTCAAATTCTCGAATTCTCGATTTCTAAAATTCTAAAATTCTAAAATTCTAAATACCCTTGAGCTGCCAGAAGCTTGCTTGTGTTCTTGGTGAAACAGTAGATAGTTTGACGAAGTTAGCAGGTCCGCGAGCGGCAATTGGCAAGCCGCCGGTGATGACAATGGTGTCACCGGAAGCGACATAATTGCGCTTCAGTAAGGTTTCTTCTACTAGAGCCATGGTTGATTCTGAGTCAGAAACTTCAGTTAGCATCACTGGTGTGGTGCCCCATGTAAGAGTTAGTTGGCGATAAACATGAGTTTGCTGCGTCAAAGCAATGATTGGGCATGGCGGCTTGAACTGCGAAATCAAGCGAGCCGTTGAGCCAGACTTGGTGAAAGTAGCGATCACTCGAGCATTCATATCAACGGCCATGGCGCAGGCAGCGTGAGCAATTGCGTGAGCTGAAGAACCAAGTTCGTGTTCGTGCAGTTTCGAGCGGTCTTGGCTGGCTTCAGCAGCAGAAGCAATGCGATCCATCATCGTTACTGTTTCAACTGGATAGTCACCCATGGCACTTTCTTCTGAAAGCATTACAGCATCGGTGCCATCAAAAATTGCATTGGCCACGTCAGAGGCCTCTGCTCTAGTAGGTCTAGGATTATTCGCCATTGAATCAAGCATCTGTGTAGCTGTGATGCAGGGCTTGCCGTGAGCGTTGGCCCGTCTAATAATTAGTTTTTGCGCTGGTGGAACCATTTCTGGTGGCAGTTCTACGCCTAGATCGCCCCGTGCCACCATGACACCATCGGTGACGGCTAAAATTTCTTCTAAGTGATCGACTGCTTCTGGCTTTTCTAACTTAGCAATAATCATTACCGGTGGCCAGTGATCGCCAATTTGTTCTCTCAAGTCAACAATATCTTGAGCGTCACGCACAAATGAGAGAGCAACAAAATCGACTTCACACTTGAGGCCAACTTTTAAGTCTTCTTTGTCTTTTTCAGTCAAGGCTGGAATCGAAAGTCTGACGCCAGGAATATTAATACCCTGGTGATTTTTCAGCACTCCGCCCATGATGATTTCGCAGATGGCATCAGTTTCGTTGGTTTCGAGCACGCGCAGTTCAATTAAGCCATCATCAAGCAAAATTGTGTCTTGTGGTTTTACTTCGCGGGCAAGAGGCTCATAGTTTGTGCTGACAATTTCAACAGTGCCTTCGAGCTTGCGACTAGTTAGTGTGAACTGTTTACCCTTCTCTAGTTTTACAGCTAAATCACCGGTTAACTTGCGGGTGCGAATTTTAGGACCAGAGAGGTCGAGTAGAATTCCGACTGGCATATCGAGACGAGCGCTGATTTCGCGCACATCGGCAACCACCGATTCAATGAATTCAGGAGTAGAGTGCGAGCAGTTGATTCTTGCTACATCCATACCAGCTTTGATCATTTCAGCTAGTACTTCAGGCTGCCTGCAGGCCGGTCCGATGGTAGCAATAATTTTGGTACGTGTGTCCTTCATCGAACCCTGTGTCCTTGTACTGTCAGTGGCTCGCGCTGGCGAGTCTTGAAGATTATTCATATGGTTTCTTCTAAATTGAGAGGTTTATTTGGTTTTGCTGCCGGAGGCAAGTTCACTTTCTTCTAGACGAAAGTTGGCCAGATTTAGTTCGGCAAAGCAGTTATCGATATCGGCAATTGCGGCAATTTCATTGAACTGAATGTGGCCACTTTTGATCATGTTGTAGAGCTTGTTGAAGCGCTCAACGTGTCCATCAAAACGCTCGATAGCGTAGTCTTTAGCTTGTCCGGTGGTTACCAAGAAAGGCCAGTCGCTTGATGAAAGCAGCAACAGCTCCCGGGCCAATTGCTCAGCAGCTTTATTTAAGGCGGCATCATTAGGCGAAGCTTTAACTAGCTCCATAACTTCTTTCATCTGTTTTTCCGCTTTATGAATTTGCGGCCACATGAACTCAGTATCGTTATTGAGCCAAACTTGATAGTGACCACCGGAACCCCATGAAGATTCAGGCAGGTTGATAGTTTTTTCGGGCGGTGTGGCCGTCAGATATTCAGTGGCTGTCTGCATTTCTATGGCCGTATAGTTTTTCAAACGGCGAATAACTTCTTTCAACCAAGTTACGCCTTCAAACCACCAGTGACCAAATAGTTCGGTATCGAATGAAACCATAACCAAACCAGGGCGGCCTGTGGTCTTCAAATGTTCGGTCAAGCAACCTTGTAAGAAACCAACGTAGTGATCGGCATTCTCTTTAATACGATTAGCGGCAGCCTCTGGGTTGTAAAGCTCTTTGTCGCCCAAGTCGGTGCTCTTAGAGGTCAGTTTCCAGAAGTGCAAACCAGATGTATCATCTTTTTTGTGGAATTCACGATAGTTGCCGTCCCCTGGATAGCCTTGGTCTGCCGACCAGACTTGATAGCCGGCTTGTTCATGGCGACCCATCACGGCAATTGGATACTCTTTCAACCAGAAAGCTTCGAATGTATCTAATCCGGTATTGCCATTTTGTTTAGATGGTACATATTCAACTGAACCATAAGGTCCGACTACGCGGCGTACTTCGGCTGTTTGGCCACCTTTAATGACGAACGATTCGGTGAAGAAATATTTCAAGCCCGCTTCGAACAACCATTTCTCTATGCCAGCCCGTTCGCCTTGAGCCGGTCTGTATGCGCATTCTGGCAGCCAGAAGCCGTTGGGATCTTTGCCGAAGTGTTTTTTGTAGTTAGCTACACCAGTTTTGTACTGGGCCAGAATAGATACATCTTCACTCAGGAGTGGTGAGAAGCAGTGGGTGGCAGCCGACGTTGTAATTTCGATAGCGCCAGCATCTTGCAATCGTTTGAAGCCACCGATTAAGTCGCGCTTCCAGCGATCGGCAAAATCGCGCTGAATGGCGGTGAACCAATCTAAGTAGAATTTTGCTAAGTGATGATTTTCAGGGTTAGGGCTGGCACCGAAGCTGGCGTATTTTGCTTCGTCGGCTTGCGCTGCCTTGATGCGCAGAGTGAGAAACTTTTCGAAGCCCTGCTTGAGGTGCTCGTCGGCCAGTTGCTCGCAGAGCACTGGGGTGAGACCGATGGTCAGTTTTGCTTTGATACCTTCTTGCAAAAGGTCGTCGACAGCGTTAAGTAGGGGAATGTAGGTCTCTGCCATACATTCATAAACGCTTTCTTCACCGAATGGCCACATTCCGGCCTTGCGATAGAAGGGAAGGTGACTGTGCAACATGAATACAAAGGAGCCGATGCTCAACGTCCTGACCTCTTAACTTATTGCTGTGTTCCAAAATCTGCGTACAAAAATACGTCGCTCCATAGTCGGAATTGAAACCCATCTTGAGGATGGATTTTGTGATACCCGAGAGCGTCAGTTCTCTATGAACTTGCCTGTGAACTTGCAAAGAACAGTCAGGAATATAACAAGAAGAAGGCTCGCCGGTCAGCTGCTCAAGCCCAAACCGTAACTATTCTTTAGTAGCGGTTTGAGTTATGCTGAGAGAATAATTGTTGCGGTAAATTACGAACAGATGTCAGAAGAACTAGAAAACATCAACTTTTCGCAGTCTACGGAAGAGGCTGCAGGCGATTCTAAACCAAAGCGTGGTCGACCTCCTGTGCCTCGACCAGCTGGTTCGACTTCTAGTCAAGCGGCTGATAAGCCAGCTGAAAACAAAGTGGTCAAGTTGCTCGATAAAAATCCAGTGGGCATGACCCTGCCCGAAATGGCTGGCGGTCCAAGGCAGTTAAAACGCATCAAAACTTTGCGTCCGCAATTGGCTGAGGCTATTCGAGCTGGTTTGATTATGCCGGTTTCACAAAGGGCTGGTCATACGGTCTATCGTTTAGTGCGGCACATTGTTAATCGCTAATTGCCAAGACTAGTTGGCTGATTTTGCTCAATAGCTCAGGCCCATGGCCGCGCAAATGAATGGTTTTCAATCTGGCGGTAGAGCCGGCCTGAAGGCTCACTGCCGACTTCGGTAGGCGCAGCAGATCGGCGAGCAATTCGAGCAGTGCAGCGTTGGCCTGGCCTTCTATAGCTCGTGCCTTAAGCTTGATTTTAAGGCGCAGGCCGTCACCAGCCTCTTTGACGCCTATGAGCGTGCTCACTTTTGCCCCTGGTTGCACATAGAGTCTTAGTACCAGGCCATCTTCAACAATGTGCGCATATCCCCTATTGGTCATACTTCTATCAGTCATACTACTATCAGGCATACTGCTACAATATCCAATCACATATTTAGATCGCAAGGGGGGCATATGGCTGCTAAGACTGTTAAGGTCGGTACTCACCAGGTTTCAGCCGGTGGAAAGTTTCTGATCATAGCCGGGCCATGTGTAATTGAGTCGTGGGAAACGATTTTTACTACAGCGAGCCACCTTAAAGCGCTTTCAGCTAAGCATGACTTCAATTTAGTATTCAAGGCTTCTTTTGACAAGGCAAATCGCACTGCTGTGCATGGCTTTCGTGGTCCCGGCCTAGAAAAGGGCTTGGCCATGTTGGCTGATATCAAAAGTAAGCTAGGTCTGCCAGTGCTTTCTGATATCCACGAAGTCGACCAGTGTCAGGCTGCTGGCGAAGTTTTAGATGTTTTGCAAATACCAGCTTTTCTCTGCCGTCAAACTGATTTGTTAGTGGCTGCGGCGCAAACTGGTAAGTGCGTCAATATCAAGAAAGGCCAGTTTCTCTCTCCTGGCGAAATGAAAAACGCAGTAAAGAAAGTCGTGGATTCTGGCAATGAAAATGTCATGCTCACTGAGCGTGGTACCACCTTTGGTTACAACAACTTGGTTGTAGACTTTCGCGGCATTCCAATTATGAAAGAAACGGGCTATCCAGTTATCTTTGATGCCACCCATTCAGTTCAGCTCCCTGGTGGTGCTGGCGACGCCTCTAGCGGGCAGCGGCAATATATCCCCACTTTAGCTCGGGCGGCTGTAGTCGCTGGTGTCGATGGCATGTTTATGGAAGTTCATCCAAACCCTGATGAGGCCAAGAGCGACGCCGCTAATCAAGTGCCATTGGGTCAGGTAGAAGAGTTGATCATGCAAGTAATGAAGCTCTATAACACTGTCAGAGAGATGCCCGAAATCAACTTGCCAGCTCCCGGTCAGTGCAAGCAATTTGTCACCGTTTAGCTGCTAAGTCTGTGAAAAGAAACCACGTATTAGAGTCAAAATTGAAACTTAAACCGAAGCTTAATCTGATTCGAGTGTTAGCTTCTCTTGCTCTAGTCAATTGTTCATTGGGCACAGGCCTGTCACTCGCAGCCCTTTCGGAACTTGTTGCAGCGCAACCGGCTACAGCACAGCCTGCCGATGCCCAAGCGTCAGATGCCGCGGCTGTTGACCTCAATGATTTGCTTGCGAAGAGTCTCACCGCCTATGGTGGCGAAGAGAATGTCGCGCAGCTGGCTGCTGGTTTCAATGTCTTCGGTAAAGAGTACGATAACGTTTCGCAAGGTTTGGCGGCTGGTCTAGATCTTGCTCAAGTCGAGAGTCGTCCCAGCGACTCTTCTTTTCGCCTACTGCGTAAAGGTGTGCGTTGGCGCCTCGATCATGAACGCGGCGATGCTCTCAACAACGGTTCGGCTGTTGCAACTTTGACCGAAGGCTTCAATGGCGAGGTGCCATGGGTTCACGCTGGTGCGAGAAGCTCGACTAAGGCCGAAGACTTGCAAGTTGAGTCAGCTAAGCTGCTCAACTTAGAGACCACTTTGCCTGCTACCTTTGTTATGGAAGGCTTGCGCCTGGCTCAGACTAATGCCGTTGACCAAGTCGTTTATAAAGGCCAAACAAATTTGCGGGGCACCCCGGTTTGGAATGTGCAATTTAACAGCCCGACCGGCACAGACAGCTTCACCCTGGCTATTGAACAGAATAACTATATGGTAGTGGCTGTTACCTTCGATCTTGGTGAGGGCGCCAAGAAGAAAGTATCGCTGGAATATAGTCAGTATCAGCCTTCTGCTGGTAGCTTGTATCCGCATAGGTTTGTTCGTCGTGTTGACGATAAAGTAGAGTTGGTGCGAATCACTTCTGACTTAAGTGCTAACGGTAAGATCAAAGACAGCGAATTTGATAGGCCCGGTGGAACTTTCCATTTGAGTCGCACAATCACTGTACCTTTCGATTATGGTCAGCGCGAAATTTTGGTTAAGGGTCGCCTCAACAATGGCGAAGAGCTAGATTTTCTATTTGATACTGGTGCCAGCGATACTATCATCGACCGCCGCGTTGCCGCTGAAAATTATTTGCTCAAAGAAGGCGTGGCTGGAATGCAAGCCTTGTCTGGTTCGGTTATGACCAATACCAGTACCATCGGTCGCTTAGAGTTAGGTAACCTTATTGTCAACGACATTGACGCTCGCATTCTTGATCTCTCTTCGCAGTCTCGGCACTTGGGCCGCAGGCTTGGTGGCATTATCGGCACCAATGTCATTTCTAAGTTTGTCGTCGCTGTTGATTATGGCAAGACCACTCTATCTTTCTATGATGCTGACAGCTTTTCGCCGCCGAGTGATTGTGCTGCTGTGACATTCTCGCGCCGCAGCGCACCAGTAGTAAAAGTAAAATTGAACGGCCGCGAAGATGTGATGATGTTGGTCGATACTGGTGCGGCTTTCAATAATCTTCCTCCGGCAGTAGCAGCTCGCTACAGCACTGGTGAGAATAAGCACGTCACTGAGGGCACTGGACTCGACGGGCGGCCAGTCAAGCTTGGTCGCGTTATTGTCGATAATGTAGTACTGGCTGGTAAAACAGTTAAGCGTGTTGACTTTACATACACGCTCTCACTTCCTTCTAATACAGGTGCATCCGGAAAGAATGAACCTAAGAGTGACTCTGGCTTCTTCCAGACTGCTAACTTAGGCATATTGGGTAATCCGTTTTTAGAAAATTTCTTCGTCTACTTTGACTATAAGTTTCAGCGCATGTTGATTAGAACTTCTGCTGTAGTAAAGACGCGCTCAATTATTGACCAGGCCATAGCGGCTGGCGACGATCAACTTGTGCAAAAACGTGATTTTAGATTAGCCGAGCTGAGCTATAACAAGGCTTTGCTTTCTGCCACCTCTAGTGGTGACAAAAAGAATGAAGCAAGATTGCTGGGGCGCTTTGGTAACCTGCGCCGTATGATGGCAAAAGATTTGGGTCGCCCGGAGCATTCGAAGGCGAGCTACGACTATTTTGTTAGGGCTCAAGACCTCGCTAAAAAAGTTGGCTCTACTGAAATTGAAGGGCGCATATTAGCCGACTGGAGTTTGCTTTATTTAGACGATAATCAGTCAGTATCGGCAAAGCAGACAATTGATAGAGCCTTACAGCTAACACCGCAAGATGCCAACGTTAATATTGATTATGCCGTTCATTTATTTAGGG
The DNA here is from genome assembly GCA_041675385.1 of Candidatus Obscuribacterales bacterium. Taxonomy (GTDB): domain Bacteria; phylum Cyanobacteriota; class Vampirovibrionia; order Obscuribacterales; family Obscuribacteraceae. The sequence continues at coordinate 14,107 of JBAYTY010000028.1, forward strand.
CCAGGCGCTTTCCTGAGATGCAGCGCTATGTTGAAAAAGCACTCTTTCTCGATCATTCAAATTGGCAAGCACTCTGGTATCAAGTCAAATTGTCTGAATTATTTGGCGACACCCCAAAGGTGATTTCCACCCTAAAAGAAATCTTGCGGCACTATCCCTGGTCTAAGACCGCCCAGGATAAACTGAAGCAGTTGTTGCCACCGCCAGTGGCGCCAGGGGCTCCAGCAGTCCCAGCGACCGGTGCGACACCACCACCGTCTTTGTAGTTGTGGTCAGTCTCACCCTCTGAAATACCTTCATTAGAGCGGTAAGCCGAGTTCTAAATTACTTTTCGTTGCGCCTTACTCGCTTTTGCGTCGTGGTGCCTGTTCTAGTGCTTGTCGTATTTGCTGCTGTCCCCGTTGTTTTTTTCTTTGGCTGTTGTGCTGCTGTGATGGGGCGGATAGATGCGCCCGCTGCTATATCCATGCAGCTTTCTTCCGCTTTTGCTCTGTTTGCGTACCACGATTCTGTAAGTTTTAACTTCATTGGTTTTACTCCGGTAAAAACTTTTCTGCTGCTAGTGTTGTCATCTCAAAGTATCTCAGTCTATCATTGTGATCTCCATCGACTCCAAGATCGCTCATGCCACAGGAACGGTAAAATTGCTCTGATTGTTTGAGCGAATGTAATCCGAATCGTCCCGCGCAACCTTCACCTCTGCTTGTCTCTATTGCTGCGGCCACTAGGACGCTTCCAACAAGTGAGTACTGAGGGTTATTGGTTAGTTGTCTTAGATTCCATGGTGCCGTTGCTAAATATGCTCCATAAATTATTTGTTTCCCATCGTCAATTCTGCTTGTTCTAAACAAGGTGCTAAGTAAGAGCAGTCCTTGCATTACGCTATTACATTCAATACCAAAGAAGTGATATGCGCTGAGACGTCCATATTTTTTATACTTTCTTTTCCAATCCCAGCCTGTATGTTCTGGCCAGTCTTCCTTCGGTATGCCCTCAAGATATTTCATTAAAGCTTCGTCCCAGGCTCTTTGGGTTAGATCTGCTTGCCTGATACTTACACCATTTATCAGTGTTGCCGGAACAAGTTTGCCGCTTGCTTGATGCTTTATTTTGACTTCTGTTTTACTCATAGCACCAGTAGTTCTTTCTTGTTCTCCTTGTCCTCAAACACCAGCTTTTCTCCCTCAGTGGTTCGTGCATCAATGAGTTCATATAGCCGCAGGGCTTGGCGCATTACAGCAACTTTGCTGATGTCTTTTTTCTTGGACAGATGCTCTAAAGCATCCCATTCTTTTGGGTTCAGCTGGACAAGAACGGCTCTCTTATCTGACATAGTCTTTTCTCTGTGTTTTGCTAGTGATTTACTATAAATTGTATAGTGTTTGGTTGCGCTTGGCAATGGCAGGTTTACGAGCCTGTCAACACGATTTAGGCACGGATAGCCTGGCGCCATGGGCACAGGCTATCCGTGAATCAGGTAAGGTGAGGATAGTCTATTGACTTGGCTTCTTTGTTGGTCCAAAGTGGCAGGCCGAACTTCTTGAGTGCTTGCTGATGGAGTTGTGCATGGCTGGGATTTTTAAAGTTCTTGACTCTGTCAAATGTGTACCAGCGACATTTAGTTTGATAGAAGGATATGAGAATCATGGGCTCTTTATTAGTGTGAGAGCTGGTCTAAAAAAAACTAATTGCTAAAGAACAAGAGTTCTATACAAGGAAGAATATCTTACAGAGACTTCGCCTTGTCGATTGCTCTATCTAGGTCGACTACTTCAACTGCATAAGCTCCGAGTACTTTACTCTTTGACTCCCGCGCAGCTACAAGATTATTCAGGGCATTCACTTTCTGCCCAGTTTGAAGATAGAGCTTGCCTAGATTTTCATAGTCGCTGCCGAGGTTGAGCTTATCGGCGGGCGTTTTTTCATCTATTCGCAGAGCCTGTTGATAATACTTTTCTGCCTGGCTCAAGTCATTGAGCTGCTCTGAAATTTGTCCAAGGTTGTTTAGGTAAATGGCAATTGCCTTATTCTCGGCCCCTATACTTTCGCTATCGAGCCGTAGGGCCTGTTCGTAGAGAGGTCTAGCCTCAGCCGCGTTGCCCGTCTTCAAGTAGGCTAGAGCCAGGTCGTTAAGATCTCTAGCTTGCCCGTTATAGTGTTCTCCAAACAGAGATTTTTTGAGAATCTGAATTTTTGCCAGATACTCTTCGCCCTCTTTGAGGTTACCGCACTCAAGGTTCGATTTTGATGCTTCTAGTAAGTCGCTCAATTGAGCGACTTTAGATGATGGAGCGCGGCTTTCTAGTTCTATCATTCTGTTGTAGTATGACGCCGCCTCGTGTGAGACTGTATTGTGGTATCTGTGAATAAGGCGGGCCATGTCTCGTGCTATATCCTTTGCGCCAGCATAGTCGCCACTTTGCTCGGCAAGTGATAGCTCTTTCTTCATTGAAGCTTTCACTTCGTCATAATCGCCGAGGAGGTGACTTGGATCAGCTTTTATGCTCTGGGGAGTTGGTGCTGTCGCCACGGTTTTAAGCTCATCCAGGCAGTGTTCAAGGCGCTCCCTTCTCCAGTGTTCAGACCATGAGTCTGGTGACATACTCAATTGGGTGCATTCTAGACGAGCGATTTCTTGGTGCAGGAGTGGCGCATAGTTTTTTCGCTCACCTGTAGGAATTAGTTCGCTTTTTAGATTGAAATAGATCTTCTGTAGATTGTCTCTGTCGGCGCCAAGTAACTTTCTTTGCAGTATGCCTTTGGCTTCTATCCATTTGATTGCTTGCTCAGTGCAGCCATGTCTTTGGTAGGCTCGAATCAAGTTGTCAGCGGCGAATTTAAGTGAGTCACTAAGGGTTTCGTTCTTTTTTCTATTCCAGGCTTCAGCAGCCGTTCTCTCTGGTTTGCACTTACTGAAGATTGCTTCAAGTTTCTTGTCGGCATAGTTCGTTAGCTTCAGCCATTCTGCCGCTGAGACTCTATTTGAGAGGTCGAAATGACTAAGTCGAAGGTAGGTGTTGGCAAGTCTTTCGCGGTCTAATGGTCCGCTGATTTCGGATAGAAGGGCGTCGATGACTGCAAAAGACTTTTTGTATTCGCCCATGTTGGCATAAGCTTCCGCCAATTTGAGTTCTTCCCCGTATGTTTTGTCTGTTGCTTGGTCTGCTATGAGCTTTTGGCTTAGCATGTACAGTCTGATGTTCTCAACGAGGTGGCGTGGTGCCGCCAGTAGCTGTGATTGAAAAGGTGCGAGGGTAAAAAATATCAAGGTAAAAAGCGCCAACTCTCGAAAAAAGCGAGGTATGGTCTGGCTTTGTCCGGTATCAAAGTTGGCTAGTGTTTCATTGTTTGTGACGTCAGTATGAGTTCTCGAAGGCGTAGTTTGATATTTTTGCTTATAGACTTTCCAGCATAGTTTGCCCTGGATAAAGCAGAATATAGGCAGTCCTGCTTGTAGTAGATGGACAAAGAGAGCAGTGCTAGTTTCTCCATTAGTCGCCCTGAGATCATAAATCAATTGGCACGCTTCAAAGGCGCAGAACAATGCTGCACTGAATGTAAGCATTAGTAAGTTAAGCGTACTGCCGAAAATAATTTGCATGAAGTTGCTTTCTGAAATAGAGAAGCCTGTGCAGGATGGGTATCGGTAACCACCCGTTATTTTTGACCAGACAGATATAAGGCACAGTAAGAATAGGAAAGGTAATAGCTTTTGAACGACTTGCCCTACTAAGAGTTGTTCTCGTTTCATTTCTGCATCGTCATTGCGGTTAGCTTTGTCCGTGACTCCTTGTTCCACTATAGCGCTTGCCCAACATCTAGAGAGTTGAGCAAGCATGTGAAATCGCGAGAGCCAGGTTGAACCTTCGCCTTTGCCTTCTTCCAAATTTAATCTGGCCAGCTGCGGTCAGGCCTATTTTGATGCTGAAAGTTTGTTGGCTCTTTTTTGCACAGCGCCTGATAGCTCTTTGAACTGAGGGCCAAACCAATATTTGCGCATTTCAGTGTAGGCCTGCGGATAGCTGTAGCCATCTTCAGTTACACGCCAGATTCCCACTAAACAACCAGTGCGGTCTGAGCCATGGGCGCAGTGTAGAAAAACGGGCTCATTCTTGTTTTTTGCTTCTCTAACAGTCTCAAGATAGGTGGCCAGTTGAGCTTCTGTAGGAGCTTTTGCGCTCATCGGTAGGTTTATGTACTTCATACCTAAGCTATGGGCCGTGGCTTCTTCACTCTTGGTTATGGCACTGCTGGCGCGCAGGTCAATTAGTGTTTTGATGCCTTTTTCTTGCAGTTGCTGCAAGCCTTTTTTGCTCGGTTCGCCCCCTCTATATAAGAACGGGTGAACAACATGGAAGTTCGGTAAGTCTTCAATTTTCTTATGGGGCGTCTTGTAGTCTACTGAGTTGCTTCTTGTCTGCCCATTGGCCGGCGGCCAGTTGAAACAGGTGATCAGTAGAACCACCAGGGTGAAAATTTTGCAGTTCACGACTTACTCCGGATTCTAAGTTGATAGAGTGTGTAATTGCACAGTCTCTTTTAGTTTCGCCTCTGCTATCGTCAAAGGCAAGTGGTAAAGACGAGCTTTTGTTAACTAACGTTAATGTTGTGGAAATTGTGCCATATGTTTGAACTTTTTGACGTCTTTGAGCGTATTCCCTTATGAGCCACCCGAATCGGTTGGAGTATATGGACCTTACAGACGAGGCCCTAATTGATAAATACAGAGAGGAAGGAGACATGACACTCTTCAAAACTCTCGTTAAACGGTATCAAAACCGGGTGTACTCTACTGCCTTCCGTGTGGTGGGCAGCAGTGAAGAAGCAGAGGAGGTCGTGCAAGACACTTTTGTCAAAGTTCATCAAAATTTAGATAAGTACCGCTCCAGCTCATCGTTTGCCTCTTGGCTATTCCGCATTGCTCACAATTTGTGTATGGACAATCTTCGGGTTAAACAAAGACGAAAACCGATGACTCTGGTGTCATTTGATCCCCAGTCAAGTGTGGCAGAAGATGAAGGGCCGGGAAACTTTGGCCAGACTCTTTCGCAGTTAGCTGATGAAAGGCCAGATCCCTCGCAAAATCTAGATTTGAGAGAGCAGACGAGAATGGTTGAAGACTCCCTCAGTCAATTGCCAGAGACGCAGAAGATAGTCTTGGTTCTGCACGACATCGAAGGCTTCTCGTATATAGAAATTGCCGAGATGGTCGGCGCCAATATCGGAACAGTACGCTCAAGATTGCATTACGGCAGAATCAAACTAAAAGAATTGCTCTCTCCCTATTTCTCAACCGACAGTCTCAATTTGCCCGCAACATTCAGGTGATAGATATGCAAGGACAACCTAATCTTAACTGTAAGCAGATGGAAGAAGCACTTGATGCTTACTACGATCTAGAGCTTAGCGCCGAAGAAGCTGAAGCTGTTGAACTGCATTTGGCTGATTGTACGATTTGCAATGCCAGGTTGGCTGATATAGATGCGGTGGTTACTCAGCTCAAGAGCTTGCCGGCGGTAGAGTGGAGTGGCGACCTCAGTGATGCTATCGAGGCTCGCATTCTGGCACAGGCGTCTAGCCTAGAGGCTAAACAAGAATCTAGCCTAGAGACTAAGTCTGAATCTAAAGTAGAGAATATAGTTTCAATAAATTCAGGGTCTAAGTCTCAGACTCAGAGTATTGATCGCCCTTCAAAGTTAGCTGGTTTTCTCAAGCCTCGCTACATTTTTGCTAGCGCTGCTTCGATTCTGGCGCTGTTCTTTGCCTATAGTCAGTTTGCCTCTACTCCTATTGCATCTAATTCTAGTACCGTGACTAAAGTGGCTCAAACAAATGTGCTCGAAGCTGTGCCTGTAGAAAAAACAGTGACACCAGAAGTCCAAGTCGAAAGTGCTCATCAGGTAGCTGTTGCTGAGAAAACGGATTCCGCTACCACGGCTTCTCAACGAGAAACAGTGAAAGTGGCATCCGCGCCTAATTTGCCGCCACAGCCTAAGGCCGCGAGAGAAGAGACTACGAAGGAAACGGCCACGACAGAAAAGACCGCTAAAGAAAAGACCGCCACTGAAAAAATGTTGGCCAACAATAAGCAGGGCGATCGTGATCATAACAACAACAACGTTAATGACTCTGAAGAAATAGTGGCTGTTTATGACTATGACACTATTGATAGTGTCTCTGATTTTGGTATCAGTACAAACGAGGACGGATTGTATGCGATTAAACTGTAGCGGTTCTGGCAAAAGCCTATTAGTTGCAGGTAGCGCTGGTCTGACTCTGCTTCTATCAAGTTTGTCTGTTGATTTTGTCTGTAGGCCGGCCCTGGCACAACCTTCAATTGATGGAGTTGGTGTTGACTCTGCTTCTGATGCTGCCCCTAACTTCAACCGCAGAGCGCGGCAGATAAAGCGCGCTCGCCGTGCCCAAGAAGCAGCGGGGGCAAATCAGCCATTAGAAATTGATATGCAACCGGCTGATTCAGCGACGGCAGGGCCTGGCACTATGGGACGTCGATTTGATGGCCCTGGTCGCCAGCGCGAGTTCGCTGGGGCTGGTATGAAAATGCGTATGGGCAACAATAGTGGTGGCATGAACCGCAGCCCACTCGATCTTTCTCAGTTGAATTTAACTGATGAGCAGAAAGCTCGCATTACAGAACAGCGGAACAAAAGCAAAGGTCAGGCCAAAGACATACAGCAAGCTATTAAGTCTAAGCGCATGGAAATGCGCGATATGATGTTTGATCCGGCTTTTAGCGCAGAGCAAATTAGAGCCAAGCGCTCGGAGCTGCGCAAGGTGCAAGATCAGGCAGAATTGATTATGCTTAACGATTTCTTGTCTATGCGAGCTGTTTTGACTGCTGACCAACTAAGAAGACTGAGGCCTAATGTCGCTGGTCGTGGTCGCGGAATCGCTGAAGCTTCTACCACAGCGATTCCGCCGGAGCCTAGCTCTGACGCTACCGCTGGCCCAACTTCTAACTTCGCCAGCTTTAATAGCCTGCCAATAAAGCCTAAGAACAAATAGCAGCTAATTCTGCTATATCTACTATTTCTGCTATTTGCCTTTTTTCCCTTTCGGTTTGACTTCGCCCCAATCAAGAATAAACTCTGGTTCGTTATCTGATTGATTGGTCATAGGTGGTGGCTTGTCTTCAGGTTGCTCTTTAACTTCAACCTTCGGTTTGACCTCTGCTTTGGGTTTTGCTACCGGCGGCTGTTGCTGTTGTTGGGGTGGTTGGAAGTTTGGTACCGGTGGTCTCATCATTGGTTGCATAGCGGGGAAGATCGGCATCGGTGGTGGTGGCGGAACCATGGTTCTGGCTGCTTTGCCGGTTGGTTTCTGCACTGATGCAGGCACGCCATAAATCATCTGTGGGTAGAATGGCTGTTGTGGAGCAGGCACTATATTTGGTTGCGCAACAGTTTTGGGCTGTTCTTTCTTCGGTTCTTTTTTCTCGACTCTCTCAGTTTTTTCTACTTTTTCGACTTTGTCTATTTTTTCAACTTTTTCTACCGGCTTGGCCACTGGCGGCTTCGCTTCTATCTTCTTGGGCGGAGCCTCAGTCTTAGCTTTTTCTGCCGCTGCTGCTCTCTTGCGTGCTTGTGCGTCTCTTTCCCGCTCACGTTCTCTGTCACGCTCACGTTCTCTTTCTTCTGCTAGACGAGCTTTGGTTTGGGCCTCTTGTTTGGCAGCTTCTTGCTTGCGCAACTTCTCTTGTTTCTCTTTGTCTAGAACTTGCTCTTTGGCTACATTTTTAAAAGGGAACAGGCTGATTGTCGATTTTGGCTTGGCATCGCTTTTGACGGCCGCCGCTTTATCACTTGTTTTGCTTTCACGGGCGTTCTCTGAGGCGGCTTTCTCTTTGCTTATCGGGGCCAGAAGAGCCGGAGGGAGAACCGGCATCTGGGGGCCAGTTGCCGCTTGTTTGCCTTTGCTGTTGAGATTGAGAAGCCTGCTGCTTTCATTACTGCGGGCCGTAAGCATGGCAAGTTTTAGCGACTCTTGCGTAGCTATGGCATTTTCTTGTGGTGTGCGGCCATTGGTGGCCAGCCAGCGAATATAGGCGTGCCTAGTCACCGGAGATGGGTTAATTTGCACGGCCTGACGGAATTGTTTTGAAGCCTCTTCTGGGCGTTCTTGCAGACGATATAACTCGGCTAGCTTAATTTTTGCCATGGTCGCATAAGGATTTATTTTTACTGCCAGGGTGAGGTAGCGCTCTGCCACAGGGAATTGACTGCTGTCTAGAGCTGCTGTTCCAGCCTCGTAGTACAAGTCAGCAAGGAAGGTTGAACTATCTCCGTATTGCTGTGAAGCTTCTTGAATTGCAGTTTCATATAAATCTAAGGCGTCTTTGCTATTGCCGTGCAAAATCGCATCCATAGCGGCAAAACGCAATTGAACAGGATTTTCTCCTGGGCCAGCCGAAGCCTTGAGCGCTTGCGGTGCCAGCAAAAAACTGCCGGCTAGTAGCACTGGCAGAATGGCGAAAGCCGAATTTAGGCGATTTCTAGATATAGTCAATCGAAAGCTCGCTATGAAAGTGGCATGACACCATTTTAATTCTAGCTTCACACAAAGCTATAGGGTTTACTCTGATGTTAAAGAATTACCCGTAAACTGCTAAACTTAGCCTTCCCACTAAGCTGTGGGTATTCTAGGAGCAATTTTCGATGCGCAGAACTAAGCATCAAAGAGGCCGCGGCGGTCGCGAAGCCCAACAACAGTCAGTAGCTCAACCTGTTTTCGCGCCTAGCAACGCCAGAATTCTTTTGTCAACAGGCGTAGACGTCAACACCAATATTGGTGAAGGTTATGGCCCTTATCGGGTTGAGGGAGAGCAAGAGGTTCTTCCTTTTGTCACCTCTGCCAACGTTGCATGCGGCGCCCATTCTGGCGATCCGGTCTTGATGGAAGCAGCTCTTGAGAGCATTCGTTACTATGGCTTGGCATTAGGGGCACATATTGGCTACCCTGACATCGCTGGTTTTGGCCGCAGAGAAATTCATCTCTCTTCCAACGAGTTGCGGGCTTCAGTGCTTTACCAGCTCGGGGCTCTATCGGGAATGGCCCGTATTTTTGGTTTAGAAGTTACCCAAGTTCGCCCCCACGGTTTTCTCTACCGCCAGATGAGCCACGATATTCGTATCGCTACGATTGTCGCCAAGGCCTTGGCTGAATATGACCGCTGGCTGGTTTTGGTTGGCCCGGCTGGTAATACTCTGTTGCAAGCTGGCGAAAGAGCGGGAATTCGTGTGGCTGGAGAAGCCTGGATTGACCGCACTTATGATGCTACTGGCAGCCTTCTGCCCCATACTCATTCGCGCGCTGTGATTAAGACACCGCAAGAGGTTTTGAGGCAGGCTACCAATCTTATTCGCCATAGAGAAGTAACAGCTGTCGATGGTACTCGCATCAAACTTGAATACGAGACAATCCATCTGCACAGCCGTATCGTGCAGGCCAGGCATATTGCTGAAGAAATTCGGCGCCTGCTTCCAGACGCCTGCGCCTTGACCACAGAGCCTTTCACTATCGACTCTGTTGAAGAAAATGAAGATTTCCCCAGCCTGGCTTATTCGGTTTAAGAAATTTTCTCAGCTCAAGTTCTTTACTTTAGATTAGCGCTTTTCTCGGCTCAGCTCTAGGGTAGGCGCTGAGAAACCGGTACGATTTCGTCGTACCAACTGCCGTAATACTCTGGATAATCTTCTCCAGTGGTCGAGGTGATGGTTTTCTCTAGAGCTTTGATAATTGCCTTGCGGCCGCCGCGTTTGTAACGCTTCAGCCATTCAAGTTCTTTGGGATCAACTGGAATGTCAGCCTTGAGCAAATCTTTGACGATTTCGATTTCGTGAACAATCGCTTCTGTCTCTTCTTCCAGACAGCGATTGATGAACTCTTGCCGCCCAGTCTGACCAGGAACAGGGTCGATGGTGGGTTTGACAAGGGCGTGCACAAATTCGTGGGCGATGCTGATCAGCTTGTAATTACGCGGACACCAGCGACCGATGTAGATAGTGCGCTTCTTGCGGTCGTAATAAGCGCGGCATGGCCCATCTACCAGCCTGATTCGCACCCCGGCGGCCCGAATCTTGTCAATATCGTCAACTAGAGTGGGCGACATCAGCAGCGTTTCAACCATGCGGCGGCCGAACTGGCGCTTTAGGTTGCGCAGAGATGAGCTTTTGGCAGATGGTTTCTTGGCTGAAGATTCGCTGGCCATGTACTTGAGGACTCCTAAGAGAGCATATTCACATATATTAATTCTATACTATGTTGTTGTCAGGCGGAAGGGGGCGGATTGTTGAATCTGTGGGCGATTGGGCCGCCTTGCCTTCTCCTGGCAGGCCTGGATTAATATTAAATCTTGCCCGGCGGGTTAAGAGCTTTGCTAATTGAAGTCTGCAATGGTAGATGGCCCATACCTTCACCGGGGCGCAATTTTGTGTACTAAAAACGCGCGAATCGGCATCTTTGCTTGATGTTACTAGCCCAACCTTGGTACAAGATGCGAGATCACCCTGCTGGGGACTAGGCAAATTCCAGCTTTGCGATATGTTGGAGTTAGTGAGGTTCTTTAGAGACTTCAAGGCAACTCAAAGTAACTCAAGGTTGACAGTAAGTCGGCCGCGAGAATTAGTAAATTGGCTTTCCCCGCTATAGGTTCAGTTAGAAAATACTTGTCGTGTGTTCGCAGGCTTGTTCAAAGCTATGAGTGGTTCTGAGAAAATTTCCACGGAACATGAGCATGAGATTCATCTCTCTCCTGTTGTAAAACTGTTGCAGCATTTGAGCGTATCAAGTGTTCGACAGGCTCAGCCTGGAATAGATGCTGAACAACCAGACTTCCAGGTCGACATGGGGGCCATTTGTTCTGCTCTTGAGTTGAACTCTTGCGCTCTTTTTCGTGTCACCGCTGACGCTTACTTCGATGGTTTAAAGCTACGTCGACTGGCCCTTGTCTCAAGAGAAGGAAGCACTGACGACCTGGCAAAGGCTATTCCAAAGGGTTTAGAGATTGGTGGTCGAAGCGAGCTGCATAGCCTCTTGCGACAAGAGCAATGGGTACCTCTGGGAGAAACCTCTCTCGGTAATGAAACTCCCCTGGCTCTGCGCCCTTTAGAAAAATTCTGTGGCGGGAAAAATGACAGTGCTGCAGTGCTTTTTCCAATTATATTAGCCAACCAAATTATTGGACTGGTGCTGATGGAGAGAGCTATTTCTGCTGGTGGATTTTCAGAAGAACTGCTTGATCTCGGTCAAGTGATTGCCCGGCTCCTTGCTGTTCATCTTGGCCTCTGCCTCGCGCTGGATGATACTACAGTGGTGCAGCCAGCAATAGAATCGACTCTACCAACGGTTTTGTTAAAGCGCCATTCGTTAGTGGTGGATAGCGCTAATACAAGCGCTCGTAATCTCTTCGCCAGTGGCGGCAAAAACTTGATTGGGCAGCCCTTGGCTAAGGTGTTTCCAGGTTCCAAAAATTTCCTTGATGCCTTGCAGCAGTCGTTGGGACGTGCTGACGGTAGTAGTTGTTTTTCCGTTTCGGCTTCAGACTTGAGGCAGATTGGCTGCGCCGCGGCACTGGTTTCTTTAACCGGCGAAGGTGATTGTCTGGTGCGGTTGCAGTTTATTCCGCGAGATTTTCTTGCCAGTGGTGACGGTGCTGATTCTGGTGCCCGTGCTAACCAGGTTGGTCGCGCTAGTCAAGGTGGTGCCTCTGGAGCTAGCGAGGTGGCTGATGATCTAGATGAAGCGACAAAGCGTATGGGCTTCGAGCGCTGGCTGCGGCAAACTGTCTGCAAGCTTCACTCATCACTAGATCGTGACCATTTATTGCAGACGCTAGCTGATAGCCTTGGGCGCATTTTTAGAGCTACTCGGTGTCTGGTTATTCGCACCGATGGACCTTCTCATCCTATGGTCACCCATGAGTATGTCGAGCCCGACCTCTCCCCGCTTGGTCTCGGCCGCACGGGGCAATTTCCTATGTTTGCTCTTTCGCTCTTTCAGCAAAAGACCGTCGCTGTCAACGAAGTAGAGCAGCTGCGGCAAAGCGGACAGTTGAGCGAACATGACGTTGACCTGCTTTTAGAGAGTGGCATTAGAGCCATGGCTGGGGCTCCACTATCACACCAAGGCACTCAATATGGTGTCATTATTCTTGTGGTTGGCGACCATAGTCGCGCTTGGAGCGAAGCTGATCTTGAAACTATTGAACTGACAGCAGCTCAAGCTTCTATTGCTCTTTCTCATTGCCAGACCTATCACCAGGTTAAAGATCAACTCTTTCATATGAACCTTCTCGGTAATCTAACTCAGCAGCTTACCAATGCTCTTGAAGTTGCCGCTAAAGCTCCTTCTCCTAAGGTTCTGACAAGGGCTGAAGAACGGGCTAATGCAGATGAAGCGCCGCCGTTGTCTTCGCGAGAGATGGAAGTGCTTAAGCTTATCGCCACAGGTTTTGCCAACAAAGAGATAGCGCAACGCTTATTCTTGACTGAATCGACTGTAGAGTTGCATGCTTCTCGTATTCGCAAGAAACTCAACTTGAAGAGTCGTACTGCTCTTGTGAAGTACGCTTGCGACAACGATCTTGTTTAAAAGGAATTATCAATTTTTTTAGCAGTGGCTAGATCTTTATTTGCAAGTTCATTTTTGCCTAGCTTCTCATAGGCGATGGCTCGTTCTTTGAATATCGAAGCCTTGAGCGGAGAAATTTTCATTGCTTGACTTAAGTCAGCCACAGCCTCTTGGTAATGCTTTAATTCAATATTGGCTTGGCCGCTCATTTCAAGGCAGCGGGCGTAGGTGAGATGCTTTTCGGCATTGACTATAGCCTTCTTCAGCCTTTTGCAATCATTGACCACGGCTGGCCATTTTTTCATTACTTTGTGCAATGAGGCCAATTCTTGAAAGGTTGAGGCTCTGGGGGGGCCGATGGCTAGGGCCTTTTCAATGAATTCTTCGGCTAGATTTAGTTTGTTCAGTCTGCGAGCCACATCACCAGCTTGGGCGCAAAGGGCTCCACTTGGTGATTTTTGTTTGATGCCGACTTGGGCAACGGCTAAGGCCTCATCCCATTTATCGTAGTCGGTTAGACCTTTGACGATTACTAGGCAATCGTCGCTGTCCATATTGCTGCATTTTGAAGCGGCCAGATAGTCTCTATATAGTTTTTCTTCGTCGTCCAAATAGCCGTAAACTTGAGCTCGTTCGGCTAGCAGAGTAGCGCTATTAGGGTTGCTTTTGATGGCCTGGTTTAGGAGGGCTAGAGCTTCCTTAAAATGGCCTTGCTTGGAGAGCATTCGGCTTTCTAGGGCGAGGCCAGCCACCGCACCATTGGCAGTGCTTTTTAACGCGGCGATAGATTTTTTACACTTGTCTAATTGGTGGCTGTCTAGAGCTTCCTGGCCCGTGGCAAAAGTCATGCTTTGATTCTTAGCATTGTCGGCACGAGCAGGCAAGTAAATATTGCTGACTTGGTCGGCGCTGCTCATGTAAGAAAGAGCAAAAGCCATTGTCGCTGCAACGCTAGCTGTCACAAATTTATAGATGTAGAAGCTGTCTCTGGCCATTGCATTGTCCTTAGTCAGTAGAGCGAGGGTCATGGCTGCGGACTGATGTTACAGTCGCGCCCTCGATTTAATTTCAAGATATTTTTCTACTAGTTTGTCAGAGAGATCTTGGGGCGGGCAATCGAGTACAAGACATCCTCGTCTTGTCAGAACAGAAAGAGCTAGCTCACGCTGGCTAAGCAAATCAATGGCAATTGCTTTCTTGTAAATAGCTTCCACTGTGTCATTCTTTTTCTTAGTTTCGCGTTCTTTTGCTTTTAAGGTTTCGACATTGCTATTGGCTAGGTCTACGACCTGGCGATCTTTCAAAGTAACACAAAATGGTAAATGTCGGGGGGCGAGGTTGGCCAGTCCGCTGAGAAGAGCTTGAGAGCCTGTTGGGTCGGTTAAGTCGGTGAGCACCACCATAAGAGAGCGCCCTTTTTGCGCTGAGGCAAAGTAAGACAAAATACCGGCATAGTCTGGCTCGACCATGCGCGGTTCAACAGCAAAGGTGGCCTCTAGAATTCGATTCATATTTAACTTGCCCCGCTTGGGCGGCAAGTAGAGTAGGGGCTTGTCGGCAAAAATGCCGATGCCCACTTGATCGTTATGAGTTAGGCCTGTCAGTGCCAGGCAAAGGGCGGCGTTGAGAGCCCGATCGAAGCGGGTGAGGCCATCAAGATCGCTCACCATCATGCGACCAGCATCAACTAAAATTAGAAGGCGCTGTTCTTGTTCTGTTTCGTAAGTTCTTACTACTGGTCGATCGCGCCGAGCTGTGGCGTTCCAGTCTATGGCTTTGCTGTCATCGCCCACTGCATATTCACGAAGAGAAGCGAACTCAGTACCCTGTCCTCGTTTTTTTTGATGCAATTCGCCTAACTCTGAGGAGTGCGAAAGCTTAACTGAAAGTTCATGCAAGGCCTTGAGGTCGCTGAAGACCTTTACCTCTTTGTCTAAGTCAAATTTGATCTCGCGCCAGATGAGCCCGAGTCTGCCCAGATAACGTACATTGAGTTTGCCAAATTTGTAAGAGCCCCGTTTTCGCGGTTGTAGTATGTAGGTTAGGCGCGTGCTCTGAGCCGGTTTGAGCGGACAGCTAAAAACTGGAATGAGATTGTTACTATAATTAGCTATGGCGCTGGGTGCATCATCTTTTACTTGGCAATTAAGTGGAGTTTGGCCACTATAGTTGATTTCTATGGTTACTTTGTTTTCGCGGCCAATAGACAGTCTCTCTTCGACGTTTCTTGTGGCGGCAATAGTGCTGGTGCGAGGAGTAATTTGATACTCAACAATTACGGCAATCAATAATAGAATATCTATTGCTAGTCCGGCTTTTGTCAGCTGAGCGGCGATAGTAGGCAGCCAAGCTGCTGCCGTAAATGGCACCATTGCTAGTATCAATATTAGGTATAGTCGTGCACTGGCGGTCAAATCTTTTCTTCCCGCAATTATCGTGGCACTGGTACTTGTCGCAGCAGGTTGGTGATTACTTGATTGACAGTGACACCATCTAATTCTGACTCTGCCGTGAGAATCAAACGGTGCCTAAGAACCGGTTCAGCAACAAACTTGATATTGTCGGGTGTGACAAAGTCGCGACCTTCGATGGCGGCATGGGCCTTGGCCGCAGCAAGCCATGCTAGACCAGCTCTAGGACTGGCTCCTAGTGATACATCTGACATATTCCTTGATTTACTAGTTAGTGCCACCAAATAATCGAGGATGCTTTCTTCAACTTTGACATGCACTAAGAATTGACGACACTTGATGATGTCAGCTTCGCTGCAAACAGCTTCAATGGGTGATGAAAAGCGGGTGTAGTGTCCTGATTGCCAGTTGCGCAACATTTGCTTTTCGGCGTCGCCTTCAGGGTAAGAAATGAGAATTTTAAGCATGAAGCGATCGAGTTGCGCTTCGGGCAAAGGATAGGTGCCTTCGAATTCCACTGGGTTTTGCGTGGCTACTACCATAAAGAGATCGGGAAGTTTGTGGGTTTGGCCGTCTAAGGTAACCTGGCGTTCTTCCATACCTTCTAACAATGCTGATTGTGTTTTGGGTGGGGTGCGGTTGATTTCGTCGGCCAAGAGCATGCCTGTGAAAATTGGGCCCTTGCGTAATGTGAATGTGCGAGAAGTGAGATCGTAGACATTGGTACCGAGGATGTCAGAGGGAAGCATGTCTGGGGTGAGCTGAACTCTGCCGAAATTGGCTCCAACTAGACCGGCTGTGGTCTTGACGAGCATGGTCTTGGCTGTACCAGGAACACCCTCGAGCAATACATGGCCATCAGCAAGCACTGCTGTCAAAAGCTGATCGATGACCCGATCTTGGCCGACGATGTTCTCGCTTAAGGCCGAGCGCAGACGATCAAAAGTTTCTTTGACTTGGCGCAGCTCTTCGTTAATTGCGGTCGGTACTGCTGGTTGCTGCATCTTGTCCCCTGTTTAGCTATTTACTTGTCATCTGCTTGTCAGTGCTCTGAGATATCTTATCGCAAGACTCAACGAGCTCAATTAACTGATCATCGCTCAGATCTTTATTACTTATTGCTTTTTCGCATCGATCGGCAATCAAGGCCATTGATGAGTGCTCACCACCGTTTGTCTTTAGCTCTTCAAGCAGGCGTTCACTTGATTCATGGGGCGAAATTTGCAAAAACTTGCATAGTTTTAGTCTGGCATTTTGCCAGATAATTTCAATTACGGCCTGCTTGGCCTTGGCTCGCATATAGGTGTTAGATAAACCGTTAATGTGTTCAAGATTGGAAATTTGGCGGCTCACCTTTATTGGAGTTACTGCACCGAAGCGCTGATTGGTGCTAATTACTGCCACTAGAAGCAAAAGGCCGATCTGGGCCAATACACATCCGGTTGGACCACGCAAGAAATAGTAAAAGACGTTAATGCCCTGACTAAGCCCGTGGCAGCGTTCATCAAAGAAAATCTCACCGTCTGTAGTGGCAAGCCAATTGTAGATGAACTGAAAATTTGACCAGTATGAGGCCTGGTTTATCTGGCGGTTGCTGACAAGGCTTGGGCAGCTGGCTACTAAGATTCGGCCTTTGCCATATTCTTTCTCTGCAATTATGCAGGCCCCGTCGACAGTGGCAATTTTGCCACCACCTTTTATACTGTGGTCGGCTGATACTGTTAGCTGGCGCAAATGATCGTAGTACCTAACATCGAAGCGGGGATCGGTTTTTTTTACCGTTGCTGGTGGTTCAAGCTGTCTTACTGTCATTGCCGTTTTATCGAGAAGACGGCGTGAGGTGCGCAGCACAAAGCTGTCTAAGTAGACCAGATAGTTGCCGCGCTCGACCCATGAAAGTATTTCTTCGACTTCAAAGCTCGCCAGTGATTGATCAGGGCTGACAATGATCAGAACGCCATGAATCATTGGTAGTGGCTGTATGGCTGACAATTTTGCCAAATTGTTACTGCTGTTCTCGGCTGCTTTCTTTGAGCCGCCGAGCATGCGATAGGGCAGCTCCCATTTCTTTACTGCTCTTTGTGGGGCGAATAGCTTTTCTGTCAATTCGAAGCAGGCACTCATGCCGCTTGGTCTTAAATTGGTCGATGATGCCCAGGTATGAGCCTCTGGCATGATTTTGTTGAGCTGTTTGTCGCTTGATAAACTGGCGTATACAAGGAAGCTACAGACAACCACAAGGGCCAGCAGTTGTAAGATTAAATCGCGTTTGAAGTTAGCTGGCACGTTCATAGTCGCTTTTCTGCTAGTTGGGGCGCGGTTTTAATTTGAGCGGCCGCGTTTTCTATTTTGCTGAGCAAATCGAGGCAGTCGTTATAGTCGCTCTCTTCTGCGTCCTTATTGCCAAACCAGATTAGCTCGACTGTGTCTACAAGTGGTCTAAAATGTTGGGCTATAGATGGTTTTTGTTTGAGTGTGTAGAAGTACTCATAGTTAGTTTTCGTTGGTGCAAAGACGGCAATTTCGTCTTCATCAAGTAAATGTAGGCAGCTCATGTAAAGGGCTCTGCAGGCTTCCTTGGTGGCGTTTTCTTTGAACAGTTGCGCGGCAAAACTGCGCCAGCCTATGCTGTCTAGTTCGCTCTCCCTTACTATCAGCTCGCCGCCTGCGAGTTTTTTCTGCGATTCGATTTGCTTTATGCGGCGCAGAATGACAATTGCTACCACTGCCAGTGCTAGAACAGCAACGAGCACAACCAGTGTTTGTAACAGATCTCCAACTAGTTTGGTATCGCTACTGCCAGTCTGAGGTAGTTCAATTAGGCTGAGAATGTCATGGATAGCTCTGATAATGCTAGTAATTATTTCTTGAATTTTGATTAATAGGCCAGGCGGCTGCTGATAGTCATAATCTTTGGCTATTTCTGCAATTTCTTTGGCAATGTTTCTGGAATCCATTTTTATTGAAGCTCTAATTCAGTGCTGTTCGCTGCCTGCATCACTTCCACTCTTTCTACTAAATCAAGGCCCTCTTGGCGCATGCGTAAATCGCAATAGTAGAGTCCAAAACAGGTAAAGCTAATTGGCGTCACAATCATGCTCACTAGCTGTTCCCATACTTGCGAAATTATTTGCAGGTACATTGGCAACTCTGCTGCCGAATTGTGCGTTCCACTAATAATGCCTTGGCTAACGCTGTAACCAATAAGTATGACAATCAGGGGCAAAGAGAGCGGATAAGCTAAAAGAGCAATGGCGCTTGTTGTTAAAAGATAAAACAGAATCGAGCGGAAGAAAGAACGAGAGGAGAGTGAGAGGGAATGAGAGATCAGTGTACCGAGATCATCTTTTTCGATGGCCATGCTCGACAAAGACATATGGCTGACTATGCTAACAAAGAGAAGGGCGAGGAAGCCCAAGCTGACAGCGAAAATTAAACCAACTATACCGGCTGCTACATACAGGCCCTTTGCCGCAAATAAGGCAATGCTGAGGCCGATGGCAACTGCAAATGTCAACATCACTAAAATTGCCACAGCAAAAGCTGCCAGGCTGAGACCGATTAGCGAGCCCAGTCTGGTGCTGGCAAATTTATTGGCTTCAATAAAATTTGGGGCGAAACCAGTGAAAACTCGCACCAGTGCAATTTGACGCAAATAGAGAACGAAACCACCGATAAGCAAAAGTAAGCCTCCGGCCAGTGCAACCAAGCTCCATGCTGGTATAGATGCCATTCCAGCGGCTATTCCAACTGCGTCCTTTGACAAGTGGGTGAGACCAAGGATGAAGCCAATTCGGCCGACACAGAGCAGAATCGTTGGCAGTAGCAATACTTGAGCAATTAACTTGAGATTGATACGAAAAATTCTAAAAGACCGTCCGACTATGTCTCCGATTGATAGAGGCCTGTTCGTGGTTGCTAAGCTGGGCAATTTTGAACCTCTGAAAATTCGCTAGAATTTATGGTGACTAAAAATGTGCGGGCAGGCTATTATTTTACAAGTATTTTGGGGAAGTTTTTATTACTAAACTACTCTGCGGTGTTTGTTTTCTCGCGGTAAGAGGCGCTTGATATCGCTGTTTCTATTATCAAGGGCTTCGACCATTATTTATCAGACGGGTAGCCTTGAGCCATGGCTACTTTGTGTGAATCGGCTGTGACCATGGGCCGCGACCATGGGTTGGATAGAGTGCAGTATGGGCATAGCACTGTTGGGCTAGTAGAACCACTATGATCTTCATGTTATGGTTGAGTTTATAAGCTTCTGGTTGGTATCGTTGGAGTAGTATGAACAGCCCTTTGGTGCAAAAACTAACCGGTGTGCGGGATCTAAAGAGGATTCTCGAAACTACCGTTAAGGACTTGGGCGACCATTTTTCGGCTGACGCATGCCAAATTCTACTGAGCAATCCGCTCGACCCCAATGTTACGTCAATTTGCGAGTACCGCTCTACCGGTTCGCCGATTACGGGCCGTTCTACGACACTTCCTTTGGTTCTGCAGGGGCGTACCTTTGGCTCCATGACCATGAGCCGGTCTGTTGATGTTACGTCTGATGAACTGAACATGATGCGTGTGGTGTTGGGGGAACTTGGCGATATCATCCGCCTGGCCCAAATTAATGACATTGTTCAGCGAGACACTTTCCGCGACACATTTTTAGTCGAAATCGGCAACTTAATGACCTATTCCCTCGGAATAGGTGACGCTCTGTTTATGGTCGTCAATATTTTAGGCAAGGCTCTCAATGTCAGCCGTTGTTTGTTTATTTGTACCGATGATCAGCAGGCTGGTTGGAAGTGCTATGAATTTTGGCAGCAGGAGAAAGTGCAGAGCTTGCAGCAGTGCTACTGGCCTTCTGCTGATTCGGCTTTGGTTGCTCAAACTCTTCTTGCTCGTGAGCCCTTGAAGCTCTTTGAAGGCCAGCAAAACTCATACGTTTCGCCGGCCCAAGAAGAGTTGCAGCTGATTGGTGTTAAGTCACTGCTTGGCGTCTCGCTGCGCAGTTCTGTTGGCACCCATGGTTGTGTGATTTTGCAGCAGTGCGACTATCGCCGAGCCTGGACACGTAATGAAGTTGATATGGTGCAAAGTGTTGCTGATAAAGTGGCAGAGGCATTGTATAAATTGCCGGCTGAGAAGAAAGCACGCGAGCCAATTATGCAATTGCATCAGCGCATTGTTAGCACACCCCAGGCGGAGGCTAGCAAATCAGCGATCGATGTGCGCCGCGCATTGAAGGGCGCGCTAGGTCAGCAAGTACTTTCGCAAGCCAACAAGACGGGACAAATTACTCCTCCGCCAGTGGCGAAGGTTGCCCCGGCGCCGCCTAAACCTACACCAGCACAGGCTCCAGCACCGGCTCCAGCACCGGCTCCAACTCCGGTCCCAACGCCGACTTCTACTGCAGCTCCAGCACCATCACCGGCTCCAACTCCGGTCCCAACGCCGACTTCTACTGCAGCTCCAGCACCATCACCGGCTTCTACTCCAGCGCCGACTTCTACTGCAGCTCCAGTACCGACTCCTACTCCTACTCCTGCTCCTGCTCCTGCTCCTGCTCCTACTTCTGCTCCAGCACCGGCACCAACTCCTGTCGTGCCACCATCGGTGACACCGGCTGTCTCGTCAGCAGCGTCGGTTCAACCCAGTATTAGCGCTAGTGCGCCAGCCGCCTCAAGTTCTGTCAGCGCTGCCGGTCCGGCTACTCCAAGCGGTGTGCCTGTTTTTGATCGGGTTGCTCAAGTTCAAGCTCAAGAAGTTACTGGCGAGATAAAATCACCACCGACGGTGGCTCGATCGGGTGAGCCAGAGAAGCCTCTAGCTAACGATCCTCTGAAGCCTACATTTACTACTGTTAGATCTAACCCTTCTATTGAGCAAAATATGCCAACTGGTGACTATCCACCAGTGCAATTTACGCCACCTGTATCTCCGGCTGTTGATAATGATCCTTATGCCGATCTCGATTTCGGTGATTTTGATACTGTTGATGGGTTATCTAGTTCTGTTTCGGGTTCTGCTTCTGCGACGGAGAGCAAAACTCCTGCACCGTGGGGCGGTCCTGTAACAGCGGCAGCCACGACCGAAGTTGCTCCAATTTCTCTTGCGCCAGAGGCTGCAGTTGGCGGTGTCTCAGCCCCA
The DNA here is from genome assembly GCA_041675385.1 of Candidatus Obscuribacterales bacterium. Lineage (GTDB taxonomy): Bacteria > Cyanobacteriota > Vampirovibrionia > Obscuribacterales > Obscuribacteraceae. Next base: position 35,250 of record JBAYTY010000028.1, read on the forward strand.
GCCCCATCCGCTGATGCTTTGGCTTCAGCTTCTGCTGCTGCTGCCGCTAGTCCTGCTGCTGCCGCTAGTCCTGACGCTAGTCCTGCTGCTGCTACTACTAGTTCTGCTTCTAGTTCTGTTGAACCAGCAGTGGTGGCAGCCCCTGCCACTGAAGAGCCATCATCTTGGGGTAATCTTGATTCTATTCCCACACCGAAGGGTGGAGCGGCTGAAGGTGCCGCTTGGGGCAAACTCGATGACATTCCCACTCCAGCTGCCACTGCCGGGGCGCCGCCTCGCGGTGGCTTGGGCGCGTCAATGATGGGTAAGGCGAGAGCTGGCGCTGGAGCAGGCCTTCTCAAGAATCGCTTGGGTTCGACTCAGCCTCCTCCTTCGCAGGCGCCACCACCACCGCCGCCTGCTGAAGCGGCACCGGTATTGGACGACGTTGCGGCACAGAAGAAACTCGATCAGCTGATGTCTTCTTCTAATGAGACTTCAGACTACATTTTTGCCACTGGTGGCTTAGATGCTCGAATGCTTGGTCGCATCGACGGCTGGGTTTCGCAGATCGAGGCTAAAGATAAGTATGCCGATGGTCACGCTCGCCAGGTCGCTGAGATCTCGTGTGCTATTGCCAAAGAGCTTGGGCTAGACCAAGATGCTATCAATACTATTAGGCAGGCGGCCTTAGTTCATGATTTGGGCAAGCTCGGCGCTGCTGCTCAAATATTGCAGAAGGCCGAAGATGACCTTTCCGATACTGAGCTTCTTTTGGTCATGAATCATCCAATGGATGGAGCGGAGTTGCTTGAGTCATTCCCTGACTTACAGCATCTGGCTCCAATTGTAAGAGCCCACCACGAAGAGTTTAATGGAGACGGCTTCCCGCATGGCTTGAAAGGTGACGAAATTCCTTTGGCCGCTCGCATTATTGGTTTAGCCAATCGTTATCATGAGCAAGCATCACCCAAACGTAGCGGCCCAGGAAGAGATCCCTCAGCTGTGCAGACTGAGTTTGTTGAGAAAGCCGGCAAGGGTTGGGATCCAAACGTAGTTCAAGCCTTTATTCATGCTGTTCTGACTGGGAAAATCCCCTCCAAGTTCTAGGAAGTAATGCCGAGGTTGTAACAATTCAGCGAAATTGGAACCAATCTGGAATACCCTCCGTCGAGGTCGAGGTCACCTCAGGAGGACAGATTAAAATGAAAGCCACAAAGACATTGGGCCCAGTGTTGGCAGCCCTTGCCGCGATTACATCATTCTTGCCAGCTATGGCTGATACATCAGTTTCAACTACTACAATTACGTCTACTTCTAGACCAGTAGTAATTCTTCAAGGCTCGGCAATGACAGCCCCAACCATGCAAGTGACTGGTTATTCAGGGAAGTCAGTAACGACTCCTTCACGTTTCCCTATCGTATTGGCTAAGTTCACTGCCACTAATGGCATCACAATCTTCTACCCAGCAGCTCGTGAAGACTTGAGCATGCGTCGCGATGATCTCTTCGCTCGCATATTAATTGAGCAGGCAGATGGTCAGCTTTCGTCTAGTGCTTCTGGCGATTTCATCAATCGTCTTGCCAGCATCGATGCTGAAAAAGCTAAAACCCCAACTGACACTGAAAGCAGAGCTTATTACAAGCATGTCAAAGATACTTACGCTGATTATGATGAATTGGCCCAAGATATTCAGACCAGTTCCGGTCAAGGCAACAAACAATTGGCTGGTAGCTATAGCTACAAAGTATTCTAAGAGTAGTTTCCTGAAAGAGACTTGCTCCGAGAATTTCGCCTGTAATTAAAAGTAGAGAGCCAGTAGCAGAATTGCTAGTGGCTCTCTAGCTAATGGTTCTTTAGCTAATGCCAGTCTAAGCTAATGGCACTAATATGAAAATCTAGCTCTGCACTTAGGCAAAGCACTTAGACAAAGCACAAAAAAATGGTTTCCATGGAAACCATTTTTTTTGTAGAAAAATAGATCAGTTGAGCACTTCTTATTTCAGTTCTGGAGTTATTTCTCTCTGCTCTTGCGCTCCCGATTCTCCCGATTCGCCAGTCTGAGGTGTTGGTTCAGTCTGCTCGATCTGCTCAGTTTGCCCAGTTCGCCCGTGCCCCTCTGCTGGCGCTACTGATTGCACTGGTGCTGACTCGGGAGCTAGAGACTGACTGTCTTTTAGCTTTGGAGCTTTTGGCTTTGGATCTTTTAGCTGACCGGGGCGACCAAACATTAGATGCATTATTGGTGCGCGTTTATCAAGAATTTGATTGAGTTGTCTTGCCACTGCATCTAAATGGCCAATTGCTTCGCGGGTAGAAGTTAGCGTTTCTTTTAAGTCTGAGCCAAAGCCCGGACGGCTGAAGAGCTTATCAACTTTGTCTAGTGTTTTGCGCGCCTGCAGAAGTATGTCTTTGACATCAGTTCGTAGTTTTAGATCTTTAGACATTTTTTCTACGGCGGACACTGAGTTTTGTACATGTTCGGTGGCGTCGTTTAGATTTTTAAGGGCGCTGAGTAGATCTTGTCTTAGTGTTTTGTCTTTTAGCGTGGTGTTGATTTCTCGCACAGTGACTTGCACTGAGTCGGCTGTTTCTTTTAGCTTGGTTGTGGTTATTTTGAGATCGTTTGTAAAATTCGGATCGTCCAAAAGCTTGCTTACTTTGCGACTGACTTTTTTCAAATCGTGAGCAATTTCAGTAAGGTCGCGTTCAAGGGGCAAGGCGTTGTCTACAACTGGCATAGTCTTGATTGCCAAAATTGAGAGTTGGTCGGCAGCCCTAACTAGTCTTATGCGATCTTCTTCGTAGTTTTTCACAAGCTTCTGCGGATCGACGTTGCTTAGGGCAATTACAAGTTTGTTGATTGCTAGCTCTGGTCGGGCTGGGTCTAGCCCTTCTACTTCAGCTTCGTCTGCCAGCGCTGGCAGACCCGCTCTGATATCTGGTGGATGTGGAACGTCGATTTCAATATACTTAGCGCCAACGATCCCATTCGTCAAAATTCTGTAAGTAGCGCCTTGCGGAATGACAACTTTTCTATTTGTGATCTGTATGCGCACCAGCACACGGCGCTCATTCAGCCATAGTATTTTGTCGACCATTCCTACTCTGATACCGTCTATGAAAACATCGGCGTTATCGTTTAATTGCGCCACTTCATGAAAGAGAATGTTGATCGTTTGAGTGGCACCTAAGATTCCGGTGCCTTTGAACCAGAGGTAGCCCCAGAGCAAAAAAATCACTGCCAGCACGGTGAAGACTCCCAGTGAGCCATCTGAAATCATGCGGGCGTTATCTTTGTCGTCTCTTTCATCTCTCTCTTTTTCCGGCATAAATTTTTTCTGTTATCTCGCTAGGTAGGCAGCGTAGGTGACGGCCAAATTGGCGAAGAAACCGGCAATAAAAGTAGCGGTGACGGCGTTTGCTGGTGCGGCGTTGTTGCTGTGATTAGTGGTGGCACCGGCGGCGCAACCAGCAAAGAAGCCCACCGTGGGATTGACCAAAATAAGCTTTATGAAATAGACAATGATGTCTCTCATTTGAATCCCATCTCTGGCAGAGTGGAGAAATTCTGAAGTAGAGGAAACGCCTAACATCGGTGCTACAAGGGCCCCGGTAATGAAACCTATGATCAGGCCATAAGTTCCCAGTGGAATTGACATAGCCAGCGTTGCAAGATAATTGGGTAGAACAAATTGGTGGGCAAATTCTTCATTCTTGCCGCTGTCGCAATAGGTTTGTGCCTCCGCGGCAATGCGTGCAGCAACTCGGGCACACCAAGCAAGGCTGACCGTGAGCGGGCCGATTTCGCGCAATAAACCAATTGAAATAACAGCTCCAGAGAGCTCTTCTGCTTGGTATTTTTGCAGTTCAACTACGCATTGAATGGTGAGTGCTATCGCTACTGTCACGGCAGCAAGAGCCACTAGGTGGAATGATTCTGGTCCCATCCATAAACAAGCTACTTTGAATTTTTTGTAGGAAAATTGGCGCAGTGACGCGATTTGGAAGGCGCCGAAAAATAAGCGGATAGCGCGGCCAAAGGGGGCAACCCAGAAAAACAATTCGATTGGTGGTACGAGTCCAGCTAATTTTGATATGGCCATTATTGACTGCTTGTTTGAAAGAATTGACGGCCTCTTGGCTAGCCGGTTCCAGCTTCTGTTATATATTGAAACAAAATTATCGTTTTTGCTTACTTAAAAAGATTTGCTTAGTTAACAAGTTCTGCTTAGTTAACAAAAAGACCCAAGCCTAGCTCGGGTCTTTTTGCAATTTCTGCTTTTCAGCGGCAATTAGTTAAGCAGGTCGCTGACGTCCATACCTTTTAAGCTCAAGGAAATCTTGTGCTCTTTCGGAGAGAACTTCTTGATGATTGCTTTGACTTGTTGGCCGACTTGAACAATTTCTTCTGGCTTAGCAGTAGGTTGATCAGACATTTCAACTGTAGGCAACAATGCGTCTACGCCAGGATAAATTTGAACAAAAGCGCCGAAGCTCTGAATCTTGCGAACTGTTCCGTTCACAACTTGACCTTCGCCGAACTTGTCTTCAATTTCTTTCCATGGATCAGGCTGCATTTGCTTGAGACTCAAGCTGATATGGCCTTTCTCTTGATCGACTTTGAGAACTTTGGTGGTGACCATTTGGCCCACTTTCAACACATCTGATGGATGGCTGACACGTTCCCAAGAAATTTCTGAGATAGGGAGTAAGCCGTCGAGGCCGCCTAGATCGATGAACGCACCGAAATCGGCGATACGAACAACTTCGCCAGTGACCACTTGACCAGACTCGAGGGTAGATAGAATCTTCTCTCTTTGAGCGGCCTTCTCTTCTTGCACAGCAAGACGTTGGCTCAAGATCAGTTTGTTGCGCTTGGTGTCTGTTTCCAGAATCTTCATTGGTATTTCCATACCGATCAATTCTTCTGGAGTTGTACCCTTAACACGCAATTGGCTGGCTGGTACGAAACCACGCAGACCGTATACGTCTACAACTACACCGCCTTTGACAACGTTTGAAATCTTGGCGCGAATGGTTTCGTCGTTCTTCTTCTGGTTTTCCAGTAAGACCCATCCTCTCGCCTGAGCAACACGCTTCAGTGAGAGAGTTAGCTGACCGTTCTCGTTCTCTTCTCTAAGAATGTAGAACTCATACTTTTCGCCGACTTTGACGACATCATCAATTTTGTCGATAGGCATATTGGAAACTTCTTTCTGTGGCACGAAGCCTTCAGATTTTCCGCCTACGTCTACGAGTATCCCGTCTCTTTCGATACGGACTACGCCGCCTGAGACAATGTCCCCTTGCTCAAACTTGAAACTTAAAGATTGTTCGAGAAGTCGCTCGAATTCTGATTTCGAGTTGGGTTCTAGCTGCTGTTCAGTCACTGAAATAGTCACTCCCTTGTCCTTATAAATGTGTGGCTTGCGAATCTATGGATATGAAGGATTCGAAGACCACCGGCGCCAGTGCTTTGTGGTTGTCTCTGAGCGGGGTACGCTCGCGGTGCAAAGCTATGGTGATTGGTTGTAAATCTACTGCCCTCAGGCGCTCTTGCCCTCAATCTCCAGAAACTGGCTAATAGCCAATTTGGAGCTTTCGGTCAAAAGCCCAATCGCGCACAGGCGAAGTAGAGAATATAGAACAATAGATATGTAGCTTTCAAGAGAACTGCTTCAGTATTGAATGAACATTTATACTTATTGCGGTTTCTTTGCATAAATTCACCATTTAGAAGGCTTTGACGGCCCTCTCGCTTGGCATTATTTTCACCTCATAATCGCTCTAGCGATCAGCGCGCTCGTATATCTTCCGGCGGTGTCTTGATTTCTGGAAGCGATCTCTTGTCTATCCAAAGGGGTGTCATCGTATCGCTATCGGTGCCCTGATTGGCTCTCTTCGCCTTCGCTGAAAAGGCGCACCGGTGGCCAATCTTGAGCTGTCTGGTTGGCAAGTTATTCCTTATAATAATTACTTGTTGATTATCGGTCTGAGATCAAAGTATTTATGAGGATTCTTCATGACAAGGAAAGCACTTACAGTTTTGGCATTCGGTTTGAGTGCATTTTTGGTGGCGCCAGCGGCCCACGCTAATCCTCTTAAACTGGGCAAATCTTCCAGCTCTACCACGGTTGTATCGGCTCCAGTGGCTGCTCCGACTAGCTTAGAAGTAGATATGGCTGAGTCTAAGGTTTCAACCACCCACAAAAAGTTAGATCAAGCTAAACAGCAATTAGAAGCAGCCAAGGCCCACTTGAGAGCCGCTGAAGCTGAGTACAAAGCCGCCCAGGCTGACAAACAAGCCTTGGTATTGCGCACGAAAGCAAGAGAGCTTGCTTCTGCTGCTGGCATTGAGCAATCGGTAGATACCGTTACTGCTGCTCCAGTATCTACAACTACACCTACATCTACAGCTATTGGCACCACTGAAGCCCCAACCCCAGGCGGAAGCCGCATCGACCTAGCTCCTTCTGATGTCAATTCGGGCTCTGGCGTGCCATCAGCTCCAGCTGGCGCTCCAACTTTGCAAGACTTAGCTCAATAAGGCTCTCGAAGGGCATTTTGCGAAACTTACAACTGAAAACTTAAAAAGGGAGCATCAATTGATGGATGCTCCTTTTTTTGTTTCGTTTTTGCGTCAATTAGAGTCGGACTTCGTCCTGCTCTAATTCCGCTATTTCTACGCCATTACTGAGCGTGATGGGTCTTGTAGCACTTGGAAAGCCAGCTTGGCGGCTTCTTGTTCAGCTGCCTTTTTTGACTTACCAGTGCCTTCAGCTAGTGGCTTCCCTTCCAGTTTTACAACTACTGTAAAAATTGGGTCATGGGGTGGGCCATCTGTACTCACTACAACATAGCTAGGAGTGCCTTCGGCGCGTGATTGTGTGAATTCTTGCAATTGCGCTTTGTAGTTGTCTTTGATTTCGTCGCGATCAACCACTGTGGTTTGATGACCAAACAAGCGCACTAAAAGCGTTTGCACTTGGAACAAACCAAGGTCTTGATAAATCGCTCCGATTAGGGCTTCCATGGCGTTAGCCGTGATCGATGGTCGAGTTTGCACGTTGCGACCGAGCAAAATATATTTGCTCAAGTTGAACTGCTCACCGATTTCGGCCAATATCCGATCTGAAACTAAAACAGCTCTAAGCTCAGTTAGTTGGCCTTCATCGTAATCAGGAAAACGTTCTAATAGATATTCACTGATGACGAATTTCAGCACAGCATCGCCGAAAAATTCGAGTTTTTCATAGTCTTGGCTACCGGGGTTTTCTGCGGCATACGAACTATGGGTCAGCGCCTCATTGATCAAACCCATGCGCCCGCAGGTAACTCCCAGCTTCTGACAAAGTTGATCTAGTTCTTTGAAGCGTTTGGGCGGAAGTTGTTGCATGGTCATCGGGATATTTTTGCTGTGTTCTGGGGCGCTAATTACGTTTGTTATTGAAACTGTTGCTCTCAAGGGATTCCAGTACCTCTTACCTACCTATTTACGAGACTACAAGAGGAACGCTCAAGATGCCGGTTTTGTTAACCATTATTTCCTAGTTCAATCGTGCGTATTTCTACTAATGATGCCCATTTCAGCGATTTAATTATCAGAAAGTTGCAATCCGTAATTGATGAGTTAGCTCTCAGAGAACTTGATGCCGATAGGCCTATCTCGAGACATACCTATAACCATATCGCCGGTGCTTACCTGGCTATAATCTACGGCGTAGTCCACCCGGCTTTTAGCCTGCTATGCTTTACCACGGAGTACCCATTAGTAAGGAAGAGCAACAAAAGTGGATCAGAGTTCGTTGCAGCTTGGCGAGATATTTTTATTCGTTGCAGTAGGGTTCGCCCTTCCCGCCTTAGGGATGATTCTCTTGGCTTGGGTCTTGCAGCTAGCTCTTGGCTATCACCGCCCCAACTCAGTTAAGAATCAGCCATACGAGTGCGGCATGAAGCCCATGCAAGAAGCCTTAGTGCAATTCGATGTGCGCTACTACTTGTACGCCATTCTATTTATTCTGTTTGATATTGAAATCATCTTCATCATTCCCTGGTTGCTTGCCACCGATAGTATTCCAAGATTGTTAGTCGGTGCTGATGCCCTTGGTCAGATGTTGCCAGCCAGCGCTGAGTTGATGAAACTGAAAATGGTTGGGCCTATTGAAATCTCTATGTTCTTGGTCATCCTTGTTGTAGGCCTTGTTTACGCCTGGAAGAAGGGTGCTCTTGAATGGGAGTAGGTCTGAGAGTAAATCTGAGCAGTTTGATTAGTGCATGAACAAGAAATTAGTGCTTGAACAAGAAGCTTGAGAAGCGAAGTAAGAAGGATACAAAGTAAGAGCATGAGTAATATAAATCCCGACGTGCCAGAAGGGTTGAGAGATACCGTAACTCTCTCGTCGATTGATCTGATGATCGATGCTCTCGGTCAAGCACTTTCACCGGTTCTTAGCCCGATTGCCAACTTAGCTAGGTCTAACTCAGTATGGCCTCTAACTTTTGGCACCTCGTGTTGCGCCATCGAAATGATGAGCGTCGGTATGTCAGCTTTCGACATTTCACGTTTTGGTTCAGAAGTATTTCGCGCCACACCAAGACAAGCCGACATGATTTTGACCGCCGGTACCATTACTCGCAAAATGGCTCCAGCTCTTATTACTTTGTATGAGCAAATGCCTGAGCCTAAATATGTAATCGCCATGGGCGCTTGCACAGTTACTGGTGGCATGTTTAACGATTCTTACTCAGTGGTTCAAGGCGTCGACCGCATTATTCCGGTTGATGTTTACTTGCCTGGTTGCCCACCTCGTCCAGAAGGCATCCTTGATGCCCTGCTCAAGTTGCAACAAAAAATTCGCACTGAAAATTATGGTGAGCGTAGAAAGAAAATGTACGCTCAAACATCTGTGCGCAAAGTTGATTACGACACCGGTCGCTGCCTAGAAGATTTGATCGGTGTGGTCAAAGAAGACACAGACGCTGCTCTAGCTAAGGCTCCCGATACTAATACCTAAACAAAAACCAGAAATATATAGGAACCAAGTAGATGACAGACGAAGCTAAGCCTGAAGAAAATAAATCAGACGCAAAGCCAGAAGAAGTCAAATCAGAAGTAAAGCCAGAGGCTGCTAAAGCTGAAGCTAAGCCCGCCGCACCCGCAGCTGCCGCCAAACCGGCTGCGCCTGCTGCCGCTGCTAAGCCTGCCGAACCAGCTGAACCAGCCAAACCATTGGAGCCAGCCAAGTTTGGTCAGTTCTTGAAAGAGCATGGTATCTCTTCTGAGCGTCTGCCTGATTCTTGTGGCGTTGAAACAATCATCGTTGCTGGTGATCAACTCGAAAAAGCCATGCGCCTCTTGCGCAATAGCTCTGAAATCAAGCTTGATTTGTTGCTTACGGTTACTGGTGTCGACAGCGCCGATACTTTTGACTCTGTCTATCACCTCTGGTCTTACTCACATTTAGATCAGCTAGTAATCAAAGTATTGCTCAAAAAAGCTGACGTGGCCGAAGGGGATTTGCCAGCGGTACCAAGCCTCTCTAATTTCTGGTCCGCAGCAAATTGGCATGAACGTGAGACATACGATTTGGTTGGCATCCGTTATTCGAGCCACCCTTACCTGCGGCGCATCCTAAACCCTTGGGATTGGGAAGGCCACCCGTTGCGCAGAGACTACAAACAACTAGTTGATGCTTTGAACGACAAAAATCCACATAGCATGCGCTAATTCTTCTATATAACCAGGAATTACTAGGGACGGAAAAATGGCTACGGAAATTCAAGAGATTAACCTTAAGACTGATGAGATGATCATCAACATGGGTCCACAACACCCTGCTACTCACGGTGTTTTGAGACTGCTGCTAACTCTTGATGGTGAGACTGTCAAACACGTTGAGCCAGTGCTAGGTCACTTGCACCGCGCTCAAGAATGGCAAGGTCAAAACCGCACCTGGTTTCAGTATCAAGCCTTGATCGACCGAGTTGATTATCTCTCTGGTATGTTCACTTCATGGGCTATGGCTCGTGCTTGCGAACAACTTGATGGTGTTACCGTTCCTGAACGCGCTGAATATTTGCGTGTAATCGTTTCTGAAATGAACCGCATCACATCGCACTTGCTCTGGTTGGGTACCTATCTAATTGACTTGGGCGCCATGTTTGGTTTCCCTTTCTATCCTTTCCGCGAAAGAGAAAAGCTCTTTGATCTATTAGAAGAAATTGCTGGTCAGCGCATGATGTTTAACTACATCAGAATTGGCGGCGTTTTGCGTGACCCAAAGCCAGCCTGGTTCGACAAGCTAAAAGCTTTTCTTGATGAATTTCCCGATCGTATTGATGAATACGAAACCATCGTTACCCAGAACCCTATTTTCTTGAAGCGCACAAAAGGTGTGGGCATTCTCAAGCAGTCAGTTGCTACCGATTACGGTGTCACTGGTCCTTGTTTGCGTTCTTCTGGTATCGCCATGGACTTGCGTCGCACCAGACCTTACTCTGTCTACCCTGATCTCAAATTTGACGTCATCTCTTTTGACAAAGAAGGCGACACTTGGGATCGCTACATGGCCAGAATTTTGGAAATGCGTCAATGCGTCGACATCATTCGTCAGGCAGTAGAAAAAATTCCGACTGGCGACATCATGGGCAAAAAGCAAATGGCCGGTATGCGTATTAAAGCCGGCGAGGGTTTCGCAGCTGTTGAGTCACCACGCGGAGTGCTTGGCTGCTACGTAATTTCTAGTGGCGGTGAAAAAGCCGTGCGCTTCCGCTGGCGCAATCCTTCATTCTGTAACCTGACAATTTTGCCAGAGCTTTTGAAGGGTTGCCCACTCTCAGACATTATGGCCATCTTTGGCTCGATTGACATAATCCTTCCTGATGTAGACCGCTAAATTCCCTCGAGTTTCGAACTTTCTGTCTTTCTTCAACAAGGTAAAACTGGATCTCATGTTTGCAAACGGCGACGAAATATTCAAAATCTCAAGGCTAACCATAGCCTGGCTAACAATCATTTTCACCATCGTCTGGATGGTTTGTTGGGGTATCGGCATTGCCATACCGATGTTGCTTACTCAGCAATTAGGCGAACAGGCCAACTTAGCCAATGAAATATTGAGAGCAGTGACACCAGTTATTGCTATTTTGGTTTTCATTCCAATCAATGCCATGTTCATGGTTCTGATTGAACGGCGGGCATTGGCTCTCTGGACAGTGAGAAAAGGTCCAAACCGGGTTGGTCCAGACGGCAACCTCCAAACTGCTGCTGATGCTGTCAAATTGCTTTTGAAAGAAGACATTACTCCGACTGGGGCTGATGCAGTTATGCATACTTTTGCTCCTATCTTGTTCTTCGCCCCTTCTATTATTGGCGCCGTTCCGCTTCTCGCCGCCGTGACCAATGACCACCCGCTATTCCATATATTGAATCTACCAACTGGTATTTTTTATGTCTTGGCCGCTGGTGCACTGCCGGTGGTTGCCTTGGTAATGGCTGGTTGGGCTTCTAACAATAAGTATTCATTAGTAGGCGGCTTGCGTAGTGCTGCTCAAGCTATTAGTTATGAAATTCCATTGGTATTGTCTCTAGTTACGGTCTGTCTCATGGCTGGCACTCTAGACTTGGTAAAAATTACTCAACAGCAGGCTGGCGGTATTCTTAACTGGAACCTCCTTGGTGGTGGTGCTCTAGTTGGTCTCAATCAGGCTATCGGCGGCGGTGGTGCTAAGGCTCTTGAAGCTGCTTATCCGATGGGGGCGGTTTCTTATGTATGCGCGGGTCTGTTGGTCTGTTCACTAATCATTTCATTCTGGCTTTATTTAACTGGAGCTTGCGCTGAAATCAACCGTATTCCTTTCGACTTGCCTGAAGCAGAATCAGAACTAGTTAGCGGCTACAACACTGAGTACAGTGGCATGAAGTTCGCTATTTTCTTCTTGGCAGAATTCACCAACTTGTTTGTGGTGGCCAGTGTCACCACTGTGATGTTCTTAGGTGGTGGTGACAATCCAATACCTCCATACATTCTCGATAAAATTCCTGGTATTCCCCAAATGGTTGCTGCCATTAGAGATTCGTTCTTCTGTCAGACACTGCACATAATCAATCCGGAAACATTGTTCGCTACCCTCTGGGTGATTGCCAAAGTTTATGGCTTGGTTATTTTTGCAATTCTTATTCGCGCCACCCTGCCGCGTTTCAGAATTGACCAGCTCATGGCTTTTGGCTGGAAGCGCTTGATTCCACTTTCATTGATCGTTTTCATCATCGTTGTATTTGCACGGGAGTTCGTAAACATTCATGGCTAACCTCATCTCTAGAGCGTTTGGTGGACTGAACGAAGTGAGGCGTGGTCTTGCTACAGTGTTCAAACACACCTGGCGCGAACCAATCACTAAAAACTATCCTGACGAGATGCCAAATATTGCCCCTCACTTCAGAGGACGCTTGGCACTCACCGTCAACCCTGAAACTGGGGACCACCTCTGTATTTCATGTAGACAGTGTGAACGCGTTTGTCCCGATAAGTGTATTGAAATCACATCGCACAAGAGCCCTGAAACAAACAAGCTTGAATTGATCGATTTCAAAATCGACCATGGCCTCTGTATGTTTTGTGGTCTCTGTACTGAAGTTTGCCCTACCCTCTGCATCATAAACACTAATGATTTTGAGATGGCTGACTACAGTCGCCAATCACTTATATATGACTTGAAAAAATTGACTTTGAGTCAAGAAGAATCGGCCTTCTATTTCGAACGCAAAGAAATGCCGTTGCCTAAGCCAAAGCCAGCTAAACCAGCCCCAGCAGCTGCCGCGGCTAAACCTGCTGTAGATGCGGCAAAGCCGGCTGCTGAAGCGAAAATTGAGACCAAGCCAGCTGAAGCTAAAGCAGAAGCCGCACCCGCTGAAACTAAAAGTGAAGCTAAAGCCGAGGTCAAAGCTGAAGATAAGCCTGCCGAAGCTAAAGCTGAAGATAAACCTGCCGAAAAGGCCGAAGAAAAACCTGCTGATTCCAAATCTGAAGAGTAAGTCGTAAACGTAATAAACGTTGTAAACGTAATAGGAAATCAAGAAAATGGGCCAAGATCTGCTCTCACCTCTACTAGCTGCACCAAACGTAGAAACCTGGGCGTTTTATTTACTGACGACTCTGTCGATTTGTCTGGCTATCGGTGTGTTGGCCGATAGAGTGGTTATCCGCAGCGGTTTCATTTTGATTGGTGTTTTCGGAACGATTTCAGGAATCTTCCTCTTGCTTTCCGCTCAATTTTTGGCTCTAGCCCAAATCATGATTTATGCGGTTGGTATCACACTAATGGTTGTAATTGCCTTGATGTTGACTAATCCACGCTTAGAGCGCGAGCAAGCCGTCGTCTACTACGATGAAAGCTTGCCACCATTGGCAAAGATTTTTGCCTCTTGCAAGCGCAACTTGAGTTTGTGGACTGCAGTATTGAGCTTTGTCACTCTCTACGCCGCTTTGATCGGAGAAAATCATTGGCCCCTCAGTGATCAGCCAGTCAGCCAGGATGCTGTCAAAGTATTGGGCGAGGCTCTAGTCACCAACTATTCTATTCCGTTTGAATTCGCATCAGTTCTACTTCTCGCTGCTCTGATGGGCGCGATCATGTTAGCTAAAGGCGAACCTAAGAATTCAGACGATGACGACAACTTAACTGTTGTTGACGAAGCTAAGAAGCAAGAAACCAATCTGGCGCTGCAGAGGTAGGAGATCAAAGTGCAAAATGTAGTCACGGTCAAAGAACCGCAATCTTCAGTAAATCTGGCACTAGGCTATGCGCTTTTCGCAGCGGCTGTTGTCGGCACTTATACTGGTGTCCTATTCACATCCACAGGTATAGACCTCATCCTCGCCAATCACTATGACTTCTGGGCCTGCGTTGGCTTAGCTCTTGTTGGCTGGGTTACTCGCAGTGTTGGCGGTCATAAAGGCGTAATCGTCACCATGACCGTGTTGGCATCGTTCATCATTTTGACCTTGCACCAGCCAATGCTTCTGCGCTATCTCACTTTTGCCGCACTACTTTTCTCGATGGGCTTGTACGGTATGGTGCAGTCACGAAACGCAGTGCGAGTGCTGCTTTCAATTGAACTGATGCTTAATGCTGTCAACATCAACTTGATTGCTTTCTCGCGTTATGTCGATCCAGTGGCACTGAAAGGTCAGCTCTTCGTTATCTTCGTGCTTACTGTGGCAGCTGCTGAAGCAGCTGTAGGTCTAGCTGTTGTCTTGGCTATTTACCGTAGCCGTCAAACAGTTGATATGGATAAATTCACACTGCTGAAGTGGTAATAGGGTTTCTCTTTCGCGACTTTTGTAAGAGTCTGGATTCTTTGAAAAGGCTACTCGGCGAGTAGCCTTTTTCTCTTGGTGGTTTGCCGTTCATTGTTTGCCGTTCATTGTCTGCCATCATTGCTTGCAAATCGTGCTTTGCAAGCAATGATGGTTATTTCGTAGAACTCTCGATTGAATTGCTTTTGTGTTGAGTCGCTTTCTCTTTGAGGCCGTGCAGATATCTCCCGTAAAATATTTTACTATTGCTGTTTTATTGTCCTTCGTTTTGATGGTGCCGCCGTCGACCACTTTTAGTTTGTCGTTGCCTTTATGCATTTCTTGTTCGTCATGTTCTATCGCTTCGTCTGGAGAGCGACCGTCTCGTCCAGCCGCATTGCTGTACATAACTGCCGGTCCATTCCAGGATGAGCCTTGCGGGTAGAAAACAGCATAGACTCCTTGTGATGCACCACTTTCAGTGTCAAGAAGCCACCCCTGGGGAGCGGTGATAAAGTAGGCATGATCTTTGCCGTAGGCAAGTCCGGTGCCACATTCTGTTTTCTCGGCAAGAGTTGGCAGCGAAAGCCAGAGCAGCAGAGCTAGGGCCAATAGAATTTCGGCTAGACGCACTGACTACCTAACTCTTTGAAGCAGTTTAATTGTAATACCTTTTGCTATTTCGCCGGATTTCTGTTGCTCCGCCTAGCCAAGCTCTAAAGGTATCAGCGTTCAGGGGGCTGCTGAAGCTAAGCTTGTACGGCCAGCCATCCGCCTTCAATGAGGCCTTCTGAAATTGCGTCACGAAAAGTTCTGGTGGCATCCAATCGACTTTTTGTCGGCACTTTGATTGTCTTCAAAATGGCACCACTTTTCAATTCGGCAAAGCCTATTGTGCGGCTGTCACGAAAGTCGACTGGGTCGATAGTTTCGTCACTAACAGTGATGTGAAAGCGCTGGTCTAGAACGCTTGTCGAGATTCCAGTGCCTTCAAGGGCTGTACCTAAATCCACAATAGTAGTTAGTTCCGTCATTTTTGTTTCCTGAATTGCAACAAAAGTTTTTGTCGGCAGAAATCTTGCTCGCTCATTCAGTATAAGAATCGTGCAGGTCTAGTTTACTATCGATTTTTTTATGACTGCCCCAAACCGTTACTACAGGCCGAAAAACGGAAGCGCATAAAAACGTAACTTCACAGAACTTTGTTGCGAGTTAGTTCAAACTTCTTTACCGTCTGGGTTATAGCGACAGGTGCATCACTCTTTGTGCTAGGCGCTGCCAAAACTTTGCCAAGCAGCTGCCCCGAAAATAACAAAGCTTTGACTTATTGTTCAAACACGCTCTCACTGCCTACTACTGGCAAAGGTGCAGTTACTAGATTTTCTTCCGACTGATTAATTGAGGTGAAATTGAAATGGCAGATACTCACGCAATTGACTGCTCTAAGCCGCAACCACTCGTTGAGAAGTTCGATGCTGAAGCTGTGACCAAGCAGTTAGAAGGCGGTCATACTGCCATGCTAGAAGCAGCATTAGGAAAGGCTCAATCGGTGAGCGAGCGGACTGATATGCTGAAAGTTGTGCAAGGGATCAATGCCGCTCATCGACTTGAGCAGCCAGATAAGCATCTCCCGGCTTTGAGTGTCGATGTTGAACCCGTTGGCAATTGGGCGCGTCCTAGTTTACAGGTTTCACTGAAGCGGCAAGAGTATAAGAACTTCGCAGTGCCTGAGCTAATTTATGTCGAGAAGAATTCAGGTTTTGGAGCGCACCAGACTCGCGAAGTAGTGAAGCCGAAACATTAGAGATCGTGAGCGGTAGCCTTTGTTGGCATCCGTTTGGTAGTCGCAAGTAACGGTCAAAGTTAGACCTTCCGTTTGGGTCTCATTTCATTGTTCTCATTGTAGCAAGGCCCATTGTGCGCAAATGGAACCGCGCCTTCTCGGTAAAAGTGTTGCGAAATCGGGTAAATCTAAGAAGAGATTGAAAATACCTGAATTGTTCCGGAGTGGTTGATGCCCCAAGATTCCAGCGGTTCAAATCAAGCTGGCTTTGACTTGCAAGAGAAAACTCAGCAGACCGGTGAAATATTCAGCAAACCATACGAAGCCAGTAGCGGTTTTGCTCTAAACGAACTTATTGCTGGCAGCTATAGAGTGCTCGAATTTATTGGCGAGGGCGGCATGGGCCTTGTCTATAGAGTCGAACATATTCATATGGATAAAATTCTTGCCTTGAAGGTATTGAAGACCGAGCACCTTTCGGAAAACCTATGGAAACGCTTTCGCCTTGAAGCTCAGGCAATCTCTCGGCTGGATCATGCCAACATAATCAAGATCTACGACATGAATCAAACTCCAGATGGGCGGCCATTCTACACGATGGAGCTGCTCTCAGGTCAGTCGCTTGCCGACTATTTGCATGAGCATCAAAGACTGTCTATCAGCCAGGCTCTGCCCATATTCCGTCAAGTCTGTTCTGCTCTTGCCTATGCTCACGAACGCGGTATCATTCACCGCGATATTAAACCTGGCAACATAATGCTGCTTAACGAAGGCGGTTCAAGCCTTGGCCCGCGGGTAAAAATAGTCGATTTCGGCATCGTCAAGTTAATAGATAGCGGCGAGCAGATTGGCCAAGGACTAACAAGGCAGGGCGAAATTTTCGGCAGCCCTCTCTATATGAGCCCCGAACAATGTGCTGGTAACCAGCTAGACGCTCGCGCCGATATGTACTCAGTCGGTGTGACGCTGTTCCAAGCCCTGGCTGGTAAACCACCTCTGGTTGGCCGTACTGCAGCAGAGACAAGTATTCTGCACCACACTACAGTGCCGCCATCAATGAGTGAAGTAGCTGGAATTGACTTCCCTGCTGAATTAGAAGGTCTTGTGGCTACGATGTTGGCCAAAGATCCCGTCGACCGATATTCTTCATTATCTGACGTAGCAAGTATTTTGCTCACTTTAGAAGGGAGTTGCTCTAAGCCGATATCGCCAGCTAGCAGTACTCGTGCTAGTACGAATACTAGTAGCCGTACTGGGAGTAGTTTCGCTCCTAGGCAAGATAGCGAGGCCGATGAGGTAGGTCCTCTCCGCGAAACTCATGGCCTCAAGACACTACTTGCCTTGGCTGCTACTTTCACTGTTATTGCCGTACTCGTAATTGTCTTGTTAGACGCCAATTTGTTGAACAAAAAAGCCAAGCCAAAGGTCGCCCGTCCCTTGGCCAGTTCAATTAATCATACGCAAAACAGAGCAGTGATTAAAAAGGAAGAAGCCGCGGAGTTAGATGCCGTTGAGGTCTCGGCAACCACCGAGAGTGAAAAAGAGATCGCGCGTCTGCTTCGCGAGCGAAAAGAGCCATATTTTATAACCGACAAAAATGGCATAAGTCGATTTAGTTTCCCAAGTCAAGTTTCTATAGGCACAATTGGCTTTACGGTCGGCTCTAGAAAGCTGATCCACGATGCCCAAGGCGATTTTCGGCTGGGCAAATGGAGTGAACTTTCTTTTACTGCCAATGACATAACTTTGGCTCACCCTGAGTTGCTCAAGTTTTTTCCGGACAATAGTTTAAGTAGTTTGAAATTCCTGAACGGTAAAGTGCGCTCGGCCACTCTAATTAATCAGATTGTGCGGCAGCAGAATTTGAGCGTTTTAGATTTAAGCGACACAGCAATCAACGAGAGTGACTTTAAGGTCATCGCCGGCCTAAAAAAGCTAAAACGATTGAATCTTGATAGTCACAACATTAACCAGAAATTGTTGTTCGAGAGCCTGTTCTTGCCTCGGCTCGAAGGTGTCGGTTTGCTTGGTTTGAGAAACTGTACGCCGGTGCTTGAGGCGCTATCATCGTCTAAAAAACTGGAATATCTCACACTTACTAGTGCCAACCTGACGAAGGGAGATTTTGCCATAATCGGCAGAATGACTAAACTGAAACATCTTCTGCTTAATGGCACAAACCTCGATGATAATGATCTGAAGCAACTAACGAAATTGCAAAATCTCGAATATCTCAATGTTCACGCCACAAACATAACAGCAAAAAGCGTGCCGACCATAAGAAAGTTTCGCCATATAAAGTTGCTCACTCTGCCGCCAGCTGTTGACGCCGCGTACTTTAATACTCTTTGATTGTTTCAGCTATTGCTGTTTTAGCCTTATTTTGCCATGGCCAAGCGCAAAAAGCTCAAGGCCCAGTTGTGTAGCTGATTCCATGTCAGTACATCGCGCATTGAGTTCATCCGTCGGCGCTTCTCTTCTATATCGATAGAGAGTGCTGCTTTGAAGGCGTTGCTAATTTCAACTGGTGATTTAGGATCGACCAGATAGGCTCCTTGAGCCAGTTCGCGCGCGCAACCAGCGGCTTTGGAGAGAATCAAGACTCCTTGCTGATCGTTGCGACAAGCGACGAATTCTTTGGCAATGACATTGATGCCATCGCTAAGTGAGTTGATTGAAATGGCTGTAGCGGCTTGATACCAGGCG
The DNA here is from genome assembly GCA_041675385.1 of Candidatus Obscuribacterales bacterium. GTDB lineage: Bacteria > Cyanobacteriota > Vampirovibrionia > Obscuribacterales > Obscuribacteraceae. The sequence continues at coordinate 54,019 of JBAYTY010000028.1, forward strand.
GCAAGCTGTTGGTGGTTGAGCTTTCCTTTGAGGTGAACAATAGGCAGCCAACCGTCTCGGCCATATTCTGTGTTGATTGAAGCTATTTTGGCTTCGACCTGTCGGGCATACTCAAGCTGGGCAGTACCGTCGATCTTCGCTTCTTGTGAGATTTGCACATAGTGAAAACGACGGTGGTCTGATGGGCTTGTCTTGAGCATCAGCTCTAAGCCGTTCAATCTTTCTAAAATTCCTTTGGTGTACTCAAGTCTTTCTACGCCGAGAATAAATTGATTAGCTAACCCCAGTTTTTCCGCTAAGGCTTCTGAATATGGCTTGGCGGAGGCGGCTACTTCTTGCCAGTAAGGCATGTCAACGCCTAGGGGCAATACCGCTATTGATGTGGTTCGACCTTGGTAGGTGGCTTTGTAGCTGTTGAGATCAACCACAGCGTCTTCTAGCAATAGCGCTACTGTCTTGAGGAAGTTCTCGGCGTATTCATCGGTGTGGAAACCAATTAACTTGTTGTGCAGCATTGCTTGTACTAGTTCACGGCCAATGGGCGAGCTAGCTATTATTTCGGGCTTGGGCCAGGGGGCGTGCCAGAACTGCGAGAGCACAATGCCGTGCTGTGAAGCGAGAACGGGGGCCGCTAACGCCAGTTGATAATCGTGTAGCCAGCAGATTGTGGGGAAGCTTTCTGAAGCTGTGGTTATGCATTCAGAAGCCACCGACTGACAAAGGGCGCGGAATGATTTCCAGGCCTCAGGGTCAAAGGCACTCTTAGCGACAAAACCATGGAGCAGGTCCCAGAGGTAGCCATTTACCACTTTTTGGTGAGCGTCAAATAAACGCTTCGGGGCCAAGGGAGCGTAGTAGCTGAATCCACCGCCAGCGCTGCCAGAGGTTGGTGGGGCGAAGTTAGTGTTGGCTAGAGGAAGTTCTGAGAGGGCAAACCAGTTGACTCTTGTCCCGAGCCTTCTTACCACCGGTTCAAGCGAGTCGGGAACGCCGCCCGTGACTCCTGGCCCTGCGTATGAGATGACATTGACTGTCGGTAAAAATAGTTCGAGCCGTTCAATTTCTTCTTGCGTAACTGGCGAGAGAAGAACCGGCGTTGTCGTTGCGCTGTTCATGGCTTTCTTAGTCTATGGAGGGGTGGGAATGAAAGAGAAAGTTGGGTGCCAGAGAACAGCAACTGCGAAGAAGTTGCTTGGAATTTATGAGCGACGCCAAAGCGGAATAATCATCAATACAATAAACAGTAATGTAATAGATATGTAACCGGATATCAAGCTAGTGGCAGCCGATTTAATAGGAGTAATTGTTAATGTCTGAATAGCCAGCTCTTTTGAGCTAACAAATTAGTCAAATAGGCCTGGTAGATTGACGATTTCTACTCGTCCAGCTTTGATGTCGACTACCGGCACTAATGCCTTGACAAAAGGCACCAAATGCGATTTTTCGCCCTTCGTAATTTCCAGTAGTTGTGAGGTCTCTCCAAAGACGGCTGAAACTTTACCGAGTTCTTCACCTTCTACGGTGAAAGCGGTGAGACCAACCAAGTCATCAAGCCACCACTCATCTTCACTTAGAGCGTTTAGTTGCGAGCGCTCGGTGAATAGTGTGGCGCCAATTATGCCTTCACTGGCGGTGCGATCTTCGAACTCTTTTAGAGCCATCAAAACGAGTTTTTGCTCGGCTTTAAAACTGCGAACATGAGCGATTTGTCGAGCACCGTCGGCGGTGGCGATTTGCACGGTCTTGATATTGTCGATTAAGTCGATGTTGCCTTTGAGCTTGAGCTTGAGATCGCCTCTAAGGCCTTTAACGCCCGTAACGAGCCCGACGACAAAGGTATAGGTGCCTTCACCCACCGGGTCTAACTTTTTTTTGATGCCTGGTAGATTGGGCGGCTGTCTTCTTTCCATCGCTTAAATAGCCTATTGTCAAAATTGAATTGATCAAGTACACGACCAACTACAAAGTCTATCTGATCTTCGACTGATTGTGGGCGATGATAGAAGCCAGGTGAAGCACAGGCAACAACTCCTCCGGCTTCTGATACGGTGACCATGTTGCGCAGCTGAATCAAGCCAAAGGGCATCTCTCGCACTAAAATCAGCAAGGTTCTACGCTCTTTTAGAGTGACTGCTGCCGCTCTATGAATTAGATTTTCAGTTAGGCCGCTGGCAATAGCCCCCAGGGTACCTAGGCTACAGGGCACCACGGCCATTCCTCTGGTGCGATAAGAGCCGCTAGCCACTGATGCGCCGTAGTCAGTCAAGCTATGGGTGCGCAGGGGCACTGTGTCTGGTAACTGCAGATGTTTCAGTAAGCCAGCTTTGAAATCTTCGCCAAAGACTAAATCGTGCTCTTCTTTAACGACTCTTAGCGCGGCTTTCGACATTAGTAAGTCAACCGGTTGATTGACCTCCATCAAGAATTGCACTAAGCGCATGCCATAGATTGCGCCACTGGCGCCGGTAATCGCTACGACAAAAGGCAGCTGACTCGATTGATCCGAGTGATTTGATTGAGAATTTGCATCATCAGAGGCCATATTAGAGTCTCGGTTTATCGCTGATTTTAGATAGTTAGAAGTCGCTGACCTTTGGAAGCCACTGATCTATTAGAAGTCGCTACCTGGGCCGGTCGCTCGTGGTCTAGGAGCGCCGTTATTACTATTGCCAGAGTTGCCGCTACCGGAGTTACTATTCGGCATACTACCAGTCGAGGCGGGTGCATTCTGTGAACTTGCTTCAGCTTCTGGTTCTGGGGCGGGGCGTTCTTTAGCAAAGCGTTTACCCGACTTGCCTTTGGTTGGCGCTGGTTCGTCTAGCACAGCCGAGTCAATAGACGATTGACCACTTGAGGCGGCAAAAGAAATTTTCAGGGGCGCATCTAGTTTTACTGTAAGCGGTGAGCCGCTGTAGATATAGAGGTCTCTACCTCTTTTGACGAGGGATCGCACTAAACTATTGTTATTGCCGCCGCCTGAATTGGCAGCTTCACCCAAGATTGGATCTTTGAGTATGTCATCTCTTTTTAGTACGGCAATTTTGCCAGTGCGCGGATCGCGCTTATTATTCAAGGCTGGATTAACAGCATCAAACCCTGCTTGTGAGCCAACATAGGCGACGCTCGATTTGCGAGCATTGAGACCACCGCTGCCACTCTTTTGATTAGCTGTTGCTTCACCGCAGAGTGAAGCAACCAATGGCAAGGTGACACCACTGGGCATGCGTATGCTCATCAGTTGCACTCTTAGCTTGCCCAGGGGCCGAGGAAAACCTTTCTGTTGAGGCTGCTTTGATGATGAAATTGCTTCTACGACTTCGCCGATTACTTCAGTACCGCTCGGTATCAAGACTTCAGTGCCATTAGCCAGTACTGGTGCACTTACTTCTACGCTGAAGCGCTCGCCTGGTCTTGATGCTGACGAGCCAATTGTGCTTTGAATTCTTCCTTCAAAGCTAGTGCCTATCGGTAGCACAACGGCCTTGCCTTGAAAACTGTTGGGGGCGCGATAAGAGTCTTCAAACACTTCTTCTTTTTTTGCAGCCAAGGCTGATGAGCAAATCATGGTGAGAAGTGAAACTAGTAAAATTGGTCTGGCTCGCTTGTTCAACTTTTCCGCTTCCTTTCTTACTTGTGAGTTTCATTGTCGCTTTTTTCTGGAGTTTTTGCTGCCGGGTCTGCTGCCAGGTCTACTGATTGAAGTGTGGTTGCGGTATCAATATTATTGGCTGCTCGCCTTTTGCCGCGCAGACGTACCATGACATTGGTGATGGCGTAGGCGATTAACACGGCTATTAGTATCATGCTAATCATGCGCAGTATGCCAAAAGCAAAGCTGAACACTTGATTGAACATTACTGCTATGGCCGCTAAAACAATTAGCGCCCCCCCAATTACTTTCAGTTTTTCTTTGTTGATTTGCATTTTTTTTGGTTTAATCTGGATGAATATATTTATCCAGGCGATTGATAGTTTGCGGTGCGATCACTTTAGAGCCAAACCACCAAGCACCACCAACGGCGATGGGCACGACCAGCACTCTTAGTTGCTGTGGCAAAAGCGAATAGAAACAACTGATAGCTAGAACGGCTATGCCAATACTTAATGCCATTGAAAACTTTTGAATGATGGCGATTTGTTCATCTCTGTCCATTCGTTGAAATGAGGCGCCAAGAAAGGTCACATAGTTAGACCACATGCGCTTGGCGCTATTCTGGGCTTTGAGATAAGCCTTAGTTTCGCGAATATCATGGGGCTTGACTGCCGATTTGCCGTCGTGTGAAATATCGGCACCATCCTCTTCTGGCGTAGCATCAAAGACAGCTTTGTTCGGGGCCGGCTTTTTTGAGCCCGCGCCCATACGACCCCTTGAAGGTTTTGCAGCTTTTGCATCTTTTTTACCGACAGCCATAAGACCTCCAACTTCTTCTAAACTTTAATTCTCTTTGCCTTTGATTGGGCCAGATTTTTTCTTCAGTTTTACCAGGTTCGATTCTACTTCTTTGCGCAGCGGATTAGCATCTTCAGATGCTTCTAAGAAGCATACGGCGTAGTTAATCGCTTGACCAGGGTCTTGTTTTTCTGACTTGGTGAAAAGATTGAAGAGGCCGTAATAGGCATTAGAATATTGCGGATCGGCAGACAGTGCTTGTTTGTAGTGGTCGATCGCTACTTCCGGAATTTTCCAGGTGGCATCGCCTAGTTTCACTTGGCGAGCTGCTTCGTTGCGTTGATTGTTGATGCGGCTCATGCCTTGTTCCGCTCGGGTTGATACTTCATTCATGTCTTTGGCATAGGTAAAGGCTTTTTCAGCGGCGCGATAATCGCCTTCTTGGTAGCACTGTTCACCAAGCGTGATTAGTTCAAATGGCTCTTCGCGATGCTTCTCAATGATGCCAGTAAATTTGGAATTGGCTTCTCTAAAGCGGTTTTGTGTTAAAGCTTTTTCGGCTTCAGACAAGTCTATTTTTTCTTGCAAATCGCGGGTGCCACTTTTAACTACGGCACCTTGTACTGATTGCTCTGTGACAATGTTCTGGAGCTTATCCATCAGCTGAGTAAAATCAGCTGGGTAAGAGCCTTCTTTGCGGAATTTGCGGAAACCAACCCGAGCTAGGCCAAGCATGGCTGTAGGGTCGTCTGGTTTACCAGCGAGAATAGTCTTGAATTCAGATTCTGCTACTTCAAGTTTGTCTTGACGCAGAGCTAATTCGGCTAGCTGATTGCGCATTTGAAAATCGTTGGGCAAAATATCGAGGGCATTGTGATACTCAGATATTGCCATTTCGCCGTCACCGCGCATGGCGTAATATTCAGCTCGACGGCGGTAAGGCTCAGGGTTGCGTGGATCTTCTGAAGTTGATTTAGCCCAGCTGGCTATGGCTGAGGGGCCATCACCTTGCTTGCGGTAGATATCACCTTCGACCAAATGCCATTCTGATGCGCGGCCACTATCGGGAATATTGTGCAATTCCAGAAAAGCTTCTTCGTGCTTACCTTGATTAGTTAGCACCACTGCCTTTTGCAAGTGGGCTGGTGCGTAGTCACTCTTCAGTTGCAGAGCCTTGTTGACGAATTCTTCTGCTTCTTTATCGTGGGCATCTAAGTGCAGCAAAACTTGGGCTAGTAGAGTAAGGTTGACGCTGTTTTCCGCTAGATTATTGGCTTTGCGCAAAGGATCAACTGCCCCATCCATGTCGTCTTGGGCAATTTTGACCATGCCTAGAGTTTGTTGGGCAATGACAATACTGGGGTTTTCTTTGATGGCTTTTTTGCAGAGTTTTTCGGCTGCTTCTAAATAGAGGTCGCGCTTGGCTGGTGATGCCACTGTTTTAGAGTGAATATAAGAAACGTATCCGGCGGCGGCAATGACATTAGGATTGTCAGAAAACTTTTCTTTGGCTTTCTTCAAAAGTTTTTCTGCTTCAAGCAACTTCGCTGGCCATGACTGTTTGGCTAAGGCAACAGCAAGACCGGCATAGGCATCACCAGTTTGATCTTCTTCAAGCAGTTCGCGATAAGCATCTTCAGCTTGCTTAAGTTTGGCTTGCAAAAGCAAGCCGTCAGCATCGGCTAAAGTGGTGGCAGCCGCTGAAAAAGGATAAATTATGGCGCAAAAAGGCAGAGCAAGCGAAAAGGCGCTGGCTGCAATTCTTTTGAAGAAAGAGCTATTTTGCTTTCTCCAGGTCATCTGCTTTTTTGTTCTCCTTTGCTGCTTCCCCTTCATCTGACATCAGTTTTAGCACTTGCGCTAATTTTCGATGCAGGCTTGGTAGATTTGGTGCCAGAATGATCGCCTCTTTGAGGATGGCTGATGCTCCGGCGTAGTTCTTTTCACTGATGAGCTTTTCAGCGTCAGTTAATAATGGTTGTACCCTAGAAGTGTTCACTTGCCTCAGGGCGTCTGCCGCCCCTGCCTCTTTCAGGCCTGCTGCTTGGCGATAGCAGGTGGCAGCGTCATCGAGCTTGCCCTGCTTTTCCATGGCTGTGCCTTCTAAGAGCCAGACTTTGCCGTCGCTCGGGCTGGCCCCTGCTAGAGTGTCTGCTTCTTTTATCGCTTCGTCAAGCTTATTTTCTTTGATTAGGCTTTCAATCTTGGCGTATCCGGCCGTATTGTCGACTGCTGGCTTGGCTTTAGTGCTGCTGGCCGCGGCTGTGGCGCCTGGTGTCCCGGCGGTTCCAGGTACTCCAGGGGCTCCTGGCGTTCCACCCAGTGCTCCTGCAGTAGCTGTAGCTGCCGAGCCCGTTCCTGCTGAAGAAGCTGCCTCAGGCCCTTGACCGGTCAAGTTGTTGTAGAAAGGAACGAGCAGCGGATTGACAAATTTATTGAGGGCAATGGCTTTCTGGGCTGCTTCCACCGCTCCTGCTTTTTCGCCCTGGCGGTCACGGCCTCGGGCTAATATGTACCAAAGTTGGGCGTCGTTGGGGTTGAGCTTGATCAAATCGTCAACTTTTTGCACCGTTTCTGCCACCCGCATAGGCGTGGCTAGAGCACTTTCTACCACTGCTTGGTGGTAGGCAATACGGGCTTTAGCTAAATCAGGGTTGGTGGGCTCAGCTCGCCAAGCCTTTTCGTAGCAGAGTTTGGCGTGGTCAAAATCGCCTTGAAGCAGATAAGCACCGCCTAAAAGCATTTGATTTCTGAACGACGGATTGATAGCCACGGCCTCGATGCCAACATCCCGCAGGCCGCGAATGGCATTAGAGTTACTCGGGTTTACAGTGACGGCCCGTCTATATTCTGTGGCGGCGTTGTTGAGGCGGCGCGTGAATACTGATTTGTCCTGATAGCCTTTGGCTTTGTAGGCAAAGTCTTTGAGGGTGTCGCCCAACACAGTGTGACACTCAGACAGCGCTTCTGTGTTTTCTTTGTCTTTGGGCCAGTCTTTGCGCAAGGCAATAATCATTTCGTCGTAGCCTTCCACGACTTTGCCGCCGCGCATTAGGCACTGACCTAAGTAGAAGTGGTTGATGCCAGTGTCGGATAACTTTGCTGCTTTGCGAAATTCAACTACTGCATCTTCAAAGTGGTCGGGCGTGCCTTCTGCACCTTTGGCCAAACTCAGTCGGTAACTAGGGTCTGATGGATTTTTCCCTAGTGCGTTCAAGCAATAGTCGAGGTTGCTATCGGCTGGACTATTGCCAGGATCGGCAAAGAGGGCCCGCCGGTAGTGGGTAATGGCCGCCGGAAGATTTTTTGCTGCTCGCAGCGAGTCGGCATATCTTAGCTCTCCGGCTGATAAATTGCGCCTAAAAGTAATGTTCTCGGGGTCGCCTTCGAGGGCTAGTTTGTGCTCTTCAAGAGCCTGTTGCCAGAGCGCCTTTGAACCAAGCTCAACGGCGCGGTTGTTGTGCTCAAGCGGGTTTGTCGGGTTGGGCGTATTGAGATAGATGCCGCCACCGCGCCTTGCTTTTTGTACCGCTGTGCAGGGTCTGATAAATGCCGTGGCACTCAGCAGGCTGAGTGAGAGGGCTAAGCAAAGTATTCTCAATTGATATTCGAGCTTAGAATGCCCTGATGAGCGATATTTGTAATTGAAGTCTTTCATGGCTTCCCAGGCTGGTAAGAAGAACATTTGCGCAGGCTAGTTTGTCCCTAGCACCTCAGATGTTCTAGAAATGGTAATACCCATTCTATAAGCCTTACAAAATTACGCTCGCTTTTTGTACTGGGTTTTCCCCCAGATTTTTGCCGGAGTAATTTTTTGCAGTTACCAAATTTAATGATGGGAATCTCCCCATTCCCAAAAAAATGTTGGCTGGCTAACATTCTTGGTGGTGTTATCATACTTTTCTGTTGACAAGGGGGCGGAAAAGGATTAAGTTTTGGTCACCCCACTACTTAGTTCAGGGGGTTTCGCTTGCAAGGAGAGCAAGGCGAAGCGCTCACAATCTTGTTGTCAAGCCCTTATTTCTTGTTTTTTGGCGTTTCTTTTACTAGTCCAATAGGGCATGAAGAATCTATATAGCCATTTGTCCCCTGGAGGGATAAAGATTGAATCACCCCAATTCTTCTCAATTAGCTGCCGTAAAGACTATTCGTAAAGCGCCCGTCGCTTTATCAATTTCTCTTGCGGCTTTATTCGTTGCTAGCAGTTTGCCTGCTTTCGCTCAGTTGCCACCGGTCAACATGGGGCGTTGGGTGAAGCAGCCTGGCGATAACCAATATTCGTCTGACACTCAACAATCCAGGCATGGTGGCGGTCAACCGGTGCACCAGGTAGTTGCGCCTCAGACAGCAGTGATTCCACAGCAGTCAGCTCCCGTCTGGCGTCCAACACCAAAAGCTTTTCGTTCTGACGTATCTCTTGATCCAATTGTCTGCGATGAGCCTATTCCTCCTGTAGGTTTCGCTCCTTTACCTGAGAGTCTTGATTTGCCTGGTATCCGTGGTGGATCTTCTGGCTTCACTCGCAGCCCTGCTGGCGGTTTTGGTGGAGGAGGCGGAGCTGGTGGTTTCTCTTCTAGCTACCAAGGTTCTGCACCGGGCATGGGTGGTGGCGGCAATGCTGCCCCTGAAGTGCGCAGTTCACAAGGTTACAATTCAGTTCAGCCTGGTGCTTTCGTGAAGAAGAAGACTCCATACGGCAATGCTAACAACCATCCCCCTGGCAGTTTCGGTGGCGGTGGCAGTGGTGGCGGTGATGTCTACTCTAGTGGCGATGGTGCTGCTCCTATGTCAGAAGCACAAAGACAAATGAACAGCATGGGTCGTGAGCCGTCGCTGAGCAATAAGTCGTCTTCTGCTCCAGAAGCTCCTGCCGCTGTACAAATTAACCAAGCGACAACGCAAGACTTGTCTTTGCCTGACGACGAGTACAAGCAATCTAAGGGTGGTAATAAATCGACCAGTCAGGCCGGAAAAATGGTGAAGAGAATGGCTCGTCGTGCGGGGCGGAGCATGTTGCAACCGCTCAATAGTATGCAGATGCCAAGATTTCCAATGAAATAGGTGTTTAAATGTGGCGTATAGGTCATCCATTTGAAACGAGATGACCAGGGGATGAGAGAGGATTTTAGTATGTTCCTAGCAAATAAAAGTTTGAAAAAACATAAGTTCTATCTGGTGATGACTACCGGTGCGCTTGTGCTGTCGGCTTTGACCAGCAGCGCTCAAGCACAGTCACCTTCAGTCAGCTTGAAGAAAGGTCAGCTACAGCAAGCTGGTTGGTACAAGTCAGCTCCGCAGGTTCAGATTGTTGATGATGGTCCAGTGGTGCACGATTATCGCACTGCTCCTCATGAAGATCAGGCCTATCAAATTCCGATTGGACCAGCTGGCACCAGTGGTCGTATTCCTGAAGGCGGTATTCCTTTAGGTAATGGTGGCCCGCAGATGATGAGAATGGCTCCAAATTCTTTACCGCAATCAGGTTTCGGCACTAATATGCCAGCTCGTGGCATGGGCCCAGCTCGTGCACTGCCTGGTACTGAAATGGGTCAATTAGGTAAGCAATATGCTGCTGAGCAGAGAAGATCTGCTCAAAACAATGTATCGGCCAGACCAATTGGTTTAGGTCGCGGTAACTCAGCCGCGGCTGCACCAAATCGTATGGCTTCATCTTCGCCTGCTAGCTATGGCGCTGCTTATCACGGCAGTGGTGGCGGTTATGTTGCCCCAAGCTCTAGCAGTTCCGCATCGGTAAGAGCAAAACTTCTTGGTAAATAAAGTAGGTGTACATGTCCAATCGTAAGCCGCAGAATAACCTTAAGCTCTATCTCGCTGCCCTTTCTACAGGGGCAGCATTAGTGCTTTCTGCGGCTACTTGTGCTGGATATGCGCAAGGCGGTTTCACGATTAAGAAGAATCAGCTGGAGCAGGTAACACCTTACAAAGCCCGTCAGCAAGTGCAAATTGTTGATGAGACTCCGATAGTTACTGATGTGCGCAGAAAACAAGAGCCAGAAAAATCCTATCAGATTAATATTCCGGCTTTGTCAACCGGTGGCACTGGTGGTGTAGTTACTCTCAATCCCACCTCTCGCAATCTGCCGTCTGCTGGCTTCAATAGTAATATTCCTGCTGGTGGAGCTGGTGTAAATCGCAATTTGCCTGGGGTTGAACAAGGCCATCTAGGAAAGCAAATGGCAGCTGAAGCGAAAGCAATGAAATCAACCGCTGTTAGGCAAATTGGTAAACCCGGAAGTAAGCCAGCTATTGCTGCTCCGCAAATAAGTACTCCAAGTTCCCCAGCTGCGTACAGTTCTTATAAAACAAGCGGAGGCAGTGCCGGTTCTAACGTTAAAACTACAACTGACGCCACTGGCGTAATAAAAAAAAGAGACCTCCTTCTCAAATAATTTAGTAATCAGGTATTAAAGTTCAATGCGCTTACCACTTCCACTTCTAGCTCTTCTCTCCATCCTGCTAACAGGATGTAGCCCGCTGGGTGGAAGTTTGGGCCGAGTCGATTCTAAAACCCAAACTCCAAGCGGTGGCAGTGGCCTCCTTGGTCAGCTTCGCCCTAAAGTTGATCCGCGCTATGTTGAGCAAGCTCGCCAAGAAGAATATGCCAGAGCCCAGCAGCAAATGGCGCAAGCCCAGGCTCAGGGGCAGCAGCGCGGAGTCAACACTGACGGAATGGGCAGAATTTTACCTCAAGTAATTACTGGTCCTATCTCTGGTCAGTTGGGTAGCGCTGGATTCCTCAGCAATTCTACTGCGGCTCAGACTACTGGTAGCAGCGAATCAGTTAACGCTGACTTAACTGCTGGCACCACTGGCGCTGTCGCTCCAAATGCTTCTAGTATGGCTGCTCCTGGGACACTGACCCAACCGACCGGCGACCCTGTCTTGGTGGCAGATGCCTCTAAGGCTGCTACCTACGGCTCCTATGGCACGGTTCCTCCGCCTCCTCCTGGTGCTCTTTCTCCTCCGCCACCAGCAGTGACCCTGTCTACTCAGGCTAATGTCGGTCAGTATCAAGACCCGAACAACCCATATGCTAATCCTTATGCTAACCCATACGCTAATCCGTATGCCAATCCTTATGCTAATCCGTATCTCAATCCTTATGCTGTTCCCTTCCAGGGTGGCCAGGGTTACCCGCAGCCAATGATGCCTCCGCAACAGCCGGCACGTCCATCTGGTCTGTTTGGGTCTGGCCAGGCTGCTCGTTCTTCTAGTCGTGATGATGATGAGCCCGAGCGTAAAAAAGTTTCTAATTTCGTGCCAATCACACCAACTGGTATGGAATCACGGTCACCTTACAAGCAGCGCGATGACCTTAAGGTCTTGTGGAAGGGTGCCTTGTCCACTCCTTCAATACAGCAAGTTGTGGGTAAAGATGTCCGTATTGCTGAAGCACTAAACCGAGTTGATGTGGGCTTGCCCACTGATGGCACCAAGGGTAGCTTTAGTGTTGGGCAAAGACAAGTAGACACTATCTTCAAGCCCGTTGCTCTCGATAAGCGGGTGCAGCCTGCTGTGCGTCGAGTACAGGCTGACCTAGTGCAATCTTATTATCGCTATCTCTATACCTATAATAAATTTGCCTTGGCTCAACAAACTTATTCTGCTCGCAAGCAAGAAGTAGAAGTTGCTAGCACTGATTCAGAAAAACAGAGAGCAGCAGCCGATGTTGCTCAAGCGCAGAATGAAGCTGACAGCTCAAGAGAAGATATGAAATCGGCTCAACAAGAATTGTCGGCAGCAGCTGGTGCTAATGCTGCTCGCTCGATTATTGGTCGCGTTTCTGGCATTGCCCCTTCAGCTGAAGCTCTTACTCAGGCTGAGCCACAAGCCGCACCAGTAGAAAAACAAAATTCTATGTTTGGTAATTTTGGTTTTGGTTCGCTCTTTGGTATGGGTGCTAAGCCAGCTAAATCTGCTGATGCTTCTGCTGAACCTGTTGCAAGAATGGCCATGGCTGCTCCTATGGCTAAAGCCGCTAAAGGCGAGAAGGCGGCGACGAAAGCTGCTGCCAAAGACAACGGCAAAGACAAAGGAAAGGCCAAAGCTAAAGCTGTTGCAGTCGCAGTCGCTGATAAAGGCGACTTGCAGCCTTCTGGCAGCGGGCAAGCTTCTCGCGAGCGTGAGCGCGAAGTAGCAACTCCCGCTGAGTCATCTAGCCCCGTTCAGTTTGAACTCAAAGGTGTAAATGTCACTGCTCGAAAATCTATTTTGACAGTCGCCATCAAGAATAGCGGGCAAAGTGACTTCTCTTTCAATCCGGATTCATTTGCAGTTTCTGAAAATAACCATAAACTATCAGAAGCAGCGATGCGAGCAGACTTCGAAACCACCTTGGTGCAGCCCAGCCAGGAGGTACAAGGCACGATTACTATCTTTGGGCGACCCTGGAACGACCGACTCACGGTATCTCTGTCAGACGGCACTCGCAATCTGCAGATGCACCGATGACTAAGGCAAGCAAATTTTTTTCTTTCAGGTCAGAGCACACTAAGCAATTGGGTAGAGAAGGGATGAATAAGTTAACGAAAAAAGCATTGAGGAAGGCAACTACAGTTGTCCGCTCGATTGTTGGGTGCACTCCCAGCCTGTTTTCTTTACTAGCCTTAGTTTTTGCTATTTTCTTGAATAGTGCCGCTCCAGCATTGTCGCAACCCGCTGGCCAAAGTGGTGCCAAGCAGAATGGACAAACTGTCAATTCCAATGATCAGTCATTTAAGCAGATTATGGATGATTATGACCTGCGTCACCCCTTTCAGGATGCTCAGAGAAAATCTGATACACACGCTCGAAAAATACAAGGTACAAACTTGGACGCTTCCGATCCTGGTAGTGTGAAAATTACGCCTGTCTATATGCCTGTTTACAACAATATGGGATACATGCAGCCGCTTCTGACTGCCACCAATAGAACAGTGCAGACGCGAGATGACGAGGTCTGGCAGAATTTGCTTACTACTCATGGTATGCCTGTCAGTGACACTCAATTCCAGATGATCAATCGGGAGAATAACCAACGGAAAATTGAGCAGATGTGGGATCCCGAAAAAGCTCAGTGGCTGACCAAGTCCACTGCTCAGCTAGCTGGTGCATCTGCTGCTAATAGTATGGCCGGTACTGCTGAGCAGTCTTTTGGTGCCGCTCTAGATCGTATTGTCAACGCTGACGGTGGCAACTGCCTGATTAACGTAGCCAATGAAGCCTCTGGTGCTGGCTACCCTGGAATGGTCATGTATAAGACTATCCCAGAAGCTGTAGGCATGGTGCAGCGCATGTACAAGCAAGTTTTCATTCCTATGGCTATCCTCTTTCTCTTGCCTGGCGCTGTCGCTAGTCAGGTGAAAGGCCAGATTGGTCGTGGTTTTAACCTGGGCTATGCCGAGGGAGCCAATCCCTTCGAGGGCATTTTGCGTTCGATCGTTGCCGTATTTCTCATTCCGGCCACTCAAGTTATTGTCAGCTGGTCTATTGATGCTGGTAACTCAATGGCGATGAGTGTTCGCGACTGGGTTGATACCGATATGATCCAAGATTGGGCTAGTCAGCTTTCTTACAATACTCGCCATGAGAACGACGCTAACTATTTGAAGTCGACTGTCCCCGGGGCTAGCGCTGGAGCTGGCGGCGGTGCTGGCGGAGCTGGCGGCGCTGGTGGTGGAGCTGGCGGTGGCATCGGCGGCATTCTCAGCGGCCTAGGAGGAGCCATAGGTGGAGTTGTCGGTGGATGGTTGTCGTCTCTCGGTGCTTTTATCACTATGGCCGGGGGTACTGGTACAGGTCTAGGTGCTCAGGTGCCTGAACAGGTCACCGTCTACGAAGAGCAAGGTGCTCTCTCGCAAGTTATGCAGCTCAATCTCAACATGATGATGAACACTGCATCGATTTTCTTAGTGATCTTAGGTGCCTATCAACTTGTGATGATTTGCTATCTTCTTCTTCTAGGTCCATTGGCTGCGGCCTTCTATGCTTGGCCACAAGTTACAAGCAGTCGCAAGCTATTTAGAAACGTTTTTGGAAGCTGGGTTGAAGGTGTCCTTCAAGTTTCCCTCTGGCGTTTTTACTGGATGGTTGTGTTGGCCGTTATCACTCAGCGTCTTATCTATACCAACGGCGGCACCAATGATCTCCAGTGGGAAGTTTGTATGTTTACTTGCTTCCTTGGCATTCTTCTTTGGGCTCCATCTTCGCCGTTTGTCTTCTCGCCTAATGCTGGCCTTGAAAAGGCGGATGGCTTAGCTAAGAGTGCCAAGAGCGGTGGTGGCAACGGTGGTAAGGGTGCTGGTGGTGGTAGTGGTGCCAAGGGTGAGTCCGGCGCACCGGGCGCTGGCGGCGATAAGGAGACTTCGTCACACAGCAGTACTACAGGCCAAGATGGTCAAGTTCAACCTGCTCCAGCGGCTGAACAGCAGCAAGACTCTAGTACAAGATCTCCTTCGGGTCAGAGCGGTGATGACAAGAAAGAGACGGCAGTTGCTTCTCTTCCGCCCGCAGCTAATGCTGATTCTGGTAACGCTAGGGATGCCTCAGTTTCAACTAACAACGGTGGAGACAATAAGCCTCAGGGTGCGGGCGGCGATTCATCCGCTGGTAAGCCGCCAGGCCAGAGTGGCAAGGTGCAAGTAGCTGTCAGCACCAGCGCTGGTGGTAACAGCCCAATTGGGGGAATGACTCCTGGCCTAGGTCCTAACAACGGCATGACTATGGCCAATCCAGGTGTGAGTGCTGCTGGCGGTGACAAGTCGGGCAGTGGTGAAGGCTCTGGTGATAAATCTCCTGCTGGGGCGGGTGGTCAGGGTCAGAAAGGTAGTCCTGTGGTAGTAGCCGCTGCTGGGGCTGCAGGTGGTGATTCGTCTGGTGGTGGTGGCGGTCATGCCGCTGCTGCAGGCA
Organism: Candidatus Obscuribacterales bacterium; assembly: GCA_041675385.1. Classification (GTDB taxonomy): domain Bacteria; phylum Cyanobacteriota; class Vampirovibrionia; order Obscuribacterales; family Obscuribacteraceae. The sequence continues at coordinate 69,317 of JBAYTY010000028.1, forward strand.
GTGCAGAGTCGACAGTGCAAACGGGTCGAGCTTCTAACTCGATAGCTATTTCAATGCCGCCTAAGGCTAATGAGGATGAGACAAAGAATGCTTAAAGGAGGTGAGGACGATGCGAACGGTAGACATTAAGAACCGCAATAATGAAGATTCACAAGTGAGGCCCGGTAAAATGACTGTCAGTAAAAACAAGCTGAGCTCTAGAGTACATAGAATGATTGTTCTCATTCTTCTTGCCTTTGGGGTTTTCTCTGCTGCCATCCCAGCTTTTGCTCAACCGACCTTCAACCCTACACCTAATAACACTGCTGCCAGTGATATTGAGAAGGCTTATGAAGAGCGGCACTTACTTATGGATGCCTTCCGTAAGGCCGACCAGGTTGTCGATAAGAAATCTGTTGGTCCTGGCACTGTTGTACACAGCACCTCAGGACCAGTTCTGATGTGGCCGACCGTAATTCCTACTGCCGTATCTCCTGTGCCAACACTGAGGGATACTGCTATTACCAAGAATATGCTTCAGACTTTTGGATATCCAGTTTCTGACACTCAGTTCCAACTTATTAGTCGTATGAACGACAACATCATGTTAGAGCAATTGTATGACCCAGAGAAGGCTCACTGGATGGCTGCTGCTACCGGTGGTTCGGCTTCTAATGCTGCCGCCAATAGTATGGCGTCTCTGGCAATCAACCAGGCTTTGTCTGCTATTGATTTTTGCGAACAGTTTCTTACTAATTTCACTGCTGAACCAAACAATGTTTGGCAGAGAATTCGCGATCAGCTATTCGTGCCTATGGCAATTTTGCTTTTGCTTCCTGGTGCTGTTTTAGCGCAAGTCAAAGCGATTGTGGCACAGGGCTCACCAGTGCTGGTTGGCGAAGTTCACCCATTTGATGGTTTGCTTCGCTCCATCGTTGCTATTTTCCTTATTCCTGGAACGTTCCTTGTAATCAACTATGGCATTGACGTGGCCAACTCGCTCACGTACACAATAGCCAATGAGTATTTACATATATTTGGAAGTGACATGTATGATGACGCCAAGTGCGCCATCGTTAGAGCATTCCCGATGAACAAGCCTGAGTGGAACAGAAACTCTTTTGGTGTAAAGGAAGTGCCTCGTTTTGAGGGGACAGGCAACTGGGCCCCGCTTGAAGGACACACTCTAGTCACTGCTCGAATCGATCCATGTATGGGTGTAGAAGAGAGTCGTGTACCCGATGAAGATGTGGTTCAGAGCAAGAACATAAACCGTTTGATGATGAATGGTTTGAGCGATAGTGCCACCATAACTTGGAATATTTCGTGTGCTTTCCAGATGGCCTTTCTTTATTACCTGTGGTGCATGGGGCCTATTGCTGCTGCATTGTGGGTGTGGCCTGTGCAAGCACTTCGTGGCGCCTTAGCTAGCTGGGTTGATGGAGTTATCACCATTTGTTTCTGGAGTCTATTCTGGAATACTACTATTCTGCTATTAGCTTGCTTTAGGGGTGTGGGAGATTCAGGCACCATCATTGTTACTGCCTTGATATTCTTGGCTGTGCAATCGGTTAAGTCGGCCTTCGATTTTGCTGGCCTAGCTTCTGCAGCTGTTAGTGATGCCCATGCGCAGGCTTCTAAGGTTGCTTCTGCTGCTGGCAAAGGTGGCGGCGGTGGTGGCGCTGGAAGCGGCGGCGGTAGCAGTGGCGGCGCTTCTCATGGCGGTAAGTCTGGAGCCGGTAGTACCGGTGGAAGTGGCGTCAATGCCTCAGGCAATGGAAGCAGCAATATCGGCACTCAGCAGCAAGAGTCGCAGCCTCAGGGCCAAGGAATCGGTTCCACCCGGGGAATGTCTGCCAATGGTTCTGGTTCGGCTGATTCTAGTGTCGGGGTTGCTGACAGCAGTGGTGGCAGTCAACCTCTCGGCGATCAGATGGCTTCAGCTATGCCTGCTTCCTCTTCTAGTAGTGGAACAGGCGATGCTAGCGGACTGCAAGTAAGTCCTCCGCCAAATGCTGGTGACGCTGCTGGTCAAGGGAAGACTGGCGACGGTAAGTCCACAGGTGCTGGCGGTTCCGGAGACGATTCTGGTGCTGGTTCCGACGTTGGCTCTGCTGCGGCCGGTGCCCTAGGTGCTGCTGCCGCTGGCAGCATGCAGTCACCTCCTACTGCTTCAAGTGCTCTTGAAGTCACCAACAGATCTGAAGGTGGTGGCTCAGATAGCACCTTGAGCATAAGTGGTTCCGGTGGATCTGGTGGATCTGCAAGCGGAGCTGGTAGTGGAACTGGGCTCACTGGTGGAGATTCAACTAAAGGTGTTGATCTCTTGTCGAATTCTGGAACAGGTGCTCTACCGCCTCTGGCTGCTGCTGGTGTCGCGTCAAGCATCCTTGGTGGTAATGACGGCAACAATCTGCCACAAGGCATGTTGAACTTCGATGCTGCCAAGCCGTCCGGTATATTAGGTGACTCTAGTTCTTCGCCCATAAACCTTGGTCTAAGTAATCCAGATAATTCGCTGGGCGGCAGCTTCGCTTCTGCGGTCCAGGGTAATCAGACTGGTATTGGTGCTGATGTCTTCGGTGCTCCAGGTCAGCAAGGTACTGCTGATGCCTTCTTGCGTGACTCCTCTGGTCAAATAGCTACAGGTGCTGACGGTAAGCCGATTCTCGATACCGGAAAAATTGGAGAGGTTCCTGCCTTGGCTGGAAATCTAGCTAATGATCCAGGCGCAGTTTCAGCTCAGAAAACAGCGGCTGACGTGATGACGATGGGCGGTGTCACTACCGACCAACTCTCTCGCGCCATGGCTGATCCTCAAGGGGCTGAGTACAAGTCGATTGCTGATACTGTAGGTGTGGCACCACCGGTGCTCGATGCTGCTCTGCATGGCAACACCAGTGCTGGTGTTATGACTGCTGTCGGATTTGGCGGTACTGAAACGGCTGCTTCATTCGCGGCGCCAGCCATCGCTAACGATACTGCTAGCATGTCGATTGCTGCCAATACACAAGCTCAGTCGATTGCTGGTGGTGACACTGGCATGTTGTCCAGAGCTACAGTGGGAATGGATTCACAAGCTGCTTCTCAGCTTTTGGCTTCACCGCAAATGGACGCTCAGTTCGCCTCTACTGTTGGTGGCTACGCTCAGGCTCGCGAAGCCACTGGTAGTTATGCACAGTCTGATGCTCAATACTCATCAATGGCCTCATACGGTGGGGTAGCGCAAAGCATTGCCCCTAATATGATCAGTGGAGAGTTGAGCCCAGCTGGCAGTATCGCCCAGAGCAACGGTTTCGTTGCACCGGCAGCTGCTGTGTCTAACGATGCTGGTGCTGTTTCAGCCCATAATGCTGCGGCCGACATCATGACTATGACTGGAACCAGTGGCGCTGAGCTGCAGAGAGCCTTGGCTCAACCTAGCAGCCCTGAGTACACTCAACTGGCCGAGCGATTTGGTGCTGCACCGGCTTTGGTTGACGCTGCCCTCCATGGTAGCGCCGCTGCTGCTGCTGTTGTAGAAACTGGTTTCGGTCGAACTGACTTTGCCCGAGATAATGCTGCAACTTCATTTACTGCCCATCAATCAGTAGAAATGTACAATTCTGCCGCCACCAATTATGGTGCTCCAGCTGTTCAGTCTGCAGCGATGGATATGAATGTCGGAGCTGGTCAACAGATTCTGCAGAATGGCCAACTCGACCAGCAATTTGCAGCCACTGTATCTAGCTACAGAGAGTCATCTCTGTCTGGAAATTACACTCAAGCTGACACTGGATATGTCACATCTGCTGGTGCTACACCAGCGGTGACCGCATCTCTCGTGACCGGCGGGGCTGATGCTCCTGGAGCACTCGCTGCTTCTATGGGCTATTCGGCTCCCTATAGTGTCGGTTCTGATCCCGGAGCCATTTCTGCTCAGCGCTCTGCGGCCGATATGATGGTAATGACTAACACCAGTCCTGAGACATTGCAGAGGGCTCTCTCCAACCCTAGCGGTGCAGAGTACACTCAGCTAAGTCAATCGTTTGGTGCATCTCCAGTTCTGGTTGATGCCGCCTTGCATGGCAATGCTAGTGCTGCTGCCATTGTTGAAACCGGCTTTGGCGGAACGCAAACTGCTCATCAGTATGCTGACAGCTCATCGACGGCTCAGCAGTCGGTGGCCATGTATGACACTGCTTCCACTAAATATGGTGAGCAGACCGTGCAGCAAGCTGCCCAAGGTGACATCGGTTCTGCTCAGACAATATTGCAATCTAATTCATTAGATCAGCAGTTTGCCTCAACAGTTCAGAGCTACCAGCAGGCTTATTCTGATAGTGCAAGTAGTGGCGCTGCGCCAAGCTTTGCCAATGTTGACTACGGATCGGTCACCCCTAGTGGTGCTCAACCTGTAGTGACAGCAGCGCTGGTTGGCGGCGATCCTTCTCCTGTAGGTGGCTACGCTAATGCTGCTGGTTATTCGGCACCATACGCTCTTCCTGCCGGTGATTCTAGTGCTGTCTCGGCCCAACGTATGGGTTCTGACATCATGGCGATGACGCATACATCTCCTCAAGAGCTGCGTTCAGCCATCGCTCATCCAGAAAGTCAGCAATATCAGCAGCTAGCTGAGCGCATCGGCGCTTCTCCAGCTCTGGTTGATTCTGCCTTGCACGGTAATATGAGTGCTGCGGTAGTGGCTTCTGCTGGTTTCGGTACCACTGAAACTGCTAGACAGTTTGAGGGCCAATCGGTGACCGCTGCTCAATCGCTGCAATACAGTGAAAGGGCTCAAGAAGCTGCTGTTGCCAGTATTGGAGTGAGCGGTTCTGGAGTCAGCGGTGCTGAAGTCGTTAGACAAGCTGCTATCGCAATGGATCCCGGGGCTGGTCAAGCCATTCTTGCTGGTACCGGCTTAGGTAGCCAGTTCACGAGCACAGTTTCTGCCTATCAAGCAGAGGTCAGTTCTGGTCGCGGTTATAGTGAGGCACCTTCAGTGCCCAATGTCATCGCTAGCTCAGGACAAGGTCAAGACTTTGCTCGAGGCGCGATGTCTGTAGATTCTGGTTACAGCGGTGCTGCACCAGTAAACTACGGAGCCACCAGTGCGGCACCAGTTGACTACACAGCCAACTATGGAGCGGCACCAGCCAACTACACAGCTAGTGCTGGAGACCAGGGTACATACACAGGTGGCACTGGAAGCAGTGGAGTGGCTCCGGTTAACTACACAGCTAGCGCTGGAGACCAGGGTACATACACAGGTGGCACTGGAAGCAGTGGAGTGGCTCCGGTTAACTACACAGCCAGTGCTGGAGACCAGTCCACATATACAGGTGGCACTGGAAGCAGTGGAGTGGCACCGGCCAACTACACAGCGAGTGCTGGAGACCAGTCCACATATACAGGTGGCACTGGAAGCAGTGGAGTGGCACCGGCCAACTACACAGCGAGTGCTGGAGACCAGGGTACATACACAGGTGGCACTGGTAGCAGTGGAGTGGCACCGGCCAACTACACAGCGAGTGCTGGAGACCAGGCCACATACACTGGTGGCACTGGTAGCAGTGGAGTGACACCGGTCAACTACACAGCTAGTGCTGGAGACCAGAGTACATATACTGGTGGCACTGGTAATAGTGGTGGCTCATCGATTGACTACACAGCCAACTCTGGAGCCGCACCGGTCAACTATGTAGCCAATAGTGGGTCTGGTGGTGGGGAAATCCAACCGACCCAAGCTGGATACAGTGGTGGTTCGGTGGTTAATGACAGCGGTTATAGCGGAGGTCAGCAACAGTACGTTGCCGGTCAATCGCAGTACACAGCTGATCAATCACAATACAGGGCTGATCAATCTCAGTACAGAGCTGAGCAGCCGCAGTACACTGCCGATGCTGGACAGCGTGACCTCGGACAGCCACAGCCTCAGTTCTCTGCTGATGCTGGGCAGCGTGACCTCGGACAGCCCCAGCCGCAGCTCTCTGCTGATGCTGGATACCGTGAACCGATAGTAAATACCGGTTCTATGGGGCCTACTGAAATGGCTTCTGCCGCTCCATGGGTGGGTGAGGTATTACCTGATACAACATCAAGCCATGGTCATATACAAGGCGATGCCTATAGTCAGCAGCAGCAACAACAACAGCAACAGCAGACACAAGGAGTTGTCTACGGCAGCAATCAAGCTCAACCGCAACAAGCTAGACCTAATCGACTAGCTGACGCTCTGGGTGGAGCAGCTATCGCTAAAATCGGCGGTAGTGGTCAGAAGCCTACCGGCGGAGCACCAGTTGCTAAGCAGGAAGGCGGAGGCGGAGCTCCACCACCGCAGCAAGCTGCTGTAAACAAGAGCCTGAACCCTAATGCCGCTAAGGGTCGTGGTAAGACCCAGGCTGAACTAGATGAAGAGCAGCGTCGTTTGCTGGCAGAGCAACGCCAAAACATGCCAGGTAACGACGGAATGGCCTAGGTCAATTAGCTAAGAATGGTTCTCCATCACTCTACAGGTGGAGAACCATAGCTAATTTGATGTTTTAAGGAGAATCGGGCGCTAAGTTATAGAAAAACGCATAAGATATTCTGGTCAGCAATGGTGATCCACGTCCCACGTCATGGAGAATTGAGTGTACCTGGCAGATATCGGAGTCAAGTGTCCAAATTGCGGAGTCAAGTTCAACAGCAAGCAATTGCCTGAGGTAGTTGATACGGGCCTGCGAAACAGTGAACTGCGTCAGCATGTTGGTGATGTCAGGCCTGAGTATGAGCAATACTTGATTCTCACTTGTCCTAGTTGCGGTAAATCAGCCTGGGCTACAGAGTTTGCCCCAACCAGCGAAATTTGTGTGCTCAACCAGCCCAATAAGCCCCCGCATTTGCAATATCGCAATGCTGCTATATGGGCCGAGCGCGAGGGGGGGAACTTCTTCGGCGTGGCCATGTATTACCTATATGCTGCTTGGTGTGCTGATGACGTCAATGCTCTTCCCCAGGCTCGGGAATACAGAAGACTAGCAATTGATGCTTTTCGTAAATCGTTGGTCGATGTCTCTTGCCCAGCCTCTAGTCGTGCCGATGTGGAATATCTAATTGGAGAGCTCTGCCGCAGAACGGGCGATTTCGCCCGCTGCAAAGAGTATTTTGCGCAAGTGATAGGCCGTCTGCCTGCACTTTATTCGACCATGGCTCGTAAGTTAATGAAACTAGCCGAAATGGGTTCAGCAGATCTAATAGATTTTGAGGGAATTAACTAGAGAAGGGCAGTATATACAGAAGGCTTGCCAAAGTAGGAAGGAGATCCAAGGTGTCAAGAGTTCACAAAGTGATAGTGTTAAACAAGGCTTTTAAGCTTTGGGATTTCACCATTCCGCAGCTCTTGATGATGGTAGGAGCCGTAGGTGGCTCAGTTACCTTGCTTTCGCAAGTGCCACAGACCTGGAAGGTGGGCCATTTGCCTGCCAATATTTTGAGCGCAATCACTTTCTTCTGTCTCTGCCTTCCTCTTGTTAAGTTTACCGATTTGAAGCCGATGAGCTGGTGGAAAAATGTGATCCTTTACAAGCTGGGTTTGGAGCCAACAACCTATGTGCCAAAACCAGAGGAGATGACCGCTATTTATCCAGATCCGACCATAATTGAACCGAAAAAACGTTCGGACGAGTTCTATATCGGTTCTAATTAGACTGGAAACAGTGGAAAATAGGCTATAGGGGTTTTCTCCCAGTTTGAGAAAGTCTAAACTAGTTGAAGTAAGGTCAATTGAGATACACGTGTTTTTGAGCAATGAGCAAATTTGTGCTGTGAGTGTTTTTGAATGGTAAGAAGTGCCGGCTCATCTCCCATAAGGAAGACGTCTAATTCGCGAGGTCGAAATAATTCGATGGACGACGATGATGACGACGACTATGATGATGCGCCTAAGCGCGGTAGTCGAGGCAGCCGTCGCGACAATAGTAGCAATGGCGATTCATCTATGGATGGTCGTTATATACCGCTGACTTCTGGGCCATCTTTCAATAACGTTATCGCTGGCTTCTATAACGGCCTGCCAGCTCAACTGCGTGACATGCTGCCTTTCGGCCAAGAACCGCCCGGTGGCGGTGGGGGAGAAGACGATCCGCCTCCAGACAAGCGGGGCGGTACCAGCTGGCAAGATGTCTGCTTCATTTACTCCATTCCTGGCGAAGACGAAGAAGAAGGTTTGGTAGTTTTATCAGACGGCAGCTTCCGCAAATACATCGCTTGCAAGGGCATTAATGCCTTGCTCTTTGATGAAGCCGACCGCGAAATGATGGCTCGCACTTTCGCCAACTTTGCTAACTCTTGCGAATCTGACATTCAAATTATCATCAAAAGCCGAAACATTTCAGTTGATGAGTATCTTTCACGTTATCAAATCTTGCTCAAAACCGATAACGATTATCTCAAGTGGTACGCCGATTACACTGATAAATGGTTTAGACGGGTGCAAGACGTTACTTTCGTGCCCCAACGCGAATTTTATATCGTCATTAGCTTCCATCCGCCCGATTGTAAAAGCGGCAAGATGTGGAATGGCCGCCGTTCTATTCAAAAGCATGAAGAGTATCTTGAGTCACTCAATCGCTTAGTCAAGACTGCTTTTGAGCAGTTGCGTGGTTCTAACTTAAGGCCCGCTATTCTATCGCGCAAAGATGTGCGCAATTTGGTCTATTCCGATTTGAACCCGTCGCTCTATGAAAAAGATGGAGATGCTCCACCTTCGCGTACAAACGTATCAGAAGCTTCTGTTCTAGCTGGTTCTGCTCTTAAAGTAACAGACGAATATCTCTGGCTCGATGGCAAGTATATTGGCACCCAGTATATGTTTGCGCCACCCCACGAAACCTGGATGGGATGGTTGGTTGACCTGCTCACACTCTCAGTTGAGTACACCTTATCGCTCTTCATTCACCAGTGTGACCAAGACAAAGTTAGACGCGATCTCAAATTTAAGTATCGTCTCGGTCACGTAGCCAGTACGCAGTTAGCTACTCCTGATATTGAAGGTATTGAATCGACAAGATCGGCTGCTACTGCCATTCAAGAGTTCTTGCGCAGTGCTAACAAAGCCTTTGATACTTCTATGTACATTCGCTCTTATGCTGACACCCCTGAGCATCTGGCTCAAAATATGGATGAAGTTAGACGCATCTTTAAAAACCGTGGTGCCCAGATGGATAGAGGGCAGATGCTGCAACTTGATTTGTGGCAATCGACTTTGTCTGTGGGTGTTGATCGTCTGGCGGTGGTGCACCGAGTGATGTCGCCTATCGTCGGCACCATGTGGCCGTTCTTTACTGCCTCTTGCGGAACCCCGGATGGTGTGCCGTTTGGCTTCGCTCTGGTGTCAAGAGAACCAGTTTTGCTTAACCCCTTCTTTAGGGGCCAGGGCAAAGACGCGAACAATATGTTCGTAGTAGGAACAACTGGTGCCGGTAAATCATTCGCTGTGTCGATGCTGATTCTGCGCCTCTTGCCCCTCGGTACTCGCTTTGTCTTGATTGATAAAACTGTAGACAAATTTGGAGCTTACCGCTTTATCACTGAGCTGCTTGGGCCAGAGCTTTGCGCCTATATCGACCTTGGTCCAAGTTCTGGTTTCATTCTCAATCCTTTCGATCTTGGCCCTGAAGATAAAGAAGGAGAGCCGTCCGCCGATAAAATCAGTTCGCTGCTCTCTCTCTTAGACTTAATGCTGTCTCCTGAGGGACGCGAAGAGTTAAACGTTGAGGAAAAGTCACTTTTAGATGGTTTGATTCGCGTTGCATACATGGACGCTCACTTCAGAGGTGTCATTCCGACAATGAGTGATTTGGCCAGAGTAACAGCTCAGGCTGCCGCTGATGAAGTTGATCCGCTACAGCGTGATCGCCTCCAACAGTTTGCTCGCGGACTTTCACTGTTCACCAGAAGTGGTGCCTTCGGTGGTTTGGTTGATGGACATACAAACGTTGATATCGAGAAGTTGTTCATCGTATTTGATACCAGAGAAGTGAATGAACCTAGGCTTGAGCGGATTGCTGTCTATATCTTGGCTGAGTTCATTCGAAGACGGGCAGCCGATTCTAAAGCTCGCGGTCAGCGTTTCGCTGCCATCATCGACGAAGCTGCCACTCTTATGCGGTTCAAAGCTGGAGCCCGGCTGCTAGACGATTTGTCGAGAAGAGCTAGGCACTACGGTATGATGCTCGTCACTATTACCCAGCAGTTGAAAGACTTCTTTAGGCAAGCTGAGCAGGCCGATTCGGTCGTCAAAAACTCGCACATGAAGATCATGCTCCGGCAAGATCCTTCAGACTTAAGGATGCTCAAAGAAACTCTCAGACTGACTGACGCAGAGACAGTGGCAATTGAGAACTTCTCTCGCGATGAAGAAAAGCGGCGCGATAGCCAATGCTTGCTCATCGTCGGTTCTGTACACGGCACCATCCGCTTGGTACCAAGCCCAATGGACTATTGGATCTGTACGTCTGAGCCAATCAAAGATATACCCCGCAGGCTCGATATGATTAAGGAAGTTAAGGCGAAAAATCCGAAACTCTCGCACACTGACGCTTGCAGGCAGGCTGTGTACTATCTCGGCCTGCAACACGAGGGATAAAGTGGAAAAGCTCTTTCGATTTAGCAAATGGTTCATTCTCTTCTGTGCTCTCCTGGTAGCAGCTAGATTGGCTCAACAGTATGTTGCCGACAAAGCGCTGGAAGAGAGGGCTGCTGTGATCGGTGAGCGTGTCTATGGTTGGCGCTGGCATAATCTTTCTGGTGATTTGCAGCTCAACAGTCAGGCTAAAGTGATCGAGGCGAAAGTTATTAAAAGAGGCCCAAATGATGGGCAAGTGCGCATTCAAGGCAATCAAGTCGTGATGGCGCCAGAGTCAACAATAGAAAGTAAGGTAACTACCGGCGTTCAACAACAAGGAGCAAACTCAAAGAACAACTCAGGAGCGGCTCAAGTGAAGCAGGATGAGGATAAATCTAGCCCTGAATCTAGCCCTGAATCTAGATCAAGTCTGAGACCTCTAGAAAGCAAGTTCACAGCCGTGATCACTCTCTACAAAGAAAAAGACAAGTGGCTCTTAGGCAAAGTGGAGGCTGAGTAATTATATGTATTGGAGAGTTCAGAAAATAGGACCAGAACAGCTCGTTAAGCTTTACGGCGTGCATTTGCTTTTGGTTTTCAGCTTGTTAATCAATGGTTTCCTCTGGCTCAGTCGGCCGCAGAAATCAATGCCCACTGAAGTTAAGCAAGACGTAGAGGCCTTTTCGCGTAAAGTCACGGGGCACTTGCTTGATACAAGTTATATTACTTGCGAGAACAATATGACCCAACTGCGTGAGGAGTTGGGGCCAACACTGGCAGCTAATCTCACTAATCAGGGTGTCTTGCCGAAAAATTCGCAAGACATGCACGCCCTTGTTCTCGACATGCAAGAGCGTAAACAAATTTGTGCCGTGCGCATAGATCAAGTGCAAGTGAGCGAACCCAACCAACAAGGCCTTATTCCTGTTCAAGTATCTGGGGTTTGCGCTATTCACTCGGCAGCAGAGACTGCTGAGAGACGTTTTATCTTTCAGTATTTGATTGGTCAGAGAGCAGGCACAACGCAGCTCTTGCTCACTCAGTATCAAGATTTATCGCCTAGTTAACAGCGGTCATAGATTGGTAAGTAAGAGAGGACATTTTGTTTTCAGGAATAGTTGAAGAAGTCGGTCAGGTGCTTGAAGTCAAAGACACTGCAGATGGCCGTTGGCTTAAGATTGGGGCAAAAGAAATACTTGCTGATGCTGCCCTAGGAGAGTCAATTAGCTGCAGCGGCTGTTGCTTGACTGTGGTTGAATTCGGCCCTGATTGGTTTGCGGTAGAAGCCGTAATTGAGACATTGCGGCGAACCAAGATTGGTGATCTCAAAGTTGGAAGTAAACTAAATCTTGAAAAAGCGCTGCGGGTGAGCGATCGCCTTGGTGGTCATATTGTCACTGGTCACATTGACACTGTGGGCAAAATTGCCAGCATAGTAGAAGAAGGCTTCTCCTACCTGGTTGAGGTCAATTTAGAAAGTCGCTGGGCGCCTTTCTTTGTGGAGAAAGGATCGGTCGCTATGGACGGTGTTTCTCTTACTGTGGCAGATTGTGGTGAAATTCCAGAAAAAGCAGAAGATGAGTTTTGGTTTAGGGTTGCTCTTATTCCGCACACATGGAACGTAACTACCCTTGGACAGCTCAAAGTGGGCTCATCTGTCAACATTGAAACCGATATCATTGCCCGCTATGTGGCTCGATTGACCAATACTAATCATAAATAAAGTTGATCAAACTGTTCCATCACTGACCTTTCGGGGCTATGCTTTGTCTGTGCTTGGCATATATGTAGCGCGTATTTGGGGATCACATGGAAGCTGACTCTGAAATTTTTGATTCAATCGAAGAGGCTTTGGCCGACCTTCGAGCCGGAAAATTTGTCGTTGTATCTGACGATGAGGGGCGCGAGAACGAAGGTGATTTGATCTGTGCTGCTGAGTTGATTACTCCTGAGATGATCAACTTTATGGCCACCGAAGCAAGAGGCTGGATCTGCTTGTCGCTCACCAGTGAGCGAGCGCGCGAACTAGATTTGCCAATGATGGTGGCCCGCAACACAGAATCGCAAGGTACCGCTTTTACAATTACTGTTGATGCTGATGCCAAATTTGGTGTCACTACTGGTATCAGTGCCTATGACCGTGCTACTACGGTGAAAGTGGCTGTAGATCCACTCTCGCAGCCTGGTGACTTAAGGCGCCCTGGTCATATTTCACCGTTGATTGCTAAAGATGGTGGTGTGCTCCAGCGGGCTGGTCATACAGAAGCCGCAGTCGACTTGGCGAGACTGGCTGGTTGCAACCCTTCTGGCGTGATATGCGAAGTAATGAATGCCGATGGCACCATGTCACGGGTACCGCAGTTGCGCGAGTTTGCTACTAAGCATGGCATTAAGTTCGTCAATATCGCTCAGCTGATAGCTTACCGCCTAGTGCGTGAGCGCTTCATCGTGCGCGAGGCTGAGTGTGAACTACCATCAGCTTATGGTACATTCAAGCTCTATGCCTATCGCAATGTCCTTGATGGCAGCGAGCATATCGCGGTGGTCAAAGGTGATGTGGTTGGTCAAAGTGACGTCATGATCAGAGTGCACTCTGAGTGTCTTACTGGCGATGTCTTTGCCAGTCTACGCTGCGATTGTGGCCCACAGCTAGAAGCGGCTATGGCTCTCATTGCCAAAGAAGAGTGCGGCGTACTGGTATATTTGCGCCAAGAAGGTCGCGGCATTGGTTTGCTCAACAAAATTAAAGCCTACGCCCTGCAAGAGGCCGGTCAAGACACCGTGCAGGCCAATGAGTCATTAGGTTTCAAACCTGATCTCAGAGACTATGGAGTTGGTGCGCAAATATTGAGTGATCTTGGCCTTTCATCGGTGCGCATTATCACCAACAATCCGAGAAAGATTGTCGGTCTTGAAGGTTATGGCTTAGAAGTGACAGGGCGAGTCAGTATGCCTCCGTCTTGCAATAGCCACAACATGAACTACTTGTTCACCAAGAAAGAAAAGCTCGGTCATTGGCTTGAGCTGTCTAGTAATCAATCTGTAAAGGAGAGCGGCAATGTCTAAAGGCGAACCCGAAGTTATTGAAGGACGTTTGATTGCTACAGGTTTGCGTTTTGCGATTGTTGTCAGTCGCTTCAACGACTTTATCACCAAACCCTTGCTTGATGGGGCTTTAGAGACGATCAAGCGCCACGGTGCTGATTTAACCGCTGTTGAAGTGATGTGGTGCCCAGGTGCATTTGAAATTCCACTAGTGGCTAAACAAGCTGCTTCAACGGGGCGCTATGATGCCGTAATTTGTTTGGGTGCGGTTATCCGAGGCTCAACTGCTCACTTCGATTTCGTTGCTGGTCAGTCTGCCTCCGGAGTTGCTGCCGTGGCCTTAGAAACGGGTCTACCTGTAATCAACGGCATACTTACAGTCGATTCTATCGAGCAAGCAATTGAGCGGGCCGGAACCAAGGCTGGTAACAAGGGTTCTGAAGCTGCTGCTTGTGCCATTGAAATGGCTAACTTGCTGGCCGCCATGAAGTCTCATGCTGAAATTAGCCATGCTGACAAAAGCGCGCGCCTAGAAAAAAAGTAGATTGAAGCAGTAGACTGAAGCAGTAGATTAAAACGGTTTTATCTGTTTGACCTGAACTTTTTGCCTTGTTTCTTCGTACTAATAGAAGTGACGACTCTGTGAGGTGTGAAAAATGGTTAAGGCCAAGACAACGATGGTAGCTGCGGTGGCCCTGGCCATGATTATTACTTCGCTCCTTAATTCTCTTCCGGCTCAGTCTAGGGGTGGCCACGGCGGTGGTCGAGGAGCTGGCAGGGGTGCCGGTATGGGTGCCGCCGGTCTGGGTGGATTCTCCGGCGCTGGTTCAGGCGCAGGTGCATCAGGCAGATTCGCTGCCGCTAGAGCTTCTGGACAATTAGGTGGTGGCCAGATGCGCCAGCGCTTTAGCGGTATGCAGGGGGGTATGCCAGGCGGCAATTGGGGCGCCAATAGATCTGGCCAAGGCCTTGGTCAAAATTCGGGCCAGGCACTCGGGCAAAGTCAATCTTCTAATAATTCTTCTGCCGCTTCCAGCGGTCAGAGAGTCTGGAACTCGCCCAATTCTTATTCCAAGCATAGCGAAGGAAGCACGGCTAACGGTGGCAGCTACGACCGCAATAAATCAGTAAGCGCTGGCAATGGTGAAGGCTACAACAAGTCTGTTGGTACAACGGGAACCACGGCCAACGGCGGCACTTATGATCGCAGCAAAACAGTTTCTTATACCAAGGGCGAGGGCGTTACCAAGTCTGTAGAAACTACTGGAACCACAGCCAATGGCGGCACTTATGACCGCTCTAAGTCGGCCACTGCAAGCAGTGCGGAAGGTTATAACAAGAACGTTTCTACCACTGGCACCACAGGTAACGGTGGAACTTACGACCGCAATAAGACAGTCAATGCTGGTACTGGTGAGGGTTATAACAAGAACGTTTCTACCACTGGCACCACAGGTAACGGTGGAACTTACGACCGCAATAAGACAGTCAATGCTGGAAATGGCGAGGGCTATAACAAGAACGTTTCTACCACTGGTACCACAGGCAATGGCGGTACCTATGACCGCAATAAGACAGTTAATGCTGGTAGTGGCGAGGGCTATAACAAGAACGTTTCTACCACCGGTACCACCGGCAGCGGTGGAACATACGACCGCGATAAGACAGTCAATGCTGGTACTGGCGAGGGCTATAGCAAGACTGTTTCCACCACCGGTACCACCGGCAGCGGTGGAACATACGACCGCGATAAGACAGTCAATGCTGGTACTGGCGAGGGCTATAGCAAGACAATTTCGACCACAGGCACAACTGCCGATGGTCGCACTTATGAGAAAACTAGATCTACTCCAGTGCCAAGACCACAAGAGCCAACGTCTGAAGCTGGCACTAGCGCTAACACCAGTACTAACACTAGCTCTGCGGCTCCACAATAACTCTAGGGCTTAGTTTTATCCAAAAGCTCTTTGATGACGAAGGCTACTCGCTGTGCTGCCGCTTGCACAGCCGGGACAATCTCGTTTTTGTCTAAAGTTTGTCGGTATTCATTGTTAGAAATGGCTCGTATGGCTAGATTGGGTATGCCGTGAATAGCCGCTACTTGAGCTATATACGCGCTTTCCATGTCTTCGGCGTCAACAGCGAAGTTGTCGCGCACAAAATTGAGCTGTTCTAGGCCTTTTGTCCAGCCATCGAGTGAGCCCATAACCCCAGCTATCATTTGCGGCTCTCTCTTCGCTAATTCTTGGGGCCAACCGGGCCCATTCCAGCAAGGGAAGCTAGCCTTTAGTTTGCCGCTCGCAGACAAACTCTGTTCGATTAAGCCCTGGTCTCCATCTAACTGGTCGAGGCGCACGGCCTGGCCATCTTTTAAGTAGCGAATAGACGTGGTGGCCATGAGCAGTGTTTTACGCACGGCTAGGGTTTCTCTTGAGCAGATAATTTTTGTGGCGGCACCAAGGACGATATCTCCAGGTAGTAGATTCTCATTTATCGCCCCGGCCGCTCCGCCATGCAAAATAAAATCAGGCTTTAAGTCAGAACAATGGCCAATTAAGTGCTCGCAGGCGGCTGCAGCATTGGCTGGTCCGATGAAAGATACAATTACAGTGAGCTTTAGGCCGGCTAGCTCGGCTGAGTAAATTTGCCAGGGTGATTGCGAAATGAGCTTGAGCTGAGGAATAACTTCGAGAAGTGGAGCTAGCTCAAAAGTGGTTGGCATGACAATGCCAATGTGCTTGGGCTTGTTGCTGTCAGGTTTTTCTTTCAATCGGCTCTAACGTGCTCAGGCAGTTCGTCGGCATGGAAATCGGCCAGACCTGGTACATCTTTTGATGCTATAGGATTGTCGCGCAAGAACTTTTCTATGGTGCTAGTGATGCGCCACAACTGAAAGAGATTGCCTTGGGCTTCGACATCGCGCATCAGCACAGCACGGTGCAAAAGCAATTTCTTTTGAATCAAGCGCGACAGAGTCATGCCGCTAAAGTGGAAGCAGATATCTGGCTTATCGAGGCTTGGATCAAATGGCACCACTTCTGGTTCGCCATTGGCCTTAGAGCGCAATAACCAGCCGTGTATGCTACCAGCTCTTAAATGAAAACCAATGCTGGTTCCGTTGATTTTTGCTTCTTTGAGAGCACCTTGCTCAATGCGCTCTGGTACAAATTTTTCAAAATAATAGTGGGCCAGTTGCTCTGAGTAATCTAGACTGCTTGGCTCTTCGACGACGGCTAAGTGTTCGCCCCAGTTGTGGCTTTTCGCTGCTTTGATCAGTTTGTCGAAGTATTCTTTGTCGAGGCGCACTGGCAAAATTTGATAACGACCGGCTACTTCAAACAAGTTGCGCGTTTTTACTTGCACATCATCGAGCAAGAGCTTTCGCAGAGTGCTCGGTAGATTTAAGCCATCTTGTTCAGCGCATTGAATCTCTGGGCAGTTTAGCGACTGGGCCAAATGCGCAAGCCATTCGCGATTGAGCGTCATCTGAGTAGAAACCAGATTGCATATTCGCGGCCTGGCATTGTCTTCAATAAAATGGAAGAAAGTGCTTACTGCTACGTCAATTGGTAAGAACCAAAGAGTCGAATCTGGATTGTAGGCCAGTTTTAGTGATGAGGCGGGGAAGAATGGCTTGGAGGCTTCTTGTACAAGCTCTTTCAGTAGGCTGTGAACGCCTGAATACTTAATGGTCTCACCACTTTTGGTATCACCGCTAATTAGCGGTAAGCGCACCAGATACCAGGGTGACTCTGAGCCACTAAGGCTCTCTAATACTCGTTGCTCATACTGTTGGCAGGTGCTTTCCCAATTGCTTAGCGGTTTGCGTCTGGCAAATTCTAGTTCTTCTGGAACAACCCCGTCCTTTTGCACCCCGCCCCAGATGGACGAAACAATAAATGTTGGTGTGCCTTTGAAAGCTTTGATTATTGCTCTGAAGTCAGCTCCTGCTAAAGGAGCACGGGGTGAGCGCGCTTCGTCAAAATTCGGAGGTAGAGCACTGAATATGATGGCATCATACTTGTTAAATTTAACTGCTTCGCCAGGTTCGACAACTTTCAGTCTGTCCCTAAAAACGCGCTCGTCGTCTTTACCGCCGAGGGCGGCATAGAGCATGTTTTGAGCTTGGGTCTTAAGATCAAGCGGGGAGAGGCTCAAGAGGTTGAGTGAAGATTTGCAGGCAAAGTGCACATGCCAGCCGCGCTTGACTAAATAGGCCGCCAACGGGCCATTGAAGGCGGTCACTGGACCCCAGATATATGCAACTTTTGGATTGGTGCTCATTATTTTGCTTGCCAGTCTCTATCTGGATAAAAAGTTGCTGAAGCTCATGTCTGTATTGGTTAGGCAAGTACCGGCGATTTCGTCACCCAGCCTCATACTATCCTCCCTGTCATAAGACCGGTAGCTTTCGAGGGGCAGTATTACGAATAGGTAAAGGGCCGAAGTTGCCACAATGACGTTGCCAACAGCCGACACGCTCGTCGTTAATGGCCCTATTGCCTGCACTGGCAGAATATGGGTGAGCAAAGGCAGTAGCAAATTTACCAGCAGCGCCAGGACCTGACAAATTAACAGCGGGCCTATATAGATACCGTTGCGCTCAATAACTTGCCGCAGCGATGGTGAGTTGCCTGAATAGATGTCAACCACCTGGATGCCCATTAAGTTCTTGCCAACGCCGCGGCCTTCGAAGAAATAGTCGCGAAAAATCAAATAGATCATAATAATCATCTGACTTGTCATGAAAATATTGACCACTGGCAATAACATCAAGAACATACTGACCAAAAAACCGACGCCAAAATCGATACCAAGAGCAGTTACTCTCCGGCCTGGCTCGATGCGCTCTGGCTCAACAACGGCATCGGCCCTCTTCTCTTCTAAAGATTGATTGAAGGCATGCCAAAGCTCAAGCGGCGAGCGCTTTTCACTTTTCCTTAAATCTCGTCCTGAACCAGATGATGGTCTAGGCATGTTTTTCCTAATGAATTTTCCTAATACAAAGATTCTATAAACAACTTTGTCTCGCTCTATCATAAAGCAACTGAGGCCGATGCATCGAGATATTGGGCATCCTGACATCGCGTCATTGTCGAGCAATCTTTTTAGACCAATCAGTTTCACTGGCAGCAAGCGGAACATTTGATTATGGTGAGGGGCCTTGGCGGCTTGGGCCGGTAACATTTAACTAGTTGGAATTACCAAGAACAAGACAAACAAGATAAAAAAGGGCTGTGTCATGACCACTAGTACAAGAGAGACCGTGATTGTTGATGGACTGCGTACTCCTTTTGGCAAAATGGGCGGAGCCCTTGCCAACCTAAGCGCTGTGAAGCTAGCCAGCCCTTTGATTAAAGAGTTGATAGCGCGCAACAAAATTGACCCAAGCACTATTGATGAAGTGATTATCGGTCAAGTGTTGCAAGCTGGTTGTGGTCAAATACCGTCGAGACAAGCTTTGCTTGATGCCGGTCTGCCAAATACTACCGAGTCAACCACAGTCAATAAAGTTTGTGCTTCAGGAATGAGAGCCGTAACTTTGGCTGACCTGCGTATTCGTGCCAACGACGGCGACATCATTTTGGCTGGTGGCATGGAATCAATGAGTCAGGCCCCTTATTTAGTAGAGGCCAATTCTGCGCGATTTGGTAAGCGCATGGGCCATGTAGCCTTCAAAGACGCCATGTTGGCAGATGGTTTGGAATGTCCTGTGGCTAACGTGCACATGGCCGTTCACGGTGCCAAGGTTGCCGATGAGTTTGGTATTGGGCGTGAAGCTCAAGATAAGTGGGCGCTGCGCAGTCATCAGCTGGCTGTCAAAGCCATAGATTCTGGTGCATTCGCCAGCGAAATTTTGCCTATTGAAGTGGCAGCGGGCAAAGGTCAAGTCAAGAAAGTCGATCGCGATGAATCTCCTCGCGCCGACACCACTATTGAAGCGCTGGCTAAGCTCAAACCAGTCTTCGTCGACAAAGGCTCGATTACTGCCGGCAATGCACCTGGTGTTAATGATGGTGCCTGTATGCTTTTGGTAATGAGTGCTGATAAGGCAAAAGAACTGGGTCTTAAGCCTTTAGCCAAAATTGTCAGCCATGCGTCGATTGGCCAAGATGTTCCTTACTTGGCCACAGTGCCGGCTCTTTCTACTGAGAAAGCTTTGAAAAAAGCGGGCTTGACTGTCAAAGATCTAGATCTGCTTGAAATCAATGAAGCTTTCGCTTCTGTTGCTCTCAAGTCAATGCAAATGCTGGGCATAGACGAAAGCAAAGTCAACGTCAATGGTGGCGCCGTTGCCCTTGGGCATCCAATTGGTGCCAGCGGTGCTCGTATTTTGTTGACACTGGCTCGGGAGATGGAGCGGCGCGGTTCCAAATACGGCGCTGCGGCAATTTGTTCCGGTACTGCCCAAGGCGATTGTGTCATTCTCAGCCGCGTTGGCCTAGAATAAATTTAGACTAGAGCTAGATTAAACCTAGGCTAGAGCTAGACTAAAAAACTAAGGAGTACTCAATGGTTGAGACCGCCGGTTCTCAAAGTTCCCACGCCAGTCAAATCGAGGGAGCTCGCTTGCGCATAGAGCAATTGCGAAATGAAGTTGAGCATCACCGCTTTTGCTATTACGCCCTCGATGCGCCCGAGCTGAGCGACGCTGATTTTGATCTTCTCTATCGTGAGTTGGAGAGTCTAGAGCAAGCTTTCCCCGAGCTGATTGTGCCAGAGAGCCCTACTCAGAGGGTCGGCGTCTCACCTAGTACCGAATTTACTCCGGTGCGTCATCGCATACCCATGCTCAGTCTTGCTAATGCTATGTCTAAAGATGACTTAGTAGAATGGCAAGAGCGCCTAGAGCGTGGCCTAGAGATCGAAGACAAAGAGACAATATTCGATTTTGTTTGCGAGCATAAAATAGACGGCCTCTCTATTGCCCTCACTTACGAAAATGGTGTATTCGTTAAGGGTGCCACCAGGGGTAATGGCGAGGTTGGCGAAGACGTTACCCTCAATTTGAAGACAATCAAGAGCTTGCCGCAGAAGCTTAAGCCTATTGCGGTTTTAGCTGATGGCACAATTGAAATTGAAATAGCTGGTGATATCTCTGCTAATGCCGCTGTTACGTCTGGAGCTGAGCGCCGCATACCAGCTTTGATAGAAGTGCGCGGCGAAGTCTATATGCCGGTAAGCAGTTTCACTACACTGAACAATGCCTTGCGTGAAGAAAATGAAGCGGTTTTTGCTAATCCACGCAATGCCGCCTCTGGTTCATTGCGCCAGAAAGATCCACGTAAAACTGCGGCTCGCAAACTTTCTCTCTGGACCTATTTCATTTACGTTATTGATGATCAAATTAAACAACCAAGAAGCCAGGCCGAAAATTTAAACTTGCTCGCCGCTCTCGGTTTGCCGGTTGAGCCCAGTCGGCAAAAAGTCAGCGGTCTAGATAAAGTGCGTGACTTTGTTGACCATTGGTCTGATTTGCGTCACGAGCTTGACTATCAAACTGATGGTGTGGTGATCAAACTCGACGACCGTAAACTTTGGGATAGGCTAGGCAACACCTCTCATAGCCCCCGTTGGGCTATTGCCTTTAAGTATCCGCCCGAAGAAGCTGAGACTAAGCTGGAAGATATTTGTTTTGAAGTAGGTCGCACTGGTGCAGTTACTCCGACCGCCTGGTTGACCCCAGTTACCCTGGCTGGCACTACGGTTAAGCGCGCTACTTTACACAACGCCGATCAGATTGCCCGCCTCGACGTGCGCCTCGGTGACACTGTGGTGGTGCGCAAAGCTGGTGAGATTATTCCCGAAGTTGTCTGTGTCAAATTTGATAAGAGGCCAGCTGACAGTGCTGCTTTTGTTTATCCTACTGAGTGTCCAGCTTGCGGCAGTGCCCTAGCTCGCGTGGGCGAAGAAGTAGTCTTTCGCTGTCTCAATGTCCATGGTTGTCCGGCCCAGAAAGTGAGGCGGATGATTCACTGGGTGGGTAAGGAAGCGATGAACATTGACGGTGTTGGCGAGATGCTGATTGAGCAAATGGTCAAAGCTCATTTGGTCGAGAAGCAGTCAGACTTCTATCGCCTCACGGAAGAGTCGCTTTTAACCTTGGAGCGCATGGGCAAGAAGTCAGCTACTAATATACTGGCTGCTGTAGAGAGTTCCAAACAAAGACCGTTAGCTGCTTTGATGTTTGCTCTAGGAATTAGGCACGTGGGTGCTTCTGTAGCTGAGCTATTGGCCGAGCGTTTTAATTCGATGGATGCTATTTCTAAGGCTACTCTTGAAGACATGTGTACTATCGAAGGAGTGGGCACGGTCATCGCGGAGAATGTCATTGAGTTCTTTGCCCAGGAAGAAAACCGAGCACTAATTTTTGAGCTTGCTGAGCTTGGCGTGAAGATGGAAGTCGATCAAGATAAGCAAGCAGTTGTTTTGCCCCAGTCTCTAGCCGGTAAGACTTTTGTTGTGACGGGCACTCTCGAGAAGCTTGAGCGTCTAGAAGCAGAGAAGGCGATTAAGGCGCGGGGTGGAAAGGCCACTTCTTCTGTATCGAAGAAGACTGACTATGTAGTGGTGGGGGCTAGTCCGGGCTCTAAAGTAGCGAAAGCCCAAGAACTTGGTATAAAGATAATTGATGAGACTGAGTTTTTAGTGCTTTTGGACCTGCGTTAACAATAGCAAGACAGCATAGATAGGAAAATTCTACTTGAGCAAGATCTACTTTAAAGGTATCGACTTGAAAGCAAAATATAGACTGGCATTTGCGCCTGCCTTTTTGGCACTGCTTCAAATTGTTCCAGCCGGAGTTTTACCGCTGGGCTCAACACTTGTCTTAGCTGGAATATCCACTGAGCTGGTAATTTCAAGTTGTTTGCCTCTACCAGCTGAGGCTAAGAATAGTCAGAAAAACACTACTGACCCCGCCCTCAAGAATACTAAGCTCGGTAAACAGCTTTTTGAAAAAGGCGACTACGATTTGGCCATTGATGCCCTTTTGCAAGCAACCTATTTCGCTCGCAATGGCTATGCCCCTGAGGCTTTTTACTATCTAGGTAAGTGCTATTTGGCTAAGGGCGAATACCTTAAGGCCTATGATTCTTTGAAGAAACATTTGAGCCAGAATGTATCGGGCGATGGCTGGGGTAATGTTGCTATGGTCGAGACCCTTACCGCTCTGCAACGCTACGATGATGCTCATCCATATGTTGCCTTCGCTTTGGCTGGAGCCACTTACGAGTCACCGATCTATCGGGCAGCGCATGTAGCGGCTGGCAAAATGGAGGATGCCAAAGGTAATTTTTCTGCGGCTTGTGATCACTATCGCAGCTCCCTTGGTGACGCACCATGGACATTTTTTGATGGCTGGATTGGCTTTTGCGAATGTCTCATGAAGATGAAAAAGTGGACGGAAGCGTATAAGTATCTTGATCAAATGCTGACTACAAATCAAACAGTCAAGGGCTTGAACTATGAGCGCTTGCACCTTGATCTTGGCATTTGTTTGTTGGCCAAGGGCAATCACCAGGGTGCTATTGATCATTGGCACCAATGTCTTGAATACAATCACGACAACAAAGAAGCGCACTTGCAATTGGCTATGATACTTGAATCCGAGAATCATATTTCTTCAGCAATTAAAGAGTATAGAAGTTTCGTGCGACTTAGTGATGACCCTAAAAATCATGCGCCCGATAAAGAGATGCGCTCTAAGCAAGTAGAGACTCGCATTGCCTTGCTAGAAGAAAAACTCAATGCGGAAGCTCCACCAGCGCGCGCTCAAATGACACCATACATGCTGATGCAAGAGAAGAAAGCTGAGCAAGATCGTATTCGCCAGCAGCAGCAAGAACAACAAAGGCTGATAGAAGAACAGATGAAGAGCTTGCCCAAAGACGCTGGCTTCTAGAGACTTATTTTCTAGAGAGCTTTTTTCTAAGAGCTTATATGCGGCGATAGCTGCTTTAGAAAGCTGTTGCTGACTGCTTGTAGCCCGGGGGGACGGAGAAGAGCGTTTCCTTTGGCTGGCGGGAAATATATCGTGTCAGTATTGTGCTGCTCTTGCGGTTGGGGGCGATGCTCGCTACCAAGCAGCCGGTTCGGTCGTTGAACCAAGACTCAACCTGTGAGTTCTTGTCGCCGTTTAAGAAAGTGCGGTAGCCGCGGCAAAGCATGCCGTTAATGGTTTTCTTTCCGAGATTTTCAGAATCGCGACTCTTGAACATTTCTTCGTCGAATTCTTCTAGACCTTGCTGGTTTAAATCTGATGTCAGGTAAGTTTTTTGTCTCTCTTGCAGATAGTAGCGTTTCTTTTTAGGAAAGTCGTAGATGGTGACACTAACGGCGGTGCTGTGAGGCATAGTTGATTCGTGGCGAACTTTGCCTTGGCCGTCAGAGTAGACATATAAAATTGATAGACCAATAGGGCTTCGCTGCTCGTAGGCTGCTTCGTAGCGTGCGCGTGGAAAAGTCTTTGCTAGATCCCTGGTTGATTGATCGGAGCCCGCTTCAAGTTTGACAATCAGTGAGTAAATGGTCATGCCGATGATGAAGGCTAGCACCACCCATAGTGGTGCCGTACGAGCGCTAAATAGTTGACTTGGCGAGAGCGAATTCATAGAGACAATTTCTTTTTCTTCATTGTGATCGAGAAGGTGAACTTTTCTACTGTGTCCAGGCCTTCTTGGTCACCTTTAAACACTGTGCCCGTGACTACCAATATCCGTCCACGAGTGTATGGCATCAGATAGTTAACCTGACAGATCTCCCTTTCTCCCAGCTTGCCTGCATGCATCAGTCTGGCACATTTAGCCCCTGATGGCAGTTTGATCATTTCATTGCTAATGAGCTTGAAATCGTCGCACTGCTTAGGCAGGTCGTCAACCATTTCGTGGCTCATTTTGCTGAGACTACCTTTGGCTGGTCGGTCAGCGAGAACAATGTTGGCCTTGCCTTCGCCGCTCTGTCTGACGAGAATGTCGTGCGGATACAGTGGGTTTTGTGTGACTTGCCATCCCGGCGGCATAATGTATGAGAAAGCTTTGGAATAGTCAGTCTGGCATATGTCTTGTTTGACTGGCTGCGCATTGCGTTTGTCGATTTTGTCCTGCAAGGCTTTCTTGGCTTCCAGCGCTGTATTTGCCTTCTGTTTTTTCGCCACAGCCTCGACTGTACCTAGAGTGAAAAGGCTCATCAAGGTTAGGGGCGCGAGAATAACGGCAAGGCGCAAAAGTGAGGTTCGCGAAGTTGATCTGGTCATAAGAACCTAATTAAACTGAGGAATATCAAATCTAGGAAAGACAAAGCGAGGAGAAACAAAGCGAAGAATATCTAACGCATTTGTAGCACAACGGGCTAAAACTTAAGCCCAGCTTACTGAAAATATAGAATTGCCAACGATTTGAGAAGTGTTGCTAAGGTCCATTCTGGGGTTTTCCCTGGGTTATGCTTGAGTTGACAAGGGAATATTTAGAAAACAACTGTACAAATTAGGGTAAGGCTGAGGTATTTGAGAATGCGCGCCCTCGAGGAAGTCACTGGCCCTAATAATGATCCGGCTACTAATAGTTCAGCTGTTAGTCATACAGCTGCTAATAAGCCAGCTACTAATAATCCAGCTGCTATTGCCGTTGGCAGCCTCGGCGTAGCTGGCTGCGCCGGTGGAGAACTGAAGCCTGCCGGCATTGTCGTTTCGGGCATCACCAAGACCTACAAGGGGGGCAAAGTTAAGGCCCTCAACAATCTTTCATTAGAAGTTAAGCCCGGAGAAGCCCTCGGCCTAGTTGGCCCCAATGGCGCAGGTAAAACCACCCTTCTCAGCTGCTTGATGGGCTTTTTGAACGTTGACTCTGGTTCAATTCTTGTTGACGGTGAAGCTCCTGATGCTCTCGTTACCAGGAGGGTTTTGGGGTACTTGCCAGAGCGTCTGACATTCGACCGCTGGATGACCGGTCGTGACTACATGCAATACCACCATGAATTGGCCGGAATGCCTGAAGCGACGCGCAAGATCGATTGCGAGGCTTTGCTCGAAAAAGTCGAGCTGCACCCGTCTACCTGGTCTGTGGCAGTAAAGAAATATTCGCGCGGTATGCTGCAGCGCTTAGGCTTTGCCCAGGCTTTGGTAGGCAATCCCCGCTATCTACTGCTTGATGAGCCAGCTTCTGGTATGGACCCGCATGGGGTTTTGATTGTGCGCCAATTGTTAAAGACCCTCAAAGAGGATGGTCTAACGATTTTGCTTAACTCTCACCAGTTGGATCAAATTGAAAAAGTTTGTGACCGTGTCATCTTTATCAAGTCTGGAACGGTTAGTCGGGTTGAAGACCTGAACGAGAAAGTTGAGCAAGAAGAGCACTTGTTGATTCGCTGGCTGGCTTCTGCCACTGCCCTTAGTAAAGATGATTTTGGTCGAGTGGCACAAAAAGAGTGCTTGGCCATCACTGAAATTAATTCTGATTTTGCCCGTGTCAGCACTGCTGGTAGTGCGGCCACCGTTAACCTCATCAAAGCACTGGTTACTGCTAATTTTCCTATCAGCGAAGTCAGACCAGAAGACACTAGGCTGGAACGCCTCTTTATAAACTCTAGCCAAGAGGAGCGAAGCGCATGAATAGAGCCGTTTGTATCACAACTTGGCGGGAGTTTAAGGCTAATAAAGTCAGGGTGATTTTGCTTACCCTCCTGTTTCTTGGCCCAATAGTAATGTTCACTTTGCAGCGCTGTGGTAGTCCTGAGGCGCTTAACGCCGATATGCTTTCTCATCCGATGATGGCCAGTTTCTTTACCTTGCTCTGGGCTTCTGGAGTGATCGGTCGCGAGGTGCAAAATGGCACAATTGCCCTAGTGCTAGCTAGGCCCATCACTATCGCCAACTATGTTGTAAGCAAATGGTTTGCTGTAGGCTTCGCCGCATCACTTTGTTCTGTAGAGGCTGTCTTTTGTGAGCACATTATTTCAGCCGTTAATTGTCCGGCACTTTTGTGGGCTCCTGAGTTTCTCGGCAACGGCCTTGAGCGTATTATTCTTTGTTTTGGTACGGCCGCATTTTTGGTGTTTCTATCATCGCTTGTGTCGGGGCTAAAAGATCTGGCATTGCTGGCTGGTTTTGGCTTTATGTTTGTCTTGTACAGTGCCTTCGCCCACACTGTCTATCAACTCACCAGCTTTCTTCATTTCGACAATAATTTTGCTCTTTATTTTGGCCGCATTATTGAGAATCTCTTTACGGCAATATTGTTTCCTTATGTGCCAATGTCGGTATTCTTAACTGGCAGCTATTTCGCCTACGGTCCGGTTATTGCCCTCTTCACTCTGATAACTTTCTGTTTGTCGAGTGCGATCTGGGTGCTTACTCATCGGGAGTTTTCATATGCAGCCGACTAAATCAAAGAGCACTAGATATCAGCCCAAAGGGCTCTATTTAGCTGCGGCAATTCTTGTAACTATCTCTGCTGTTTATAGCGTTAGTGATCAGTTCGCTGACGAATGGTTAGACCCCTTCACTAATGGTCTTAGTGGCTCTAGCCCGATTCAGTGGCGCTGCCGCGACGAAGCCCTGAGCGAATCAAAGCGCACGAAAAAGCCAATCTTGTACGCTTTTTTGGCGAGGCACGATAATGCATCTTTGCAAATGTACGGCGAAGGCTTTCATGATCAAAAAGTAGCTGACTTAATCAATCAGAGTTTTATTCCAGTAAGAGTTGATTTCAATACTCGCAACTACAATCAAAAGTCGGCGCTTTATACGCAAGTGCACAATCAGTATGGTTATGCCTCTACCTGTCAGTTGCTTACAGTGCCAGCCCATATGACCGATATGTCATCGAGTGATCTTGAATCTAGTGCCAATCTTAGTGAGGCGGCTATAGATAATACTCGTGGGCTCGAAGGTGGGGACCGCTACAACTATAACTACAACAGTCGTTACCGTAATGGCTTTGTTCGAAATGATGGCCATGGCTTCAACGGTAATTCGCCTAAATTTGTCGGTTATACAAACAAGCGTGAATTACTTGATTATCTCTACAACGCTCAACACTGGCATCGTCTGCCACCAACCAAGGGAAAAGTTGCATGGTTGCCTCTCGCCGTGGCCTCAGCTCCACTGACAAGCAAGCCTCGTCTGATTGCTTTTGTTGACAATGCTGGTACGGCCAGCGACAACATGCGTTTAGATACATTTTGGAACGCTAGAGACTATCAGCTAATCAACAAAGAGTTTGAGCCGGTTCTAGTCGAGTTTCGTCATGACGATGCTGCTTTCAACATGCCCCTCGATAGGCTGAAGGCAAAATACGGAATTGCCACTTTGCCCGCTTTAGTTATTGACAGTAGTAAGTTTGCTGCCCCGATTGTTCAGTTTGGCAACTCGAATAGTGTAAGCACCCATGAGTTTCTCAAGTCAGCCGTAAAGCAGGCGGCTGAGGCGGCCCCCGAGATGCAGTCCCCGACGCAACAACAGACGCAGCAGCAGGTGCGACAGCAGATGCAACAACAAATGCGACAACAGGCCTACAACCAGACCTATAGTCAGGTCTATTCAAAGAACGGCGCACCAAGTCAGGATGGAAAATACAAGACCAAATGGGCGCCAAGTCATCGCTGCCAGGATAAGGCGTGCAGCAAGAGTCATGAGTTAGGTCGCCTAGGTTTGAAAGATCCGAATGATTAGAAGGATTAGAAGGATTAGAAGGATCATAGACAAAGCGGTAGACTAATAAGTGTTAGCTTCAGCTAACTCTTATTACTCCTGTTTACTCCTGTTAGTTCCCGTTGAACCGTTTAAAAGGATCATTAATGGCGCTCACTACTGGCCACAAGACGATTGATGTAGACGGCAAAATCTTGCATATTCCTGAAGGCATTAACTACAGCTGTGCTGGCTGCGGTCGTTGCTGTAACGGCGTGGCTGTGCCCATGACTCAAGATGATTATGAACGCGTCTCTGCCATTGATTGGAGTAAAGAGCTGCCCCAATTTGATTGGAGCCGACAGTTCAGGATGCTCAGTGCTAAAGAGAACGACAGCTCCACTTATACTCATGCCATCAGACCCACCGACGATGGCCATTGTCCTTTCTTGATCAACAAGCTTTGTCATATTCACGCCACTCGCGGCGAACACGTCAAACCTCTTATCTGTGGACTCTTCCCTTATTCTTTCAATAGCACTCCTTCTGGAGTTTATCTCACTGTAAGCTTCCGCAGCAATGCAGTGTTAGGCAATGTGGGAACGCCACTGACCGAACAGATTGATACTCTCAAAGAAAAGTTCGCTGTTTACAACACCCTCTACACGTCTCGCTCAGTAATTTGGGATGCAGTCAAGCTGACTGTCGACAAACCGATCAGCTGGGAGCAGTATCTTGACTACGAGAAAGGAATTTTGGCGGCTCTAGTCAGAGAAGACCTTTCTTTGAAAGAGAGGATTTTTGCTGCTTCAGACTCTTTGTTTAAAGACATAAACAAGCCGCCGATGCCCGATACTATTGCCCCGCCCAAAGGCTTAGATAAGAAATTTTTGGCCGGATTGTTTGCTTTGTATTTCCCCAACGATGCCAAATATCTCAATAAAGATGTGGTCTTCAATGGCATCTCCTTTGCCCTTGATTTAGCACTGAAATCACCTAAGTTCAAAGTCGTTAATCGCTCATACAGCTTTGAAGAACTAACTAATTTCCCTTGGCCAGAACAAAATGCTAAAGAAAATTCTGAGAGCAAAGAAGACTCTGAGAGCAAAGAAATCGATGATCTACTGACTCGCTTCTTGTACTCGCGGGTATTCGGCAAATGGTATTTCGGCGGCGGCTTTGCCCAGCTCAGTGTTATTGCTGGCTTCCATCACCTTGCCCTTCTGATGCCACTAATGCGCATGCACGCTGCTGGCTTGGCCATTGCCCGCGGTGCGGCGAAAGTTGAATTGATCGATGTCATGGTAACTGTGCGCCAGCTTGAAGAGAAAGTGCAAGAAGCCGTTCTTGATGGCTATAGTGCTGCTCTCTGGGAGCTAATTCTCTTCGCCCCCGGCCGCCTGCGTCGACTCTTGAGCGCTAGTATTTAGAAATTGAGCGCTAGTATTTGAAAATTGAAATAAATCAATGGCTCGTTTTTGCTTCAAAGCTTTTGCTAATTCATGTGCCATATGCTTTTCCAAAAAGGGAAGATTTTTTCGAAAACGTGTTGCCTCACAAAGAATGTTACCGAGATCAAACCGTTGCCTCATTTAAAGTGTTACCGAGAGCATGCATGCTTAGTGTAGTGTTTTGTGTGTGTAATTCCGGTATTCGATATGTTCC